>CAWFFI010000006.1:0-218452 GCA_963815005.1 uncultured Actinomycetes bacterium
GGTGCATGAACCAACTCATGGGTGCAGGGCTCTCCCTCGTCGAAATCAGAGCGTCACAAAGTCAGCGCCGTCTAACCCCTCGGCGCGGCCTGGTTTGTACCACATCGGCCGGTCGGAGGGTGTCACGAGCGTCCGGACCACCGCTCCCGCGCCGCCTCAAGCCCGGGCCGCGCCTGCCGACTACCCGGCCGTGGATACGGGCGTCCCACGCGGCGCGGACGCAGGTCATCGTCGGAGCCGACAGGGCGGCGCCTGCCCACAGGCCGTCCGGAACACTCGGGCCGCGACGAGGCGCTCCTCGCCCAGTTCGACCGTGATCCAGCACGCGGTCATCGCCGGCTCGCCGCTCGACGAGGTCTTCCGGGTGATCGTCGAGGGCGCCGCCAAGCTGTTCGGCGCCGACGCCGCCACGCTCCGGCTCATCGACCCCGACGAGCCCGAGACGCTCGTCGTCGTGGCCAGCCACGGCCTCGACCAGGCGCTCCGCCGCCGGGACGCGGCGGTCTCCGATCGGCGTGGGTGCGTGCGGCCGGGCGATCGAGGAGCGGCGCGTCGTCGTCGTCGAGGACTACCGCTCGCTCGAGGCGCGCTCGCCCATCGCCCCGCCCGACCTCCGCACCGCGATGGCGGCTCCCGTCTACGAGCACGCCGCGCTCGTGGGCGTCCTGCTCGTCTCCTCCCGCGATCCGGAACGCCGCTACACCACGGCGGACGGCCGGATGCTCGAGCGCTACGCCGCCCAGGCGACGCTCGCGCTCGGCGCCGCCAAGGCCGCCGACCAGGTGCGGCAGGCGTTCCGCGACTCGCTCACCGGCCTGCCGAACCGCGCGCTCTTCCTCGACCGGCTGGAGCAGTCGCTCGTGCGCGCCGACCGCGAGGGCACCGACGTCGCCGTGCTGTTCCTCGACCTCGACAGCTTCAAGCCGGTCAACGACAGCCTCGGCCATCTGGCCGGAGACGAGGTGCTGATCCAGGTCGCGCGCCGGATCTCGGACTGTCTGCGGCGCTCGGACACTCCCGCCCGCCTCGGCGGCGACGAGTTCGCCGTGCTGCTCGCGAACGGCTCCGATCCCGTGGTGGCCGCCGAGCGCCTCGTCGCGGCCCTCGCGAAGCCGTTCACGGTCGGCACCACCGCGGTCTGCGTCGGCGCGAGCGTCGGCATCTGCCGGGGCCGCTACGAGGCGGAGGAGATGCTCCGGAACGCCGACGTGGCGATGTACCGGGCCAAGCGCAGCGGTCGCGGCTCCTACGTCGAGTACGAGCAGGGCATGCGCGCCGCCGTCGTCTCGCGGCTGGAGGTCGCGACGAGCCTGCGCGGCGCCGTCACGCGCGGCGAGCTCGAGCTCCACTACCAGCCGATCGTCGACCTCGTCACGGGGCGCGTCGCCGGCCTCGAGGCGCTCGCGCGCTGGCGGCACCCGAGCCGCGGCCTGCTGCTGCCGGCCGAGTTCCTGCCCTACGCCGAGGAGACCGGGTTCGTGGTCGAGATCGACCGGTTCGCGCTCCGCCGCGCCTGCGCCGACCTGGCCCACTGGCGGTCCCGCCACGGCCTGCCGGAGCTCTGGGCGTCGGTGCACGTGTCCGCCCAGGACATCCTCCGCACCGACCTCGCCACCGAGATCCGCTCGGCGCTCGGCACGCTCGCTCCCTCGCAGCTCGTGCTCGAGCCGACCGAGACCGTGCTCCTGCGGCGCGCCGAGCTCGACGCCGCCCGCCTCGACGCGGTGCAGAAGCTCGGCGTCCGGCTCGCGATCGACGTCTACGGCGGCGCCCGCGGCTCGCTCGAGTCCCTGTCGGAAGGCGCCGGCAACCTGCTCAAGCTGCCGCGCTCGCTCGTCGCCGGGATCGCGGGCAGCGACCGCCGGACTGCCGTCGCCCGTTCGCTCGTCGAGCTCGGCGCCGCGCTCGGCTTCGTCACGGTCGCGGAGGGGCTCGAGAGCGAGCGCGACCTCGAGACGCTGCGCGCGCTCGGCTGCGCGCTCGGGCAGGGCTACCTGCTCGGCCGCCCCGCTCCCGCCGAGCTCGTGCCGGGGCTGCTCGAGGCCACGCCCGCCGCGGCCTGAACCGCGTTCAGACCGCCGGTAGCCGTGGGCGGTGCGGACGATCAGGCGGCGCGCGTAGAGCGCCGCGAGCCCGAGCCGGTCGCGGCGGATGCGCGAGGCGAAGCGGAGCACGGCGTTCACGTACGCGGCCGACGGGTTGTAGTGATGGAGCGCGCCGGGCACGTCGGCGGGCGCGCCCGGCCGCACGTAGATAGCGGGCGGCGGCGAGGATCGCGTCGCGCGGATCGCGAATGTTCCCGCGCCCGTACGACTGCCACGTCGCCGGCATGAACTGCATCGGCCCGAGCGCGCCGGAGGCGCTCGGCTCGCGCAGCCGGCCGAAGTCGGTCTCGACGTAGTTGATCGCCGCGAGCAGCTGCCACGCCACCCCGGAGCGGCGTCGGCCCTCGCGGTAGAGGAGGCGCAGCCGCGCGAGCGGCAGCGCGGGCCCGAGCCGGATCGGCGGCCCCGGCTTGCTCGGCGCGATGCCCGTCAGCTCACGGTGGGCCTGCACGTCGTCGACGACGTCGCGCCGCAGCCGCGCGGGCAGCTGCCGGATCACGACGCGGTAGAGGCGGTCGTCGCCGGCGAGGCGGAGCTCGATCAGCTGCTCGCGCGCGACGGCCGCGATCGCCGCCGGCGGCAGCGCGGTGGAGTCGTCCCAGTGGGCGACCGCGGCCCGGAAGGCCGCGTCGGCCTGCACGAGCTGGGCCGCGACCGGCGGCGTGGCGGCGATCACCCGGGCAACCTAGCGCGGGCTCAGCGCATGCCGTGACCGGGCAGCCTCTGCGCCGGGCGCTTCGTCGCCTGCCGCGGCGGCGAGAAACGGTCCTTGCCGTGGACGGCCTCGGGCTGCGGGCGGCCGCTCGGGTGCGCGACCTTCTTGGTGCGCTTGCGGGCCATGCCGTGAGCGTCGGCCGGGATGCCGGCGCCCCCATCCCCGGCGGCGCGGATCCCGCCTGCGGCTTTCTGCGGTCAGACGAGTCCGCCGCGGTAGCGCCACGGGCCGGGCTCGAAGCGGATGCCGCGCTTGCGGCAGAGCTCGCGCACCGACTCGAGCACGACGCCGCCGTCGCCGTGGACGCGGCACGCGAGCAGGTCGAGCACGGCGCAGCCCTCGGGCGGCTCGGCGGCGGCCGCGAGCGTGAGCACGACGGTCTCCCCCTCGCCCGCCTCCACGGTGCCGGGCTCGTACCGCTCGACGAAGACGACGCGGGCGGGGCCGTCCGGGCCCGTCAGCGCGATGCCGTGGGCGTCTGCGAGCTCGAGCGGCTCGGTCTCGACGCCGCGGAGCCCGAGGAGCTCGGCGAGCTCGTCGACGATCCGCTCGGGCGGCGGCGACCTGGCGGGGCCGGCTCAGGGGCCGGCTCGACGCACCCGCGACGCGTGCGGGCACGCCGACGGCGAGCGAGCCGGCCGGGATGTCGGCGACGACGTACGAGTTCGAGGCGACGATCGACTCGCGCCCGATGCGGCAGCCGGCGTAGACGACCGCCCCGATGCCGACCTGCACCCGGTCCTCGAGCACGATGCCGGCGAAGCGGTTCTCGAAGCCCTCGAGCAGCGAGTGGCCGATGTTGTGCGTGACGAGGACGGAGCGCATGGTCACGAACGCCTCGCGCCCGATCAGGACGGGCCGGCCGACGTTGATGAACGCCTCGTCGCCGATGAAGCCGTGGTCGCCGATCACGAACGTCGCCCACGGGTCGCGGTGGCCGCCGCCGCCGATCCGGATCTCCCGTCCCGCCCAGAGGCCCGCGCCGACGAAGGCGCGGCGGCAGGCGAGCCTCGAGGCGCGGCCCGAACGCGGCGAGCTCGCCGGCCGCGAACACCTCGTCGCAGCGGATCGAGCCGCCGTCTCCGATCGTGACGCCGTCCTCGAGCACGATGCGCGGCGCGACGACGACGGTGCCGCTCCCGAGCCGGACGCCCTCGCCGACGTGGGCGCCGGCGCGCCGGTAGGCCTCGACCTTCTCCTCGGACGCGAGGGCCCCGAACGCCGCCGGGTCGGCGCGCAGCGTGGCGAGGAACGCCGGGTCGAGCACCCCCACGTCCTCGCCGAGCGAGAAGACCGCGGGCAGGGTGACGTTCTCGGTCGAGAGCCCGGCGAGCACGGGATCGCCGGCCGGAGGCGCCTCGTCGTCGCCTGCGACGATCGCCTCGACGTCGTCGGCGGTGATGAAGCCCGCCTTGTCGATCTGCTCCAGGTCGACGCCGTGCCGGGCGGCGAGCTCGGCCGCCTTGCGCGTCACGTTGCGGAGCGCGGGCTGTCCCGGCTCCTCGGGAGCCTCCGCCTGTTGCCGCGCCTCCGCGACGGCGAGCTCGCCGTCGCCCTGCGCGACGAGCGCGATGCACGTCCCGAGCTCGACCTCGACGCCGGCGGGCACGAGCTGGACGATCGTGCCGTCGCCCTCCGCCTCGATCTCGACCGACGCCTTCGACGTCTCGACGACGCAGACCGCGTGCCCTTTCCGCACCTCCGCGCGATCGTCCACCAGCCATTCGGCGAGGAGCGCCGACTCACTGTTGGCGTCTTCACGCGTGAGGACGATCTCCAGCAGGGGAACGGTCTCCTAGCCCCGGACGCCGGCCAGCTCGGCGACCGCGGCGACGACGTCGTCGACGCCCGGGAGCATCTCGTCCTCGAGCCGCGCGCGGCCGGGACGATCCCGTCGCGCGCCGCGACCCGCCGCACCGGCCCGCGCAGGTCGTCCCACGCCTCCGCCTGGACGCGCGCGGCGATCTCCGAGCCGACGCCGGCCGTGAGCGTTCCCTCCTCGAGCGTGACGAGCGAGCCGGTGCGCCCGACCGACTCGAGCACCGGCTCGAGGTCGAGCGGGAGCAGCTGCCCGAGCGCCACGACCTCGGTGAAGACCTCGTGCTCGAGGATCAGCTCGCGCGCCGCCTCGAGCGCGATCGGGAGCATCCCGCCGTACGTGACGATGGTCGCGTCCGCGCCGGCGAAGCTGTTGCCGGAGAACGTCAGCGCCGGGTAGCGGCCGTCGCTCTCGACGCAGCGGAACTCGTCCACGTACCCGCCTTCGGGGCGGCGGTTCGGGCGCCCGTACATGAGCTTGTTCTCGACGAAGAACACGGGCTCGTCGTCGGCGACCGCCTCGGCGAGCAGCGCGCGCAGGTCGTGGCACTCGCTCGGCGCGACGACCGCGATGCCCGGCACGCCGAGCAGGAGCTTCTCGAGCGACTGGCTGTGCGTCGGCCCGTAGCCGCGGCCGCCGCCCATCGGCGTCCGCACGACGAGCGGGACGGTCACGCCCTCGTCGAACATCTCGCGGAACTTCGCGATCCCGTTGACGATCTGGTCGAAGCCGAGCGTGATGAAGTCGCCGAACATGATCTCGACGATCGGCCGGTAGCCGCGCAGCGCCATCCCGGCGGCGACGCCGAAGATCGACGCCTCGCTGATCGGCGTCGCGAGCACGCGGTCGGGCCAGCGGGTCGAGAGCCCCTGGCTGATCTTGAACGCGCCGCCGTACGGGTCGAGCAGGTCCTCGCCGAGCAGGTAGACGTCGTCGCGCTCCTCGAAGATCTCGTGGAGCGCGACGTTCAGCTCCTGGGCGCAGCGCCGGCTCACAGGCGCGCCAGCTCCGGGGTGACGACGGGGGCCGCGAGCGCCTGCTCGACCGCCTCGGCCAGGCGGCGCTCGCACGCGACGTCGATCTCGCGCCGGAGGTCCTCGGCGACGTGGGCGGCGGCGACCGTGAGCGGGTCGCGCTCACGCCGCGCCGCGATCTCGTCCGGGTCGCGGAAGTCGTCGCCCTTGCTGTGCGGGCTGAAGCGGTACGTGTCGAGGACGAGGAAGAACGGCCGCCCCGTCTCGCGCACGTGGGTCACGGCGCGGCCGGCGGCGGCGCGGATCGCGAGCACGTCCGTCGTGTCGAGCCGGTCGGTCGCGATCCCGAACGCGGCCGCGCGCGCCTCGACGTCGCCGGCGAGCTGGAGGTGCGACGGCGTCGACTGCGCGTAGTCGTTGTGCTCGAGCACGACGAGCAGCGGCAACTGCCAGAGCGAGGCGATGTTGAAGCTCTCGTAGACGACGCCCTGGCCGAGCGTGCCGTCGCCGATGAAGACCGTCGCGACGGCGCCCGAGCCGCGCTCGCGCTCGGCGAGCGCGATCCCGGTGGCGAGCGGGACGGTGCTGCCGAGCACGCCGTTCGAGTAGAAGTTGCCCGCGTACAGGTGCTGGCTGCCGCCCTTGCCGCCGCAGACGCCGCCCTCGCGGCCCATCACCTCGCGCAGCAGCCCGTCGACGTCGCCGGTGAAGGCGAGGTAGTGGCCGTGGCAGCGGTGGTTCGAGACGATCACGTCGCGCTCGGGGTCGAGGCACGACGCCACGCCGGCCGCGTCCGCCTCCTGGCCGATGCACGTGTGCGTCGTCCCGGCGAGCTGCCCGGCGGCGAAGAGGTCGAGCAGCGTCTCCTCGAACCGCCGGATCAGGGCCATGTCGGCGTAGAGGGCCTCTGCCGAACCCCAGTCTGCTGCCCTTCCGGGTTGGTTCACTGCCTGCGCGACGACTCCGCCCCCCGGCTGTCGCTGACCCGAGATCCCGCCGCGACGCGCCTGCCGCGACCAGCAACATCCCACCAGCGAATGTTGAGATCTCGCTAAGAACTGTTGCGTTTCAGCGTACTCGACGCCCTGGACGCGGCGCTACAGGTAGCCGAGATCGGCGAGGCGCGACGTCACCGCGGCCTCGTCCTCGGCCGAGAGCTCGGGCTGCTCGAGCCGCTCGAGCTCGGCGTACAGCCGCTCGCGCAGCTCGGGCGGCACCTCGTCGGGGACGCTTCGCCGCTCGCGCGGGTCGAGGTCGAGCCGGTAGGCCTCCTCCTCCCCGGACTCGACGTGCACCGTGAGCTTCCACGGCGGCTCGCGGAGCGCGAGCTGCGAGACGCGGCCCTTGTCGGTGCCGGCGATCCACGCCGGCCGGTCGCCGGTCTCCGAGCCGTCGAGGAGCGGCAGCAGCGACGGAGCCGTCGACGCCCTCGAGCGGCGCTCCGCCGAGGTCGAGCAGGGTCGGCGTCAGGTCGACGAGGCTCACCTGCGAGCCGACGACCGCCGGCTCGAGCCGGCCCGGCGCCGACAGGATCAGCGGCACCTCGACGATCTCGTCGTAGAGCGTCGCGCCGTGCATGTGGTAGGTGCCCTGCACCGCCTGCTTGTCGGCGAAGCGCTCGCCCCACGACTCGCCGTGGTCGCTCAGGAACGCGAGCGCGGTGTCCTCGCGCAGGCCGAGCGCGTCGAGCTCGGCGAGGAAGCCGGCGAGGAGCACCTCGGAGGAGCGCTCGACCGCGCCCGCGTACGCCTCGCGGAGCTCCTCGAGCGCGGCGGCGCTGTCGGACTGGATCCCGTCGATGATCTGCGTCTTCGCGGCGAGCCACTCCTTGCGCTCGGCGTGACGGACGTCGTAGGGCATGTGCGTCGCCCAGGAGTGGAACCAGAGCACGAACGGCTCGGAGCGGTGCGCCCGCAGCCACTCCACGGCCCCGTCGAGGGTCTCGCTCGTCCCGGCGACGTTCGCGTCGGGGAAGCCCTTGAACAGGTAGCTCTCGTCGAAGACGAAGCTGCCGGTCGCGTAGCCGTGCGCGGCCGCGACGGTGAAGAGCGTCGGCAGCGCCGGGTCGACCGGCGCGTCCCAGTGCAGGTAGCCGTGGTGGTGCGGGTAGAGGCCGCTGATCATCGACGTCGTCGACGGACACGTCCACGGGGCGGCGGCGATCGCCTGGTCGAAGCGGACGCCGCCGGCCGCGAGCTCGTCGATCGTCGGCGTGTGCACGCGGCGCGCGCCGTAGCAGCCGACATGATCGGTTCGCAGCGCGTCGCGAGACGTAGACGATCAGGTTCACGCGGCGGCCCCAGCTCCGCGGCGAGGCTGTGGCCGCGCATGTCGCCGGGGACGGGCAGGCCGAGCATCTCGAGCACGGTCGGCGCGACGTCGAGCAGGTGCGCGTCGAGGGTGCCGCGCGCGTTGACGCCCGCGCCGGCGGCGATCCAGACGCCGTCCTGGGCGTGGTTCGCGTCGTCGGGGCCGGTGTCGTTCTCGAGCGTGTGGACGCCCTCGTCGCCGCCGATCGTCCCGACCGAGCGCCAGAGCAGGTCGCCGAAGATCACGATCAGGTCGGGCGCGACGCCCTCGACCTCGTCGTAGAGCTCCTCCGGCTTGTAGACGCGCGTCGCGATGCGGGTTGCCCGTCGTCGTCGGGGATCGCCGCGAGCCGGCGCGGCGAGGTCGTCGCGGACGGCCTCGTAGTCGGCCGCGGGGATCGTCCCCTCGGGCTCGCGCCCCTCGACGTTGAGGAAGACGCGGGCGTAGTAGCCGCCCTCGCCCCAGGCGGTCGTGCGGGCCCAGTCGATGCCCGCCTGGCGCGGCGAGGTGACGCCGTCGGGCTCCGTCTTCGTCACGAGCAGGCCCTCGCGGCGCAGCCACTCGTTGACGCGGATGCCGCCGTCGAGCCGCTTCGCGCCGTGGTCGGAGACGACGAGGACGAGCGTGTCGTCGTCGACGTCGACGCAGCAGGCTGCCGATCAGCCCGTCGACGTGCTCGTAGTAGTCGCGGATCGCGTGCTCGTAGCGGTTGCCGGGCTCGTGCTTGCGATGCTCGGCGTCCATGTGCTTCCAGAAGCCGTGGTGGATCCGGTCGGTGCCCATCTCGACCATCGCGAAGAGCTGCCACGGCTTCGTCGCGGACGAGGTGCTCGGCGAGCGCGAAGCGCTTGTCGGTCATCTCGTAGACCTGGCGCAGCAGGTCGTCCTTGTCCTCGGTGCGGAAGTTCGTGCAGTCGAACAGGTAGTCGCCGACGACCTCGCGGATCTCGTCGCGCAGCGCGGGCGGGTACGTGTACCGGCTCTCGAGCGACGGCGTCAGGAAGCAGCCGACCATGGCGCCGCGCAGCGGGCGCGGCGGGAACGTGCCGGGCACGCCGAGGACGACGGAGCTGCCGCCGCCGCGGCCGACGAGATCCCAGAGACGCGGCGCCCGCACCGCCGAGCCGTCGGCGATGAACGCGCCGTCGTAGGTGTGGTCGGAGCGGTTGCGGAAGCCGTAGATGCCGAGATCGCCCGGCGTGCGGCTCGACATCATGCAGGACCAGGCCGGCACGGTGATCGGCGGCACGACCGAGGTGAGGCGCCCCGAGACGCCGCGCTCGGCGAGCCCGGACAGCACCGGGAGCCGGTCGCGCCAGCGCTCGAGCACGAGCGACGGCTCGGCGCAATCGAGCCCGACGACGATCGTCTTCTGTGCGGCCGCCTGCCCCACGGCGACCCATCGTAGTCGGGTTCTACTCCGCGGGCGCCGGGTCGGCCGGGGCCTCGGGCGGCGCGGCCGCGGCCGCGAACGCGAGCTGGAGGTTCGCGACGACCTGTTGGATGTCGCGCCGCTCGGCCTCGCCGAGGAGCGGCGCGAGCGCCTTCAGCGCCTCGATCGCGAGGCGCGCCTGCTCGAGGTCGCGCGCCTCCGGGGCGAGCTTGCCGTAGCCGAGCGAGGCCAGCAGCGAGCACGTGTGCACGAGCAGATCCGAGACCTTCGCCTTGCGCAGCTCCTCGACGAGCTGGTCGGCGGTCGGCATCCCGCCGCCGCGGCTGCTCAGCCTGTGACTCGCTCATCGCTCCGGATCTGCTCGGCGAAGATCTCCTCCATCGTCGCGCCCTCTTCGTGGCGCGCGATCTGGCGCTCGGCGGCGTTGCGTTCCGGTACGGCGAGCCAGTCGGCGGCGCCGAGCTCCTCGGCGACCGGGCGGACCCACTCGACGAGCTGCTCGAGCCGTGCGCGCGCCGGGACGACCTCCGAGCGGTCGAGGTCGATCAGCTCGCCGGAGAGGCCGTACCGGATCGCCCGCCAGAGGTTCTCCTCCAGCAGCCGGTGCGGATGGTCGGGCAGCGGCTCGCCCTCGTCGAGGGCCCGGGCGATCCGCGCCGTGAGCGCGTAGCAGAGGGCCGCGAGCGAGCGCGCCTCGCCGAGGTCCGGCTGCGCGTCGCAGATCCGGATCTCGACGGTCGGGAACGCGAGGTGCGGCCGGACGCTCCACCAGATCTGCGTGTGCTCGGTGATCGAGCGCGTCTCGTAGAGGAAGCGGACGTAGCGCTCCCAGTCGTCCCAGCCGGCGAACCAGTCCGGGATGCCGCAGCGGGGGAACATCCGCGTGAAGACCTGCGTCCGGGCCGAGTGGAGGTGCGTGAAGACGCCCTCCACGAACGGCGAGCTCGACGAGAGCGCGAGCAGCTCGGGCAGGTAGTTCCGCAGGGCGCTACAGACGCGGATCGCGCGGTCGGGCCCGTTCACGCCCACGTGCACGTGGAGCCCGAAGGTGTTGTTGCGCCAGACGACGTAGCGGAGAAGCTCGTCGTTGCGCCGGTAGTGCGGCGTGTCGATGATCCGCTGCTCCTGCCACGGCGCCCACGGGTGCGTCGCGACCGCGGAGAGCCCGATGCCGAGCGGCTCCGCGAGGGCACGCAGCTGCGTGCGGCGCTCGCCGAGGCGGGCGGCGGCCTCGGAGAACGTCTCGCAGCGGCCGGTGCGAACCTCGACCTCGGAGGCGATCAGCTCGCCGACGAGGTGCGGCTCGAGGTCGGTGCCGCGCGCCGCGGCCTGCAGCTCCTCGAAGCGGTTGACGAGGCCGAGCGTCGCCGGGTCGAGGAGCGCGAACTCCTCCTCGACCGCGAGCGTGAAGTCGGGCACCTCCTCGAACGATGCCCGCGACCGCTCGAGCATCTCCTCGTAGCCAAGCTTCTGCTCGTCACCCACGCGCGGAAGCGTAGTCGGCGGGACGAACCCGAGGCTCTACGTCTCGAGCACCGGCGGCGTCTCGGGCGCCGGCGCGGGAGCCGCGGCGGCGGCCCGGGCCACCTGCGCCGGCCGTACGAGCACGGCGACGGCGAGCGCGCCGAGGGCGAGCGCCGCGGCGGACACGCCCAGCACGAGATCGAGGCCGGAGACGAACGCGGAGTGCGCCACCGCGACGACGTGTGCGCGATCCGCCGGCGCGACGAGGGCGGCCGCTCCGCGCGTCCCGGCCGAGGCGACCGCGTTCGCGAGCGCGTGCGGCGCCGCCGGCAGCAGGTCGTGGACGCGCGTCGCGATCCGGTGCTGGAGCAGCGCGCCGAGCGCCGCGACGCCGGTCGTGAGGCCACCGATCCGCATCGTGTTGCTGATCCCGGATGCCATGCCGGCCCGCTGCGGCGGCACGACCGCGAGGGCGAGGTGCCCGATCGCCGGGTTCGACAACCCGATCCCGAGGCCGCACACGAGCATCCCCGGCAGCAGCACCGTCCAGCGCGAGTGGGCGTCGACCCCGTGCATCAGGAGCAGGCCGGCGAAGACGAGCGCGAGGCCGGCGCCGAGCATGGTGCCCGGCGGGACGCGCGCCGCGACGCGCCGCGAGAGCACCGGGACGACGAAGACGAGCGCCGTGATCGGGAGCAGCCGGAGCCCGCTCTGCAGCGGCGCGTAGCCGAGGATGTTCTGGAGATACAGGGTCAGGTACGGGAAGAGCGAGAACATGCCCGCGCCGATCGCGAACGTGCCGAGCGAGACGCCGGTGAACGCGGGCTTGCGCAGCAGCGAGAGGTCGAACATCGGCCGCGGCTGCCGCAGCTCGACGACGGCGAACGCCGCCAGCAGCACGGCGGCCCCGGCGAGGACGGCGAGGATCGTCGTGCTCGTCCAGCCGTCGTCGTTGCCGCGCAGCAGCCCGTAGACGAACAGGAAGAGCGAGCCAGAGAACGTGACGAGGCCGGCGACGTCGGCGTGCACCGCGTGCGGGTCGCGGACGCTGCGCACCGAGACTGCGGCGGCCGCGAAGACGACGATCCCGATCGGAACGTTCACGTAGAAGACCCAGTGCCAGGAAATCCATTCGGTGAGCGCGCCGCCGAGGAGCGGGCCGATCGCGACCGCGCCGCCGATCGTCGCGCCGTAGAGCGCGAATGCCGTGTGCCGCGCCGGCCCCCCGAACTCCTGTCCGATCAGCGCGAGCGAGGTCGTGAACATCGCCGCGCCACCCACGCCCTGCACCGCGCGCGAGATGTCGAGCACGGCCGGGCTCGCGGCGAGCCCGCACGCGAGCGAGGCGAACGTGAAGACGACGACACCGCCGAGGAAGACGTTCTTGCGCGAGAACCGGTCGGCGAGCGTGCCCGCGGAGAGGAGCAGCGCCGCGAGCGTGAGCGCGTACGCGTCGATCACCCACTGCAGCCCGGCGAAGCCCGCGTGCAGGTCACGCTGGATGCTCGGCAGCGCCACCTGGACGATCGTCACGTCCACGAGCAGCATGAACGTGGCGCCGAGAATCGCGCCCAGCGCCCAGCGGCTTCCGACCCCTGCCCGCTCCACCACCGCGGGAATCTAGCCGTTGAGCAGACGCTCGGCGATCCGCGCCCAGCTCCAGCGCGCCTCGACGGCTCGCCGGGCGGCGAGGCCGAGGGCCCGGCGCTCCGCCGCGGGGAGCGCGAGCAGCTCGCCCAGGCGCTCCCGGAGCGCGGCCGCGTCGCCGGTCGGGAACGAGGCGAGGTGCGCGGCCGCCGGGCCGTACTCCGCCGCAATCCCGGCCGCGACCTCGGCGAGACCGGAGTGCGCGGCGACGAGCGGCACGACGCCGGCGGCTGCGGCCTCGGCGGCGACCATCCCGAACGCCTCCGGAAAGATCGAGGGCACGACGGAGACGTCGCAGAGCGGCAGCAGGTGGACGAGGTGCCGGTGCTCGAGCGGCCCGGTGAAGAGCGTGCCCGCGGGCGCGAGCTCCTCGAGCCGGGCGCGGTAGTCGCCGAAACCGACGATCACCGCGCGCGCGTCGAGCCCGGCGAGCGCCTCGAGCAGGACGTGGACGCCCTTGTTCTCGATCAGCTTCCCGAAGTAGAGGACGGTGGGCCGCTCGTCGGCGAAGAACGTGGCGAGGCGCTCGGCGTTGCCCTCGTCGGGGTGGCGCTCCTCCGCGTTGCCCGGGTTCGGCGGGTCGCGGCGCGCCTCTGCGAGGAGGCGGGGAAGCGCCTCGGCGCGGAGCTCCGGAACCCACTCCTCCACGTCCACTCCGGGCGGCACCTCGTGGACGCGGTCGACGTGGCCGACGACGTCCTCGAGCACCTCCCGGATGTGGGCGGAGCCGACGTAGACCGCGTCCGCGCGGGCGAGCGCCTCGGCTCCCCAGCCCTGGAGCTCGGGCCGGCCGCGCATCGAGTACTCGAGCTCGGAGCCGTGCGCCTTCACGACGAAGGGCGCCCCGGCCGCGGCGCCGACCGGGCCGCCGAGGAGGACGTGGTTGCAGAAGACGAGGTCGGCCGGTAGGAGCGCGCGCAGGGCGGCCGCGTTCGCCTCGACGTACGCGGCCCGCTGCGCGGGCGTGAAGTCCTGGAGCAGGCGGGCCTCGAGGCCCTCGTAGCGGTCGAGCACGAAGACGGGCAACAGACGCTCCGGCAGCTCCGGGACGACGACGCGGGCGCCGCCGAGGTCGAAGCGCTCCGGGTGGCGCTCCTGGCAGACGACGACGACCTCGTGCCCGGTGCGGCTCCACTCGCGCGCGAGCGCCCGGGTGTAGACGTTCGAGCCGGTGCCGCCGAGCAGGTATCCGTGCCAGAGCAGGATCCGCATGCCGCCGCAGCGTACTCGGCGCGCGTAACACTGCTTGAACATACGAGGCATACGCTGCCCCCGTGTCGACGCCGGCCACCAAACCGCGCGTGCTCCATCTGTCCTTCGTCGCCGGCCGGGCGCTCCGCGACGCCGGCGGCGGCAGGCTCGGCACGGTCGAGGATCTGATCGTGCTGCTCGAGGGCGAGGAGTACCCGCCGGTGAGCGGCGCGCTCGCCAGGATCGCCGGGCGGGAGGTCTTCGTCCCCGCGGCGCGCATCGCAGAGCTCGACGACGACGGCGTCCGGCTCGCCGGCGCGAAGCTCGACCTCCAGCCGTTCCGGCGGCGGACCGGCGAGGTGCTCCTGAAGCGGGACGTGCTCGACCGGCAGCTGATCAACGTCGACGGCGCCCGGCTCGTACGCACGAACGAGATCGAGATCGCACCGGTCGACGGCTGGTACCGCGTCGTCGGCGTCGACACGGGCCCGCGCGGCTGGCTGCGCCGCGTCCTCCCGAGGCGGCTGGCCCGGCGGATCGCGCCGGGCACGTTCCTCGACTGGGTCTCCGTCGAGCCGTTCACGGGACACGTGCCGAGCGTGCGGCTGCGCGTGCCCCACCCGAAGCTCGCGCGCCTCCACCCCGCCGACGTCGCCGACCTCGTCGAGGCCGCGTCGCACCACGAGGGCGGGGAGATCCTCGCCGCCCTGCGGACGGACGGCGAGCGGGAGGCGGACGTGTTCGAGGAGCTGGACGCGCACCACCAGGTCGAGTTCCTCTCCGAGCGGAACGACGCCGCGGTCGCCGACCTGCTGGTGCGGATGGAGTCCGACGACGCCGCCGACCTCGTGCTCGAGCTTCCCGAGGAGCGCCGCGAGGCCGTTCTCGACCGCCTGCCCGTCGCGCGGCGGAGGCGGCTCCGCACGCTCCTCGGCTACGACCCGGCCACCGCCGGCGGGCTGATGAGCCCGCACTACGTCTGCATGTACCGGCAGGCGACCGCGGCGGAGGTGTTCGAGCGGATCCGCCGCTCCGACGCCTCCGCCGAGGCGCTCGCCTGGGTCTTCGTGATGAACGAGCGTCACCGCCTGCGCGGCGCCGTCGCGCTGCCGGACGTCGTGCGTGCCGCCCCGGAGGCCCGGCTCGGCGAGATCGCCGGCGCCGCGAAGCAGGTGCGGGCCGACGCCGATCTCGAGGAGGTCGCGCGCCTGATGACCGACTACGACCTCGCCGTCGTGCCGGTCGTCGACGACGACGAGCGCGTCGTCGGCGTGGTCACCGTCGACGACGTGCTCGAGCTCGCTGCTGCCGCGCGGCTGGCGGCGGACGTTCGGCGTGCTGGGGGAGGACTGAAGCGGGCATGGATGCGGGCCCCAGTCCGGGTGACACGACGGACGCCACGGCGTCTGCTGCGCGGCCCGGCGCCGCTGCGTCCGCGTAGGCCGGCGCGCCTCGTCGCGCTGCTCGGCGTCCTCGGCCCCGGCCTGATCGCCGCGAACGCCGGCAACGACGCGGGCGGTATCGCGACGTACGCCGACGTCGGCGCCCGCTACGGCTACGACCTCCTCTGGATGATGGTGCTGATCACCGTCTCGCTGATCGTCGTCCAGGAGATGGCGGCGCGGATGGGGGCGGTGACGGGCAAGGGGCTCGCGGAGCTGATCCGCGAGCAGTACGGCGTGCGCTGGTCGGCCTTCTCGACGGTTGCCGTGCTGATCGCGAACCTCGGCATCTGCATCAGCGAGTTCGTCGGCATCGGCGCGGCGCTCGGGCTCGCCCACGTCCCGCCCCAGGCGTCGGTGCCCGTCGCGGCCATGCTCGTGTGGCTGCTGCTCGTCCGCGGCTCCTACAAGGTGGCGGAGCGGGTGTTCGTCCTGATGACGATCCCGTTCTTCGCGTATCCCGTCGCGGCGGTGCTCGCGCGTCCGCACTGGGGAGCGGTCGGGCGGGCGATCGTCGTCCCGCACATCCAGCTCTCCTCGGGCTACGTGCTCCTGTTCGTCGCGACCGCGGGAACGACGATCACGCCGTTCATGCAGCTGTACCTCCAGTCGGCGGTCGTCGAGCGCGGCCTCGGTCCCGACGACCTGCCGGCCGAGCGGCTCGAGGTCGCCTCCGGCTCGATCTTCGCGAACCTCGTCGCCGGCTTCATCATCATCGCGACCGGCGCGACGCTCTACGAGCACGGCGTGCGCCGCGTGTCGAGCGCCGCCGACGCCGCCCGCGCGCTCGCCCCGTTCGCGGGACGCTACGCCGAGGTGCTGTTCGCCGTCGGGCTGCTCGGTGCGTCGCTCCTCGCCGCCGCGGTGCTGCCCGTGACGGCGGCGTACGTGATCAGCGAGACGTTCGGCTTCGAGAAGGGGATCCGCCACGGCGCGCGCGAGGCGCCGGTGTTCGTCGCCGTGATCACCGTCCTGATCGCGGTCGGGACGGCGGTCGCGATCGTCCCCGGCATCCCGGTGATCCCGCTGCTCGTCGGCGTGCAGGCCGTCAACGGCGCCCTGCTGCCGGTGACGCTCTTCTTCGTGTGGCGGCTCGCCTCGAACCGCGAGCTGATGGGCGAGCACGCGAACGGACGGATCTTCGGCATCGTCGCGGGCGCCACCGTCGTCGCGACGTCCGCGCTCTCGCTCGCGCTCCTCGTCGTGACGCTGTAGCGCGGCGCGCTACGTGAGGTGGAAGTAGAGCGCGTAGAGGAGCTCGACGGCCGGGTTCGACGTGTGGACGGTGACGTCGCCCGGCGTCTCGAGGAGCGCCTCGGAGTAGTTGAAGATGATCTTCACGCCGGCGGCGACGAGATCGTCGGCCGCCTGCTGGGCGGCCGTGGCGGGCACGGCGAGCACGCCGACGACGATGTTCTTCTCGGGCACGACCTCGGGCAGCTGGTCGTAGGCGAGCACCACGGTGTTGCCGATCGGGGCGCCGATCTTCGCGGGGTCGGTGTCGAAGACGGCGGCGATGTTGATCCCGTGCTCGGCGAAGATCGGCGAGGACGCGATCGCCTGCCCGAGCCGGCCGCCGCCGACGAGCGCGATGTTGTGCTGGCCCTGCGTGCGGAGGATCTTCCGGATCTCGCCCAGCAGCGAGTCGATGTTGTAGCCGACGCCCCGCTTGCCGAACTTGCCGAACGCCGAGAGGTCGCGGCGGATCTGGGTCGCGTTGATGTTCGTGTACTCCGCGATCTCCTGCGAGGAGATCCGCGCCTTGCCCATCTTGCGCGCCTGCGTCAGCACCTGGAGGTACCGCGACAGACGGGCCGCGACGCCGACAGTGAGCCGATCCGCCACTCGTCCTCCGTTCGTTGCGCTTGTAACAGCGAGGACTGTTGTACCAGGCGGGACTATCGCGCCGCTTGTGCAACCGCCGCGCGGAACGCGTCGGGCTGGACGTGGTAGGTGAAGCGGCGCTCGCCGTCGATCTCGACGACCGGGATCCACTCGCGATAGGCCGCTTCGAGCGCCGGGTCGCCGTCGATCGCGACCTCGCGGTTCCCGCACGAGCCCCCTCCTCGCCGCAGCGACCGGCAAACGACGTCGTGCGCTCCGGGGAGAGCGCGGTCTCCCCTCCGCGCGACAGACGACGACCTCGGGCTTCTTCAGCCGCCGACCGCGCGACGGAGCGCATCCGGCTGCACGAAATACGTGAAGCGGCGCCGCCGTCGATCTCGACGACCGGACACCGTGCGGCCAGCTGGGCGCGTCGATAGCATCGCGCTCGTCGAGTCGCCTGGAGCTACGCCGCAGCGCATCGAGAGACACTCGAGCGTGAGCTCGATCGGCCAGCTGCTCGCTCATGGCGCGCGACCGGCCGCGCACGGTGCGCGTCCGGACGCCGCGAGCGCGCGTTCCGAGCAGAAAAGCGAGAGCGGCGAGCCGCGCGCCGCTCCGCGGCGTGCGCCTCGCCGCGAAGCGGTGCGAAGGGAACAGAGCGAGCCGCCGGCGGCGGCTCGCTCGTTCGACTACGGATAGATGCCGCGCGTGACCGTGGCCTCGGCGACGCGCTGGACGGCGAGGCCGTACGCGGCGACGCGCATCGGCAGGTTCCGCTTCTGGGCGGTCTCCCAGGTCTCGTCGAACGCGCGGCTGACGATGTCGTTCAGCTTCGCGTTCACCTCGACCTCCTTCCAGAAGTACTCCTGGAGGCCCTGCACCCACTCGAAGTACGAGACGACGACGCCGCCCGCGTTCGCGAGCACGTCGGGGAGGATCAGGACCCCCCTGTCCTCGAGGATCGCGTCGGCGGCCGGCGTGACCGGGCCGTTCGCGCCCTCGCAGATGATCGCCGCCTTCACCTTGTCGGCGTTCTGCTCGGTGATCACCTGCTCGAGCGCGCAGGGCGCGAGGATGTCGCAGTCGAGGAGCAGCAGCTCGTCGTTCGAGATCGGCTCGGCGTCCTTGAAGCCGACGAGCGAGTGCAGTCTCCCGCTTGTGCGCGAACGCGGCGGGGACGTCGATGCCCTTCGGGTTGTAGAGCCCGGTGGTCGAGTCGGAGATGGCGACGACCGTGGCGCCCTCCTCGTGGAGGAACTTCGCGAGGTAGCTGCCGACGTTGCCGAAGCCCTGCACCGCCACCTTCATCCCGGCGATCGAGCGGTCCTGCTTCGCGACCGCGTCGCGGATGCAGAAGAGCGAGCCGCGGGCGGTCGCCTCCTCGCGGCCGAGCGAGCCGCCGATCGTCAGCGGCTTGCCGGTGACGACGCCGAGCACCGAGTGGCCCTTGTTCATCGAGTACGTGTCGAAGATCCAGGCCATCACCGAGCCGTCCGTGCCCACGTCGGGGGCCGGGATGTCCTTCTCCGGGCCGATCTCGTTGATGATCTCGCTCGTGTAGCGGCGGGTCATCCGCTCCAGCTCGGAGCGCGACATCTTCTTCGGGTCGCAGACGATGCCGCCCTTCGCGCCGCCGAACGGGATCCCCATCAGCGCGCACTTCCACGTCATCCACATCGCGAGCGCCTTCACCTCGTCGGCGGTGACGTCGGGGTGGTAGCGGATGCCGCCCTTGGACGGGCCGCGCGCGACGTTGTGGGTGATCCGGTAGCCCTTGAAGACCGAGGTCGACCCGTCGTCCATGGAGACGGGGACGGACACCTCGACCGCCTTCTTGCACTGGCCCAGCACCTCGACGAGGTTCTGGTCGATGTCGAAGGTGGTCGCCACGCGGCGCAACTGCTCGCGCGCGAGCTCGAACGGGTTCTCGCGGAGATGCGAGACCTGCGCTTCGACTGTCGTCACGATCTGCTCCTTTTCCCGAGCAAATGAAAGGCTCAACGAATATTCGCGGCGAGTATACGCCCGGTCAGCGGAGGGCCAACCGTAGTTTCCGCAGAGTCCGGCTGCCTCCGTCTACGGGCGCCGCCACGACGGACACGACGTAGGCGCCGGCGGCCAGGCGCCGGCCCGCGCCGTCACGCCCGGTGAGGCCGAGCGCGTAGCGGCCCGGCACGACGTCGCGCATCCGGGCGACGAGGACGGAGTCCGCAGCTCCCGCCCGCGCGAGGCGGACGTCGAGCCGCGCGAGCGGCGCCATGGCGCGGATCGCGAGCACGGCGCGGAGGTCTCCCGGTCGCGCTCGGCGAGAGCGTGGCCGTGCCGAGCCGTGCGGGCCGGGCGGGGCCGGACGACGCGCGGGATGCGGATCGTGCCGCCGCCGGCGACGCGGACGAGGGCCCCGGCGGGCGGGTGGACGCTGATCGTGGCTCCGCGCGGCAGGAGGACGCTGCCGCCGGCCGCGAGCTCGAGCGCGACCGGGCGCGTGGAGACGTTCGTGAGCGTGACGAGGCCGTCCGCGCGCGGCGGCGGGCGCCACCTCCGCCGCCGCGGCGGCCGTCAGGTCGATCCGCCCTCGCCGGGAGGTCGCGGCAGAGCACGCCGCGCAGCTCGGTCGCATCGAGGGACGGCCTGACCTGGGCGAGCTCGGCGGCGGCACCGGCCGTGAGGATCGGCGTCGGCTCCGTCGGAGCCGGGCGGGGTGACGGCGAACGTGCCGAGGGCGAGCGCACCCGCGACGGCGCGCCGCTCCGGTGAGTCGACGAACGCCGCGAGCGGCGCGGTGAGCGGCACGAGCGCGATCGGGACCGCGTCGTGCGCGTCGCCGTCGTCGTTCGGGTCGACTGCGCGGTCGAGCCCGGCGATCACCTGGTCGGTGCGCGCGTACACGGTCCGGCCGCCGCGGCCGTCCGGCTGGGCGGCGGCGACCCGGATCGGCAGGATGCTCGCCGCCGGGACCGGCTCCCGTCGCGCGCGACGAGCCGCCGCGCCGTCTCGGTGCCGTGCCGCTCGGCCGCCGCCGGCGGCGTGCCGACGAGGTCGATCCCGGCGAGGATGCGGCCGCGCAGGGACGGGTCGCCGGCGTCGACGCCGGCGTCGAGGAGCGCGATCGTGACGCCCTGGCCGTCGGCTCCCGGCAGGCGCGGCGTCGCGGGAGCGCCCGCCACGGCGGCACGGGCTCCGCAGCGCGCACGGGATAGACACCCTTCACGTCCCGGTCGCGCTCGATCAGCGGCACCGTCCCGGGCGCGGCGACCGTCGAGAAGCCGTCGAGGACGCGGACGAAGCTCTCCTCCGGCCGCAGACACGACACCGCGCCGCGGGAGCCGCGCGAGCAGGCGGCGCTGCGCCGTGAGGGCGTCCTGCGTCCAGGCCCGCTCGCGGGCGGCGCTCACCGGCCCGCCGGCGGTGGCGACGCGCCCCGCGAGCGAGGGCGTGCGCAGGACGACGATCACGCGGTCGCCGAGGTCGATGCTCAGCGGCCGGAGGACGACGGTCTTCGTGTACGCCGGAGCCGCCGCGGCGGGCGGAGCCGTGTCGCCGCGCCGGTCGACGAGCAGCACGACGAGGACGGTGACGGCGAGGACGGCGAGCAGGAGCGCGTGGCGCGGCTCAGCGCGAGGCATACGCGTCCAGGCCGAGATAGGCGGGATACGCCACCGGTTCGGCGTAGCGTGCGGCCGACGCGATCATCGCGGCATTGTCGGTGCAGAGCGCGAGCGGTGCGAGCGCCGCGCCGGGCAGCGACTCGCGGAGCTCCGAGTTCGCGGCGACGCCGCCGACCACCGCGATCCGTCCGGCGCCCGTCTGCTCGGCGGCGTCTCGCGCACCCGGCCGACGAGCGCCCGGACGATCGCGCGCTGGTACGAGGCCGCGAGGTCGGCCCGGCGCTGCTCGAGCTCCTCCGGCGGGAGGTCGCGGACGGCGTAGAGGAGCGCCGTCTTGAGGCCGGAGAAGGAGAAGTCGAGCCCGGGCACGCGCGCCACCGGGAAGTCGTACGCGCCGGGGTCGCCCTCGCGGGCGAGCCGGTCGATCTCGCGCCCGCCGGGATAGCCGAGGCCGAGCAGGCGCGCGCCCTTGTCGAACGCCTCGCCGGCCGCGTCGTCGAGCGTCGTCCCGAGCAGCTCGTGCTCGCCGTGGGCGCGGACGTCGAGCAGCATCGTGTGCCCGCCGCTCGCGAGCAGGCAGAGGAACGGCGGCTCCACGGGCTCGGGCTCGAGGTAGAGAGCGGCGACGTGGCCGTCGAGGTGGTCGACGGGCACGAGCGGCAGCTGCCGCGACCAGGCGATCGCCTTCGCCGCCGCCAGGCCGACGAGGAGCGCGCCGATCAGGCCGGGCCCGCGCGTCACGGCGACCCGGTCGACGTCGTCGAGGGTCGCCCCCGCCTCGGCGAGCGCCTCCCGGATCACCGGGACGACGAGCTCGAGATGGCGACGCGACGCGACCTCCGGGACGACACCGCCGAAGCGGGCGTGCAGGTCGGCCTGCGAGGCGACGACGTTCGCGCGGATGTGCCCGTCGTCGGTGACGAGCGCCGCAGCCGTCTCGTCGCACGACGTCTCGATCCCGAGAATCACCGACTTCCTCGCGCGCGCGTCACGCGTCCGCGGTCGGCCGGCGCGGCCGCGCTCCTTCCACATGATCAGGGCGTCCTCGCGGTTGTCGGTGTAGTAGCCGCGCCGGACGCCGCGCGCCTCGAATCCGAGCCGCTCGTAGAGGTCGATCGCGGTCGCGTTCGAGACGCGCACCTCGAGCGTGTAGCCGCGCCGCGGATCCTCGGCGGTGAGCGCGAACAGCCGCTCGAGCAGCATCGTCGCGATCCCGCGCCCGCGATGGTCGGGATCGACGGCGACGTTCATCACGTGCCACGCGTCCACGTACCGGGAGACGATCAGGTAGCCGCAGAGGCTGCCCTCCTCCTCGTCGGTGGCGAACGCGCCGAGGCAGATCGAGCTCGGCTTCGCCAGCTCGCCCGCGAACATCGACCGCGACCACGGCGTCCGGTACGAGCGCCGCTCGATCTCCTCGATCTCGTGCAGGTCGGGGAGGCCGAGGCGGCGCAGCTCGATCGTGGTCACGGGCGGCTCGCCACGGCGTCGGGGACGCGGAGGTACAGCGGCTCGATCGCCTCGACCGGCCCGAGCTCGCCGACGAGCGCGGCGTGGAAGCGGGCGCGCGGGACGTGCCGTTCGTCCGCGTCGGGCGGCACGGCGAGCCCCTTCTCCTCGAGCAGCGCCCGGTAGCGGCGGGCGCCGTCGCCGACGCAGACGGTGCCGGGCGGGAGGTCGAGGTCGGCCGGTGCGAGGACGCGCGGCTCGCCGTCGAGCAGGACGAACACCTCGCGCCGGCGCGCGTCGATCACCGGCACGGCGTCCGGCGCTCCCGCGCCGAGCGCGGCGAGCGTCGACACGCCCCCGCCCGGCAGGTCGAGCGAGAAGGCGAGGCCGCGCGCGGCGGCGAGACCGATCCGGATGCCGGTGAAGCTGCCGGGCCCGATCCCGACGGCGAGCGCGTCGAGGTCGCCGGGATGCGCGCCGCCCTGGCGCAGCAGCGCGTCGACGTCCTCGAGCAGGGTCGCGGCCCGGGACGAGCGCTCTCCGAGCAGCTCGCCGTCGGCGACGAGGGCGCTCGTCGCCGTGTCCGTCGCCGTGTCGAACGCAAGGGTCAGCACTCGTCGATCAGCACTCGTGGATCGCCACCGCTCTCCGGCCGTCAGCATGCCGCAAACGGACGACGAACCGCGCCGCCGGCAGCGCCCCCTCCCCCGCCTCCGGCCACTCGACGAACGCGACGGCGTCGTCGAAGTACGGCTCGAGGTCGCCCCACTCGGCCGCGGACACACCCTGGAACCGGTACAGGTCGAGATGGGAGACGTCGACGCCGTCGCCGTGGTAGCGGTGCCCGATCGTGTAGGTCGGGCTCGTCACCCGCTCGCGCACGCCGAGCGCCGCGCACGCGCCGCGGACGAACGTCGTCTTGCCGGAGCCGAGCTCGCCCGAGACGGTGACGACGTCGCCGGGCCCGAGCCGGCGCGCGAACGCGGCCGCGAGCGCCTCCGTCTCCTCCGGCGAGCTGGTCACGGTCTCCGCCACGGCGCAAGCGTAGAGTCAACGCATGCCTGCCTACGTGATCGTCGAGACCGATGTGTCCGACCCGGAGCAGTACGAGCTCTACAAGGCGGCCTCGCCGGGCGCCGTCGCCGCCGGCGGCGGCACGTTCGTCGCGCGCGGCGGCGAGCTCGCCGTGCTCGAGGGCGACTGGGAGCCGTCTCGCCTCGTGATCCTCGAGTTCCCCGACCTCGAGACGGCGAAGCGCTGGTACGAGTCGCCCGCCTACCAGGACGCCAAACGCCTCCGCGAGGGCGCCGCAAACCTCCGCATGGTCGCCGTCCAAGGTCTCTAGCCGCGGGGAGCCTGCGGCTCCCCGCGGGTTGCTCGGCGCGCGTGGCGGAGGCGGTAGCGTCGTGCTGAGGAGAGCGCGGTCTCCTCACCACGGAAGAGAGCGCGCTCGCCCAAGAGCGATCTGGACGAATTGCCTGCCCCGGCGCGGTCGCGCGCGGCCTACCGGCCGGGCGCACCCGCTGGTTCGCCTCGGGCTAACGCGCCTGCGGCTGCGTTAGCCCGAGGCCTGAGCGGTTACGAGGTACGCAGCCGCCCAGGCCGGAGGCTAAGCCGAGCGCAGCAGGCTTAGCCGGAGGCCGAACCAGCGGGCGGTCCTGGCGTAGCCACGACCGGCCGCGACGACACCGCGATTCCGTCCAGATCCACTCTTGGGTGAGCGCGCTCTCGTCGGCGAAGGCGAGACCGCGCTCTCGCCGCAGCCCCACACCACCACCCCACCACGCGCGCCCAGTCTCCGGCGCGTTGCGGAGCAACGCGCCGGCTCTCAGAAGAGCCCGAGCTGCTCGGCCGGGGCCGAGGCGACGAGCTCGAGCGTTCGCTCGGGTTCCGGGCGCGGGGGCCGGCGCGACGGCGGCGACCGGCTCGAGGTCCGCGCCCGAGCAGCTCGGGCAGCCGGGCGAAGTCCGATTCGAGCACCTTCAGCATCGCCGGCGTGTAGAGCGCGGCGGCCGGGTGGTAGAGCGGGTAGAGCAGGAGATGGTGGCCGGCGATCGTGGCCGGCTGCTCCTGTCCGTGGACGCGCGTGATCCCGGTGGGGCGGCCGGAGAGGAGCTTCGTCGCGAAGTTGCCGAGCGTCGCGATCACCGTCGGCTGGATCAGGTGGATCTGCCGGAACAGGTGCACCTCGCAGGCCTCGATCTCGTCCGGCTGCGGGTCGCGGTTGCCGGGCGGGCGGCACTTGAGGACGTTCGCGATGTAGACGTCGTCGCGGCGGAGGCCGATCCCGTTCAGCAGGCCTTCGAGCAGCTTGCCCGCCTGGCCGACGAAGGGGACGCCCTGCTTGTCCTCGTGGAAGCCCGGCGCCTCGCCGACGAACATCAGCGCGGCGTGCGGGTTGCCGGAGCCGAAGACGACCTGCGTCCGTCCCTGCGACAGCCGGCAGCGGGTGCAGCCGGCGACCGATGCTGCGTAGGCCTGGAGCTCGTCGAGGTGCTCGGCCGGTGCGGCGCTCATGGGGATGAGTCTACGAGGCGCGTCCGACGGACACGACGCGGGCGCGCCAGGTGCCGCGCGGTGCGGCGACCTCGATCTCGTCGCCCTCGGCCGCGCCGAGCAGCGCCTGGCCCAGCGGCGAGTCGGGCGAGACGCCGCCGACGCTCGAGATCTCGATCTCCATCGCCTCGCCGTCCTCCCGCTCGAGCGAGACCTTGGAGCCGACGGTGACGACGCCCGAGGCCGCCGCGGCGGCTTCGTCGATCACGGTCGCGTGCTGGAGCCGCGCCCGCAGGATGGTGATCCGCCGCTCGAGCAGGCCCTGCTCGTTCTTCGCGGCGTGGTACTCGAAGTTCTCCGAGAGGTCGCCGTGGCCGCGCGCGACCGCGATCGCCTCGACGATCGCGCGGCGGCGCGGGCCTTCGAGCTCGGCCAGCTCCGCGTCGAGATGCTCCTTCTCGGCGCGCGTCAGCTGCTCGCCGATCCCCCCTCCGCTCACGGCCGGGTCCTCAGTGGCCGCAGCCGCAGGAGCCGCCGCAGCAACCGCCGCCGCCGCTCTTGAAGCCGCCGCCGACGCTCGCGGGCTTGCCGGCGCCGTGCACGGCGAAGGTGGAGAACTGGCGGGAGACGTTCGTCGCGGAGCAGTCTGGGCACGCGACCTGCTGGTCGCCGCGGACGAGCTCCTCGAAGTGCGACTCGCATTCCATGCAGACGTACTCGTAAATCGGCATGCGCGTGAGTCTAGTAGGCTGAGGACGGACATGAGCGAGTCGAGCGTGACGTTGCGGCCGCTGACGATCGCGACCGCGGTGCCCTCGATCTCGACGCGGCCCGCACGGAGCGCGGCGACCGCCGCGGCTCCGGATCCCTCCACGACGAGCCCTTCGGCGCGGGCGAGGAAGCGCATCGCGTCGGCGAGCTCCTCCTCGCTGACGGCGACGAGGTCGTCGAGGAGCCGCGAGCAGAGCGGGATCGTGACGCTGCCGGGCTCGATGTTGCCGGCGAGGCCGTCGGCGAGCGTCTCGCGGACGGGCACCGGCACGGCCTCGCCGGCGGCGAGCGCGGCGCGCATCGCGGGCGAGGCCTCGGCGACGACACCGACGACCCGCGCGCCCGCCGGCGGCGGCGACGAGCCCGATGGCCGCGGCAAGGCCGCCGCCGCCGACCGGGACGACGATCGTCAGCTCGGAGCCGAGCCGGTCGAGCAGCTCGAGCCCGATCGTCCCGGCGCCCGCGATCACGTCGCGGTCGTTGTACGGGGAGACGTAGCGGGCCCCGTCGCCGGCGAGCGAGAGCGCGTGCGCCTCCGCCTCGTCGTAGCCGGCGCCGTGGACGACGAGGGTCGCCGGGAAGCGCCGGATCGCCTCGACCTTCACGGGGGACGCCGTCTCGGCGACGACGATCGTCGCCTCGATCCCGAGCTTCTCCGCCGCCCACGCGACGCTGAGACCGTGGTTGCCCGCCGACGCGGCGACGACGCGGGCGCCGGGGCCGAGCGCGGTGAGCGCCGCCGCGGCGCCGCGCACCTTGAAGGAGCCGGTCGGCTGGAGCGACTCGAGCTTCAGCTGCGCGCCGAGCTCGGCTGCTCTCGACGAGCGGCGTCTCGCGGACGAGCCCGCGGATCCGCTCGTGCGCCGCGCGGACGTCGGCGTCGGTGGGCGTCTCGACCGGTCTCACGCCCCGACACTACGTGCCGAACAGGAGCACCTGCGCGCCGAGCATGACGGCGAACGAGATCCCGCCGCCGAGCGCGAGCGCGCGCTTGGGGGCGTCCTCGATCGCCTCGGGCAGGAGCTCCGAGACGACCATCCAGATCATCGCGCCGGCCGCGAACCCGAGCCCGGCCGGCAGCACCGGCTTGAACGCCTCGACGAAGAGGAACGCGAACGGCGCGATCAGCGGCTGCGGCAGGCTCGAGAAGACGCTCCACCACGCGGCCGAGCGCACGCGCGCGCCGCGCGGGACGAGCACGAGGCTGATCGCGAGCCCCTCCGGGATGTTGTGGACGGCGATCGCGATCGTGATCAGGACGCCGAGCCGCTCGCCGCCGCCGTAGGAGACGCCGACGCCGACGCCCTCGCTCGCGGAGTGGACGGTCATCACGGCGACGATCACGAGCGCCTTGACCGCGTCCGCGCCGGCGAGGCGGCCGAGCACGAGGCCGTCCTGGTCGCCGATCAGGCGCCGGAACACCCAGATGAAGGCCGCGCCCGCGAGCGCCCCGAGCACGACGCGCCACGGGCCGACGTCGGCCCCCTGCCAGATGAGCCCGACGCTCGCGGCGAGCATGAACCCGGCCGCGATCGCGTTCGAGATGCCGAGCCAGCTCTTGCCGATCGCGCCGCGCACGAACAGGAACGGGAGCGCGCCGAGCCCGGTCGCGAGTGCGGTCACCGCGGCCGCTGCGGTCACGGTCCAGACGTTGACCGGCATCGCCCGAAGCGTCCGTCCGGGCGCCCGGAGGCGTGCATCGGGGTACACTCGTACGTGCCCGGCATCCGCTACGGAGCTGGAGCTCGCAGTGTTCCAACGGATCAACGTCATCGGCTCGGGCCGCGTCGGCTCGGCTCTCACCGCCCGCCTGCGCGAGCGCGGCCTCGCCGTGGGCGACGAGGCGCCGGAGCTCGTCCTCCTGGCGGTGCCCGGACGCGGCGATCGCAGGCGTCGCGCGCGAGCTGGCGCCCGGCCCCTGGGTCGCGCACGTGAGCGGGGCGACGCCGCTCGCGGCGCTCGACCCGCACGAGCGGCGGTTCTCCGTGCATCCGCTCCAGACGTTCACGATCCGCCGCGGGGCCGAGCAGCTCGACGGCGCGTGGGGCGCGGTCACCGGCGAGAGCGACGAGGCGCGCGCGGCGGGAACGTGGCTCGCGGAGACGCTCGGGCTGCGGCCGTTCGCGCTCGACGACGCGGCGCGGACGCTCTACCACGCAGGGGCCGTCTTCGCCTCGAACTACGTCGTCACGCTCCAGCGGGCGGCGGCGCTGCTCGTCGGCGAGGCGGGCGTGCCGGCGGAGGCGCTCGTGCCGCTGATGCTGCGGACGATCGAGAACGACTTCGAGCTGACCGGGCCGATCTCGCGCGGCGACTGGGCGGTCGTCGAGGCGCACAAGGCGGCGATCCGGGCGGCGCGGCCGGAGCTCGAGCACCTCTACGAGACGCTCGCCGGGGCGACGGTGGCGCTCGCATGAGGGTCGTCCGGACGGTGGCGGAGCTGCGGGCGGCGCGCGCGGCGCTCGCCGGCGAGGTCGGGCTCGTGCCGACGATGGGCGCCTTCCACGCGGGCCATCTCGCGCTGATCGCGGCGGCGCGCGCCGAGAACGACGCGGTCGTCGTCTCGCTCTTCGTCAACCCGGCCCAGTTCGAGGAGGCGGCCGACCTCGCCGCGTACCCGCGCGACGAGGACGGCGACCTGGCGCTCGCGGCGGAGGCCGGCGTCGATCTCGTGTTCGCGCCCGCGCCGGCGGAGCTCTACCCGGCCGGCTTCCAGACCTGGGTCGACGTCGAGGAGGCCTCGCGCGGGCTCGAGGGCGAGGCGCGGCCCGGTCACTTCCGCGGCGTCGCGACCGTGTGCCTGAAGCTCTTCAACCTCGTCCGGCCCGACCGCGCCTACTTCGGCCAGAAGGACGCGCAGCAGGCCACCGTCGTGCGGCGGCTCGTGCGCGACCTCGACGTGCCGCTCGCGATCCGCGTCGTCCCGACGGTGCGCGACGACGACGGGCTCGCGCTCTCGTCGCGGAACGGGCGCCTCTCGGCCGACGAGCGCGCCCGGGCGCTCGCCCTCCCCCGTGCGCTCGCCGCCGGCGCCGACGCCTATCGCAGCGGCGGCGACCCGGTCGCGGCCGCGCGCGCCGCCCTGAACGGCCTCACCCCCGACTACGTCGGCCTGCTCGACCTCGACGGCGCGCTCGTGCTCGCCGCCGCGGCCCGCGTCGGGTCGACACGGCTGCTCGACAACGTCCTCCTGGAAGGAGAGCTCTCATGAGCGACAAGCCTCCGCGCTACGCCTCCTGGACGGCCGGGAAGCTCCCGCTGCCGGAGCTCGCCGAGCTGAAGCGACGCGGCGAGAAGATCGTGATGGTCACGGCCTACGACGCGCCGAGCGGACGCCTCGCCGACGCGGCGGGCGTCGACCTGATCCTCGTCGGCGACTCCTCCGGGATGGTCGTGCACGGCCGCTCCTCGACGGTGCCGGTCACGCTCGACGAGATCGTCTTCATGACGCAGTGGGTGACCCGCGGCGCGAAGCGGCCGCTCGTGATCGCCGACATGCCGTTCGGCTCCTACGAGGAGTCGGACGAGCAGGCCGTCCGGAACGCGGTGCGGCTCGTCAAGGAGGGCGGCGCCGACGCGGTGAAGCTCGAGCGCGGCGGCACGACGGTGGCCCGGGCGCGCGCGATCGCGGGCGCGGGGATCCCGGTGATGGGCCACGTCGGCCTGACGCCGCAGACGGCGACCGGGCTCGGCGGCTTCAAGGCGCAGGGGCGGACGGCGGAGCAGGCGGCGGCGCTCGTCGCGGACGCGCTCGCGCTCCAGGGGGCCGGCTGTTTCGCGATCGTGCTGGAGGCGGTGCCGCCGGCGGTCGCGCGCGCGGCGACCCAGGCGCTCGCGGTGCCGACGATCGGGATCGGCGCCGGCGGCGAGACCGACGGCCAGGTGCTCGTCTGGCACGACATGCTCGGCTACTACGAGGGCCACGCGCCGCGGTTCGTGAAGCGCTACGCGGAGATCGGCGACGCGATCGTCGACGCGCTCGGCCGCTACGCCGAGGAGGTGCGGAGCGGCGCGTTCCCGGAGGCGCAGCACACGTACGGCATGCCCGAGGAGGAGCTCCGGGAGTTCGAGGCCGAGCTCAGGCCGTAATCAAGCCGCTCTCGCGGCCGACCTCGACGAACGCCTCGAGCGCCCGCTCGAGGTGGACCGGCTCGAGCGCGGCCGACATCTGGACGCGGATCCGGGCCGTCCCCTCGGGCACGACCGGGTAGCCGAAGCCGGTCACGAACACGCCGCGCTCGAGCAGCTTCCCGGAGAGCTCGATCGCGCGGGCGGTCTCGCCGACGATGATCGGGATGATCGCGGCCTCCCCGTCGAGCGGGGCGAAGCCGGCGTCGCGGAGCGCGCCGCGGAACCAGGTCGTGTTCTCGCGCAGCCGCGCCACGAGCTCGGGCCGGTCGAGCAGGACGCGCACCGCGGCCCGGGCGCTGCAGGCGACGGTCGGCGGCAGCGCATTCGAGAAGAGCTGCGGGCGGGAGCGCTGGGCGAGCAGGTCGCACACCTCCGCCGAGGCGGCGACGTAGCCGCCGGCGGCGCCGCCGAGCGCCTTGCCGAGCGTCCCGGTCGTCACGTCGACCTCGCCGAGCACGCCGAAGTGCTCGGCGACGCCGCGGCCGGTCTTGCCGACGACGCCGACGCCGTGCGAGTCGTCGACGACCACGACCGCGTCGTACGTGCGCGCGAGCTCGAGGATGTCGGGCAGCTTCGCGAGGTCGCCCTCCATCGAGAAGACGCCGTCGGTGAGGATCAGCTTCCGCTGCCCCGGCTCGCAGGCGGCGAGCGCGTCGCGCAGCTCGTCCATGTCGGAGTGCCGGTAGCGCACCTTGCGCTGCGGCTTCGCGAGCCGCACGGCGTCGATGATCGAGGCGTGGTTCAGCTCGTCGGAGAGGATCACGGTCGTCCTCGTCGGCGAGCGTCGGGATCGCCGCCTCGTTCGCGTTCCAGCAGGAGACGTACGTGAGCGCCGCCTCGGTCGCGGACAGCTCGGCGAGGTCGTGCTCGAGCTCGAGGTGCGGCTCGAACGTGCCGCAGATGAAGCGGACGGAGGCGGTACCGGCGCCGTAGCGCTCGAGCCCGTCGATCCCGGCGGCGACGACGTCCGGGTGGTTCGCGAGGCCGAGGTAGTTGTTCGAGGAGAGGACGATCACCTCGCCGCGGCCCTCCATCGTGACGACCGGCCCCTGCGGCGAGGTGAGCGTGTTGAAGCGCTTGTAGGTGCCCGCCTCGCGGAGCGCGCCGAGCTCGGCGCGGAGCTCGTCCCGCAGCCCGGTCACCGGTGCGCCCACCGCTCGTACGGGACGGCGTGGCCGTTGCCCTCGGCCGCGACCGACGGCGTCGCGACGAGCGGCCGCGCGCCCTCGCCGTTCGGGTGGAGGACGATCTTGCAGGCCTCGCCGGACTCGAGCAGCGCGAAGGCGCGCTCGAAGTCCGCGAGGTCGAGCTGCTCGGTGATCAGCGGCCGCAGGTCGACGACGCCGTGCTCGAGCAGCCAGCGCGTCCGGTACCAGCTGCCGAAGACCTCGCGGCCGTTCACGGCAGAGACCTCGAGGTTCTTGAAGATCAGCGCCTCGGCGACGTCGAGCTCGACCGGCCGCGCCGGGATCCCGAACAGGATCACGCGGCCGCCGTTGCGGACGATGCGGAACGCGTCGGCGATCGCCTCCGGCGCGCCGGACATCTCGAAGACGACGTCGGGGTGCTCGCCCTCGTTCTGCTCGACGAACCAGGCGGCGGTGTCGGGCACGTTGCGGACGTCGAGCGTCGCGTCGGCGCCCATCGCCTCGGCGAGGCCGAGCCGGAACGGCGTCCGGTCGGAGGCGAGGACGCGGCCGGCGCCCGAGGCGTGGGCGATCCCGACGGCGAAGAGGCCGACGGGGCCGCAGCCGAGGATCGCGACCGCCTTGCCGGCGACGTCGGCGTGCGAGAGCGCGAAGACGGCGTTGCCGAACGGCTCCTGGAGCGTCGCGATCTCGGGCGGGAGCTTCGCGCGGTCGTTCTGCCAGACGACCGACTCGGGGACGGCGACGTAGCGGGCGAAGGCGCCGTCGCGGTCGACGCCGAGGATCCGCGTCCGCTCGCACATGTGCGCCCGGCCGGTGCGGCAGTGGTAGCAGGCGCCGCAGGTGACGTGGCTCTCGGCCGAGACGTAGTCGCCGACCGCGACGTGGCGGACGGCCCGGCCGGTCTCGACGACGGTGCCCGCGAACTCGTGCCCGAGCGTCAGCGGCGGCTCGATGCGCTGCCGCGCCCAGGCGTCCCAGCGGAAGATGTGCAGGTCGGTGCCGCAGACCGATGCCGCCTCGACCTCGACGAGCACCTCGTCCTCGGCGGGTGTGGGAACGGGCACCTCTTCGAGCGCGAGGCCAGGCTCGGGCCCGCGCTTGCGGATCGCCCACATCGACTCCATCGCGCCACGATGACACGGCCCGGCCGGGTCGGCATCCGCGCGCGGCCGAAGCGGCCTTGCGGCTTTTTCCCGCTAGAGCGTCGTCGCGGCGACGATCAGCCCGGGGAACGCGGCGGCGAGCGCGACCGTCGCCGCGGCACGCGCCCACGTCCAGCCGTGCACGGAGCGGACGCCGACGAGCAGCAGCCACGCGCTCCAGGCGAACGCGGCGAAGTAGAAGGCGCCGAAGATCGTGTCGCCGCGGCCGTAGTCGTTGCCGCCCGTGCGGAAGAGGTCGGTGCCGTAGACGGCGATCCGGATCGGCCACAGCGTGAGCAGCGAGAGCGCGAGCGGCGCCGTCGCGAGGGAGAGCACGTGGCGTGAACGGCGATAGGTTCCGAGCCCGCCGAGCCGGCGCGAGGCGCCGTAGAGGAGGCCGCCGCCGAGCCAGTAGACCGCGAGCGCATAGACGGCGCCGCCGAGGAAAGCCCAGACGGGGATCAGGGAGACGGAGAGCGAGCCGTCGTTCAGGAGCTGCCGCGCGACCGGCGTGCCGAGGACGCCGGCGATGCCGGCGAGGCCGATCAGCGCCGTCAGCGGCTCCTGTCGCGTCTCGACGGCGTCGGCGGACTCGTCGCGGAGCGAGACGAAGATCGCCCGCGGCGCGACGAGGACGGCGGCGGCGCGCAGCCACCAGTTCCGCTCGACCGCGGTGGGGGTGGCGGTGTCGACACTCATCGCGAGTGAGGGTAGCGGGGCGCGGTAGCCATGGCCTCTCCAGACACGCCTGGTGCCAGGCACCGGACATGCCTCCGGCGGGCATGTCCGTTCGGCGAAGCCTCTATCCGTCTGGCATCGCCGACTGGACATGTGTCCGTAGCAGCCACGTCCGGTGCCTGGCACCGGACGTGGCTCGCTCGGGACACGGCTGCAGAAGGCCGGTGCAAGCTGCGAAACTCGTCCCTCATGCACGCCGACGCCGCCGCCGACCCCGAGCTGACCGCGCAGGTCGCGGCCGCGTCGCCGTTCACCGCGTTCCTCGGCATCGAGATGGTTTCCGCGTCGCCGCACGAGGTGCGCGCCCGGCTCGCCTGGAGCCCCGACCGCTGCACCGCCGGCGGCGTCCTCCACGGCGGCGCGCTGATGGGCCTCGCCGACAACGTCGGCGGCTTCTGCGCGTTCCTCAACCTCCCCGAGGACGCCGCCACCACCACGACGATCGAGTCGAAGACGAACTTCTTCGCCGCCGTCCGCGGCGGCCACGTCCACTCCGTCAGCCGCCCGCTGCACACGGGCCGCCGGACGATCGTCGTCGACACCGAGCTCTACGACGACACGGGCAGGCTCGTCGCCCGCGTCACGCAGACGCAGGCTGTGCTCTAGGCGGCTACGCCGCGACCTCGGCCGCGGCCGGCAGCACCTCGCGCAGGAACGCGCCGGTGAAGCTGCCCTCGACCCGCGCGACGTCCTCGGGGGTGCCGACGGCGACGATCTCGCCGCCCGCCTCGCCGCCCTCCGGCCCGAGGTCGACGACCCAGTCGGCCTGCTTGATCACGTCGAGGTTGTGCTCGATCACGAGCATCGTGTTGCCGCCGTCGACGAGCCGCTGCAGCGTCTCGAGCAGCTTCTCGATATCGGCGAAGTGGAGGCCCGTCGTCGGCTCGTCGAGGATGTAGAGCGTCTTCCCCGTCGCGACCTTCGACAGCTCCGCGGCGAGCTTCACGCGCTGCGCCTCGCCGCCGGAGAGCGTCGTCGCCGGCTGGCCGAGCTTGATGTAGTCGAGCCCCACGTCGTGGAGCGTCTGGAGCCGCCGCCGGATCTTCGGGATCTTCGCGAAGAACTGGAGCGCCTCCTCGACCGACATCTCGAGCACGTCCGCGATCGACTTGCCCTTGAATCGCACCTCGAGCGTCTCGCGGTTGTAGCGCGCCCCCTTGCACGTCTCGCACGGCACGTAGACGTCGGGCAGGAAGTGCATCTCGATCTTGATCTGGCCGTCGCCCTTGCACGTCTCGCAGCGGCCGCCGCGCACGTTGAACGAGAACCGGCCCGGCTTGTAGCCGCGCACCTTCGCCTCGGGCGTGAGCGAGTACAGCTCGCGGATGTGCGTGAACAGGTCGGTGTACGTGGCCGGGTTCGAGCGCGGCGTCCGGCCGATCGGCTTCTGGTCGATCTCGATCACCTTGTCGAAGATGTCGATCCCCTCCACCGCGGCGTGCGCGCCCGGCTTCACGCGCGTCTTGTTCAGCCGGTTCGCGAGCGCCTTGTACACGATCTCGTTCACGAGGGTCGACTTGCCGGAGCCGGAGACGCCCGTCACGCAGACGAACTTGCCGACCGGGAACTCGACGTCGATCTCCTTCAGGTTGTGCTGGGAGGCGCCGCGGACGACGAACGCGCCGCGCTCCTCCCCGCGCCGCCCCGGGATCGCGATCGACCGCGCGCCGGAGAGGAACTGGCCGGTCAGCGACTTGCGGTTCCGCGCCACCTTCGCGGCCGGCCCCTCCGCCACGACCTCGCCGCCGTGCAGGCCGGCGCCCGGCCCCATGTCGACGAGCCAGTCGGAGCGGCGCATCATCTCCTCGTCGTGCTCGACCACGACGACGGTGTTGCCGATGTCGCGCAGCCGCTCGAGCGTCCCGATCAGGCGCGCGTTGTCGCGCTGGTGGAGCCCGATCGACGGCTCGTCGAGGATGTAGAGCACGCCGACGAGCTGCGAGCCGATCTGCGTCGCGAGCCGGAGCCGCTGCGCCTCGCCGCCCGACAGCGTCGCCGCCGCCCGGTCGAGCGTCAGGTACCCGACGCCGACGTCGTCGAGGAACGTCAGCCGCTCGCGGATCTCCTTGAGGATCCGGTGGCCGATCAGGAGCTCCGTCTCGGTCAGCCCCAGCTCGTCGACGAAGCGGAGCGCCCGCGCGACCGACATCTGCGTGAACGTGTGGATCGACTGCCCGCCGACCGTGACCGCGAGCACCTCGGGCTTCAGCCGCGCGCCCTTGCACACCGGGCAGGGCCGCAGCGACATGTACTCCTCGATCCGCTCGCGCTGCTGCGACGAGTCGGTCTCCTTGTAGCGGCGCTGGAGGCTCGAGACGATCCCCTCGAAGGCGAGCATGTACTGGCGGCGCCGCCCCATCCGGTTGCGGTACTGGACGTAGAGCCGCTCGCCGTCCGTGCCGTGGAGGAAGAGCTTCTGCTGCTCCTCGGTGAGCTCCGCCCACGGCAGCGACGTGTCGATCTCGTAGCGCTCGGCGATCGCCTGGATCACCGCCTCGTAGAAGCCGGAGGAGCCGCCGACCGACCAGGGCACGAGCGCGCCGTCGTCGATCGAGAGCGAGGGGTCGGGGACGAGCAGGTCGGGGTCGATCTCCTGCTGCGAGCCGAGCCCGGTGCAGCGCGGGCAGGCGCCGTGCGGCGCGTTGAAGGAGAAGATGCGCGGCTGCAGCTCGGGCAGCGAGACGCCGTGGTCGGGGCACGCGAAGTTCTGCGAGAACAGGTGCTCCTCGCCGTCGACGACGTCGATGAGCACTAGGCCTTCGGCGAGGCCAGGCTGCCGTCTCGACCGATTGGGTGAGACGGAGCCGAAGGTCCGCCCTCATCACGAGCCGGTCGACGACGACCTCGATCGTGTGGTTGAACTTCTTGTCCAGCTCGGGCACGCCGTCCTCGAGCAGGTGCTCCTCGCCGTCGACCTTGACGCGCGTGAAACCCTCGCGCGTCAGCTCCTCGAAGACGTCGCGGAACTCGCCCTTGCGTCCGCGCACGAGCGGCGCGTTGACGGTGAACCGCGTCCCCTCCTCGAGCCGGAGCACCTGGTCGACGATCGCGTCGATCGACTGGCCGGCGATCGGCTTGCCGCAGACCGGGCAGTGCGGGCGCCCGACCCGCGCGTAGAGCAGGCGCAGGTAGTCGTAGATCTCGGTGACGGTGCCGACGGTCGACCGCGGGTTCCGCGACGTCGTCTTCTGGTCGATCGAGATCGCGGGGCTGAGGCCGTCGATGTGGTCGACGTCGGGCTTCTCCATCATCTGGAGGAACTGGCGCGCGTAGGCCGAGAGCGACTCGACGTAGCGGCGCTGGCCCTCGGCGTAGATCGTGTCGAAGGCGAGGCTCGACTTGCCGGAGCCGGAGAGCCCGGTGATGCAGATGAGGCGGTTCCGCGGCAGCCGGACGGTGATGTCCTTCAGGTTGTGCTCGCGGGCGCCGTGGACTACGAGCTCGTCGGCAGCCATGGTCAGCGGGATTGTATCCGCCGAACGTGTGTTCGGGAAGGGGGTCTCTACCGCTTCGGAACGCGGTGCGGGAGCAGGCCCCAGGCGGCGGTGTTCCGCTTCGACGGGAACAGGTCGCGCCAGTCCTTCGCGACGAGCCACGAGCCGAAGACGGTCGCGGCCTCGGTGCGGCGCGTCAGATCCCAGACGTCGACGAGCCCGCCCCCGAGCAGCACGGCGAGCACGGCGAAGCCGAGCGCGAACTCGTGGATCCGGAGTCCGAGCACGTAGACGCGCGGGCCGAGCCGATGCCGTTCCAGGCGAAGCACGCCACTGACGGTAGCGGCCGGCGGGTTAATGCCCGGTGAGAGGACGGTTAAGGAGTGGGGCCGGACGGGACGCCGGCCCCACTCCCGCGCTTCTAGCCGTCGCCTCGCCGCGGCCCCTGGTGGCCGTCGTGGCCCTGGTGGTCGCCGCCGTGCCGGTTGCCCGGGCCGCCGTGGTGGTCGTTGCCACCATGGCCCCGGTTGTCGTCCTGGCCCGCGGCCGTTCGAGTGCTCGGCGTAGGCGACGCAGTCGCCCTGGTTGCGGAAGGCCGTCCCGTCCGCCCGCACGAGCGTCTGCCAGCCGCCGTCCTTGCAGGCGTCCTTGCTCGTGGCGACCTGCGACGCGAAGACCTGCACGTTGATGTCGCTCGACTTGTCCCAGCCGCCGTCGCAGACGCCGCCCGTGGGGGCGCCGCTGTCGCACAGGTTCGGCGTCGACAGATCGGACTTCGCCCACGCGACCCAGTGGCCGTCGGCGCCGTCCTGGGTCGACCCCGAGAGCGCAGCGTTCGACGCGTGGTTGAACCAGTAGTAGGAGCTCGTCGTCCCGTCGACCGCGAAGTAGACCGTCTGCCCCCCGTCGACCGGCAGGTCGAGATGCGTGAAGTCGTTCTGCCAGAGCTGGAGGGCCGTGCCGGAGCTGCCCTGGTAGTCGCTGCCGTCGGCGTACGTGACCGGCGTGTGCGTGATGTCCGGGTTGCCGTCGGTGCTGCTACCGGCCGTCAGGGTGCCCGTGGCGACCGGCGCGATCGCACCCGTGCCGAAGTAGAGCGTGTCGTCGCTGAAGACGTCCCCGAACGCGACGCCCTTGTGCGTGATGTTCCAGGTGCGGATCCCGGTCACGACCCACTTCTGGCCGGCGGAGCCGACCGTGAAGTCGTCGCCGCTGACGTAGTCGTTGCCGTTCGACCACGCGACGTTGCTGCGGTTCGCGCCCGCCGCGTTGTTGAGGTTCGCCGTCGGCAGACCCCGGTCGAATGCGGGTGTCGCAGGACTCGACAGCGCCGCCCCTCCGGCGGCGAGTGCGACGGCGACCGCGGCTGCGAACAGCCAGATGCCCTTCTTCATGATCTGTCTCCCCCTTGCCGGAAGCGCGCCGCAGCTCTCTCAGCTTGGGAGAGTTCGTGTCGGATGTCAACGGGCTCAGCCGGCGAGGCGGCCGATCGCGTTCGACACGCGACCCGGCTTCGCCACGTAGTCGATCTCGAGCTCGCCGGCGACGATCGTCCCGTAGCCGAGGAGCCGTCCGGTGATCGACTGCTCGATCTCGATCGAGCCGATCCGGCCGAGCCGGACGGCGGCGGCCTCGCGCCGCAGGAGCCCGTGGACGACGAAGAGCTTCTCCGTCGTCAGCACGACGTGGGTGCGGTCCCAGCGCCAGACGGCGACGACGACGCTGGCGGCCGCCGCGGCGAGGAGCGCGAGGCCGGCGACCGAGAACGGCCAGCCGGGCAGGAACGCCGCCCCGCCGAGCAGGGCGACGCGAGCGCGCGCAGAAGCGGCCGCACGAGGACGACGCCGTGGCGGCGGGCGTCGAAGCGGATCCGTTCCTCCATCGCGAGATCTTTCATTCTCCGCAGTCGGGGGAATCCCTGGCATATGGGGGACACCGCCCGCCGCGCAGCTGTCGCGACGCTCGTCGTGATCGGCCTCGTCGTCGTCACGCTCGCGCTCTGGAAGATCCGGGTCGTGATCGCGCTGTTCCTGCTCGGGATGGTGGTCGCCGCCGCGATCCGCCCGGGCGTCGACTGGTTGAACCACCGGTGGCGCTGGCCACGCCCGCTCGGCGTGCTCGTCCATTACACCGGCCTCGCCGCCGCGCTCGGGATCTTCCTCTGGCTCGTCCTCCCGGCCGCGCTGACGCAGCTCCAGCACGCGATCGGCCAGGTGCCGACCTCGACGGCGGAGCTCCACCGGGCGGCGCAGCACTCGACCGGCATCCGCCACACGATCCTCGTCGCCGTGCAGACGCGCCTCCAGAACGTGCCGTCGGGCAGCGGCCTCGTCCACCCCGCGATGACCGTCACGAAGAAGGCGTTCGAGGTGCTGGTCGGGATCGTCTTCATGTTCGCCGTCGGCGCCTACTGGATCTTCGAGCGCGACCGGGCGATCGCGCTCGTGGCGTCGCTCGTGCCGCGGCGGCACCGGCGCGTGATCCGCGACACGTGGCTCCTCGTCGACCACAAGCTCGGCGCGTTCGTGCGTGGCCAACTGATCCTGGTCGCCTTCGTCGCCGTCCTGCTCTCGCTCGCGTTCTGGCTCGACGGCCTCCCCTACTGGCTGCTCCTCGGCCCGTTCGCGGGGCGTGGCCGAGATCGTGCCGATCGTCGGCCCGCTCGTGGCCGGCATGGTCGTGGTCGGCGTCGGTCTGACCGCGAGCTGGCAGGTCGCGCTCGGCGCGGGCATCGCCGTGCTGGTCCTGCGCCAGCTCGAGGACTACGTGATCACGCCGCGTGTGCATGGGGTACGCGGTCGGCCTGTCGCCGCTCCTCGTGCTCGTCTCGGTGACGGGTATCGGGATCCTGCTCGGCGCGTTCTACGTCCTGCTCGCGATCCCGATCGCCGCGCTCCTGGCGACGCTCGTGGACGTCATCGTCCGCAACACGAGGCCGCCGAGGAGCGTGCTCGACGAGCGCGCAGGCGAGCGACAGTGCCGGCTGCCTCGGCCGGCGCGTCGCGGAAGGGCGGCCCGCTACGCCTTGCGCCAGCGACCGAACACGAGGCCGCCCGAGCGTGAAGCCGAGCCCGAAGGTGCCGACGGCGAACGCGCCGATCGCGACCGCCTTGCGCGGCGTCGAGAGCCGCTGCCAGCGTCCGAGTGCCTCCTGCTCCTCGGTCGTCAGCTCCTCGCCGCGCCGCTGCTTGCGCAGCGCGCCGCCGGCCCGGAGGCCGAGGTAGAGGTCGTCGAAGACTTCGGCGTTCTCGTCGGTCATTTCCGGAATCTATAGCCTCATTCGGTCGTGACCGCACGCATCCTCCACGTCTCCGACCTCCACATGGGCAAGCGGGAGGACGCCGAGGTCGAGCGCGCGCTCGCCTCGCTCGTCGAGCGGGTCGCGCCCGAGGTGGTCGTCGCCTCCGGCGATCTCACGAACCGGGGCCGCCGCGCCGAGCACGAGCGCGCGCACCGGTTCCTCGGCTCGCTCGGCGTCCCGGTGCTCGCCGTGCCCGGCAACCACGACCTCCCGTACACGCTTTCCGGCCCGCTTCACGAGCCCGTGGGCCGAGTTCGAGCGCCTGTGGGAGACGACCGAGCCGACGTACGCCTCGGCCGGGCTGCACGTCGTCGGCCTGAACTCCGCGCAGCCGTTCCGGCACCAGGGCGGCGCCCTCGACGCGGGCCAGCTGCGGCGCGCGGCGGAGCGGCTCGGGGAGGCGGCGGCCGGCGCCTACCGCGTCGCGGTGCTCCACCACCACCTGCTCGGCGCGCCGTGGCGGGCGGCCCGCAAGCGGCCGGTGTCGAGCCGCGACCGGGTCTTCGAGACGCTCGTCTCGGCCGGCGCCGACCTGATCCTCTCCGGGCACATCCACCAGGCGGCACTCGCCGAGCGGCGCGAGTTCGAGGCCGTCCGGGGCGATGCGCGGGCGGCGGTCGTCTCGATCGCACCCGGCTTCGGGCAGCCGCGCCCGAACCGGCTCGGCGAGGCCCGCGGACTCCACGTCTACGAGGCCGGCGAGACGTCGCTGACGGCGTTCACCTACGTCTGGCGCGGCGACGACTGGGGCGCTGGTGGCGCGACGCACCTTCCCGCGCGGGCCCGAGCCGCTCGCGCGGCGAGCCCGGGTCTAGGAGCGCAGGCGCTCGAGCAGGCGCAGCCGCGCGGCCCGGTACTCGTCCTCGTCGAGGACGCCGGCGTCGTGGAGCTCCTCGAGCAGGCCGAGGTAGTGGGCCGGGTTGTCGGTCGGGTCGCCCGCCTCGGGGGTCGGCGTGCCGCTGGGCCGCGAAGCCGGGGCCGGGGCCGGCGGCGTCCGTGCCCGTCGGCGGGGGTGCGAACGGCGAGCCGATCCGGTTGGGGTCGATCCCGGCGCGCTCGAGCCGCTCGCGGTAGTCCTGGACGCCGAAGCCGCGCTCGGGGAAGCGGTAGGCCTCGGGGCCCCAGAGCGGCCGCTTCTGGACGAACAGCCGGTAGGCGACGACGAGCGCGGTCGCGGCGAGGAAGCCGGCGATCCCGGTCCAGGCGGCGTCGGGGCCGATCGCGGCGACGACGATCCCCCACCCGATCAGCGAGCCGCCGAGCCCGATCGCGACGGTCAGCCAGGCCGGCATCGGGTCGGGCCCGGGGACGGCGAACCGGGCGAGCGCTCCGGTGACGAACGCCGAGAGCAGCAGCGCGATGATGCTGGCGAGCATCGAGGGAGCGTAGCGCGAGACCCGTCCCGCAGGACCATGTACCCGGTCGGCCACGTCCCGTGACCTGGTCGCGGGACGTGGCCGGTTCGGTCAGGCGTGGACGTGCTCGCGGACGCGCGGCGGCGCGGCCGTGACGAGGCCCTCGAGGAGCCGCGCCGACGCGGCGGCGATCTCGTCGACGGCCCGCTCGAACGCAGCCTCGTTCGCCTGCGACGGCTTGCGATAGCCGCTGATCTTGCGGACGTACTGGAGCGCGGCGGCGCGCACCTCGGTCTCGCCCACGGACGGCTCGACGTTGTAGAGCGTGTGGATGCTTCGGCACATGCGCCGGAGCCTACCTCGCTCTAGGCGGCCGGCTCGAGCGCCTGGAGCTCGCGCCGGAGCTCCTTCACCTCGTCGCGGAGCTTGGCCGCGTACTCGAAGCGGAGCTCCTCGGCGGCGACGAGCATCTCCTCCTCGAGCGTGACCGCGAGCTTCTCGAGCTCCTCCCGTGTCATGCCCTCGACCTTCGACGCGCCGCGCCGCCGCCGCCCGGGCACGTGCGGCGCTTCGAGCTGGAGCATCTGACCGATGTCGGAGACGCCCTTCGCGATCGACTCCGGCACGATGCCGTGCTCCTCGTTGTAGGCGAGCTGCACCGCGCGGCGCCGGTCGGTCTCGTCGAGCGACTCGACGATCGCCTGCGTCTTCTTGTCGGCGTACATGAGCACCTTCCCGTGCACGTTCCGGGCCGCGCGTCCGATCGTCTGGATCAGGCTCGTGCGCCCGCGCAGGAAGCCCTCCTTGTCGGCGTCGAGGATCGCGACGAGCGACACCTCCGGCAGGTCGAGGCCCTCGCGGAGCAGGTTCACGCCGACGAGGACGTCGTACTCGCCCAGCCGCAGCTCGCGGACGATCTGGATCCGCTCGAGCGTGTCGATCTCGGAGTGCAGGTAGCGCGCCTTGACGCCCGACTCGAGCAGGTAGTCGGTCAGGTCCTCGGACATCTTCTTCGTCAGCGTCGTCACGAGCACGCGCTCGCCCGCCTGCTCGCGCTGGCGGATCTCGCCGAGCAGGTCGTCGATCTGGTTCAGCGTCGGCCGCAGCTCGACCTCCGGGTCGACGATCCCCGTCGGCCGGATCAGCTGCTCGGCGAGCCGCGTCGAGTGGCGCAGCTCGAACGGCCCGGGCGTCGCGGAGACGAACACGAGCTGCTGCACCTTGTTCAGGAACTCGTCGAAGCGGAGCGGCCGGTTGTCGAGCGCCGACGGCAGGCGGAAGCCGAAGTCGACGAGCGTCTGCTTGCGCGAGCGGTCGCCCTCGTACATGCCGCCGATCTGCGGCACGGTCTGGTGCGACTCGTCGACGAAGACGACGAAGTCGGACGGGAAGTAGTCGAGCAGCGTGTGCGGCGCGGAGCCCTCGGGCCGGCCGTCGAGGATCCGCGAGTAGTTCTCGATCCCGTTGCAGAAGCCGAGCTCCTGCATCATCTCGAGGTCGTACTCGGTGCGCTGGCGGATCCGGTGCGCCTCGAGCATCTTCCCCTCCGCCTCGAAGCGCCGCACCTGCTCCTCGAGCTCGTGCCGGATCTCGCCGGCCGCGCGCTCGATCGTCGGCTTCGAGGTGACGTACTGGGTCGCCGGGAAGATCGCGACATGGTCCAGCTTCGAGAGCACCTCGCCGGTGAGCGGGTCGAAGTGCGTGATCTGCTCCACCTCGTCGCCGAAGAACGAGATCCGGTGCGCCGTCTCCGAGTAGGCCGGCTGCACCTCGACGACGTCGCCCTTGACCCGGAACTTGCCGCGGCCGAGCAGCGTGTCGTTGCGGACGTACTGGATGTCGATCAGCTTGCGGAGCATCAGGTCGCGATCCTGCTCCTCGCCGACGGTGACACCGACGACGCGCTCCTTGTACTCCTCCGGCGAGCCGAGACCGTAGATGCACGAGACGGAGGCGACGATGACGACGTCGCGCCGCGAGAGGAGGTTCGACGTGGCGGCATGGCGCAGCCGGTCGATGTCGTCGTTCCGGGAGCTGTCCTTCTCGATGTAGAGGTCGGCCTGCGGGACGTACGCCTCGGGCTGGTAGTAGTCGTAGTAGGAGACGAAGTACTCGACCGCGTTGTGCGGGAAGAACTCGCGGAACTCGTTGCAGAGCTGCGCGGCGAGCGTCTTGTTGTGGGCGATCACGAGCGCCGGGCGGCCGACCCGCTCGATCGTCCACGCCATCGTCGCCGTCTTGCCGGTGCCGGTGGCGCCGACGAGCGTCTGGTAGCGCTCCCCCGCCCCGAGCCCCTCGGCGAGCGCCTCGATCGCCTTCGGCTGGTCGCCGGTCGGCCGGTACGCGCTCGTCGTCTTCAGCTCCGCCACGGGCAACAGCGTATCGCCGCGTCGTGCCCCTACCGAGGCGCCGTCCGGGCAGGATTCGACCCGCCCGCACGCAAGAGCACCGGATGCGTCTACGCGTGCTCGCTCGGCGCTCTCGCGTGCGCGCTCGTCGTGCCCGCCGGCGCCGGCGCCTACCCGTGGCCGTTCACGCCGTTCGGCAGGCAGCACCCGATCCGCGGCTTCTTCGGCGACCCGCGGACGCTCTACTTCGACGGCGTGCTCGCGGACGGGATCGACGGCCCGGGCGTCTTCTCCTTCCACCAGGGCGTCGACATCGCCGCCCCGAACGGCACGCCGATCTACTCGGTCTCCGGCGGAGTCGCGCACTACCTCGGCGCGGAGACGTTGAACGTCGCCACCGGGAAGGGCGTCACGTTCCAGTACTTCCACATCGTCCCGATCGTCGGCGAGGGCCAGCGGGTCGTGCAGGGCAGGACGATCCTCGGCTACGTGGAGGCGCCGTTCGGCCACGTGCACCTGACGGAGATCGACGGACGGCGCGTCGTCAACCCGCTCCAGCCGGGACACCTGGCGCCGTACCGCGACCGCACGGTGCCGGTCGTGCGCACGATCGCCTTCCGGAACGATCTCGGCGTCCAGAGCGTCCCGCTCGGGCTCTGCGGCCGCGTCGAGATCGACGCCCAGGCGTACGACGAGCCGCCGCTCAAGGTGCCGGGGACGTTCGCCGGGCTGCCGGTGGCGCCGGCGTTCGTCAGCTGGACGATCCTCACCCGCCGCGGCGGCGTCGCCGCGCCGACGCGGGTGGCCGCCGACTTCCGGACGACGCTGCCGCCGAACAAGCGCTTCTGGAGCGTGTACGCGCGCGGCACGTACGAGAACGCTCCCCGCTTCGGCGACGCGCAGTATCCGTCGATGCCCGGCCGCTACGTCTTCAAGCTCGCGGGGCGCTTCGACACGACCCTCCTGGCGAACGGCGTCTACACGCTCGTCGTGCGGGCGGCCGACGTCCGCGGCAACGAGACGGTCGAGCGGCAGCGGTTCTCGGTCCTCAACTCGCCCGGCGCGTGCCCGGGCTCGCTGCCGGCGCCGCCCGAGCAGAGCGCGCCGCCGACCGAGCCGCCGCCGGTGCCGGGCAGCGAGGCCGCGGGCTCCGTCACGCCCTAGCCCGTGAGCCCGAGCTCGGACGCGTACGCGCGCCGGTAGATCACCTTCAGCCGCTCGACGCCGTCGACGTAGGCCCGCGTCTCCGGGAACTGGACGGCCTCGTGGGCGGCGAGCCAGCGGTCGACGTTCTCCTGGCCGGCGTTGTACGCCGCGAGCGCGGTGCGCTCGTCGTGGTACTTGTCGAGCAGGTGCCGGAGGTACCACGCGCCGTAGCGGATGTTGATCTCCGGGTTCGTCAGGTCGGAGAGGACGAACTTCTTGCCGCCCGTGTACTGGGCGATCCCCTCGGCCGTCTGCGGGGTCAGCTGCATCAGGCCGATCGCGCCGGCGCTCGAGCGCGCGGTCGCGTCGAACTTGCTCTCCTCCTCGATCACCGCCGCGAGCAGCGCCGGGCTCAGGTGGTAGTTCGCCGCGTGGCCGCGCACGATCGCCGTGTAGCGGAGCGGATACCACAGGCGCGCCCACCAGGCAGGCTCGGTGCGCTGCAGGTAGACGAACGCGCCGCCCGCCGCGGCGACGACCGCGAGCAGGATCACGAGCCGCCTCACGCCGCAGCCAACTCCGCCGCGACGCGCCCGACGAACGCGTCGAGCTCCTCGAGCGAGCCGTCGTTGACGTACGCGTAGTCGGCGCGGCGGAGCTTCTCCTCGTCCGGGATCAGCCGCGACTCGCGGTCGGCGAACGGCCCGCGCCGCTCCTGCCGTGTCTCGGGCGGCGCCGTCACGACGACGACGCGGTCGAAGCGGCTCTCGCCGCCCGTCTCGTAGAGGAGCGGGATCTCGACCACCGCGAGCGGCGGCGGGTCGGGCGATGCCCGGAGCGCCTCGACCCAGCCGTCGACGGCCTGCCGGACGCGCGGATGGAGCTCGTGCTCGAGCCAGGCGAGCTCGCCGCGGTCGGCGAAGACGATCCGCCCGACCGCGGCCCGGTCGACCTCGCCGCCGGCGAAGACGGCGTCGCCCCAGCGTTCCCGCAGGGCGACGCGCAGATCCTCGTCCTCCCGGTAGAGCCGGTGCACGACCTCGTCGCTCGAGACGACCGCGGCACCGTGCCGCGCGAAGGCGGCGAGCGTCTCCGACTTGCCTGCGGCGATGCCCCCCGTGACTGCGACCGCGAGCGGCCGCCGCATGCCTAGTCTCGCGCTGCCTCGTCCGAGCCGTCGTCGCCCGCGTCGGGCTCGTCGGCGCTGACGGCCGTCGGCTCCGGCGCCTCTGCCTCGGCCTCCGGCTCGGCGTCGGCCTCCGGCTCGGCCGCGACGGCTTCGGCTTCGGCTCTACGGCGACCTCGGCTTCCGCGACGGGCTCGCTCTCGGCCTCCACCTCGGCGGGGGCTTCGGCGGCAGGCTCGTCGTCGGCGACCGCGGTGGAATCGTCGGTGAAGACGTCCTCGGAGAGGTCGAGCGCAGGAGGCTCCGCCTCGTCGCCCGGCTTCGGCTGCACCGGCATCCCGTCCTCGACCCGCTTCAGCGAGAGCGAGAGGCGGCGCCGCTCGGCGTCGACCTCGAGGATGCGGACGTTGACGTCGTCGCCCTGCGAGACGATCTCGCGCGGGTTCTCGACGTGGTGCTGCGCGAGCTCCGAGATGTGCACGAGGCCCTCGACGCCGGGGAGGATCTCGACGAACGCCCCGAACGTGACCACCTTCGTCACCTTGCCCTGGACGACGTCGCTCTCCTGGTAGCTGTCGAGCACCTGCTGCCACGGGTCGGTCTGGGTCTGCTTGAGGCCGAGCGAGATCCGCTGGCGGTCGCGGTCGATGTCGAGCACCTTGACCTGCACGGTCTGGCCGATCTCGAGCACCTCGGAGGGGTGGTTGACGTGGCTCCACGACAGCTCCGAGATGTGGATCAGGCCGTCCATGCCGTCGAGGTCGACGAACGCGCCGAAGTCGACGATGTTCGAGATCGTGCCCTCGACGACGTCGCCCGGGTTGAGCCGGTCGAGGATCGCCTGGCGCATCTCCTTGCGCTCGTCCTCGAGGACGGCGCGGCGCGACAGCACGACGTTGTTGCGCGAGCGGTTGAGCTCGATCACCTTGCAGCGAAGCTCTTGGCCCAGGAACTCGTCGAGGTCCTGGACGCGGCGGATGTCGACGAGGGACGCGGGCAGGAAGCCGCGCACGCCGAGGTCGAGGATGAGGCCGCCCTTGACGACCTCGATCACGCGGCCCGTGACGGGCTCGCCCTGCTCGTGGGCGCCCTCGATCGCCTTCCAGGCGATCTCGAAGCGGGCGCGCTTCTTCGAGAGGATGAGCCGACCCTCGGCGTCCTCCTTCGTCATCACGAGCGCGGCGATCTCGTCGCCGAGCGAGACTTCGTCCGCCGGGTTCACCGAGCGCCGGATCGACAGCTCGGAGACGGGGATCACACCCTCGGACTTGTAGCCGATGTCGACCAGCACCTCGTCCTTGTCCACGCGGACGACGACGCCGTTGACGACTTCCCCTTCGTTGATCGTCGGGAAGGTCGACTCGTAGTCCGGAATCAGCTCGCCGTCCGGACCTGTCGTCCAGACGCCTTCCTCGAGCCTTGGGTCGTTGATGGTTTCGTTGGCCATGAGGCGGGTCAGTATAGCCCCACTGCTCTAGACGCCTGTTCGGTCGGACGGTTAGCCGTTTCAGGCCGATACGCTGGCTCCGTGGAGGAGCGATATCCGATCGGCGAGACCGAGTCCGTCTCCGTGGCCGTCCTGCGCCACGAGCGGCGCGAGGACGGGTACCCGCGCTGGAGCGCGGTGCTCGGCCTGCGCGGCGGCGAGGCGACGGTGAGCGTGCCGGGGCACTACCCCGCGGTGCTCGCGCAGCGGCTCGAGCTCGCGCAGGAGCGGTTCGCGCCGGGCGCGCGGCTCGGGCGGGACGAATATCTCGACCTGACGGCGCTCGCACGCGGCGAGGAGGAGACGCTCGCGTTGTCGTCGTCGGCCCGGTCGCCGGTGCGGGTGACGATCGAGGTGCCGCGCGCCGAGCTGGAGCCGCTCGCGGAGCTGCTGCGGGACGCGCAGGATCTGATCGAGACGCTGCGGCAGGGGCTCGGGCTCGTCCCGGACAACCTGCCCGAAGCGTTGTGACGCTGCGGGCCTACGGCGCGGCGAGCGTGCGCGTGGCCCGGCGGGCGGTGCGGCAGCCGCGGCTCGGGCGCGAGGAGCGGCTCGTCTTCGTCGTCGGCTGCCCGCGCTCGGGGACGACGTTTCTCGGCGGGGCGCTCGGCTCGCAGCCCGGCTTCGTCGACCTCGGCGAGGTGACGCCGTGGAAGGCGGTGCTCCCCGAGGCGTACGGCCGGCCCGCCGCGGAGGCGGCACGCGAGCTGCGGCGGGTGCTCGAGCGGGTGCGCCGGCTCGGGCTCGCGGGCGGGCTGCGCGGGGTCGAGCAGACGCCCGAGACCGCGCACGTGCTCGGGCGCGGCGCTCGCGGCGTACCCGGCGGCGGTCGCGGTGCACTCGCTCCGCGACGGGCGCGACGTGGTGTGCTCGCTGCTCGAGCGCGGCTGGCTGAGCGGCGGCCGGGGCGGCGCCGACGACGCGGGGCTCGCGTACGGGGCGCACGCGCGCTTCTGGGTCGAGCCGGAGCGGCTGGAGGAGTTCGCGCAGGCGAGCGACGCGCGCCGGGCGGCGTGGGCGTGGCGGCGCTACGTGGAGGCGGCGCGCGCGGCCGGCCCGGAGCGGACGCTCGAGCTCCGCTACGAGTCGCTCGCCGCGGGCCCGGACGAGGCCGCGGAGCGGCTGGCCGCGTTCCTCGGCTCGGAGCCGGTTGCGCTCCGGACCGCCCTGGCCGGCTTCCGGGACACCTCGGTCGGCCGCTGGCAGCGCGACCTGACGCCCGAGCAGCTCGCCGACGTCGAGGCCGAGGCGGGCCCCCTGCTCGCCGAGCTCGGCTACGCGTAGCGCCGACGCGATACGGAAAGCCGGGCAGCCCTCTCGTCACACCGCGTGCCTGGCACCACGGGCCGCGCCCGGCCGTCGACGCTGCTCCGTGACAGCTCGCCGCACTGGCTACGCGACTGCGCTGACGACTTTCGTCGCGAAGGTCGCCTGGCACTTCTGGGCGGACGACGCCCGGCGACAGCGTTACGCGGAGGTCACGACTTCGCGTCGGCCCAGGAGTCGCCGGCGCCGACGTCGACGGCGAGCGGCGGATCGAGGTCGTACGCCCGGCACATCTCCTCGCGGACGAGCGCCTTCACCTCGGAGACCTCCGCGTCGGGCGCCTCGAGCAGCAGCTCGTCGTGGATCTGCAGCACGAGCCGCGCCGACCGCCCCTCGGCCCGCAGCCGCTTGTGGATCGCCACCATCGCCACCTTGATGATGTCCGCGTTCGAGCCCTGCATGACGAAGTTCACGGCGACCCGCTCGCCGACGCCGTGCGTCTGCCGGTTCCGGGCGCGCAGCTCCGGCACCGGCCGCCGCCGCCCCAGCAGGCTCGTCGCGTAGCCGTCCGCCTCGGTCTGCTCGATCGTGCGCTGGATGAAGTCCTGCACCATCGGGAACCGCGCGAGATACGCGTCGATGTACGCCTGCGCCTGCTCGCGCGGGATCTCGAGGTTCTCCGAGAGCCCGAACGCGGAGATCCCGTAGACGATCCCGAAGTTGATCATCTTCGCGATCGACCGCTCGCCCGTCGTCAGCGTCGCCGGATCCTTGCCGAGCACCTCGGCCGCGGTCGCGCGGTGGATGTCCTCGCCGCGCGCGAACGCCTCGCGCAGCTTCGGCTCGCCGGAGACGTGCGCGAGGATCCGCAGCTCGATCTGCGAGTAGTCGGCCGAGATCAGCCGGTGGCCCGGCTCGGCGACGAACGCGGAGCGGATCTCCCGCCCGAGGTCGGTGCGGATCGGGATCGCCTGCAGGTTCGGGTTCGAGGTCGAGAGCCGCCCCGTCGCCGCCACCGCCTGGTTGAAGTGCGTGTGCAGCCGCAGGTCGGGGCCGAGCAGCGCCGGCAGCGGCACGAGGTACGTGTTCAGGAGCTTCGAGAGCTCGCGCCACTCCTCGATCACCGGCACGATCTCGTGGTCGGCCCGGATCGAGCGCAGGACGCGCGTGTCGGTCGAGTAGCCGGTCTTGCCCTTCCGGCCCGGCGTCAGCTCGAGCTTCTCGAACAGGATCCGGGCGAGCTGCTGCGTCGAGCCGAGCAGGAACTCCTCGCCGGCCAGCTCGACCGCGCGCGACTCGAGCTCCTCGACGCGATCCGCGAGCCGGGCGGTGATCTCGCCCATCCGGTACGTGTCGATCTTCACGCCCGCGTCCTCCATCGCCGCGAGCACCGCGGTGAGCGGCAGCTCGACGCGGTCGTACAGCTCCTCCACCCCGCGCTCGCGCAGCCGCTCGCGCAGCCGGCCCGCGAGCCGCCGCGGCACCTCGGCGGCGCGGACGAGCGCAGCGGTCTCCTCCTCGGCGGCCGGCTCCGGGATCGCCTCGACGTCGTACTCGGCGGCGAGGTCGTCGAGCAGGTACTCGCTGCGCCCCGGCTCGATCAGGTACGCCGCGATCATCGTGTCGTCGGCCGGGAGCATGGTCAGCCGCGGCAGCGACTTGAAGTCGTGCGCGACGACCTCGGCGTCCCGCAGCAGCGCACCGAGATCGGCCGGCAGCGGCGAGACGACGACCCCGTCCTCGGCCGCGACCGCGAGCCGCCCGTCCGCGACGGCGAGCGAGACGCGCCCCTGCGGCGACGGCGCCTCGCCCTCCCGCCAGGCGACCGTCGTCCCCTCGACGATCCGCTCACGCGCGGGCACCGCCTCGTCGAGCTCGTCGACCCGGTTCAGGAGCCCGCGGAACTCGTAGCGGCGGAACATCTCGCGCAGCTCGGAGCGGTCGGGCGGGGCGAGCACGAGCTCGGCCGGGTCGCAGTCGAGGTCGAGGTCGCGCCGCATCGTCGCGAGCCCCTTCGACGCGCGCGCCTGGTCGGCGAACTCGGTCAGGTTCTTGCGCCGCGCCGGCGACTGCTCGTCCGCGTGGGCGAGCACCTCCTCGAGCGAGCCGTACTGGGCGATCAGCTGCCCCGCGGTCTTGTCGCCGATCCCCGGGACGCCCGGGATGTTGTCCGAGGTGTCGCCCTTGAGGCCGATGAAGTCGGGGATCTGGTCGGGCCGGATCCCGTAGCGCGCCTCGACCCGCTCCGGCGTGTAGACCTGCACGTCGCTGACGCCGCGCGGCGTCATCATCAGGCTGACGTTCGCCGAGACGAGCTGGAACGCGTCGCGGTCGGTCGAGACGACGCACGTCCGCACCCCCGCCTCGTCGGCCCGGGTGGCGAGCGTCGCGATCACGTCGTCGGCCTCCCAGCCCTCGAACTCGAGGTTCCGGTACCCGAACGCCTCGACGATCGGCCGGAAGTGCGGGAACTGCTCCCGCAGCAGCTCGGCCATCGGCCGGCGGCCCTCCTTGTAGACGACCTCGGCCGCCTCGGCCTCCCTCGCCCGGTGGACGGGCTTCGTGTCCCACGCGACGGCGACGCCCTTCGGCCGGTAGTCCGAGAGCAGCTTGAAGAGCATGTTCGTGAAGCCGAGGAGCGCTCCCGTCGGGAAGCCCTCGGTCGTCGCGAGCTCCTCCGGCAGCGCGAAGAACGCCCGGTAGGCGAGGTTGTTGCCGTCGACGAGGAAGAGGTCGCAGTCGCGCGCCGGGGCGTCGTTCAGGTCGAGCTCGGCCCCGGTCAGCGTCTTCGGAGACATCGCCTCCGAGTCTATTCGCGGGCTACGGCTTCTTCTTGTGCTTGCGCTTCGCGTGCTTCTTCTGGCCGACTTCGCGGCGACGGCGTGGCGGGAGAGCACGCCGCTCTCGACGTGGTACGGGCCGGTCAGCTGCTTGCCGGCCGCCGCGACGCTGTAGTAGACGCGGAAGCGGTCGCCGCCGAGCGGGAGGAGCGTCGGGTCGAGCACGTTCGCGTTCTTGCGGTCGAGCACCGGGGTCTTGGTCACCGTCCACGAGAGCCCGTCGGGCGAGGTCGCGACGAAGAGCCGCTGCCGCGACGAGGGCGAGGTGGAGCAGACCATCAGCCAGGAGCCGTCCGCGAGCTGGACGACGGCGGGGTCGACGTAGCCGCCGGTCAGCCGGTCGCCGCTCTCGGGTGTGAACGTGAGCCCGTCGCTGGAGATCGCGCTGTCGATCCGCTCCGGCCCGCTGCCGCCGCTCGTCACGTAGTAGAGGCGGACGCGCCCGTCGGGCAGCGCCACCGCCTCGGGAACGCCGGAGGCTCGGCTCGCGCCGAGCTCGAGCCGGACGCCAGGCTCGACCGACCAGTTGAGCAGGTCGCCGGAGACGGCACTGCCGATCACCTTCCCGGCCGGCGTCTGCTGCGTGAAGTACATGCGCCAGCCGCCGCGGGCGGTCGGCACGACCGCGGCGTCGGCGCCGGGCGGGGTGAGCGCGTCCTCGAACGACGTGAACGTCAGGCCGTTCGTCGACTGGTAGGCGACCATGCCTCCCGCGGTCGAGGACACCCAGGCGTGCACGACGCCGCCGGATGCGACCGCCTCGGTCGAGACGCCGTCGGCGATGCGGGTTCCCGGGTCGGGCGCGAACCCCCAGGCCGAGACGGCGACCGCGACGGCGAGCATGACCGGAGCGAACATGCCCCCGGTAGTCGGCAGGAACGCCGGCTACTTCAGTGTCTTCAGGTAGGCGATCAGCTCGCGGATCTGGGTGGGCGGGATGATGCCGCCCCAGTGGGGCATGCTCACGATCGGCGCCTTGCCGATCACGCTGCCGGACTGGATCACGTCGTAGATCGCCTGGTCGGTCGGGAAGTCGTGCCGGAACCCCTGCCCCGACAGCGGCGGGATCGACTTGTCCGGCGAGAGCGGGTTCGCGACGCCGCCGAGCCCGTTCGGGCCGTGACAGTTGATGCACCCGTAGCGCACATACAGCGCCTCGCCCGCGACGACCGGCCCCTGCCCCTGCGGCACCGTGACGGGCGTCGTGTCCGCCACCGGCGGCAGGCCGGCCCGGATGTAGGCGACGAGGTTCGCGACCTGCGTCTTCGAGATCACCTCGCCCCACACCGGCATGTACGGCTTGGTCGGCTTCGCCGACTCGCCCAGCCCGTGGTCGATGATCTTCGACAACGCCGCCACCGTCAGCGTCGTCTTGATCTTGCTCAACGCCGGCACATACGGCGACACGCCGCCCTGCCCCTGCGGCCCATGACACTGGACACACGCGAACTGCACGAACGTGTGCGCACCCGCCGCGACCTGCGCGCTGACGGGCGCGGGCGCCGTGGTCTGCGCCGCTGCCGGGGCGGCGGCCGCGACCGTCTTCGTGACGGTCGACGTCCGCTCGGTGTAGTGGCCGGCCGCGAAGCCGACGGCGACGCCGGCGACGACCATCGCGACCGCCGCCGCGAGCACCGCCGGGAGGAGCCGCCCGCCCTTCCCGTCGTCGGAGCGCTCGGGGCTCGGCACCGGGCTCTCGTTCGCGTCCGCCATGCCGGAACCGTCACGGGTGGCCCTGCCGCGAGACATCCGTAGGAAGCCCGTATTGCCGTTGCGGGCTCCTGCTTGAATCCGCTGGTGCCGCGGATCCCGCTCCTCTCGGGCACGCGACTCGTCGTGGCGCACGCTCCCGACGACGCGGTCGTGTTGCGGCCGCCGCCGCCGGCCGAGGGGGTCGCCGACATCGCCGCCGCCGTCCGCGACGCGCGTCCGCTTCCCGCTCGAGGGCCCCTCGCTCGCGGCGCTCGCGCGCGGCCGCAAGCGGGCGACGATCGTGGTCGAGCCGCCGGCGCTGCCGATCCCGGGTGTCCCGGCCGACCCGCGCCAGCTGGCGATCGGCGCGGTCGTCGACGAGCTCGAGCAGCACGGGATCGCGACCGGCTACCAGACGATCCTCGTCGCGTCGGGGCTCGGCCGGCGCCCCGGGCAGAGCGAGCTCGAAGCCCTCGTCACGCCCGGACCTGGCACGCCGCTTCCACGGGCGCGTGGTCGTCCACGACGCGGAGGATCCCGAGCTCGTGCCTCGTCGCCGACGAGACACGACCGCCGCTGCGCGTGAACCGCGCGCTCACGGAGACCGACCTCGTCGTGATCGTGACCGCCGCGGAGACGGTCCTGCACGGCGGCCCGTCGGCGCTCCTGCGCGCCGCGGGAGCCGACGCGCTCCGGGCCGCGGGCGCGTTCTCGCTGCTCGAGACGGCCGCCTCGCAGGGCTGGCAGCTCGCGGTGGCGCTCGAGCGCGCGCTCGCGCGGCGCGTCCCGCTGCTCGGCGTCTCGCTCGTGCTCAACCACCCGCAGGTCACCGGCGCGCTGCGCGGCTATCCGTACGACCCGGCCGCGGACGCGCGCATCGCGACGTCGCCGCTCCGCTACGTCTTCTCGGGCCTGCCGGGAGCGCTGCGGTCGCGCGTCCTGCGCGCGATCCCGGTGGAGATCTCCGTCGCCGCCGCGTTCGCGGGGCCGCCGTCGGTCGCGCACGCGGAGGCGCTCCTGCGGGCGGTCGAGCTGCGCCGCACGGAGCTCGACGAGCCGCTCGACGCGATCGTGATCGGCGTGCCGCGCGCGACGCCGTTCCTGCCGCGCGAGCGCCCGAACCCCCTGCTCGTGACCTATCTCGGTCTCGGGCTCGCGCTCCGCCTCTGGCGGGACGCGTTCCCGGTGGTCGAGGGCGGCACCGCGATCCTCGTCAACCGCTTCGTCCGCGTCTTCCCGCACCCGACGCAGCAGCCGTACCGCGCCTTCTTCCACGCCGCCCGGGCCGGCCGCGACCCGCAGCTGCTCGCCGAGGCCGAGCGGGCGGTGCGAGAGGACGCCCGCGCGATCGCCGAGTACCGGGCCGGCCGGACGGTGCACCCGCTCCTGCCGTTCGGCGACTGGTCGGCCTGCCAGCCGGCGCTCGGCCGGCTCGGCGCCGTGCATCGTCGCGGGCGCGCGCGACGCGACCGCGGTGCGCGACCTCGGCTTCGTCCCGGCCCGGAGCGTCGGCGCGGCGCTGCACCTCGCCCGCGGCCGCACGGGCAGCCACGCCCGGATCGGCTTCCTGCTCTCGCCGCCGTACTTCCCGCTCCGCGTCGGCCGCCCCGGCGAGGAGTGACGCGTAGCGCCGGCGCTACGTCTCGCCGAGGTAGGCCTTGCGCACCTGCTCGTTCTGCGCGAGGGCCTTCGCGTCGTCGGTGAGCACGACCGCGCCCGTCTCGAGGACGTAGCCGCGGCTCGCGACGTTGAGCGCCATCAGGGCGTTCTGCTCGACGAGCAGGATCGAGGTGCCCTGCTTGTTCACCTCGACGATCGTCTCGAAGATCCGGTCGACGAAGATCGGCGCGAGGCCCATCGACGGCTCGTCGAGCATCAGGAGCGTCGGGCGGGCCATCAGGGCGCGGCCGATCGCGCACATCTGCTGCTCGCCGCCGGACATCGTCCCCGCCTTCTGGTGGCGCCGCTCCGCCAGCCGCGGGAAGAGCGTGAAGACGCGGTCCATGTCCGACTTGAACTCGGCCTTGTCGCTGCGCTGGAACGCGCCCATCTCGAGGTTCTCGGTCACGGTCATGCGCGGGAAGAGCCGCCGCCCCTCGGGCGACTGCGCGATGCCGAGCTTGACGACCTCGTGGGCCGGCGTCGTCGTGATGTCGCGGCCGCGGAACGCGATCTTGCCGCGGCGCGGATGGTTGAGCCCGTTGATCGAGCGGAGCGTCGTCGACTTGCCGGCGCCGTTCGCGCCGATCAGCGTCACGATCTCGCCGTCGTGCACCTCGAGCGAGATCCCCTTCAGCGCCTGGATCGCGCCGTAGTACGTCTCGACCGCGTCGAGACGCAGCAGCGGCTCGCCCGTCCCGGTGGCGGCGACGTCGCTCACGAGCGCACCGCCGCCGAGCCGAGGTACGCCTCGATCACGCGCTCGTTGCGCTGGATCTCCTGCGGGGTGCCCTCGGCGATCTTCTCGCCGTAGTCGAGGACGGTCACCCGGTCGGAGACGCCCATCACGACCCGCATGTCGTGCTCGATCAGGAGCACCGCGACCTGCTGCTCGGTGCGCAGGCGGGCGACGAACGTCGTGAACTCCGCCGTCTCCTGCGGGTTCATGCCGGCGGTCGGCTCGTCGAGCAGCAGGAGCTTCGGCTGCGTCGCGAGCGCGCGCGCCACCTCGAGGCGGCGCTGGTCGCCGTAGGAGAGGTTGCGGCCGATCACCTCGTCGCGGCGGCGCAGCCCGCAGTAGGCGAGCAGCTCGCGCGCCCGCTCCCGCGCGGCCTGCTCCTCGCGCTTGACCCGCGGCGTGCGCAGGATCGCCTCGAACAGGTTGCCCTTCAGGCGCACGTGCATCCCGACGAGGACGTTCTCGAGCGCGGTCATGTTCTGGAAGAGCCGGATGTTCTGGAACGTGCGCCCGATGCCGCGCTGCGTGTACGCGTGCGGCGGCTTGCCGGTCATGTCCTCGCCGCCGAAGTGGACGCGCCCCGCGGTCGGCTTGTAGACGCCGGTGAGCATGTTGAAGAAGGTCGTCTTGCCGGCGCCGTTCGGCCCGATCAGGCTGACGATCGCCCCCGCCGGGACGGTGAAGTCGACGTCGGAGTTGGCGACGAGGCCGCCGAACTCCTTGCGCAGCCGCTCCGTCCGGAGCAGCGGCTCGGGCCGTGCTGCTCACGCCGTCCCCGGCTCGGCGCCCGCGCCGTGTGCTCGAGGTCGTACAGCGGCTCGTCGTGGACGCCTTCGTGGAACTCCGCCGCCCGTCTCGAGCTCGGGATCAGCCCCTCGGGCCGGAACAGCATCACGACGACGATGATCGCGCCGTAGATCCCGAACTCGTACAGCGGCACGTTGATGTTCGTGCCGAAGTGCCCGTTGATCCAGGCGCCGACGTTCCCGAGCCCCTCCTGGTTCAGGTACGAGAGGAAGCAGGCGCCGAAGATGACGCCCCAGATGTTCCCCATCCCGCCGAGGATGACCATGCAGAGGATGAAGACCGAGATGTTGAAGAAGAAGTCGTCCGGGAACGTGCCGCTCCGGTAGCTCGCGTAGTAGGCGCCCGCGACGCCGCCGAAGAAGGCGCCGGTCGCGTACGCCCAGGTCTTCGTCCGCATCAGCGGCACGCCCATCGCGGCGGCGGCGATCTCGTCCTCGCGGATCGCGATCCAGGCGCGGCCGAGCCGCGAGTCGCGCAGCCGCATCGAGCAGAAGACGGTGATCAGCACGAGCACGAGCGCCGTCCAGAAGAAGACGGCGTCGAGGTTCGAGGCGGTGAGGTAGTTCCCCGGCAGGTGCAGGTTGCTCTGCGCCCAGTTGCCGAACCCGGGCCCGTCGATCGGCGTGATCCCGCCGGTGCCGTTCGTGAGGTTGAAGCCGAACAGGTTGCCGCCGTTGTTCGCGATCTGGGGCATGATCTCGCCGAAGCCGAGCGTCACGATCGCGAGGTAGTCGCCGCGGAGCCGCAGCGTCGGCAGGCCGATGATCACGCCGACGATCGCGGTCGCGATCCCCGCCATCAGCAGCACGAGGAAGATCGAGATGTGGAGCCCGGCCCAGCCCTGGTAGAGGCCGACGGCGCCGAAGTTCAGGTGCTGGCTCGAGAACTGGTCGGACGCGAACCAGCCGGCCATGTACGCGCCCATCGCGTAGAACGCGACGTAGCCGAGGTCGAGCAGTCCCGCGTAGCCGACGACGAAGTTCAGCCCGAGGGCCATCATCGTGAAGATCATCATCACGACCATCGTCGAGACCTGCGGGAACGGCCCGAAGATCGGCACCTGCGGCAGCGACCCGTTGTAGTACGGGTACGCGATCGCGATCCCGAGCACGATCCCGGGCGTCACGAACTTCCCGACCGGGCGCCCGCCGACGGTGAGGCGCGACCAGGACGGCACGACGAGCAGCAGCACGACGGCCGCGACCGCGAGCGCCGTCGTGTTCCAGACGCCGAAGAGCGCGACGAGCACGAGGAAGACGCCGACCCAGAACGTCGACTTCACGGCGCGGCGCGTCAGCCGCGGCAGCGCCCGCCACCGCTCGTTGCTCAGGCCGACCGCGCCGAGGGCGCCCCACCAGGCGCGCGAGACCGCGTCGACGATACGAAGGCGCACGGGTGCCTCTACGCCGCCTTCCGGCGTCCGTTCCCCGAGCAGTCCTTCGGGGCGGAAGACGAGGATCAGGATCAGGATCGAGAAGACGATCGACTGGGTCCAGTCACTGCCGGGCGTGTGCCACGTGAGGCCCTCGTTGAAGGCCTGGATGAAGCCGATCGCGAGCGACCCGAGGACGGCGCCCGGCAGGTTGCCGATGCCGCCGAGCACGGCCGCCGTGAACGCGATCAGGCCGAGCTGGAAGCCGGTGTCGTAGCGCACCTGGTTGAAGTAGAGGGCGTAGAGCAGCGCCCCGGCTCCGGCGAGCGCCCCGGCGATCAGGAACGTGAACGAGATCGTCCGGTTGACGTTGATGCCCATCATCGCCGCGGCGTCGCGGTCCTGGGCGGCGGCGCGCATCGCCTTGCCCTGGCGGGTGCGCTGCACGAGCCACATCAGCGCGATCAGCACCGGCAGGGTGATGAGCACGACGATGAACTTGTCCCACTGGTAGACGACGCCCTTGATCGAGAAGACGGTGCCGGTCGGGAGGACCCTCGGCACGGACGTGTACGCGGGCCCCTTCCAGCCGATCGCGATGTCCTCGAGGATGAACGAGACGCCGATCGCGGTGATCAGCGGCGCGAGTCGCGGCGAGTTCCGCAGCGGCCGGTACGCGACGATCTCGATCCCGGCGTTGATCAGGCCGCAGCCGATCATCGCGACCGCGAGCGACGCGACGATCGCCACGACGAGCGACCCGACCGCCGGGTGCGTGCCGAGATGGAAGACGGAGAGGATCATCGTGGCGGAGAGCATCCCGCCGAGCATGAACACGTCGCCGTGGGCGAAGTTGATCAGCTCGAGGATCCCGTAGACGAGCGTGTAGCCGAGGGCGACGAGCGCGTAGACGGCGCCGTTCGTCAGCCCGATGAAGAAGATCGTGAAGAAGTACGACGGCCCCTGGACGAGGTTGACGACGAGCCACACGGCGAGCAGCGCGACGAGCAGCGTCGCGAGCGCAGGCATCACGTACGACGATGAGCGAGCGGCGATACCGGAGCGGAGCGTCGGTGTGGGCTGCGGTGGTCAGGGCGATGTGCGGGCAGTGAAGGTGCCGGGGAAGGCAGAGCCTCCCCCGGCACCGGTTTCGATCAGGCCTGGAGCCTCTACTTCACGAGGCTCGCGGGCGGAACGAGCGTCTTGACGGGGATCAGGTTCTTCCCCTTCTGCTTGTAGATCGTGATCGACGACCCGTTCGTGTCACCCTGGGCGTTGAACGAGAAGCTGCCGAGGATGCCGTTCGTGATGTTCACCTTGAACAGCGCGTCCGTGACGCTCGACCGCTGCCCGTTCGAGTGCGCGATCGCCTGCAGGAGCACGTCCATCGCCTCGGCGCCGTACGCGGCGTACGGGTTCGGGGTCGCGTGGACCTGCTTGCCGAACTTCTGCACGAACGTCTTGCCGAAGCCGGTCAGCTTCTGCGGCGGCTCACCGGCGACGCTGATGTACGAGCCGTTGCCGACCGCCCCGTTCGCGTTCGGGTCGGAGAACCCGTCCGGCATCTGCAGCTGGATCTTCGGATTGACCGACTTGATGTCCTGCATCAGCTTCGCGCCGTTGTTGCACGCGATGCCGCCGAGGAACACCGCCTGGGCGCCCGACTTCTTGATCGCATTCGCGAGCGCCTCGTAGCTGGACTGCTTCGCGTCCCAGCCCTTGAAGCCGACGACCTTCATGCCGAGCTTCTTCGCGGCGTTCGAGTACGTGAGCGCGACGCCGTAGCCGTACGTCTGCTTGTCGTTCAGCACGTAGACCTTCTTGACGCCGAGCGACTGCGTGAACATCGCGTCGGCCGGGCCCTGGTACTGGTCGTTCGCGACGACGCGGACGTAGTTCCGCTTGCCGGTCGGGTAGTACTTGTTCGGCTCACCGGGCTCCGCGCCCGGGCCCGTCGTGGTGATGCCGGGGCTCGTGTTCGCCGGGCTCACCATGGCCACCGGGCCGGGGTTCGCGCGGTTGAGGATCGGGATGATGATCTTCGCGCACCCCGAGTTGAACGTGCCGACGACACCGAGCACGGAGCGGTTGCTCGCGTACAGGTGGGCATTCGTCGCGCACTTGCCCGTGTCCCAACCGGCGGCCTGCGCCGTCGAGTCGTCACAGGACTGGTAGCCGATCTTGTACGAGCCCGCCTTCCAGCCGCGGTTCGCGAGGTCCCAGATCATCGCGCGCGAGATCTGCACGGTCTGCTTGCGAATCGCGCCCTGGAGCGGCAGGTCCGACGCCACGATGTAGTCGGGGCTCCCGGAGCCCTTGTAGACCACGGGGGCGCAGGACGACGACGGCAGCGGGGTCGCACCGGCCGTCGCACTGCGCGCACTCCCGGCGTACGCGGCGACGATCGCGGCTGCGATCACCACGATCCCGCCCAGCACGCCAATGGAACGCTTCTTGCTCAAAGCTCCCTCCTCGGTCGCATCCATCCACCCGGTCCGGTCCGAAGTCGCTCCGGGCCGGATGCGTGAGTATTCACCGGTTTCCGCTCCGTTTCAAGAGCAGCAAGTGATGCTCATACCGATCGGAAGCGATGCGACCCTGTCGCGAGGATCGGCACATGACCGTCCGCACGAGGCGATGCGCCGCCCCGCCGGCCCGAGCATCTCGAGGGCGGTGGAACGACTCGCTGCGCTCGACGATGCCGTACGCCGAAGTGGCGAACGGCGACGCGCCGGATCACGCGGAGGCCCATGTCCCGCGGCCCTCCTTCGCCGCACTGATCTCGCACGCGCTCAGCGCTCCGGCGAGAGCACGGATGCCTCCGCGCGCGGGAGGTGAATGACCACGGCCGCGTACCATGCCCCCGTCACGCCGAAGTGGCGGAACTGGCAGACGCGCCGGATCACGCGGAGGAACCCATGGTTCCCCCGCGGGCCCCCTCCTTCGCCGCACTGGATCTCGCACCGCGCTCAGCGCTCCGGCGAGAGCACGGTCTCGCCTCCGCGCGCGAGAGGTGAGTGGACCCACGGCCGCGTACCATGCCCCCGTCACGCCGAAGTGGCGGAACTGGCAGACGCGCCGGACTCAAAATCCGGTTCCCTTCGGGGAGTGTGGGTTCGATTCCCACCTTCGGCATCGCAGGGCCGACCGGAAGCGGCGGCGGGCGGCGCGCCGGGGAAGCTCGAGCCGGCGCCGCTCCGTCATACTTGTCGCGGCGTGTCGGTTCAGCAGGAATCCGTGAGCGGCGCCGCCCCCGAGGACCGCGCCCGCGCGCGGAAGCGACTGCGCTGGATGGTCTGGGGCGGAGCGATGGTCGGGGGCGTCGCGATCGGCGTGGCGGTCGGCGTGCTGCGGGCGTCGCATCCGGCTGCCGTCCCGGCCGGCCCGCCGGCGCCGGCCGGCCCCGATGTGACCTGGGCCGCGGCGACGAAGCCGGCGCCGGATTTCGCGCTCGCGGATCAGGCGGGTAAGCCGGTGTCGATCGCGCGGTTCCGGGGCCGCCCGGTGATCGTGACGTTCATCGATCCTCTCTGCCGGAACCTCTGCCCCACCGAGGCGAAGGTGCTCGAGGACGTGGAGGCGCGGTTCCCGTCGGCGCGGCGGCCGGCGATCGTGGCCGTGAGCGTCGACCAATGGGGCAACGCGCGCCGCTATCTGCTCCAGGACATGGCGAAGTGGAAGCTGAGCCGCGACTGGTACTGGGCGGTCGGGAAGCCGGCGGCGCTGGCGAAGGTGTGGGCCGCCTACAAGATCGGCGTGCAGGACTCGCCGAAGACGGTGGCAGGGATCACGGTGCACCAGATCAGCCACACGGAGGCGGCGTTCCTCGTCGATCCGCGCGGCTACCAGCGTGCGCTCTTCCTGTACCCGTTCCGGGCCGCCGACGTGGCCCGGACGGTGCGGCAGCTCGCAGGTGCGCAGGGCTAGCGGCCTGATCCTGCTCGCGCTGCTCGGCAGCCGGACTGGCTCCGGGCCGCGCGTCCGCCCACGCAGGCGTGTCGGCGCCGGCGGCGACGAGCTACCTCGCCCGCATCACGTCCGTCCCGGCCGGCCTCGACGCGAAGGTCGTCGACGGCGACCAGCGGCTCTGGCTGCGGGTGCCCGCGTCGCGCACCGTGATCGTCGTCGGCCTGCGAGGCGCCCCGTACCTCCGCTTCTCCCCGCGCGGCGTCGAGGTGAACACGCAGTCGCCGACCTACTTCCTCAACCGCGCCCGGCCCCTCACGCCTCCGGCCGGTCTCGGGCCGCGGACGCCCCCGGTCTGGAAGCTGCTCACGCGGCTCCCATTCGACTTCCTGGCACGAGGACCGGCTCCACGCGCTCGCGCTCGCGGCGCACCCGGCCGGCTCGCGCTATCTCGGGCGCTGGTTCGTCCCGATCGTCGTGGACGGAAGGCGGACGAGCATCGCCGGCGGACTCTGGTACGCGCCGCGCCCCTCGCTGCTCTGGTTCTGGCCGCTCGTCCTGCTGCTCGCGTCCGTGCCGGCGCTCGCTGCGCCTCGGCGACGCGGGCCTCGCCGAGGCCGCCGGCTGGTCGCTGGCCGGGCTCGCGCTCGCCGCGGCCACCGTCGGGCGGCTCGGCCGGGAGCTCTACGGACGGCCGTCGGTCTCCTCGGGGCAGCTCGCGCTCGTCGCCCTCACGTGCGCCGTGACGGTCGCTCCTCGCCGTGCTCTGGCTCCGCCGCGACTGGCGCGCGGTCGTCGGCGTCGCGATCGGGGTTGCCGCCGCCTACCAGGGGTTCGCGCTGCTCGGCACCCTCCGCAACGCGTACGTGCTCGCCGTCGTGCCCGCCTGGGTGGAACGCGGAGCCGCATCCGTCTCGCTCGCCGCCGGCCTGGCGCTGCTGCTCGTCACGATCCTCGGCAGCGCGCCGACTCGCGAGCGGGACGAGGCGGAGCGTCGCCGAGACGCTGCTCGTCAACCGCTAGCGCGCCGGCGAACCACGAAGCGGAAGAGCCAGCCGAGCAGGAGCGCGACGACGACCGCGGCCACGATCACGACGCGGTCGTGGCTGTTGCGCTGCGCCTGAGGCGCGGCGGACGTCGGCGCCGGCGTCCCGAGGTCGACGCCCGCGGCCGCGGCGAGCTTCGTCACCGCGGCGATCCCGGCGTCGGCGAGACCGGCGGGTGTCGGCGCGATCGGGAGCTTCGCGAGCTGCGCGTACTCCTTCGCGGAGCCGTGATGGAGCCAGTAGAAGCCGTAGCCCTTCGGCATCACGATCAGCAGCGGCCCCTTGAAGTAGTACGAGAGCTCGACCGCGAGGAAGTGCGCGTACGTCCGCGGGCGATTCCAGAGGGCGGTGACCGACCCGAGGTCGTAGCTCGACCAGATCAGGGCGACCCGGATCGGGTACCCCTGCTTGGCGGCCTCGTCGACGAGCGCCGTGAGCGAGCTCTGCTTCGCCGCCGGGATCTTGGCGTCGTACGGGAGGAAGACCTTCTGCGCGACGAGGAAGTCGCTCGCCGGGTCGCCGTCGGCGCGCGCGGCCCCGGCGCCGATCGCCACGGCGAGGACGGCCGCGAGCACCGCGGCGGCGAGTCTGGCCGCTCTCGTCACGAGCGCGTACCGTGGAGACGGTGAGGACGGGTGCGTGCTGTGCCGTCGCCGCGGCCGCCGTCGGCGGGCTCGTGCCGGTGCCGATCGGGCACGGGCAGCGCTACCGGCCTTCCGCGCACGGGCCTGCGGCGAGCCTGGCCGGCTGCCGCCCGGCGGCGCTCCGGACGGACGCGCGCGTCCACCTCGAGCTGTTCGCGAACCGGCGCGTCGTGATCGTGCCGGCCGCGATCGGGCTCGCCGGGGCGACCGTCCGCCTGGGCCGGGTCTCGGCGGCGCGCTGCCGCGCCGCGGTGTGGACGCTCGACCCGAGCGGGGTCGTCGGCTTCGAGCCGGGCAGCGACGCTCGGCACCCTGTTCGCCGTCTGGGGCCGCCGGCTCGGGCCGACCCGGCTCCTGACGTTCCCCGGCACGCGTGAGGACGTACGTGAACGGACACGCGCGCGCCGGCGATCCGCGCCGCCTCGTGCTGCGGGCAGGCGACGAGATCGTGCTCGAGGTCGGCGGCTACGTCCGGCCCCACACGAGCTTCCGCTTCCCGCCCTAGCCGGCCGGGACCGCCGCTACGCAAGGGCACCGTCCCGTCCGGGGAGCAAGGGGAACGACCGCTGCGCGCGCGGCGGGACGACGTAGTTCGCCCGGTGCGTGACGAAGATGAACTCGTTGATGCCGTTGTTCACGGTCTCGGTGATCGACGGGTTCAGATAGCTCGCCCGCGCCGCGTTCATCGCCTTCCGTGTCGTGACGAAGTCGGCGATGCTCTGCTGGAGCGAGACGAAGTGCAGCCCCGACTCGCCGCCGTCCGTCGTGTCGAAGTCGCGGCGCAGGATCAGCGGCTTCCCGTTCCGCCGCGCGACGGCCGACGCCTGCGAGTGGCCGACGACGCCGTAGCGCCGCGCCGCCTGCGCGAGGCGGCCGGGCTGGCTCGGCGCGTCGGTCGTGAACGCGTCGACCTGGGCGGCCGTGAGCTGCGGCGCGTACATCCGCGCGACCCGCTCCTGCTCGCCGAGGAGCCCGTACCAGCTCTCGAGCCGGAGGCGCATCCGGCTCACGTGCATCGTCGTCCCGCCGGCGAACGGCCCGCCGGCGATCGTGATGTCGTCCTCGGAGGCCTGGTTCTTCCGGAAGCCGGACTTGAAGCCCATGTAGAGCGGCGCGGTCGCGGGCACCGGGTGCCCGGACGGGATGCCGGCCACGTTCTGGTGCGCGGCGGGGAGCCGGTCGCCGACGAAGCCCGAGCGCACCTCGCGCAGGGTCAGGACGGAGCGGAGATCGAGCGGGCCGTCGGCGCCGGCGAGCGGCTGCCCGTGGACGAGCGCCGCCGACGACCGAGTCGAGCCGCGCCTCGTCGTCGCAGGCGAGATGGAGACACGCGTCGAAGGTGTCGAGCGTCGGCAGCTCGAAGCTCGCGAGCGCCTCGGGATGCGGCACCGGAGAGTCGACGCCGAGCGTCCGCTCGAAGTAGCGCGGCCCCCACGCGACGCGTGAAGAGGAGCCCGGCGGGCCCCCACGCGTACCGCCGCTCGAGGGTGCGGAGCGCCGCCTCGAGCGTCCGGGCCGAGGCGGGCGCGGGCCGCCCGTTCACCTCGAAGAGGAGCAGCCGCACGTGCCGCGGCGCGACGGCGTTCCCGTGCTCGTCGTGGGCGAGGACGGCGTTCCACGCGTGCTGGCGCGGCGAGAGCCCCTGCGGCTCGGGGCCGAGGGGGACGCCGCCGCCGGAGACGAGGTGGTCGACGAGCGCGGCGACGCCGCCGGCGACGGCAAGGGTCGCAGCGGTGGCCCCGGCGAGGAAGCGGCGGCGGGTCAGCCGGCCGGTCGCCTCGCCTGTCGCCTCGCGGAGCTCACGTGGCCTGGACATGGGAGCTGGAACCCTCCTTCTCTGTCGAATCCGAACGTTCGGTGGTGGACGCGGGCACGGTTCAGCCGATGGTCGTGACGAGGAGCAGGATCGCGACGACCGCGGCGACCGCACCCAGGACGAGGGCGGCGAGCGCGGCGAGGAGACGGATCTGCGGACTCATCCGGTGGCGTGGTCGATGACGAGGGCCGTGAACGGCGCCCCCTGCTTCGGGGCGACCGAGAAGACGAGCGACCAGCGTCCGGCCATGACGAGGGCGGGCGCGCGGCGCGTGTAGACGCCGGGGCTCGTCTCGACGAGCTGGTACTCGAGCTGCCCCATCTCCATCTCGAGCATGTTGAAGGCGAGCGTCACGTTCGCTCCCCGCACCGGCGCGCCGCCGCGCGTGATCCGGAGCCCGAAGGAGTCCACGACGCCGACGGTGTTCGGGTCGACGAGCACCTGCAGCGTGTAGCCGTCCGTGTGCACGACGGCGGCGACGCGTCCGGGCCCGACGGTGGCGAGGTTGGAGCCGGTCTCGGCGAGCGCCGCCGGCGGCGGCGCGAGGCTCGAGAGCACCGCCGCGGCCAGCACGGCGCCCGCGACGAGAGAGCGTCTCGGCGCCGATCGACCGGCGCAGAAGCCTCGCCGCCGGCTCGCCGAGCTCGGCCCGCTCCCGCGCCGCGACGAGCCGCGGCTTCGCGCGCAGGAGGTTCACCGCCGCGAACGCCATCGCCGCCGCGAGCAACCCCGACCTTGACGAGGATCGCGACGCCGTAGGAGGTCTGCCAGAGCGCGGCGAGGATCGGCAGGTGGACGACCGTCGCCCCGATGCCGCTCCCGAGCAGCAGCGCGACCGAGACGAACGCGACGTTCGAGAACCGCGGCACGCAGACCGAGAGCCCGGCGACGCGCCGGCCGGCCGGCAAGGCGGCCGCGAGCACGATCAGGCCGGCGAGCCCGCCGAGCCAGACCGCTCCCGAGACGAGGTGGACCCAGTCGAGCAGCAGCGAGAGGCCGCGCGGCGCGGTCTGCGCGGCGTGGCCGGCGAGTCCCGGGACGAGCAGCACCGCCGCGGCCGCGAGCAGCGCGCCCAGCACCGCCAGGAGCTCGGCGATCGAGCGCCGCTCGCGCTGCGGCCGGTCGACCCAGAGCGCGACGGCGGCGGCGGCGCAGAAGAGCGCGAAGCAGAGCTCGAGGTCGACCCAGGCGCGCCCGAACGCGGTGACGCGGAAGAGCGGGACGAGCGCACCGACGTCGAAGGCCGACCGGAGCGAGTCGACGGAGGTCGCGACGTCGAGGTAGACGGGCACCGCGACCAGGCCGACCGCGGCGGCGACGGCGAACGCGACGGAGACCGCCCGCAGGCTCGTCCCCTCGACGCGGCGCACGAGCGGCCGCGCGATCGCGATGCGGAGCACGAACAGGCCGATCGCCGTCATCACCGACAGGAACGCGATCCAGCGCGCGATCACGACGTCCGGCGTCGTGGCGGACTGGGCCGAGTGCGGGACGGAGAACTCCGGCGGCGCACCCGGAGCCGGCCCGACCGCGAACGTGTAGTAGCCCTGCACGGGATGTCCGTCGACGGAGATCGCCCGCCAGTAGACGAGGTACCAGCCCTGCGGCAGGTGCGGCTTCAGCGGCACGACGAGCGTGTCCGGGTCCGACGGGGAACGGCTGGGCGCCGCGGTCGTCAGCTGGTGCCCGTGGGCGTCGGTGACCGAGATCGTCGCGAAGCGCGGCTCGACCGCCTCGTCGTAGGTGAGCTCGACCGCGCGCGGCGGGGCCTTCAGGATCTGGCTCTGCGACGGGCACGGTCCTGCACGAGATACGCGTGCGCAGAGGCGGCCGCCGGCGCGACGAGCGCGCCGACGGCCACCGCCAGAGCGACGATGCCCCGCCCCCGCGTCATGCGAGCTCGCGCGACCCTCCGCCTCCACCGCCGCGGAGCAGCGCCGCGCCGGCGACGACGAGCGCGAGCGCGCCGAGGGCGACCGCGACGATCCCGAGCGTCGAGCTCCCGCCGCCTCCGATCGACGAGACCGCCTCGATCGCCGGCGCCGGCGCGTCGGCCGACTCCGGCCCGGACCAGTTCACGATCGAGCCGTCCGAGTAGGTCTGCTGCACGGAGAACGTGTACGTCCCGCTCTTCGCCGGCTGGGCGAGGAACTGGAAGAGCGAGTCGTCCCCGGTCGGCGTGCTCCCACCCGTCCAGGTGACCTTCTGCACGACCGCGTTGTCGCCGGACCCGGTCGTCTGCACCCGCTGCGTCCAGCCCGGAGCCGGCACGAACGAGTCGATCCCGAAGCCGGCCGGGACCGTGAGGACGATCTTCGTCGTCGTCAGGTTCTCCTTCTCGGTCGGGACGGCGAGGCTGTAGAGCTGGAGCTTCCCGGACAGGGACACGGCCGGGCTCACGCGGGCGTGCGCGGACGCGGACGCCGCGAGCACGAGGGCGGCGAGCGCCGCCACGGTGAGCACGACCGTCCGCCGGACGATCGTCGATCTCTCCTTGCCCTCACCGCTGGCGGTCATTTCGCCGGCTTCCACTGGAACGCGAACGTGACCCGGTGCGGCTTCAGCCAGACGTGCATGTACTCCGGGTGCCGCGCCACCTGCGGCGGCCCGATCAGCAGCGTCAGCGTGTACGTCCCCGCTCCCGGCAGCACGACGTTGTTGCCGTAGTGGACGCCCATGAAGGCGGACAGCATCGGCCACTGCCGCTCGTCGAAGACGACCTTCGAGCCCTTCTTGATCGTGGCCCACACGGACGCGTACGGAACCGGCGTCTTCGTGTGGACGTCCGTCAGCTTGACCATCAGATGGAACGAGTCCTTCTTGGTCGCCTTGACGAGCTGCATCTTCGTGCCGGTGAAGACGCCGAAGGTGACCGGCGTGCTCCGCACGGCCTCGATCTGCATCCCCTGCCACGTCGCGACTCCGAGCGGAGTCATCGGCATCGGCATCGGCATCGCAGCCCGGCCGGCAGGCGCGGCACCTGCGCCGCCGGTCGCGAGCGCGAGCACGACGACGAGGGCCGAGACTCCGGCGAGCGCGAGCACGCCGATTCGAGTCGTTCGAATCATCTCTCTCCTCCTCTTCGCGGGTGGTCGTCGCCGGACGGCGGCGTCACGGTCAGGCGCGGAGGAGGAGCGGCGGGCCGCGCTTCGCCAGCCCGCTGGCGATCAGGGGCGGCCGCGGCGCCACGGCGGCGGCGGCCGGAGCGGAGATCGGCAGCGGGCACGAAGCGCGGCCGCGGCGCCACGGGCTGCACGAGCGCCCGCCCGACCCCCTCCGCGGCGCGCAGCAGCAGCCGCGCGGCGAGGTAGGCGACGAGGCCGAAGGGAAGCTGGAGCGCGAGCCCGGGCAGGAACGTCGGCTCGGCCGCTGCATGCCACGGGAAGACACCGGAGGCGAGCCACCGCTCGAGGTGCTCCTGGACCGTGAACGCGACGAGCGGCAGCAGCGCGAAGGCCCACGCCGGCAGCGCCCGCTGCCTGCGCCCGCGGGCGGCGTCGACCGCGCTCAGGCCGAGCGAGAGCGGCGGTCACCGCGCCGGCGATGCCGAGCACGAGCGGCAGCAGGCTCATGTAGTCGTGCCCCGAGGCGACGAGCTCGTGCAGGCGGACGTGCGCGACCGGGTAGACCCATCGGTACGTGAGCACGTGCGCCGCTTGCGACCCCGCCATCATCAGCGGGACGGCAACGAGCCACGCGAGGCTGCGGCGCATCCGGGCAATCCTGCCACAGGTGGGCCGTCCCGTCAGACTGTGCGCCGTGCGTTCGCTCCGGATCGGGCGCGTGCTCGTCGTCGCCGCGCTCGCGGCGCTGCTCTCGCCGGGCGCGGCCGGCGCGCACCTGCGCACCGGCACCGTCGCCGTGGCCCTCGAGGCGAGCGTGTCGCGCCCCGGGCGTCGCCGGCCGCCCCGTTCGCGGTCGGCGTGTACGCGAGCGACCTCGCGCTGCATCTCACGGTGCGCCCGGGGCACACGGTGACCGTGCTCGGCTACCTCGGCGAGCCGTTCCTGCGGCTGAGCCCCGCCGGGCTGTCCGTGAACGCGGGCTCTCCGACCGCGGCCGCCGCCGGGCTGCTCGGGAAGGGACGGCAGGCGGGTGCAGGCTCGGGTTGGCGCCTCCAGCCCGGCCGCGACTCCGTGGTGTGGCACGACGCCCGCGTGAGCCGTCTGCGACCCGGGGCCCGCAGCGGCGCGTGGACGGTGCCGGTCGTCGTCGACGGCCGGCGCAGCGAGATCGTCGGGCACCTCCGGCGACTACCCGCACCGCCGCTCTGGCCCTGGCTCTCCCTGCTCGCCGTCTTCGTCGCCCTCGCCGTCGCGGTCGGGCTGGCCGGGACGCCGCGGCGGGTGGAATCGACGTGCCGGCAGCTCGGCGTTCTCGCCGGCGCGGCCGCGGCCGTCACCGCGGCCGGCTTCTCGCTCGACTCGTATGCGTCGCCGGGAACGTGGATCGTCTCGCTCGACGAGATCGCCTTCATCGCCGTCTGCGCGCTCGCCCTCGCCTTCGCCCCTCCGCGATGGCGGATCGCCGCCGGACTCGGGCTCGGCCTGCTCGGTCTCGCCGTCGGGCTCAGCAAGCTGCCCGTGTTCCTGCGCGCGGACGTGCTGTCGGTCGCTTCCGGGGAACCTCGCGCGCCTGCTCGCCGTCACCGCAATCGGGGCGGGAGCAGCCGGCAGCGCGCTGGGCGGTCTGTGGCTCGTGCGGGCCGAGGAGGCGACGGGCGCTCCGACGTCCGCGCTCGACCTACGGGCTCGCTGACTCGGTCAGCCGAGCAGGCGGCTCGCGACCGAGGCGATCCCGGCGCCGAACTTCGGGATCTGGGGCTTGTCGTAGTTCGGCGTCGCGACCCAGCGCTCGCGGCCCTGCGGGTCGATGAACCACATCAGCGCGCTGTGGACGACGTCGCCGGTCGCGTTCGGCTGGACGGAGATGCCGTACGCGTGCCAGACGCGCTCGAGCGCCGCCGTCGAGCCGGTGAGGAAGTGCCAGTTCGCGAGCCGGTCGAGCCCGTGGTGGCGCGAGAACACGTCGACCTCGGCGGGACGCTCGTGGTACTGGTTGACGTTGACGCCGAGGAACACGACCTGCCGCGCCCGGGCGCCGAGCCGCTGCGCGGCGAGCACGAACTCCTCCGAGACGATCGGGCAGATGTCGGTGCAGTGCGGATCCATCGGCTCGAGCACGACGACCTTCCCGCGCAGGGCGGCGAGGGAGACGTGCCGGCCGTGCTGGTCGACGAGCGCGAAGAGGGGCGCCTGCTGCGCGGGCGGCACCTTCGCGAGCGAGAGCACGTTCTGGAGCGACTGCGACGGCCAGCGCGCGGCGGTGGAGGCGCTGCGGGTCGTGGCGGCGCGGCCGCTCGAGCCGAAGCCCGGCGAGCAGGGCGGTCGCGACGGCCGCCGCGACTGCGCCGGCCAGGCCGAGCGCGAGCGCGCGGCGGGACACGTTCTTCATCGTTGCTCCTGCTCGGTTCGAAGGACGTAGCGGCGGCTCCAGCGGTCGAGCTCGGCGAGCCCGTCCCGCAGCTCGAGCCCGATCGGCGTGAGCGCGTACTCGACCCGCGGCGGGATCTCCGCGAACTGGGTGCGCGAGACGAGGCCGGCCGCCTCGAGCTCGTCGAGCCGGCGGCTGAGCACCTTCTCGCTCAGCGCGGGCAGCGCCCGGTGCAGGGCCGTGAAGCGATGCGGGCCCGAGAGCAGCACGGCGACGATCTGGGCGGCCCACTTGTGCCCGAGCAGCCGTAGGCGGCGCAGTTCGGGTCGACCCGGCGGCCTGTGGTCCGCGTCGTGCGGGGCGATCGGTGACGGGTGCGCGATCTGTGCCATCGGAGTCCTCTGGTCGTGTGCTCGCTCACGTCGAGGCGGACTGCTGACCCGGAGCAAGCGACGCACCATGTGACCGGCAGCTTTCCCCGGGAGCGCACGGCCCGTATCGGGGGTCCCCACGGAACGTCGCTGCGGACACGTCCTGAGCCGGTGTCAGCAGATTTCCCACGGACCCTCGCGGCGAGGGAACGACAAAGCCCCCGCGAGGCTTTCACCTCCGGGGGCGCGGCACCGGGGAGGCGAGTCCCCGGTACACGGCAAGGCTAGCGCCGCGTCGGCGCCGGCCGCGCCGCACGTGCGGTCTACGCGGCGGGGACTCGCCGAGGTCGCGCCCGTCAGCCGCGCGTACACGACCCACCGGTGCGTCGCCGAGTAGAGCGGGTGGCAGGCCGACAGGACGAGCTTCTCGAAGCTCGTCTGGCGCAGGATCGACCAGTCGTGGTCGCCGACGATCCGGTGCGTGTACACCGTGTACGGAACGTGCCGTACGGCATGGCGAGGGTGATGCGGTCGCCCGCGCGGAGGACGTCGATGTGCCGGAACGGATGCAGATAGGTCGTCCGGTGGCCTGCGATCGCGATCACGCCGCCGAGCCCCGGCAGCGACGTGTTCGCTCCCGAAGCGGCGTCGTAGTGTCCCGGGCCCTTCTCCAGGTCGGACTCGCTCGTGCCCTGGACGACCACCATGCTCAGCCCGAGCCGCGGGATCGATGATCCGCCCGATCGGCTGGCCCTCGCGGAGCCCGGACGCGAACGCCGCCGCCTCGGCACGGCGAGCCGCCGTCCGCGTTGCTCGCCACCTGGTCGCTCGAGCGGATCGCCGCGTTGCGCTGGGCCTGCGCGGCCCAGACGTGCTGGAGGCTGTCCAGCCGCTGCGAGAGGCCGCGCTGCTCGTAGCTCGTGTAGAGCGAGGTGACCGGGTCACCCCAGTAGAGGGTCGCGCCGACCCAGGCCAGCAGGCAGATTCCAACTGCCAGCAGGGCGTATCCAAGCTTCCGCCGCATCGGCCTGGGTCGGACGACTAACGGGTCTCGCGACCCGGGTGCAGACGCGTCAGCAGGAAGCCTGCCGCGCTGAGGAGCACGCCCAGGAGCGCGAACGGCAGTGCCGTCAGCCCCGTGAACGGGAGAGCCCTCGTCTGTCCAGCGATCTGTCCACTCATGATTCCTGCCTCCGGTCAAACGTGCCGCGGTGAGAAGGAAACGCTCTTCTCCTTGTCCTCTCCCAGTCTCCGGTCGCAGGGCTCCGAACGGCACTAGACCCCCGGCTAGTCGGGGCGGGCCGGAAGCGGCGTCCTCCCCGCGAGGCTTCGCCCTACGCTTGGTCCGTGCACTCCGCCACGCTCCTCGCGCTGGCCCTGGCGGCCGGAGCGAACGCCTCGCCGGCCCTGAAGGGCGCCGCCCCGCACTACCCCGTCCACGCGAACGTCACCGCGACGGTGTTCTGGGTCGGCGAGCCGAAGGGGAACGGATCGAGCGAGGACAACTCCGTCTCCGCCTGGGACGACCGCTGGCTCGAGCACTACGGCGGCTTCGACGACCCGCGCACACGCCGCCCGTACCCGTACTTCCCGACGTTCCGGCCGCTCGAGAATCCGTTCTACCTCGACCTGCCGTACAACGACTTCGACAACCGCGGAAACCCGCGGCCGAACCGGAGCACGGTCGTGCCGTGGGCGCCGGCCTATGCGACGGCGCTCGCCGCCTCGCAGCGGACCGGCCGCCCGTTCTCGCTGATGAAGAACCGCTGGGTGAAGCTCTCGCGACGCGTCGGGAAGCGGACGATCGTCTGCTACGGGCAGATCGAGGACGCAGGCCCCTACGTCTACGACGACGCCGCGTACGTGTTCGGCACCGCCGGGCAGCGGCCCCGGAGCGCCCGCGCCAACAACGCCGGGCTCGACGTCAGCCCCGCGATCCGGGACTGCCTCCGCTTCCCGGGCCTGAACGACGACCGGACGAAGGTCAGCTGGCAGTTCGTCGAGGCGAGCGCCGTCCCGCCCGGGCCGTGGCGGATCGTCGTCACGAAACGCCAGGTCTTCTGGCCGTAGCCGCCGCGTTCTAGCGGCCGCGCGCGGCGTCCACCGCCGTGAGATAGGTGGAGCGGAGCCCGAGCCGCTGCTGGAACGCGTAGCCGTCGATCGTCACCGCCGCGCCGTCGGCGCCGACGAACGTGATCGCCTGGCAGGCGCCCGGCGTGGCTCCGCGCGATCGGAGACGCTCGTGAGGTCGGGCGGGAGCTCCGGGAACGCCGCGTCGAACTTCGCCGTGTCGATCCCGACCGGCCCCCAGACCGTGTCGGGGCCGTGCTCGTCGAACGGATCGGGGCGGGAGACGAGGTACGGGAGCGTCGACGGCGGCCACGGCCCGGAGGTGTCGTTCGTCAAGTCCGCCGTTGGAGGCCGAGAAGACGGTGAAGGCGACGCTGCCGTGGTACAGCAGCACCTCCCCGTTCGTCGCCTCCGCCGCCTCGCGTCGCCGAGGCGAACTCCTTGCGCAGCCCCCGATAGTTCTGGGAGCGGTCGTCGGGGTAGAGGTCGAAGGGGGCGTGGGGACGGAGGTTCGCGAGCGCGTACGACCTCGAGGCGACCGCCTGTGCGCGGAGGGCCCCCTGCGCGCCACGAGGCAACGCACTCGGCCGAGACGACGTCGCGCACGTAGTCCTCGAGACCGAGCCGGTCGACGACCAGCACCTGCCGGCCGTGGCGCAGGAGCGTCAGGCTGCCGTGGTAGCCGGTGGCGCCCGCACGGAGCGCCGCCGCGCCCGGGCTCCAGCCGCAGCGGCGGCGTGAGCGAGCGCCCGCCGAGCCGGAACGCGGTCGTGACGGCGACCATCCCGGCGGGCAGGCTGAGCGTCCGGCCGCGCGCGTCGCGGACGCGTGAACGGAGCGGTCGAGCCGACGTGGACGACGGGAGCCTCGCGCACGAGCACCCGGACCGACCGGCCGGCCACCGTCCGCAGCTCGGTGCCGGGGTAGTAGAACGCGAGGATCTGCCGGTAGCTCTGCCCGGCGCGCGCCCGCTGCTCGGCCCCCCACTGGGAGAGGCCCATCCCGTGCCCGAACCCGCGCCCGCTGACCACGAGCTCCGAGATCCCGGTGACGGGCTGTCCTTCCAGCGCCGGTGCGAGCACGGCGGCGGCGGCGAGCACGAGCGCCAGGCAGCACGCGACGCGAAATGGGCGCCCGCCCCGGCTGAGGAGGGACGTCGGCGCAGGAGGCGCGCATCTCGCAGGAGTTCCAGCAGCGCGCCGCCGTTCCTCCCGGCACGGCGCGCCGCGCCCGGCGTCAGGGCAGGCGATAGCGGTAGCCGAAGCCGCGAACCGTCTCGATCAGCTGCGGCCGCGCCGGGACGGTCTCGATCTTCGACCGGAGATAGCGGACGTACGTCCGCACCTCGCTCGGCGCGGTGAGCGCACCGCCCCAGACGAGCTGACCAGCTGGCCGTGGGAGAGCGTCTGACCCGGGTGCTCGACGAATGCGACGAGCAGGCGGGTCTCGAGGTCGGTCAGCTCCACCGGCGCGCCGCGCACGCGCACCTCTCGCGCCTGGAAGTCGATGCGCACGACGCCGTCGTCCAGCACGTTCCTGACGGTCGCCTCGGGCGCCCGCCGCAGGACCGCGCGGATCCGTTCCACCAGCTCCGGAGCGCTGTACGGCTTGACGACGTAGTCGTCGGCGCCGCCCCGGAGGCCTCGAACCTGCTCGAGCTCCGAGCCCTGGCCGGTGAGCATGATCACGGGGAGGTCCGACACCGCGCGGATCTCCTCGAGCGTCTTCCAGCCGTCCATCTCCGGCATCACGACGTCGAGCAGGACGATGTCCGGGCTGTGCGGAAGAGCTCCCGCATCCCCTCGCGCCCGCTGCCCGCGACGGCCACCGCGTAGCCGGCGTGCTCGAGCCGCACCGCACGAGCATCCGCTCGGACTCCTCGTCGTCGATCACGAGAACGCGAACCGGCTGCTGGCCGCCCGGTGAAGACACCGACCACCATGATGCCGCCCCCGGCCGGACGAACTCCACGAAACATCGGGCTGCGGCGTTTTTGGGATAGACAACAGGTCCGGGGTGTGCCTAAATGGGACGGTGGCCTGCGGCGGCCTAACCCCGGCGGTCATGCATGCTCCCGGGTACGCCTTTCGGCGTACCCCCGCGGTCCTGCTCGGAGGCGTTGTCCTGCTCGCGATCTACCTGTTCGTGCCGCGGGCGCGGCCAGCTCGCCGTCGAAGCGCTGATCGTCGCGGCGACGCCGATGGCGATGCTCGCCGCCTCGTGGCGAGCCGGGACGGAGCGAGCGCAGGCCGTGGCAGCTGATCGCGGCCGGCCTCACGGTGTTCGGCGGCGTCGACCTGGTCGTCGACCTCCACCACGGGTCCCCCGGCGGCGAGGGCCCGCTCGTGCGGCTGACGTACGCGATCGGCTATCCCCTGCTCGTCGGCGGCCTCGTGCTGCTCGTCGCCTCGGTGCAGGGCGGCTGGAAGCGTTTCGCGCTGATCGAGGTCGGGATCCTCGCCGTCGCCCTGATGCTCGTCCAGCTCGCGACGGCCGTCGCCTTCAGCGACGCGTCTGCCGTCCGGCCCACGGTCGGCTTCGCGACCACCCTCGTGTACGCGCTCGCCGGCGGCATCCTGCTCGCGTGCGCCGAGCACGTCGTCGTCGCGACGAACCGGCGAACGCCGGCCTTCCTCGCGCTCTTCCTCGCCGTTCTCGCCCTCGTCGTCGCCGACGACGTGTACACCGCAACACCGCGGCACGACGCGCTCGCCTCGTGGCCGAACGTCGTCTGGCTCCTCGCGTACCTCCTCTTCGCCGTCGCCGCGGCCTCGCGTTCCCGACCGGCGCGATCTGCCCCAGGGCCGCCCCGCCCCGGGGATGCCGATCGCACGCCTCAGCTCGCTCGGCGTCGCGCTGCTTGCCCTGCCCGCGCTTGATCGTCTTCTCGACGGTGGACGCGCTCGGCGGCGCGATGGACATCGTCCTCGCGGCCGGCGGCGTCGTTCTCGTCGTGCTCGTGCTGGTGCGCATCTCGGGCCTCGTCGGCTCGGCCGTCCGCTCCCAGACCGACGAGCTCGCCGCGCGCCGGCGGGCGGAGGGCACGCAGCGGCAGCTCGCCGCGCTCGTCGGCTCCCTCCAGGGAGGCGTTCTCCTGCTCGACGCGGAGCGTCGAGTGGTGCTCGCGAACGACGCCTTCTGCCGCATCTTCGGCCTGGCCGAGACGCCCGACGAGCTCGCGGGCTCGCTGACGCCGCACGCCGGCGAGGCGTCGACAGGACTCGTCGCCGAGCCGGAGCAGTTCAGGGACGAGGTGGAGCTCCAGATCGGCGAGGCGGCAGTCTCGTCAGCCGGCGAGGAGATCGACTTCCTCGACGGCCGCTCGTTCCTGCGCGACCACATCCCGGTGTTCAGGGACGGCGTCTACGAGGGAAGCCTCTGGCACTACCTCGACATCAGCGACCTGAAGCACGCGGAGGCCGAGCTCGCCAAGGCCCGCGACCAGGCGCTCGAGGCGACCCGGCTCAAGTCGGAGTTCCTGGCCACGATGAGCCACGAGATCCGCACGCCGATGTACGGCGTGATCGGCGCGATCGACCTGCTCGGCACCACCACGCTCGACGAGGAGCAGCGCGAGCTGACGACCGTGCTGCACAACTCCGCCGAGGCGCTCCTCTCGCTGCTCAACGACATCCTCGACTTCTCGAAGATCGAGGCGCACAAGGTGACCCTCGTCGAGAACGAGATCGACGTCAGAGCCGTGGTCGAAGGCGTCCTCGACGCCGTCGCGGTCGACGCGCGCCGCCACGACCTCTGGCTGTCGTCGTATGTGTCCCCGGCGATCCCGGGCCGGGTACGCGGCGACGCCTCGCGGCTGCGGCAGGTGCTCCTCAATCTCGTCGGCAACGCCGTGAAGTTCACCCCCGCCGGCGAGGTCGCCGTCCGGGCGGAGCTCCAGAGCAGCGACGAGAGTCGCGTCGAGCTGCGGTTCACGGTGCACGACACGGGGATCGGGATCGCACCCGAAGCCCAGGCCGGCCTCTTCGAGCCCTTCACGCAGATCGACTCCTCGACGAGCCGGCTGCACGCCGGGACCGGACTCGGCCTCGCGATCTGCGCGCGCCTCGCCGGGCTGATGGGCGGCTCGATCTCGTGCGAGAGCGCGCCCGGCGAGGGAACCGTGATGACGGTGGTCCTGTCGCTCGAGCGCGTCGAGGGCCGGAGCGAGATCCCCGCTCCCCTGCCGGCCGAGGGGCGCAGCGTCGTGCTCGTGGGCGAGCATCCGCTCACGCTCGCCGCCCTCGCCGCGACGCTCGAATCGAGCCGGCGCAGTGACCCGCTGCTTCGCCTCGGTCGCGCGAGGCGGAAACCGCGTTCGGCTCGGCGGACCTCGTCCTCTGCGACGCCGGCCAGGCCCACCTCCTCCCCGCCGCGACGCCCGGCGATCGTGCTCGCCGGGGGCAACGTGTCGACCGGTGACGGCGACGTGGCCGCCGTCCTGCCGCGTGTCGCGGAGCCCAGCTGCTCGAGCTCTTCGGCGCCGCGGCGGCGACCGGGCGCGGCCGACACCTACCGGCATAACGGCGGCGAGCCGAGGAGCGGCCGGCGCGAGCCCGAGCCGGCGACCGACGCGACGATCCTCGTGGTGGAGGACGACGAGCTCAACCGGCAGCTCGTCGTCCGGCAGCTCGCACGGCTCGGCTACGCGGCCCGAGGCCGTCGGCTCGGGGCTCGACGCGCTCGACGCGCTCGAGCACCGCTCCTACGCGGCCGTGCTGATGGACTGCCGGATGCCCGGCATGGACGGGATCGCCGCGACGAAGCTCATCCGCGACCGCGAGACCGACCTCGACCGCCACGTGATCATCGCGATCACCGCCGACGCGCAGCCCCAGGACCGGATCCGCTGCCTCACCGCGGGCATGGACGACTACCTCGTCAAGCCGCTCACGATCGACAGGCTCGGAACGTGCCTCGCCCGCTGGCTCGCGCCCGCCAGGACCGCCGACGAGGCGGTCGCGCCCGAGACGCTCGCGCGACTCGCCGACGAGGTCGGCGACGACACCGTGGCCGAGCTGATCCGGCTCTGGACCGACGCCCTGCCCGCGCGGATCGATTCGCTGCACCGCGCGGTCGCGGAGGACGACTCCGAGCTCGCATTCGCGACGGCCCACGTGCTCAAGTCGACCACCGCCGGGCTCGGCGGTGCGAACGCCGCACAGCTCGCCGCCGAGCTCGAGGACGTCGCGCGCACCGGGAAGATGGCCGCCTCCGGGCTCGCTCGTCTCCGACCTCACGACGGAGCTGCGCCGGGTCAGCCGGGAGCTCCGGGCGTGCGCCGACGGCCGCGTCGGCGCTACTCGACCGTAACGGTCTTCGCGAGGTTCCGCGGCTGATCGACGTTGACGCCGCGGAGCTGCGCGATGCGGTGCGCGAGGAGCTGGAGGGGCACGATCGAGAGGACCGGCTGGAGCAGCGGGTCGGTGCGCGGCACGTACACGACGTCGTCCACGTAGTGCTGGATCTCCTCGTTCCCGTCGGTCGCGATCGCGACGACGGACGCGCCGCGCGCCTGCACCTCCTGGATGTTCGACATCACCTTCCCGTACACGTGCGAGTCGGTGGCGACGACGATCACCGGCGTTCCCGGCTCGATGAGCGCGATCGGGCCGTGCTTCATCTCGCCGGCCGCGTAGGCGTCGGACGGCGCGTACGCGATCTCCTTCAGCTTGAGCGCTCCCTCCAGCGCCACCGGGAGGCCCGCGTGGCGCCCGAGGAAGAGGAAGAACTGCCGCTCGAAGTGGCGGGCGGCGATCTCGTCGATCGGATGGTCGTGCGCGAGGAAGCTGCGGATCTTCGCCGGCAGCGAGTCGATCTCGGTCGCGCAGCGCCGCCGCGCGCGCCCGGGTCGAGCACGCCCCGCACCTCGCCGAGCCGGACCGCCAGCAGGGAGAGGAGCGCGAGCTGGGCCGTGAAGGTCTTCGAGGCCGCGACGGAGACCTCGAGGCCCGCCCGGGTGAGCAGCACCGCGTCGGCCTCCCGCGCGATCTGCGAGTCGGGCGTGTTCGTCACCGCGAGGACGCGCGCGCCGGCGTCGCGCGCGAGCTTCAGCGCCGACAGCGTGTCGCGGGTCTCGCCCGACTGGGAGATCCCGATCACGAGCGTCTCCGGGTCGATCCGCCCGCGGCGGTAGAGCCACTCGCTCGCGATGTCCGACGGCCACGTCGAGCCCGGCCCACTCCTCGAGCGCTGTCCGCGCGACGAGTCCCGCGTGGTACGAGGTGCCGGCCGACAGGATCAGAACCCGACGGACGTCCGCGAGCTCGATGCCGGCGACGCCGGCCGAGTCGAGCTCGGCCGCGCTGCCGCGGATCGTGGCCTCGAACGACGTCCGGCTGCTCGTGGATCTCCTTGAGCATGAACGTCTCGTGGGCGCCCTTGCCGGATGTCTCCTCGTCCCAGTCGAGCAGGATCAGCTCTCGCTCGGCCGGCGTGCCGTCGGGCCCACGGCCTCGGCGCGGCCGAGGGCGAGCGTCACGACGTCGCCGTCCTCCGGGAACTGGACGAGCCTCGTCTCGCCGGCGAACGCGGCGGGGTTCGACGCGACGAAGACCTCGTCCTCGCCGATGCCGACGACGAGCGGGCAGGCATGACGGGTGGCGACAAGGAGCTCCGGCTGGTCACGATGCATGACAACAAACGCGTAATGGCCCTCGAGCGCGACTGAGGCCTCGCGCACCGCGGCGGCGAGATCGCCGTCGTAGCAGCGCTCGACCAGGTGCGCCACGACTTCCGCATCGGTCTCCGAACGAAACGTGGTGGCCCTCGGCCGCGAGCTCGGCGCGCAGCGCGCCGTGGTTCTCGACGATGCCGTTGAGCACGAGCGTCAGCTCGCCCTCGACGCAGCCGCAGAGGGGATGGGCGTTGTCTTCGGTCACGCCGCCGTGCGTCGCCCAGCGCGTGTGCCCGAGGCCGCTGCGCGCGAGCGGCAGGTCGTGGCCGAGAGCATGGCGCAGGTTCGCGAGCGGCCCGACCGCGCGGACGCGGCGGATCCCGTCGGGCTCGTGGAGCGCGATCCCCGCGGAGTCGTAGCCGCGGTACTCGAGCTTCGAGAGACCGTTCAGGAGCATGGGCGTGCAAGCCCGCTGCCCGACGTATCCGATGATTCCGCACATCGGAGTGACCGTAACCGGCGGCGTCCCGCCCGCGGCCCTCGCCGGAAGTCAAGCCCGAGCAGGACGCCTTGGCAGCAAGCGTCACCGGCCTTGACCGAGGTCCAGTCCGACCTCGACCTCCGCACCCGGTAGGCCGGACTGAACCGCATTAGCTTCAACATGCAGATGAACACGACCCTGCGGCAGCGGCGAACGGCGGTCCTGATCGCCTGCAAGAACGGCGAAGCGACCATTGGCAACACGGTGCGATCGGTCGCGGACCAGGCCGACGTCTACGTCGTCTCGGACGGCTCGACCGACGAGACCGCGCGGGTCGCCCGCGCCGCCGGCGCGAAGGTGATCTCGCGCACGACGAGCGGCGGCAAGCCCGACGCGCTCCGCCTCGGCAATCGCCAGGCGCGGCTCTCGGAGCGCTACGACTACATCGGTGTCCTCGACGACGACACGGTCGTCGAGCCCGACTACATCGAGAAGATCGCCGCCCGGATGGACGCCGACGCGGGCATCGCCGCCGCGTCGGGTCACATCGCCTCGGTCTGGGAGCACGACCAGCGCTGGAACCCCTTCATCGCGATGCGCGCGTTCATGTACTGGTCGTACCAGGCGACGATCAAGCGCGGCCAGAACGCCCTCCGCGTCGTCAACGTGATCTGCGGCGCGAACACCCTCTTCCGCGCCGACGTCTTCGCGCAGCTGATCGAGGACGACGCGCCGTACGCGATCGACGACATGTACTGGCTCGCCGAGATCGCGCGCCGCCGGCTCGGCCGCGTCGAGTACGTCCATCGCGCGCTGTCCTGGACGATCGACCCCCACACGTTCCCGACTGGTACCGGCAGACCGTGCGCTGGTCGTGGGGCCAGTTCCAGTCGGTGCGCGGCCATCGCCTCGGCGTGCCGCTCGTCGGCGACCGCAAGCGCGCGCTCGGCGTCCGCTTCTCGTGGTTCGACCTCGCGTACCTCGCACTGCTCCTCGACTGGCTCCCCTACATGCTGGAGCCGCTCCTGATCGCCCCGGTGATCATCTTCGCGAGCCACTGGATCAACCCGCTCTGGTTCGCGGTCTTCTATCTCGGGACGACGTTCGCCTGGGTCTCGGTGGCCGCGGTCATGCTCCGCAAGCCGAGGCTGATCCTCCTCGCCCCCGCGATTCTCGTCCTCGATCTCGTCTACCGCGTGACGATGCTGCACGCCATCTTCAAGACGATCCGGCAGCCGCGCATGGAGACGTGCACGTGGAACTCGCCCACCCGCTTCGTAACGAAGCCCACCACAGGAGATGCGCTATGAGAGCACTGATCACGGGTGGGGCCGGTTTCATCGGCTCGCACCTCTCCGACCTTCTTCTCGCCGACGGCGACGAGGTGTTCGTCGTCGACGACCTCTCGACCGGCTGCCTGGAGAACGTCGCCCACCTCGCCGACAACCCCGACTTCCATCTCGTGATCGACAGCGTGCTGCACCCCGCGGTCGTCGCCGAGCTCGTGAACAAGGTCGACGTCGTCTACCACCTCGCGGCCGCCGTCGGCGTCAAGACGATCGTCGAGCAGCCCGTCCGCACCCTGCGGGTCAACCTCGAGGGCACCGAGACCGTCCTCGACGCGTGCCGGCGCTTCGGCAAGCCCGTCCTCGTCGCCTCGACCTCCGAGGTCTACGGCGACCACCGCACCGAGGAGCCGCTGCCCGAGACGTCGCGGCGCATCTACGGCGCCACGACCCAGAAGCGCTGGGCGTACGCCGACTCGAAGGCGATGGACGAGTTCCTCGCGCTCGCCTACCACGAGGAGTACGGCCTCGACGCGGTGATCGTGCGGCTCTTCAACACGGTCGGCCCGCGCCAGACCGGGCATGTACGGCATGGTCATCCCCCGCTTCGTCGAGCGCGCCCTCCGCGGCGACGAGATCGAGATCTACGGCGACGGCGAGCAGACCCGCTGCTTCTGCCATGTCCGGGACACCGTGGTCGCCCTGCGCGACCTGATGACCGACATCGAGCGGACGAGCGGCGAGATCTACAACATCGGCGCGAACAACCAGATCTCGATTCTCGGCCTCGCCGAGGCGATCAAGGAGCTCACGTCGTCCGACTCCTCGCTGGCCTACGTGCCGTTCGACGAGGTCTACGGCCAGGGGATCGACGACATGCTCCACCGCGTGCCGTGCACCGACAAGGTGCGCGAGGCGATCGGGTGGCAGCCGAGGCGCACGCTCGAGGACATCCTCGGCGACGTCGTCGGCGAGCGCGCCCTGACGCTGGAAATGGCGGCATGACCAGCCTGCGCCTCAAAGCGGTCGTTCTCGCTCGCGCTTCTCCCGATCCTCGCCGGAGCCGCGCTCGCCGCAGCGGCTCCGGCGGGGGCCGCGACACTCGTCGCGGTCACCGCGCCGGCTGACGGCGCCCACTCTCTCTCGGGCGTCGTCACCGTCGCGGCCAACGCCTCGTCCGACCAGGGGATCCTGTCCGTCCAGCTCCTCGTCGACGGCAACCTCACGGGCCTGCCGGTCACGACGCCGGTCCTCTCCCTACCAGTACGAGCTTCCCTGGGACACGTCCGGGGTCGCTCCGGGGACGCACACGCTCGCCGTCCTCGCCGTCGACTGGTCCGGCAACGCGGTCGCGACGCAGTCCGGGTCGATCAGCGTCGACGTCGGTCCGCCCTACCCGACGATCTCGCTCACCTCGCCGCACGCGTACACGTTCGCGCGCGGCGTCGTCACGATCGACGCCACGAGCTCCAGCTCGGTCGATCCCGCCTCGGTCGTCTACACGCTCGACGGCGCGCCGGTCAGCTCCCCCTGGGACACGACGGGCACCGCCGACGGAGTCGCACACGGTGACCGCGACGATCACGGACGGCCGCGGCAAGACCGCGACCGACACGCGCGACCGGTCACGGTCGACAACACGCCGCCGAGCGCCCAGATCCTCTCCCCCGCCGTCGGCGACACGTTCCCGTCGTCGCTCCCCGCGCAGGCACAGGTCTCCGACGCCCACGGCGTCCAGAGCGTCCAGTTCACGATCGACGGCGCGCCCGTCGGGCCCGTGCTCACGGCTCCCGACGCGTCCGGCTCGTACACGTACTCGGCCACGCTCGACGTCTCGGCGCTCGCGCACGGCCAGCACCAGATCGCCGTGAACGCGACCGACGCCGCCGGCAACACGACCAGCTCGGCCCCGGTCGCCTTCACGGTCGGCCCGCTCCCGCTCGGCGTGATGCTCGACGTCCCGCCAGACTGGACGTTCGCGCACGGCGCCGACAGCTCGGCGGTCGCGACCGTCACCGGCGGCACGGGCCCGTTCTCGGTGCAGCTGCTCGTCGACGGCAAGGCCGTCGGGACGCCCGTCACGACGGCGCCCTACACCATGCCGTGGGACACGACGACGTTCGCGGACGGCACGCCACCTCGTGAGCGCGAAGGTCACCGACGCCGCAGGCCTCACGGCGACGTCGATCGCCCTTCACGCCACCGTCGACAACACGCCGCCGACCACCTGGATCGCCGCCCCCGCGGCGGGCAGCCTGAGCGACGGGCCGCTCGACCTCCAGGCCCACGCGTCGGATGCGTACGGGATCGCCTCGGTCCAGTTCACGGTCGACGGCAATCCGGTCGGCGACCCGCAGACGGCCCCGCTCAGCGGGCAGACGTATCTCTACGGGACGACGTTCGACACGTCGACGCTGACGAGCGGCCTGCACGCGATCGCCGCGATCGTCACCGACGCGGCCGGCAACACGACCACGACGACGCCGGTCTCGATCCACGCCGGCACGCCCGAGTACCTGCCGGTCCTGAACTACCACGAGATCGCCCCGCCCGACGGCTACTCGATCTACGACCAGACCCCCGCCGAGGCCGACGCGCAGCTCGCCTACCTGAAGGCGAACGGGTACCAGTCGGTCACGCTCGCGCAGTACCAGGCCTGGCTCGGAGGCGCGGACATCGGCGTCGCGAAGCCGGTCCTGATCACGGTCGACGACGGCACGAACGACGAGATGGCCTGGGACGCGCTCCTGCAGAAGTACGGCTTCAAGGGCGTCCTGTTCGTCGTCACGGGCTTCGCCGACGGGAAGACGCCGGGCTCCACGCCGACGGACTACCTGAGCTGGGCCAGCATCCAGTCGCTCGCGACGAACGGCCGCTGGGAGATCGCCTTCCATGCGGGCCTGTACGGCCACGGCGACTCGTACGACTCGGCGCCAGGATCGGCACGCACCGACCTACACCGCCGCCTGCCCGTACTTCTACAGCTGCCTCTCGCAGACCACGAAGACGACGACCACGATCGTGAACCGCAGACGCGTCAGGACGCACGACCATCGTCCCGGAGACGGTGGCCGCCTTCAAGACGGCGGTCGCGAACGAGGTCGCCGCCGGCATCGCCGAGCTCCGCCAGAAGGTGCCGACCATGAGCACGCTCGCCTGGGCCGCGCCGTTCAACGACGCCGGCCAGTGGACGAACCTCTACAACGACCCGAGCGGCCAGGTTCAGGCGTGGCTCCCGGGGTACTTCGCGAGCCAGTTCCCGATCGTGTTCACGCAGACCAACCCGGTGACCTACGGACAGGCCTCGGGGACGGTCGGCTCGCTGTCCGACTTCAACCGCCACTACCGGTTCGAGGTCCACACGGACACCACGATCGAGCAGTTCGCGGCGGCCCTCGCCGACCCGGCCTTCGTGAGGTAGCCATGACAGCACGGACCTGCAACATTCATACCGCTCGCAGCGGTCGATCCAACCCCCGAGAGCGATGCTCCGACTGCGATGAGAATCCTGATCACAGATGACCATCCTCTCTGGCTCGTGGGCGTGCGGCACGCCCTCGAGGCGGACGAGGGATTCGAGGTCGTCGGCGAGGCGACCTATGGTCCCAAGGTGCTGCCGCTGATCGGACAGCTCGACCCCCAGATCGTCCTCCTCGACATGCACATGCCCGGGATCGGCGGCCTCGCGAGCATCGACCAGATCCGCGGCCGCTATCCCGACGTCAAGATCGTGTCGTGCTCGAGCGCGGCGACTCCCGAGGAGATCCAGGCCGCGTTCAACCACGGCGCCTGCGGCTTCATCATCAAGAGCGTCGACGCCCGCGACTTCGCCTCCGCGATCCGCCAGGCCGTCAACGGCACGGCGTACCACGCGCTCGGTGTCTCCTCGATGGACGACACCTCCGCGGCGCGCGAGGCGGGGCTGCTCGGAGCGCGAGATCGAGATCATGCGCACCGTCAGCGCCGGCCTCAGCAACAAGGCGATCGCCCAGAAGCTGTGGGTCACCGAGCAGACGGTGAAGTTCCACCTGACGAACATCTACCGCAAGATCGGCGTCACGAATCGCACCGAGGCCGCCCGCTGGGCGCTCGGCAAGGGCCTCCAGATCGACGCCCAAGAGCTGAAGGATGTCGGTCTGACCGCGCCGCGGCGGAGTGCCCGGATGGGTGGGGATCCCCGCGGCGCGGCGTTCGTCTCCGACGCACGGCCGCACGCGACGAGGCCGGCCACGATCTCCGCACCGAGCTGCCGAGCCGGCTCGAAGATGGCCGACACCATGTCCGCTGCCACGGCTCACTGATGGCCCAGGCGTCGCACCGCGACAGACAGACGTCCGAAAGCCGTAGCCGACGAGCCCGTCGTCCTCCCCGCTCGGCATGATGATCCGACGCATCGTGAGTCGGGTCATCGAACTGAGCCAGCGGAGAAAGACAGCGACCGGATCCTCGCTCCCGGGTCTTCATTCCGTGCCCTGCGTGCGGAGCGGCGATCGAGCTCGCCGCGCGACCCGGCGGACGTCCGCCACGATCGCGTGTCCCACGTGCGGCAAGCGCTTCGAGCGCTGAGCGGCGCCGGCCCGCCCGGCGTGGCCCGCTGCGGAAACTCACCGAGGCCTTCCAGCGTCCAGGTTCGCTAAGACTTAGGGCGACGTGGCGAAGACGATCGGAATCCTCACCGGCGGAGGCGACTGCCCCGGCCTGAACGCGGTCATCCGCGCGGTCGTCCGCCGCTCGGACGCCGCCGGCTGGCAGTGCGTCGGCGTCCGCGAGGGCTGGCGCGGCCTCGTCGAGGGCATCTTCGAGGAGCTCGGGCCGAAGGAGGTCTCCGGGATCCTGCCCCGCGGCGGCACGATCATCGGCACGAGCCGCACGAACCCGTACAAGCTCGACGGCGGCGTCGAGGCCGTCGTGCGCAACTTCTCCGACCGCGGGCTCGACGCGCTCGTCGCGATCGGCGGCGAGGACACGCTCGGCGTCGCGTCGAGGCTGTACGCCGAGCAGGGCTTCCCCGTCGTCGGCGTCCCGAAGACGATCGACAACGACCTCTCCGGCACCGACTACACGTTCGGCTTCGACACCGCGGTCACGATCGCGACCGAGGCGATCGACCGGCTCCACACGACGGCCGAGTCGCACAACCGCGTCATGGTCGTCGAGGTGATGGGCCGCCACGCCGGCTGGATCGCGATCATGAGCGGGATCGCCGGCGGCGCCGACGTGATCCTCATCCCCGAGCATCCGATCACCGTCGAGGCGGCGTGCGAGGAGCTGCGCCGCCGCCACGCGCGCGGCAAGAGCTTCTCGATCGTCGTCGTCAGCGAGGGCTACGAGCTCAGCTACGAGTCCGGCGAGAGCCAGCTCGTCGGCGCCGAGGCGCGCGCGACCGACCAGTTCGGTCACGTCGCGCTCGGCGGGGTCGGCGACGTGCTCGGCCGCGAGATCGAGGAGCGCACCGGCTTCGAGACGCGCGTCACCGTGCTCGGCCACGTGCAGCGCGGCGGCACGCCGACCCCGCGCGACCGCGTGCTCGCGACCCGCTTCGGCCTCAAGGCCGCCGACCTCGCCCACGCCGGCGACTTCGGGAAGATGGCCGCGCTCCGCGGCGACGACATCGTCGCCGTCCCGCTCGAGGAGGCGACCGCCGAGCTGAAGCTCGTCACGCCCGAGTGGTACGACGTCGCGAAGGCCTTCTTCGGCTAGCGGCGCCGGCTCTGCCGTTGCGGCTCGCGGCGATCGACCTCGACGGGACGCTCCTCCGCAGCGACGGCACGATCTCGCCGCGCACGAAGGCCGCGGCGCGGCGCGCGCTCGACGGCCGGCATCGAGCTCGTCCTCGTCACCGCGCGCGGGCCGCGCACCGTCGGCGAGCTCGCCGGCGAGCTCGGCGTCCGCGGCGAGGCGATCTGCTCGAACGGCGCGATCGTCCTCGACCTCGAGACGCGGACGGATCCTGCGCCTGCGGGAGATCGAGACCGAGGTCGCGCTCGAGCTCGTCCACGGGCTCCGCGAGCGGCTGCCCGGGATCCTGTTCGCGGTCGAGCGCGAGGCGTTCGCGCACGAGCCCGGGTTCGCCGCCTGGGACTTCGTCCCGCCCGACGGGCACGCCGGTCGCGCCCGCCGAGGAGCTGCTCGACCGGCCGCCGACGAAGCTGATCCTCCGGCATGCCGGGCACGAGGTGGACGCGATCGCCGCGGTCGCCCGCGAGCTGGCGGGCCGGCGCGCGTCGGTCTCGGTCTCCGGCGACTGGGTGGTCGAGGTCTCGCCGGCCGGGGTGAACAAGGCGGCCGCGCTCGCCGAGCTGTGCGAGGGGCTCGGGATCGCGGCGGCCGAGGTGGTCGCGTTCGGCGACCAGCGCAACGACGTGCCGATGCTCTCCTGGGCGGGCCGCGGCGTCGCCGTCGCGAACGCCCATCCCGAGGTGATCGAGATCGCCGACGAGGTGACGCTCTCGAACGACGAGGACGGCGTCGCGGTCGTGCTCGAGCGGCTCAGCGCTCCGGGAGCCTGACCGCGACGGGCCGGCCTCCACCATCGCCGCGGCCGACGCGGCGAGCCTTCTGTCACGAGCTCGGCGAGCGGGAACGAGCGGTGCGCGCGCGGCGGGACGAGGAAGTTCTGGCGGTGCGTGGTCGTGAGGATCGAGTTGAAGCCGGAGGCGCGGCTGCGCGGGCCGGCGTCGAGCGTCTCGCCGCCGGGCAGCCGCCCGTCCATCGCGAGCCGGTTGCGCTCGAAGTCGTCGCTCGAGGGGTTGAAGACGACGAAGTGGACGCCCGCCGCCGGGTCGGAGCTCATCCGGTCGCGACCGGGTGTCGCCGACCACGCGAACGGGTTGTCGAGCGTGTTGAAGTCGACGCGCTGCGGGATCGTCGTGCCCTTCGGGTAGACGGTGCCGTCGGGCCCGACGACGTCGGCCTGGAGCCGCGACGTCGGCTGGATCGAGCCGCTGTGCCCGAAGCGGCCGGTCTTGCGGAAGCTCGCGGCGAGCGCCGCCGCGTCCTGCACGTCCTTCGGCCCCTGGGCGACCGTCTGCGTGCCCGGGCGCACGCCGGTCAGCCCGGGCCGGAACATGGTCAGGAGCTGCTCGTCGAAGGCGAAGTTGAGGTACCACGCCTCGAGGTCCTCGAGGAGGTGCGAGACGTGCATGTGCGTCCCGTGCCGGAAGTAGCCGGAGCCGACGTCGACGAAGCCGAGCGTCTCGTGGTTCGCGATCAGCCCGGGGCCGAGGCCCGCCTTCTGGGTCGAGGTGAAGCCGAGGAAGAGCTCGGCGGTGTCCGGGATCAGGTCGGCGCCGGGGACGTTGGCCGCCATCGCCATCTTCTTGGGCAGGCTCGTCTTGCCGTCGAAGCCGCCGCCCGCGAAGCCGCGCCGGATGCTCGTCGCCTGGAAGTACGGCAGCCTTCGAAGATGCGCCGCGCGCGCGTCGTCGATGTGGGCGCGGCTGTCGCTGCGCAGGAGGACGGCGACGTCGTTCTCCTCGAGGCGCGTGCCGGCCGGGTCGCTCGGGAAGCGGCGCGGCGGCAGGAGCGCGGGCTTGCCGGCCCGGCGGTCCTGCGGGGCGTGCGTGCGCCACTGGTCGGGGACGCGCTGCTCGAAGTACGGGAGCCCCCAGGCGACGGTGACGCCGAGCCCGGCCGGCGTCCGCGCGTAGCGTGCGTCGAGCTCGCGCAGCGTGCTCTCGAGCGTCTCCTGCGCGGCGCCGAGGTCGGAGACGTCCTTGAGCGTGGCGGTGACGAGCTCGCTGTGGAGCGGCGGCACGACCACCTCGACGCCGTCGAGGTGCACGGTGCCGAGGTCGAGGAGGTGCTGCTCCGGCGGCAGCCCGGCGACGGGCGGCGCGCTCCGGGCGGGCGCCGCGGTGAGGCGGTCGACGAGCTCGTAGATCCCGGCGCCGCCCGCCACGCCGGCGACCGCACCGCCGAGGAACTGCCGCCGCGTGAACCGCATCGGCCGGGTCAGCCCTTCGGGCGGACGAGCACGAGGCTCTGCGCGAGCACGTGCAGGTTCCTCACGACCTGGGTCATCGTGTACGGCTTGATCACGTGCTCGCTGACGGTGTAGAGCGAGCCGTGGTAGCGCCACGCGAGCAGGATGTGCCACTGGTCGGCGTCCTGGTTCACGGTGTAGACGGTCGCCTTCTGCCCGTGCACGCGGACGGAGCCGTGCGGGTCGGCGAAGCAGGGCGTCGTGCCGCGGATCGTCTTCGCGCCGGCGAGGACGATCGTCTTGCAGGTCGGGATCTTCGTCTGCCCGGGATAGCCGCGGAAGTTGACGTGGACGTCGCCGCTCGGCCCGTCGCCGTGGTAGAGGAAGCTGACGAGGTAGCTGTGGTCGGGGTCGATCGAGTAGATGTCCTGCCACTGGCCGCCGATGCGCGCGTCGAGCGGGTTCGGCATCCAGGTCGGGCAGTAGACGGGGGCGGCGACCCGGTTCGCGAGCTTCTGCCAGCCGGCGACCCAGGCCTTCGGGCAGGCGGCGGCCGCGTGCGCACCCGGCGCCGGAGCCCGTGCGGACCGCGGCGGGCGCGGCGGACGCGACGAGGAGACCCAGCGCGGCCACCACCGCGACGATCGTCGCCTTCATGGTTGAAAAGGGTAGCGCCGTTCCGCGGCGCGGGACGGATTCCGGCCCGGTCAGACTTCGGGCGGCGGCCCGCCGACGAGCGGCGAGACGTCCGGGCTGTGGACGATCACGGCGTCGACGCCGGCGCGTTCGAGCTCGGCGACCTCGTCGGCGGTCGTGATCTGGAGGTCGGCGATCGCGAGCTTCCCGGCGGGGACGGCGGCGAGCAGGTCGAGGACGTGCTCGAGCGGCGTCACCTCGTCGTCGGCCTCGACCGGCGAGAGCAGGAAGATCTCCGGGTCGATCCGCTCGAGCGCCCGCTCCAGCTCCTCCTCGTTGCGCACCTCGATCGCGCAGTCGAGGCCGAGCTCGAGCGCCTGGCCGTGGAGCGCCTCGAGGCGGCCGTCGTCGTCGTCGAGCGCGTCGAAGACGAGCAGGTAGGCGTCGGCGACGGCGGACGCCTCCTCGAGCGAGACGGCCGCGCGCCAGAGGATCGGCAGCGAGGTCGCCTCGCGCACCTCGGCGGGGTTGGCCCGGACGACGAGCGCCTCGGCGCGCTGCTCCTCGGCCGCCTGCGCGGTGGCAGCGTCCTCCACCGCCGCGATGACGGAGATGCCGTCCCCTTCGGAGATCGCCTCGCTGAACCGGCCCTGCGCCATTCCTCGCTCCCTAGCCTATCGCCCCGCGATCGATCGCAGCGCCCGCGGCGTCATTGCCCGATCGGGTGCCAGACCGTCTTCAGCTCGAGGAAGCTCGAGATCTCCCAGGGACTCTGGACGTCGGCGCGCCCGTGGACGACCCGTTTCACGTTCTCGGCGGCGAGCGCCTCGAGCTCCGCCGTCTGCCCGTCGGCGCCGCAGACGTCGAGCGCGTTCACGTCCATGTGCGAGGCGAGCACCGGCCCGAGCTCGGCGCGGAAGCCGGTGAGGAGGTTGACGACGCCGCCGGGGACGTCGCTCGTCGCGATCGCCTCGGCCAGCTCGACCGCGGCGAGCGGCCGCGTCTCGGAGGCGACCGCCACGACGGCGTTGCCGCCGACGAGCGGCGGCAGGAGGCGCGTGACGAGCCCGAGCAGCGGCGGCTCGTCGGGCGCGAGCACGGCGACGACGCCGGTCGGCTCCGGGATCGTGAAGTTGAAGTACGGGCCGGCGACGGGGTTCGTCCCGCCGAGCACCTGCGGCAGCTTGTCGGCCCAGCCGGCGTACCAGACGATCCGGTCGATCGCCCGCTCGACCTCGTCGCGCCCGGTGCAGAGCTCGGCCAGGTCGGTCGCGCGCGCCTCGACCATCTCGGCGAGCCGGTAGAGCACCTGGCCGCGGTTGTACGCGGTCGCGGCCGCCCACTTCGGCTGCGCGGCGCGGGCGGCGCGGACGGCGTCGCGGACGTCCTTGCGCGAGGCGCGGGCGACGTTCTGGCCCTCCGCCTCGTACGTGCGCCCCGACTCGCTGCGCGGGAACGCGCCGCCGACGAACAGCTTGTACGGTCTTGCGGACCGGGAGGCGCTCGGTCATTCGTCGAACTCCAGGTACGGCTCGAGCCCGTGCAGGCCGCCCTCGCGGCCGAAGCCGGACTCCTTGTAGCCGCCGAACGGCGAGGTCGGGTCGAAGCGGTTGAACGTGTTCGCCCAGACGACGCCGGCGCGCAGCCGCTGCGCCATCCAGAGGATCCGCGAGCCCTTCTCCGTCCAGATGCCGGCGCTGAGGCCGTACGGGGTGTTGTTCGCCTTCTCGACCGCCTCGTCGGGGGTGCGGAAGGTGAGGACGGAGAGCACGGGCCCGAAGATCTCCTCCTGCGCGATCCGGTAGCTCTGCGCGACGTTCGTGAAGACCGTCGGCGCGAACCAGTAGCCCTGCTCGGGGAGGCGGCACGGCGGCTGGTAGATCTCCGCGCCCTCGTCGCGGCCGGACTGGACGAGCTCGGCGATCCTCGCGAGCTGCTGCGCCGAGTTGATCGCGCCGACGTCGGTGTTCTTGTCGAGCGGGTCGCCGACGCGGAGCGTCTCGAGGCGGCGCTTGAGCTTCTCGATCAGCGGCTCGGCGATCGACTCCTGGACGAAGAGGCGCGAGCCGGCGCAGCAGACGTGGCCCTGGTTGAAGTAGATCCCGTTCACGATCCCCTCGACCGCCTGGTCGAGCGCGCAGTCGTCGAAGACGATGTTCGCGGCCTTGCCGCCGAGCTCGAGCGTGAGGCGCTTGCCGCTGCCGGCGAGCCGCGCGCTGGATCGCCTTGCCGACCTCGGTCGAGCCGGTGAACGCGATCTTGTCGACGCCGTCGTGCTCGACGAGCGCGGCGCCGGTGCGGCCGTCGCCGGTGACGACGTTGACGACCCCGGCCGGGAGCTCGGCCTGGCGGAGCACGTCGCAGAAGAGGAGCGCGGTGAGCGGCGTCGTCTCGGCCGGCTTGAGGACGACGGTGTTGCCGCAGGCGAGCGCGGGCGCGACCTTCCAGGCGAGCATCAGGAGCGGGAAGTTCCAGGGGATGATCTGGCCGGCGACGCCGACGGGGCGCGGCCGCCGGTTCGGGAACGCGTACTCGAGCTTGTCCGCCCAGCCGGCGTAGTAGAAGAAGTGCGCCGCGGCGAGCGGGAGGTCGACGTCGCGGGACTCCTTGATCGGCTTGCCGCCGTTCAGCGACTCGAGCACGGCGAACTCGCGGGCGCGCTCCTGGAGCAGGCGCGCGATCCGGAACAGGTACTTCGCCCGCTCCGAGCCGGGCAGCTCCGACCAGCCGTTCGCGTACGCCTCGCGGGCGGCCGCGACGGCGCGGTCGACGTCCGCCGCCGTGCCCTGCCCGACGACGGCGAGGGTCTCCTCGCTCGCGGGCGAGATCGTCGTGTAGCTCTCGGCCGCCTCGAGCCACTCGCCGCCGACGAAGTGGCCGTAGCGCTCCTGCAGGCGGACGACGTCGCGCGACTCGGGCGCGGGCGCGTACGTCCAGCCGGCGGGCACCGGTGTCCGCGTCGCCGCTGGGTGTCCAGATCAGACATGGCTTCTCCGGGCGGGCCCGGCGTCTCCCCCCACCACCCACCCCCCGCCCTGTTGGGTGGGGCAGAGAGTAGGCCGGAAGGTGTGCCGCCGCGGTGCCGACTTCGTCACGGAAGTGGAGAGATGCGTCCCCATCAGTCGACGCGTGAAGTAGTCGGGGCTCTGGTAGGCGCCGGTCTGCCCCTTGCGGAGCTGCATCAGGATGTCGTTCAGGAGCGACGAGGCGCCGAGCCGGTACAGCTCGGGCGTCAGCCACTCGGGCCCGAGCGTCTCGTGCACGAGCGACGAGATGCTGCACGGCCTGCTTCGCCTGCCGGATCCCGCCGGCCGCCTTGAAGCCGACGCGCCGGCCGGTCTCGACGTGGACGTCGCGCACCGCCTCGAGCATGCAGAGCGCCACCGGGAGCGTCGCGGCCGGGTTGATCTTCCCCGTCGAGGTCTTCACGAAGTCGGCGCCCGCGGCGATCGCGAGCAGCGTCGCGCGGCGCACGTTGTCGTAGGTGCCGAGCTCGCCGGTCTCGAGGATCACCTTCAGGTGCGCGCCCCCGCACGCCTCCTTCACCTGGACGATCTCGTCGTAGACCTTCGCGTAGCGGCCCGAGAGGAACGCCCCCCGGTCGATCACCATGTCGATCTCGTCCGCGCCGAGCTCGACGGCGCTGCGCACGTCCGCGATCTTCACCGCCGTCGGGTACTGGCCGGACGGGAAGCCGGTCGCGACCGCCGCCACCTTGACGCCCGTCCCCTCGAGCCGCGCCCGCGCCGCCGGGACGAGGTTCGGGTAGACGCAGACCGCGGCGACGGAGGGCACGCTCGGGTCGCCGGGATCGGGACGGATCGCCTTCGAGGCGAGCGCGGCGACCTTGCCGGGCGTGTCGGCGCCCTCGAGCGTCGTCAGGTCGGTGGCCCGGATCGCGAGGCGGAGCGCCCAGACCTTCGCGTCCTTCTTGATCGACCGCTGCGCGAGCGAGGCGGCGCGCTGCTCGAGCGCCACCGCGTCGACCGAGCCGATGCGCGGCAGCCGCGGCTCGAGCGGTAGCTCGAACCCGGCCGGCAGTGCTGGCGCCTGCGCCATGCGGTTGAGTCTAGCCCTGCCGTGCGGGCATACCGGCGGCCTCGCGCGCCTCGCGCTCGTACGGGTTGTCGGCGTAGCCGGTGACGAGATACGAGAGCGGCATCCGCACCGGCCGGTGCTGCATCTGCCAGACGTGGCAGAGCTCGTGCGCGACGAGGCCGTCGTCGGCGAGCAGCGCCTCCGAGCGGAGCAGGATCGTCCAGTGGGCGGCGTAGCCGTCGAAGCGCCGGAGCCACGGCAGCCGGAACAGCCGACGGCGCGACGAGGATGCGGACGCCCCGCAGCGAGACCGGCCGCGGGTACAGATCGAGGCGGTCGAGCCGCGCCTTCGCCCGCGCGAGCGCCGCTCGCTTCGCGTCGTCCACCCCGCGACGCTATACCGTCGCCCTGATGAAGCGGCGACTCCTGCTCCTGCTCCAGCGGCTCGGCCTGATCGGGCCGTCCTTCCGCGCCTACGAGTGGCTCGTCGCGCTGAAGCCCGGCCGCGTCGTCCCCGTCGCGGGCCCGCCGCTGCCGCCGCGCCCGCTGATGGTGCGCGTCGCCGGCACCGCCGACCCCGACTGGTTCCTCCGCGCCGGCCGCGCCGGCTACGACGCGATCGCCGCGGCCGTCCCGCTCGCCGAGATCGCGTCCGTGCTCGACTTCGGCTGCGGCTGCGGGCGCGTCACCCGCTACTGGCACGACTTCCCGGGCGCGGTCGCCGGCAGCGACCTCGACGCGCGGGCGATCGCCTGGTGCCGCGAGAACCTCTCCTTCGCCCGCTTCGAGCAGAACGGTCTCGCAGCCGCCGCTCGCCTTCGCCGACGAGAGCTTCGACCTCGTCTACGCGCTCTCGGTCTTCACGCATCTGACCGCCGAGCTCCAGCTCGCCTGGCGGGACGAGCTGCGCCGCGTCCTGCGCCCGGGCGGCTTCCTGCTCGTGACGACGCACGGCAGCTCGTACCTGCCGCGGCTCACCGGCGACGAGCGGGCGCGCTTCGAGGCGGGGCGAGCTCGTCGTCCGCTGGGGCGAGGTCGCCGGCTCGAACCTCTGCTCCGCCTACCACCCGGAGCGCTACCTGCGCGAGACGTTCGCCGAGGGCTTCGCGCTCGTGCGAGCTCGAGCCCGAGGGCGCGCGCGGCAACCCGACGCAGGATCTCGTGCTCCTGCGCCGGGACGACCGCTAGCGGGTCAGCGTCACCTTCGGACAGCCCGCGCGGCCGGTCGAGGTCGAGGCCGCGCAGCTCGGTCAGGCGCATCGCCGCCGCCTGGCCCGGGACGACCGCGGTCAGCGGGCTCAGCCACTCGGGCACGCGCGGCACGAGCGCGAAGCGCGTGTGCGCGCGCCGCAGCACGGCCTGCACGTCCGAGACCGCGAGCAGGCGCGCGCCGCGCTGCCGCAGCGGCGCCACGATCTCCTCCACGCTCGGCCGCGCCGGGCCGCTCGGGGCGACGACGATCGACGGGCCAGCCCGGCTGGATCGCGGCGATCGGCCCGTGCATCAGGTCGGCCGGCGAGTACGCTCTCGGTCACGAGCCCCGACAGCTCGCGGATCTTGAGCGCGATCTCGAAGCCGGTGCCGTAGTTGACCCCGCGCGCGACCACCGTGGCGCCGACCGCGTCCCGGTACTCGTCGAGCGGCGGGCAGGTGGCCGAGGAGAGCTCGATCTGGGCGGCGAGCGATCTCCGGCATCCGCGCGAGCTCGGCCCGCGCCGCCGCGTCGTCGCCGATCGCGGTGAAGAGGAGCGCGACCGCGCCGAGCGAGTTGACGTACGTCTTCGTCGCCGCGACCGCCCGCTCGTCGCCCGCCTCGAGCGGGAGCACCGCGGCGGCCGCGGTCGCGAGCGGCGAGGCGGCGTCGTTCGTGAGCGCGATCGTCGGCCGCCCCTGCGCCGCCGCCTCGGCGACGCACCGCCACGACGTCCGGCGAGGCGCCCGACTGCGAGATGCCGACGACGACGGCGCCGTCGAGCCGCGGCGGCTGCCCGTAGATCGTGTAGAGCGACGGCGTCGCGAACATCACCGGCACGCGGTGCGCCCGGCCGAGCAGGTACTGCGCGTAGCGCGCGACGTTCGCCGAGCTGCCGCGCGAGGCGATCAGGACGTAGCGGACGTCGGCGCCGCGGAACGACGGCGCGAGCGCTCGCGCGCCGTGCTCGCTCTGCCGGTCGAGCAGCCGGGCGAGCGCCTCCGGCTGCTCGCGGAGCTCAGCCTCGAGCCAGGACATCCGGCCTCCCGCACAGTGGACGTCAGTGATCTCGAGCCGGTCGTCGAGCACGACGACGTCCGCGGCGGCCGCCCGGCTCGAGCACGCCGACGTCCGTCGCGGCCGAGCAGGCGCGCCGGCACCTCCGTCGCGGCGCCGACCGCCTCCTCGAACGGGACGCCGAGCGCGTGCAGGTTGCGCACGGCGTCGATCATCGTCAGGACCGTGCCGGCGAGCGTCCCGTCCTCGCGCGTCGGCGCGGCGCCGTGCGCGACCTCGACGGCGATCTCGCCGAGCTGGAACGTGCCCTGCCGCCCGCACCGGCGGCCGCGATCGCGTCGGTGATCAGCGCGACCCGGCCGGCCGCGCAGGCCCAGACGAGCCGGACGGTCTCGTCGGCGAGGTGGTAGCCGTCGACGATCATCTTCACGAAGACGTCCGGCCGGGTCAGCGCCGCGCCGGCGATGCCCGGGTCGCGCGAGCGGAGCGGCCGCATCGCGTTGAAGACGTGCGTCACGCGCCGACACGCCGAGGTCGAAGCCCGCGATGCGCCTCGGCCGCGGTCGCGTTCGTGTGGCCCGCGGAGACGGCGATGCCGCGCTCGCGCAGCCGGGCGATCAGCGCGTCCGCGGCGCCCGGCAGCTCCGGCGCGAGCGTCATCTCGGTGACCCGGCCGCGCGTCGAGCAGCCGGTCGAGCAGCGCGACGTCCGGGTCGCGCCGGTGCTCGAGCGGGTGCGTGCCCGGCCGCTCGGGCGAGAGGAACGGGCCCTCGAGGTGGGCGCCGAGCACGCGCGGGCCGCGGCCCGTCCTCGGGCGGGAGCGCGCGCAGCGCCTCGACGATCGTCGCTCTCCGGCCGCGGTGATGAACGTCGGCTGGTACGCCGTCACGCCGGCGAGCAGCAGCGCCTCGCCGGCGCGCGCGTAGTCCTCGGTCGACGCGGCGAGGAAGTCGACTCCGCCGTAGCCGTTCACCTGCACGTCGACGAAGCCGGGGACCGCGACCCGGCCGCGCGCGGCGGTCGCGAGCCCGACCTCGAGCGATCCGGCCGGCGTCGACCTCGACGTCGCCGGGGACGAGCTCGCCGCGGACGAGCGCGGCCTCGACGCCGAGCCTCACGACGCCCCGCCCGTCGCGCGGCGCACGGAGCCGCCCGCCGCCTCGAGCCGGTCGCGCGCCGTCGCCGGATCGACGCCCGCGAGGAGCGCGACGAGCGCGACGCGCGCGTCGCCTCCGGCTGCCGCGAGCGCGGCGTCGACCTGCGTCGTCCGCGGCTGCCGCTCGCGAGCACGAGGTTCCGCCGGGCGCGCGCGCGCAGCTTGTCGTTGCCGGGCAGCGACGCCGACCATCAGGCCGCCGTACGTCCGCCCCAGCCGGATCATCGCCACCGTCGAGATCGTGTTCAGGACGAGCTTCTGCGCGGTGCCCGCCTTCAGCCGGGTCGAGCCGGCGATCGCCTCCGCGCCCGTGGCCGACCGCGACCTCGTGGTCGGCGAGCGCGGCGAGCGCGCTCCCGCGGACGGACGTGACGGCGACGCGCAGCGCCCCGGCCTCGCGCGCCTCCTCGAGCGCTGCGAGGGCGAACCGCGTCGAGCCGCTCGCGCTGACGCGCGACGACGCTGTCGTCCGGCCGCAGCCCGAGCTCGCGCAGGGCGCGCGGCGGCCGCCGCGCGGTCGTCCTCGCCCTCCTCGCCGTCGGCGCCACGACCGCGACCACCTCGCCGGCCGGCGAGCCGAAGGTCGGGCCGCAGCTCGGCCGCGTCGAGTGCCGCGAGCGCGCCGGAGGTGCCGGCGCCCACGTAGACGAGCCGGCCGCCGCGCCCCATCCGTTCGGCGATCGCGTCGATCGCCGCGGCGAGCGCGTCGCCCGCGTCGGCGACCGCGGCCGGCACGGTGGCGTCCTCCTCGTTCAGGAGCCGCACGAGCTCGCGCGTCGGGCGCAGGTCGAGGTCGGCGAAGCGCGCCGCGCGCGGCCTCGGTCGGCGTCTGCGCGCGCTGCGGTGAGCGCGGCGCTGACCGCCTCCCAGACCCGCGCCGAGTCGGGCGTCGCGAGCGAGGTCATGTTCCCGCAGGCCTCGTAGCCCCACGTCCAGAGGTCGTCGACGCCCTCCTCGCGCGCCGCCGCGATCGCGGCCTCGAGCTCGGGGATCTCCTCGCGCCGTCAGCCCGAAGCTCGGCAGCCAGAGCTGGGCGCCGACGCCGTGCCGGTCGGCGGTCTCGCGCAGCAGCCGGGCGAAGCGGCGCACGAACGGGCCCGCCTCGCGCGTCCCAGTGCTTCCAGTACGGGTCGGTGACGAACGTCGAGAGGCCGGGCAGCGAGGCGACGAGTCCCAGTCGGAGATGCCGTGCGCGCCCTCGGTCGCCGGCAGGAGGCAGACGGCGCTCCGACCCGCCGCGCGCGGCGACGTGCGCGACCATCTCGCGCAGGAAGTCGACGACCGACGCCTCGCGGAACGCCTGCACCTCCGGGGTCAGCTCTCGCCGGCACCGGCCCGCCGAAGCGCTCGGCGCAGCGGTCGCAGCGGCACGTCCAGCGCGCCGGGTCGTCGATGCCGACGTGCGCGGGCACCATCCAGGCCGGCTCGTCCCAGAAGACGGAGTCGACGCCGCACTCGAGCACCCAGTCGGCCCACTCGCGGCAGAACGCGCGATACGCGGCGCTGTTCAGGCACGCGCCCGCGACGCGGCGCCCGTCGTCGAGCACCTGGCATTCCTCCGGGTGGAACGTGACCCAGCGGCTCTCCGCCTCGCCGCCGAACGTGCGGCCGAGCCCCCACGGGCTCGCCTGGACGGTCAGCCCCTCCGCGTGCGAGGCGGCGACGAGCTCGGCCATCGTGCCGCGGTAGTACGCGAAGTCGTTCTCGGAGAACGTGTGCAGGACGCCCGTGTAGCCGCGCGCGGCGAGGTCGGCCATGTCGCGGCGCACGTGCCGGGGGATCCGCACTCCGAAGTAGGAGCAGCCTGCGCTCACGCGGACTCCGGAAGAGCGACCGGCCCGGCCGCTGGGGCATTGTCGGCGGCCGGGCCGCCCGGATGGAGGGTCAGATCCAGGGTCGCTCTCCTCGCCCCGATCCAATCACAGCGCCGACTGATTGGTCAATACCAATCTCTCCGGGCTCTGCACGCCGGTTCTACCCACGTACCGCGCCCGCGGTGAGGCCGAACATGATCCGCCGCTGCACGAGCAGGAAGAAGATCACGACCGGGATCGCCGTCAGCGTCGACGCCGCCATCAGCGCCGCCCAGTCGGTGTGCCGGCTCGTGCCCAGGAAGTACGAGAGCCAGACGGTGATCGTCTGCTTCGAGCCGTCGTTCAGCAGGGTGCGCGCGAAGATGTACTCGTTCCAGCTCGTGATGAACGCGAACACCGACGTCGCCACGAGCCCCGGCGCCACGAGCGGCAGCAGGATCCGCACGAACGCGCCGAGCCGGCTCGAGCCGTCCACCATCGCCGCCTCCTCGAGATCCTTCGGGATCCCGAGGATGAACCCGCGCAGCGTCCACACCGAGAACGGGAGCGCCGCCGTCAGGTACGTGACGATCACGCCGGTGAGCGCGTTCACCTGGTGGTAGCGGGCGAGCACGACGTAGAGCGGGATGATCAGGCCGGCGCCGGGCAGCATCTGGACGCCGATCACGAGCACGATGAAGACCTTCCGCCCGGTGAAGCGATACTTCGCGAGCGCCACCGCGGCGAGGAACGCGAGCGTCATCGCGATCGCGACCGTGACGCAGACGACGATGACGCTGTTCTTCACGTCCACCCAGAAGAACGGCTTGTGGATCGCGTCGGCGAAGTGGCGCAGCGTCGGCCGCGTCGGGAACCAGGTCGGCGTGAGCGAGTTCACCTGCTCGTCCGGCTTGAACGCCGTCGAGACCATCCAGAAGACCGGGAACACCATCACGACGAAGAGCACGAGCCCGACCGTGTTCCAGAGCCAGCGCCGCGCCACGCGGACGGTCATTCCATCTCCCCGATCCGCACCATCCGGCGGACGTAGACGACGCTCATCGCCGCCACGATCACGAGCATCAGGATCGAGATCGCCGCGCCGCGCCCGAAGTCCGCCTTCAGGTAGCCCTCCTCGTAGAGGTAGATGCCCATCAGGTAGTTGCCCGGGTTGATGTGCGGCTGCCCGATCAGCAGGAACGGCTGGGTGAAGACGCCGAAGTCCCAGAGGATCGAGAGGCTCGTCAGGATCAGCAGCACCGGGCGCAGGAACGGGAAGGTCACGTCGCGGAACACCCGCCACGCCGGCGCGCCGTCGATCTCCGCCGCCTCGACGAGCTCGTGCGGCACCTGCGACAGCGCCGCGTAGACCGTGATCACGACGAACGGCAGCGCGCCCCAGACGATCAGCGCGGTCACCATCGCGAGCTGCGAGAACGTCGTCGCGTACCAGTCGTGCTGGAAGTAGTCGCCGATCCCGACCTGCGAGAGGACGTAGTTGACGACGCCGTTCTGGAAGTTCGTCATCCAGTCCCAGACCTGCACCGCCACCACCTGCGGCATCGACCAGACGAGCACGAGGCCCGACGTGAGCAGGATCCGCACCCAGCCGCTGACGCGCACGAGCAGGAGCGCCATCAGCGTCCCGAGCACGATCGTCAGGCCGACGTTCACGACGGTGAAGATCACCGTCCGGAGCAGCGTGTGCCAGAAGACCGGGTCGTGGAGGACGAGCCCGAAGTTGTGCAGGCCGACGTAGCGGCCCTGGTGGCGGATCAGCTCGAACAGGCCGTACTGCTGGAGCGAGAGCCGGACGAGGCTGTAGATCGGGTAGCCGAGGATCGCGCCCATCACCGCCACGACGGGCAGGACGAGCAGGTACGGCACCGAGCCTCCCGCCGCGCGCCGCCAGGTGAGGCGGCGGCGCGCGGCGACGGGGAGCGCGGTGGGAGTGCTCCCGCTCAGAGGGCTACGGCTGGTTGAGGACCAGGGTGATGTTGTCGCTGGCGGCCGTCGCGGCCTGCGGCACCGTGAGCTTCCCGGTGAGGATCTGCGCCAGCATGTTGCGGAGGATATTCCCGTTCTCGACGTCGACCCAGTGCTTCGCGGCCGGCACGAACCAGCTCCGCGCCGCGGCCCGCTCGTTCACGCTCGTGCCGAGCAGGTTGGTCGCGTTCGGGATGTTGCCCTTCGCCTGGAGCGCCTTCTCGTTCGCGGTGCTCGTGAAGTCGGCGATCCAGTCGACGGCCTGCGAGCTCGACTTGCTCGTGACCGGCACGGCGACGTCGGAGCCGCCGAGGAAGCCCGGCATGCCCTTGCCGGCGGTGTGGCTCGGCATCACGTACTGGGCGGTCGTCGCCTTGTACTTGTCGCTGACGCAGCAGCTGAACCAGCCCGGCCCGACGATCGAGCCGGCGCCGCCCTGCGCGTAGACGTCGTACGGGGCCGGATGGTTCTCGTCGGCGGTCTTCGACGCCTTCGAGGCCGCGAGGAAGAAGTTCTTGAACGCGGTCAGGCCGGCCATCGACTTCTTCGAGTCGAGGTTCCCGTACCACTTGCCCGCGTGCGTCCGCGCGATCGAGCCGCCGAAGTCGTAGACGAAGCTCATCGCGAAGTACCAGTCGGTGCCCGCGATGTAGACGGGCGAGAAGCCCTTCGTCTTGTCCGCCGCGGCGAGCTTCGACGCATCCGCGGTCAGCTGCGCGAGGCTCGACGGGCAGCTTCGTGATCTTCGCCTTCTTGTAGAGGTCGGTGCGGTAGGTGACGACGCGGGAGCCGGCGTAGTACGGCACGCCGTAGAGCTTGCCGCCGTACATGCCGGACTTCGCGAGGCCCGCGAGCCAGGTGGCGGAGTTGGCGAACTTCGACTTGCTCGCGCTGATGTCGGTGAAGGCGCCGGCGGCCATGTACTTGACCATCTCGGTGTTCCCCATCTCGATGACGTCGGGGGAGTTGCCGCCCGCGAGCGTCGCGTCGAACTTCTGGAGGTGGTCGCCCCAGTTCTGGTACTGGACGTCGACCGTCCAGCCGGGGTGGTCCTTCGTGAACTGCTGGTTCGCGGCCGCGACGACGTCCGGCCAGCCGGACTGCGCGTCGACCTGGAGCCAGACGGTCAGCTTGTTGGCAGCGACGCGCTGCCCGCTTGCGCTCGCCGTCGCCGCGACGGCGCCGAGCGCGACGGCGACGACGGCCGCCACGACAACCCGTGATCTCATGCGCGTCTCCTCGAGACGTGGGCGCGGCAACCGGACGCGGTCGTCCCCGTGTGGCCGTCGGGCGAGAGCGAGCCGGTCGTTGCGCCGATTGGTCTGTACCAGTTGGCCACGGCGTGAGACTGGCACACCTGACCACCTGTGTCAAGCACGGCGAAGCCGAGCGCGTCCGAGGTCAGCGGCTGCCGAGCTCGCTGACGATCCGGTACCGGTCGCCGCGATAGATCGAGCGCACGAACTCGACCGTCCGTCCCGCGCCGTCGCGGCTCGTGCGCTCGAACAGGAACGCCGGCGAATGGAGCGGCACGCCGAGCGCCGCCGACTCCTCGTCGTTCGTGACCGTGGGCTCGATCGACTGGGTGCCGCTCGCGATCTCGATCCCGTACGTGTCGCGCAGCAGGTCGTAGAAGGAGCCGGACAGGCTCTTCGGCGTCAGGCCCGGCACGAGCGACTCCGGGATGTGCAGCGTCTCGATCGCCATCGTCTCCCCGTCTGCGAGCCGAAGCCGCTTCACGACTACGATCTGCTCGCTGGGAGAGACGTTCAGGAAGCGGCCGAGCCGCGGCCCCGCATGCTCCGTCTTCATCGAGAGCATCCGGCTGCCGGGCCGCATCCCGCGGCGGCGCATGTCCTCGCTGAACGACGTCATCGTCAGCTCCTGCGAGATCTTCGGCTGCTGCACGTACGTGCCGCTGCCGCGGCGGCGGACGAGGTAGCCCTCACGGGCGAGGTCGTCGAGGGCGGCGCGCAGCGTCAGGCGCGAGACGCCGAGATCGGCGCTCAGCTGGCGTTCCGACGGGATCGCCGAGCCGACGCCGAGCTGGGCGATCAGGTCGAGGACCTGCTGCCGCGTATGGCTCTGCTTCGTGATCTTCGGCGGGGTGCTGCTGCTCATGTGCCGTCCACGACTGTAGCCATGCGCATGGAAGTGGTCAATGCCATTGCGTTTTCGAGGCGGTGACGGTATAGATGGTTGCGACCGTGGCCGAGATCCTCCTCGACAACGTGACGAAGGTCTACAGCGGCGGGGTCCGCGCCGTGGACGGGATCTCACTCGAGATCGGGAGCGGCGAGTTCCTCGTGCTGGTCGGCCCGTCCGGCTGCGGCAAGTCGACGCTGCTGCGGATGATCGCGGGGCTCGAGGAGGTCAGCGAAGGCACGATCGCGATCGACGCGCGCGACGTCACCGACCTCCCGCCCCGGGCCCGCGACGTCGCGATGGTCTTCCAGACCTACGCGCTCTACCCGCACATGAGCGTGCGCGAGAACCTCGGCTACGGGCTGAAGGTGCGCAAGACGCCGAAGGAGGACGTCGCCCGCCGCGTGGACGAGGTGGCGCGGATGCTCGGCCTCGAGGAGCTCCTCGGCCGCCGGCCCGCGGCGCTCTCGGGCGGGCAGCGCCAGCGCGTCGCGATGGGACGCGCGATCGTCCGCGAGCCGAAGGCCTTCCTGATGGACGAGCCGCTCTCGAACCTCGACGCGAAGCTCCGCGTCGGGATGCGCGCCCAGCTGTCGGCGCTGCACGCGCGGCTCGGCACGACGACGGTGTACGTGACGCACGACCAGATCGAGGCGATGACGCTCGGCCAGCGCGTCGCCGTCATGCGCGACGGGCGGATCCAGCAGGTCGACACGCCGCAGGCGCTCTACGCCCGCCCGGAGAACCTCTTCGTGGCCGCGTTCATCGGCTCGCCGGCGATGAACCTCGTCGAGGCGGAGATCGAGGGCGGCGTGCTCTCCTTCGGCGGCTACCGCATCCCGCTGCCCGCCGGGCTCGGCTCCGGGCCTGCGCGCGGGCCGATCGTCGGCATCCGGCCCGAGAGCTTCCAGGACGCGGCGCACGCCGACCCGGCGCTGCCGCAGCTCGAGGTCGGGGTCGAGGTGGTCGAGGAGCTCGGCGCCGACACGCACGTGATCTTCGTCGTCGACGCGCCGTCCGGTGGACGTCGGCGACGTCGGCGGTGCGACGGACGACGGCGAGGCGCTCCTGCCCGTCGAGGGGACGCCGTTCACCGCGCGCGTCGACCCGTCCTCCCGGGTCCGGCCCGGAACGCGCCTGCGCCTCGCGCTCGACCCGTCGCGGCTCCACTTCTTCGATCCGGCGAGCGGCCGACGGCTCGAGCACGACGCGGCGCGGCTCGCTGCGGCACACTGACCGCGTGTTCCGGCAGGGGGCAGCGGCGCTCGGCGCAGTCGTGGCGGTGGCCGCCGCCTGCGCCGCAGGGGCGGGCGCGGCGCCGAGCGGGCCGCCGCCCGCACGCCTCGCCGGGGCGGTCGTGATGGGTGCGCTCCGGGCGCCGCCGTCGGCGGCGTTCCTCGCACGCGTGCGTGCGGGCCACCTCGGCGGCGTGATCCTGATGGGCCGCTGGCGCTCGCGAGCCGAGGTGGCGGCGGTCACGGCGCAGCTCCAGCAGGCGGCCTGCGTCGCAGGGTCTCCCCTGCTCGTCGCGACCGACCAGGAGGGCGGCCGGGTACGGCGGCTGACCTGGGCCGAGCCGCGCGCAGCGGCCGCCGACGTCGACTCCCCGACGCAGGCCCGCGAGGAAGCCGCAGCCGCCGCACGGGCGCTCCGCTCGGCGGGCGTCGGCATCGATCTCGCGCCGGTCGCCGACACGCCGAGCTCGAGCACGAGCTTCCTCGGCGACCGCGCCTTCTCGTCGAACTCGCTCGTCGTCGGCGAGCTCGCGACGGCGTTCGTGGCCGGGCTCCAGCAGGGCGGCGTCGCCGCCACCGTGAAGCACTTCCCCGGTCTCGGGCAGGCCGCCCGCTCGACCGACGACGGGCCCGTGACGATCCACGCGGGCAGCGTCCAGCTGCAGCGCGGCCTGCGCCCGTTCCGCGAGGCGATCACCGGCGGCGTCAAGCTCGTCATGGTCTCGAGCGCCTCGTATCCGGCGCTCGACCCGAGCGGGCGGCCCGCGTTCGCCTCACCGCGCATCGTCGGCGACCTGCTCCGCGGCGAGCTCGGCTTCGACGGCGTCGTCGTCACCGACGCGCTCGACGCGCCCGCGGCCGCCCGGATCGGCCACGCTCCGACGAAGGCGATCGTCGCCGGCGTCGACCTCCTGCTCTACGCGCACCGAGCCGGCCGCCGAGCGCGGCTTCGCGAGCCTGCTCGCCGACGCGCAAGAAGTACCCGCGCCTGCGCGAGCGCCTCGCCGCCGCGGCCGACCGCCTCACCGCCCTCAAGGACTGGCTCGCCGCCGCCGGCGGCCCGAGCTGCGGCGCCTGACCTCCGCCGTCACAGAGCCGTGACGTCCCGCGTGACGGTGCTTCGGCATGCCGAAGCACCGAGGGTGTGGAAAACGCCTGGCCAGAGCCGCCGATGACGAGTGCGCCGAGCGGCATCTGGCGGTGCTTCGGCATGCCGAAGCACCGTGCCGAAAGCGTGCCGGGACCGTCACGCGGCTCCGGGACGCCGTGGCCTGGCTACAGGCCCAGCCGCTCGAGCGTTGCCTCGTCGCGGCGCCAGCGGGGCCGCACCTTGACGCGCAGCTCGAGGTAGACGTGCCGGCCGAGCAGCGCCTCGATCTCCGGGCGCGCGCGCGTCCCGATCTCCTTCACGACCGAGCCGCCCTTGCCGACGACGATCAGCTTCTGCGACTCGGTCTCGACGAGCACGTGCGCACGGACGACCGACTCCTCGATGTCGTCGACCTCGACCGAGATCGAGTGCGGCACCTCGTCGCGGGTCAGCCAGAGCGCCTTCTCGCGGATCAGCTCGCCGATCTGCGCCGGGACGGAGAGGTCGGTGCGCTGCTCGAGCGGGAAGTAGAGCGGCCCCTCCGGGAGGAGCCCGACGAGCTCGTCACGGAGCTGCCCGACGCCGTCGCCGGTCTTCGCGCTCACCGGGTGGAGCGCGTGGAAGCTCCCCAGGTGCCGCGGCGCCGGCCTTCGGCCGCGTGCCGGCAGCGCTCGCCGGCGCACCGTGCCGCCCAGCCGCGCCGCCGCGTTCATCTGCTGCGCGATGTGGCCCGCCTTCAGCCGGTCGACCTTGTTCAGCGCGATCACGACCGGCACGCCGAGCGCGTACACGCGCGAGGCGATGTAGCGGTCGCCGGCGCCGATCCGCTCGCGCGCCGAGAGGACGAAGAGCACCCCCTCCACGTCCTCGAAGGCCGAGTCGACGGTCTTCTGCATCCGCTCGGTGAGCGCGTCGAGCGGCCGCTGGAAGCCGGGCAGGTCGGCGAGCACGAGCTGGAAGTCGTCGCCGTTCGCGATCCCGAAGATGCGCCGCCGCGTCGTCTGCGGCTTGTCGGAGACGATCGCGACCTTGCCGCCGCAGAGCGCGTTCACGAGCGTCGACTTGCCGACGTTCGGACGCCCCGCCACCGCGATGAAGCCGGACCTCATTCCGGCAGATCCCAGGTGTCGGGCAGCAGCCCGCCGGGCTCGTACTCGGCGATCGAGCCGTCCTCGCGCCGGAACCAGACGCGGTCGAAGCGCCACTCGGTCAGCCACTGGCGGCAGCCGCCGCACGGCGACGCGGTGATCCCGATCGCCTCCAGGTCGCCGGGCTTCAGGCCCTCGCTCGCCGCCTTCGCGATCGCCGTCTTCTCGGCGCAGACGCCGAGCGGATACGCCGCGTTCTCGACGTTGCAGCCGTCGAAGACGCGCCCGTCGCGCGCGACCACGGCCGCCCCGACGAGGTAGCGGGAGTACGGCGCGTACGCGTTCGCGGCGTTCCCCTCCGCCCGCTCGACGAGCTCCTGACCGGTCACTGCCCACCTCCGTAGATGAAATGCCCGTTCGCGCTCACCGCGAGCTCCAGCGCCGAAGCCGAGGGGCGCGACGCGCGCCGCCAGCTCCGCGGCTGCCAGCGCCGCTTCACGATCTCGAACTCGCGCCCGTCGGAGAGCTGCCGCAGCTCCCGCTCGCCGCCCGCCGCGCGCCCGGTGTGGGCGCGGTCGCCTGCGCTGCTGTCGACGAGGAAGACGCGGCCGCCCGGCCGGAGCGCCGCGCGCACGAGCCGCCAGAAGCCGTCGAAACGCTCCTCGGGCACGTGCGAGAGCCAGAACGAGAAGAAGCAGACGTCGAAGCGCTCGGAGGGCTCCCAGGCGAAGACGTCCGCGACGACGTACTCGACCTCGCCGCCGACCCGCGAGCGGTTGAGCCGCGAGCGTCTCCTCGCTCGCGTCGACGGCGACGAGCCGGGCCGCCGTCCGCGCGAGCTGCCGCGTCCACAGCCCCGTGCCCGCGGCCAGCTCGAGCACGTCGCCCGTCGGCCCGGAACGCCGCAAGCGCCGCCTCCACCTCGGCGGCGTCGGCCTCCCAGCGCGCCTTCGCGTCGGGCTCGAGCTCGTAGCGCCCGCGCCGGAACCACCAGTCGTCGTACTCCGGCGCACGGGCGGCGTAGTAGCGCCGCTGCTCGGCGAGCACCGAGTCGCCCGTCACGAGAGCACCTGGAACGCGACGAGCGTCACGAGCGCGCCGACGAGCGCGCCGAGCGCGCCGCCGTAGAAGACCTCGAGCGCCGAGTGGATGCCGGCCTCGATGCGCGTCTGGGCGACGAGGAACGCCATGATGAACGTCAGCGACGAGATCAGGAAGCGATGGTCGTCGTTCGTGATGTAGGTCGCCGCCATCCAGCCGGCGAACGCGACCGCTGCATGCCCCGACGGCAGCCCGCCGCGCAACGGCGTCCCGCGCCCGGTCCACGCCTTCGTCCCGATCACGACGAGGACCACGAGCACGAGCGCGGCGAGCGTGATCTCGGCCGGCGCGTCGCGGACGCGGTCGAGCAGCCTCGCCGACCGGTGCGCCGCGGCCTGCGCGAAGACGAGGTAGCCGATCGCGACCGCCGTGATCGTCGCGATCAGGACGGCACCCGCGGCGACGTCCTTCGCGAGCTTCGCGTTCGGGTCGAACGAGGTGGTCGAGACGTCGATCGCACCCTCGATCGCCGAGTTGATCATCTCGGTGATCAGGACGAACGCGATCGCGAGCAGGAGCGCGACGAGCTCGATCCGCTGCACGCCGAAGGCGACGGCGGCGGCGATCACGGCGATCGCGACCGCGAAGTGGATCCGCAGGTTCCGCTGCGTGCGGAGGACGTGGATGATCCCCTCGAAGGCGTAGTTGAAGCTGTCGATCAGCGTCGGCGCACGGCCCGGCGCGGGCGGCGGCGTCCGGCGGGGCCGCGGCTGCTGCTGCTGCTCGGGATCGCGGCGAGGGCTCGAGACGGTCATGCGTGCAGCGCCTCCCGTGCTTCCATCTCGGCGCCGTGGTCGTAGCCGACCAGATGCAGGACGGCATGGACGAGCGGCGCCCGCCACTCGGCGGCCGACGACCTGCGGGGCAGACGACGACGTCGCCGAGCTGACGCGGCATCCCCTCGGGGAGCGTGTCGAGCCCGTCGATCGGGAACGCGAGCGCGTCGGTCGCCTCGTCGATGCCCAGGTGCTCGCGCTTCAGCGCGCGGCTCTCCTCCGGCCCGACGAAGACGAGCCCGAGATCGCCCGCATCGACGCCCTCGGCGGCGAGCACGCGGCGCACGAGCTCGACGGCGGCGGCCTCGTCGACCTCGGCGCCGGAGCGATTCTCCACCTCGACCTCGATCACCGGCTTCGCTGCGTCCCGGTCTGCTCGGCGTGCGCCTTGTACGCCTCGACGATCCGCTGGACGAGCTTGTGCCGGACGACGTCCTGGTGCGAGAAGTGGACGAACGCGATCCCGTCCACCGAGCCGAGGATGTCCTGCACCTGGATCAGCCCGGACGCCTGCTCGCGCGGCAGATCGACCTGCGTGACGTCGCCGGTGATCACGACCTTCGAGCCGAACCCGAGCCGCGTCAGGAACATCTGCATCTGCTCCGGGCTCGTGTTCTGGGCCTCGTCGAGGATGATGAAGCTGTCGTTCAGGGTGCGGCCGCGCATGAACGCGAGCGGCGCCACCTCGATCGTGCCGCGCTCCATGTACGCGTTCAGCTTCTCCGGATCCATCGTGTCGTAGAGCGCGTCGAAGAGCGGCCGCATGTACGGGTCGACCTTCGCGAGCACGTCGCCGGGGAGGAAGCCGAGCCGCTCGCCCGCCTCGACGGCCGGCCGCGTCAGGATCAGTCGCCCGACCTGGCGCTCCGAGAGCGCGGCGACGGCGAGCGCGATCGCGAGGTACGTCTTGCCGGTGCCGGCGGGGCCGATGCCGAACGTGACGGTGCAGTCGCGGATCGCGTCCACGTAGCGCTTCTGGACGACCGTCTTCGGCGTGATCCGCTTGCCGCGGTGCGACCAGACGACGTCCTCGAAGATCCCGCGGACGTCGTCGGCCTCGTCGATCGCGGAGAGGATCGTGTCCACGGTGCCGGCGCCGACGTCCTGGCCCCCCTCGACGAGGTCGACGAGCTCCTCGACGACGGCGCGGGCCGCCGCGACCTCGACGTCGTCGCCCTCGAGCGTCAGCCGGTTGCCGCGCAGGTTGACCGCGCAGCCGAGCCGGTCGCGGAGCGCGTCCAGCACGCCGTCGCCGATCCCCGCGAGCTCGGCGGCGACGTCGTTCGAGACGTCCAGGACTTCCTGCACGCGGTCAGTGTAGGCCGGGCACCCGGCGGACGAGCGCCGCCGGACGGGCCGCTACGAGCGGGTGCGCGAGACCGCCGCGCCGAGCAGGGCGCCGAAGAGCGCGTGACCCACGGTTGCCGCGGCGAAGGCGCGCGGGCTCGTGACGAGCGACGGCCACGTCCCGTCGCGCCGCTTCGGATGGACGCGCTCGACGAGGGCGAGGCTCGGCCAGAGGAGCGTGTTCTCGGCCACCGCGGCGGCGGCTCCGGCGCCGGACGCCCCGCCCGCCGAGCCGCACGAAGACGCGTCCGAACGCCGCGCCCACAGCTGCGTGCGTGACGAGGTTCGCGACCGGTTCCAGCCGCCCGCGGGTCAGGAACGGCCCGACGAGCTCGGAGTCGGCGTACGGCGTGCCGAACACGCGCTTCAGGAGCGGGTCGCACGCGAACCAGACCGCTGCCGCCGCCGCACCCGCGACGACTCCCCGCGGGGCCATCGCCTACGCGAGCTTCTCGCGGACGATCTGGCTCACGGTGGAGCCGTCCGCGCGGCCGGCGATCTGCGGCATCACGTCGGCCATCACGCGCCCGAGGTCGGCCATGCTCGTCGCACCCACCTCGGCGATCACGTCGTCGACGATGTCCTCGACCTCGTCCTCGGTGAGCGGCTCCGGCATGAACTCCTCGAGGATCTCGAGCTCGCGCTCCTCGGCGGCCGCCTGCTCCTCGCGCCCGCCGGCGCGGAACGCCTCGGCCGCCTCGACGCGCCGCTTGCGCTCGCGCTGGAGCACCTGCAGCTCCTCGTCCTCGGTGAGCGGCCGCTGGAGCTCCTTCTGCGAGTTCTTGAGCGCGTTGAGGATCAGGCGCAGGGCGTCGCGGCGCTCGGCCTCGCGGGCGCGCATCGCGTCCTTCAGATCGTCCTCGATCTCCTCGATCAGGCTCACGCCATCCTCCCCAGTCCGCCGCTCAGCACGTGCCAGTGCAGGTGGAAGACCGTCTGACCGGCCCCCGCACCCGCGTTGACGACGACACGGTAGTCCTTCAGCCCCTCGCGTGCGGCGACCTCGGCGACGAACTCGAGCATCCGCTTCGCCTCCTCGGCCGGAAAGGCGCCGATCTCGTGGAAGGAGGCGATGTGCCGCTCGGGGAGGACGAGCAGGTGCGTGTCGGCCTGCGGAGCGATGTCGCGGATCGCGACGAAGCCGTCCGTGGTCGCGACGTGGTCGCCGTCCCGGTAGAGCCGGCAGAACAGGCAGTCGTCAGGCAGCGAGGATCCCCTCCTCCGAGACGGCCGCGCCGCGGACCGGGACGAGCACGCCGACGGGAGCGGTCCCGCCGACGAGCCAGGGCGAGTAGTCGTCGCCGTAGCCGCGGCCGGGCCGGTCGACGAGCACGAGGTCGTCGCGGCCGACCTTCGTGCGCCAGCGGGCGAGGCACGCCTCGTGGGAGGCAGCGCGGAGCCGGGCGCCGCGCTCGCGCTTGACCTGCGGCGGCACGGCGTCCTCGCCGGCGGTGACCGTGCCGGGACGCGGCGAGTACGGGAAGACGTGGATCTTCGTCAGGCCGGCCGCGCGCGCCGCACGCAGCGTGTTCGCGAACGCGCGCTCGTCCTCGGCGGGGAAGCCGACGATCACGTCGCTCGTCAGGTTGAACTCGTCCTGGAGCGGGGTGAGACGGCGCAGGTACGTCGCGACGGTGTACCGGCGGCCCATCGCGCGCAGGACGCCGTCGTCGCCGGACTGGAGCGGCACGTGCAGGTGGCGGCTCGCCGTGGGCGTGTCGCGGAGGGCGGCCACGAGCGCGACGCTCACGTGGTTGATCTCGATCGACGAGAGCCGGAGCCGCTCGAGCCCCGGTGTCGCGCCGGCCTCGCGCACGAGGCGCGGCAGGTCGTAGCCGGCGGCGCGGTCGCGGTAGCAGCCGAGGTTGATCCCGGTGAGGACGACCTCGCGGTGCCCCTGGCAGACGCGGCGGCGGATCTCGGCCAGGACGGCGTCGGCGGCGCGGCTGCGCGAGGAGCCGCGCACGAGCGGGATCACGCAGAAGTTGCACGAGAAGGAGCAGCCGTCCTGCACCTTGACGAAGGCACGGACGCGGTCGAGGCGCGCGTCGGCCTGGACGCAGCCGATCGCGCCGACGTCGCCGGCGACCCAGTCGGGCGTCTGCTCGCTCCGCTTCGCAACCACGACGACGTTGTCCGGCAATCCGGCGAACGCGTCCGTGGCGAGGTTCGCGCCGCAGCCGGTGACATACACGCGCCGGTGCGTGCGCGCGGCGCGGGCGGCGTCCTTGCGCGACTTCGAGACGGCCTCGTGGGTGACGCAGCACGTGTTGACGACAGCGACGTCCGCGCCGCCGTCACGCTCGGTATGCCCGTCGGCGAGCAGCCGCTCGCGCACGTCGTGCGCGTCGACGTGCGAGACCTTGCAGCCGAGGAAGCGGACGGAGAACGTCGCCACGGCCGGATCGTAAACGGCTACGCGCGCTCGAACAGGTCGGCGGCCCAGCCGTCGGTCGTCCGGCGGGCGCGGCGGAGCCAGCCGTCGAGTCGCGGGTCGTCGCGGTCGAGGTAGCCGGAGGCGACGAAAAGGCGCGCCTCGAGCCGCGGCGCGAGCCGCTCGACCACGGCGAGCGTGACGTTCGCGACGACGACCTCGGCCGCGGGCAGGGGGTCGGCGAGCCCGTCGGCGAGGCGCGCGTCGACGGCGACGCCGTTCGCGGCCGCGTTCGCGAGCGTCGTCTCGACGGCCGTGTCGTCGTTGTCGAGCGCGACGACCGGGCCGAACCCGAGCTTCCCGGCGGCGATCGCGAGCACGCCCGAGCCGCAGCCCACGTCGAGGAGCGAGCCCGGCTCGAGCTCTCCGAGCAGCTCGAGCGCGAGGCGCGTGGTGGGATGCGCGCCGGTGCCGAACGCGCGGCCGGGATCGATCACGACCGCGACCGTCCCGGCGGCCGGCTCCTCCCAGGGCGGCCCGACCCAGCAGCGGCCGACGGCCACGCCGTGGTGGAACTCCCGCCACGCGTCCTCCCAGCCGGGCGCGACGGCCGACGCGGTCGCGCCGGGAAAGCGAGAGGAGAGAGCGGCCTCTCCCGCAGCGTCCGTGTAGACGGCCCAGCCTCCCGCGACCTCCTCGACGCCGGCGACGAGATCGAGCAGCTCGGCGAGCTCCGGCTCGCCGCCCGGGACGACGACACGCCTCAGCGAAACGCGCTCTTCAGCTTGGAGAACAGGCCCCCGTCCGAGCGGTACGTGTGCTCGTCGGCGTGCGTGTCGAACTCCTCGAGCAGGCGGCGCTGCTCGTCGTTCAGTCGGCGCGGCACGAGGACGTTGACGAGCACCCGCTGGTCGCCGCGGCCGAAGCCCTGGAGGACGGGCATGCCCTTGCCGCGCAGGACGACGATCTCGCCCGGCTGGGTGCCCGGCTCGATCTCGAGCTCATGGTCTCCCTCGAGGGTCGGAATCGTCACCTTCGTGCCGAGCGCCGCCTGCGTGAACGTCAGGTCGACGGCCGAGAAGACGTCGTTTCCCTCACGGACGAAGCGGTCGTCGGGACGGATGTGCACCTGCACGTAGACGTCGCCGGCGCGCCCGCCGAGCGCTCCCGCGTGGCCCTTGCCGGTGAGCCGGATCTGCTGGCCGTCGTGGATCCCCGGCGGGATGTCGACCTCGAGGCGCCGCTCCTCGAGCAGGCGACCGGCGCCGCTGCACGCGGTGCACGGCTGCTCGATCCGGCGGCCGGAGCCGGAGCACGCAGGGCACGCCTGGGTGCGGACGAACTCGCCGAAGACGCTGCGGGTCACCTGCTGGAGCCGGCCCGCGCCGCCGCAGGTCGGGCAGGTGCTGATCTCGGTGCCGGGCTCGGCGCCGTCGCCGTCGCAGCGGGAGCAGACGACCGCGACCTCGAACGGCACCTCGCGCTTCACGCCGGTCGCGGCCTCGGCGAGGTCGATCTCGACGGGGGCGGCGAGGTCGGCGCCCCGCGCCCGGGAGGCGCCGGAGCGCCCGCCCGCGAGGATGTCGTCGCCGAAGAACGCGGAGAAGAGGTCGGAGAGGCTGCCGAAGTCGAAGTGGCCCGGCTCGAAGCCGCCGCCGCGCAGCCCCGCGTGCCCGTAGCGGTCGTAGAGCTGCCGCGTCTCGGACTTCGAGAGCACCTCGTACGCCTCGACGACCTCGCGGAAGCGGTCGTGCGCGTCGGGCGCGTCGGAGACGTCCGGGTGCAGCTCGCGCGCGAGCCGGCGGAACGCCTTCTTGATCTCCGCCTTCGCTCGCGTCGCGGCCGACGCCGAGCAGCTCGTAGTAGTCGTGGTCGGTCGTCGCCATCGCCGAGAGGGTAGCGTCGGCGCGGGCCGGCCGAGACCGTCAGCGCTCGTCGTAGATCGACTCGACGAAGCGGGAGAGCTCGAAGGCGGCGGAGCGGACGGCGCCGAGCGCCTTCTCGTAGTCCATCCGCACCGGGCCGACGAGGCTCACCGCGCCGAGTGCCCGGTGGACGAGGCCGTAGCAGGCGCCGACGAGCGCGATCTCGTGCAGCGCCGGATGCTCGAGCTCGTGGCCGACGCGGACGAACGGCCGCCGCCCCTCGGTCGGCTCGGCGAGCAGATCGAGGAGCGAGGCGCGCTTCTCGACGAGCTCGAACAGGCTCCGGTACGACTCGAGCTCGTCGTTGCGGACCTCGCCGAGCAGGTCGGCCGCGCCGCCCACGTAGATGCGCTGCTCCGCGGAGACGAGCTCGACGAACGCGGGCCGCAGCGCCGCGAGGAACGTGCGCTCGCGCGCCGAGAGCCCGGGATCCTCGAAGCGCCGGCGCAGCAGCGCCGTGCCGAGCTGGAGTCCGGAGACCGTCTCGTTCAGGTACTCGCCCGCCCATTGCGCGAGGCCGGGGTCGACCGGCTCGTCGAAGTGGAAGAGCCGCTTCGTGACGCCGCCGGCCGAGGTGATGACGACGGCCATCACGAGCTCCGGCTGGAGCAGCAGCACCTCGACGTGGCGGACGTGCGTCGCCTCGAGCGGCGGCGCCGAGACGAGCGCGAGGAGCCGCGTCACCTGCGAGAGCATCTCCGTCGTCGCCTGCAGCGCCGACTCGACCTCGGTGCTCGTCGAGGCGAGATCGAGCGGGAACGTCGCCGGCTGCGGCTCCAGGTGCCCGAGCAGGTCGTCGGCGAAGTAGCGGTAGCCGGCCTCGGTCGGCACGCGCCCGGCGGAGGTGTGCGGATGCGTCAGGAAGCCGAGCGTCTCCAGCTCGGCGAGCTCCGAGCGGACCGTCGACGGCGACACGTCGAACTCCGACCGCTCGACGAGCGTCTTCGACCCGACCGGCTGCCCGCTCGCGACGTACTCCTCCACCACGCGGCGGAGAATCCCCTGCTGACGCGGGGTCAGCTGTCCTGTGCCCGGCATTTGCAGGGCATTTTAGCCCCTGCCGCGGCTGCCGCCGCGGCGCGGCTCAGGCGAGCAGCTCGGCGGTGACCGCACCGCCGAGGTAGCGGCCGCGTTCGGTCAGCGTCAGCGCGTCCCCGCCCGCGACCCGCTCGGCGAGCCCCAGCTGCTCGACCCGCGCGAGCCCGGCGGCGTCGAGGGACGCCGCGAGTCCTGCGAGCGGCAGCGGCTCGTCGAGCCGGAGCCCGAGCATCACCCGCTCCCGGGCGCGCACGTCGCCCGCGAGCGGCTCGAGCTCCCGCTCCGGCGTCCGGCCCGCTGCGAGCGCCTCCAGGTAGCGCCCGAGCTGCGGCGCGTTCCGCCAGCGCCTGTTCTCGATTGTCGAAACCGCGCCGATCCCGAGCCCGAGGTAGTCCCGGCCGAGCCAGTAGGCCAGGTTGTGCCGCGCACGGAGGTCCCGCGCCTCCGCCCGGCAGAAGTTGGCCGTCTCGTACCAGCGGTAGCCGGCGCCGGTCAGCCGGGTGACGACGCGCTCGAAGTAGTCCTCCATCGCGTCGGCCTGGCGGGCCAGCTCCTCGCCCCAGGCATGGGTGAAGCGCGTCCCCGGCTTCGCCTCGAGCTCGTAGCAGGAGAGGTGCTCCGGCTCGAGCGCGAGCGCGTCGTCGAGGTCGGCGTCGAGATCGGAGGCGCTCTGGCCGGGGATCCCGTAGACGAGATCGAGCGAGACGTTGTCAAATCCGGCATCACGAAGATGATGCACGGCGCGCCGGACGTCGTCAGGTCCGGCAACACGCTCCAGCACGCGCAGCAGCTCCGGCCGGAACGTCTGCGCCCCGAGCGAGACACGCGTCACGCCCGCACGACGCAGCGCGCGCGCGAGCTCCGGCGTGACGGTCTCCGGGTTCGCCTCGACCGTCACCTCCTCGGCGCCCGGCAGCGCCTCGAGCAGGCGCGCGAGCTCGGGCAGCGCCGTGAACGTCGGCGTGCCGCCGCCGAGGAAGACCGTCTCGAGGCCGTCCGCGAGCAGCTCCCGCTCGAGCTCCAGCTCGGCCAGCAGCGCGTCCACGTAGGCGGCGTGCTGCCCGCCCCGGCCGACGACGGTGACGAAGTCGCAGTAGCCGCAGCGGTGCGCGCAGAACGGCAGGTGCACGTACAGGTGGCGCGCGCCGCTCACGGAGTCTCCGGCTCGCGCTCGAAGACGATGCGTCCTCGTGCGGTCGGCGTGACACCGTACTCGGGGCCACACGCCAGGGACGCACCGGCCTCGGCCGCGCAGCGGCCGCGTGAGCACCCCGATCCGCCGCACGGCCTCGCGGTAGTCGTCGGCGTTCGTTCCGGCGTCCATGAGCGCAACGGTCAGACGACGCTCATCCTCGTCCCACCACGCGCGCACGACGTCTCGTTCGCCGCGCAGCACCTCGACGAGCCCGTCCGGTGTCTCCGGTGACGGCGTCATGATTCCGCTTCGGCCGGGCCACGAGCTCGCCGGAGCAGTTCGGGCACACGTGCGAGATCTCCGCGGAGCACCAGCGGCAGAACGTGCACTCGTACGAGCAGATGAACGCCTCGCCGTCGGCCGCCAGCCCGACGCCGCAGCGCTCGCACCGCTCGCGCATCTCGAGCGCCACGCCCTAGCCCTTCCCGCTCTGGCCGATGTTGAGCACGGCGAGGAACGCCTCCTGGGGCACCTCGACGGCGCCGACCTGCTTCATCCGCTTCTTGCCCTTCTTCTGGTTCTCGAGCAGCTTGCGCTTGCGCGAGATGTCGCCGCCGTAGCACTTCGAGAGCACGTCCTTGCGGCGCGCCTTCACCGTCTCGCGCGCGATCACCCGCGCGCCGATCGCCGCCTGGATCGGCACGTCGAACATCTGCCGCGGGATCTCCTCGCGCAGCTTCTCGACGAGCAGACGGCCGCGGTCGTACGCGAAGTCGCGGTGGATGATCAGCGACAGGGCGTCGACCGACTCGCCGGCGACGAGGACGTCCACACGCGCCAGATCGCCGGGCTTGAACCCGGACATGTCGTAGTCGAACGACGCGTAGCCGCGCGTCCGCGACTTCAGCTGGTCGTAGTAGTCGAGCACGATCTCGGCGAGCGGCAGGTCGTAGGTCAGATGGACGCGCTCCGGCGAGAGGTACTCCATGTGGTCGAACGTGCCGCGCCGGTCGTTGCAGAGCTCCATCACCGCGCCGACGTACTCCTTCGGGACGATGATCGAGGCCTTCACGTACGGCTCCTCGACCTCCTCCACCTCGCGCGGGAACTCGGCCGGATTGTGCACCTCGACCCAGCCGCCGTTCCGCTCCTGGACGCGGTAGGCGACGTTCGGCGCGGTCACGAGCAGGTCGAGGTCGAACTCGCGCTCGAGCCGCTCGCGAACGATCTCCATGTGCAGCAGGCCGAGGAAGCCGCAGCGGAAGCCGAAGCCGAGCGCCTTCGACGTCTCGGGCTCGTAGAAGAGCGCCGCGTCGTTCAGCTTCAGCCGCTCGAGCGCGTCGCGGAGCTCCGGGTAGGAGTCGGAGTCGGTCGGGAAGAGCCCCGCGAACACCATCGGCTTGACGTCCTTGTAGCCGGGGAGCGGCGACGACGCCCGGTTCGCGACCGTCGTCAGCGTGTCGCCGACGCGGAGCCGCGACACGTCCTTCAGCCCGGTGACGACGTAGCCGACCTCGCCCGCCGAGAGGGAGTCGACCGGCGTCATCGCCGGCGTGAAGAAGCCGAGCTCCTCGGCCTCGAAGCGCGTGTCCGTCGCCATCGTCGCGAGCGCCTGACGGCGCGAGAACGAGCCGTCGACGACGCGGATGAACGCCACGACGCCGCGGTACTGGTCGTACGACGAGTCGAAGACGAGCGCGCGCGGCGGCGCGTCCGGATCGCCCGCGGGCGGCGGCACGCGCTCCACGATCGCGTCGAGGACGTCCGTGACCGCGACGCCGGTCTTGGCCGAGATGCGGACGACCCGCGTCGGGTCGTCGCCGAGCAGGTCTGCGACCTCGATCGCGGTGCCGTCCGGGTCGGCCGACGGCAGGTCGATCTTGTTCACGACCGGGACGATCTCGAGCCCGTTGTCGATCGCGAGGTACGCGTTCGCGAGCGTCTGCGCCTCGATCCCCTGCGCCGCGTCGACGACGAGCAGCGCGCCCTCGCACGCCTGGAGCGAGCGCGACACCTCGTACGTGAAGTCGACGTGCCCGGGCGTGTCGATCAGGTTCAGCTCGTGGCCCTTCCACGCGACGCGGACGGCCTGCGCCTTGATCGTGATGCCGCGCTCGCGCTCGAGATCCATCGAGTCGAGCACCTGCTCGCGCATGTCGCGCGCCGAGACGGTGTCCGTGACCTCGAGGATGCGGTCGGCGAGCGTCGACTTGCCGTGGTCGATGTGCGCGATGATCGAGAAGTTGCGGATGTTGCGCTGATCCATCGGCCGGAGCGTAGCCGTGGGAGCGCCGCGCTCAGCCGGGGCGGTCGAGCCACAGCAGCCGGTGCGGCAGGCCGTCCTCCTCGACGTCCCGAACGTGCCGGAAGCCGGCCTTCTCGAAGGCCCGCCAGGAGCGGCGGTTTCCCTCCTCGACGGTGGCGGCGCAGGCGTGCGTGCCCGCGCGCGCGAACACGACCTCTCGCACGAACGCCGCGAGAACCTCTGCGCCGAGCCCGCGCCCCGTCAGCTCCGGTTCGCCGAGCAGGAGGTCGACGCCGGCGACCCCCTCGCCCGCCTCGACGATCGCGTCCCAGTCGGCGTAGTCGGCGACGAGGTAGGTCTGGATCATCCCCGCCTCGCGCCCGTCGACGACGATCAGGTAGTGGTCGGTCGGCTCCTCGCCGCGGAGCGGCGGCCCGTAGTGCGCGGCCGTCTGCTCGAGCGTCTCGCTGTCCCGCCACCAGCGCTTGACGTGCGGGCGCTGCAGCCACTCGTGCAGGAGCGGCACGTCGGCCTCCGTCAGCGGCCGGAACCCGACGAGCGGAGGCACGGGCGCCGGCGCTACCGCTCGCCGTCCCAGTAGTCCAGGTGCCCCGAGCGGCGCAGCATGTAGTGCGTGTCGCCGGCCCAGACGCCGACCTTGTCGCTGTCCGGGTACTCCGCGATCCCGACCTCGTTCTTCGTGGAGAGGATCGCCACCCGGACCGGCTCGCTCGCCGTCGTTGCGGACGAGGTGCGCGCCCTCGGGCCCGGCGGGGAAGCAGACGACGTCGCCGGGCTCCAGCCTGCGCTCGCCCTCGGGCGAGCGGAGCGTCGGGCCGCCCGCGACGACGATCAGCCACTCCTCGTCGGTCCACTCGAAGTGGTACGGGCAGATCGCCTGGCCGGGAGGCAGGTCGTAGAGGCTCATGCCGAGCCTCGAGGCGCCGAGCTTCGGCCCGAGGCGGGTGGCGCTGCACGCGTAGCCGGGCGGCTCCGTCCCGTCGGGCGGCGTCTCGGCCACGCCGGTGAAGAGATTGAACGTGTCCATGCCGGGAGTATCCCGGTGCTAGGACGCGTCTGCGCAGCCGGGCGACCGCGGCGAGCTCGCGCACCCCGAGCAGTCGGCACGAGCCGAGGTAGGCGGCGAGCCCTGCGACGAGACCGAAGCCGAGCGAGACGACCTGCGCCGCGAGCGAACGGCCGAGCGCGGAGTCGACGAGATGCCAGGCCCACCAGGAGACGGCGGCGAGCACTGCCGCCGCGATCGCGACGAGCACGAAGCTCCGCGCGGTCTCGCCGAACTCGATCCGCCCCATCCGGCGGCGGAACACGACGAGGAGCGCGGCCGTGCCGGCGATGTTCACGAGCGAGGTCGAGAGCGGGATCCCCCAGATGCCGAACCGGTAGAAGACCGCGTCGAGGGCCGCGTTCAGGCCGAGGTTGCCGAGCGCGACCCAGCTCGGGATCCACGGCGACTGAAGGCTGAAGAAGGCGCGGTTCAGCATCAGCATCGTCCCGTTGAACGCCAGCCCGAGCGAGAACGCAGCGAGCGCGTGTGCCACGACCGGCGTCTGGTCGGCCGTGAACTCACCGTGCTGATAGAGGAGCCGGACGATCGGCTCGGCGAGCACCGCGGCGGCCGCGCTCGCCGGCACGAGCAGGAACGACGATCAGCCGCACCCCGGAGGCGACGGTGCCACGGAAGCTCGCCCAGTCGGCGCGCGAGGCGAAGCGCGAGAGCGCCGGGAAGAGCACCGTCGCCACCGCGACCGAGAACATGCCCTGCGGGAGCATGTAGAGCCTGAACGCGGAGACGATCGCCGCCGGCGCGAGGTTCTTGTCCAGCAGCCGGGTCGCGAAGATCTGGTCGACGAACGCGTTGATGTTGATCAGGCCGAGCCCGATCGTCACGGGCACCATCAGCGCGAACGTCCGCTTCACCGCCGGGTCGCGGACGTCGATCACCATCCGCAGCCGGCCGTCGCGGCCGCGCAGCCACGGCAGCGGCAGCAGGAACTGCGCGACCGTCGCGACGAGGATCGCGACCGCGTAGACGTAGAGCTCGTGGTTGCGGCCGTGCACGTGCGGGATGCCCAGCACGAGCCCGAGCACGATCACGAGGTTCCAGAGGACGGGGCTCAGCGCCGGAACGCTGAAGTGGTCGTAGCTGTTCAGGATCCCGACGACGATCCCCGTCAGGCCGAGCACGACCACGATCGGGAACAGCACCCACGAGAGGCCGACGGCGACGCCGCCGTACACGTCCGGCCCGTAGCCGAACGCGCGCATCACCCACGGCGAGATCAGCACGAACACAGCCGTGAGCCCGGTGAGACCGAGCAGCATCAGCCAGAAGAGCGACGACGCGACCCGCCAGGCCCGCTTGCGCTCGCCCTTCTCGAGCAGGTCGCTGAAGACGGGCACGAACGCCGACGAGAGCGCCGCGTCGGCGACGAGCGCGCGCACCGTGTTCGGGACGAGGAACGCGATCTCGAACGCGTTGATCGGGCCGTGGATGCCGAAGTACGAGCGGGCGAGGCTCTCGCGGAGCAGACCGAGCACGCGCGAGAGGCCGGTCGCGAGCGAGAAGACGATCCCGGAGCGGGCGAGCCGGCGCGGCTCCGCGGGCGCGGGCGCCGCGGGCGTCGGCTCCGGCGGCACGACGCCGGTCGCGCCGTCCTCGTCGTGGAGCTCGATCGCGGCGATCCGGCCGTCCTCGCGGCGGGTCCGGACGACGAGCGTCGGCTGCTCGGCCGGATCCTGGACGATCGGCCAGCTCTCGAGCGTCGCCTCGCTCTCGAAGTAGGTGGGCTTGCCCTGTGCACGGCGCCGCCGGTCGCGCTCGAGCCGGCGCGTGGCGCGCTCGCGTTCGCGCTCCTCGTCGTTCACGCAGGGAGCATAGGGAGCGCGTCCGTCGGTGCAGACGTCCGCGGCGACGTGCTGCTACCATCGTCGCGCCCGCCGTTGCGGGCGTTTTCACGCCGATGCCGAACATCAAGCAACAGGAGAAGCGCGTTCGCCAGGCCGCCCGCCAGCGGCAGGAGAATCTGCGCTGGCGCTCGACCGCGAAGACGCTGATGCGGCGCCTCACCGAAGCGGCCGCCGACGGCGACGCCGCCAAGGTCGCGTCCGCCCATACGGAGCTCGAGCGCTGGCTCGACAAGGCCGTCTCGCACGGCGCGCTCCACCGCAACACCGTCGCCCGCCGCAAGGCGCAGGCCGCCCGCATCGCCGCGGGCGAGCCCCAGGCCTCCTAGCCGGCCCTTACGCGACCCGTTCGCTGCGTCTCGTCACGTCGACGAGGGCGCGCTCGAGCTCGAGGTCGGCCGGCATCCGGGAGCCGCCCTTCGCCGCCGCGTCGAGCTGTGCGAGCCGCACGATCGCCTGGCCGAGCTCCTCGTCGGAGAAGTTCGCCGCCTGCTGGAACGCCTTCTCGGCCGCGAACGGGTGCATCTTCAGCGTCCCGGCCGCGTCGCGCGGGCGGACGCCCTGCTCGGCGAGGCGAGCGCAGCGACGGACGCGGCCGACGTGGCTGACGAGCATCGCGACGAGCCGGATCAGCTCGCCGGAGCGCGCCCGGTGCGACCGCTCGAGCAGCGCCTCGGTGCCCGCGAGCACGGCGCCGACGTCACGCCGCCCCCAGGCGTCGGTGACGGTGAAGATCGGCGTCTCGGCGCGACCGACCGCGAGCTGCGCGACCGCGGCGACGGTGACGGGCTCGCCGCCGGCCCACGTTGCGAGCTTGTCGATCTCGGAGGAGAGGTCGTCGAGGTCGTCGCCGACCACCTCGACGAGCGCGCGGCACGCGTCGGGCTCGGCCTTCGCACCGAGCCGCGCGAACTGCTCTCCGACCCACTCGGGCACGCGCCGCTTCGCAACCTCGTAGGAGAGCACCTCGCCCACCTTCGCCACGGCCTTCGCGAGCGCCGAGTCGGCCTTGATCTCGGCGCCGACGAGCGCGAGCACCGTCTCCGGCGACGGCGCGGCGAGGTACGCGGCGACCTCCTTCGTGTCGGCCGCCTTCCAGCTCTCGACCTCGTCGACGATCACGAGGCGTCCCCCGCCGCCGAAGAGGCCGAGCACGTTGCAGGCGGCGACCGCCTGCTCGCCCGAGGTCTCGCGCGCGTTCAGGTGCTCGGTCGAGTCATCGCCGATCCGCTCCCGCAGCCGGTGCAGGGCGCGGGCGATCTTCGGCCGGTCGCTGCCGGTGAGCAGATAGACCGGCTTCAGGTCCGGGGCGGCCACGCGTCCAAGCATAGGCGGCGCACCCGAGGACGCCCACCGCGAGCGCCGCGGCAGCCGTGGGCGAGCGGATCTGCGCGCCCGGGAGGCCGCCGAACAGGCGCGCGCAGGCGGCGAGGTACGCCGCGCACCAGCCGTTCGCGGCTGCGAGGAGACCCGCGAGCGGCGGTGCCACCGGCGCGACGAGCGCGCAGAGGAGCGCGAGCCCGAGCATCGGCACCATCGCCGGCGCCGCTGCCGCGTTCGCAGGCACGGTCAGCAGCGGGATCTGGTGGAACTGGAACCACGAGACGGGCGCCGTCGCGAGACCGCAGGCGGCCGAGACCGCGACGCTCGTCCGCAGCCACGCCGGCAGCGGATAGCCCTCGAGCCACGCCTGCATCCGCGGCGCGAGCACGAAGATCGCGAGCACGGCCGCGAACGAGAGCTGGAAGCCGGGGTCGAGCACGTTGTACGGGCTCCAGCCGAGCAGCAGCACGGCCGCGACGAGGAGCGCGTAGCGCGCGTCGCGCTGGCGGCCCGTCAGCCAGGCGAGCGATCCGAGCGCGCCCGCGATGCCGGCCCGGATCACGGACGGCTGCGGCCCGACCGCGAGCACGTACGCGCCGATCGAGGCGAGCGAGGCGAGCTCCGCGGCGAGCCGCGGGATCGCCGGCGAGCAGCGCGAGCCAGAGCGTGCCGAGCGCGACCACGACGACGTTGCCGCCGCTGACGGCGAGCAGGTGATAGAGGCCGCTCGCGCGGAAGCGCTGCCGCAGCGTGTCGGAGAGGCCCTGGTCCTCGCCGAGCACGACGCCCTCGAGCACGCCGCGCCGCTCGCCCGCAGCCCGGGCGCGCCGCCGCGGGCGAGCCAGGCGTGCAGCCGGTCGGCGACGCCGCCGAGGCCGCCGCGGCGCCCGACGATGCGCCAGGCGGATGCGCGCAGCACGGCGTGGACTCCGTGGCGGCGGAGCCAGGTGCGCTCGTCGAAGCCGTTCGACGGCCCGCGCGGCGCGCGCAGGACGCCGAGCAGCGAGAGCTCGGCGCCCTGCGGCGGCGCGCGGCCGAGCGGCAGCTCGAGCAGCACCGGCTCGCGCGGCCGCAGCGCGCCCCAGCGGAGGACGAGCGCCCGCATGCGCAGCTCGAAGGCGCCGCTGCGCGGCGGCTCCTCGACCTGGACGAGCGCGCGCTCCGCCGTACCGATGCGCGGCGCGAGCACGCTCCGGTCGATCCGGCGAGGCGCGCGCTGCCCCAGCCCCAGCCGACGAGGGCGAGCGCGACCGCGGCGGCGACGAGCCGCACGCGGGGCTCGCCGCCGCCGCGGCGAGGGCCGGCGCGGCGGCGGCGAGCAGGGCGGCGGGACGACCGACGCGCGCCGCCGTCGCGGCCGCGAGCCCGGCGCAGAGCGCGCCGGCGAGGAGGTGCGGCAGCCGAAGCGTCACGGCGGGATCACGAGTCCCTTCAGCTCCGCGATCCGCGACGGGCCGATGCCGGGCACGGCGTCGAGCTCGGCGACCGCGTGGAACGGGCCGTGCGCGCTCCGGTAGGCGATGATCTTCTGCGCCGTCGCCGGACCGATCCCCGGCAGCGCGTCGAGCTGCTCCGCGGTGGCGGTGTTCAGGTCGAGCGGCGCCGCCGGCGGAGCCGGCGGCCGGAGGGGACGCCGCCCGCGCCGGCGGCGCCGCGCGCCGGCACGACCACCTGCTCGCCGTCGGCGAGCGGGGCCGCGAGGTTGACGAGGGCGAGCTGCGCCTTCGCAGTCGCGCCGCCGGCCGCGGCGACCGCGTCCGCGATCCGCGTCCCCTCGCCCAGCCGGTAGAGGCCGGGCCGCCGCGACCGCGCCGACGACGTCGACGACGAGCTGCTTCGCGGCGCGGCGCGCGCGACGCGCACGGGCGCAACCGCAGGCGCGCCGGCGCGCCGCCGCCGTGCCGCAGCCCGAGCACGAGCGACGGCGACGACCAGCACCGCGCCGGCGAGCAGGCGCCGCCGCGAGAGCGACGCGAGCGGGAAGATCCATGTCGTCGATCGTGACAACAGCTCTGTGACCGAAGTGTCGCAGCTTCGTGACGGCTGAGCGCTCCACCTCAAGAACTGGGACCCGTCGATGACGGACAGACCCCGCAGTCAACGCCAAGGAGGGCACGATGCGGTATCGCAGCAGTCGCAGACCGGGATTCGCAGCAGCCGCGCGCCGCCCAGGCGAGCGGGAACCGCCCCGCAGCAGCGCCGAAGGCTCCCGCGGTGAGTCGACCCCGACCACGACGGCGACACCGACACGCCGGGCAGGGTCGACGTCAAGGCCGATCGGGAAGGCGCGAACAGGCAGGCGTTCACTCGCACCAGCCGGACGACGCGGGCCGTCGGACGGCACTCCGGCGGGCCGTAGGTCCACCCGCCTGGCGCTCAGACGACGAAGTTCACGAGCTTGCGCGGAACGACGATCGTCTTCCGCGGCTCGGCGCCGTCCAGATGCGCCTGCACCCTCGCCGAGGCGCGCGCGAGCGCGACGAGCTCGTCCTCGCCCAGGCTCGCGTCGACCTCGAGGCGATCGCGGAGCTGCCGTTCACCTGCACGACGAGCTCGAACGTGTCGCGCACGAGCCGCGCCGCGTCGGCGACAGCCACGGCTGCTCCCACAGCCGCTCGTGGCCGAGCCGCTGCCACAGCTCCTCGGCGACGTGCGGCGCGTACGGCTGGATGAGCGACACGGCCGTCTCCGCGGCGAAACGCGCGTCCCGGGCCGCCCGGGCCGCCGACAGGTCGTTCAGGAGCTCCATCACCGCCGAGATCGGCGTGTGGAGACTGGAAGCGGCGCAGGATGTCGTCGGTCACCTTCGCGATCGTCTCGTGCGCCTTGCGCGCGAGCGGCGTTCGCGCGCGGGCCCGTCCGCGGGCGCGCGCTCGGCCACCTCGTGCACGAGCGCGCCACAGCCGGCGCAGGAAGCGGACGATCCCCTCGATCGCCGGTCGTCGGTCCACTCCATGTCCTGGTCGGCCGGGCCCATGAAGAGGATGGTAGAGCCGCACCGCGTCGGCGCCGTACTCGTCGACGAAGTCGTCGGGGCCGACGAGTTGCCCTTCGTCTTCGACATCTTCGTGCCGCCGAGCTGCACCCATCCCTGGTCGAGAACAGCCGCTGCGAAGGGCTCACGGAAGCCGAGCAGGCCCCAGTCGTTCATCGCCTTCACGAAGAAGCGCGAATAGAGCAGGTGGCCGTCAGGTGGTCGATGCCGCCGATATACTGGTCGACGGGGTCCACCAGTCGACGAGATGCCGGTCCACGGCACGTCGGAGTTCTTCGGGTCGCAGTAACGCATGAAGTACCAGGACGAGTCGACGAAGGTGTCCATCGTCTCCGCCTCGCGGCGACCGGGTCCTGCCGCACGCGCGGACACGGCGCGCGCATCCAGTCCTCGGCGGCGGCGAGCAGCGCCTTTCCCTTCGGGCGGGTAGTCGTCGACGTCGGGGAGGACCACCGGCAGCTGGTCGTCGGGGACCGGCACAGCGCCGCACGTCGTCGCAGTAGACGATCGGGATCGGGCAGCCCCAGTAGCGCTGGCGGGAGAAGCCCCAGTCGCGCAGCCGGAAGCACACCGCCGCCGCACCGCGGCCTCCGTGCAGCTTCGGCGAGCGATCGCCCGCTTCGCCTGGCGCAGCCGTCGGCTCGCCCGAGCTGGCGTCGAAGTCGCGCTCGGAGTTGACGGTACGGCAGCTAGGCTCGCTCGCGTCGCCCGGCTCGACGACGCGGACGACGGCAGCTCGAACGCCTGGCCGCAAACTCGAGGTCGCGCTCGTCGTGCGCGGCACCGCCATGATGGCGCCGGTGCCGTAGTCCATCAGGACGTAGTCGGCGACCCAGATCGGCAGCGCTCGCCGTTGACCGGGTTCGTCGCGTAGTGGCCGGTGAACGACGCCCGTCTTCTCGGTCTGCGGCGGCGCGCTCCTCGGCGCGCCTGACGCCGGCACGCCGCGCGTACGCGCGGTCTCGTGGCCTCCTCGGCTCGCGTGCAGCTGCTCGACGAACGGGTGCTCGGGCGCGACGACGAAGAACGTCGCGCCGTACAGCGTGTCCGCCCGCGTCGTGAAGACCGGCGACGTCGAGGTCGAGCTCGTCGACGCGGAACAGGATCTCGGCACCCTCCGAGCGGCCGATCCAGTTGCGCTGGATCGTCTTCGATGCGCTCCGGCCAGTCGCCGCCGTCGGGAGGTCGAACTCGAGCAGCTCGTCCGCGTACGCGGTCGTCTTGAAGAACCACTGCGTCATGTTCCTCAGCTCGACAGCGGCGCCGCAGCGCTCGCAGCGGCCGTCGCGGATGTACTCGTTCGCGATCACGGTCCTGGTCGTTCGGGCACCAGTTGACCGGCGCCTCCTTCCGGTACGCGAGGCCCGTCTCGTAGAACTTGGAGGAACAGCCACTGCGTCCCAGCGGTAGAAGGCGGATCGTGCAACGGAGACCTCGCGGTCCCAGTCGATCGCCCAGCCGAGGCGCTTCATCTGCGCCGACGGATCGTCGCGATGTTGCGCTCGGTGATCTCGCGCGGATGGCCGCCCTCGCGGATGGCCGCGTTCTCGGCCGGGAGTCCAAGGCAGTCCCAGCCCATCGGGCGCACGCACCGTCCAGCCGCTGCGGCGGGCGCACGTGCGTGATCACGTCGCCCATCGTGTAGTTGAGGACGTGGCCCATGTGCATGCCGTTGCCGGACGGGTACGGGCAGCATCTCGAGGGCTGGTACCAGGTGCGGCTCGTCGGCGGGCCGCCCGGCTCCGGGTTCGGGACGTTGAAGGCGCCCCTGCGTCCTCCAGACGCGCTGCCACTTCGGCTCGATCGCCTGCGGTTCGTACCCTCGTTGTCGCTCAATCGTCCTCCAGAGACGAAAAAGCCTCTCGTGAGAGAGGCCGGGGGAGCCGTCGCGGCGGGGCCGCGAGTGCCTGCCTGCGCTACGGAGCCCCCTGTTCATGCGGAAACGATCTAGCACCCCCCCGCGGCACCGGCCCCCCGCTCGGGCAGACTGTCCCTCGTGCTGGAGCTCTTCCCCGAGAGCGCGGAGGTCGTGGGCGGCGAGCTCGTGCTCGGCGGCGTGCCCGCGTCGCGCCTCGCGGCGGAGCACGGAACGCCGCTCCTCGTCTACTGCGAGCAGACGATCCGCTCGCAGGTGCAGGCGTACCGCGAGGCGGCGCCTGACGCTCTCGTCGCCTACGGGACGAAGGCGTTCGCGAACGTCGCGCTGCTGCGACTGCTCGCCGAGGAGGGCGTCGGCGCCGACGTCTCGACGCTCGGCGAGCTCGCGTTCGCGCGCGCCGCCGGGATCCCCGGCGAGCGGCTCCTCTTCCACGGCAACAACAAGTCGGCCGAGGAGCTCGAGGCGGCGGCCGACGCGGAAGCGACGGTCGTGATCGACGCGCCCGACGAGGCGGAGCGGGCGGCCGCGGCCGGTGTGCGGCGCGTGCTCGTGCGGCTGACGCCCGGGGTCGAGGCCGTGACGCACCACGCGATCCGGACGGCGCACGAGGAGTCGAAGTTCGGACTCTCGCCCGAAGCCGCGGTCCAGGCGATCTCGCGCGCCCGCCAGGTCGGGCTCGACGTCGCGGGCGTGCACATGCACGTCGGCTCCAGCTCGCGCGCCGACGAGAGCGTCGTCGCGGTCGAGCGGCTGCTGGTGTTCCTCGCCGAGATGCGCGACCGCTGGCACTGGACGCCGCAGACGATCGACCTCGGCGGCGGCCTCGGCGTCCGCCACCACCGCGACGAGCACCCGCCGAGCGTGGCGGAGTTCGTCGGCCCGATCGTCCGCGCGGTGCGCGAGGCTGGCCCGAGCCGGTGCAGATCGTGCTCGAGCCGGGCCGCTCGCTCGTCGGCCGCGCCGGCGTCACGCTCTACCGCGTCGGCGTCGTGAAGGAGTCGGGCGGCGGAGTCGTCTACGTGGCGATCGACGGCGGGATGTCCGACAACCCGCGTCCGCAGCTCTACGGCGCCCGCTACGAGGCGCTGCTCGCGGAGCGCGCCGACGAGCTCGCGACCGGCGTCTACCGGGTCGCCGGCAAGCACTGCGAGTCGGGCGACGTGCTGATCGAGGCGGCCGAGCTGCGCGGCCCGAGCCGGGCGACCTGCTCGCGGTGCCGGCAACGGGCGCGTACACGCTCTGGCTGGGCTCGACCTACAACGGCGTGCCCGGCCCGAAGTCGTGTTCGTCTCGGGCGGCGAGGCCCGCACGATCCGCCGCCGCGAGACGGTCGAGGAGCTGCTGCGGCTGGAGACGGAGACGTGAGCGACCACGAGCTGCTCGTCTGGTCGGACTACATCTGACCGTTCTGCCGGCTCGGCCAGCCGCTGGCCGAGGGGTCGCGCGCCGGTTCGGCGCGGCGGTCACGTGGCTCCCGTACGACCTGCACCCCGAGTACCCGCCGGAGGGGATCCCGCGCGCGCAGCTCCACGCCCGCTACGGCGACGCCGTCCACGACCGGCTGCGCGCGTCTTCGAGCGCGCCGGGCCTCGCGTAGCGCCGCCGCCCGACGTCGTGCCGAACACGCGGCTCGCGCTGCGCGTGACCGAGCTCGCGCGCGAGCGGGCCTCCACGCGCCGTGCACGGCCGGCTGATGGACGCGTACTGGGCGGAGGGCCGGAACATCGGCGACCCGGACGAGCTGCGCGCGCTCGCCGCCGAGGCCGGCCTCGACGACGTCTCGGCGGCGCTCGAGGGCGACGCCTACCTCGACGCGGTGCTCGACTCGACCCGCCAGGCGCAGGCGATCGGCATCACCGGCATCCCGGGCTTCCTGCTCGACCGGCGGCTGCTCGTGCTCGGCGCGCAGCCGGAAGAGGTCTTCGAGCAGGCGTTCGCGCGGCTCGCCGAGCCGCCCGGTCCGACGGCCTAGCGCGCCCGGGCGCCGACGTAGCCCGGCCGGACGAGCCGGGCGGCGCCTGGAGCGGCGCGTCGCGCACCGGCGGGTTGAGCGGCTCGACGCACGGCGGCGCGCCGAAGCTCGCGGCCCGGCGCTCCGCGGGCGCGTCGGCGTAGAGCGTCGTCCGCTGGCGCGGGACGCGGCCGTTCGCGCGGATCAGCGCCTCCATCTCCTCGGGCGTCATCTCCTGGCCGTGCTCGGCACCGGCGGCGCGCGAGATCGACTCGTTCATGAGCGTCCCGCCGAGATCGTTCACGCCGGCCCGCAGCACCGCCGCCACGCCGCGCGCGCCGAGCTTCACCCACGACGCCTGCACGTTCTCGATCCACGGATGCAGCGCGAGCCGGCCGACGGCGTGCATGAGCAGCGCCTCGCCGAACGTCGGCCCGCGGCGCGAGCGTCCCTTCAGGTAGATCGGCGCCTCCATCGGCACGAACGGGAGCGGCACGAACTCGGTGAAGCGGCCGCTCCGGCGCTGCTGCTCGCGGACGGCGACGAGGTGGCGCGCCCAGTTCCGCGCCCCGTCGACGTGGCCGAACATGATCGTGTTGTTCGAGCTGAGGCCGACCGAGTGCGCCGCGTCGTGCACCTCGAGCCACTGCGCCGTCGTCACCTTGTCCGGGCAGAGGATCGCGCGCACCTCGTCGTCGAGCACCTCGGCCGCGGTGCCGGGCAGCGAGCCGAGGCCCGCCTCGTGGAGCCGCGCGAGGTAGTCGCGCAGCTCGAGGCCGAGCGTCGCCGCGCCCTGCCAGATCTCGAGCGCCGAGAACGCGTGCACGTGCATCCCCGGCACGGCCTCCTTGATCACGCGCACGACCGACTCGTAGTAGTCGCCGGTGAAGCCCGGGTGGATGCCGCCCTGGAGGCAGACCTCCGTCGCGCCGCGCTCCCACGCCTCGACGACGCGACGGACGATCTCCTCGTGCGGGACGAGGTACGCGGGGCCGCGCAGGTTCGCCGCGAGCTTGCCCTTGGAGAAGGCGCAGAAGCCGCAGCGGAAGTAGCAGACGTTCGTGTACTGGATGTTCCGCGTGACGATGTAGCTGACCGTGTCGCCGCAGACCTCCTGCCGCAGCCGGTCGGCGGCCGCGAAGACGCGCTCGCGCTCCTCGCCGCGCGTCTCGAAGAGCGCGACGATCGCGTCCTCGTCCAACTCGTCGCGCGTGTCGAGCGGCAGCGCGCCGCGGGGCACGAACGGCACCTCGACCGGATCGCCGGGTGCCCAGCCGTCCTCGCGCGCGAGCCCGAGCGAGTCGGCGAGGCGCAACACGCCCGGCAGCACCGCCTCGTCGAGCCAGGCCGGCGCGAGCCACTCCGGGTAGACGGGCAGGCGCGGCGCGAGCTCGAAACCGCGGCTCGCGGTCGCGTCGCGCAGGCGCTCGAGCTCCGGCCACGGCGCCTCCGGGTTGACGTGGTCGATCGTGACCGGCGAGACGCCGCCCCAGTCGTCGATGCCCGCGTCGAGGAACACGGCGAAGTCCTCGGTCAGGTTCGGCGGCGCCTGCAGGTGCACCTCGGACGGGAGCAGCAGCCGCGCGGCCGCGATCGTCCAGAGGTGCTCCTCGACGGACGGCTCGGGTGCGTCGACCATCTGCGTCCCCGGCTTCGCCCGGAAGTTCTGGACGATCACCTCCTGCACGTGCCCGTGGCGGCGGTGCGACTCGGCGATCGCCTGGAGCGCGTCGAGCCGCTCCTCCCGCGTCTCGCCGATCCCGATCAGGATCCCGGTCGTGAACGGGACGCCCGCGGCGCCGGCCACCTCGAGTGTCGCGAGCCGGGCGGCGGGGAGCTTGTCGGGCGAGCCGAAGTGCGGGCCGCCGCGCTCGGCGAGGCGCTCCGAGGTCGTCTCGAGCATCAGCCCCATCGAGGCGGAGACCGGCCGCAACGCGTGCACGTCGGCGTCGGTCAGGACGCCCGGGTTCAGGTGCGGCAGCAGCCCCGTCTCCTCGAGCACGGCCCGCGCGGCGCGCTCCAGGTACTCGAGCGTCGTCTCGCAGCCGAGGGCGGCGAGCTCCTCGCGGGCGGCGGCGTAGCGCAGCTCCGGCTTGTCGCCGAGGGTGAAGAGCGCCTCGCGGCAGCCGGCGGCGGCGCCGGCGCGCGCGATCTCGAGCACCTCGTCGATCGTCAGGTACGCGCGCTCGCCGCGGCGCGGCGGGGCGGCGAAGGTGCAGTAGTGGCAGACGTCGCGGCAGAGCTTCGTCAGGGGGACGAAGACCTTGGGCGAGTACGTGACGAGCCGGGGCCGGTGCTCGGCCCGCACGGCGCGCGCGTCCGCCAGCAGGTCGTCGAGCGGGGCGGCGAGCAGCGTCCTGACGTCCACGGTGCGGAGCTTACGCGCGCCCGGCGAGCCTACGTCCCGTCATGGGATGATCGCCGGGTGAACGCTTTCGACGGCAGCAGCGTGCAGAACGGGATCTACATCGGCGGCCGCGCGGAGTGGCCGGTCGCGCCGGAGGACTGGGAGGCGGCGGCGGAGGCGGCGATCGACCCGGGCGCGTTCGGCTACATCGCGGGCGGCGCCGGCGGCGAGGCGACGATGCGCGCGAACCTCGACGCGTTCGAGCGGCGGCAGCTGCGGCCGCGGATGCTGGCCGGCAACGCCGAGCGCGACCTCTCCGTCGAGGTGCTCGGCACGCGCTCCCCGTCGCCGGTCTTCCTCGCCCCGGTCGGGGTGCTCTCGATCGCGCACGCCGACGCCGAGGTGGGCGCGGCGCGCGGAGCGGCGGCCGCAGGCGTCCCGTACGTCGTCTCGACCGCCGCCTCGTCGTCGCTCGAGGAGGTCGCCGAGGCGATGGGCGACGTGCCTCGCTGGTTCCAGCTGTACTGGGTCTCGGACCGCGACGTCGCCGCGAGCTTCGTCGAGCGGGCGGAGGCGGCCGGCTACGGCGCGGTCGTCGTCACGATCGACACGCCGACGCTCGGCTGGCGCCCGCGCGACCTCCGCAACGCGTACCTGCCGTTCCTGCGCGGCGAGGGATGCGCGAACTTCTTCACCGACCCGGTGTTCCGCGCGAAGCTCGACCGGGCGCCCGAGGAGGACCTGCTCGCGGCGGCCGGGGCGATGCTGATGACGTTCTCGAACCTCGCGCTCACGTGGGACGACCTCGACTGGCTGCGCGAGCGCGTCTCGGTGCCGCTGCTCGTGAAGGGCGTCCTGCGCGGCGACGACGCGCTGCTGGCGCGCGCCCACGGCGTCGACGGGATCGTCGTCTCGAACCACGGCGGCCGCCAGGTGGACGGCTCGGTGGCGACGCTCGACGCGCTCGCGGAAGTGCGCGACGCGGTCGGGTCCGACTATCCGCTGCTCGTGGACGGCGGGATCCGCCGCGGCGCCGACGTCGTCAAGGCGCTCGCGCTCGGCGCGGACGCGGTGCTGCTCGGGCGGCTGTACGCGTACGGCCTCGCGGTCGGCGGCGCGGCAGGCGTCGAGGCGGTGCTCCGGCAGCTGCTCGCGGAGGTCGACCTGACGCTCGCGCTCTGCGGCGGCTCCTCGCTCCGCGAGCTCGACGGGAGCCTGCTCGCGTGAAAGCCGTCGTGATCGACGAGTTCGGCGGCCGCGACAAGCTCCGCCTCGCGGACGTGCCCGAGCCGCCGCTGCTGCCGGACGGCGTCCGCATCGCGATCCGGGCCGCGGGCGTCAACCCGGTGGACTGGAAGACGCGCGAGGGTCGGCAGGTGCCGCGCTTCCCGCACGTCTTCCCGGTGATCCTCGGCTGGGACGCGGCCGGGGTCGTCGCGGAGGTCGGCCCGGCCGTGACGCGCTTCGCGCCCGGCGACGAGGTGTGGGCGTACTGCCGCAAGCACTTCATCGGCGAGGGCACGTACTGCGAGCAGGTCGTCGTGCCGCAGGAGTTCGTGGCGCCCAAGCCCGGCGGGCTCTCGTGGCAGGAGGCGGCGGCGGTGCCGCTCGCGGCGTTGACGGCGTGGCAGTGCCTCGTCGAGCGGCTCGAGCTCGCGGGCGGAGAGACGGTGCTCGTGCACGCGGCGGCGGGCGGCGTCGGCCACTTCGCGGTGCAGATCGCGGTCGCGCTCGGTGCCCGCCCGATCGGCACGGGGGGCGCGGCGAACGGCGACTTCGTGCGCGGCCTCGGCGCCGAGTTCCTCGACTACCGCACGGATCCGCTGCCCGCGCACGTCGACGCGGCGCTCGACCCGCTCGGCGGCGAGGCGCTCGAGCGGACGAAGGCGGTCGCCGGCCGCGTCGTCTCGATCGTCCAGCCCGGCGAGGGGCACCTCTACCAGTACGTGCGCCCGGACGGCGCCCAGCTCGAGACGCTGGGGCGACTCGTCGACGAGGGACGCCTGCGCCCGTACGTCGAGCAGGTCTTCCCGCTCGAGGAGGCCGCGGCCGCCCATGCAGCTGCTCGAGGCCGGGCACGTGCGCGGCAAGCTCGTCCTGACGATCTAACCGGACGTCTCGGGCAGGACGACCCGCTCCAGGATCCGCGTGAACGCCCGGACATGCTCGAAGGCCGTCGCGTGCCCCGCGTTCTCGAACGAGTAGAGGCGCTTCACGGGCGCGTCGAGGGCCCTGAACCACTCGACCGAGAGCTCGCGGCGGGCGCCCAGCTCGTGGTCGCCGGTGAAGACGTAGACGGGGACGGCCAGGTGCTCGGCGGTGCGGCGGAAGTCGATCTCCTGCCACTGCGGGTAGAGGACGGAGAACACGTCCATCAGGCCGCGGACGGCGTTGACCTTGTCGACGAAGCCGTACTCCGGGGCCATCAGCCCGAGGAAGCCGACGCCCGAGGACTCGCCGAGTTGCGTGTAGTAGGCGGGCGGGTCGTACTTCCCGGCGAGCTGATCGTAGTAGCCCATCACGTCGGCGTAGGCGAAGACCGAGTCGTACGGCGGCTCGCCGTAGCCCTCGAGCCTGCGCACGAGGCCGGAGTCGCCGTGGGCGCGTCCCCATGCGAGCAGGTCGCGGTAGATCCGGCGGTCGGTCTCGCGCGGGTCGACCATCTGGCCGGAGCCGAGCCATGCGTGGTAGAGCTCGGGATGCCGCTGCACGGCGAGGACGCCGATCACGCTGCCGCCGGACTCGCCGAAGAGGTAGATCCGCCGCTCGTCGAAGCGCCGGCGCAGGTAGTTCGTGAGCTCGACGGTGTCCGCGACGACCCGCCCGGTCGTCAGGCCGGCGTCGAAGGACGCGTACGACTTGCCGATGCCGCGCCCGTCCCAGATCACGACGACGAAGTGCTGCTCGAGATCGCGCAGGAGCGCGCGTCCGAGACCGAGGTCGCTCTGGCCCGGCCCGCCCGGCAGGTAGAGGAGCACCGGGTCGTCGGCGCTGCGGGCTCGGATCTCGACCCACTGGTCGACGCCGCCGAGCGTCACCTGCCGCAGCTCCGCGATGCTGCCCGGCACGACGCTCCCGTCGGCGGCCCGCACGGGCGGCGTCGAGGCCGGGAGCGCGATCAGGACGGCGAGCGTGCCGAGGCCGGCGGCGACCGCGACGGTGATGAGGCGCCGTGCGGTGAGCCAGACGCGGGCGGCGCGGCTTCGCGGCACGGGCGTGGAGCGCCGCCGGGCGAGAGCAGCGCCGAGCGCGGCCCCGAGCAGCAGCGGCAGGAGCGCGACGAGCCCGTGGAAGCCGCGACCGACGACCAGGGCGAGGATCCCCCACGTGGAGCCGAGGTGGATCCCGTCCACGGTCGGGCCGGTGCCGCCGTGCACGGCCGCCTCGAACCCGGCCATGTAGGCGAACGGCGCGAGCAGCGCCAGGCGCGAGCAGAGGAGGCGGCCGGCCGCGAGTCCGAGCGCGAGCCCGAGCACCATCAGCGCGAGCGCCTCGGCGGCGGTCACGGGCCCGCGCGGGAACAGCAACCCGACGACGGCGCCGGCCAGCACGACCGCCGCGGCGACCGCAGCGCCGGCGACCCGGCGGGCGCGCGCGTTCACGAAGACGCGGTCGGTCGTCATGGCTCGGCCCGAGCCTCCGGCCTTCGGCGCCGGCTCCCCTCCGTGAGGTCGCCGAACCCCCGTCCGGGAGAACTACGGCTCGCTCGAGAGCCGCCCGCCCGTGCGGATGCCCGCCGAGTTGAACGATCAGTCAACGAGGTTGTAGGCTCGCGGCGTGGACCTTCGCGACACGCCCACCGAGGCCGAGTTCCGGGCAGAGCTCCGCGCCTGGCTCGACGCGAACCTCCCGGCCGAGCGGCGCGGGATGCGCGGCGGCGCGGAGCGCTTCGACGACGACTTCGGGCGCACGTGGAGCCGCATGCTCTACGACGCCGGCTACGCGGGCCTGACGTGGCCGAAGGAGTACGGCGGCGCGGGCGCCCCGTACAGCCACCAGGCGATCTTCCTCGAGGAGACGGCGCGCGCCCAGGCCCCGACGCACGTCGGCGTGATCGGGCTCGGCATGGCGGGCCCGACGATCATGGTGCACGGCACCGACGAGCAGAAGGCCCGGTATCTCGACAGGATCCTCTCCGCCGAGGAGATCTGGTGCCAGGGCTTCTCCGAGCCGGACGCGGGCTCCGACCTCGCCGCCGTGCGCACGCGCGCCGAGCGCCGCGGCGACGTCTACGTCGTCAACGGCCAGAAGGTCTGGTCGTCGTTCGCGCACATCGCCGACTGGTGCATCCTCGTCACGAACTCCGACCCCGAGGGGAAGCGCTACCGCAACCTCACGTACCTCCTCGTCGACATGCACTCGCCCGGGGATCGAGGTGCGGCCGCTGCGCCAGATCACCGGCGAGGCGGAGTTCAACGAGATCTTCTTCAGCGACGTCGAGGTGCCGGTCGCGAACCGGCTCGACGACGAGGGCAACGGCTGGGCGGTCGCGATGACGACGCTGATGCACGAGCGCGGCACGCTCGGCTTCGCGCTCACCGCGTCGCTCGAGGTCGCCGTCAACCGGCTCTGCGACGTGGCCCGCGAGCGCGCGGCCGGCGACGCGCTCGCCCGCGACCGCGTGGCGCAGGAGTGGATCGAGCTGCAGGCGCTCCGCTACACGAACTACCGCGCGCTGACGACGTACGAGCGCACCGGCGTGCCCGGCCCCGAGGGCTCGGTGGCGAAGCTCCGCTGGTCGGAGCAGAACCAGCGGCTGACGAAGCTCGGCCGCGACCTCCACGGCCCCGAGGGCCTGCTCGACGACGGCTGGTGGCACTACCAGCAGCTGCGCAGCCGCGGCAACACGATCGAGGCGGGCAGCTCCGAGGTGCTGCGCAACATCATCGCCGAGCGCGTCCTCGGCCTCCCGAAGAGCCGCTTGACACTGTGGACTTCTCCTTCACCGACACCCAGCAGGAGCTGAAGCGCGAGGCGGGCCGCTGGCTCGCCGACCGCTACCCGCTCGACCGCGACTGGGAGGCGGCGACCGACGCGTGGACGGAGCTGGCAGAGCTCGGCTGGCTCGGCGTCTCGGTCGCCGAGGAGGACGGCGGCGCCGGACTCGGCTTCGTCGAGGAGGCGATCCTGCTCGAGGAGCTCGGCTACGCGCTCTACCCCGGCCCCTACCTCGCGACGATCGGGCTCGCGCTGCCCTGGCTCGGCCCCGAGGAGCGCGCGCGGGTCGCAGCCGGCGAGGAGCGCTGGTCGGTCGAGGTGCGCGGGCTCGTCCCGTGGCTCGGCTCGGTCGACCGCGTCGTCGACGCCGACGGCGCGGCGCACGAGGCGCGCGGCGAGGAGCTGCCGACGGTCGACCCTTCGCGCCCGCTCGGCCGGCTCGAGCGCGGCGACGGCTCGCCGCTGCCCGGCGCGCGCGACCTGTCGCGCTCGCGCGCGGCACATCGCCTGCGAGGCGGTCGGCGTCGCGCAGCGCGCGCTCGAGCTCGGCGTCGAGCACGCGCGCACACGCGAGCAGTTCGGCAAGCCGATCGGCGTCTACCAGGCGGTCTCCCACCAGCTGTCCGACACGTACGCCGACGTCGAGCTCGCCCGCTCGCTCGCCTACTGGGCCGCCTGGTGCGTGGCCGAGGGCGACGAGCAGGCGCCGGTGGCGTGCCGCCGCCGCGAAGGCGTTCGCGACCGAGGCGGCGGTCACGGCGTGCGAGCGGTCGATCCAGGTGCACGGCGGCACGGGCTTCACGTGGGAGCACCCGCTCCACCGCTACTACAAGCGGGCGCTCTGGCTGCACGGCTTCGGCGCGTCGCCGTCGGAGCTGCGGGCCGAGATCGCCGAGCACGTGCTCGGCGCTCCCGTCACCGCCTGAGGTGCCGGGCTTGCCGCTTCGCGGCGATCCGTGCCACGATCTGCTCCACCGCGACCTCGAGGAGTGATGGTGGACGGCCTGATGATGGACTTCCAGCTCACGCTGCCGCACGTGCTGCGGCGCGTCGAGACGTACTACGGCGGCAACGAGATCGTCACCCGGCTCCCCGACAAGAGCTTCCACCGCACGACGTGGGGCGAGTCGATGCGGCGGGCGCGGCAGCTCGCGGTCGCGCTCTCCGAGCTCGGGCTCGAGCGCGGCGACCGCGTCGCGACGCTCTGCTGGAACCACCACCAGCACCTCGAGGCGTACTTCGGCGTCCCCTGCGGCGGCTTCGTCCTGCACACCCTGAACCTGCGCCTGCACCCGAACGACCTCGCCTACATCGCGACGCACGCGAACGACCGGGCCGTGATCGTCGACAAGAGCCTCGTCCCGCTGCTCGACCAGTTCGTCGCGGCAGACGCCGATCGAGCACGTGTTCGTCGTCGAGGACTCCTACGAGGAGCTCCTCGCCTCCGCCGACCCCGACGCCTGGCGCGACCCGGGGCTGGACGAGAACGAGGCCGCCGCGATGTGCTACACGAGCGGCACCACCGGCCTGCCGAAGGGCGTCCTCTACTCGCACCGCTCGAGCGTCCTGCACAGCCTCGGCGTCGCGGCCGGCAACCCGATGGGCCTCGGCATCTCCGAGGAGGACACGATCCTGCCGGTCGTGCCGATGTTCCACGCGAACGCGTGGGGCTACCCGTACCTCGCGGCGATGCTCGGGTCGAAGCTCGTCTTCCCCGGCCCGCATCTCGACCCGCAGAGCCTGCTCGAGGACTTCGTCGAGCACGACGTCACCTGGACGGCGGGCGTGCCGACGATCTGGATGGGGATCCTCCAGATGCTCGACGCGCAGCCCGGCGCCTGGGATCTCTCGAAGATGAAGGGCATGCTCGTCGGCGGCTCGGCGGCGCCGCGCGCGCTGATCGCCGGCTTCAAGCAGCGGCACGGCCTCCAGGTCGTCCACGGCTGGGGCATGACCGAGACCTCGCCGGTCGCCTCGACGGCGCAGCTCCCCGGCGACCTGCGCGACGCCGACGAGGAGACGCAGTTCGACTTCGTCGCGATGCAGGGCATCCCGCTCCCGTTCGTCGAGCTGCGCGCCCGCGTCGGCGAGGACGAGATCCCGTGGGACGGCGAGACGATGGGCGAGCTCGAGGTGCGCGGCCCCTGGGTCGCGGCCGGCTACTACGACACGCCCGCTGAGGCTGGAAGCGCTGCCGGCGAGCACCGGGGCCGACCGCTGGACCGGACGACGGCTGGTTCCGCACCGGCGACATCGTCTCGATCCACCCGCGCGGGTTCATCCAGATCAAGGACCGCTCGAAGGACGTGATCAAGTCGGGCGGCGAGTGGATCTCGTCGGTCGACCTCGAGAACGCGCTCATGGCGCATCCGGCCGTGTCCGAGGCGGCCGTGATCGCGATCCCCGACGACAAGTGGGCGGAGCGGCCGCTGGCCGCCGTCGTGCTCAAGGAGGGGCAGTCGGCGACCGCGGACGACCTGCGCGAGTTCCTCGCGCCGTCGTTCGCGAAGTGGTGGCTCCCCGACCGGTTCGAGTTCGTGGCGGAGATCCCGAAGACGAGCGTCGGCAAGTTCCGCAAGACCGCGCTCCGGGAGCAGTTCGCGGGCAGCAGAGGCTGCGCCCCGGCGCTAGATGAGAGCCGCGCTCCTGCGCGCCGTCGACGCGGCCTTCGAGCTTCGCGACGTCCCGGCGCCCTCGGACGAGGGGCTGACGCTCGTCCGGGTGCGCGCGGCCGGGATCAACTACGCCGACGTCCTCGTGCGCCGCGGCCGCTACCCGCAGATGCCCGAGCTGCCGGCGGTGCTCGGCTCGGAGATCGCGGGCGAGCTCGAGGACGGTACGCGCGTGATGGCGATCACCTCCGGCGGCGGCGGGTACGCGGAGCTCGCGGCCGTCCACCCGGCGCACGTCGTGCCGCTGCCCGAGCGGGCGAGCTTCGCCGAGGGGGCCTCGTTCCTCCTGACGTTCCTGACCGCGTACATCCCGCTGACGCGGCAGGCGCGCGTCGCGGAGGGCACGACCGTCCTCGTCTACGCCGGTGCCGGCGGCGTCGGGACGGCCGCGATCCAGGTCGCGCGGGCGCTCGGCGCGCGCGTCGTCGCGGCGGTCGGGTCGCAGGAGAAGCTCGGCGTGTGCCGCGAGCTCGGCGCCGAGGAGGCGTACGTCTACGAGGAGCTGCCCGACGAGCTCCAGGTCGACGTCGTCGTCGACCCGGTCGGCGGCGAGCTCTTCGCGGGCTCGTTCGCGCGGCTGCGCCCGCTCGGGACGGTGATCGCGATCGGCTCCGCCGCGGGCGCGTGGGCTCCGGTCGACCCGGCCCGGCTCGTCGGCCGCAACTCCGGCCTGCACGGCTTCTACCTGGGGCGGCTGATCCGGCTCGATCCGGGTCTCGTCGCGACCGCGCTCGGCGAGGTGCTCGCGCTCTGGGAGCAGGGTGCGGTGACACCGCTCGTCGGCGCCCAGCTGCCGCTCGAGGAGGTCGAGCGGGCGCACGAGCTCGTCGAGACGCGGCAGAGCGTCGGCAAGGTCGTGCTGATCCCGTGAGGGCGCTCGTGACCGGGGGCCGGGGCGGGATCGGGACGGCGATCGTCGCGGCGCTGCGCGGCGAGGGCGCCGAAGTGACCGTCCTCGACCTGCCCGAGTTCGACGTCGGCGACCCGGACGCCTGGCGGGCGCTCGACGGCGGCTACGACGCGGCGTTCCTCAACGCGGGCATCGGCATCGGCTTCCCCGACGTCGCCGAGCTGCCCGACGGCGAGTACCGGCGGATCGTCGCCGCGAACCTCGACGGCGTCGTCTACGGAACGCGGGAGCTCGCGGCGCGGCTGATGCCCGACGGAGGCTCGATCGTCGCCACCGCCTCGCTCGCGGGTCTGACCGGGATGCCGTTCGACGCGAGCTACACGGCGACGAAGCACGCCGTCGTCGGCTGGGTGCGCGGCGCGGCGCCGGGCCTCGCGGCGCGCGGGATCCGGATCAACGCGCTCTGCCCGGGCTTCACGGACACGGCGATCGTCGAGGACGAGCTCCGCGGCCGGCTGCCCGTGCCGCTGATGGAGCCGGCGTTCGTCGCCGAGGCCGCGCTCCGCATCCTGCGCGACGAGGAGACCGGCCGCGCCTGGGTCGTGCAGCCCAACCGGGTCGAGCCGTTCCGGTTCCCGGGCATCCCGGGGCCGCGATGAGCGGCACCCGCTCGCGCGTTCCCTGGGGCGAGGAGGCCCCGCCGGCGCCGCACATCTGGCGGACGCTCGGCTACCGCGGCGTCGAGCAGGCGGACGGCGTCTCGGTGATCGAGTGGGACGCGACGCCCGAGTTCTGCTTCCACGCGCCGTCGGGGCCGATCGTCCACGGCGGCATGGTCGCGACGCTCCTCGACACGGCGATGGGCGGCGCCTGCTGGACGCTGATGGGCGACGACGAGGACTTCCTCACCGCCGACCTGCGCACCGAGTTCCTCCGCTCCGCCCGGCCGGGCACGCTGCGCGCGGAGGGCTCGGTCGTCCAGCGCAACCGGCGCGTCGTCTTCTGCGCCGCCGAGCTGTTCCAGGACGGGACGCTGCTCGCGACCGCCCGCTGCACGCAGATCGTGCGCCGCGCCGGCTAGCCACGCTCCCGGCGCACAGCCGTGACGGTGCTTCGGCATGCCGACAGCACCGGGCGTGGAGCCAGGCGGCCTCGTGACGCTCTCGTCAGGAACGTGCCTGGCACCGAGGTGAACGCCGGGGTCACCGCATCGTCACCGGCTGCAGCGCTGATCGCAGCGACAGTACTCCGGCGACGAGCGCCGCGACGCGCTCGAGCACCTTGTACGCGATCGAAGGCGTCCGCTCGACCAGCGAGCGGAACATCCCGCCGCGGATCAGCAGCACGCGCGTCGGCTCGATCGTGCGTCGCGGTCGCCGTCCGCGGCCCGCCCGTGAGGAGCGCGATCTCGCCGAGCCAGTCTCCGGGGCCGAGCACGCGCAGCGTCCGGCCCCTGCGCCTGACCTCGACGCTCCCGTCCACGATCACGGCGAACTCGCGCCCGGGCTCGCCCTCGCGCGTCAGCGTCTTGCCCACCGGCAGCTCGCGCGCCTCGACGATCGCCGCCAGGCCGCGCAGCTCGCGCTTCGAGCAGCCCGCGAAGATCGGCACCGCGCCGATCAGTTCCACGATCTCGGCCGCGTTCGGTCTCGCGTCCCGGCGGGCCGCCAGCCGTGTCGCCATCTCGCACCTCCGTGTCGTCGCCACGGTGACCGTCCGGCGGACGCGCACGGGCACGCCATCGGGGAACTTCCGCAGGACTACGCGCGGCCGAGGCGGCGCTCGAGGTTCGCCTTCACGGCGGGCCAGTCGTCGTCGATCACCGCGTACCAGGCCGAGTCGCGCCGCTCGCCGCCGCGGACGAGCATGTGCTTGCGGAAGATCCCCTCGAACTCCGCCGGCAGCGCCGCGAGGGCGGCCCGCGAGCGCTCGTTGCGGCGCGTCCGTCTTGAACTCGACGCGGAGGAAGCCCTCGTCCTCGAAGGCGTGCCGCATGCAGCAGGTACTTCGCCTCGGTGTTCGCGCCCGTCCCCCACGCCTGCGGCGCGAGCCACGTGTGCCCGATCTCGAGCACGCGGTCCGCCTCGCGGACGTTCAGGTACGAGGTCGCGCCGAGCGGGACGCCGTCCACGACGGTCGCGAAGCCGAACGCGTGCTCGAGCGACGCCGACGACGTACTCGTGGAAGCCGCTCGCGGCTCTCGTCGCCGCGCACCTTCATCCAGCGCCACGTGCGCTCGATCCTGCGCGACCTGCCAGAGCGGCTCCTCGTGGCGCGGCTCGAGCGGCTCGAGCCGGACGTGCTCGCCCGCGAGGGCTACGTGAAGCGCCAGACGCCCCCGTCCCGGAACGAGCGCAGGATCCGCCGCGCGACGACCATCTTGTGCACCTCGTCGGCGCCGTCGTAGATCCGGGCGCCGCGGGCCATCCGGTACATGACCGCGAGCGGCGTGTCGTCGGTCATGCCGAGGCCGCCGTGCACCTGGAGCGCCCGGTCGATCACCTCGTTGAGGACGCGCGCGGCGTAGAACTTGATCAGCGAGATCTCGACGCGCGCCTCGTCGCCCTCGTCGAGCCGGTGCGCCGCCTGGAGCGTCATCAGCCGGCACGCCTGGATCTCGGCCGCCGACTCGGCGATCCAGTTCTGCACCGTCTGCTTGTCGGCGAGCGGGCCGCCGAACGCCTCCCGCTCGAGCGAGTAGCTGCACATCAGCTCGAACGCGCGCTGCATCTGGCCGAGCCAGCGCATCACGTGGTGGATCCGGCCGGGGCCGAGCCGCTTCTGCGCGAGCCGGAAGCCGTCGCCGGGCTCGCCGAGCGTGTTCGCGACCGGGACGCGGACGTCGGTGAAGCGCGTCTCGCAGTGCGTCCCCCAGCCGCGCCCCTCGTGCCCCATCACCGAGACGCGGCGGACCAGCTCGTAGCCGGGCGTGTCGGTCGGGACGAGGATCATCGACGCGCGCCGGTGCGGGTCGGCGTCGGGGTCGGTGACGACCATGACGACGCCGAAGCCCGCCTGGTCGGCGCCCGACGAGAACCACTTGTGCGCGTTGATCACCCAGTCGTCGCCGTCGCGCTCGGCGCGGCCCTGGAGCGTCGTCGGGTCGGAGCCGGCGACCTCGGGCTCGGTCATGCCGAAGAACGAGCGCGTCTCGCCGGCGACGAGCGGGACGAGGAACCGCTCCTTCTGCTCGGGCGTCCCGAACAGGTGGAGGATCTCGCCGTTGCCGGCGTCGGGCGCCTGGCAGCCGAAGATCAGCTGCGCGATGAAGCTGCGGCCGATCTCCTCGTTCAGGTACGCGTACTCGATGAAGCCGCTGCCGGAGCCGCCCGCCTCGGGCGGGAGATGCGGCGCCCAGAGGCCCGCCGCCTTCGCCTTGCCCTGGAGCTCGGCGATCAGCGCGTCGGACGATTCGTCCTCCGCGAACAGCGCCGGCTCGTTCGGATAGACGTGCTCGTCCATGAACGCGCGCACCTGCTCGCGCCGGTCGCGGATCGGTTCCGGGATGACAAGCGACACGACGGGGGCGATGATCGCAGACGTGCGGGATGCCTTCCAGCGGGTTCTCACGGATCTGCTCGGCCGCGAGGTCGAGATCTCGGAGCCGGTGCTGCTCGCGGGCGGCGCCTCGAAGGAGGCGTGGGCGGTCGATGCGGACGGCGAGCGGCTGCTCGTCCGCCGCGCCGCGGTCGGGGTGATCCACCGGCACACGCTGTCGCTCGCCGGACGAGTTCGCGACGATCGAGGCGGCGCACGCGGCGGGCGTCAAGGTGCCGCGCCCGTACGGCTACGTGCCCGACCTCGCCGGCCGCGAGGCGTTCGTGATGGAGCGGCTCGAGGGCGAGACGATCGGCCGCCGCATCGTGCGCCGGCCGGAGCTCGCCGCGGCCCGCGAGGCGCTGCCGCTCCAGCTCGCCGAGGAGCTGGCCAAGATCCACGCGATCCCGCCCGAGCAGGTGCCGTTCCTCGAGGAGGCCCGCTTCGAGCGGATCGTGGACGAGCTCGACGACGTGGACGAGCCGCACCCCGCGATCGAGCTCGGGCTCTGGTGGCTGCGCGAGCACCGCCCGCCCGCGCGCCCGCCGGTCGTCGCGCACGGCGACTACCGGATCGGGAACGTCATGGTCGACGGGCAGGGCCTCGTCGGCGTGCTCGACTGGGAGTTCGCCCACCTCGACGACCCGGTGCGCGACCTCGCGTTCGGCCTCGTCCGCGCGTGGCGGTTCGGCGTCGGCGACAAGCGGCTCGGCGGGATCGGCGACGTGGAGCCGTATCTCGAGCGCTACAACGAGCTGACGGGCTTCGACGTGCGCCCGGAGGAGCTCGACTACTGGGAGCTCGCCGGCAACGTCGGCTGGGCGATCGGCTGCCTCACCCAGGCGCAGCGCCACCTGAGCGGCCAGGACCGCAGCGTCGAGCTCGCGATCCTCGGCCGTCTCGGCGCCGAGGTCGAGTACGAGATCTGCAACCTGCTGGAGCGGCCGTGACCCACGTCCGCCTGGACAACCTCCTTGGAACTGATCAGGTCAGACCATCCGACCAGTCCTGTCCTGCGCAGACCCGTGGTCAAACCACGATGACCGAGCGGCCGACCGCGCAGGAGCTGGCCGAGGCGATCCAGGAGTTCCTCGCCGGCGAGATCCTCCCCACGCTCACCGACCACCGGCTCCGCTTCCGGATGCTCGTGGCGCTGAACGCGCTCGGGATCGTCTACCGCGAGCTCGACGCGCTGCCGGCCGCCGACGACGCCGAGCAGCGCGAGCTCGCGCGCCGCATCCGCGCGCGGCGACGTGCCGCCGGGCACGCTCGAGCGCGTGAAGGCCGACGTCGAGGCGCGCCTGCGGATCGCGAGCCCGAAGACCCTCGAAGGCCCTTAGAGCTCGAACCAGAATGAGCGACTGTGTCGCCCGGCCGTGCCGGGCGGCACGCTGCGGCGTCCTCGGTCGCGTCGATAGCGCCGCTATCGACGCTCCCTGCGTCCTTGCATCGCACTCGCCCAGCCCGCCCGGATCGACGAGCGTCATTGTGGTTCGAGCTCTTAGAGGAACGCGCTCTCGCCGGTGAGCGCGCGGCCGATCAGGAGCTTCTGCACCTGGCTCGTGCCCTCGTAGAGCGTCGAGACGCGCGCGTCGCGCAGGTAGCGCTGCACCGGGAACTCGTCCACGTAGCCGTAGCCGCCGTGCACCTGGACGGCCGCGTTCGCCGCCCGCACGGCCACCTCGCTCGCGTAGTACTTCGCCTGCGACGCGGCGAGCGTGTACGGCTGCCCCGCGTCGGCGAGCGCGCCCGCGCGCCACGCCATGCAGCCGCGCCGCCTCCGTCTCCACCGCCATGTCCGCGAGCAGCTCCTGGACGAGCTGGAAGCCCGCGATCGGCTTCCCGAACTGGCGCCGCTCGGTCGCGTACGCCGTCGACGCGTCGAGGCAGCCCTGCGCGATCCCGACCGAGCCGGCGGCGAGCGAGATGCGGCCGTTGTCGAGTGCCGACATCGCCACCTTGAACCCGGCGCCCTCGTCGCCGAGCCGCGCCGAGTCGGGCACGCGCACACCGTCGAGGAACAGCTCCGCCGTGTCCTGGGCGCGCAGACCGAGCTTGCCGTCGATCTTGCGCGAGCTGAACCCGTCCGAGGCGGTCGGGACGAGGAAGCACGTGATCCCGCGCGGCCCCTCGCCGCCGGTGCGCGCGAACACGAGCGCCACGCCGGCCCACGAGCCGAGCGTGATGAAGATCTTCGAGCCGGAGATCACCCAGTCGCCGCCGTCGCGCTCCGCGCGCGTCACGAGCGAGCCCGGATCGGAGCCCGCGCCCGGCTCGGTGAGCGCGTAGCAGCCGAGCGCCTCGCCCGAGCACATCCGCGGCAGCCACTCCTGCTTCTGCTCGGGGGTGCCCCACTTCGCGATCGTCTTGCCGGCGAGGCCGTTGTTCACCGACGCGATCCCGCGCACCGACGAGTCGGCCTTGCCGAGCTCCTCCATCACGAGGCAGTACGAGACCGAGTCGAGCGCCATGCCGCCGTACTCCTCCGGCAGCGCGCAGCCGAGGAAGCCGACCTCGGCGAGCTTGCCGACGATCCCGGGATCCATCCGCTCGCTGCGGTCCCAGTCGCGTGCGTACGGGACGACCTCGCGCGCGCAGAACTCGCGCGCCGTCTCCTGGATCAGGATCTGTTCCTCGGTGAGCGTGAAGTCCATGCGCGTATTCTCCCCCTATGCCGAATCTCGAAGGGAAAGTAGCCATCGTCACCGGCGCGGGGCGCGGCATCGGCCGTGCGCACGCGCTCGCGCTCGCCGCCGCGGGAGCGACCGTCGTCGTCAACGACCTCGGCGCCGGGCTCTCCGGCGAGGGAGCCGACCGCTCGCCCGCCGAGCAGGTCGTCGAGGAGATCCGCGCCGCCGGCGGGCAGGCCGCCGCGAACGGCGAGAACGTCGCCGACTTCGCGGGCGCGGGCCGGATGGTGCAGCAGGCGATCGACGAGTTCGGGCGCCTCGACATCCTCGTCAACAACGCCGGGATCCTCCGCGACCGGATGCTCGTGAACATGACCGAGGCCGAGTGGGACGCGGTCATCAACGTCCACCTGAAGGGCCACTTCTCCCCGACCCAGCATGCGGCCGCCCACTGGCGCGAGCGCGCGAAGGCCGGCGACGAGGTGCGCGCGCGCGTCGTCAACACGGCGAGCCCGTCGGGCGTCTTCGGCAACGTCGGCCAGGCGAACTACGGCGCCGCGAAGGCCGGGATCGCCGCGTTCACCATCATCGTCGCGCAGGAGCTCGGCCGCTACGGCGTCACGGTCAACTGCCTCGCTCCGAACGCGCGGACGCGGATGACCGAGGAGACGTTCGACATGGGCGCGCCCGGCGAGGGCTTCGACCCGCTCGACCCGGCGAACATGTCGCCCGTCGTCGTCGCCCTCTGCGCCGACGAGGCCCAGGACATCACCGGCCAGGTCTTCCACGTCTGGGGCGGCGCCGTCAACGCGCTCCAGGGCTGGACGGCCGGGGAGATGTTCGAGCGGGCGGACGGCTGGGAGGCCGACGAGCTGCTCGCCGCGCTGCGCGACCGCTTCCCCGCCGGCGTCTCGCCGCCCGGCATGATCGCCGGCATGCAGGCCGCCGGGGGCCAGTCGCTCAAAGCCACGTGACGCCGCCTCCGCGCCGGCGCGTCTACCTGATGCGCCATGCCCAGGTGCGCTACTTCGAGGGCGTCCGCCCCGAGGACGTCCTGCTCACCGAGACGGGGCGCCGCCAGGCCGAGGCGGCCGCGGCCGCGCTCGCGGAGGTGCCGTTCGACCGCGTCGTCACGAGCGGCCTGCCGCGCACGCTCGAGACCGCCCGGATCGTCGCGCCCGCGGCTCGAGCCGGAGACGCGGAGCGAGCTGCGCGAGATCGAGAGCGGCGACATCCGCCCCCTCTCGCCGGAGCAGGTGCAGGAGATGATGACCGCGGCCTTCCGCGGCGTCGTGCCGCTCGACACGCCGTTCCTCGGCGGCGAGACCGTCGGCGCGCTCCTCGACCGCGTGCTCCCCGCGCTCGACGCCCTGCTCGCAGAGCCCGGCTGGGACGTGCTGCTGCTCGTCCTGCACGGCGCCGTCAACCGCGCGATCCTCAGCCGCGCGCTCGCGGGCGAGGGCGTCTTCCTCGGCGGCGTTCGAGCAGTCGCCCGGCTGCGTCAACGTCCTCGACGTCTCCGCCGCGGGCGAGTGGATCGTGCGCGCCGTGAACCACACGCCGTACGACCCGGCGCACACCCGCGCGCCGCGCGAGACGACGATGGAGCAGCTCTGGGCGGAGTACCTCGCCGCCCGCGACCGGGCCTGAACGGGCTTGACTCGCGATTCAATTCCGTCCTGACTCGCGTCGCCAAATGGTCTAGGGTTGGGCGGCTCCGGATGGGTCTGCTCACCCTCGAGAACGCACGTCTCCGCTTCGGCGGCATCGTCGCCCTGGACGACGTCTCGCTCGACGTCGCCGAGGGCACGATCGCCGGCCTGATCGGCCCGAACGGGGCCGGCAAGACGACCGCGTTCAACGTGATCACCGGCCTCTACCGGCTCGAGTCGGGCAACGTCGCCTTCGACGGGCGCTCGCTGCGGCGGACGCCGCCGAGCCGCATGGTCAAGCTCGGGATCGCGCGCACGTTCCAGAACGTCGAGCTCTTCCCGACGATGACGGTGCTCGAGAACGTCCTCGTCGGCGCGCACACCGTCACGCGCTTCCAGCGCGAGAGCACGGCGCGCGGCCACGCGCTCGAGACGCTCGCCTACGTCGGCATCGCGGACGTCGCGACGCGGCCCGCCGCCGGGCTCCCGTTCGGGACGCTGAAGCGGATCGAGCTCGCCCGCGCGCTCGTCTCGAACCCGCGGCTGATCCTCCTCGACGAGCCGGCCGGCGGCCTCAACCACGAGGAGGTCGACGAGCTCGCGACGTTCATCCGCCGGCTGCGCGACGAGCGCGAGCTCACCGTCCTGCTCGTCGAGCACCACATGAACCTCGTGATGGAGGTCTCCGACCACGTGACGGTGCTGAACTTCGGCAGCACGATCGCGAGCGGCCCGCCGGCCGAGGTCCAGCGCGACCCGCGCGTGATCGAGGCGTACCTCGGCGGCGAGCTGGAGCCGGAGCCGGCCGGATGACCGCGCTCCTGGAGCTGGAGGGGGTCGAGGCGCGCTACGGCCCCGTGCGGGTGCTGCACGGCGTCTCGCTCTCGGTCGAGGAGGGACGCATCGCGGCGGTCCTCGGCGCGAACGGCGCCGGCAAGACGACGACGCTGCGCGCGATCTCGCACACCGTGGAACGCGAGGGCGAGGTGCGCTTCGCCGGGCGGCCGCTCGGCCGCCGCGGCCCGGAGGCGGTCGCCCGGCTCGGGATCGCGCACGTGCCCGAGGGGCGCGGCACGTTCTCGGAGCTGAGCGTCTGGGACAACCTCCGCCTCGGGGCGTACACGCGCCGCGGCGCGCTCCGCGACGACTTCGAGCGCGTCCTCTCGTACTTCCCGTGGCTCGAGGAGCGGCGCGCCCAGCAGGCCGGCACGCTGAGCGGCGGCGAGCAGCAGATGCTCGCGCTCGCGCGCGCGTTCATGCAGCGGCCGCGCCTGCTGCTGCTCGACGAGCCGTCGCTCGGTCTCGCGCCCGTGCTCGTGACGGAGATCTTCCGGATCATCCGCGAGCTGAACGAGAAGGAGGGCCTCACCGTCCTCGTCGTCGAGCAGAACGCGCACCTCGCGCTCCAGGTCGCGCACACCGCGGTCGTGCTCGAGGTCGGGCGCGTCGCGCTCACGGGGCCGAGCGCGGAGCTGCAGGCCCACGAGTCCGTCCGCCGGAGCTACCTGGGCTACTGATGGGCGCGACCGAGACAGAGCGGCGGGCACGGCCCCTCGGCGGCGCGGGGTCGCCGCTGCACGCGTTCCTGCGCCCGACGCCGCTGCTGCTGGCCGCGAGCGTCGTCTTCCTGCTCGTCGGCTCGCTCTCGAGCACGATCTTCGCCCAGCAGACCGTCGCCGGCCTCGCGCAGGGGGCGATCTTCGCGAGCCTCGCGCTCGCGCTCGTCCTCATCTACCGGGCGACCGGCGTGATCAACTTCGCGCAGGGCGAGATGGCGATGGGGACGACGTACATCGCCTACCAGCTGACGCTCTGGGGACTCTCGTACTGGCTCGCGTTCTTCTGCTCGCTCGCGATCGCCTTCGTGCTCGGCGCGCTGATCCAGGTGGCGGTGATCCGGCCGGTGCAGCACAAGTCGGTGATCGCGGTCGTGATCGTGACGATCGGCCTCTTCATCCTCATCGACGGCCTCGTCGCGTGGCGGTGGGGCGGCGACATCAAGTTCATGGACGCGCCGTTCGGGAACGCCGTCTACCACGCCGGGGGCGTCTCCTTCGCCCGGCAGGACATCGGCACGCTCGTCGTCACCGTCGTCTCCGTGCTCGCCCTCTGGGCGTTCTTCCGCTTCACGAAGATCGGGCTCGGGCTGCGAGCCGGCGCGGTGCGCCCGGCGGCGGCGCGGCTCGTCGGCGTGCGCGTCGACGCGCTGCTCGCGGTCGGCTGGGGGCTCGCCGCGATGCTCGGCGCCATCTCGGGGCTGATGACCGAGCCGTCGCAGTTCCTCCAGCCGACGATGATGCAGCCGATCCTGCTCTACGCGTTCGCGGCCGCGGTGCTCGGCGGGCTCGAGAGCCCGGCCGGGTCGGTCGTCGGCGGCCTCGCGCTCGGCGTCTTCCTCAACCTGATCGGCCAGTACGTCGGCTTCGCGACCTCGGAGCTGCGGCTGCCGATCGCGTTCGCCGTGCTGCTCGGCGTCCTGCTCCTGAAGCCGCACGGCCTGTTCGGCCGCAAGGAGGTGCGGCGCGTATGAGGGCCGCGCTCGCCGCCCGCGCCGGGACGCTCGCCGCCGTGGCGGTCATCCTCGCGCTGCTCCCGTTCCAGCTCAGCAACTACCACCAGGGGATCGCCGCCCGGGTCGGCGTGTACTTCATCGCGATCCTCGGCCTCAACGTGCTCACCGGCTACACCGGCCAGATCTCGATCGGGCACGGCGCGTTCATGGCGATCGGCGGCTACACGACCGCGATCATGTCCGCCGACCACCACACGAACCTGATCGCGACCCTGCCGCTCGCGTTCGCGATCACGTTCGCGTGCGGCCTGCTCGTCGGGCTGCCGGCCCTGCGCTTCTCGGGCGTCTATCTCGCGCTCGCGACGTTCGCGCTCGCCGTCTCGGTGCCCCAGCTGCCGCTCAAGTTCTCGACGTTCACCGGGGGCAGCAACGGCATCCGCACCGTCGACACGCCGACGAACCTGTGGCTCTACGGCGTCACGTGGGCGTGCGGCGCGATCCTCTTCGCCGGCGCGTGGCTGCTGCTGCGCGGGCGGATCGGCCGGGCCTTCCGCGCCGTGCGCGACAGCGAGGTCGCCGCGACCTCGTCGGGCGTCGAGCTCTCCGTCTACAAGACGCTCGCGTTCGGCGTCTCCGCCGCGTTCGCCGGGGTCGCCGGCTCGCTCTTCGTCCTCGCGACGAACGGCTTCGCGCAGCCGAACGAGTTCGGCGTCCTGCTCTCGCTGAAGATCCTGATCGGGGCGGCCGTCGCCGGCCTCGGCTCGCTCTGGGGCGTGCTCGCGGGCGCGATCTTCATCGGCCTGCTGCCCGAGATCTCGTCGAGCATCCCGGTCGTCGGCTCGGACCACGGGCAGGACGTCGCCTTCGGCCTGCTCGTGATTCTCGTCATGCTCCTGCTCCCCACCGGCGTCGCCGGGATGCTCGGCCGGCTCGTCCGGGGCCGGGCGAGGACTTGAACCACGATTCAAAAATCTCTATCAATATCGGATCCGATTACGTCATAGTCGGTACACCCCGGCGCGCGTGCCGGGACATCACCACGCGTAGGAGGGCGGATGGGCATGAAGCGCAGGATCTTCGCCAGCGCAGTCGCGATCGTCGCCGTTGCCGGCATCGCAGCGACTGCCGCATTCGGCGCGCACCAGGACGGATCCCGGAATCACGAGCACGTCGATCAAGATCGGTGGCACGTTCCCGCTCACCGGTCCGGCGTCGCTGTACAAGACGATTCCGTTCGCCGAGAAGGCGTACTTCGACTACATCAACGCCCACGGCGGCGTCAACGGCCGGAAGATCGACTTCACGATCCTCGACGACGGCTACGACCCGTCGAAGACGGTGCCGCTGGCGCAGCAGCTCGTCGAGCAGGACAAGGTCTTCGCGGTCATGGGCAGCCTCGGTACCGCACCGGGCCTCGCGACCTGGGGCTACCTGAACAAGAACAAGGTGCCGCAGGTCCTGCTCGCCACCGGCGACTCGTTCTGGGGCTTCTGCTCCGTGAAGCCGTGCGGCGGCACGACGTATCCGTGGACGATCGGCTGGCAGCCCGACTATCCGGGTGAGGGCAAGGTCTACGGCCGCTACATCGCGACGACCATGCCGAACGCGAAGGTCGGCGTCCTCTACCAGAACGACGCGTACGGCAAGAACTACTACGCGGGTCTCCGGGTCGGCCTCGGTGCGAAGAAGACCGACATCGTCGACGCCGAGTCGTACGACGTCACGAACCCGAGCCTGACGCAGCAGATTCTCGCGCTGAAGAGCAAGGGCGCCGACACGTTCGTCATCTTCGGCACGCCGAGCCCGACGATCACGGCGCTCGTGACGGCGACGAAGGTCGGCTGGAACCCGACGGAGTTCGTGAACAACGTCTCGGCGAACCGGTTGTTCCTGCTCGCCGCCGCGGCGAACGGTGCCAGCGTCGACGGCGCCATCTCGACGACCTACGTCGAGAGCCCGTCCACGCAGCCGAATCTGACCGGGATGAAGTTCGGCAAGGCGATCATCAACCAGTACGCGCCGGCGCTCGCGAAGAGCTTCGCCTCGGGCGACACGAACATCGTGTACGGGCTCGGCGCCGCCTGGACGTTCGTCTACGCGCTGCAGCACGCGGGCAAGAACCCGACCCGGGCCAGCCTGATGCAGGCGCTGCACAGCCTGAACACGTCGAAGAACCCGTTCCTCTACCCCGGGATCAAGCTCCAGACGTCGGCGAAGGACCACTTCCCGATCGAGCAGGAGATCATGACGAAGTGGAGCGGCGGCGGGGGCGGCGACTGGCACCCGTTCGGCAAGCTGCTCAGCGGGGTGCGCTAGCCGCACCGTCCGCGAACCGAGTGTGACCGGCGGGGGAGCTTCGGCTCCCCCGCCGCGTTTGCGCGGTTCCGCTACAACCTTCTCGATGGGCCGGGTCGCCGTCACCGTCGTGCTCGGCACCGTGCTCGCGGCGCTCGCGCTCGCCCCCGGCGCGTTCGCCCGCCACGGCCCGCAGGGTCAGCCGCCGACGGAGCTCGACCGGCTCGTCTGGGCCGGCGCACCCGTCCTCTGCGGCGGCCCGCACAAGCGCGTGTTCGCGCTCACCTTCGACGACGGGCCCGGCCCCTGGACGCGGACGCTCCTCGCCGCGCTGCGCCGTGGGCACGCGCCCGGCACGTTCTTCCTCGTCGGCAACCGGATCGCACTCTGGCCCGGCGCCGTCGCGGCGGAGGCGCAGGCGGGCGCGCTCGGCGACCACACGTGGTCGCACGCGCACCTGACCACGCTGAAGCCCGCGCAGGTGCTCCGTCAGCTCGAGTGGACGCAGGCGACGATCCTCGTCCGCACGGAGACGGAGGTGCGCCTGTTCCGGCCGCCGTACGACGAGATCGACGCACGGGTCCGGCGCGTCGTCCGCTCGCTCGGGCTGCTCGACGTGCGCTGGAACGTCGACTCCGGCGACTCCCGGTGGGGCGCCCGTCCGGCCCAGGTGACGCGCACGATCCTCCGCTCCCTCGAGCCGGGCGCGATCGTGCTCCTCCACGACGCGCACCCGTGGACGGGGAAGGTCGTGCGGAGCGTGCTCGCAGCCGCCCGGCGCCGCCACCTCTGGCCGGTCACGGTGCCGCGGCTGCTCGAGGTCGACCCGCCCGACCCGGCCCACAACTGCTACTCGTGACGCGGCGTCAGCCGGTGAGCGCGGCGGCGTCCGTCACCGGGGCGCGGCAGGCGAAGCGCTCGCACACGTAGACGGCCGGCCGGCCGTCGACGAGCGTCTTGCCGGCGAGGAGCGGCACGCCGTCGCCGGGGCCGAACGCGACGACGCTGTTCGGCTCGAGGCCGCGCAGCGCGGCGCGCGCGACGTCGCTCGAGGGCGGGCCGACGATCGCGAGCTCGCGCGGCGGCGCCAGGTGGAGGTCGAGCGCGCAGAGCGCCCAGCCGAACGCCGTCGGTGCGCGCACGAGCGTCTTGCGGACGAGCCGGAGCACGCCGGTCGCGCGCCGCTCCAGCTCGTCGTCGCCCCAGATCCGCGCGAGCCGCAGCAGCACGAACGCGAGCATCGAGTTCCCCGACGGGGTCGGGTGGTCGTCGAGGTCCTTCTGGCGGGCGACGAGCATCTCGCCGTCGGCGGGCGTGAGGAAGAAGCCGCCGCGCTCGTCGTCGGCGAAGAGCTCCACGGCGAGACGCGCGAGGCGGTACGACTCCTCGAGCCAGCGCAGCTCGCCGGTCGCGACGTGGAGCTCGTAGAGCCCGTGCGCGACGTCGGCGTAGTCCTCGAGGTAGCCGGTGCCCTTCGCGACGCCGTCGCGCCAGGTGCGGTGCAGGCGGCCCTCGCCGGTGGAGAGCGGCCCGAGCAGGAACCCGGCGAGCGCGCGGGCCGCGTCGAGCCAGTCGGGCCGGTCGAGCCGCCGCCCCGCCTCCGCGAGCGCGGCGAGCCAGAGCCCGTTCCAGGCCGCGACCGCCTTGTCGTCGCGCGCCGGCTGCGGGCGCCGCTCCCGGGCCGCCAGCAGCGCGGCGCGCTCCTCGGCCGTGAGCCCGCCGCGGAGGATCGAGCGGCCGTGCTCGAACGGCTGGAGCAGGAGCTCACGGCCGGGGCCGATCGCCGCGGCGAGCTCGTCCTCCGTCCACGTGAACGTGAGCCCCTCGACGCCGTCCGTGTCGGCGTCCTGCGCCGAGGCGAAGCCGCCGCCCTCGAGCGCGAGCTCGCGCAGGACGTAGGAGACGGTCTGCTCGACGATCTCGCGGTACGACTCCTCGCCCGTGAGCACCCACGCGTGCAGGTACGCGGGGACGAGGAGCGCGTTGTCGTAGAGCATCTTCTCGAAGTGCGGCACGAGCCACTCCTCGTCGACCGAGTAGCGGTGGAAGCCGCCGCCGACGAGGTCGTACATGCCGCCGGCGCGCATCCCGTCGAGCGTCGCCAGCGCCGGCTCGAAGGCGCCGCGCCGCAGCAGGAGCTCGAGCGCGGAGGCGGGCGGGAACTTCGGCGCGTGCCCGAACCCGCCCCACTTCGGGTCGACCTGCGCGCGCAGCCGCTCGACCGCCTCGTCGAGGAGGCCTGCCGTGAGCGGCTCGGTCGAGGGCGCGACCTCGGCGCCGCGCCGGAGCGCCTCGACGAGCGCCTCCGCCTGCTGGGCGACGTCGTCGCGCTGGTCGCGGTACGCGTTCGCGAGCGCGGCGAGCACCTGCCGGAACGACGGCATCCCGTGGCGCGGCTCGGGCGGGTAGTACGTCCCGCCGTAGAACGGCGCGCCGTCGGGCGTGAGGAAGACGGTCATCGGCCAGCCGCCGTGGCCGGTGAGCGCGACGACCGCCTCCATGTAGACGGCGTCGACGTCGGGCCGCTCCTCCCGGTCGACCTTGACGTTGACGTAGAGCTCGTTCATCAGCTGCGCCGTCGCCTCGTCCTCGAACGACTCGCGCTCCATCACGTGGCACCAGTGGCAGGCGGAGTAGCCGATCGAGACGAGGAGCGGCCTGTCCTCGGCGCGCGCGCGGGCGAACGCCTCCTCGCCCCACGGGTACCAGTCGACCGGGTTGCCGGCGTGCTGGAGGAGGTACGGGCTCGTCTCGGCCGCGAGCCGGTTCATCGCGAGTACTCGACGAGGGTGGCGTGGACGCGGAAGCCGAGCGAGCGGTACAGCGCGCACGCGGGCTCGTCGAGGCAGTAGACGATCGCCTGGCGGCAGGCCCTCGTCGTGCAGCCGGCGGAGCGCGAACGTGCAGACGGCGGCGCCGAGGCCGCGGCGGCGGAACTCCTCGCGGACGCCGACCGGCTCGAACTCGCCGACGCCGTTCTCGTCGTCGGGCCAGGCGTGGCAGTAGGCGGCGAAGCGGCCGTCGGGCGCCTCGACGACGCAGTCGAGCGAGGCGCGGTAGGGCCACGTGGCGATGACGTTCGCGTAGCTCTCCTCGGTCACCCGCGACGGCGACCAGACGTCGCGGTGGATCGCGACGCGCTCGGCGAGGTCGCCGGGCTCGACGGTGCGGTAGCGGAAGCCGTCGGGCAGCGGCGGCAGCGGCGGCGGCTCGGGCAGGTCGCGCGCGAGGAAGACCAGCGCCTCGCCGGGCCGGACGAACCCGTGGCGCGCGAGCGCGGCCCGCAGCTCCGTGTCGTCGTCGAAGGAGAAGGCGGTGCGCGCGTCCGGCTCGTCGAGGATCTCGTCCAGCAGCTCGTCGCGTCCGGCGAGCACGTCGAGGTCGAGCTTGGCGGTCGCGCCCTTCAGCCACGACCAGGCGACGACCTCGCCGTCCTCCTCCCAGAGGCGGATCCGCCACTCGTGCTCGCGGCCGGCGTGCTGGCGGAGGCCCCACGCGATGTCGCCCACGTGCCAGGGCGCGCGCGGGCCGAGCAGGCGGCGCTGCCGGAGCGCGAGGCCCTGCAGGGCGCGCAGGTCCTCGAACCCGCGCCACGGACGCGATGCGATGATCGAGGCGATGGGTCGATCCTACGAGGAGCTCCAGGTCGGCGACGTGTACCGCAGCCGCTACGGCCGCACGGTGCTCGAGGCGGACAACGTCTGGTTCACGCTCCTGACGCTGAACACGAACCCGATCCACTTCGACGCCTCGTACGCGGCGACCACGGAGTGGAAGCGGCCGCTCGTCGACTCGACGTTCACGCTCGCGCTCGTGACCGGGCTGTCGGTGGCGGACGTGTCCGAGCGGGGCGTGAACCTCGGCTGGCGCGAGGTGCGGCTGACGGCGCCCGTCTTCGCGGGCGACACGATCCGCGCCGAGACGCAGGTGCTGGCGAAGCGCGAGTCGCGGTCGCGGCCCGGGCAGGGGATCGTCACGGTGCGGACGCGCGGGCTCAACGAGCGCGACGAGACGGTGATCGAGTTCGAGCGGACGATCATGCTGCCGCTGTGATCGAGACCGACGCGCACAGGCCCGCCGACATCTGGGCACGCCCGGCGTGAGCGCGCCGCTGCGCCCGCTCGAGGGGACGCTCGTCGTCGACGTGACCTCGTCGCTCGCCGGGCCGACCTCGACGCAGCTGCTCGCGGCGCTCGGCGCCGACGTCGTCAAGATCGAGCCGCCCGGCGGCGACCACGCGCGCGCCTGGGGGCCGCCGTTCTGGCAGGGCGAGAGCGCGATGTTCCTGGCGTCGAACGCCGGCAAGCGGTCGCTCGCGCTCGATCTCGGCGACCCGCGCGGGCTCGAGGCGCTGCTGCGGCTCGCCGACCGCGCCGACGTGCTCGTGCAGAGCCTGCGCCCGGGCGCGGCCGAGCAGCGCGGCTTCGGGCCGGACGCCGTGCGCGCGCGCAACCCGCGACTCGTCTACTGCACGATCGGCGCGTTCGGCGCGACGGGGCCGCTGAGCGATCAGCCCGGCTACGACCCGCTGATGCAGGCCGCGGCCGGGATCATGAGCGTCACCGGCGAGGACGACCGGCCGCCGGTGCGCGTCGGCGTCTCGCTGATCGACCTCGGCACCGGCGTCTGGGCCGCGCTCGGCGTCCTCGCGGCGCTGCACGAGCGCGAGCGGACCGGCGTGGGCCGCACGCTCGACGTGTCGCTCTACGAGACGGCGCTGTCGTTGCTCGCGTACCAGCTCGTCGGCTACCTGGGCACGGGCGAGGTGCCGGGCCGCGAGGGGAGCGCGTTCGCGCAGATCGCGCCGTACCAGGTGTTCCCGACCGCGGACGGCGGCCTGATGATCGTCGCCGGGAACGACAAGCTCTTCGCCGCGCTCTGCCGCGTCCTCGGCGTGCCCGCGCTCGCGGACGACCCGCGCTTCCTGACGAATCCCGACCGCGTGCGCAACCGGGCAGAGCTGCTCGCGCTGCTCGAGGAGCGGACGCGGATGCGGGAGAGCGAGGAGCTGCTCGCGGCGCTCGTCGAGGCGGGCGTGCCCGCGTCGCCCGTCCACGACGTCGGCGAGGCGGCGCGGCACGAGCAGACGCGCGCGCTCGGGATCCTCCAGGAGCTGCCGGGCGGCACGGTCGCCGACCTCGTCACGCTCGCGCTGCCGCTCTCCGCCGACGGCGAGCGGATCCGGCATCGCACCCCGCCGCCGCCGCTCGGCGCGCACACGGCCGAGATCCTGCGCGAGCTCGGCTACGCCGAGGGCGAGATCGAGTCGCTCGCCGCCGCCGGCGTCGTCCGCCTCGGCTGACTCGCCGGGCCAGGTCGTCTCCGGACACGGCCGGTGCCAGGCACCGGACGTGTCCCCGGCGAACATGTCCGTTCGGCAAGCGCCCTCGCAGAACGGACTCCCACCAACCCCTGCGTCTCTTTCGGCCATGTCCGGTGCCTGGCACCGGACATGGCCCGAGCGGACGCCATGCCGGCGCCCCTCGGTCAGGTCTCCGGACGTGGCCGCGGCGGCCAGGGGCCGGCGCGATAGACCTGGCCCTCCAGGCGCCGGCCGAGCATGCCCTCCAGCCAGAGCGAGATCTCGATCAGCGCGTCGAGGTCGACGCCCGTCTCGATCCCCTCACCCTCCAGCAGATAGACGAGATCCTCGGTCGCGACGTTCCCGGTCGCCCTCGGCGCGTACGGGCACCCGCCGAGGCCGCCGACCGACGCGTCGAGCAGCCGGGCTCCGCCCTCGAGCGCGCCGAGACAGTTCGCGTACCCGGTGCTGCGCGTGTCGTGCCCGTGGAACCCCTCCGCCCCGGCCCGCTCGACGAGCGCCCGCACCGCGGAAGGCGTCGCCACGCCGATCGTGTCCGCGAGCACCACCTCCGCCCGCCCGGAGAACCGCGCCGCCAGCTCCGCCACCGCACCCGGGTCGACCCGCCCCTCGAACGGACAACCGAAGCTGCACGAGATCGTCACCGTCGCCGGCGTCTCCCCCGCCGCCTCGAGGATCGCCTCGCTGCGCTCGACCGCCTCCTCGAGCGAGGCGTTCCCGTTCTGCCGGTTGAACGTCTCCGTCGCCGCGAGCGTCACGTTCACCCGGTCGAGCCCGCACGCCCGGAACCGCTCCCACCCCTTCACGTTCAGGACGAGACCCGAGTACTCGACGCCGCCACGCCGCCCGATCCGCGCGACGACCTCCTCCGCGCCCGCCATCTGCGGCACGCGGTCCTCCCGGACGAAGCTCACCGCCTCGATGCGCGGCAGCCCCGCCGCCGCCAGCCGGTCGACGAGCTCGGCGCGCGTCTCCGGGGCCAGCTCCTCCTGCTCGTTCTGGAGGCCGTCCCGCGGGCCCACGTCGCAAACGGTCACTCCCCGCATCCGCTGAGCGTAGTTGCTCCCGATGCGAGAGGAAGGATCGCGTCCCTACTCTTCCGCCATGCATCCTTCAGCCTCCTTCAGCGCCGCCATCCGCGTGCGCATCCAGAACCATCCGGGCGCCTTCGCGCGCCTCGCCTCCGCGATCGGGGAGGCCGGCGGCCTCCTCGGCGCCATCGACCTCGTCCGCGTCGAGCGCGACACGAAGGTCCGCGACGTCAACGTCCTCGCCGACGACGAGCACCATCTCGACGCGATCGTCGAGGCCGTCCGCTCCGTCCCGGGCGTCGAGGTCGTCAACGTCTCCGACCGCGTCTTCCTCGCCCACCTCGGCGGCAAGCTCGAAGTGCAGCCGCGGTCGCCGCTGAAGACACGCGAGGACCTGTCCATGGTCTACACACCGGGCGTCGCGCGCGTCTCGCGCGCGATCGCCGACGATCCCGAGAAGGTCTGGAACCTGACGATCAAGCGGAACACGGTCGCGGTCGTCAGCGACGGCACCGCCGTGCTCGGCCTCGGCGACATCGGCCCCGAGGGCGCGCTGCCCGTGATGGAGGGCAAGGCCGTCCTCTTCAAGGAGTTCGCGGGCGTCGACGCATTCCCGATCTGCCTCGCCACGAAGGACCCGGACGAGATCGTCCGGACCGTGGAGGCGATCGCCCCGGTGTTCGGCGGCATCAACCTCGAGGACATCTCCGCGCCCCGCTGCTTCGAGATCGAGCGGCGGCTGCGCGAGCGGCTCGACATCCCCGTGTTTCACGACGACCAGCACGGCACCGCGATCGTCGTCCTCGCTGCGCTCCTGAACGCGCTGCGCGTCGTCGGCAAGCGGATCGAGGACGTCCGCGTCGTCACGACAGGCTGCGGCGCCGCCGGCATGGCGGTCACGCGCACGCTCCAGCACGCCGGCGTCCGCTGGATCGTCGGCTGCGACGAGGGCGGCGCCCTCTACCGCGGCCGCGAAGGGCTCAATCCGGCGAAGCAGGAGTACGCCGAGACGACGAACCCCGACAACGTCACCGGCGCCGCCGACGACCTGCTCGAGGGCGCCGACGTCTTCATCGGCGTCTCCGTCCCGGGCGCGATCAGCGCCGACGGCGTCCGGCGGATGGCGCCGCGCGCGATCGTGTTCGCGATGGCGAACCCGAATCCGGAGGTCGACCCCGAGGCGATCGAGGGGCTCGCCGAGGTGATCGCCACCGGGCGCTCCGACTACCCGAACCAGATCAACAACGTGCTCGCGTTCCCCGGTGTCTTCCGCGGCGCGCTCGACGTGCGGGCGAAGACGATCAACGGAGCGATGGAGGTCGCGGCGGCCCGCGCGATCGCGGCGGCGATCTCCGACGAGGAGCTCTCCGCCGACTACATCGTCCCGAGCGTCTTCAACCGGGCGATCGCCCCGGCGGTCGCGGCCGCGGTCGCCGCCGCCGCCGAGGAGACGGGCGTCGCCCGCCGAGCGCACGCGGCCGGCCAGCCCGCACCGCTACTTCCGTAGTTCGCCGCAGCAGGGATCGGCGGCCGAGCGGATGCCGCCGCTCCCCGTGCCCGCGAGCATCGACACATGGCGAACGTCACACATATCGAACAGCACCTCCCGGTTCCCTTCGAGACCGCAACCGTCGGCGACGCGATGAGCCCCGGCGTGATCAGCTGCCCTCCCGAGACGCCCCTGCGCGTCGTCGCGCGGATGATGTCGACGTTCAACGTCCACTCCGTGTTCGTCTTCGAGCATCAGGACGAGGACGACGAGGACCGCCAGCTCTGGGCGGTCGTCTCCGACCTCGACCTCGTCGCCGCGTCGCAGCTCGACGTGGACGCCCGCACCGCCGGCGAGAGTGCAGTGACGCCGCTCGTCTCCGTCCCGGCCGACGTGCCGCTCCACGATGCCGGGGAGCTGATGTCCCAGCACGGGATCCACCACCTCGCCGTCATCGACCCGGTGACGAAGCGGCCGCTCGGCGTCGTCTCGACGCTCGACATCGCCCGCTCGCTCGCGGCCGGCCACGGCCCGCGCGAGACGCAGGCTTCCGCGTAGCGGCGCCGACGGCTTGCGCTGTCGGCCACTTCCTCCCGGTACCCTCCACGGTGTGGAAGAGAGCGCGCTCCGGCGCGGCAATGCCTGGCTGGCGGCGCTTCATGCGGCGCAGGCGGCGGTGATCCTTGCGCTCTCGACCGGCTTCTCGCTTCCGGTGACGGGCGCCTTCATGGAGGGCCAGCCGGGCAGTGGGCCGCCGCGGCAGGATGTGCTCTTCAACCTCCGCATCGGCCCGCTCGTCGCCGCGTTCCTGTTGCTCGCGGCGATCGACCACGCTCTCGTCGCGCTCCCGCCGTTCCGCGCGCGCTACGAGCGGTGCCTCGCCGCCGGCGTCAACCCGTTCCGCTGGCTCGAATACTCGCTGTCGGCGTCGGTGATGGTCGTGCTGATCGCGATGCTGACCGGCATCGCCGACTATGTCGCGTTGTTCGCCCTCTTCGCCGCGAATGCGGCGATGATCTTCCTCGGTTGGCTGATGGAGCAGCTCAACCCGCCGGATCGTGCCCGGACGCGCTGGCTGCCTTTCGGGCTCGGCTGCGCCGTCGGGGCCGTGGCGTGGATCGCGATCGGACTGCAGATCGGCGTCTCGGCGGGACGTGGACACGCGCCGCCGAGCTTCGTCTACGCGATCTTCGTCTCACTCTTCGTCCTGTTCAACAGCTTTGCCGTGAACCAGGCCCTGCAGTACAAGCGGGTCGGGCGCTGGCGCGACTACCGCTACGGCGAGCGCTGGTACCTCTGGCTGAGCCTGGTCGCGAAGAGCCTGCTCGCATGGCAGGTCTTCGCGAACGTGCTCGTGCTCTGAGCGAACGACGACAACGGGTAACGGCTAACGCGACGCACGGGGCGTCGCATGGGGCAGTGTTCGATGCCCTCGCGACTTGCCCTCGTCGCCGCACCGTCGTGCTCGCCGGTGCACGATTGCCGGCACAGGCTCTCCAGTTCCGCCAGGCGGCTCATCGCAGGCGCTCGAACCGGAGGTGTCACCCGTCAAAACTCTCGTACGGTCAGCAGGCTGTTGCCGTGGACGGCGTCGTGCTCGATCCGGCCCGTTTCGCGGAACCCGAGCTTCTCCAGGACCCGCCGCGAGGCGGCATTCCAGTCCCTGACCGTTGCCCACAACCGGGCGTAGCCCGCGTCGCTCACCCACGTGACCACGGCCCGGCCCGCCTCGGTTGCGTAACCACGGCCCTGGGCCGCACGCAACAACTCGTAGGCCAACTCGGGCTCGTCGGGCGATCCGTTGCCATGAAAGACCAGTCCGCAATACCCGATGACGTCGGCCGTGTGCTTCCGCTCCACCGTGAGGATCCCCGGTCTCGACTCCTCACGCCCTGCGCGTATCTGCGCGGCGACGTCCTCCAGGGTGGGTCGGCCCTCGGGATCTATCCGCCGATGCGGCGGCACCCGTGGATCCCGCTCGGTCCACAGCCGGCGATAGATGGCGGCCTCGTCGACTCTGGGCTGCCGAAGGATGAGGCGATCGGTCTCCAAGGTGTCCAGAACGGGCACTCACGACATCGTGACAGTGCGTCCGCGTCAGCGCGCAACGACGATCAGCCGTGTCGGAAGAGGCGAACCCTTCGCCTGGGCAAGCGTGTCACTCGCTCGATGCCGTACGTCGAGCAAGTAACACGTTGTCACTTGCCTAGCGGGTGCCGAGCTCCATCCCGAGCAGCCGCGGCAGCGCGGCGCCCGCGCGCGCGACGAACGACGGCCGCCGGCCCTGCTCCTCGGCCTCCTCGCACGCCATGATCGCGGCGCGGACGAGTCCGCCGCCGACGCGGCGGAACGGCTCGCCCGGGAGCCGCGGCACGCGGCGCGTCGCGAGCGGCAGCCGCGTCCACTCGTCGTCGGCGCCGAGGACGAGCGAGGCGAGGATCCGGCCGCCGAGCCAGCTCGGGCCGACGCCGTGGCCGGAGTAGCCGGCGCCGTAGTGGACGCGCGTGCCCGGCTTCGTCGCGAAGAACGGCAGGTGGTCGGCCGAGACGTCGATCGGGCCGCCCCACGACCGCTCGACGCGCGCGGCGCGCGAGCCCCGGCAGCAGCCGCCGCAGCCCCGCCTCGGCACGGCCCGCGCTCGCCCGGTCGGTGTCGAAGCGGGCGTCGACCCGGCCGCCGAAGCCGATCGGCCCCGACCCGCTGCCCATCAGCACGCGGCCGTCCGCGGGTGGTGCGGAAGTAGTGGAGGAACATGCGCGCGTCGAAGATCCCCTCCCCGCCCGTCCAGCCGATCTCCTCGAGCAGCTCCGGCACCGGCTCGGTGAGGACGACGTACGAGCCGAAGTTCGTGAGCGAGCGGCCCGCCGGCCGCCAGCCGGTGAGCGCCGCGTTCGTCGCGAGCACGACCTCGGGTGCACGGAGCGTGCCGCGCGGCGTCTCGATCACGTTCGGCTTCCCGGCGCGCACGCGGAGCGCGGGCGTCCGCTCGTGGACCGTCACGCCCGCCGCAATCGCCGCGCGACGCAGCGCACGCACGAGCAGCCCCGGATGCACCGTCGCCCCGTCCGGGAAGAAGACGCCGCCCCGGAACGTCGCCGAGGAGACGCGCCGCCCGAGCTCCTCCCGCGAGAGCGCCACGGCCTGGTCGGGCCGCCCCACCGCGGCCGCCGCCGCCACCGCCTCCTCGAGCGCGGCGTCCTGCGCCGGCGCGGCCGACACGAGCAGGTTCCCGGCCTCGCGCAGCCAGACGTCCTCGCCACGGGCCTCCGCCCACGCGCGGATCCCCGGCACGATCGCCTCGCCGGCCCGCGCGAGCGCGAGCGCCTGCTCGTCGCCGAGCACGGGCCGCAGCGACCCGAGCGCCGCCCAGTAGCCGTGCAGGAAGCCGCCGTTGCGGCCGCTCGGCCCGTGGCCGCAGACCTCCGCCTCGAGGAGCGTCACCCGCAGCTCCGGCGCCCGCTCGCGCAGCTCGAGCGCCGTCCAGAGCCCGGTGTAGCCGCCGCCGACGACGACCACGTCGGCCGTCGCCTCACCGTCGAGCGCCGGTGCCGGCGCCGGCTCGCCCTCCGCTGCGAGCGCATCCTCCAGCCACCAGGCCGGGAGCCGCGGCTCGACCCCGGTGACGCTCGGGTTCATGCCCGCTTGGCGCGGCTGTTCTGGATCAGCACGTTGCCGAGCATCCCGACGACCGCGATCACGAAGATCGCCGTCCCGATCACGTTGATCTGCGGCGGCACGGCGACACGGGCGGCACCCCAGACGAAGAGCGGGAACGTCGTCACGGTGCCGGCGTTGAAGTACGTGATCACGAAGTCGTCGATCGAGAGCGCGAACGCGAGCAGCGAGGCCGCGAGGATCCCGGGCGCGATCAGCGGCAGCGTCACGCGGGCGAACGTCACCGCCTCGTTCGCGCCGAGGTCCATCGCCGCCTCCTCGAGATGGCGGTCGAAGCCGACGAGGCGCGCGCGCACGGTCACGACGACGTACGAGATGTTGAACATGATGTGCGCGATCAGGATCGTCCCGAAGCCCTGCGGGATCTTCCAGTTGAGGAAGAGCGTCAGCAGCGACGCGCCCATCACGATCTCCGGCGTCGTCATCGGGATGAAGATCAGGAGGTTCGTCGTCGCCGAGCCGCGGAACTTGTAGCGGACGAGCGCGAGCGCGATCAGCGTGCCGAGGATCGTGGAGAAGAGCGCCGACAGGACGGCGATCTCGACCGAGATCTGGAGCGCGCTGCCGAGCCCCGGATAGTCGAGCGGGTGCAGCCAGTTGTCGAACGTGAAGCCCTGCCACGTGTAGTTGAAGCGGCCGAGCGGGTTGTTGAACGAGAACGCGACGACGATCCCGATCGGCAGGAACAGGTACGCGAGCGCGAGCAGGGCGTAGACGTCGAGCACGTGCCGGCGGACGAACCGCCACGCCCGCACCGGCGCCGACAGGCCCTGCCGCGCCGGCACCGCGCCCGAGACCGCGCTCACGCGGCGGCCCCCGCCGTCAGCCGGTCGGTGCCGAGAACGCGCGCGAAGATCAGGACGAGGACGAGGATCGCCCCCATCAGCACGAACGAGAGCGCCGCCGCGGTCGGATAGTTCCGCAGCGACAGGAACTGCGACTGGATGACGTTGCCGATCATGTACTGCTGCGGCGTCCCCAGCAGCTGCGCGTTGATGAAGTCGCCGGCGGCCGGGATGAACGTCAGCAGCACGCCGGCGAAGACGCCGGGCAGGGAGAGCGGCAGCGTCACGCGCGAGAACGACACCACCGGGTTCGAGTAGAGGTCGCCGGCCGCCTCGATCAGCCTCGGGTCGATCTGCTCGAGGCTGACGTAGAGCGGCAGCACCATGAAGGGCAGGAAGTTGTAGGTGATGCCCGCGATCACCGCCGCCGAGGTGGCGAGGAGCCGCCCGTCCGCGCCGAGCACGTGGATGTCCTTCAGCACGGTGACGACGATGCCGCCGTCGGAGAGGATCGTCTCCCACGCGAGCGTCCGGATCAGGTACGTGACGAAGAACGGGGCGATCACGAGCAGGAGGAACAGGTTCTTCCACCGTCCGCCGCGGAACGCGATCCAGTACGCGAGCGGGTAGCTGATCGCGAGCGCTGCCACCGTCGCGATCCCCGCGTACTCGAGCGAGCGGATGAACTGCGTCTGGTACGCCGAGACGGCGTCGCTGAAGTTCGACCACGCCCAGCCGAAGGAGAACAACGGGAAGAGGCCCTGCGAGAGGGCCATCGTCCCGAGGTAGTACATCGGCACGACGAAGAAGATCACGAGCCACGCCGTGCCCGGCGTGAGCAGGAGATACGGCGTCGCCCAGCGGGTGCGGTGGAAGAACCTGCCCATGTCCCTCGGCCTAGGCGCCGATCAGGTTCTGGAAGTCCTGCTTGTACTTCGCGTTGTTCAGCGCCTTCGCGTCGAAGCCGTGCGTCTTCGCGAGCAGCGACGCCGGCGGGAAGATCAGCGGGTTGTTCGCCACGGCCGGGTCGGTCTTCTTCAGCACCGCCGCCGCACCCGACACGGGGCAGATGTAGTTGACGTAGTCCTCGACCTCGGCCGCGATCTTCGGGATGTAGAACCAATCCGCGAGCACGGAGGCGCCGTAGACGTTGCCGCCCTTCGGGATCAGCATGTTGTCCGTCCACAGCATCGCCCCGGTCGTCGGCGCGTTCCACTTCAGGCCCGGATGGTCGGCCTGGAGCTGCACCATGTCGCCCGACCAGGCGAAGCAGGCCCACACGTCGCCCTTCGCGAGCAGCGGCGCGTAGTCGTTGCCCGTGAACTGGCGGATCTGGCCCGACGCGACCGCGGCCTTGATCCGCTTCACGGCGGCGTCCCACGACTTCTTCGTCACGTTCGACGGGTCGTCGCCGTTCGCGAGCATGACGAGGCCCATGGTGTCCGACATCTCGGTGAGCAGCGTCACCTTGCCCTTGAGCTTCGGGTCGGTGAAGAGCTTGTCGACCGAGTCGATCTCGTAGCCCACCTTCTTCGGGTCGTAGCCGATTCCCGTCAGCCCGGACTGCCACGGCAGGCTGTAGTCGCGGTTCGGGTCCCACGCCGGGTGCTGCTGCGCCGGGATCAGGTTCTTGAAGTTCGGCATCGCGGACTTGTCCCACTTCTCGAGCCACCCGAGCTGGATCATCCGCTGCGGCAGGCCCGAGGAGTCGGTCATCACGACGAGGTCGCGGCCGACGGACTGCCCCTGCGACAGCGGACCCTCGATCTTCCCGAAGAAGGTGTCGTTGTCGTTGATGTCCTCGATGTAGCGGACGGTCGTGCCGGGGTGAGCCGCCTGGAACTGCACGAGCGACGGATGCGTCTTCTTCTTGTCGTTGATGTCGATGTAGAGCGGCCAGTTCGAGAACGTGATCGTCTTCGGCAGCGTCTGCTTCGCGGTGGTCGCGGCCGCGGCGGTCGTCGCCGCGGACTTGCTGCCGCCGCCGCAGGCCGCGAGCAGCCCGGGGACGGTGAGGATCGACCCGCCGGCCGCGGCGCGGCGGAGGAAGGCTGAGCGAGAGATGCGATCGGTCATCTAGGGCGCCTCCTGGGCATCGACGACGAAAGTGCAGTCCGGGCTCCAGGTGAGCGTGAGGCGCTCACCCGGCTTCACCCCCTGAGCGCCCGGACGGTCGTTCTGGACGTAGACCGTCACGGGGCCTGCCGGCGTCTCGACGATGTACTGCGTCGACACGCCGATGTACGCGCTCTCCGAGACCGTCCCGGAGAGAGCGTTCGGCTCGCTGCCGTCGGTGCGGAGCTTCTCCGGCCGGACGCCGATCTGCACCGAACCGCTGCGGCCGCCGAGCACCTCGCGCGGCACCGACACCTCGGTCCCGTCCCGGAGCCGCACGCGGTCGTCCCCGACGACCTCGCCCGGCAGCAGGTTCGAGACGCCGAGGAAGCCGGCGACGAACGCGGTGCGCGGATTCTCGTAGAGGTCGCTCGGCGTCCCGAGCTGCTCGATGTGCCCCCCGTTCATGATCACGATCCGGTCGGCCATCGTCATGGCCTCCTCCTGGTCGTGCGTCACGTGGACGAACGTGATCCCGACCTCGTGCTGGATCCGCTTCAGCTCGAGCTGCATCTCCTTGCGGAGCTTCAGGTCGAGCGCGCCGAGCGGCTCGTCGAGCAGGAGCACGCGCGGATGGTTGACGAGGGCGCGGGCGAGCGCGATCCGCTGCTGCTGGCCGCCGGAGAGCTGCTTCGGCTTGCGCCGCTCGAGCCCGGCGAGGCCGACGAGCTCGAGCGCGTCGACGACGCGCTTGCGCAGCTCGTCGCCGCGCACCTTCTTGCGGCGGAGGCCGAAGGCGACGTTCTCGAAGATCGAGAGGTGCGGGAAGAGCGCGTACGACTGGAACACGGTGTTGACGTCGCGCTTGTACGGGGGCAGCGGCGCCACGTCGACGCCGCCCAGCTCGATCCGGCCGGCGGTCGGCTCCTCGAAGCCGCCGATCATCCGCAGCGTCGTCGTCTTGCCGCAGCCGGACGGGCCGAGCAGGGCGAAGAACCGGCCCCGCTCGATGTCGAGCGACAGGTCGTCGACCGCGAGGACGTCCTCGAACCGCTTCGTGAGACCGACGAGGCGGATGTCGACGTCGCCGCCGGCCTCCTGCCCGTGCGTCTCGACCGCCGCCTGAGTGCTCATGACACCCGCTCCCAGGCCTCGGCGAGGACGTCGCCGAGGATCCCGACCATCTCGTCGAACTCCGCCTGCCCGGCGACGAGCGGCGGCGAGATCTGGATCACGGGGTCGCCCCGGTCGTCGGCGCGGCAGATCAGCCCCCGCTCGAAGAGCCGCGGCGAGAGGAACCCGCGCAGGAGCGTCTCGCACTCCTCGTCGGAGAACGTCTCCCGTGTCTCCTTGTCCTTCACGAGCTCGAGAGCGTAGAAGAATCCGGCGCCGCGCACGTCGCCGACGATCGGCAGGTCGAGCAGCTGCTCGAGCGTCGCCCGGAACGGGGCCTCGCTGGAGAGCACGTGCTCGTTCAGCCGCTCGCGCTTCATGATCTCGATGTTCTTCAGGGCGATCGCGCTCATCACGGGGTGGCCGCCGAACGTGATCCCGTGCGAGTACATCGAGCTCGCCTCGAGGAACGGCTCCATCACCCGGTCGGTCGTCACGACCGCGCCGATCGCCGCATACGAAGAGGAGAGGCCCTTCGCGCACGTGACGATGTCGGGCCGGATGTCGTACCGCTCCGACGCGAACCAGTGGCCGAGCCGCCCGAAGCCGGTGATCACCTCGTCGGCCGAGAGCAGGATGTCGTAGCGGTCGCAGAGCTCGCGGACGCCCTGCCAGTAGCCCGCCGGCGCGAACGAACGCGCCGCCGGCGTTCTGCACCGGCTCCATGTGCACGAGACACACGGTCTGCGGGTCCATCGCGAGGATCGTCTGCTCGAGGTCGTCGAGCAGGTAGCCCGTGAACTCCGCCTCGGTCTCGCCGGGCGGGCGGTGGTAGCGGTTCGTGTTCGCCACGTGCCGCACCTCGGGCACGAGCGGCTCGAACGGCGAGCGGAGCGCGGGGATGCCGTTGATCGAGAGCGCGCCGAAGGTGGTGCCGTGGTAGGCGATCCGCCGCGCGATCGCCTTGTAGCGGAGCGGCGGGCCCTGCATCTCCGAGGCGATCGCGTCGTGCCGCGTCTCGGGCTCTCCGCCGGGGTTGACGACGATCGCGCGCAGCCGCTGCTCGCGGCGCGCGACGTAGTACTGGCGGGCGAGCTTCCAGGCGGACTCGACCGCCTCCGAGCCGCCGGAGACGAAGAAGACGCGGTTCAGGTCGCCCGGCGCGAGCGAGGCGATCTCGGCGGCGAGCTCGATCGCGCGCGGGTGCGCGTACGTCCAGTTCGTGTAGAAGGGCAGCTCGCGCATCTGCTCGAGCGCGGCCTGGCCGACCTCCTCGCCGTAGCCGTAGCCGATGTTGACGGAGAAGAGGCCGGCGAGCGCGTCGAGATAGCGGTTGCCGCGCGCGTCCTCGAGGTAGCAGCCGTCGCCGCGCACGATGATCGGCGGCTCGTGGCCGCCCATGCGCGTGAAGTGGAGCCACAGATGGTCACGGGCGGCCCGCTGGAGGTCCTCGATCTCCCGTGCGGTCTCGTAGGTCGTCACTCGCCGCCCCCTTTCGTCCGGGTTCCCCAGTCGTACAGCTGCTTCCACATCTCGAGGTAGAAGAAGGTCTCGGTGGAGGCGACGCCGTCGAGCGCGCGCATCCGGTTCGTCAGGTCGAGCAGGCCCCTCCGGTCGGCGGCGACCACCTCGACGAGGAGGTCGAACTGGCCGGCGGTGACGACAACGTAGTCGGCTTCGGGCCAGCGTGCGATCTCGTCGGCGACGACCTCCGACGGCCCCGAGGTGCGGACGCCGACGAGCGCCTGCTCGAACCCGAGCCCGAGCGGGTTCGTGACCGCGACCACCTGGAGGATCTCGTCGTTGCAGAGCCGCGCGTAGCGGGCGCGCACGGTCGCCTCCGAGACGCCGAGTCGTGCGGCGATGCCGCGGAACGACTCGCGGCCGTTCTCCTGCAGCGCCTCGATGATCCCGCCGGTCGAGATCGTCGACACGGCGGGCGGGGGCGACCGGGCCGCGACGCGGCTCACCGGCGGCGGTGAGCCGGAGCGACTGGGCATCCTCTCTGCGCAACGCGTGGCATTCGTACCATCCTGGCTGCGCATTTCGTCAATCGCAACGCGCTTGACCGCCGCTTCGCGCGGCGTCGCTGTGCTTGAATCGCACTCCGGATGAAGATTCTCGTCGTCGGTACCGGAGGGGTCGGTGCGGCCGTCGCGGCCGTCGCCCGCCGGCGCGACTTCTTCGAGCGGATGACGCTCGCCGACCTCGATCCGCAGCGGCCCGCGAAGCTCGTCGCCTCGCTCGGCGACGAGCGCTTCGAGGCGGCGCCGGTCGACGCCTCCGATCCCGCCTCGGTGGCGGCGCTGATCCGTTCGAGCGGCGCCGACGCGGTGCTGAACGCGACCGACCCGCGCTTCAACCCGCAGATCTTCGCCGCCGCGTTCGAGACCGGCGTCACGTACCTCGACATGGCGATGACGCTGTCGACGGCCCGACCCGGAGCGCCCCTACGAGCGGCCCGGCGTGATGCTCGGCGACGCGCAGTTCGCCGAGCACGACCGCTGGGCCGAGAAGGGGCAGCTCGCGCTCGTCGGCATCGGCGTCGAGCCCGGCCTCTCCGACGTGTTCGCGCGCTACGCCGCCGACCACCTGTTCGCCGAGATCGACGAGGTCGCCGTCCGCGACGGCGCCGACCTCGTGGTCGAGGGCTACGACTTCGCCCCCACGTTCTCGATCTGGACGACGATCGAGGAGTGCCTGAACCCGCCGCTCGTCTGGGAGCGCGAGCGCGGCTTCTTCACGACCGCGCCGTTCTCGGAGCCCGAGCTGTTCGAGTTCCCGGAGGGGATCGGCGTCGTCGAGTGCGTGAACGTCGAGCACGAGGAGGTCGTGCTCGTGCCGCGCGGCGATCGAGTGCCGCCGCGTCACGTTCAAGTACGGGCTCGGCGAGGAGTTCATCGGCGTGCTCCGCACGCTGCACAAGCTCGGCCTCGACTCGACCGAGCCGGTGCGCGTCCGCGGCACGGAGGTCGCTCCGCGCGACGTCGTCGCCGCGGCGCTGCCCGACCCGGCCACCCTCGGCGACCGGATGCGCGGCAAGACCTGCGCCGGCACGCTCGTCACCGGGACGCGGAAGGACGGCTCCGCGGGCGCGGTCTACCTCTACCACGTCGCCGACAACGAGCGGTGCATGCGCGAGTACGGGCACCAGGCCGTCGTGCTGCAGACGGCCCTGAACCCGGTGGTCGCGCTCGAGCTGCTCGCGACCGGAGCGTGGCAGGGCGCCGGCGTGCTCGGGCCCGAGGCCTTCGACGCGGTGCCGTTCCTCGACCTGCTCGCCGACTACGGCGAGCCGCACGGCATGGTCGACGGCGACCCGCGCCGCTAGAGCGCGTCTAGAGCCGGTCGCCCTCGACGCGCTCCGCGCGGATGCGGACGGTCACGCGCTGCTCGCCCTCCTTGCGGAACGGATAGGAGTCCGCGTCGAGGTACTTCTTCGCGAGCCGGTCGATCTGGGCGTCGGCCCCGTCGGTCGTCAGCTCGGCCGTGCCCGTCGACGCTGACCCACCGGTAGCGCGTCGCCGGGGTCGACGACCGTGAGCGACACGCGCGGGTCGTGCTCGAGGTTCGCCGGCTTCGTCCGCCCGTAGGCGGTGTTGAACGGAGACGCCGTCCGCTCGACGTCGACCCACACGACGGTCGAGTGCGGCGATCCGTCCGGCCGCAGCGTCGTCACGACGCCGACGTACGGGTGCTCGAGGAACTTCTGCTGGGTCTCGGTCAGGCTTGCCATCCATGCCTCCTGCTCGTCTCAGTGTCCTGCCTCGTCGTCGGAAGGTACGGGCGCGGGCGCGTCTTCCGGAGCGACGCCGCGCTCGTCGCGGACGATCACCACCCGGTGCGGGAACGGGATCTCGATCCCCTCCCGGTCGAACCGCTGCTTGATCCGCTGGCGGAGCTCGCCCGTCACCTCCCACTGCATCATCGGCCGCGTCGTACCGAGCACCTTCAGCTCGATGCCCGAGTCGCCGAGCTTGTTCACGCGCAGCACGGAGGGCGCCTCGAGGATCTTCTCGCTCCAGTCGGGATCGGCGGCGAGCTCGGCGCCGACGGCGTCGATCACCGCGCGCACGCGGTCGAGGTCCTCGCCGTAGCCGACCGAGACGTTCAGGTTCACCCGCGCGAAGCTGCGCGTGAGGTTCGAGGCGACCTGGATCTGGCCGTTCGGGATCGTGTGGACGATCCCGTCGATGTCGCGCAGGATCGTGCGGCGGAGGTTGATCCGCTGCACCGTGCCGCCGATGCCGGCGATGTTGACGACGTCGCCCTCGTCGAACTGGTTCTCGAACAGGATGAACATGCCCGCGAGCACGTCGCGGACGAGCGACTGGGCGCCGAAGCCGATCGCGAGCCCGACGACGCCGGCGCCCGCGATCAGCGGCCCGAGCTGGAACCCGGCCTCGCCGAGGGCGACGATCGCGGCGAGCCCGATCGCGGTGACGTCGATCGTCCGGACGAGCACCGCGGCGAGCGTGCGCGCCCGCTGCGCCTGCTCCTCGAGCGCGATCTGCGCCTCGGGCTCCTCCCCGTCCTCGACCCGCTGACGCGCGAGCGTGAGCTTGACCGCGCGCGGGATCGTGTGCCGCGCGGCCCAGCTCGCGAGCGCGGCGAGCAGGATCAGGACGCCGATCCGCGTCCCGTGCTGGAGGAGCCAGTCCACGGGGCGAGGCTATCGGGACCCGGGGCCGGGGCGTCAAGCCCGCCGCGAGGCCCCGGCCGCTCCCGTCTGCGCGACGCCGTGCCGCTCGAGATCTCCCTGCTAGCGTTTGCGACTGTGGAGCGCAAACCCGGTTCGGAGTTCAGCGGCCCGACCCCCGCCCACGTCGCCCTGGCGGTCGTCCTGCGCGTGCGCGAGCACGCGCTCGAGGTGCTGCTGTGGGAGCGGGCGCTGGCCCCCTCTGCCGGCTCGTGGGCGCTCCCGGGCGGCTACCTCGCCCCCGGCGAGACGCTCGAGGAGTCGATCCAGCGCCAGCTCGCCGAGAAGGTGGACGTGCGCGAGCTCGCCCACCTCGAGCAGCTCGACACGCGCAGCGACCCCGGCCGCGTGCCGGGCGAGTGGCAGCTCGCGACGACGTACCTGGGGCTCGTCCCCACCGACGCCGACCCGGGGCTTCCCGACGACACCGCGTGGCACCCGGTCGAGACGCTGCCGCCGACCGCGTTCGACCACGGCGAGATCGTCCTCGCCGGGCGCGAGCGGCTGCGGGCGAAGCTCTCGTACACGAACGTCGGGCTTCGCGCTCGCACCGGAGACGTTCACGATCTCGGAGCTGCGCGACCTCTACGCCGCCGCGCTCGGGCACGAGCTCTCGGCGACGAACCTCCAGCGCGTGCTGCTGCGCCGCGACGTGCTCGAGGCGACGGGCGGTCGCCGCGAGCCGGGCCGCAGCGGCGGACGGCCGGCGGCGCTCTTCCGTTTCCGGCGCCGCGAGCTCGCGATCACCGACCAGTTCGCGGTGCTGCGGCCGCCCGCCGGCCGGAGCATCGTGAGGGCGGCCCGCTTGACGCTCGGCGCGGCTGAGCCCTAGCCTGTCCAGCAGTCTTCGTCCCCGGCATGAGGAGGTTCGTCAGATGACTGTTCGCACCGCCCCCTCGGCCTTCACGGCCTAAGCCGAAGCGACGACGCACTCCTTCGAGGACGCGCCGCCGCTGCGGCGTCTCTTCCCGTTCCCACCGCTCGAAGGAGAACCTGCGTTGCCCCGATTCGATCTGGGCGAGCTCGGATGGACTCCCGAACTCGCCGACGCGCTCGAAGCGCACCAAGCCCCGGCCCGCGTGGCGGTCCAGCACCGCGGGCAGTACGTCGTCTACGCCGAGCGCGGCGAGCTCCGCGTCCGCCTGCCCGGCCGCTTCCGCCACGAGGGGATCGACGTCGCGGTCGGCGACTGGATCGCCGTCGCCGACGACGCCGTCGTCCAGGCCGTGCTGCCGCGCCGCAGCGCGATCGTCCGCAACGCCGCCGGCCTCCAGACCGCGGCGCAGACCCTCGCCGCCAACGTCGACGTCGCGTTCGTCCTCAGCTCGCTCGGCCCGGATCTCGAGCCGCGCCGGCTCGAGCGCTACCTCGTGATGATCTGGGAGAGCGGCGCCACCCCGGAGATCGTCCTCACGAAGGCCGACCGGTTCGAGGACCCGTGGGAGATGGTCGCCGAGGTCGAGGCGGTCGCCGCCGGCGTCCCGGTCCACGTCGTCTCGGCGCTGACGGGGCAGGGCTGCGACGCCCTCCGCGCCCGCATCCTGCCCGGAACGACCGCCGTCCTGCTCGGCTCGTCGGGAGTGGGCAAGTCGACGCTCGTCAACCGCTGGGTCGGCAGCGAGCTGATGGCCACCTCCGAGACCCGCGTCGACGACGACGAGGGCCGCCACACGACGTCGCACCGCGAGCTGATCCAGCTCCCCGGCGGCGGCATGGTCATCGACACGCCGGGCCTGCGCGAGCTCCAGCTCTGGGACGTCGGCGAGGAGGCGCTCGGCGAGGCGTTCTCCGACGTCGAGGAGCTCGCCGGCGAGTGCCGCTTCAACGACTGCTCGCACGCCCAGGAGCCGGGCTGCGCCGTCCTCGCGGCCGTCGAGTCGGGTGCGCTGCCGTCCGAGCGCTTCGCCAGCTGGCGCAAGCTCCAGAAGGAGCTCCTCGCGATGGCGGTGCGCCACGACGTGCTGCTGCGCAAGGAGGAGGCCCGCAAGTGGCGTCTCCGCGGCCGCGAAGGGCGGGCGAAGGCGCGGATCCGGTGAGCGCACTCGAGTGGCGGATCCAGGCGGCGATGCGCGCCGGTGCGTCGCGCCGGCGCGATGTCGAGCGGGTCCGGCCGTTCACCGCGACCTTCGCCGTCGGGAGCGACCACCCGTTCCTCAACTACGCGATCCCCGACGACGCAGCAGAGCCCACGGCGACCGAGGTGAGCTCGCTCGTGGAGGCATTCCGCTCGCGCGGGCGGACGCCTCGCCTCGAGTACGTCCCGTCACTGGCGCCAGGGGTCGAGCCCGCGTTGGTCCCGGCCGGCTTCGCGGTCGAGTCCCGCCCGCCGCTGATGACGCTCGGCGAGCCGACGGCGGCGGTGTCGCCGGCCGGGATCGAGCTGGTCGAGGCCGCGTCCGGCGACGACGTGCGTGCCGCCGTGACGGCCCAGCACGAAGCGTACGGAGAGCCGGCGCCGTCCACGGACGCCTGGCTCGAAGGGGTGGTCAGGAGCATCGAGACCGGCGGCCTGCTCGTTCTCGCTCGCGACGTGCGTAGCGGCGAGGCGGCGGGAGGCGGCCAGTGCACGAGCCGGAAGCCGGCGCGAGCGAGCTGACGTCGATCGGCGTCCGCCCCGTGTTCCGGCGACGCGGGATCGCAGCCGCCATGACCTCCTGGCTCGCCGAGCGGATGCCCGACCGCGGCGCCGATCTCGTGTACCTGACCGCGGCAGGCGAGGCGGAAGCGCGGATCTACGCGCGCGTCGGCTTCGAGCGCATCGGCGAGGCGCTCTACGTCTCGCTCCCCGACTGAGCGACGGGGCCAGCCCCCGGTACGCGACCGTGTCGGAGTCCGCGGGCGCGGCAGGCGCGAGGGTCCGTTCGCCGGGCTCCGCGATCAAAGGATGGAGCTAACGCGGAGCGTTAGCGAGGGCCGGACCGATTCGGCCGGGGATGGCCGCAGGCCACCACCGACCGAACGCCCGGGGCCTTCGCCGAGAGCATCGCAAGCGGAGCAGCACGGAGGATGGCCGAGACCGCGCTCTCGGCCGTCCGGAGTTCGTTCGAGATCGTCTCTACGACGCAGTCGTGGAGACGATCTCGAGCGGCCGGACGATCTCGGCGAAGTGGCAGGCCGTCGGATGCCCCTGCCCCCGGTCGATCAGCGCCGGCTCCTCCTCGGCGCAGATCGTCCTGCGCCTTCCAGCAGCGCGTGCGGAAGCGGCACCCGGAGGGCGGGTTCGCCGGACTCGGCACGTCGCCCTCGAGCACGATCCGCTCGCGCTTGCCCCGCTGGCTCGGCTCCTCGATCGGCACCGCGGAGAGGAGCGCCTGCGTGTACGGATGGGAGGGCATGTCGTAGATGTCGTGCTTCGAGCCGATCTCGACCACCTTGCCGAGGTACATCACCGCGACGCGGTCGGAGACGTGCCGGACGACCGAGAGGTCGTGGGCGACGAAGATGTACGTGAGCCCGAAGTCGCGCTGCAGCGACTCGAGCAGGTTCACGACCTGGGCGCGGATCGACACGTCGAGCGCCGAGACCGGCTCGTCGAGGATGATCAGCTGCGGGCTCAGGGCGAGCGCGCGGGCCACGCCGATGCGCTGGCGCTGACCGCCCGAGAACTCGTGCGGGAACCGGTTCGCGTGCTCGGGCGAGAGGCCGACGGTGCGGAGCAGCTCGTCGACGCGCTGCTTGCCCTGCTCGCCCTCGTAGCGGTTGTGGATCCGCAGCGGCTCGCTGACGATGTCGCGGACGGTCATGCGCGGGTTGAGCGACGCGTACGGGTCCTGGAAGACGATCTGCAGCTCGCGGCGCACGTCGCGCATCTGCCGTCGCGACAGGCTCGTGATGTCGCGCCCGTTGAAGACGATCTTCCCGGCGGTCGGCTCGGTCAGCTTGATGATCGTGCGCGAGAGCGTCGTCTTGCCGCAGCCGGACTCGCCGACGAGCCCGAGCGTCTCCCCCGCCCGGATCGAGAGGTCGACGCCGTCGACCGCGTGGATCTGCCCGACGGCCCGCTTGAGAAGGCCGGCCCGGATCGGGAAGTACTTGACGAGCCCCTCGACGCGGAGGATCTCCTCGCCGGATCGCGGCACGACTGTGGATCGAGCCGTCCGCGACCGTGCCGGCCGTCTCCTCCGCGCTCACTGCGCACCTCCTGCCTGGACAGGCGCGCCGAACCTGGACGCCCGGTCGCGCAGCTCGTCCGGGAAATGGCAGGCGGCCTGGTGCTCGGCGCCGTCGACGGCGCGCAGCGCCGGCACCTCGTCGAGGCACGCCGCGCGCCCCTGCGAGAGGAAGCAGCGGGGATGGAACGCGCAGCCGCTCGGCCGGTTGATGAGGCTCGGCGGCTGCCCGGGGATCGGGTGCAGCCATTCCTCGTCCTCGGTGAGGCGCGGCAGGCTGTCCATCAGCCCGATCGTGTACGGATGCCGTGGTGTTCGGAAGATCGTGTGGACGTCGCCGGACTCGACGATCCGGCCGGCATACATGACGAGGACGCGGTCGCACAGCTCGGCGACGATCCCGAGGTCGTGCGTGATCAGGATCGTGGCCGCGTGCGTCTCCTCCTGCACGCGCTTCATCACCTGGAGCACCTGCGCCTGGATCGTCACGTCGAGCGCGGTGGTCGGCTCGTCGGCGATCAGCAGAGCAGGCGAGTTCGCGATCGACATCGCGATCATCGCCCGCTGACGCATGCCGCCCGAGAACTCGTGCGGGTACTGGTCGTAGCGGGTGTCCGGGTTCGGCACGCCGACGATGCGGAGCAGCTCGATCACGCGCTCCTTCACGGTGTCGTCGCGCTCCTTCGGATAGTGCGTCTTGATCGCCTCGCCGAGCTGGAAGCCGACTTTCAGCACCGGGTTGAGCGAGGTCATCGGGTCCTGGAAGACCATCGCCACCTCGTCGCCGCGAACCTTGCGCAGCTCGCGCTTGCTCAGCTTCAGCAGATCCCGTCCCTTGAAGATCGCCTCGCCGCCGGCGATCCGTCCGGGCGGCTGCGGGATCAGGCCGAGGATCGAGAGCGTGCTGACGCTCTTCCCGGAGCCGGACTCGCCGACGATCCCGAGCGTCTCGCCCGGGAAGACGTCGTAGGTGATGCCGTCGACCGCGTGGACGACCCCGTCGTCGGTCGTGAACTCGACCGCGAGGTTGCGGATCGACAGGACCGGCTCAGGCACGGATTCTCCTCTCAGCCCCGGCTCCGAACAGCCACGACGCGACGTCAGGCACGGATTCTCCTCTGGGTCGGGTCGAGCGCGTCCCGGAGACCGTCGCCGACGAAGTTGACGCACAGGACGATCAGGACGAGCGTGAGCCCGGGGAAGATCGTCAGCCACCACTGCTGCGGGTTCGTCTGCCCGGAGACGACGAGCGAGCCGAGCGACGGCGTCGGCGGCTTGATCCCGAAGCCGAGGAACGAGAGCGCCGCCTCGATCAGGATCGCGGTCGCGACGGCGAGCGTGCCGTTGACGATGATCGGCCCGAGCGTGTTCGGGAGGATGTGCCGGAACATGATCCGCATGTCGCCGGAGCCGGCCGCCCGTGCCGCCTCGACGTACTCCTTCTCGCGCAGCGACAGGAACAGGCCGCGCACGATTCTCGCAAGCCCCGTCCACAGGAGCAGGGCGAGGATGATCGAGACCCGCCACTGGTTCCCCGAGCCGAGCAGGGCCGCCGCCGTCGCGAGCACGGCGAGCAGCGGCAGCGTCAGGAAGAGATCGGTGATGCGCATGACGATGTTGTCGATCCAGCCGCTGTAGAAGCCGGCGATCGCGCCGAGCACCAGGCCGATGAGCGAGGAGACGATCGCGACGAAGACGCCGACCTCCTCGGACGTGCGGATCCCCCAGATCACGCGGCTGAAGTAGTCGCGGCCGATCTCGTCGGTCCCGAAGAAGTGCTTGCCGACCGTCGTCGGCGCATGGAGGATGTTGTTCAGGTCGATCTGCTCGTACGAGTACGGCGCGACGAAGTTCGCGAGCGCGCCCGCCCCGAACACGATGATAAGGACGATGAGGCTGAACATCGCGAGCCGGTGGCGGACGAACCGGCTGCGGGCATAGGCCCACTGGCTGCGGACCTTGATCTCGAGGCCGGCCTCGACGGACGCGTCCTCGGCCCCGTGTGTCGAGGCGACCAGCCCGTCCGTCGGCGCCCCCGGCTCGGGGACGGGCTCCCGCTCCGTCGGCTCAGTCATACCGGATCCGCGGATCGAGGAAGCCGTAGAGGATGTCCGCGATCAGGTTGAACAGGATGATCCCGATCGACGTGATCAGCAGGTACGCCATCACGGCGTACAGATCGAGGTTCTGCAGCTTCTGGATGAAGTAGTAGCCGATCCCGTCGAGGCTGAAGACGGACTCGGTAATGATCGCGCCGCCGAGCAGGCCACCGAAGTTCAGGGCCGCGATCGTCGCGATCGGGATCAGCGCGTTGCGGAAGACGTGCCCCATGATCACCTTCCACTCGGGCAGCCCCTTCGCGCGCGCCGTCCGGACGTAGTCGGTGTTGATCACGTCCAGCATCGTCGCCCGCATGTAGCGGCTGTAGAGCGCGAAGCTGATGATCAGCAGCGTCATCACGGGCAGCGCGATGTGTTGGAGCCGGTCGAGCGACCACGTCCCCTCGTGCGGGCTGTTCAGGCCCGACGTGTAGAAGACCCGGACGCCCCACTTGAGGTAGATGTCGACGAAGAGGATCTGGAGCAGCAGCGCCAGCCAGAACGTCGGCATCGCGAAGCCGACGAAGCTCACCGACGTGAACAGGTAGTCGAAGATCGAGTACTGCTTGATCGCGGAGAAGATCCCGACGGCGACGCCGAGGATCAGCGCGAGCGACTCGGAGATGAGGATCACCTGCGCCGTGTGGCCGATCGTCCGCGTGATGTCGGGCCAGATCGGCTGGAACGTCTGCAGGGAGGTGCCGAGCTTGTGCGTGAAGACGTCCTTGATCCAGTACCAGTAGCGGATCGGGATCGACTGGTTCAGGTGGTACTGCACCTTGAGGTTCGCGACCGTGATCGCCGAGAGTTGCGGGTTCGAGCGCAACCGTGCGAGCGGGTCGCCGGCGTACGAGACGAACACGAAGCTCAGGAAGCTCGAGATGATCAGGACGGGAATGCTGTAGAGGACGCGCCTGACGATGAAGGTGAGCACGTGTCGATGTCCTTGGGTCGACTCGAGGAAGCCGCTCCGACCCGCGCCCGCCGGGAAGGCGGGCGCGGGTCGTCACGGAAAAGGCGCGCAGCGCTAGCTGCGTGCCGTCTTGACGCCTATTTCCACTTCCAGGCGTACATGTTCCAGGTCGGGCCGGTCGAGGACGGGTTGTTCGTCATCCCCGAGATGGTCGACTTGTAGACGAGGATCGCCGGCGTCGCGTAGAGCGGAATCGACGGGAGATCCTTCGCCATCAGGACATCCGCCTGCTGGAACAGCGTCGACCGCTTGCCCGGGTCGAGCTGGCTGTTCGACTGATCGATCAGGGCCGTGGCCTTGCGGTTGCAGTAGTTGAGATAGTTCGAGGTGCCACCGCAGCTCCAGATCGACACGAAGCCGGCCGGATCCGGAGACGTGACCCAGGCGAACTCGAACAGGTCATAGTTGCCCGCCTCGAGCACGGTCGGCCCGAAGGCCACGTTCGCCGGCTGGAGGTTGTCGGTGATCTGGATGCCGATCGCACCGAGCTGGGCCTTGAAGATCGCCTCGCTCGTCTCACGCCGGTGGTTGCCGGCGGTCGTCGTGTAGGCGAACTTCGCCGGATACCCGGCGCACGTGAAGTAGTTCGTGTTCCCGGCGCGTCGGAGCGCTCGGGCCGCCGGTGCAGTGCTGCTTCAGCAGGGCCAGAGCCTTGGCCGGGTCGTAGTTCCACTGGTGGAAGTCCGTCCGGTAGTCGGCGACGTCGTTCGGGTAGAAGAGCAGGCTGTCCAGCGGCTTCAGACCCGGGGCGATGTCACCGAACAGCGCCTTGATCAGCGAGCTGCGGTCCATCCCCATCATGAGCGCGTGCCGCATCCACGGGGCCCTCAGGAGCGGCTGCCCCTTCTTGCCGAACTGGATGTCGATGTGCTCCTGGTAGAGGCCCGGCCGTCGTGCTGTACGTGAGCCCCTTGACGTTGCGGAGCTGGGAGAGCGCCGTCTGCGGGGACGGGAAGATCGCGTCGACCTCACCGCCGCGCATCGCCTGGATCTCCGAGTTGGTGTCGGTGATCAACTTGAAGTCGACCTCCTTCAGGGACGGCTTCGGGCCGTACCAGAAGGGGTTGACCTTGAGCGTGACGCCCTGGCCCTTCGTGTAGTTCGAGACGTAGAACGGGCCGTCGGCGACGGGCTTGCCGTCCGAGCCGCACACGCAGTTCGCCCAGATCTTGTTGAAGTCCATCCCCTGGAGCGCGAACGACGGGTAGATGCCGCCGAACAGGTCGCGATAGTCGGCGTACGGCTGCTTCCACTTGAAGGTGACGACCTTGTCGCCCTTGTGCGTGTAGCCGGTGATCTTGTCGTAGCCGTCACGCGAGGCAACGTCGTTCTTCGGATTGATGAACTGCTGCCACGTGTAGACGAAGTCCTTGTACGTGACAGGGACCTTCTTGCCGCCCCAGTACCAGTTCGCGTCGGGGCGGATGTAATAGGTCAGGCTGCTCTTCGTGGCCACGACCTTCGTGACGAGGTCGGGGACGTACTGGAGCTTGTCCGTGAGGACATACGCGCCGCGAATGTTCGGCGTGTTGCCCGTCACGACGGCCCAGAACTCCGAGCAGCAGGACAGCGTGGTGTTGAACCCGTCCACATCCTGCTCCATCCCGAACACGAGCGTGCTGCTCGCCTTCCGGGCGGCGGCCGTCTTCGGCACCTTCGCCCAAGCCTGGGCGAACGGTGCGGCGGCCGGCGTGGCGTCAGGCGCCACTGCAGCCGTCCGGGCTGTCGTGTTCGTCGCGGTCGCGGACGCCGCCAGAAGAAGCACGGCGGCAGCCGCTCCGACAAGGAGCCAGATCCGTCTGTGCATCGATTCCCTCCGTTTGGTGTGCGCCGGGAGATCCGTCGTACGGCGGCGCCTGCTCACTCCTACGTCCCCCGAAAGGGCGTCCCGTCACGTTTCGTAGACGACGGCGCGGTAGCTTAGTTAGGCGCGCGCGAAAGCGCCACTCTCGACCGTGGAAATCCGCGCTACGCGTGTGAGCGCCCGGAGCCGGCCTGCGCGGTCAAAGCGCGATCGTCGTACCGAAACGGATGCCGCCGTTGCCGCCGTGCGACAGCATCGCGAGCAGGTGCTGCTCGACGGAGTCGGCGCGCAGACCCCCGATGTCGGCGGAGCTGCCGGTCGCTGTTCGTGCGCGATTACCGCTGCCGAGCACGTGCCCGACCACGAACGACGCACCGACCGCGGTCGCGACCAAGGCCGCGGCAGCCGCCTGGACGCGCCCGGCGGGGGCGCGGTGGCGGCGCTGCACGAAGACGGGCACCCCGGGCTGCTCGAGCGGCGCGTCCCGCAGCTCGCGGGCGACCGCGACGGCGGCGGCGGCGAACATCCGGCAGTCCGCGCAGGCGCGCAGGTGAGCCGTCGAGCCGGACGTGGTCGAGCTCGGCCATGAGCTCGCCGTCGGCGCGCGCGGACGCAGCCTCGCGGGCCCAGTCGCATTCGCTCGGATGAACAGGAAACAGCATCGGCGCGTCGCTCTCCATTCATCTCAGACGCGCGGCGCGGGTCGAGGTTAGTTGGCCCCCGTGTGGGGCCGGTGACGGTCGACGATCGCCGCCGCGTCGACGCCCGCGGGCAGCGTCCCGTAGGCGAGAGAAGCCTCGCCGCCGAGACGCGTCGCGCAGAACGCGTCGGCGACCGCGCCGGGCGCGTGCCGGACGAGCAGCGACGCCTGGAGCGCAAGCGCGAGGCGTTCGACGGCGAGCCGCGCGGAGCGCTCCTCCGCCTCGGCGAGCGCCCGCTCGGCGAGCGCAGTCGCGCGCGGCTCGTCCGCGAGCCGGATCTCGTCGAGCAGCACCTCGGCGGTCTCCGGCGCCCGCTGCAGCGAGCGCAGGACGTCGAGGCAGACGACGTTGCCGGATCCCTCCCAGATCGAGAGCAGCGGCGCCTGCCGGTAGACGCGCGGCAGCACCGATTCCTCCACGTAGCCGCTGCCGCCGACGCACTCGAGCGCCTCGGCCGCGTGGGCCGGGCCGCGCTTGCAGATCCAGTACTTCGCCACCGCGGTCGCGATCCGTGCGAACGCGGCCTCGCGCTCGTCGCCGGCGGCGCGCCGGTCGTACGCACGCGCGAGCCGCATCGCCGTGACCGTGGCCGCCTCGGACTCGACGCAGAGATCGGCGAGGACGCCTCGCATCAGCGGCTGGTCGGCGAGCAGCTTCCCGAAGGCGACCCGGTGCGCGGCATGGTGGGTCGCCTGCTCGACTCCCTCGCGCATCCCCGCGGCGGTGCCGAGCACGCAGTCGAGCCGTGTGTGGACGACCATCTCCAGGATCGTCCGCACGCCGTGGCCCTCCTCGCCGACGAGGCGGGCCCACGCGCCTTCGAGGGCGACCTCGCTCGACGCGTTCGCGCGGTCGCCGAGCTTGTCCTTGAGGCGCTGGAGGCGGAAGCCGTTGCGCGTGCCGTCCGGCAGGACACGCGGCAGGAGGAAGCACGACAGCCCGCCCGGCGCCTGCGCGAGCACGAGGAAGGCGTCCGACATCGGCGCCGAGCAGAACCACTTCTCGCCGTCGAGCGCGTACTCGTCGCCGCCGAGCGGTCGCGCCGTGGTCGTGTTCACGCGCACGTCGGAGCCGCCCTGGCGCTCGGTCATCGCCATCCCGCAGAGGACCCCCCGCTTGGCGGCCGCCGGGCGGAGCCCGAAGTCGTACTCGGACGACGTCAGCAGCGGCTCCCACTCGGCCGCGAGGTGCGGCGCGGACGCCCGCAGCGCCGGGACGGCGGCGTGGGTCATCGAGATGGGGCAGCCGTGACCCGGCTCGACCTGCGAGACGAGCGTGAAGAGCGCAGCGCGGGCGACGTGGGCGCCCTCGCGCGGCTCCGTCCAGGAGAGCGCATGCAGACCGTGCCCGACCGAGAGGCGCATCAGCTCGTGCCAGGCCGGGTGGAACTCGACCTCGTCGATCCGCTCGCCGAAACGGTCGTGCGTCCGCAGCTTCGGCGGGTTCTCGTTCGCGAGCCTCCCCCACTCGAGCGGGCGCCCGGTGACGAGCCGGCCGAGCTCCGAGCAGCGCTCCGCGGCCCAGCCCGCCCCCTCGCGCGCGAGCGCCTCCGCGAGCGGCCGGTTCTCCGCGAAGAGGTCGTGCCCGGCGAGCGGCGGCGGCTGGTTGGCGTTCGTCGCGCCACCCGCCCCTGCAGGGACGGTGGCCATGCGCGGACGATACGCCCGGAAGCGATTCGGCGGCGACCCCGGTGACGGGCACGCGCAGCACGGAGGAGGGGGCTGCGCGCGCCTGCGTCGCCACGGCCGCCGCCGTATCTCGTACAACGACGGAGGGTGTCGTCTCGTTCCGCCTTCCACGGTGCCCCCCGAACCTGAGAACCGGGTGAGACTCAGGCAAGGATTCTGTTACGAGCCGTCTTTGCCGAAGCTTGGCGCTCCCCGGCGAAACCCTGGCCTGCGCTTCGCCCGCTCCTGGGCCGCCGCACCGTAGAACGGCGACATGACTACTCGCCACGCACTCTCCCTCGCCGCCGTGCTCGCCGCGACCGTCCTCACGGGCGGCGCCGCGATCCTCGGCCTGAACCACGTGCCCTCGTCCACCGCTTCGACCCCCGCAGTCGTCCAGGCCGTCCAGCCGGCGTCCGCGCCGGCCCAGTGGGAAGGAGGAGACTGATGCAGCGCGTCTGGGCCACCGTCCTCTCCGTCTGGGCGATGCTCGCGATCGTCGCGTTCCTCGCCTGGAGCCGGACGCCCGCGCCGGCACCCGCCCCGCAGGCCGCCGCGCAGACGCTCGTCGTCCAGGGCGCGAACGGCAAGCAGCAGCTCGTCACCGTCGCCCCGGCGCCGTCGGAGCGCCCCATGCGACGACCTCGACCTCCGGCGTCGTCCGATGACCGCCCGGCTCGAGCGGACCGCCTTCCACGCGGTCGGCACGACGTGCGCGGCGGCCGTGACCGCCGGTCCCGGCGACACCCGGCGCGCCCGCCGCGCGCTCGACGCGGCCCGCGCCGAGGTCGCGGCCTGCGAGCGGTCGCTCTCCCGCTTCGACGCGGCGAGCGACCTCTCGCGGCTCAACGCCGCCGGCGGCGCCTGGACGCCGGTCGACCGGCGCCTGCTCGAGGCCCTGCGGCTCGCGCTGCGTGCCCGCGAGGACACCGGCGGACGGTTCGACCCGACCGTCCTCCCCGCGCTCGCGGCCGCCGGCTACGACCGCTCCTTCGAGCAGCTCGAGGAGCGCCCCGCGCGACCGGCCCCCGGCTGGCGCGCGGGCGCGGAGATCGAGCTCGATCCCGTCGCGGGCCGTGCCCGGCTCGAGTCCGGCACGGCGGTCGACCTCGGCGGCATCGGCAAGGGCTACGCCGCCTCGCGCGCACTCGCCGCAATGGCCGAGGCGTGGCCGGGACTCCCGGGCGGACTCGTCGACCTGGGCGGCGACCTCGCCCTCGCCGGCGAGACGCCCGAGCGCGGCCCATGGCGGATCGCCGTCGCCGACCCGCGCCGCCCCGGCACGACCGCCGGCACGCTGCTCCTGCACGGAGGCGGCGTCGCCACCTCGGGCCGCGACGTCCGCCGGTTCGGCCCGGGCGGCTCGCTCCATCATCTGATCGACCCCGCCACCGGCGAGCCCGCCCGGCCGGGGCCGCTCACGGTCACCGTCGTCGCGCCGGATGCCGCAGAGGCGGAGGCGCACGCGACCGCGCTCGCGATCCTCGACGTCGAGGCGGCCGCCGCGCATGTCGCCGCGCGCCCGCAGCTCTCGGCGCTCTACGTGCCGCACGCGGGCGCACCGCTGCCGCTGGGCAGGCTGCCGCTCGCGCCGGCCCGGATCCTCGTGAGGGCCGCCTGATGGCGTCGCTCCCGATCGCGTGGCTCGTCGCCCGCTCCGCCGGACTCGTCGCGTTCGGGCTGCTGACCCTGTCGGTCTGGCTCGGGCTCGGGATGAGCACGCGGCTGCTCGGGCCGCGCCGCCAGAAGACCCTGCTCGGCCTGCACCGGACGCTCGTCTGGGTCGGGCTCTCGATGCTCGTCCTCCACGTCGGCGCGCTCCTGCTCGACCCGACGCTCCACTTCGGGCTCGGCTCGGTGCTCGTCCCGTACGTCTCGACGTGGAAGCCGGGCTCGGTCGCCATGGTGTCGTCGCCGGCTGGCTCAGCCTGATGCTCGCGGCCTCGTTCCGGGCCAGGAAGTGGATCGGCCAGAAGGGCTGGCGGCGGCTCCACTACGCGAGCTTCGGCGCGTTCGCGCTCTCGCTCGGGCACGCGCTGCTCGTCGGCACCGACCTCCAGGGGCTCGGCGGGCCGCTGCTCGCGCTGCTCGCGGCCGGCCCGGTGATCTGGCTCGTCTTTTACCGGCTCCTCGTCGGGAGGACGCCACCGCGCCCGGTCGCGGCGCCGTCCCCCGCCTGAGGAGTCGCTACGTGCCCCAGCTGCGGCGCCGGCCCCACCCCGGCCGGCGCCCGCGAACACGGCGACCGTCGAGACGCTCGGGGCGACCCGCTGCCGCGTGACCGAAGCGACCGCCGAAGCCGAGAGCGTGCCGGCGTCGCGGTCGAGAGCGCCGCCCCGATGCCGAACCGGTCGCCCGGGAACCGGCCCGCCGAGTCCCGTTCGCGGGTGACCGCGGTCCCGCTCCGGCCGGTTCGCCGATCGGCTGGAGTGGCCGGAGCCCGTCGCGGACGCGCCGGTGAACGCGACCGCGCCGCTGTGCGCGTGCGGGAGCGGCCGCAGCCGCCGCGGCCGCCGCACGGCGAGGGCGACTCGCGACCACTCGGCGGGGGACGAGTCGGCGACGCGACGGTCAGGCCGTCTTCGCGGACGACTCCCCGCTCGTCGCGTCCGCGACGTGAGCGTGACGGAGGTGCCGCTGACGCTTGACGGACGCATTGATCGCGTCTTCCGGGCTGCACCGTGAGGCTCACGTCGACCGCCGGAGCGGGCACGAGCTCGTACCAGACGGAGGTGGTCGGAGTGCCGCTCGAACGAGCAGTCGGCCTCGGTGCCGATCTGCTCGAGCGTGCGTGAGCCGGTCGCGAAGCCGCCGAGCCTGACCGAGTAGCAGGCGAAGTAGCCGGGACCGCCGGTGGTGCAGGTCGCGGCGGCCTGCACCCAGCTGCCCGAGACGGCCGTGAACGAGGTCGGCGTCGTGCCCGTGCCCGAGCCGGAGACGGCGTAGCCGGCCCAGTTGGAGCTGGTGTCGCTCAGCACGTCGTGCCGGGGACGGTGCGGTCGCGGCGTGCGTGACACCGGTGCCGAGCGCGAGCGCGGTGCCGGCCGCGACGAGTGCGACGGCAAGGGATCGAGGACGGTTCATTGTGCCTGCTCTCGTGTCGAGGTGGATCGCCGTGTGAGCGGTCTCGGAGCTACGCGGTCGAACCGCCTCCGAAGCCCCCGCCGAAGCCGCGTGCCGGCCGCCGTGGTGGCCGCCGCCCCACGGGCCGGGCCCGCCGACGGGCCGGGTCCCGTTGACGCGGTCGGTGACCCGCTGGGTCAGGTTCGCCGCGAGCGTGTCGCTCTGCGCCTGGGTGAGCTTGCCGGCGGTGACCGCCGCGGCGAGCTCGGTCTGCTCGTGCGCGACGAGCGCCGCGATCAGGCCGGCGGACGACTTGCCGCTCGTCCCGTCCGCGACCTGGGCCAGCGTCTTGCCGGACTGCAGGTCGGTGACGAGCGCCGAGGCGGTGGTGCCGAGGTAGTCGGCCGCAGCCGCGATGTCGTCGGCGGGGCCGCCCGCATGGCCGAAGCCGAAACCGCGCAGGCCCTGCCCGGCGACAGCGCTGCGGTCGAGCGAGATCGAGTGCACGAGCGAGCCGCGTGCGGCGGAGCTCCCGCCGTGGTGGCCGCCGGCCGCGAGCGCGGCGCCCGCCCCACTGAGGGCGAGCACACCGACCACACCGGTTACGAGCTTCGTCTTTCGCGTCATGCGCATTGGTCCTTTCGGGTCGTCCTCCCGCAGCCACGGTCGCGGTCGCGGCTAAGAGCAGGATTAGACGGATGTAAGGCGTCCGTGAGGGCTGCGCGACACACGCTCGGGGCAACCCCCGATGGCGGCGGCCCGCGCGCGCCGGAGACTTGCTTCGAAAGGAGGCGCCATGACCCTCGAGAGTCACCGTTGCTCGGTCGACGGGTGCCCGAACCTCGCCGCCTTCGAGGTGCAGGTGTACGCGTTCGACCCGGCTGAGGGCGCCGTTTCGTTCGTCCCCGACGACACGTGCCAGTTCATCTGCGTCGAGCACGCGATCGACAACGAGCGCGCGGTCTCCGACGACCGCAAGCCGTGGTTGACCGTGCGCTACCCGCACACGAACCGCGACCGCCTGCCGGGTCTCGCCGTCTACGTGCAGCTCGAGCCGGCGTACGTGGCGTAGCGGCTAGCCTCGGCGGATGCGCGTCCTCGCGCTCCGCCCCGCAGCCGCCGTCGCGTGCGACACGACCGCGATCCTCGTGTTCGCGGTCGTCGGCCTGCTCTCGCACAAGGGCGGCGTCTCGGCGACCGGGCTCGCCCGCGACGCGGTGCCCCTGCTCGGCGGCTGGCTCGTCGCCGCGGCGCTCTTCCGGCTCTACGTCGAGCCCGCGCCGCGCCGCCTCCTCGCGACCTGGCTCGTGGGCGTCGGCCGGCGGCGTCGTCGTGCGTGCGCTCGTGCTCGGCCACCACGCGGTCGGCAAGGAGGCCGCGTTCCTCGGCGTCGCGCTCGCATTCACGCTCGTCTTCGTCGTCGCGGCGCGCCTTCTCGGTCAGCGCGTGCGGGCGGCGGCGAGCACGGCGCGGACGTAGCGGCGCACGGCTGCCGCGTCCGGCTGCCCGGCGGGGAGCTCGGCCGCGAACGCGGTCGTGCCGCGGAGCGCGTGGTTCTGCCACGTCACCCCCGTGCCCGCGAGCTGCGGCAGCGGGCGGTACGGGAGGCCGGAAACCCGAGCGAAGGTCTGCTCGATCCGCCGGTCGCCGCCGTCGGCCCAGACGAGATCCATGTGCTGGTGGAACCAGATCGTGAGGTGCGGATGCAGCCGCCGGATCAGCGTCACCGCGATCCTCGTCTCGCGCTCGGAGAGCGGCCGCGGGCCGGATTCGTAGACGCCGCCGAGCCGTTCCCAGCGCCACGGGAAGTTGCGGTTGAGGTCGACGCCGTGCGCATTGCCGCGCGTGTCCGCGGCGAGCCCGTCCGGGTTGAGCGTCGGGACGATCCAGAGGTCGAGGCCGCGCGGGTCGAGCCGCTCGAGCGCGCGGGCGACCGGGATGCCGCCGGGCTCGTTCCCGTGGATCGAGCCGACGACGAGCACGGGCGTCCCGTGTGGGTCACCGACCTGGACGGCGCGGATCGGCCGGCCCTGCACCGAGCGGCCGAGCAGCTTCATCCGCGCGGCGGCCCCGGGTTCGGCGGCGGCCGCGGCGACCGCGGCCGCGAGGACGAGAGCGGCGAGGGCGAAGAGCCTCACGCCGGCATCCTCGCCGATTCCGCGCCTGCATACTTCGCGGCTTGCACCTCGACCTGCTCCCGTTTCTCGCGCTCTCGGTCCTCCTGATCCTCATCCCGGGCCCGGACACCGCGGTGGTGACGAAGAACGCGCTCCTCGGCGGCCACCGCTCGGGGATGCTCGCGGCGGTCGGCGTCGCCCTCGGCCTGACGGTCTGGACGTTCGCGGCCGCGCTCGGGATCGCCGCTCTGCTCAAGGCCTCGGCGGTCGCCTTCCTCGTCCTCAAGCTCGCCGGCGCCGCGTACCTCGTCTGGATCGGGATCCAGATGCTGCGCGCCCGGAACGTCCTCGACGACCTGCAGCCGATCCGGCCGCACGGCGCCGTCAAGGCGCTGCGGCAGGGGCTGCTGAGCGACCTCGGCAACCCGAAGATCGCCGTCTTCTTCACGAGCTTCCTGCCGCAGTTCGTGCGCAGCGGCGGCAGCGTCTTCGTCCCGTTGCTGACGCTCGGCGGCATCTTCGCCGTGCTGACGCTGCTGTGGCTCGCGGCCTATGCGCTGCTGATCGGCCGTGCCTCGGCGCTCCTGCGCCGCCCGCGCGTCCGCATGGCGCTCGACCGCTTCACGGGCCTCGTGCTGATCGGATTCGGCATCCGGCTCGCATTCGAGCACCGCTGAAGCTCGAGTCGCGCCAGGCGCGGTCGATCACCGTGGCGCCGGAGATCGACGTCAAGGAGGACGAGAACGGCATGAGCTCGATCGGAGCGCTCGCAGACCCGAGCTGGCTCGCAACGTACGCGCCGGGGAACGTCGGCTACGCGGGCCTCGCCGCGGCGACCGTTTCCGAGCAGACGACGCTGTCCGCCCTGCTCGCGCCGCCGGCGGCCGCCGCGTCGCCGTTCTTCTCGACGCCGGCCTCGCTCGACGCGACGACGTCGGCGTCGGCGACCGCCGCGCTCGCGGCGGCCGAGGCCAAGAGCCCCACGCTCGCCGATCAGGTCGAACAGATCTCGAACGAGAACCGCCTACTCGACGTCCTCGCCTGACTGGCCGCACCACGGATCAGCCGGTGCCGCGACCGACCTGTGCGGGCGCGGCCCGAGACGCCGGGCACCTGAGCCGCGAGCGGCCCAGCCGGCTCGCACACGAGCGAGCGGAAAGCGGAGCGCTTGGGCACCGCGCCGAAGCGCGCGTTGCCCCAGCGCAGCGGGCGAAGCGGGAAACACCGAACGAACGAGAGCCGGCGCAGCCGGCTCTCGGAGTGGAGCTAGGCGGGCTCGAACCGCCGACCTCCTGGGTGCGATCCAGGCGCTCTCCCAGCTGAGCTATAGCCCCGCGGCCACAAAGTGTAGCGAGCGCGAAGGGCGACCTACGATACGCCGGTGCCCGTCACGGCGACCTACGAGCTGCGGCCGCCGGAGTGGGCGGAGACGCTGGCGATCCTCCAGTCGGTCAGCCTTCCGGACGGCCCGGAGTCCGTGCGGGCGCGCGTCGTCTCCGTCGACGGGCCACGCGTGACGGTGGAGTTCCCGGCGCTCGCGGACGAGCTCTCCGCGGAGCAGCTGCTGGCCGTCTGCATCGCGGGCGAGTGGGCCGACCGCGGCGACTTCGAGTCGTGCCGGCTCGTCGAGATCGCCTGGCCGGACGGGCTGCCCGGGCCGGCCTTCGGCGCGGAGCCCGGCGTCTCGGTCGGCGCGATCGTGAAGCCGGCGCTCGGGTTGACGCCCGAGCAGGCGGGCGCGGTCGCGGCGGAGCTCGCAGCCGGCGGGGCGGTCTTCCTCAAGGACGACGAGCTGATGGCGAGCCCCGGGTACTCCCCGCTCGCCGAGCGGGTGCGCCGCATCGCGGAGCGGATCCCGCGCGGGGTGCGCTACGCGCCGAACATGACCGGGCCGCCGGAGGGGCTGCTCGCGCGGGCGGAGGCGGCGGTCGAGGCGGGCGCGGGAGCGCTGATGGTGAACGCGATTCCTGCAGGGGCTCGGCTCGATCCGCGCGCTGCGGGAGGCGAACCTCGGCGTGCCGCTCTTCGTCCACCGCGTCGGCTCGTCGTTCCTGCGCCGCGGCGGCGCGGTCTCGGTCTCGGCGCGCGTGCTCGCGGAGCTGACCCGGCTGCTCGGCGCCGACTACGTCCAGGTCGGGTCGTTCTCGCCGCGCACGTTCGACACCGACGACGAGGTGCGCGAGCAGATCGCCGCGTGCCGGGATGAGCTCGGCGTCGCGCCGGCGACGGCGGTGCTCGGCGGCGGCGTCGGCGCGGAGAACGCGGCCGAGCCAGCTCGCGCGGGCCGGCACCCGCGACGGCGTCATGCTCCTGCTCGGCTCCGCCGCATACGCGCACCCGGACGGCCTCCGCGCCGGCGTCGCCGCCGCGGTGTCGGCGGCAACGCGCCCGTAGGTGGGGCATGTCCTCTGTGGCCATGTCCGGTGCCAGGCACCGGACATGGCCGAACGGCCACGCGGGTCACGGCGATCCCGCTCCGGGAGCGGAACCGGCCGGACAGACACGTCTCGAAGCCACACGTCCGGTGCCTGGCACCGGACGTGGCCCGGGGAGACGTGTCGGGTCAGGCGGTGAAGAGCGTCAGGTCGGGCTCGCGCTCGCCGCGCAGGACGGCGAGGTCGACCTCGACGCAGCGGAGGCCGCGCGACTCGGCGAGCGCGACCGCCTGCGGCTTCAGCCGCTGCGCGGCGAGGATGCCGCGGCAGCCCTCCTTGGCCGGGTCGCGGCGGATGAAGTCGAGATAGCGCGTCAGCTGCTCGACCGCCTCGATCGTGCCGATCCGCTTGATCTCGACCGCGACCCACTCCCCCGACTCGTCCTTGCACATCAGGTCGACCGGCCCCACCTCGGTCTGCCACTCGCGCCGGACGAGCACGAGCTCCTCGCCGAGCGCCTCGGGCGCCGCCGCGAGCTGCTCCTGCAGGTCGCGCTCGACGCCGTCCTTCTGGAGCGCGGCCGACTCGCCCATGTCGTGCGTCACGTCGCTCAGCACCTCGACGAGCCGGATCTCGAGCACGTCCTCGGTCTTCGGCTTGGAGACGACGAGCCGCTCGCCCTCGTCGACGACGAACGTCGGCGCCGTCATCCAGTTCAGCGGCTTGTAGCCGCCCGCGTCGTCGTGGACGAGCACCGACCCGTCGTCCTTCAGGATCAGGAGCCGCACCGCCTCGGGCAGCAGGGCGTCCAGACGGCCGGAGTACCGGACCTCGCAGCGGGCGACGAGCAGGCGCACGCCCGGAACGTACCGTCCGCTCCGGACATGGCCCGAACGGACATCTCGCCGCCGCCCGGCCGCCTACAATCGTTTGCGGCTTCCACCGGCGCCGGACCGACGAAAGGACCCCCCATGGCCAGGATCAGCTTCAAGCTCCCCTCCCAGATCGACGACGCCGAGTGTCGCGGCTGGCTCCAGAAGGCGATCGCACGCGGGAAGCCGGGACCGGAGTTCCAGGCGATCCGCGCCCATGCGCCCGGCGTGATGCGCTCGTTCACGATGAGCCGGCAGTGGCTCTACCACGAGGGTGTGCTCGACTTCGACCTGAAGGAGCTGCTCCGCGCCTACATCGCCCTCTCGGGCGAGTGCACGTACTGCTCGAACCAGGGCATCGCCCGGGAGATCAACGCCGACAAGCCCCAGCTCGACAAGCTCTTCAGCCACGAGACCTCGGACGAGTACACGCCCCGGGAGAAGCTCGCCCTCCGCTACACGGACGCGATCATGTGGGATCCGGCGCGGGCCGACGACGCCATGTGGGAGGAGCTGAGGGCGGAGTTCACCGAGCCGGAGCTCGTGGAGCTCGGGTACTGGATCGGCTTCACGTTCGGCGGCCAGCGCTGGCTCAGGACCCTCGGCTCGACGCAGGGCCAGCTCCAGGAAGCCCTCGACGCGGCCAACGAGCCCGAGACGGTCTTCTCCGGGAACACGACCTCGGACTGACACCGGCGGCCGGCGCCGCCCACGAACCGCTCCCGGTGTGCGACGATCGAGTCCTGCGGTCGATCGCGTTCCGTTCCACTCCGGAGGAGTTGAAGCCGATGAGAACGTCCGCCCCGCAGATGCCCGCCCAGGCCGTGGCCGTGACCGCGGGCCTCCTCGTCGCACTCGCCGGTTGCGGCGGCGGCGGCGCGAGCACGACGACCGGCGCATCGCGCCCGGCGACGACCGTCGCGCCGACCACGACCGCGGCTGCCGCGACCACCGGCTCGACCCAGGCGGCCGCCGTCGACCCCTGCTCGCTGCTGACCGACGCGGACGTCGCGAAGCTCGCCCCCGGCCTCGGGCACGGGAAGCTGCAGACGGTCGCGGGAACCCAGATCTGCGAATGGCCGAACGCAAACGGGATTCCCGCCGTGCAGCTCCAGGTCACCACGGCACCGAGCACCTCGCTGCGCAAGGAGCTCGCGAACCTGAACGTCGGCAACAGCGGCTACACGATCGTCGCCGTCGCGGGCGTCGGCGACGAGGCGGCCGCCGCGTTCCAGAAGGCGGATGCCTCGAAGGGGATCGCGGCGGGCCTCGCGACGATCGCGGCCCGTTCGGGCGGCACCGAAGTCTCGATCTCGACCCCGTTCGTCCAGGTGCTGCCGGGCTCGCCGGGCTTCACCGCCGCGAAGAAGCTCGCGTCCACCGCGATCTCGCGCCTCCCGGGCGGCTGACGCTCGGAGGGGCGCGGAGCGGACGCCTGGACGAAAGCCGTAGTTCTCCCCGATGTTCGGAGAGGTGCCCGCGTCGCACGATTTTCCCGATGCTCGATCCCTCTCTTCTCGTGCTCTGCGAGCACGACCGCGAGCCGGGCGAATGCCCGATCTGCCGTGAGGACGAGTCGGAGCGCTCGATCTTCGACCCGTACGCGTGGGCCGAGGCGTACGCCGCGACGGCGCGGACCGCCGACGAGGTCCCGCCCGTGCTCGTCGGCGTCCCGTTCGGCTAGCCCGCCGGCCGGCATCCGCGTCCGACTCGCGACAAAACCCCCACGTGCCGTCGGGGGCGGCCCGGATGCCTCCGACCCGCGGGCGCGGGACGATCCTCTCGAAAGGAGCTCCGCATGGCCGCGTCCGGCTTTCCGGCAGGTCCCGACGGGTTCTTCAGCATCCGCCTCGAGTCCATCGGCGGGCTCGGCGCCCATCTGGCCGGGCAGATGCTCGCCGAGGCGGTCGTCCTCCGCCAGGGCCTGAACGCGTCGCACTTCTCCTCCTACGGCTCGGAGAAGAAGGGAACACCGGTGAAGTCGTTCGTGCGGATCGCGCCGTCCGAGCAGGAGATCCGCACCTCGAGCCCGGTCGAGTCGCCGCAGGTCGTCGCGGTCTTCCACGAGGCGCTCGTCGGCTCGCTCGACGTGCTCGCCGGCCTCCCCGCCGACGGGACGGCGATCGTGAACACCGGCGCCGACCCGGACGAGCTGCGCGCGCGGCTCGGCCTCGAATGGGGCACCGTCGGCGCGCTCGACGCGCTCGGGATCGCGGTCGAGGAGAAGACGCGTGTGAACACGGCGCTCCTCGGCGCGGTCGTCCGCGCCTGCCCCGTGATCGAGCCCGACGCGGTGCGCGAGACGATCGAGGCGACGTTCTCGCGCCGCCATCCCGAGGTCGTCGAGGCGAACCTGCGCACGTTCGACCGCGGCTTCGAGGAGCTCCAGATGACGACGGTTGCCGCGCCCGCCGGCGCCGCCGGGCGCCCGGTCACGCGCCCTGCGCCGGCCTTCGGCTACCTCGACGCCCCGATCGGCGGCACGATCCTCGAGCCGGCGAACAGCATCGTCAAGGACATGAGCACGTCGCGCGAGGGCTTCCTGCCCGAGCTCTCACTCGACGAGTGCGTCCACTGCGGGCTCTGCGACATCGTCTGCCCCGACCTCTGCCTCGTCTGGGAGGAGTCGGCCGAGGGCGTCCGCCTGCGCGGAATCGACTACCGGTACTGCAAGGGCTGCCTGAAGTGCGTCGAGGCCTGCACGACCGGCGCGATGGTCGAGCGCCGCGAGGAGCCGGGCTGGGCGGCCGAGCATCGCGTCGCCCTGTTCGGGGAGCTCGTCTGATGGCCGTCTCCGCCCGTCCGCGCCGCGCCGCCGCCGCCGCCCAGGTGCAGGAGTTCCGCTCCGGCAACGAGATGGCGGCGATCTCGGCGCAGCACATCGACTTCCACGTGATGGGCTACTACCCGATCACGCCCTCGACCGAGATCGCGGAGCTCCTCGACGAGCGCAAGGCGGAGGGCGCGCACCGGACGGTGATGATCCCCGCCGACGGCGAGCACGGCGCGGCGGGCATCTGCTACGGCGCCTCGGTCGGCGGCGGGCGCGTCTTCAACGCGACGAGCTCGCAGGGGCTCCTCTACGGGCTGGAGCAGTACCCCGTCCAGGCCGGCACGCGCTTCCCGATGCTGCTCGACCTCGCCACGCGCTCGGTCAGCGGCCCGCTCGACATCCGCGGCGACCACTCCGACCTCTACTACGCGCTCGACACCGGCTGGCTCGTCCTCTGCGCCCGCGACCCGCAGGCCGTCTACGACCTGAACGTCTGCGCGCTGCGCGCCGCCGAGCACCCGGATGTGCGGCTGCCCGCGCTGGTCGCCTTCGACGGCTTCTTCACCTCGCACCAGAAGCGGCGCGTCTCGGTCTTCGAGGATCCCGCCGTCGTGCGCGAGTTCCTCGGTCCGTTCACCGAGACCGTCTCGGCGCTCGACCCGGGGCATCCGATCACGGTCGGGCCGTACATGAACGACCCCGACCTGATCAACAACAAGTTCCAGCTCAACCTCGCGATGGCGGCCGCGCTCGGCGTGCTGCCCGACGTGTTCGCCGCCTACGAGCAGCTCTCCGGCCGCCGCTACGACCTCGTCGACTCCTACCGGATGGAAGACGCCGAGGTCGCGCTCCTGCTCGTCAACTCCGCCGCCGAGACGGCGAAGGACGCGGCCGACCGGCTGCGCGAGCAGGGCATCCGCGCCGGCGTCCTCAGCCCGAACGTCCTGCGTCCCTTCCCGGCCACGATCCTGCGCGACGCGCTCCGCGGCGTGCGCGCGCTCGTGATCGGCGAGCGCGCCGACTCGTACGGCTCCGGCGGCGGCCCCGTCTCGCACGAGGTCAAGTCGGCGCTGAAGGACGACCCGGAGAACGCGACGCGCTGCCTGACGAGGATCTACGGGCTCGGCGGCCGCGACTTCTACACCGAGGACGCGGAGGCGTTCTTCCGGCTCGCCCTGGACGCGCTCGACGGCGCGCCCGTGCCCGTGTTCGGCTACCACGGCGTCACGCCCGGCGACCCGGCGAACCCGCCGCACCGGCCCGGCCTGCCGCCGCTCCGCCCGGAGGAGACGGTCAGCGGCCTCGTCCACGTGCACGACACGGGCAACGGGAAGCTCGACGGTCGAGGCGCCGCCCGCCTGGCAGCTCGCGGCCCGCCCGAAGCGCGTCGCGCCCGGTCACGGCGCCTGCCCCGGCTGCGGCGTGTTCCCGGCGCTCGACCAGTTCCTGCGCGGGATCGAGGGCGACGTCGTCGTCCTCTACCAGACCGGCTGCGCGATGGTCGTCTCGACCGGCTACCCGTACTCGTCGCACCGGGTCACGTACGTCCACAACCTGTTCCAGAACGGGGCGGCGACGCTCTCCGGCCTCGTCGAGATGTTCCACGAGCGCAAGCGGCGCGGCGAGCTCCCCGCCGGCGAGGACATCACCTTCGTGATGGTCACCGGCGACGGCGGCATGGACATCGGCACGGGCGCCGCGATCGGCACCGCCCTCCGCAACCACCGCCTGATCATCGTCGAGTACGACAACCAGGGCTACATGAACACGGGCGCGCAGCAGAGCTACTCGACGCCGCTCGGCCACCGCACCTCGACGAGCCACGTCGGCCCGGGCGAGCACGGCAAGTCGTTCCACCACCGCGACACGCCGCAGATCATGGCGGCGACGAACATCCCCTACGTCTTCACCGGCGTCGAGGGCTTCCCCGACGACCTGCTCGCGAAGGGCGCGAAGGCGCAGTGGTACGCATCGGAACGAGGGGATGGCCTACGGGAAGATCCTCATCTCCTGCCCGCTGAACTGGCTGACCGCGGATCGCGCCGGCACCGACGTCGTGCGCACCGCGGTCGACTCGTGCTTCTTCCCGCTCTACGAGATCGAGCGGCACAAGACGTCGCTCACGTACGACCCGGAGCCGCTCGGCCGGCGCGTCCCGGTCGCCGACTGGCTGCGGACGATGGGCAAGACGCGGCACCTGACGAAGCCCGGCTTCGAGGACGACCTCGCGTCGATCGAGGCCGAGGTCGACCGCCGCTGGCGGCGGCTGAAGGCGATGAGCGAGCACCCGCGAGCTCTAGGAGACCGATGGCGAGAATCCTCGACAAGCTCGAGCTGACCCCGGTGACCCGGCTCTTCGTCGTCGACGCGCCGCTCGTCGCGCAGCACGCGCGTCCCGGCCAGTTCGTGATCGTGCGCGTCGACGAGCACGGCGAGCGCGTGCCGATCTCGATCACCGACTTCGACGCCGGAGGCGGGCACCGTGACGCTCGTCGTCCAGGAGGTCGGACGGACGAGCGGGCTGCTCTGCGCGCTCCAGCCGGGCGAGGAGCTCCTCGACCTCGCCGGCCCGCTCGGCCTCCCCGCCCCGCTGCCGGAGACGGGCCACGCGGCGCTCGTCGGGGGCGGCTTCGGCGCGGGCGCGATCTACCCGATCGCGCGCGAGCTGCGGCGGCGCGGCGTCCGGGTGACCTCGATCGTCGGCGCCCGCACGGCCGAGCTGCTGATCCTGCGCGAGCTGCTCGAGCGCGTGAGCAACTCCTACGAGCCGTGCACCGACGACGGCTCGCTCGGCTACAAGGGCTTCACGGCGGCGCGGCTGGCCGAGCTGATCGAGGCCGGCGCCGGCTTCACGAGCTGCTTCGCGGTCGGCCCGATGCCGATGATGCGCGCCGTCGCCGAGACGACGCGGCCGTCGGGCCTCGAGACGTTCGTCTCGCTCGACCCGATCATGCTCGACGGCACCGGCATGTGCGGGGCATGCCGGATCACCGTCGGCGGCGAGACGCGCTTCGCGTGCGTGGACGGGCCCGTTCTTCGACGCGCACGCCGTCGACTTCGACGAGGCGGTCGTGCGCTCGAAGATGTACGTCGACGAGGAGCGGGTCGCCCGCGAGCCGGTGCTCGTGGACGCGCTCGGAGGGGCGTAGCGATGGGCATCGTCCACCCGACGAAGACCGCGATGCCGACGCTCGACCCGGTCGAGCGGCGCGCGCTCTGGGACGAGGTCGCGACCGGCTACACGGTCGAGCGCGCGCTCGCCGAGGCGCGGCGGTGCATCCAGTGCCAGGAGCCGCTCTGCGAGCTCGGCTGCCCCGTCGGCGTCCCGATCCGCGACTTCGTGCGAGCGGTGCAGCTCGGCGACTTCGCGGGCGCCGCGGAGACGATCAGGACGAAGAACGTGCTGCCGGCGATCTGCGGGCGCGTCTGCCCGGTCGAGCACCAGTGCGAGGCGCAGTGCGCGGTGCTCGGCCGCCTCGAGCCGGTCGGGATCGGCCGCCTCGAGCGCTTCGTCGCCGACTGGGAACGGGCCCAGCCGCGGAACGGAGCGGCCCCTGAGCGTGTGCAGCGTCTCGAGACGATCGCGATCGTCGGCTCCGGCCCGGCAGGACTGACGGCGGCGAGTGACCTCGCCCGGCTGGGCTACGGAGTGACGGTCTTCGAGGCGCTGCACGCCATCGGCGGCGTCCTCCGCTACGGGATCCCCGAGTTCCGGCTGCCGAAGGCGATCGTCGACGAGGACGTGGAGCGGCTGCGCGAGCTCGGCGTCGAGTTCCGCACCGACGTCGTCGTCGGCAAGACCGTCACCGTCGACGAGCTGCTCGGCGAGCTCGGCTACCGCGCCGTCTTCGTCGGCACGGGCGCCGGCTCGCCGAAGTTCATGGGCATCCCGGGCGAGAACCTGAAGGGCGTCTACTCGGCGAACGAGTACCTGACGCGCGTGAACCTGATGCGCGCGTACGACTTCCCCGACTACGACACGCCGGTGAAGCGGCCGGCGCGCGCGGCGGTGATCGGCGCGGGCGACACGGCGATGGACGCGGCGCGCGTCTCGATCCGGCTCGGCGCCGAGGAGACGCACGTCGTGTACCGGCGCACCCAGGCCGAGATGGGCGCGCGCGCCGAGGACTACCGGCGCTGCGCCGAGGAGGGCGCGATCTTCGACTGGCTGACGCTGCCGAAGCGGTTCCTCGGCGACGACGAGGGACGCGTGCGCGGGCTCGAGTGCGTGCGCATGGAGCTCGGCGAGCCGGACGCCTCGGGACGACCGCGGCCGGTCGAGATCCCCGGCTCGGAGTTCGTGCTCGAGGCGAACCTCGCCGTGATCGCGCTCGGCACGAACCCGAATCCGCTGATCCCGCAGACGACGACGGGACTCGACATCGACGGGCACGGCTGCGTCGTCGTCGATCCCGAGACCGGCGCCACGAGCCGGCCGGGCGTCTACGCCGGCGGCGACATCGCCACGGGGGCGGCGACGGTGATCCTCGCCATGGGCGCGGGCCGGCGGGCCGCGCGGGCGATCCACGACTACCTGGAGGGAGCGAGCGATGTCGACGATGGGGCCTGAGACGAGCGGCTTCATGCCCGCGCATTTGGCCGAGTCGATCCTCTTCGACGATCGGGCCGACGCCGGGAGGGCGCTCGCGCATGCGCTGCCGACCGACCTCTCCTCGCCGGCGGTGATCGGCGTCACCCGCGGCGGCGTCGAGATCGGCGCCGAGCTCGCGACGGCCCTGCGCGCGCCGCTCGACGTCGTCCTCGTCTCCCCGATCCGGCGCCCGGCGGAGCTGCATGCGATCGGCGCGGCCGCGCCCGGCGACGCCGTCCACATCCTCGAGCCGCACGGGCTCTCGGCGGCGCAGCTCGTCGTCGCCACGGCGCGCGCCCGCCGGGAGGCGGAGCAGGTCGACGCGCGCCTGCACGAGTACCGGCCCCCGCTCCACGTCGACGGCCGCGATCTCGTGCTCGTCGACGAGGCGATCACGACGGGAGCGACGATGGTCGCCGCGACGCTCTGGGCGCGCGACCACGGCGTGCACCGGGTCGTCGTCGCGGTGCCGGTCGCCGCCTCGGCGGGCCTCGCGCTCGTGCGCCCCGTCGCCGACGAGGTCGTGTGCCTCTACGAGTTCGAGTTCCTCGGCTCGCGCGCCGTCTGGTTCGGCGAGCTGCCGCCCCTCGCGGACGAGGACGTCCGCCGTCTGCTGGAGGAGACGCGATGACGGAGATCCACGTGCGGTTCGCGCGCACCCACGACGCGTACGACGCCTTCCCGACCGTGTCCGGGCACGTCGCCGGCGCGCGCCTGGAGGAGTCCGGGATCGAGGTCGAGTGCGACCCGGTCGCCGAGGCGGCAGTGATGCACGAGCTCGAGCTCGCCCTCGACGAGTGGCTCGTCCGCGAGCAGCTCCCGTTCGCGCCGCTCGACGTCGGCGAGCACACGCTGCTCGTCCGTCCGCCCCGCTGGGCGACTCGAGCGGAAATCGAGATCCGGACGAGCGACTCGCGGTCGGCGGCGCGGACGATCACGACCGGGCATGCCGCCTGGTGCACGCACTCGCGGCTGATCGAGCGGCCGGTCGCGCCCGGCGCGACGGCGCGCGCCGGCGGCGCGAGCCGACGACGAGCAGGTCGGCGTCGCGGGCCGCCTCGACGAGCACCCGCGTCGGGTCTCCCTCGACCGCCACCTGCGAGAGCGCGACGCCGGCCGTCTCGCCGACGGCCTCGGCGACCACGGCCTCGAGGCGCTCCTCGGCCGCCTCCCGCGGCCCGGGCCCGGCCCAGGCATAGACGGCGCGCAGCTCCGCGTGGCGGAGCCGCGCCTCCTGGATCGCCCAGCGCAGGGCGACCTTCGACTCCTCGGAGCCGTCGACTCCGGCGACGATCCGCGTGACGGCCTGCCCTCGATTCGCCATGGCCCTCGGAGCGTCGCCCACAGCCGCCCGGCGGTCATCGGAACCGGCTCCGATCCGCGCTACGGCGAAGTACGCACGGGCACTCACCGCTCGGCCGACGTGACGCTAGGCTAACCGGACGGAACCGACGAGGAGGATCGATGGCCGGGCTGACATCACGCGCGTCGCTGATCGTGAAGGCGAAGGTCTCGAAGCTGCTGAACCGGGCCGAGGACCCGACGGAGACGCTCGACTACTCGTACGAGCAGATGCTCCAGCAGCTCCAGAACGTCAAGCGCGGAGTCGCCGACGTCGTGACCGCGAAGAAGCGGCTCGAGCTGCAGACCGACAAGCTCGAGCAGAACGTCGTCAAGCTCGAGACGCAGGCCCGGCAGGCGGTGGCTGCGAACCGCGAGGATCTCGCCCGCCAGGCGCTCGAGAAGAAGGCGGCGACGCAGCAGCAGCTGCAGGGGCTCGACGCGCAGGTGAAGCAGCTCGCAGGCCCAGCAGGAGCAGCTGATCTCCTCCCAGCAGACGCTCGAGACGAAGATCGAGGCGTTCCGGTCGCAGAAGGAGGTCATCAAGGCGCAGTACTCGGCCGCCGAGGCGCAGGTGCGGATCGGCGAGGCCGCGACCGGGATCGGCGAGCACATGTCCGACACGGGTCTCGCGATCCAGCGGGCGAAGGACAAGACCGAGGAGCTGCAGGCGCGCGCGTCGGCGATCGACGAGCTGACCGCGGCCGGCGCCCTCGAGGACTTCACCGCCGGCGACCAGACCCAGCTCGACCGCGAGCTGGCGCAGATCTCGACCTCGGGCCAGGTCGACGACGAGCTCGCGAAGCTGAAGGCCGAGGTCGGCTCGGGCGACGGCGCGAAGGCGCTCGGCGACGGCGGCGGCGCCGAGGCGGCTCCCGCCGAGGCCGTGGCCGAGAGCGAGCCGGCGGCAGACGACGCGGCGACCCAATAGCCCGCCTCGGCGACATCCTCTTCGGGCGGAAGAAGCTCGCCGAGCCGGCCGGCGACCGCCTGTTCGCGCTCGTGACCGCCGCGGTCACGCTCGACGTCGAGTGCGCGCCTGAAGACGGCGGGCGTCGGCGCCGTGATCTTCAAGCCGCTCTCGGCGGGCGAGTTCACGCAGGTCGACCAGGACGTCGAGGAGCTCCTCCAGTCGGTCGCGGCCGGCTCCGGCTCGACGCTCGACCGCAAGAAGGACTCGTTCGGGTTCGAGTGGGTGATCGTCCACGACCCGGATCTCGAGGATCAGGTGACGGCGGTGCACGCGGTCGCCTCGGAGTTCCAGGCGCGCGGCTTCGGCGGCCAGCTGCTCGCGGCCGCGTTCCGCTTCGAGGGCCGCGGCGCCGAGCCGACGTACTGGATCTACGGCTTCAAGACGGGCACGTTCTGGCCGTTCGTCCCGTCGGGCAAGGCGCAGGAGCGCGACAACGCGCGCGAGCTGGAGCTGAAGGCGAAGCTCGAGCCCGAGCTGCCGATCGAGCCCGACCTGTCGAAGTGGCTGGCGCTCTTCGACGCTCCGCTGTAGCGCGGAAACGCTGCGCGTTTCCGCGCTGAGAGACGGAACTGCGCGCGCCGGAGAGCGCGGTCTCCGGCGCGCTCCGTGCGGATTACCTTGGGATGCTCTGGACGGGATGCCTGCCCCGGCGCGGGCGATCGTGCCCTGCGGGCAGGACCACCCGCTGGTTCACCGGAGCGTAAGCGGGCTTACGCTCCGGTCTTGGCGGTTGTGAAGCTCGAAGCGGCCGAGGCGTGGGCGTAACGGAGCCGCAGGCCCGTTACGCCCACGCGAACGAAGCGGGTGGACCCGCCGTAGGCGCGTCCGCCCGCGACGGGGCAGGCCTCCCGTCCAGAGCACCCGAAGACAAGCGAGCACGAAGCACGAGCCGGAGACCGCGCTCCCGGTCGTGCGGAGTTCCCTATCCCAGCGAGGAACCGCTCCGCGGTTCCGAGCTACGCGACGGGCCTGCCCATCTCGCGGGCGATCGCCGAGAGGGCGGCGAGGCGCTTCTCCATCGGCGGGTGATCCATGAAGAGCTCGCTCATCTGGGTGCGCCAGTTCGTCGGCACGATGAAGAACGCGTTCATGCCGGCGACCTCGCGCAGGTCGCGCTGCGGGATCTGGGTGATGCCGCTCGCGATCTTCTGCAGGGCGCTCATCAGGTTCTCGGGCGCGCCCGTGATCACGGCGGAGCCGCGGTCGGCGGCGTACTCGCGGTAGCGGGAGATCGTCCGGATCAGGATGAAGCTGATCGCGTAGACGACCATCGAGACGACCATGACGATCAGCCAGACGGGCACCTGGTTGTTGTTGTTGCTGTTCCGGTTGCCGCCGCCGTAGCCGCCGCCGAACATGCCGGCGTACATGCCGAAGCGGGTCAGCATCGCGGCGAGCATGGCGAAGAAGCTCGCGACGGTCATGATCAGCACGTCGCGGTTCGCGATGTGGGAGAGCTCGTGGGCGAGCACGCCTTCGAGCTCCTGCGGCTCGAGGCGGCGCCAGAGGCCGTTCGTGACGGCGACGGCGGCGTGCTTCGGGTTGCGGCCGGTCGCGAACGCGTTCGGCACGTCGCTGTCGACGACGGCGATCCTCGGCTTGGGCAGGTCGGCCATCGCGCAGAGCCGCTCGACCATCGCGTGCAGCTCGGGCGCGTCCTCGCGGGAGACGATCTTCGCGCCGGACGCGGCGAGCGCGAGCTTGTCCGACGTCCAGTACTGGACGGCCGCGAGACCGACCACGATCACGAGCATCGGGGCGAGCCCGACCTTGAGGACGCTGAAGAGGACGACGGCGAAGATGACGTAGAGCAGGCCCAGCAGGCCGCTCGTGAACAGCATGCGGAGGGAGAGCCCCCGGTCGCGACCGAACGATCTGCGCTTCATGCCGCCATGGTAGTCCGAGCCCGTTGCGTCACGGTTGCCCCGGCGCGCAGTCTTAGCCGTTGTTTAGAGTCTCGCCCGGTGCGCCGCGCTTTCACGATCGGATCGGGTCTCCTCGCCGCCGCCGCCCTCGCGGGCTGCGGCTCGCAGGGCGTCGTCACGCCGACGCCCGTGACCGTGATCGGCAAGGCGCCGGTCGCGGCCGCGAAGCCGATCACGCCGGCGTTCAAGCTGAAGGGCGATCCGACCGCTGGGGCGAAGGTCTTCGCGAGCGCCGCGTGCGCCGGCTGCCACACGCTCGCCGCCGCCAAGGCGACGGGCACGGTCGGCCCGAACCTCGACCAGCTGCAGCCGGACTACCGGACGGTCACCGCGCAGGTCACGCTCGGCGGGGCGACGATGCCGGCCTTCAAGGGTCAGCTCTCGAACCAGCAGATCGCCGACGTGGCCGCGTACGTGGTCAAGTCGACCGGCGGCAAGCTCCCGTAGAGCTTCCGGCCGGATTCCCGACCGGGGTGGCCGCGTTCGCGTGCGACCTCGACCGCACGCTGATCGCGCAGGACGCGCTCCTGCGCCCCCGGACGGCCGCCGCGATCGCCGCCGCCCGCGCCGCCGGGATCCACGTGATCGTCGTCACCGGGCGCATGTTCCGGTCGGTCCTGCCGTACCTCGAGCAGGCGGGCCTCGACGACCCGGTCGTCTGCTACCAGGGCGCGGTCGTCGCCGACCCGGCGACCGGCGAGTTCCTCCGCCACGTGCCGGTGCCGCTCGAGAGCGCGCTCGAGGCGATCGACGCGGTGGTGACGGCCGGCTACCACGTCAACTGCTACCTCGACGACCTCCTCTACGTCGCGGAGGTGACACCCGAGGCGCGGGCGTACGCCGACTTCCAGCGGATCGAGATCCACGCGGTCGGCGACCTGCGAACCTGGCTCGACCGCGACCCGACGAAGCTCGTGGCCGTCGGGCCGCCGGCCGAGATGGACGCGCTCGAGGCCGTGCTGAAGCCGCGCTTCCGCGGGCGCCTCTTCGTCTCGAAGTCGCTGCCGCACTTCCTCGAGTTCGCGCACCCGGACGTGAGCAAGGGCTCGGGGCTCCAGTTCGTCGCCGACCGGCTCGGCTTCGGCCCGGCGGAGACGGTCGCCTGCGGCGACGGCGAGAACGACCGCGAGCTGCTCGACTGGGCCGGCTTCGCGGTCGCCGTCGCGAACGCGCACCCCGAGATCCTCGCCCGCGCCGACCTCGTCGTCCCGTCGGTCGACGACGAAGGCGTCGCCGCCCTGCTGGAAGCGTTCGTACACTCACTGTCGTGATCGACGCCCGCGCAGCCCGCAACGCCCCGGACGAGTACCGGCGCCGCCTCGCGCGCAAGGGCGCGGCCGAGGCCTTCGACGCCTGGCTCGCCGCGGACGAGCGCTGGCGCGAGCTCGTGCCGCGCGTCGACGAGCTGCGCTCGCGGACGAAGCTGAAGGGCAAGCCGTCGCCGGAGCAGCTCGAGGAGCTGCGCGGCGTGAAGGAGCAGCTCCAGCAGGCCGAGCAGGAGCTCGGCGAGGCCGACGCGGCCCGCGAGGCGGCGCTGACGCTGCTGCCGAACCCGCCGGACGACTCCGCGCCGGACGGCGACACCGACGAGGACGCGGTCGAGATCCGCCGCTGGGGCGAGCCGCCGGCGCTCGCGGAGCCGCGCGAGCACACCGAGATCGGCCGCTTCGACATGGAGCGCGCGGCGCGGCTCTCCGGCTCCCGGTTCGGCTACCTGCTCGGCGACACCGCGCTCCTGGCGCTCGCGCTCTACCGGTTCGCGATCGACACGGCGGTGAAGCACGGCCACGTGCCGATGCTGCCGCCGGTGCTCGTGCGCGAGGAGGCGATGTACGGCACCGGCTTCTTCCCGACCGACCGCTCGAACATCTACGCGGTCGAGAGCGACGAGCTGTATCTGACCGGCACCTCGGAGGTCGCGCTCGCCGGGCTGCACATGGGCGAGGTGCTCGACGAGGACGCGCTGCCGCTCCGCTACACGGCGTTCTCGACGAACTTCCGCCGCGAGGCGGGCGCCGCGGGCAAGGACACGCGCGGCATGTTCCGGCTGCACCAGTTCAACAAGGTGGAGCTGTTCGTGTTCTGCGAGCCGTCGGCCTCGGCGGAGACGCACGAGCAGCTGCTCGCGATCGAGGAGGAGATCCTGCAGGCGCTCGGCGTCCCCTACCGGGTCGTGAACGTCGCCGCCGGCGACCTCGGCGCGCCCGCGACGAAGAAGTACGACTGCGAGGGCTGGTTCCCGTCGCAGGAGCGCTACCGCGAGCTGACGTCGACGTCGAACACGACGGACTTCCAGGCGCGGCGGCTCGGCATCCGCTACCGCGCCGGCAAGAGCCTGGAGCCGGTGCACACGCTGAACGGCACCGCGACGACCGACCGCACGCTGCTCGCGATCCTCGAGAACTTCCAGGGCGACGTCCCGGACGTGCTGAAGAGTACGGCGCGCCCGCCCGCGTGTGCCGCTGAGGTTGATGCCGCCCCCCGCAGGGTCAAGCCGCGTACGCACCCTGCCGATGCTCCGCGTAGTGCTTCGACTTGCGATGACGGTGCTCGTCGCGGCGGCAGCCGTGCTAGGTGAGAGCGCGGCGACAGCGGTCGCTCACTCAGCCGCGCCGCCCCACTCCGCCAGGGACGTGACCCAGCCGCTCTGGGGCGTCGCCGGCGGCTACGACGGCATCACGCCCGGCGCAATCCGCGCCGCCGGCCTGCAGTTCGTGCTCCTCGAGCCCGAGTGGGCCCGCGCCGAGCCCGCGCCTGGGATCTTCGACGAGGCGTACTTCGCACAGCTGCGCGCCCAGCTCTCCGCGTTCCGTGCGGCGGGCCTCCGTGTGGTGCTGAACGCCGGCTACGAAGTCGCACCCGCCTGGCTGCTTGAGCAACCGAACGCGCGCTACGTCGACCAGCGAGGCGAGGCGTACACGGGCAGCCCGGAGCCGAACCTAGTCTTCGCCACGGAGTACCGGCCGGCCGCAGCGCGGTACCTGCAGCGGCTCTTCGCCGAGCTGGGCACGAGCTTCTTCGCCGTGCGCGTCGGCGGTGGGCATTGGAACGAACTCACCTACCCGCAGGAAGTGGAAGCCGACGGGCGAGTCGCGAACCGCTACTGGGCCTTCGACGGCGCGGCGGCGCGCACGGACCCAGTGCCCGGCTGGCGGCCCGGTGACCCCTCACCCCACGGCGAGGCGGCGCGCTTCCTCCGCTGGTACCTCGATTCGCTGACACAGTTCCAGCAGTGGCAGGTCGCGACGGTGCGGCTCTACTACCCCGGCACAATCGCCGTGCTCTACGGCTCCTACGGGATGCGCGCGGGCGACTTCGCGCGGGCCGTCGCGACGAACCTCTCCGGCAGCTCGTCGGCGGAGGTGAACGGCGAGGTCCAGCGCGGCCTCGACGAGCGGCGGCAGATCGCGGCGATCACTGACCGGAACGTCGCCGTGTGGGCCACCTGGGTCGACAACCAGAACACGGCCCGGCGCCTCGCAACACTCGCCGACCGGCACGGGCTCGCGAAGATGGGTGAAAACACGGGCGCTGGCTCTCCTGCCGACCTGCGTCGAACGACGGCGACTGCGCGCGCCCTCGGCTACCGCGCGTTCATGTGGGTCCGCCTGCCAACGCTGCTCTGCAGCTGCGACGGGCTCGCCTGGCTCACCGAGTACGAGCGGCTCATCCGCCGCTGACGCGGAGCGCTTCGACGTAGACTTCTTCCTGTCTGCGCGCGATGTCGTCCCAACACAGCGTCCGAACCGACTCGCGGCCGGCGACGCCAAGCCGCTCACAGAGCCCCGGGTCGAGCGCGAGGGCGCGCATCGCCTTCGCAAACCCGTCCGTGTCGCCGGGTGGGACAAGCCGGCCGGTTGCTTCGCTCACGACCTCCCGCAGGCAAGGAATCGCGAAGATGAGGACGGGGGTGCCGGTCGCGAGCGCCTCGGCGGCCACGATCCCGAACGTCTCGTAGCGGGACGGCATGCAGACGAGCTGGGCCCTCCGCAGAAGCCGGTGCTTTGCCTGCCCCTCGACCCGGCCGACGAGCTCGACCCGCCCGTCGAGCCCCAGTCGCCCGACAAGCCGTGACACGGTCCCGCCCTCGACGCCGTCCCCGGCGATGACGAGCCGTTCGGGACATCCGCCGCAATCGACGCGAACGCGTCGAGCGGCACGTCGATCCCTTCTGGGCGATCTCGAGACGTCCGAGAAACACGAGGTCGGTGCCCTTCGGCTCTCTGACGGCAAACGCCGCCGGGTCGACGCCGTAGCCGATGACGTCGATCGCCGCGTCGGGGTTGCGGCGCCGCAGCTCGGCTGCGAGGTCGTCGCTGCCCGCGATGAAACGGCGGTAGCGCGGCACGCCAAGCGACTCGACGAGGGAGAACGGGAGGTGGTACTGCCGGGACTTCTCGCGCGCGAACAGCCACTGGACATGCGCGACAACGGGGCGGCGGCTCCAGAGCGGGAGCAGGGAGGACGAGAACGGCGCGGCGAAGTCCTCGACGATCAGGTCTGCCGAACGGCGCCGCACCGCAAGGGGCAGCGCCGCAAAGTAGCTCAAGATGCTGCCGTAGTAGCCGTACGGCAGCCCGACGGGCACGTACTGGACGCCGTCCTCGACGCGAGCGGCCGCGCCGGGATATGACGACGTGAGCACGGTGATGTCGTGGCGGCCCGCGAGCCGCCGGTTGATCTCCCGGTTGCGGACCGACCCGCCCCCGCTCCCAGGGCGGCGGTGGTCCTCGAAGCCCAGATGGAGGATCCGCACTGCTACGGCCCGAGCCGGTAGAGGGTGAGGATCCCGGTCGTCGGCCCCCGGAACTTGAGCACCGGAGTCGCAGTCGCCTTCAGCCAGGCCACGAACTTGGGAGTCTGCTCGCTGTAGCCGTCGGCAACGAGGCGACTGCTGACGAGCACGTACTCCACCCGATGCTCGCGGAGCTCAGCGCGCGTGTGCCACGGCCCCACGACATCTGGCCCGCCGAGGACGAACATGGCCGCGGTGCTCCCGTCGACCGCGATCATCCGCCGCTCCCCCGTGTACGGCTGCCGTTCGAGGTAGCGGGCCACGCGGACGTACCCATCGTCGGCTTTGGTGCGAACGGTCGTCCAGATCTGGACGTCCCAGACGCCGAGCAGCACTGCGCCAGTCGCGAGAACGGCGACGAACGCCCGCCTCGGCCGCGCCGACATAGCGGGGTCGCGGCGGACGGCAAGCGCGGCCGCGACCGTGGTGCCGATGATCGCGGGGGCGGCGACGAAGTAGTAGAAGTGCTCCTCGTTCGCGCCCCGCACAATGCTGAAGGCGATGTACAAGAGCGCGGAGACGAGGGAGCGCAGCGAGTGCCCTCACGCGCGGGTCGCGCCGACGAACAAGCGCGACCGCGGCGACAACGCAGAATCCGAGCACCACGTAGGTCGGTCCGAACGAGCCGATCCGGGCGACGAGCGTGTCGGTGAACGACGGGGCTCCCGGTGCGTTGAACCCGGTCCACTGGAGCACACCGAGGAAACGGTCGACGCCGGTCGTCTTCTGGGCCAAGTAGTCCGCCCAGTGTCCGGTGCGGAACGCCCAGAGGGGGTATGCCAGGTACACGGCGCCCGCCGTGGCCAGCGCCAGCAGCGTTCGACGCCGGGGAGGCACCCAGCCGGTCGCGAGAAGGATCGCGGCCGGGAGGACAGAGATGAACGCTGCCGATTCCTTCGTGAGGATCGCCGCGCCGAAGCAGAGTCCGACGAGAACGGCTCTCGTCCGGGAGAGGCCCTGGGCCGCGACGAGGAGCCAGAAGCCGGCGAGCACGAAGGTCATTGCAGGCGTCTCGAGCAGGACCATGCTGGCGATCCGGACAGAGAACGGATCGAGCGCGAACGCAAGCGCTGCGACGAGCCCGGCGACCCGGCCGGCGAGCGAGCGCGCGATCGCGAACACGAGCACGCATGACACCGCCGAGAAGGCGACGACGAGATGACGGCTCTCGAAGACGTTATGAAGAGCGTCGCCAGCGCCGGCGAGCCGCAGGTAGAGGCTGTCGAGGGCGAAGAAGCCCGGCGGGTGCACGTAGAACGGCCGGCCGCGGAACACAGGCCCGGAGGCGAAGTCGAGATGCCGCGCGATGCCGACGTAGACGGACTCGTCGAGAAAGACCTCGACCGATCGCGCGCTGTGGAACGCGCGCAGGAACGCGGTGAGGCCGGTGACCGTCGCCACCGCCACCACCTCCAGCGCCGCCGGTGCCAGCGAGCGCGTCCGCTGGAGCGCTCGCCGCCGGAGCCCGGGCAGCGCGCGCGGTCGCCGCGCGGTAGCCGTGTGCTCGTGGAGCACCCCGGCAGCTGCGACGGCCGCGAGTCCGACCGCGGCAGCCCACCATGCGCGCTCGCCGCCGACGTTTCGAAGCGCAATGGCCGCCGCGGCCCCCAGGCCGAGCGCCGGGATGAGTCCGCGCAGCGAGATGCGCCACGCTGCCAGTGCGCCGAGGAGGGCAAGACCGGTACCCGCAGCCGTCCCCGCCGCAAGCCCGACGATCCCGTCCGAGCGCCAGCCGAGTAGGGCCAACGTGAGCTGGCCCGCGACCGCCGCTGCCGCGACGACGGCGGCTCTCACGTGGTCGCCCTGCGCGAGCCCGACCGCCACGACAACACTGATCGCCCCGGCGCCGAGCCCCGCGGCGGCGGTGTAAGGGAGCACGTCGGTGACTCCAGGGTAGGCCCCTGAGAAGAGTCTGCTGACGAGGAGTGCCGGGGCGGCTGCAATCAGCACCGCGCAGGGAAGTGCCACCGCAAGGTAGAGGCGCAGACCCCGTCGCAGCAGCTCAGCCGCTCGTGCAGAGTCCCGCGCCACCGACGTGAACGTAACCGCACATATGCCCGCGGCGAGATAGACGGGGGTGCGCCCGACAAGCGCCGCGAGCTGGAACCCCGCGGCGCTCTCTTCCGGCGAGGGACAAGACAACGACCTCGACCGTGTCGAACGCGAGCAACGCCGCGATCAACGCCTGCGTCCCTCCGAGGGCGAGCGCGTGCCGCCAGACCCAGCCCTCGGGGACGAGACCGAGCCGGACCCCGCGCAGCGAGCGCCGCCCGAGCCTGAGCGCGATCCCAGAGACGACGAGTGCGCCGGCGCCGAAGCCGGCGAGCGAGCCCGGAACCCCGAAACCGAGTGCGACCAGTGCGCCGCCGGCGGCGACCTTCGCGACGACGTCGATGACGCGGAGCGTCGCCAGAGCCCCGAATCGACCGGAACCCTGGAGGTAGCCACCGAGGGACCGACGCGAGGAAGATGAGCAGCGCGCCGCCCGCGATTGTCACCGCTACAGTCCGGGACGCGAAGGAGAGCCCGACCGCTCCGAGGCCGAGCGCCGCGACGAGACCGAGCGCAAGTGAGGCGCTCAGCGCGAAGCCGAGCACCCGACCATGGCCGTCCGCCCGGCGGGCGATCTCCCGCGCGAGAAGCCACGGAATCGCCGCGGTCGCCACGGTGCCGGCGATGAGGAGGAGGCCTTGACCGCCGCGAACGTCGAGAACTCGGCGGGCGTGAGCAGCCAGGCCATCGAGAACGAGTAGGCATAGTTGAGCGCACCGACGAGGACGATCGCCCCGCTCGAAGGAGCGCCGGGGAGACGAACTCCGCGCCTGCGGCGGATGCGCGCAGGGTCGACTGAGGCGCCGTCGGGGCCGGAACGGTCGCGCCCGCCGCGAGCAACGGCCCGAGACGGCGGGCGCCGGCGTGGAGCCGGTAGTTGTAGACGCCGACGGCAACAAGAGCCCCGCCGAGGATATCGCCCGCGCCGACGCCTCACGCCGGCGGCCGCCGCTCGTCAACGAGCCGCCAGCCGACGGCTCGGCGCCTGCACCGGACGACTCCGGCACGTGCCTCCCACCGGCTCACCTCATCGAGCAAGATAGTTTCGTAGGCGCCAGTGGTTCGCATTTCCGTCAGTGCCCTGGCGCGCCGCTGGACTCGTGGCTGAGCCTGGAGCAGGAGGTCGCGATCGTCGGCAAGCGTCAGGAGCGCGCGCCGCAGCGCGGCCGCGTCTCCCGGCTCCACGAGCAAGCCCGAGGGGCCGCGACATCGCGAACGCCCGGGAGATCTGAGGCGACGGGGACACACCCGGCCGCGGAGCCCTCGACGAGGACAAGCCCGTACGCCTCTGTCCGCTGGTGTGAGGGAAGCACGACGACGTCGTGGTTGGCGTAGAGCGCCGGGAGCCTCGCCTCGGCGACGCTCCCGAGAAACCGCGCCGTGTGACCGCACTCCGCGGCGAGGCGGCTGAAATGGCTCCTCAGCTTGCCCGATCCGGCCACGGTGAGTGCGAGGCGCGGGTCGCCGTCGGTGGCGGCGAGCAGTGTCTCGATGCCCTTGTAGGCGCGCATCTGACCGACGAACAGCACACGCAACCTCGCGTCGAGACGCGGGCGGCGCTCGTCGGCCGCGTATCGCTCGTAGGCGATCCCCCAGGGCACCACGCTGACGGGAGGCCCGACCTGCGCGAGCAGGCCCCGGTACGACTCGCTGGAGACGACGATACGCGCGACGTTTCTCAGCCCGACCTCGTAGAGGCGGTTGTAGACGCGGCAGCCGACCTCCAGGCGCGGCACGTCGATCTGGAAGTGGTGGGTGTAGACGAGCGGCAAACGCCGACAGGCGGGGCTCAGCGCGCGCAGCAGGAGAAAGAGGTCGCTGACCGTCGGCGCAGGCCCGTGAAGGTCGACGACGTCGAACCCGCTGAGAGCGCGTGAGAGCGCGGGGAGCCTCGCCCCGAAGGCCGTGAGCCGGATCTCCCCGAAGGCGACGCGCCGCGAGTCGGACGCGGCGACGATGTCGACGCTGTGGCCGCGTGACCGGAGCCCTGCCGCGAGGGCGCCAACCGTCCGCGCGACCCCCGACGCGACGGGCGGCGCCTCCGAGGCCACGAGGAGGATCCGCAGCCGGCGTTGTACGGTGACGCCAGCACGCGGCGCTTCGGGGCGGCGCGGCGCCGGAAGACGGGTGATGGCATTCGCCGCCCGACCATCTTCCGACAGCCCGCCCGTACGCCGAAACGGCGTGACCGACACGCCCATGCGAGTAGCCACTCCCGTCTGTAGCGACGACCCTGTCCCGTGAGACCTCGCGCAGTCGCCGGCAAGTCCCCTCTCTCGTTGGGTCAGACAAGACCTCTACGAATGGGTGGGCGCCGAGCCTGGCTAATCCTGAGCCCGCGCAGGTCCTGCGAGACTTGTCCCGCTCGGCGGGGTGCCGGAGCGGTCGAACGGGGCGGTCTTGAAAACCGCTGAGGGCTCACGCCCCCGAGGGTTCGAATCCCTCTCCCGCCGCTCGCGCTACGCGTCGGAGCGCACGGGCTCCGGCGCCCGGGCGTCCGCTTCGCGCCGGGCGGCCGCGGCCCGGGCGCGCGGGCGCTTCACGCGCACGTGCTCGGCGACGACGTAGGAGCCCAGCACGAGCGCGGCGGCGACCGCCTGCGCGACGACGCCCTCCACCGTCGGGAAGAGCGCGAACCAGAGGCCGACCCAGCCGGGGAACGCGACCCCGAGCCCGTGCGCCGGCAGCCAGCCGGCGAGCTGGAGCTCCTGCACCGACTCGCCGACCATCACGAGCAGCACGACGCCGAGCAGCACTCCCGTCGCGACGAGCATCCGCTTGTACGGCAGCCGGTGCTGGGCCGCGAACGTCGCCGCACCGACGGCGAGCGTGAGCGCGAAGCCGATCCCGACCCTCGAGCACCGTCGCCGAGCCCGCCCGGATGCGGAGGTTCTGGAGGAAGAGCACGACCTCGAAGCCCTCGCGGTAGACCGCGGTGAAGCCGAGCAGCGCGAGCCCGAGCACCGCCTGCCGGCCGGCCGCCCGCCGTCGAGGAGGCTCCGCCGCTTGCGGTTGTGCGCCGAGATCCAGCCGGTCCAGTAGATCTTGTGGAAGAACCAGTTCATCACCACGAGCAGGACGGCGACCGCGAGCAGCCCCGTGCCGGCCTGGACGTCGAGGCCCGGGCCGCCGAGCGCGCCGATCACCCCGATCGCGACGAACCACGTGGCGACCGAGGCCACGAGCGCGAGCGCGGCGCCGCCGGCAACCGGCCGCCGGAGGCCGCGGTTCGCGCCGACGAAGCTCGCCGTGAACGCGGCGAGGACGAGCACGGCCTCGAGCCCCTCGCGGAAGACGAGCAGCGCGCTGTCGACGACGACCGCACCGTGGCCGAGCCGGGCCCCCGGCGCGGTCGGGTCGGGCACGCCGCCGGACGCGGTGACGGCCTTCCACGCGAGCGCGCCGATCGCGAGCGAGCGCGACGAGCGTCCACGCGGAGCGGCGCAGGAGCAGCCGCCGGCGCGCAAGCTCCTCCGCTGTCGGGCAGCGCTCCACCATGTAAGGCGGACCTTACAGAACCGGTCTCGGCGCTCGGCTCAGGATCCGCGGAGGTGGGCTCGCCGGCCGCAGCCCGCGACGCCGCCCGTATCATCGACGCGGTGACGAGCGGCGAGGATCTGCGCGGACTGATGCGGCTGTGGCCGCACGGCGTCTCCGTCCTCAGCGTCGACGTCGACGGCGACCGGATGGGCGTCACCGTCTCCTCGCTCGTGTCGCTCTCGCTCGAGCCGCCGCTCGTCGGCGTCTCGATCGGCAAGCAGGCGTCCTGCTACGAGCTGCTCCGCCAGGCCGGCCGGTTCGCGATCAGCCTGCTCGGCTCCGGCCAGGAGGATCTCGCGCGCCGCTTCGCCTCCGGCTGGCCGCCGATCGTGCACTGGCAGGGCGTGCCGACCCGCGAGAGCTCGATCGCGCCGCTGATCGAGGGCGCGCTCGGCTGGATCGAGGCGGAGATCCGCGCCGAGCACGACGCCGGCGACCACACGTTCTTCATCGCGGACGTGCTCTCGGCGCAGCAGGGGCCGTCGACGAGCGCGCTCGTCTACCGCGACCGCGACTACCACGCCCTGTGATCCGGGCGGTCGTCTTCGACCTCGACGGCGTCCTGATCGCCTCCGAGGAGGTCTGGGATGCGGTCCGCGAGCGCTACGTCCGCGAGCGCGGCGGCCGCTACGACGCCGAGGTGCAGCGGGCGATGATGGGCATGAGCGCGCCGGAGTGGTCGCGCTACCTGCACGAGTCGGCGGGCGTCCCGGACGAGCCGGAAGCCGTGAACGCCGCGGTCGTCGAGCGGATGCTCGCCGCGTACGCCGAGCACCTGCCGCTGCTGCCGGGCGCGGTCGAGGCCGTGCGGCGGCTCGCGGAGCGGTTCCCGCTCGGGCTCGCGTCGTCGTCGAACCGCGTGCTGATCGACGAGGTGCTCGCGCTCGCCGGGCGTGGCCGCGCTGTTCGCGGCGACGGTCTCCTCCGAGGAGGTGGCACGCGGCAAGCCGGCGCCCGACGTCTACCTCGAGGCCGCCCGCCGGCTCGGCGTCGACCCGGGAGACTGCGCCGCGGTCGAGGACTCGCACGCCGGCATCCGCTCGGCGAAGGCCGCCGGGATGCGCGTGATCGCGATCCCGAACCCGACCTACCCGCCCGACGACGAGGCGCTCGCCGCCGCCGACCTCGTGCTCGACTCGCTCGCCGGGCTCACGCCCGAGACGGTCGCCGGCTAGCGCCGCCTCCGGATCAGCGTCACACCCTCGCGGAGCGTGAGCAGGACGCACTCGACGCGCGGGTCGTCGCGCACGTGCCGGTTGAACGTCTCCAGCGGGTGCCCCTCGCGCATGCCGAAGAGCGTGTTGTCGGCGAGGATCACGCCGCCCTCGGCGAGCAGCGGCAGCACGGCCTCGTAGTAGGCGGCGTACTCGTCCTTGCGCGCGTCGATGAAGACGAGGTCGAACGGCCCCTCGAGCCCGGCGAGCGTCTCGAGCGCGGGCCCGAGCCGGTACTCGATCCGGTCGGCGACGCCCGCCTCCTCGGCGTAGCGGCGCGCGATCGCGCTCGTCTCCTCGTTCACGTCGCACGTGACGATCGTGCCGCCGGGCGGCAGCGCCCGCGCCATCGCGATCGACGACCAGCCCGTGAACGTCCCGACCTCGAGCACGCGCCTGGGCCGCGCGAGCGTGACGACGAACGAGAGGAAGCCGCCCTCGAGCGCCCCGACCATCATCTCGGGCCACTCCTGGGTCGCGTGCGTCTCGGCGGCGAGCCGCTCGAACAGCGCGTCCGGCGGCGTCGAGTGCTCGACCGCGTAGCGCTCGATCTCCTCGTCGATGTACTTCACTCGTCGACCCGCCCGACGAGGACGCAGCCGTTGTGGCCGCCGAGCCCCATCGCGTTCGAGAGCGCGACGTCGATCGTCGCCGCGCGCGCCTCGTTCGGGACGTAGTCGAGGTCGCAGGCGGGATCGGGATGCTCGTAGTTCATCGTCGGCGGCAGCATCCCCTCGTGGACGGCGAGGACGCACATCATCGCCTCGATCGCGCCCGCGGCCCCGAAGCAGTGGCCCGTCACCGACTTCGTCGAGGAGACCGCGAGCCGGTACGCGTGGTCGCCGAAGACGTCCTTGATCGCCTTCGTCTCGGCCGCGTCGCCGAGCGGCGTCGAGGTGCCGTGCGCGTTGATGTAGCCGATCCGCTCCGGTGCGACGCCGCTCGAGGCGAGCGCGCGCCGGATCATCTCGGCGACGCCGACCGACTCCGGGTCGGGCTGGGCGAGGTGGTGGGCGTCGTTCGAGGCGCCGTAGCCGAGGATCTCCGCGTAGATCCGGGCGCCGCGCCGCCGGGCCGCCTCGAGCTCCTCGAGCACGAGCACGCCGGCGCCCTCGCCCATCACGAAGCCGGCGCGCGTCGCGTCGAAGGGCCGGGACGCGCGCGGCGGGTGCTCGTCCTCGGCGGCGAGCCCGCGCATCGCGCAGAAGCCGGCGAGGATCAGCGGGTGGATGCAGGCCTCGCCGCCGCCCGCGAGCGCGGCGTCGGCGCCGCCGCGGCGGATCAGCTCGGCCGCCTCGCCGATCGCCGTCGAGCCGGTCGCGCACGCCGAGACGGGCGCGTAGTTCGGGCCGCGGAAGCCGAGCGAGATCGCGAGCTGCCCGCTCGCGGTGTCGACGAGCACGTTCGGGAGGAAGGTCGGCGCCACGCGGTCGGGCCCGCGGTCGCGCAGGATGTCGGCCTGCTCGGCGATCCCGATCAGGCCGCCGATCGCCGTGCCGAAGAGGATCCCGACGCGGCCGGGGTCGTACGCGCCGTCGAGCCCGGCGTCCGCGACGGCCTCGCGGGCCGCGCCGAGCGCGAGCAGGACGTTGCGCTCGAGCCTGCGCGCGTCCTTCGCGGAGGCGACCGCAGCCGGGTCGAAGTCCTTCACCTCGGCGGCGATGCGCACCGGGTACGTCGCTCGCGTCGAAGGCGCGGATCCAGTCGATCCCGCTCTCGCCGGCAAGCGCCGCACGCCAGGTCGAGGGGGCGTCGCCGCCGATCGGCGTGACCGCGCCCAGCCCTGTGACGACCACCCTCCGCACCCGTTGAGCTTAGACGGGCGTCGTCGCGGCCGGGTTGCGCCGTTGTCCGCTCTGGGCGCGCTAGTGTCGCCGACATCCACCGACGGCGGCGGTGGTGTACACCTACACAACGGCCCCTTTCGGACATGTCTGACGCTCCCGGCCCACGTCTCCCGTTCCCGCCGATGGAGGCGGAGCTCGTCTCCGAGCTGCCCGGCCGGCGCGGGCTGGCGCTACGAGCCGAAGTGGGACGGCTTCCGCGGCGTGCTCTCCAACGACGGCGGCGAGCTCGCGCTCTGGTCGCGGAACGGCCGCCCGCTGCTGCGCTACTTCCCGGAGCTGCGCCCGCTCGGCGAGCTGCTCCCGCCCGGCTCGGCGCTCGACGGCGAGATCGTGATCGTCCGCGAGGGGAAGCTCGACTTCGACGCGATGCAGACGCGCCTCCACCCGGCCGAGAGCCGCATCCGCAAGCTCGCGGCGGAGATCCCGGCGACGTTCGTCGCCTTCGACCTGCTGCTCTGGGACGGCGCGCCGGTGCACGAGCGGCCGATCGAGGAGCGCCGCGCGGAGCTCGAGCGCGTCGGCGGCGGCTTCTCGCTCTCGCCGGTCGCCGGCGACGTCGAGCAGGGCCGCGAGTGGCTGCGCACGCTCCAGGCGGCCGGCTTCGACGGCGTGGTCGCGAAGCGGCTCGGTCTCCCCTACCTGCCCGGCTCGCGCGACGGCGTCGTCAAGGTGAAGCCGCACAAGACCGCCGACTGCGTCGTCGCCGGCGTCCGCTGGAAGAAGGGCGGCCGCTCGACGATCGCGACGCTCCTGCTCGGCCTCTACGCCGACGACGGGCACCTCGACTACGTCGGCTCGGCCGCGGTCGGCGCGAAACGTCACGACGAGATCGCCGCGCTCGTGCTCCCGCTCGTCGACGACTCGAGCGACCGCCGCTTCTCCGAGCCGAGCCGCTGGGGCACGGGCGACCTCGAGGAGGCGCCGCTGCGGCCGGAGCTCGTCGTCGAGGTGCGCTACGACAAGCTCGAGAAGCACCGCTTCCGCCACGGCACGAAGCTGATCCGCTTCCGCCCGGACAAGGACGCCGCGCAGTGCACGTGGCGCGAGGTGCGCCCGCCGCGGCGGCCCGACGACCTCGCCGTCGACGACCT
>CAWFFI010000007.1:0-281960 GCA_963815005.1 uncultured Actinomycetes bacterium
GCTCCGCTAGCGACGCAGCCGCAGCCCGGCGAGCGCGAGCAGATACGCGCCCCCAGCGAGGGCGCCGAGCACGGTGTACGGACTGCCGCTACGGCCGTGCGCCCACTCCCACAGACACAGCGCGATCACGACGCAGATCAGGACGAGCCCGGCGATCAGCGTCGCCCCTTCGTCCAAGCCCCGCCAGTACTCGTCGCGGCCGTCGCCGCGGAGACCACGGATCGCCTCGCTGCGGCCGCCGAGGGCGAACAGGAGCCCGAACCCGCTCATCACCCCGAGCGAGATCAGGCCGCCGCTGTGGTCGCCTCCCGCCCAGAGCGCAGCGAAGCACGCAAGCCCGAGCGCCAAGGAGAACAGCGGCATGAACCACCAGGGATAGCGCCTCGCCTTCATCGCGACTCCTCTCGGAAGATCTGCTCGACCGGCTTGCCGAAGAAGCGACCGAGGGCCAGAGCGAGCCCCAGCGATGGGACGTAGCGCCCCTTCTCGATCGAGTTGATCGTCTGGCGCGACACGTCGAGCGCCTTCGCCAGCTCCCCCTGGGACAGGCCACGCGCGGTTCTCAGCTCTCTGATGTCGTTCTCCATGTCAAGCGTGCTTTACGTGTAAAGCTAGCTTGACCCAGTGCGTCTGTCAAGCACCCTTGACAGGCTTCGCCCGCGACGGCTGCACACGCTTCGGCTCGCCGGGCATCTTCGGGAAGTTCGGCGGGTACGGCGCCTCGCCCTCACCGGCCGCCTCCTCGCGCTCGACCCACTCCTGCAGGCGGCGCAGGTCACAGACGGCGTCGTCGATCCCGGCCTGCACGTCGCCGAGCTCGGCGAAGCGCGCGGGCATCGTCGCGAGCGTGAAGTCCTCGGTCTCGAGGGCGTCGAGCTCGTCCCAGCGGAACGGCGCCGACACCGTCCCGTCCGGCCTCGCCCGAACGGAGTAGGCCGACGCGATCGTGCGGTCGCGGGCGTTCTGGTTGTAGTCGATGAAGACCTTCTCGCCGCGCTCCTCCTTCCACCACGCGGTCGTGACGAGGTCGGGAGCGCGCCGCTCGATCTCGCGCGCGAACGCGAGCGCGCAGCGGCGCACCTCCTGGAAGCCCCACTTCGGCTCGATCCGGCACGCGATATGGATGCCGCGGTTCCCGGAGGTCTTCGGCCAGCCGGTGTAGCCGAGCTCGTCGAGCGCCTCGCGAACGACGGCGGCGACCCGCTTCGCCTCGGCGAAGCCGGTGCCCGGCTGCGGGTCGATGTCGATGCGCAGCTCGTCGGGGTGCTCGACGTCGGCTCGGCGCGACGGCCAGGGGTGGAAGTCGATCGTGCCGAGGTTCGCGGCCCAGGCGACGTGCGCGACCTCGGTGACGCAGAGCTCGTCCGCCGTACGCCCGGACGGGAACGTCACGCGCGCCGTCTCGATCCAGTCGGGCCGGTGTTGCGGCACGCGCTTCTGGTAGATCGCCTCCCCCTCGGCGCCGTCGGGGTGGCGCTTCAGCTGCGTCGGCCGCTCGTAGAGCGCGCGCACGATCCCGTCGCCGACCGCGAGGTAGTAGCGGACGAGATCGAGCTTCGTCTCGCCGCGGATGCGGAAGAAGACCTTGTCCGGGTTCGTCACCTTGACGGTGCGCCCCTCGACGTCGAGCTCCACGAACGGCGACGGCGCCATTCCGGGAGTATCGTCTGAACCGTGCTGGAGGACACGCGTTTGATCCCGCTCTCGCTCGAGCCGCTCGACGACCACGTCGTCGTCGAGCCGACCGACGAGGAGGCGGAGACCCGCTCCGGGCTGATCGTGCCGGCAAGCGCGGAGGCCCAGTGCCGCAGCGGCATCGTGACCGCGGTGGGCTCGGACGCGGACGGCGTCTTCCCGGGGACAAGGTCCTGTTCCCGAGCGACGCGGGCTTCGACGTGCGCCTCGCCGGGACGGCGGCGAAGATCGTGCGCCGACACGAGCTGATCGCTCGCGTCCACGACTAGCGCCTAGCGTTCGCGCGGCGTGTAGCCGAAGAGCGATGCCGGCACGAGGCGGAGCTTGTCGGCGAGCGAGCCTTCGAGTCCGCGGAGGAGCATCGTGCCCGAGGCGGCGAGGAGCAGCACCGGGACGGCGAGAAGCGCCCACGACGCGGCCCCGCCGAGGGCCCCGATCGCGACGTAGACGAGGAGCAGCGAGACACCGGACACGACGCCGAGCACGAGCGCGGCGAGCCAGCGCGCGGGCGTGAACTGCTCGCGGCCATCCTCGCGATCGATGAGTCGAAGCAGCTCGGCGGGGATCGCGCGGACGACCGACGCACCGCCGGCCGGCACGGTAGCGCGCTCTATCCGCGGCCCGCCGAGCGCGTCGGCGTCGAGCGAAATCGTCTCCGCCCGGTCGTCGACTGCCGAGACCGCCGCGAGCCTCACGGCGACGAGGCTCTCCGGCTCGCTCTCGGGCGCGACGAGGAGCACGAGCCCGTCCCGCGTCCGGTTGAGGGCGACCACCGCCCCGGCCGACGTTCCGTCCGCGCCGAGCGCCCGGTAGCCCTCGACCCCCTCGCGGTGCGAATCGGGCGGCAGCCGGTAGGAGTCGTGTCCCATACGCCACCGATGGTATGGCCTGTGGGCACGCCAGGCGCCGCGCCCGACCAGCGCGGGCGCGGTCCGCAATCGTGGGCCACTCGAGTCCGTGCCGGGCCCGAGGTTCCCGAGCAGGAAAGCGCAGCGCCGGGCACGCGCGCGCCAGCGCGCCTGCCCAGCGCGGAGCGGTGCGAAGGGAACAGAGCGAGCCGCCCAAAGGGCGGCTCGCTCAAGCGGAGAGGGCGGGATTTGAACCCGCGAGGCACCTTTCAGCACCTACGCGATTTCCAGTCGCGCTCCTTAGACCACTCGGACACCTCTCCGAGGACGCCCAGCCTACCGCCGACGATGTTCAGCGCCGCGCCCGACCTGCGCGGGCGCGGCCCGCAGATGCCGGCCACCGAGCCCATGCCGGTCCCGAGGTTCCCGAGCAGAAAAGCACAGCGCCGGGCACGCGCGCGCCAGCGCGCCTGCCCAGCGCGAAGCGGTGCAAAGGGAACAGAGCGAGCCGCCGCAGGCGGCACGCTCAAGCAAACACAGTCGCGCTCCTTAGACCACTCGGACACCTCTCCGAGGACGCCCAGCCTACCGCCGACGATGCCGGGCCGCGACCGACAGCTCAGTCAGGACGGCGCCGTCGCCAGCCCGGTGCAGCCGGTCGCGCGGCGGCGCGGCTCCGGCCCGCTCGACGAGGGCGAAGCGGCTCGTCGCCTGCTCGTCCGCGGGCAGCGCGACGGGCCCGTGGCGGATGAGGCCTTCCGGTGCGCGCTCCTTGAGCAGGTTCGGCAGGAGGTCGGTCGCGAGCCACTCCCGGCCGGGCGGCACGACCGCCTGCGCGGTGATGCGGTAGAGCTCGTCGTCGAGCTGCTCGGTCTCCCGCACCTCGGGCCGGCTCGGGAAGTGGGTCGGCCCGACCGGGACGAGGCGGGCGACCTCCGTCACGAGCTCGGTGCCGCGGGCGAGGTCGGTGACGTAGATCTCGATCTCGAAGCGGCGGATGCCGCGAGGCGTCACGCGGGTCGCCATGATGCTCGAGTTCGGGACGTGCATGACGTCTCCGTCGATCCCGCGCACCTTGACGGAGCGGACGGACACCTCCTCGACGACGCCCTGGACCTTCCAGGGGTCGATCGTGATCGTGTCGCCGACGCGGAACCAGCCCTCGAAGAACATCAGCAGCCCCGCGATCACGTCGGTCAGGAAGCGCTGGGCGGCGAAGGCGACGACGATCGCGAGGAACGACGCGCCGACGATCGTGTCGATCCGTTTCGCGCCGATGCCGACGGCCACCGCCAGCACGATCGCGATGCCGAAGGCGAGATAGCGGACGCTCGTCTGGACGAGCGAGATCGCGGTCTGGCGCTGCTTCAGCCCGGCGATCACGCCGGTGTCGAACGGTGCCGAGTCGGCCGCGCGCCGCCGGTCGCCGCGGTCGACGAGCCAGGCCGCGATCCGTCCCGCGAGGCGGCTGACGATCCAGGCGACGACGAACAGGCCGACGATCACGATCAGCGAGCCGAACGGCTCGAACACCGGGGTGTGGTTGTTGATCAGGTCGATGAGCCGCTGCATGCCGGCTCATCTTGCCCCACCTCGACGCCGGTCGCCGCGACCGGCGGGCGCGGGCGCGAGCGGCGACGGTCCACGGCCCTCGCCCGCAGGAGCGGCGGTCCGTCTCCTAGAGACGCCGAGAGCCCGGCTGCGGCGACCGGGCCCTCAGGTGGCGAGCTCGCCCCGAAGGGCAGCGCCGCCGTCCTCGTACCTCGGATGTCCGGGAGCCAAACCCCCGGCGCGACGATCAGCCGAAACGGCGCTCGCTGGCTCAGCGATCGTCGGCGTCGGCCGGCGGGAAGGACGGACGATCGCGTAACGGTCATTCTGGTCGACGAGCACGTCGAGGTCGGGGTCGTCGTGACCGTGGAGGACGGCGTAGCTGTCCGGCTCCCGACAGAGCGCGTCGTACTCGAGGACCGGTCATCGGCAGCACCGCAGCGCAGCGCTCGTCGACGCACTCGCAGAAGAAGTAGACCTCGCTCTGGGTGCCGCCCGCGAGCTCGCGGACGCGCCGGTTGACATCGCGGAAGAGCTGGTGGCCGCTCGACTCGAGTACTGCGCTCGGGAGCTCGATCGTGTTGCTCATCCGGTTCTCCTCTCGTGGGTCCAGCCGGTCGGCAGGGTTCTCTGGATGCGAAGACAGCATCGGCGTGCCCACTTGCCACGACCCCGAAACACGCGCGCCTCGTCCCGCTGACCCGTCACCGACGCCGACGAGCGGCCGACGTCACCCGTGCCGAAGGGCACGGAGCTGCGGAGGTCGCGAGAGGCAGGGCAAATCCGCGAGGACCGGCGCTCGAGCACGCGCGTCCGCAGCCCTGCGACCCCAGCGCGAAGCGATGCGAAGCGAGGGGGACGAGAGCGAGAGGACTGCGGCGAGCATGCCCTGACTTCTTGCCTCCGCACCGGTTCCGAAACACGGATGCTCGGTCCGGGCACCGGGCCAGGTAACGCTGGTCCGGACCGTGCCGGCCCGGATCCCGCTCGAAAGGCGGGATCGAGCCGCGGAGCGGAGGGGGAGGGATTTGAACCCTCGATCCGCCTAACGACGGATAACGGTTTTCGAGACCGCCGCATTCGACCGCTCTGCCACCCCTCCGGCGGAGGCGCATCGTATCTGAGCTGCCGATCTCGCCCTGCCGACTGAAGCGCTCACGCGAGACCGCGCTCCCGTACGCGTCGGCGCTCAGTCGTCGGCTTCGCCTTCGACGAGGTGCATTCGCAGGAAGGAGCAGCCAGAGCAGATGAGGATGAGCGTCTGAAGCGCCGAAATCGGTTCCGGCCCGGCGCCGGCCTCCGCATTCGCCCACAAGCCGGGCGAGACGATCAAGTCGCGAGCAGGCTGCCAGGTGTCGCTCCCACACCAAGGACACGTCCCGAGCTTGCCGTCAGGCAGCTTCTCGCGGAGCGCTTCGATCGCCGCATCGACGTCTTCGTGTCCCGTCGGATCCCTCTCCATCGCCGCCTCCCTCGTTCGTTGACAGCACGACTATGACGCGTCTCTCCAGAGAACGGCCAGTTGCCGACCTGGTTTCCCCCGCAGCGAGCGCCCGCAACGGCGCGATGCGCTATCTGAGGATCTCGAGCGCGAGCGCCTGCGGGCAGCCACGCTTCAGCAGGTCGAGCGCGACGTGCAGGTCGACGTCGGCGCGGGAGGCGAGCTCGCCCGCGGCGGCTTCCTCGTAGCCGGCCAGCTTGAGCTGGTTGAAGCGCCAGGTGAGCACGGCGTCGGCCCCTTCGACGTCGAGGAGCTGCTGCGGGGTGTCGACCACCATCATGGTCTCACCGTCGCAGCAGCGCCGGACGGCGACGTCCGGGCGGCCACAGACCTGCGCTGCGGCAGACCCGCAGGCCGTCAGCTCGACTTCGGGTGCCGCCGCTCCGCGAACTGCTCCTCGAGCTCCTGCTCGACCGCGTCGAGCGTCTCCTCGACGCCACCGGGGCGCTCCTCGGCCTCGTCCCACGCCCACTGCTCGAGGTACGCGTCGCTGCCGACGAGGCCCTGCGCCATCGCCTGCCGGTCGATCTCCTGCTGGAACCACGCGTCGAGCTGGCGCGAGACGCTCGTGCCGTCCTCGCCGAACGCCTTCACGACCGACGGGAAGCTCCTGCCAGCGGAGGATCTGGACGCGCGCCACGGCTCAGTCGCGGTTCTGGACGTACTGGAAGCCGAAGCGGCCCTTGACGCAGAGGTTGCCGCGCGTGACGTCGTGGTCGTCGGGCGAGGTCACCTTGACGATGTCGCCGTCCTGGACGTGCAGCTCGAGGTTGCAGCCGACGCCGCAGTACGAGCAGACCGTCTGCACCGTCTCCTGGCTCGCCTCGTCCCACTCGCCCGCCGCGCGCAGGTCGTGCTCGCTCTTGAACATCAGCGCGCCGGTCGGGCAGACGGCGATGCAGTTGCCGCAGTAGACGCACGCCGAGTCGGGCAGCGGCACGTCGAGCTCGGTCGAGATGTGCGCGCCGAAGCCGCGGCCGGCGACGTGGATCGCGAACGTGTTCTGGTGGTCGACCCCGCACGCCTCGACGCAGCGGTAGCAGAGGATGCACTTCGAGTAGTCGCGGACGTAGAGGTCGTTGTCGACCTTCACCTCCTGCGCGACCGTGGCCGCGTCGGGGCCGAACCGCGCCGAGTCCGCCTCGTAGTCGGCGAGGTAGCGCTGCGCGTCGGGCGCGAGCGAGAGGTCGACGGAGGAGTCGAGCAGCTCCATGACGAGCCGCCGGCTCGTCCGCACGCGCTCCGAGTCGGTCGGGACGACCATGCCCTCCTCGACCTTGCGCGAGCAGGACGGGACGAGCGTGCGCGCGCCCTCGAGCTCGACGACGCAGACGCGGCACACGTTCACCGGCGTCAGCGTGTCGCCGTAGCAGAGCGTCGGCGTCTCGATCCCCGCCCGCTTGCAGGCGTCGAGGATCGTCGCGCCCTCGGTGACGCGGACGGCCTGGCCGTCGACGGTCAGCTCGACGACCTTCTTCGGGGCACCGACGGACACTGCGCTCACGAGGCAGACCCCCCTGGGACGAGCACGTCGAGGTTCGAGATCGCGGACTGGACGGCGTTCGCGGCCGTCTGGCCGAGGCCGCAGATCGAGGCGTCGCGCATCACCTGCGCGAGATCGCGGAGCGTCTCCAGCTCGTTGCCGAGCGTCGCGCCGGAGGCGAGCCGGTGCAGCGCCTCCTCCTGGCGCACGGTGCCGACGCGGCAGGGGACGCACTGGCCGCACGACTCGTCGCGGAAGAACTCGGCGATCCGCAGGACGGCGGCGGCGAGGTCGGCGGTCTCGTCGTAGACGATCACGACGCCCGAGCCGAGCGTCGCGCCGGCCGCGCGCGCCGCCTCGAAGGTGAGCTCGAGGTCGAGCTGGTCGGGGCGCAGGAACGAGCCGGCCGCGCCGCCGAGCAGCACCGCCTTCGCCGGCCGCGCGCCCGCCCGGTCGAGCAGCGCGCGCAGCGTCGTCCCGAACGGCACCTCGTAGAGGCCGGGGCGCTCGACGTGGCCGGAGAGGCAGAAGAGGCGGGTTCCGGTCGAGCCCTCGGTCCCGGTCGCCGCGTAGGCGGCGCCGCCCTCGGCGACGACGTCGAGGACGTTGAAGAGCGTCTCGACGTTGTTCACGACCGTCGGCTTGCCGAAGAGGCCGACCTCGACCGGGAACGGCGGCTTGTTGCGCGGCTCGCCCCGGTAGCCCTCGATCGACTGGAAGAGCGCCGTCTCCTCGCCGCAGACGTAGGCGCCCGCGCCGATCCGCAGCTCGACGTCGAACGCGAAGCCGGCGCCGGCCACGTCGTCGCCGAGCAGCCCGGCCGCGCGCGCCTGGGCGAGCGCGCCCTCGAGCCGCTCGTGGACGAGCGGATACTCGGCGCGGACGTAGAGGAAGCCGCGCTCGCAGCCGGTCGCGTACGCGGCGATCGTCATCGCCTCGACGAGCGCGAACGGGTCGCGACTCCATCAGGACGCGGTCCTTGAACGTGCCCGGCTCCGACTCGTCGGCGTTGCAGACGAGGTAGTGCGGCGAGGCCTCCTGGCGCGCGACCGCCTCCCACTTCGCTCCGGTCGGGAACGCGGCGCCGCCGCGGCCGAGGAGCTTCGACTCCGAGACCTCGCGGCGCACCCCCTCGGGGCCGAGCTCGAGCGCGCGCTCGAGCGACGCGTAGCCGCCGTGGGCGCGGTAGTCGTCGAGCGAGGTCGGGTCGAGGCCGGCGCCGATCCGGCGCAGGAGCCGCAGGCCCTCCTCGCCGGCCTGCGGCAGCGGCGGCCCGGTCTCGGGCAGCTGGGTCTCGCGCGGCGCCTCGCCGGCGACCGTGCGCAGCGACGCGGGCGCGCGCTCGCAGAGGCCGAGGCACGGCGAGGGATGCGCTCCGGCGGGCACCTCCGCGCCGGCGAGCGCGCAGGCGAGGTCGGTGCAGACGTGCAGCACCTCGGCGGGACGCTCCTCGAGGGCGAGCAGCGCGTAGAAGCTCGCGACCCCGTACGTGTCGGCGGGCGGCACGTCGAGCCGCTTCGACGCGTAGCCGAGCGCGCCCTCGCTGACCCAGCCGACGCGGCGCTGCGCGGCCCGCAGCGAGGGCAGGAGCAGGTGGCGCCGGTGGCGGTCGCCGCGGGCGACCCGCCCGTCGCCGGGCTCGGGTACGCCGACGACCGCGTCGATCGCCGCCCGCTCGGCCTCCGTCGGCTCGGCGAGCGGCAGGCGCAGATCCACTAGACGGCCTCCACGCGGATCGCGGTCGCCTTGAACTCCGCCGTGCCCGACTTCGGGTCGGTGGCGTCGATCGTGAGCACGTTCGTCTCCACCTCGTCCGGGAAGTGGAGGTTCATGAACGCGAGCCCCGGCCGCAGCGTCGTGTCGTAGACGACGCCCGTCTCGACCTCGCCGCGGCGCGAGACGATGCGCGCGCGGCCGCCGTCGGCGACGCCGTAGCGCGCGCCGTCCTCGGGGGCGAGCCGCAGCGCCGAGCCGTCGCGGTGGAGCGGCGACGAGAAGCCGCCGGACTGGACGCCGGTGTTGTACGACTCGAGCCGCCGGCCGGTCGTGAGCCGCAGCGGGAAGTCGTCGTCGAGCGCGTCCACGGGCGGATCGTCCACGACGGGCGTGAACGGCGCGCGCTTCGCGACCACCGGATCCCAGAGGCGCCCGTGCAGGAACTGCTCGCCCGGGTGCGTCTCGTCGGGGCACGGCCACTGGATGCCGCCGAGCTCCTCGAGCCGCGTCGTAGCTCATGCCCCGGTGCGCCGCCGAGAGCGAGCGCAGCTCGTCCCAGACGTCCTCCGCGCGCGGGCTGCCGAGGTCGTGGCCGAGGCGGCGGCCGAGCTCGTAGACGATCTCGATGTCGTCGCGCGCCTCGCCCGGCGGGTCGAGCGCCTTGCGGACGCGCTGGACGCGCCGCTCGCTCGAGGTGACCGTCCCGTCGGCCTCGCACCAGGTCGCCGAGGCGGGCAGGACGACGTCGGCGAGCTCCGCGGTCTTCGTCAGGAAGATGTCCTGGACGACGAGGTGGTCGAGCCCCTCGAGGAGGCGGCGCGAACGGCCCTGGTCGGCCTCCGACTGGGCGGGGTTCTCGCCGATCACGTAGAGCGCGCGCAGGTCGCCGTGCTCCATCGCCTCGAACATGCCCGTGAGGTGGAGCCCGTTGCGCGGCGGGATCTCGGCGCCCCACGCCGCCTCGAAGCGGCCGCGCGCCTCGGCGTCCTCGACGTCGCCGAACCCGGGCAGCTTGTTCGGGAGCGCGCCCATGTCGCCGCCGCCCTGCACGTTGTTCTGGCCGCGCAGCGGCTGCAGCCCCGCGCCGTAGCGGCCCACGTGGCCGGTCAGCAGGGCGAGGTTGATCAGCGCGAAGACGTTGTCGACGCCGTTGTGGTGCTCGGTGATCCCGAGCGTCCAGCAGAGCTGCGCGTTCTCGGCGGTCGCGTAGGCGTGCGCGAGCTCGCGGATCGCGTCGGCGGGGACGCCGGTGACGCGCTCGGCCTCGGCGAGCGTCCACGGCTCGACCGACTCGCGGTACGCCTCGAAGCCCTCGGTCGCGCGGCCGACGAACTCCTCGTTCGCGAGGCCGGCGTGGATGATCTCCCGGCCGACGGCGTTCGCGAGCGCGATGTCCGTGCCGACGTCGATCCCGAGCCAGAGGTCGGCCCACTGCGCCGACGCCGACCGGCGCGGGTCGACGACCATCAGCTTCGCGCCCCGGTGCACGGCCTTGAGGGCGTGGTGGAACCAGATCGGGTGCGCCTCGCGCGCGTTCGAGCCCCAGAGCACGATCAGGTCCGCGGCTTCGCGGACCTCCTCGTAGGAGCTCGTTCCGCCACCTGCGCCCAACACCGTCGCCAGACCGACGACGCTAGGGGCGTGTCAGGTTCGGTTGCAGCTGTCGATGTTGTTCGAGTGAAAGGCGACCCGCGAGAGCTTCTGCGCGGCGAAGTTGAGCTCGTTCGTCGCCTTCGAGCAGCTGAAGAGGCCGACCTCGGCCCCTCCCTCGACGGCGGACCGGAAGCCGGCCGCGGCGCGATCGAGCGCCTCGTCCCAGCTCGCCGGCCTGAGCTCTCCCCCGTCCCGCACGAGCGGAGCGGTGAGCCTGATATACCTGGCCATTGGCTCGAGTCTAGACGTGCGTACCGGCTGTCGCCAACCAGGCAGTCGTGCGGCGGCGGAGCACGTCCTCGTCGGTCAACGCCCACTCGTGGGCGCGCGCGTAGGCGTCCTGGGCGCGCAGGTCGGGGCGGCCGGGGACGAGCGGCTCGAGGAGCGACGGGTCGTCCGCCGCGGGCGCGAGAACGTCGACGGCGAGCGAGCCGTACAGGTGGAGCAGGTGCGCGCGCGTGGCCGGATCGAGGCCGGCGGGCCACGCGATCCGCTCGAGCCCGGTCGCACCGGGGAGCGGCCGCGGCCGGTGCGAGAGGCCGCGCACGCCGAGGTGCTCGAGCGCGTCGAGCGCGATACGGCGGTACGTCGTCAGCTTGCCGCCGGCGACGCTGACCATCCCCGTCGGGCCGGTCGAGTAGACGGTCTCGCGGCGCGCGTTCGCCGTCGCGCCCTCGCCGCCGGGCAGGACGCGCAGGCCGCAGAACGTCGCCCGCGGCTCGCCGATCCCGTCGACCGCGACCGCCGCCTCGCGCAGCACCTGCTCGACGTCCGCGGGGGTCACGCGCGCGTCCTCCGGCTCGCCCTCGTGCGGCGTGTCGGTCGTGCCGAGCAGGAGCATCCCCTCCCACGGCACCGCGAACGAGACCCGCACCTTGTCGTGCGAGATCGTGAGCGCCGCGTCCCAGTCGCGGGCCCCGTCGACGAGCACGTGGACGCCCTTGCTGAGCCGCATCGACGGCTTCGCCGCCGGATCCTCGAGCCGGCGGACGCGGTCGACCCAAGGGCCGCTCGCGTTCACGACGCGATCGGCGCGGACGACGATCGTCCGCCCGTCGGCGACCACCTCGGCGCCCTCGCCCGCCCGGATCGCGACGACCTCCGCGTAGTTCGCGACGACCGCGCCCGCCGTCGGCCGCGGCGCGCACGTTCAGGAGCGCGAGCCGCCCGTCGTTCGTCCAGGCGTCCTCGTAGAGAGCGCACTTGCGCAGGCCCTCGCCGTGCAGCTGCGGCACCATCCGGTGCGCGCGCTCGAGCTCGACGAGCCCGTTCAGGCGCGCCCGCGCGAGCGTCGAGTAGAGGACGATCCCGGTCTGGACGAACCAGGGCCGGTACGGGCCGTCCTCGTAGAGCGGGAAGAGGAACGGCAGCCGCCGGACGAGGTGCGGCGCGACGACCGTCATCAGGAGGCGCCGCTCGTGGTGCGCCTCCCGGACGAGGCCGACGTCGCCGAGGCGGAGGTAGCGCAGGCCGCCGTGGATCAGCTTCGACGAGGCGCTCGACGTCGCGCCGCCGAAGTCGCCGCGCTCGACGAGCGCGACCGAGAGGCCGTGCGCGCTCGCGGCCTCCGCGATCCCGGCGCCGACGATGCCGCCGCCGACGACGAGCAGGTCGAAGCGCTGCGAGCCGAGGCGTTCGAGCGCGGCCGCCCGGTCTAGGTGGGCCACAGCGGATTCGTCCAGGCGCGGCCGCCGTCGGCGCCGGCGACCTCGAGCCGTCCGTAGGGCGCCTCCCAGGGCCGTTCGAGCCGGCACGCGGTGATGAGCCCGTTCGCGTCGCGCTCGAGCACCTGGGACGCGTTCGGGTAGCCGAGCCGGCCCGCGTTCGCGCGGGCGCCGACCCGACGCGAGGAGACGAGCGTCACGCTCTGCGCGGGGCTCGTCCGGACGACGACCGCGTCGTCGTCGAGCTCGAGGCTCTCGATCTCGGGCCCGGTCGAGCCGTAGAAGGAGCCGGTGCGGAGCGCGTCGAGCACGGCCGCCTGCGAGCGCTCCGCCGCGCGCACCATCGTCCACGCGAAGCCGCTGTCGTAGCCGGGGTGGTGCGAGTCGTCGGTGACGAGCCCGTAGAGGAGCCGTCCGCGCTCGAGCGCCTCGTCCCAGTGGAGCGACGAGTCGCCGCGGCCGACCTCGAGCTCGCAGCCGGTGTTCCAGACCTCGAGCCCGACGAGGCCCTCGCAGTCCTCCCACTGGTCCGCGCGCAGGCCGCTCCAGTACGTGTGCGCGATGTAGGGGACGCCGCCGTTCGCGACGATCCACGCGACGACGTCGGCGAGCGGCTCGAAGTCCCCCGCCGGTGCGACCGGGTCGGCCTCGACGCCGAGCGCGAGCACGTGCGCGTCGTCGTCGACCCCCGGCGCGCAGGCGTTCAGCTCGGTGGACGGGATCACGAGCAGCTTCCGGGTCGAGCGCTCGACCGTCCGCACCCAGTGGTCGGTGATCGCCAGCACGTCGTAGCCGGCCCACTCGTAGTGGCGGACGAGCATCTCCGGCGGCAGCTCGCCGTCCGAGTTCGTCGTGTGGGCGTGGAGCGCGCAGCGCAGCCAGATGCCCTCGGCGGCGAACGGGTTCACGGCGACGACCCTATCGCTCTGGTGACGATCGTGTGACACGACTGATATACGCATTGAATCCTGGCCGCGGACGTGCTTCGATCACCACTCCGCAACATTCCGACCTGGAGGGCATATGGAGGACTACGAGGCGCAAGAGATCGAGTTCTGGCGCAAGCTCGAAGAAGAGGAGATGAGCCGCTCCCAGATGCTCCGGCGCAGCGTCGCCGCGGCGACCGGTCTCACGATCCTCGCGGCTCCGGGAGCAGCGCTCGCCTCGCGCGGCCGCAGCAGCCGCGGCGAAGCCGCCGCTGAAGGGCAAGTCGATCTCGATGAGCGAGCTCGTCGCCGAGGCGAAGAAGGAAGGCCAGCTCAACACGATCGCGCTCCCGCCCGACTGGGCGAACTACGGCGAGATGATGTCGACCTTCCAGAAGAAGTACGGCATCCCGATCACGAACTCGAACCCGGACGGCAGCTCGGCCCAGGAGAACCAGGCGGTCTCGTCGCTCAAGGGCGACTCGCGCGCCCCCGACTGCGTCGACGACGGCCCGGCGTTCGCGATCCAGGGCACGATCGACGGCCTGTTCGCCCGCTACTACGTCACGAACTACTCGACGATCCCGCGCGCGATGAAGGACACGCGCGGCTACTGGACGGGCGACTACTGGGGCGCCGTCTCGATCGGCTACAACTCGAGCCTGATCAAGACCCCGCCGAAGACGTGGAAGGACCTGCTCAACCCGGCGTACAAGGGTCAGGTCGCCATGAACGGCTCGCCGCTCACGGCGGGCTCCGCGGTCGCCGGCGTCTTCGCCGCGGCGCTCGCGAACGGCGGCTCGCTCACGAACGTCGGCCCCGGCATCGACTTCTTCGAGTCGCTGAAGAAGGCCGGCAACTGGCTGCCCGTCGACGCGTCTCCGCAGACCGTCGCCTCCGGCCAGACGCCGATCGTGATCGACTGGGACTACCTGAACCTCGCGTACGCGAAGGAGTTCCCGGCCGCGAACTGGAAGGTCACGATCCCGGCCGACGGCGTGTACGGCTCGTACTACTGCCAGGCGGTCAACGCCACCGCCCCGCACCCGTGGGCGGCGCGGCTCTGGCAGGAGTTCATGTACTCCGACCAGGGTCAGATCATCTGGCTGAAGGGCTTCACGCACCCGGCCCGGTTCCAGGACCTCGCCAAGCGGAAGAAGATCCCCGCCATGCTGCTCAAGGCCCTGCCGCCGGCGGCGCTGTACTCGAAGATCAAGTTCGCCTCGAACGGCCAGCAGACGAAGGCGAAGGCACTGATCGCCACCGACTGGCCGTCGAAGATGGGGGCCTAGCCCATCACCAGCACGACGGTAGAGGAGAGCCTCCGGCCGGACCGAGCGTCCGGCCGGAGGCGGCTCCGGCTCGCCTGGATCGGAACGCTCCCGTTCTTCGCGTACGCGCTCGCGTTCCTGTTCGTCCCCGCCGGAGAGGTGCTCGTCGGCGCCTTCAAGGGCGCCAGCGGCGGTTGGACGTTCGGCAACCTGACCGAGCTCGTCCACCAGCCGTACCTGCACGCCTTCCGGACGAGCATCGAGATCAGCCTCGTCACCGCCCTCCTCGGCGGCGCGTTCGGGCTCGCGCTCGCCTACGCCGCGATCCGCGAGGGGACGCCGCGCTGGATCCGCAACGGGCTGACGACCTTCTCGGGCGTCGCGGCGAACTTCGGCGGCGTCCCGCTCGCGTTCGCGTTCATCGCCACCCTCGGCACGATCGGGATCGCGACCCAGTTCATGCAGAACCAGCTGCACCTCAACGTGTGGCAGGGCTACCAGCTGTTCTCGAAGACCGGGCTCGAGATCGTCTACATGTACTTCCAGATCCCGCTGATGGTGCTCGTGATCGCACCGGCGATCGACGGGCTGCGGCGCGAGTGGCGCGAGGCGGCCTCGAACCTCGGCGCGAGCCCGTGGCAGTTCTGGCGCTACGTCGGCCTCCCCGTGCTGATGCCCTCGATCCTCGGCGCCGTGATCCTGCTCTTCGGCAACGCGTTCGCCGCGTACGCGACGGCGTTCTCGCTCACGAACGGGAACATCTACATCGTCCCGGTCGTGATCGGCGCGTACTACACCGGCAACGTCTTCTCGAACCCGCACCTCGCGCAGGCGCTCGCGATGGGGATGTTCCTCGTGCTCGTCGTGATGATGGCGCTCTACGTGCCGCTCCAGCGGCGCGCGGCGAGGTGGGCCAAGTGAGGACGCGCCGGTTCATCTCCCCGTCCGCGGCGATCTGGATCTTCCTCGGCGCCGCGTACTTCCTGATCCCGCTGCTCGCGACGTTCCTGTTCAGCCTGCGCTCCCTCCAGACGGGCAAGTGCTGCGTCGCCGACTCGTACACGTGGGTGTGGCACAACGGCGAGTTCTGGCAGACGCTGAAGCTCTCGGTCGAGCTCGCGCTCGAGACGATCGCGATCAGCCTCGCCCTGTTCGTGCCCACGGTCTACTGGGTGCACCTGAAGGTGCCGCGCCTGCGGCCGGTGCTCGCGTTCCTCGCCCTGATCCCGTTCGTCGTGCCGCCGATCGTGCTCGTCGTCGGCCTGCTGAACCTGTACCGCGGCGCGCCCTCCTGGTTCTACGGGACGCCGTGGGGCTTCCTCGTCGCCGCGTACGTGATCCTCGCGTTCCCGTACATGTTCTTCTCGCTCGACTCCGGCTTCCGGGCGATCGACGTGCACACGCTCACCGAGGCGTCGCAGAGCCTCGGCGCGAGCTGGCCGCGGACGCTCTTCACGGTCATCCTCCCGAACATCCGCGCCGCCGCGCTCGCCGGCTCGTTCCTCGCGCTCGCGATCGTGCTCGGCGAGTTCACGATCGCGAACCTCTCCCAGTTCCACACGTTCCCGATCTACCTCCAGTACGTGAACGAGACGCAGGCCTACGCCGCGGGCGCGGCGACGCTCGTCAGCTTCGGGATCACCTGGGCTGCGATGCTGTCCCTCCTCTTCGTCGGCCGCAGCCGCGGCGCCCGTCCAACCCAGATCGCAGGAGCCCGCTGATGCCCTTCCTCGAGCTGAACACCCTCGTCCGCCACTTCGGCCCCGTGAAGGCCCTCGACGGGATCGAGGTCGGGCTCGGACAGGGCGAGTTCCTCTCGCTGCTCGGCCCCTCCGGCTGCGGCAAGACGACCGCGCTCCGGCTCGTCGCCGGGTTCGACCGGCCGGACGCCGGCACGATCGTCGTCGACGGCCGCGACGTCACGCACGACGCGCCGAACAAGCGCGACATGGGCATGGTCTTCCAGGCGTACTCGCTCTTCCCGAACATGACCGCGGCGCAGAACGTCGAGTTCGGGCTGAAGATCCGGCGGGCGGCGAAGCACGACCGGCACAAGCGCGTCGGCGAGCTGCTCGAGCTCGTCGGGCTCGCGAACGCGGGCGACCGCTATCCGCACCAGCTCTCGGGCGGCATGCAGCAGCGGGTCGCGCTCGCGCGTGCGCTCGCGATCGAGCCGCGCGTGCTCCTGCTCGACGAGCCGCTGTCCGCGCTCGACGCGAAGGTGCGCGTCCAGCTGCGCGAGGAGATCCGGCGCATCCAGCTCGAGCTCGGGATCACGACGCTGTACGTGACGCACGACCAGGAGGAGGCGCTCTCGATCTCCGACCACGTCGCCGTCATGTACCGCGGCCGGATCGAGCAGATGGGCTCGCCGGCGGAGATGTACAGCGCGCCGGCGACGCCGTTCGTGGCCGAGTTCATCGGCACGATGAACCGGCTCGTGTCGACGGTCGTCGACAGCGGCAACGGCACGATCGAGCACAGCGGCGTCTCGCTCGTGGTCGAGGCCGCGCGCGGGCGCGCGAAGGGCGAGCGCGTGCTGCTCCTCGTCCGGCCCGAGACGGTGGAGCTCGTGCGCGCGAACGGCGACGGCGGCTCGAACGTTCTCGGCGGCGAGGTGATCACGCAGACGTTCCTCGGCCCGGTGACACGGCTGAAGGTCGTCGGCCGCGGCACGGAGCTGATCGCCGACGTGCCGACCGCGACCGCGGCCGAGCTGCCGGTCGGGACGCGCGTGACCGCGACGGTGCCCGCCGCGGACGCCCGCCTGCTCGACCTCACGGACGAGCCGGTCGTGTTGTCCGAAGAGCCAGGTCCGGCCGGTCCGTGAAGATCCCGGCGACGCCGATCGCCGCGAGCGAGCGCATCCGCGCCGGCTCGTTCACCGTGTAGACGAGCGGGACGAGGCCGGCCGCGAGCGCTGCGGCGACGCCGCGTCGCGTCACGCGCCCGTCCGCGAAGCCGGCCGCCCAGGCGCCCGCCGCCCCGCGCACCGAGACGCCGTAGCCGACGTGCTGGACCGTCCGCAGGCCCGGCCGGAGCGCACGCACCTCCTCGAGCGCGGGCCGCTGGAAGCAGACGACGACGTCCTCGTCCCCGAGCAGGCGGACGGTGCGCGCGACGAGGTCGTGGCGCCGGTAGCGGCGCGGCGTCTTCAGCTCGGCCATGACGCCGATCCGGCCGCGGCAGAGGTCGAGCACGTCCTCGAGCGCCGGGTAGGCGCCGCCGCGGCGCGGGGCGTCGTGCGTGACGACGAGGCGGCCGGCGGCGTCGGCACGGACGTCGAGCTCGACGAAGTCGGCGCCCACGTCGATCGCCCGCTCGAAGGCGGGCAGCGTGTTCTCGGGCAGATCCCAGGAGGCGCCGCGATGGGCGATCACGATCACGGCAGGAGCTCCGCGACCACGGCGGCGTCGATGTGCGTCACGAGCCGGTCGGCCTGGGCGAGGCGCTCGGCCCCGAGCGTCCGGGTGACGCCGACGACGTGCAGCCCCGCGGCCTTCGCCGAGGCGACGCCCGCCTCGGTGTCCTCGAACGCGATCACGTCGGCCGCCGGCAGGCCGAGCCGCTCGGCCGCGACCTCGTACGGCTGCGGATCGGGCTTGCCGCGCGTGACGTCCTCCGAGGAGACGACGACGGCGAAGAGCTCCGAGAGGCCGGCCGCGTCGAGGACGGCGTCGATCTCCTCGCGCGTGGCCGCCGAGACGATGCCGACGGGGACGCGGCCGGCGGCGAGGCGCACGGCGGCACGCACGTCCTCGGTGACCGTGCTCCCGTCGCGTGCCCGCTCGACGTAGCGGTCGATCCGCGCGCGGACGATCTCCTCGTCGACGCGGCCGAGCCAGCGCAGGATGATCTCCTCCTCGGTGTTCCCCGCGAGCTCCTCGAAGTACGCCTCCTCGGTCAGCGGGCGGCCGTGCTCGGCGAAGAGCTCCGCGTAGACCGCGTACAGGAGCGGCTCGTCGTCGGAGAGGGTGCCGTTGAAGTCGAAGACGATCGCGCGCGGCGGCATCGGACGGGGATCGTAGTCTCCGCGCATGCCGACCTCGGCGCTTCTGCTCGCGCTCGCCGCGGCCGGTGTCCACGCCCTCTGGAACGTGCTGCTCGCGAACGCGCGCGACCCGCGCGCCGCGACGGCGATCGCCCTGCTCGTGGCCGAGGTCGTGTTCGCGCCCGTGACGTTCGCGGTCTGGGACGTGCACGCCGCGGTCTGGCCGTTCCTCGTCGCGAGCGGGTCGCTGCAGCTCGTCTACTTCGGCCTGCTCGCGACCGCGTACCGCCTCGCCCCGCTCTCGGTCGTCTATCCGATCGCGCGCGGGGTGGCGCCGGTGCTCGTGCTCGTGATCGGCGTCGCGGCGCTCGGGCGCGCGACGACGGCGGGCGAGGTGGCCGGCGTCGTGCTCGTCGGGGCGGGCGTGCTGCTCGTGCGCGGGCCCGGCCGGGGTGCGGGCCGCGGTGCGGCGTTCGGGCTCGCGATCGCGTGCGTGATCGCGACGTACACGCTCGTCGACAAGCAGGGCGTCACCCACGCGGGCGCGGTGCCCTACCTCGAGCTCTCGATGCTCGGGCCGTCGCTCGTCTACGCGGCCGTGATCTTCCGCAGGCGCACTGCCGCCGAGCTGCGCGACGAGCTGCGGCCGGCCACGTTCGTCGCCGGCATCGCGACGTTCGGCGCGTATGCGCTCGTCCTGCTCGCGCTCCAGCGCGCGGCCGCGGCGCCGGTCGCCGCCGTCCGCGAGACGAGCGTCGTGCTCACCGCGCTCCTCGCCCGGCGGGTGCTGCGCGAGACCGTCGGCTGGCACCGGCTCGCCGGCGCCGTCGCCGTCGCCGGCGGCATCGCGCTGCTCGCGCTCGCCTGATGCCACGCCGGCCCAGCACGGGACACGTCCGGCCGTCGTTGCGATCCCGACTCCCGCGGACGGTGCTCCCGGCATGCCGAAGCGCCGAGCGGTTGTCCGGAAACTGTGGAAGTGGCGGACGACGACCCTAGTCGTCGCGGCGCACGTCGTCGAGCAGGCGGCCGAAGTCCGGGCCGTCGAGCTCGGCCAGCGCGCGCTCGTACTTCTCCAGCGCCCAGGCCCAGAAGTCGAACTCGAGCGGCGAGACGGCGTCCTGGATCGAGCCCCAGAGCGTCCAGCCGACCTTCGACATCAGCCCCCAGAGCCGCGCGCGGGCCACCTTGCTCCGGCTCGCCCCGCCGTAGTAGTGGGCGACGAGCTCCTCCAGCTGGTCGGGCGAGAGGTTCGACTCGCTCCAGACGTTGCCGAGCTCGAACGACGGCTCGTTCTGCCCCGAGTACTCGTAGTCGATCAGCCGGAAGCGGTCGCCCGTCCAGAGGAAGTTCTCGGCGAGCAGGTCGTTGTTGCACGGGACGCGCGGCTCCGGCCGGACGCGCATCGCCTCCTCGAGCGCGCGCACCTGCGGCTCCAGCTCGAGATAGCGCTCCGGCAGCCGGAAGCCGCGCTCCTGCACGAGCTCGAGATAGCCGCGCCGGATCGAGAACATGTCGAACTCGTCCCGGAACGGCCGCCCCGCGTGCAGCCGCCGGCACGCCTCGGCGACCTCCGCGAGCCGGTCGCCGCGGCGGAGCGCCTCCGCGGACATCACCTCGGCCGTCGATCCACTCGAGCACGAGCGCCGACTCCTCCGGCAGGTACGCGACGACCGTCGCCCCGACCCCGGTCTCCGCGGCGGCGCGCGTGTTGTGCGCCTCGTTCTCGCGGTCGATCGCGAGCAGGCCCGTGTCGCGGCCGAAGACGCGGACGACGTAGCTCCCGGACGGCGCGACGACCTTCCAGTTCGTGTTCGTGAGGCCGCCCTCGAGCTGCTCCACCGACTCGGCGTCGCGAAGCTCCGTCACCTGCTCGACGATCCGATCGAGCGACATGGTCGGCGAGTATACGAGCCCGCAGGAATTTGGACTAGACCTTTCAAGGGAAAGCTGCTTTCATCACGCGCGTGCTTCCGCAGCGCGCGCGCGTGGTGGTGGTGGGCGGCGGGGTGGTGGGATGCTCGATCCTGTACCACCTGGCGAAGCTCGGCTGGACGGACTCCGTCCTCGTCGAGCAGTACCAGCTGACCCACGGCTCGACCTGGCACTCGGCCGGCCTCGTCGGCCAGCTCCGCTCGTCGCTCAGCCTCACGCGGATGATGCAGTACTCGGTCGGGCTCTACGCCGAGCTCGAGGAGCTGACCGGCCTCAGCCCGGGCTGGCACCAGCTCGGCGGCCTGCGGCTCGCGTCCTCGCAGCCGCGGCTCGAGGAGATCCGCCGCCAGGCCGCCTGGGCGCGCACGTTCGGGCTGCCGATGGAGATCGTCTCCCCCGCCGAGGCCCAGGAGCTGTTCCCGCCGATGAGCACCGACGGCGTGCTCGCCGCGGCCTTCATCGCCGACGACGGGTACCTCGACCCGAGCCAGCTGACGTTCTCGCTCGCCGACGGCGCCCGCCGTCTCGGCGCGCAGATCGAGACGCGGGTGCGCGTGACCGGGATCGAGCGCGACGACGACGGCCGCGTCGCCGCCGTGGAGACCGACCAGGGCCGGATCGAGTGCGAGGTCGTCGTGAACGCGGCCGGCATGTACGCGCCCGAGATCGCGCGGCTCGCCGGCGTCTCGGTGCCGATCGTGCCGTTCGGCCACCAGTACCTGATCACCGAGCCGTTCGAGCCCACGCTGCCCGCGCTGCCGACGCTCCGCGACCCCGACCTGCTCGTCTACTTCCGCACCGAGGTCGGCGGGCTCGTGATGGGCGGCTACGAGCGCACGCCGGCGGCGTGGGCGCTCGACGGCATCCCCGACGGCTTCGAGGCGAAGCTCCTGCCCGAGGACTGGGACCGGATGGAGGAGCTGTTCTCGAACGCGATCCGGCGCGTCCCGGCGATGGAGACCGCCGAGGTGAAGATGTTCTTCAACGGGCCGGAGGCGTTCACGCCCGACGCCGACTTCCTGCTCGGCGAGACCGAGGTGCCCGGCTTCTGGATCGCCGCCGGCGGCTGCGCGCACGGGCTCGCGGGCGCCGGCGGGATCGGCAAGACGATGAGCGAGTGGATCGTCGACGGCCGCCCCGAATGGGACGTCTGGGCGCTCGACGTGCGCCGCTTCGGCCGCCAGTACGCGAGCCAGCCGTACACGCTCGCCCGCACCTACGAGGCGCTGTCCAAGTACTACGACATCAAGTATCCGGGCGAGGAGCGGCAGGCCGGACGGCCGCTGCGCGTCTCCCCCGCCTACGCACGCCACAGCGAGCTCGGCGCCTCGTTCGGCGAGAAGGCCGGCTGGGAGCGCGTCAACTGGTACGAGTCGAACGCCGCCGCCGGCGACGAGTCGCTGCGCCCGCGCGGCTGGGCGGGCGAGAACTGGTCGCCCGCGATCGAGGCGGAGGCGCGGGCGGCGCGCGAGGCCGTCGCGCTCTTCGACCAGTCGAGCTTCTCGAAGCTCGAGGTCGCCGGGCCGGGCGCGCTCGCGCTGCTCGAGCGGCTCTGCGCGAACCGCGTCGACCGGCCCGTCGGCACCGTCGTCTACACGCAGCTCCTGAACGAGGCCGGCGGGATCGAGGCCGACCTCTCCGTGCTGCGCCGCGCGGACGACCGCTTCCTGCTCGTGACGGGCACCGCGTTCGGCGGCCACGACCGCTCCTGGATCGAGCGGCACGCGCCGCGCGACGGCTCGGTCGTCCGTCACCGACGTCACCTCCGCCTACGCCTGCTTCTGCCTCTGGGGGCCGCGGGCGCGCGACGTGCTCGCGCCGCTGACGAAGACGTCGCTCGCGAACGAGGACTTCCGGTACATGACCGCGCAGGAGCTCTCGGTCGGCGACGTCCCCTGTGTCGCGTCGCGCGTCACGTACGTCGGCGAGCTCGGCTGGGAGCTGTACTGCCCGACCGAGTACGGGCTCGCGGCTCTGGGACACGCTCGCCGAGGCCGGCCGCGCGCACGGGCTCGTCCCGGGCGGCTACCGCGCGATCGACGCGTTGCGGCTCGAGAAGGGCTACCGCGCGTGGGCCTCCGACCTGACCCCCGACGTCTCGCCGGACGCGGGCGGCGTCGGCTTCGCGGTCAAGCTCGACAAGCCGGACTTCGTCGGCCGGGCCGCGGTCGAGCAGGCCCGGCGCGGCGGCGCGCCGCCCGAGCGGCTCGTCTGCCTCGTCCTCGACGACCCGCGCGCCGTCGCGCTCGGCTCGGAGCCGGTGCGGACCCCGGGCGCCGACGTCGTCGGGCGCGTCACGAGCGGCGGCTACGGCTACGCCGTCGGCTCGAGCATCGCGCTCGCCTACGTGCCCGCGGCCCACGCCGAGCCCGGGACGCGTCTCGAGGTGGACATCTTCGGCGAGTGGGTCTCCGGCGAGGTGCGGCCGGAACCCCTGTACGACCCGCGCGGGGAGCGACTCCGCGCATGACCGGCACGGCGACAGAAAGGAGCGCGTCATGACAACGGCCGCCCAGGTGCAGCCGGAGGTCTTTGCTCGCAAGGCGTCGGGACTCGTGCGGGTGATGTCGCCCGCGTCCGCGTTCGCCTACAACGTCCTGACCATGGGACTGATCTTCCCGTGGACGTACCTCTGGGGGCCGTTCGCGGCGCCGGGCGCGAACATCGCGCTCGGGATCGTGATCGCGATGGTGGCCCAGATCTTCATCTCGCTCGCCTACGTGTGGCTCGCCGCGGCGATGCCCCGCTCCGGCGGCGACTACGTGTTCCAGAGCCGGATCCTCGGCGGGCCGCTCGGGTTCGTGACCGTGTTCAGCGGCTTCGTGATCTGGATTCTCCAGTGGGTCGCGCTCTCGGGCTGGCTGATGGCGATCCTCGCGCTGACGCCGCTCTTCCTCACCCTGGGCGTCCACTACGACTCGTCGACGCTCCTCTCCTGGGGCACGTGGTGCCAGTCGGCGAAGGGGATCCTGACCATCTCGATCGTGCAGGCGTTCGTGGCGATGGCGCTCCTCGTGAGCGGGTTCCGCAACTACGTCCGCATCCAGCGGCTGCTGATGTCGGCGACGCTGATCTCGTTCGCGATCATCGTGATCCTGTTCCTCGTCAACGGCACCGGCGACTTCCACACGAAGATCGACGCGTACGCGACGGCGGTGCAGGGGACGCACGGCTTCTACGACTACCTCCTGAACGACGTGTCGAAGGCCGGCTACAACCTCACCGTCGGCTTCAGCTTCCTCGGCACGCTGCTGATCGCCCCGATCGCCTGGACGAGCCTCCAGTGGGCGACGTACTCGGTCGAGCAGGGCGGCGAGATCAAGGCCGCGAACTCGGTCCGCTCGCAGATGTTCATGATCGTCGGCTCGACGGTCTTCGTCGGCGTCCTCCTCGCGGTCCTCGCGGTCGTCGAGCAGCACACCGTCGGCAAGGACTTCCTGCGCGCCGCCGGCGCCTCGTACTACGGCGGCATCTCCGCCTCGGGCAACGGCGTCGGGGCGATCGCGCCCTTCCCGAACGTGCTCGCGATGGTGCTGACGGCCTCGCCGGTGCTCCTGATCCTGATCGCGCTCGGGTACATCGCGAACTCGTTCCAGGTCACCTGCAACTGCTACATCGGCATGACCCGCGTGCTCGTCGCGATGGGCCTCGACCGGACGCTGCCGGCCTGGTTCGCGAAGGTCAACGGCCGGCTCCGCTCGCCCGTGAACGCCCATCTCGCGTACTTCGTGGCGGCGATCCCGGTGATCTGGCTCTACAACTACAACGGCAACTGGGTCTCGTGGACGCTCGGGGTGACGTTCGCCTGCGGGTACGTGTTCGTCGTCTCGCTCGTCGCGGCGGCGCTCCTGCCGTACCGGGCACCCGAGGCCTACCGGGCGGCGCCGAACAAGACGATCCTCGGCATCCCGGCCGTGACCGTGCTCGCCACGATCGGCTGTGCGGCCGGCGCGGCGATGTGCATCTCGTTCCTGACGGTGTCGAAGCTGGGCCTGACGGGATCGAAGCCGTACGAGATCGTGGTCGGCGTGATCGTGTTCAGCGCGGTCGTCTACTACGCCATGCAGGCGTGGAACCGCTCCCGCGGCATCGACAGCTCCTTCGCGTTCAAGGCGCTGCCGCCGGAGTAGTCATCGAGAACCGCGACGTCCATCTGGAGGCGCTTCGCATCGTCGATCGCGCCGGCGAGTCGGGCTTCCCCGTCCGGCTCGCCGGCTCGGTCGCGGTCTACGCGCACGCGCCGAGCGCCGAGGCCGCCTACGCGGCGGCCGGACGCACGCTGGGCGACATCGACCTCGTCACGAGCGGCGGCGTGAAGGCGGACGAGGTCGACCGGCTGCTCGAGGCGTCGGGCTTCCAGCCGTACTCCCATCACAACGTCTGGCACGCCGAGATCCGCCAGATGTTCGACCGTCCGGACGGCCTCCACGTCGACGTCTTCCGGGACACGCTGAACTTCAACCACCCGATCTCGCTCAAGGGCCGCCTCGACGCCGACACCCCGACGATCCCGCTGCCGGAGCTGCTGCTCTCGAAGCTCCAGATCGTCGAGTCGACCCCGAAGGACCTGCAGGACGTCGTCCTGCTCGTCGGCGACCACGAGCTCGGAGACGGCGCCGACCGCCTCGACGCGGACGCGGTCGCGGAGACGCTCGCCGGCGACTGGGGCTTCTGGCGCACGGCGACGGCGACGCTCGAGAAGGCCCGGGCGCTCGCGGAGGGCGCGGCGGCGGAGCGGCTCGCGGCGCTCGCCGAGCGGATCGAGCAGCGCCGAAGTCGGCGCGCTGGAAGATGCGCGCCCGCGTCGGCGACCGCGTCCGCTGGTACCAGGAAGTCGAGGAGGCCGAACGGTGATCTTCCGTCGCAGACAGCAGCGCCCGTTCACGCGGATCTTCTTCGCCACCGACCTGCACGCGTCGACGCGCACGTTCCGGAAGTTCCTGAACGCGGCGACGATGTACGAGGCGAACGTGCTCGTGCTCGGCGGCGACGTGTGCGGCAAGGTGCTGACCCCGATCGTGCGCCGGCCGGACGGGATGCACGAGCTGCGGCTCCACGCCGAGCACCGTCTCGTCGGCACCGAGCAGGAGCTGGAGCATGCGGTGGAGGCGCTCGACACGCAGGGCCACTACTACGAGTTCCTCTCGGCGGACGAGTACGCGCGCGTCGCGGGTGACGAGACCGCCATCGACGCGCTGTTCACGCGGCTCGCGCGGGAACGGCTCGCCGCGTGGCGCGAGGAGGCCGACCGGCGCCTCGGGCCGCTCGGGATCCGCTGCTTCGTCACCGGCGGCAACGACGACCGGCCGGAGGCGCTCACCGCGCTCGACGGCGACGACGGCTCGATGGTCTTCTGCGAGGGGCGCGTCACCCGGATCGACGACGAGCACGCCATGGTCAGCTGCGGCTACTCGAACCCGACGCCGTGGGACACGCCGCGCGAGGTCTCCGAGGAGCGGCTCGCGCACCTGATCGGCGAGGCGGTCGCGGAGGTGCGACGACTTCGAGAACACCATCTTCAACTTCCATCCCCCGCCGTTCGACTCGACGCTCGACCTCTGCCCGCGCCTCGACACCTCGACCGACCCGCCGACGCCGATCTACCAGGGCGGCCAGATGATCTTCGGGCCGGCCGGGTCGACCGCCGTGCGCGAGGCGATCGAGCGCCACCAGCCGCTGCTCGGCCTGCACGGGCACATCCACGAGGCGCGCGGGGCGGTGAAGGTCGGCCGCTCGCTCTGCGTCAACCCGGGGAGCGAGTACGGCGAGGGCTACCTGCGCGGCTGCCTCGTCAACCTCGTCGACGGCGAGGTGCTCTCCTACCAGATGACCTCGGGATGAGACCGAAGCTCCAGCTCTCGCGCAGCCGGAGCGGCACCGGCCCGCCCACCTGCAGATCGGCGACCAGCTCGGCGAGGCGATCGCGAACGGGAAGCTCGCGCCGGGCGACCGGCTGCCGCCCGAGCGCGAGCTCGCCGCGGAGCTCGGCGTCAGCCGGATGACGGTGCGTCAGGCGCTCGGCGCCCTCGAGAGCCAGGGACTGCTCGTGCGCACGCAGGGGCGCGGCGGCGGCACGTTCGTCGCGCGCCCGAAGCTCGAGCGCGACCTCGGCACGTTCTCGGGTCTCTCCGAGCAGCTGCGCCGCCAGGGCGTCCACGCCGGCGCGCGCGTGCTCCACGCCCGGCGGCGGCCGGCCTCGGCGACGGTCGCGGCGGCACTCGGGATCGAGCGGGGCGAGAGCGTCGTCGAGATCGAGCGCGTCCGCTTCGCCGACGGCGAGCCGTTCGCGCATCGAGCGCTCCTGCTTCCCGGCCGAGCGGTTCGCCGGCCTGCTCGAGCTCGACCTCGAGGGCTCGCTGTACGAGCTGCTCGACGAGCACTGGGACGCGGCGCCCGTGCGGGCGGTCGAGCGGCTCGGCGCCGGTGCTCGCGACCGAGGCGGAGGCGAAGGCGCTCGGCGTCGCGCGCGGCGCGCCGCTGATGCTCGTCGAGCGGATCGCGTACGACGCCGGCGGCGTCGGCGGTCGAGTTCGCGCGCGACCGGTTCCGCGGCGACCGCACCCGCATCGTCGCGTGGACGTCGGAGCTCGTCCTGCCGTGAGCGCGGAGCGCGCCCAGGTCGTCGTCGTCGGCGGCGGCATCGCGGGCGTGAGCGTCGCCTACCACCTCGCCGAGGCCGGCGTGCGCGACGTCGCTGCTGCTCGACAAGGGCGAGCTGACGAGCGGCTCGACCCACCACGCCGCCGGGCTCGTCACGCAGTTCAACCCGTCGCCGACGATGATGCGCTTCCGCCGCTACAGCGTCGAGCTGTACCGGCAGCTCGGCGTCTTCGAGCAGGTCGGCAGCCTGCGGATCGCCTCGACGCCCGAGAGCCTCGTCGAGCTCGAGCGCGGCGCGACCCGGGCGCGCGCGCTCGGGCTCGAGCCGGAGCTGCTCTCGCCGGAGGAGTCCGTCGCCCTCCTCCCCGCCGCGAGCCCGGACTCGCTCTACGGCGCGATCTGGCTCCCCGACGACGGCTACGTCGACCCGCACATCGCGACGTACGCGCTCGCGGCGGCGGCGCGCGAGCGCGGCGTCGAGATCCGCACCCACACGCGCGTGACCGGGATCGAGCTGGGCCCGCGGCGCGAGGTGCGCGCGGTGCTCACCGAGTCGGGCCGGATCGAGACCGAGACCGTCGTGAACGCCGCCGGGATCTGGGCGCCGCAGCTCTCGGCGCTCGTCGGCGCGTTCACGCCCTCGATCCCCGTCGACCACCAGCACGTCGCGCTCGTCGCCGTCCCGGGGCACGAGCTGCCGCGCTCGACGCCGTGCTTCCGCGACGTCGACAACCTCGTCTACGGCAAGGCCGAGGCCGGCGGCGTGCTCTTCGGCGGCTACGAGCCGAATCCGGTCTCGCGCTGGGAGGACGGCGTCCCGTGGGAGCACGGCGCCCGCGCGCTCGAGCCCGACCACGAGCGCTTCCAGCCGCTCATGGACGGCGCCGTCCGCCGCTTCCCGTTCCTCGACGACGCCGGCGTGGCCGCGCTCGTCTGCCACCCCGACGCGATGACCCCGGACGGGAACCCGCTGCTCGGGCCGCTGCCCGGCGTGCCGGGCTTCTGGCTCGCCGCGGGGCTCTCGCTGAACGGCTTCGGCGGCGCCGGCGGGCTCGGGCGGGCGCTCGCGGAGTGGCTGACCGCCGGCGAGACCGAGCTCGACGTCTCCGGCTACCGCGCCTGGCGCTTCGCGGACACCTACCGCAGCACCGCCTTCGCCGCCGCGGCCGCCCGCGAGGTCTACCGCTACTACTACCGCCTCCGCTACCCCCTCGACACCGACGAGTGGGGCCGCCCGCAGCGCCTGAGCCCGCTGCACGGGCGGCTCCAGGAGCTGGGCACGGTCTTCGGCACGAAGGCGGGCTGGGAGCGCCCCGACCACGTCGAGCCCGGCCGCCCGTGGCGGCGCTCCGGCGCCGACCAGCGCGCGTTCGGCTGGACCGCCCCGCCCTGGCTCGACCGGCTCCGCGCCGAGCACGAGGCCTTCCGCGAGCGCGTCGGGATCCTCGACCTGACCTCGTTCGGCAAGCTCGACGTCTCCGGCCCGGACGCGCTCGCCCTGCTCGACCGCGTCTGCGACAACCGGATCGACCAGCCGCCCGGCTCGGTCGTCTACACGCAGCTGCTCGAGCCGCGGGGCGGCATCGTCGGCGACGTGACCGTGACCCGGCTCGCCGAGAGGCGCTTCCGCGTCGTCACCGGCGCGGCCGCGGCGGCCTCCGACCTCGGCTGGCTGCGCCTGCACGCGGACGGCCTCGACGTCGAGCTCCGCGACGCCACCGGCGAGCTCGCCGTGATCGGGCTCTGGGGGCCGCGGGCGCGCGACGTCCTCGCGGCGGTGACCGGCGACGACGTCTCCCGCGACGCGTTCCCGTTCGCCACCGCGCGCACGATCCGGATCGGCCCGGCGGAGGTGCTCGCCCAGCGCGTCACGTTCGTCGGCGAGCTCGGCTTCGAGCTCTACGTCGAGCCCGGCTGGGCGGTGCAGGTCTGGGACCGGCTGCTCGCCGCCGGCCGCCCGCACGGGATCGAGCCGGCCGGCTACCGCGTGCTCGACTCGCTGCGGATCGAGCAGGGCTACCGCGTCTACGGCAGCGACCTGACCGCCTCGGACACGCCCTACGAGGCGGGGCTCGGCTTCTGCGTCGCGCTCGACAAGGGCGACTTCGTCGGCCGCGCCGCGCTCGTGGAGCCGGGCGCCGCCGAGCCGGCCCAGCGGCTGCGCACGCTCCTCGTCGGCGGCGACGGCTACCTGCCGCTCTACGGCGGCGAGGCCGTGCACGTCGACGGCGCCCTCGCGGGCCGCGTGCGCAGCTGCGCGTACGGCTTCACCGTCGGCCGCACGATCGCGCTCGCGAAGCTCCCGGCGGCGCTCGAGCAGGGCGCCCGCGTCGAGGTGGACGTGCTCGGCCGCCCGGTCGAGGCCGAGATCGCCGCCGACCGCCTCGTCGACCCGACGCACGCGCGGGCCCGCTCGTAGCGCCACCCAGCCGCCCGGATCGGGTCACACATCCGTGACGGTGCTTCGGCATGCCGAAGGGCGCGGGGTTGTGGAAAACGCCGAGGGGCGCCCCGCGGGGCGCCCCTCGAACTGCGTCGACTCGGGCTCGCGCTACTTCTTGCCGAGCCACATGTTGACGGTCTTCATGTTCGCGTTGACCCACTTCTCGGCCGCCTTCGGCGGGATCCATGTGCTGCCCGGCGATCCAGCTGGAGACGAGGTTCTGGGCCGCGTTCGACGGCCACTTGAAGCGCTTGAGCACGGCCACGGCGGGCGAGCCCGACTTCACGAACTTCGTCGAGAACACCTTCTCGAGCGGGTAGGAGGAGTACGCACAGGCGTAGTCCTTGAGCGGCGCGTTCGTGCTCCCGTCGTCCTGGCAGGCCTTGGAGCGCGCCGGCAGCTTCACCTCGACGAGATCGAGGCTCGAGTTGCGGTACTCCGGCGTCCACCAGTAGAAGATGACCGGCTTCTTCTGGGCGATCAGCTGGCTGAACCGCGCGACCTCGGCCGTCTCGGCTCCGACGGTCACGTGCTTCAGGTTCAGCCCGAGCGCCTGGATCAGCTGGGTGTCCTTCTGCTCGTACGAGGGGTCGCCGCCCAGGAACATCCCCTGCGGCGCCTCCGGCGAGGCGAACACCTTCTCGTGGCCCTTCAGGCCCTTCCAGGTCTTGAACTCCGGGTACTGCTTGAGCAGGTACCGCGGGATGAACCAGCCGATGTGGCCGGTGAGACCGTTCGAGCCCATCACCTTGACGGTCTTCTGCTTCTGGCCGTACTGCTTGTACTGGGCGACGTGCTGCCAGTCCTCCAGCACCGCGTCGACCTTCCCCTTCGCCATCGCCTCGTAGACGGGGATCTCGGCGATGTCGGTGACGTTCACCTTGCACCCGAGGAAATGCTCGAGCACGTACTTCGCGACGTACGTGTTGGCGGTCGAGCCCGTCCACGCCTGCTCGTTCAGCGTGACGGTGCCGCAGCTCGCCTTCGTCTGCGCCGGCGCCGTGCTGCCGACGACGAGTAGCGTGACCGCTGCGAGCGCGGTCACAACAGCAGCCCGGCGAACCGGGCGGGCCCGGAAACGGTCCCTCATTGCACCCTCCTCTTTCCGACGAACATGGCCTGCACGATCAGTGACTTGCTGCCTTGCGTGTGTTGCGGGCGCCGCGAGTGACCCGGTCGAGCGCGATGCCCATCGCGAGGATCGCCAGGGACGCCACAACGCCGAGCCCGAACTCGTTGATCTGGAGGCCCTGCGCGACCTGGTAGCCGAGCCCGCCGGAGCCGACGAGGCCCGCGATGACGACGACGGCGAGCACCATGATGATCCCCTGGTTGATCCCGAGCATGATCGCGTCGCGGGCGAGCGGGATCTTCACCTTCAGCAGGACCTGCAACCGCGTCGCGCCGAACGCGCCCGCCGCCTCGACCGAGGGCGGCGCCACGTCGCGCACGCCGCGCTCGACGAGCCTGACGACGACCGGGAACGCGTAGAGCACCGACGCGATCAGGCCGGGGACGTACGAGATCGGGAACACGTAGACGAACGGGATCACGTAGACGAGCTGCGGCAGCGTCTGCAAGCACGTCGTTGACGGGCCGGGCGACGCGGCTGACCCGGTCGCTCTCGGCCGCCCAGACGCCGAGCACGATGCCGATCACGACCGCGATCACCGTCGCGACCAGCACCTGCGAGAACGTGTCCATCGCGTTCTGCCACTCGCCCACGACGCCGATCAGCGCGAACATGGCGGCCGTCGTGACGGCCGGCCGGATGCCGCTCAGGACGAACGCGATCGCCGTCAGTCCCGCGAGCGTGACGAACCAGGGCGTCTCGACCAGGAAGGTGTCGAGCGGCTGCAGCATGTACGTGACGAGGAACGTGCCGAGCGGGTTCGTGATGTCGTTGAACAGGAAGGTCGTCGGCTTCTGCACGTAGTCGAGGACGCTCTGCACGCGCGCGAGCAGCCAGTCCTGGGCCGTCCACCTGGTCCAGACGTCGCCGGCCGAGAGCAGGTAGCCGAGGCCGACCGTCACCCCGACGGCAGCAGCGGCGGCGATCGTCGCCAGGCGGGCACGCCGGCCCGCGTCCGGGTCGAAGCGGCGCTTCGACGGGTCGGTGCGCTCGGCGAGCGCCTCGGTCACACGGTCGAGGCCGATCGCCATCACCACGATCGCCGCTCCCGCCAGGATCGCGAGCGCCGGATTGGAGTTGAGCCCGTTCGTGACGGGGGCGCCCAGACCGCCGTTCGTGTCGATCAGTCCCGCGATCACGACCATCGAGAGCGCGAAGAGGATCGTCTGGTTCACCGACAGGAGCAGCAGGCGCCGCGCCAGCGGCAGCTGCACCTTCCAGAGCACCTGCCGGCCGGTCGAGCCGAGGGCGGTCGCCGCCTCGACGGTGTTCTCGGGGACGCCCCGGATGCCGAGCGACGTGATGCGGACGGCCGGCGGGACCGCGTAGATCATCGTCGTGATCACCGCGGCGCCCGGGCCGACCGAGAAGAAGATGACGACCGGCATCAGGTAGGCGAACGCCGGCACGATCTGCATCGCGTCGAGGACCGGCGTGACGAACCCGTGGAAGCGATCCGAGCGCCCCGCCCAGACTCCCAGGGGGACACCCACGACGAGCGACAGGCCGACCGCGACGAGCATCAGCGCGAACGTCTGCATGCTCTCGTCCCACAGCCCGAGGGTCGCGAACGACGCGAAGGTCACGAGCATGATCACGCCCGCCCGGCGTCCGCCGAAGCGCAGCGCGAGCAGCGTGCCGAAGGCGGTCGTGCCGGCCCAGGTCAGCTTCGTGAAGACGTCGTAGAGCCAGCCGACGAGCGTCTCCAGGCCGGAGCTGATCCCGTTCAGGATCTGGTAGACGATGTTCTGGTGCGGGGCGTTGCCCTGGTCGGACAGCCACGACTGGATGTTGTCGAGATAGTGGGTCAGCGAGCCCCAGGTGAGGACGGGTCGGCCACGGGAGCGCGTGACTCATCGTCGCGTGGCACACGACCATCGCCGCGACGATCGCCACCGCGAGCAGCGCGCGGCTACGCCACCACGGGCGATGCTCGAGCGCGAGGGCAGCCGGTGCCTCCGCGTAGCCGGTCGCGGCCGCCATGAGCCGCCTAGCCGCCCTCGCCGGCGATCGCGCGCAGCACGGACTCGCGGTCGACCACCCCGACGACGCTGCCCGCGGCGTCGGTCACGCAGCAGGGGCGATCGCTCTGGGCGAGCGCCGGGACGGCGTCGCGGACGGTCGACGTCACCGGCAGCCGCGGGCCGTCGAGCGCTTCGCCCTCGACGGGAGGCCGCATGATCCGGCGCAGGGTCAGGACGTGGCTGCGCGGGATGTCGCGCGTGAAGTTCGCGACGTAGTCGTCGGCCGGCGAGCCGACGAGCTCCTCCGCGGACCCGAGCTGGACGATCGCGCCGTCGCGCATGATCGCGATGCGGTCGCCGAGCCGCAGCGCCTCGGGCAGGTCGTGCGTGATGAAGACCATCGTCTTCCCCGTCTCGTGCTGGAGCCGGATCACCTCGTCCTGCATGTCTCGCCGGATCAGCGGGTCGAGGGCGCTGAACGGCTCGTCGTAGATCATCACCTTCGGGTCGACGGCGAAGGCGCGGGCGACGCCGACGCGCTGCTGCATGCCGCCGGAGAGCTGGTCCGGGAACTGGTTCGCGCTGTCCTCGAGCCCGACGAGGCTGAGAACCTCCCGGGCACGGGCCTGTCGCTCGGCCTTCGGGACGCCCTGGATCTCGAGCCCGAACGCGACGTTGTCGAGCACGCGCCGGTGGGCGAGCAGGCCGAAGTGCTGGAAGACCATCGCGGACGTGTGCCGCCGCAGCTGCCGCAGCTCGTCCTGGCTCGCGGCGCAGCACGTCGTGCCCGTCGATCGTGATCGCGCCCGCGGTCGGCTCGATCAGCCGGATCAGCGTGCGGACGAGCGTCGACTTGCCCGAGCCGGAGAGGCCCATGACGACGAAGACCTCGCCCGGCCAGACCTCGAACGAGACGTCGCGGACGGCGGCGACGCAGCCGTGCTTCTCGCGCAGCTCGGCGCGCGGCAGGTCGGCGTCGGGCGTGCCGATCACGCGGTCCGCGTGGCGCCCGAAGATCTTCCAGACCCCCTCCGCGCGGATCAGCGGCTCGCCGCTGCGGTCGACCTCGTGCCGGAGGTCGCCGACCCCTTCGCCCACGGCGCTCACCGCCGTACCGTACTCCGCCCTCGGCAAGGAATCCAACTTCAAAACAGTCCTACCGTCCGTCCCTCGTCGTCGATGTCGACGTTGAACGCGGCCGGAGTCCGGCCGAGCCCGGGCATCGTCTGCATGTCGCCGCAGAGCGCGACGAGCCAGCCGGCGCCGGTGTACGCGCGGATGTCGCGGACGGTGACGGTGAAGCCGGTGGGCGCGTTCGTGAGCGTCGCGTCGTGGGAGAGCGACAGGTGCGTCTTCGCCATGCAGATCGGCAGCTTGTCGAAGCCGGCCGCCTCGAACTGCTTGACCTTCTCCTGCGCCGCCTTCTGCAGGATCACGCCGTCGGCGCCGTAGACGCGCTTCGCGATCGTGTCGATCTTCTCCTCGATCGACGCGTCGAGCGGGTACACGGGCGCGAACTCGCTCGGCGCCTCGGTGGCGGCGATCACCGCCCGGGCGAGGTCGGCGGCGCCCTCCCCGCCCTTCGCGACGGCCTCGTTCGCCTCGGCGGCGAAGGCGCCGTGCGCGAGCGCGAGCTCGCGGACGAGCTCGATCTCCTCGTCGGTGTCGCCGGGGAAGCGGTTCACGGCGACGACGGCGTTGAGCCCGTACTCGCGGATGATCCCCAGGTGGCGGTACATGTTCTCCGCGCCGCGCCGGATCGCGTCGGCGCCGCCGTCCGGCTCGCCCGCATGGTGCTTGAGCGCCTTGACCGTCGCGACGAGGACGACCGCGCTCGGGCGCAGCCCGCCGACGCGGCAGACGATGTCGAAGAACTTCTCCATCCCCATGTCGGAGCCGAAGCCGGACTCGGTCACGACGATGTCGCCGAGCTTCAGCGCCACCCGGTCGGAGACGAGCGAGTTGTTGCCGTGCGCGATGTTCGCGAACGGGCCGCAGTGGACGAACGCCGGCTGCCCCTCGAGCGTCTGCACGAGGTTCGGCTTGATCGTCTCCTTGAGCAGCACGGTCATCGCGCCGGCCGCCTTGATCTGCTCGGCGGTGACGGGCTCGCCGTCGTAGGTCGAGCCGACGGTGATCCGGCCGAGCCGCGCGCGCAGGTCGTGCAGGTCGCGCGCGACGGCGACGATCGCCATCACCTCGGAGGCGGCCGTGATGTCGAAGCCGGTCTGGCGGGCGTAGCCGTTCGCGCGGCCGCCGAGCCCGACCGCGATGTCGCGGAGCGCGCGGTCGTTCATGTCCAGGCAGCGCCGCCACGTGATCGAGAGCGGGTCGATGCCGAGCTCGTTGCCGTGCAGGAGATGCGCCTCGAGCATCGCCGCCAGCAGGTTGTTCGCGGCGCCGATCGCGTGGATGTCGCCGGTGAAGTGGAGGTTCATGTCCTCCATCGGCACGACCTGCGCGTAGCCGGCGCCGGCGGCGCCGCCCTTGATCCCGAACACGGGGCCGAGCGAGGCCTCGCGCAGGCAGAGCACGGGGTTGCGGCCGATGTGGCCGAGCCCCTGGGTGAGCGACACCGAGGTCGTCGTCTTCCCCTCGCCGGCCTTCGTCGGCGTGATCGCCGTGACGCAGACGAGCGTCGCGTCGGGGCGGTCGGCGAGCCGGTCGATGACCGACAGGTCGATCTTCGCCTTGTAGCGGCCGTAGGGGTCGACCTCGTCGGGCTCGAGACCCGCGTCCGCGGCGATCTCGACGATCGGCCGCAGCGTCGCGGTCTGGGCGATCTCGAGCGACGAAGGAAGCTGTGCTGCCAAATCCGGTCCTTTCTTCAGCTGATCGCCGCCGAGAATATGAGTAATGTATCTGTGTGTCCAGCGCCGGCCCTCTCGTCGCCGAGCCCACGTCGCTCGCGGAGAAGGCCTACTACGCGATCCGGGCGATGATCGTCTCGCTGGAGCTGCGACCCGGCGCGGTGATCAACGAGCGGGAGCTCGTGCAGCGTCTCGGCATCGGCCGGACGCCCGTCCGCGAGGCGCTGCGGCGGCTCGCGCAGGAGCAGCTCGTCGAGGTCTATCCCCGCCGCGGCATGTTCGTGACGACCGTCGAGATCCGCGATCTCGCGAGCCTCTGCGAGGTGCGGATCGTGCTCGAGCCGCACGCCGCGACCCTCGCCGCCGAGCGCGCGACCGACGCCGAGCGGGAGGAGCTCGAGGCCCTCGTCGCCGAGATCGACGCGAGCGAGCACCTCGACCACCCGGCGCTGATGGCGCTCGACGAGCGCATCCACCGGTCGATCTACGGGTGCACCCACAACGCCTTCCTCGCCGAGACGCTCGAGGAGTACTACGTGCTCGCGCTCCGCATCTGGCATCTCGCCCTCGACCAGGCGAGCGAGCTCGAGTCGGCGGTCCGGGAGCACCGGCCCCTGCTCGAGGCGATCCGCGCCGGACGCGCGCGCGACGCGGGCCGGCTGATGCGGCGGCACGTGGCCGCGTTCGAAGAGGCGATGCGTCGCGTCCTGCTCGGGGTCTGACGTGCGGTCGAGCCGCTTGCGCACCGACGCCAAATATATTACTGATATGCGTTCTCCTGCGACCCCCGGAGGTCCCGCTCGTGTCCGAGCCTGAGTCCCGTCAGCTTCCCCCGTCCGCCCGCGCCGTGGTGATCGGCGGCGGCATCGTCGGCTCGAGCCTCGCGGGGTGGCTCTGCAAGCTCGGCTGGCGGGACGTCGTCCTGCTCGACAAGGGCCCGTTCCCGAACCCGGGCGGCTCGACCGGGCACGCGTCGAACTTCATCTACCCCGTCGACCACTCGAAGGAGATGACGCAGCTCACCCTCGAGTCGATGCGCCAGTACCGGGAGGCGGGAACGCTGATCGAGTGCGGCGGCATCGAGGTCGCGCGCACCGAGGAGCGGCTCGAGGAGCTGCGGCGCCGGATGGCCTCCGCGAAGTCGTGGGGCGTCGAGGGCTGCCGGCTCGTCACGCCGGCCGAGATCAAGGAGCTCGTCCCCTTCGTGAACGAGGAGATCCTGCTCGGCGGCTTCTACACGCCGTCGGTCGCCGTCGTCGACTCGCTCCGCTTCGGCACGATCATGCGCGAGCAGGGCCAGGCCTCGGGCGCGCTCGCGGTGTTCCCGAACACCGAGCTGCACGGGATCGACGTCGAGGACGGCCGCGTGCGCGCGCGTGCGCACGAACCGGGGCGACGTCGAGACGGAGATCGTCGTCGTCGCCTGCGGCGTCTGGAGCCCGCGCATCGCCGCGCTGGCCGGCGCCTCGATCCCGCTCACGCCCGCCGTGCACCAGATGATCGACGTCGGCCCGGTGCCGCGCTTCCTCTCCTCGAAGACGTCGATCGAGTACCCGATCGTGCGCGACATGGACACGAACATGTACGAGCGCCAGGACGGGCAGGGCCTCGAGGTCGGCTCCTACGCGCACCGGCCGATCCTCCACGAGCCCGACGAGATCCCGTCGATCGAGGAGGCGGCGCTCTCGCCGACCGAGCTGCCGTTCACGCAGGAGGACTTCGAGCAGCAGCTCGCGGACGCGCTCGAGCTCGTGCCGGAGGTGCTCGGCGACGAGTCGGTCGGGATCAAGTACGCGATCAACGGCCTGCTCTCGCTGACGCCGGACGGGCTGCCGCTGCTGGGCGAGACGCCCGAGGTGAAGGGCCTCTGGTCGGCGGCCGCGGTCTGGGTCAAGGAGGGCCCCGGCGTCGGCAAGTCGGTCGCCGAGTGGCTCGTCCACGGCGAGCCCGAGATCGACCTCCAGGCCTCCGACATCGCGCGCTTCTACGACGAGCAGCGGACCCCCGCGCACGTGAAGGGCCGCGCCGCCGAGGGCTTCAACAAGACGTACGGGATCGTCCATCCGTCCGAGCAGTGGGAGTCGAACCGCGGCGTCCGCAAGGCGCCGTTCTGGGACCGCGAGCGCGAGCTCGGCGCCGTCTTCTACGAGGCGGCGGCGTGGGAGCGCCCGCAGTGGTACGCGTCGAACGCGCCGCTCGTCGAGCACTACGGCGTCGCGTCGCGGCCGCACGAGTGGGACGCGCGCTGGTGGTCGCCGATCATCAACGCCGAGCACCTCGCGATGCGCGAGCACGCGGCGATGTTCGACCTGACCGCGTTCTGCATCTTCGACGTCGTCGGCCCGGGCGCGCTCGAGTGCGTCCAGACCGTGGCGGTGCGCCAGATGGACGTGAAGGTCGGCCGCAACGTCTACACGCCGGTGCTCTCGCAGAAGGGCGGCTTCAAGAGCGACCTGACGATCATGCGCATGGGCGACGACCGGTTCCGCGTCGTCACCGGCGGCGCGCACGGGATGGCCGACAAGAAGTGGTTCGCCGACCACGTGCCCGCCGACGGCGAGACGCCGGATCGAGGATCTGACCTCGACCTGGACGACGCGTCGGGCTCTGGGGCCCGCGCGCCCGCGACGTGCTCGCCTCGATCACGAGCGACGACGTCTCGAACGAGACGCTTCCCGTTCGCGACCTTCAAGGACGTCTCGGTCGACGGCATGGACGTGCTCGCGTCGCGGATCTCCTACGTCGGCGACCTCGGCTGGGAGCTCTACGTGCCGATGGAGCACGGCGCGAAGCTGTGGGACGCGGTCTGGGAGGCGGGCCGCCCGCACGGCGTCGTCCCGGCCGGGATCGGCGTCTACGGCACGACCGGCCGGCTCGAGAAGTGCTACCGCGCCTTCGGCGCCGAGCTCGACGCCGACTACACCGTCGTCGAGGCGGACATGGCCTGGGGCAAGGTCAAGGAGCAGGACTTCGTCGGCAAGGAGGCGTACGTCTCGCACCGCGAGTCCGACCCGGTCGCGCGTCTGCTGCACGCTCGCCGTCGAGGATCACGTCTCGAAGAGCGGGCTCGAGCGGTACATGCTCGGCCGCGAGCCGGTCGTGACGCGCGACGGCAAGCCGATCGACAGACGCGAAGGGCCGCCGCTCGTACGTGACGAGCGCGGGCGCCGCGCCGTCGGTCGGCTCGTACGTGCTGATGACGTACCTGCCGCCCGAGCACGCCGTCGAGGGCGCCGAGCTCGCCGTCGAGTACATGGGCGAGCTCTACCCGACGCGGGTGCTCGTCGCCGGCTCGACCGCGATCTTCGACCCGGAGAACGCGAGGATCCGCTCGTGAAGATGCTGGTCTGCGTCAAGCGCGTGCCGATGACGGGCGGCAAGATCGTCCTCACCGACGACGCGCAGGAGATCCAGACGCGCCACCTCGGCTTCACGATCAGCCCGCACGAGGAGTGCGCGGTCGAGGAGGCCGTGCGGATCGTCGAAGCCGGCGGCGGCGAGTCGGTCGTGCTGACGCTCGGGCCGCCCGAGGCCGAGGAGCAGCTGCGCGACTGCATGGCGACGGGCGCCGACCGCGGCATCCTGCTCGAGACCGACGGGGCCGAGTGGGACGCGCAGGCGACCGCGGCGGCGATCGTCGACGCGGCGCGCGAGCACGGGCCGTTCGACCTGATCCTGTTCGGCAACGAGTCGGCGGACGCGGGCGGCTACCAGGTCGGGATCCGCGTCGCGACCGCGCTCGGGCTGCCGGTCGTGACCGGGCTGAAGAAGATCGAGCCCGGCGACGGCAAGGTGCGCTGCGAGCGCGACGCGGGCGGGGCGCGCGACGTCTACGAGGTGCCGCTGCCGGCGGTGCTGACGGTGCTCGAGGGCCTGAACCTGCCCCGCTACCCGTCGGTGCCGGGGCGGCTGCGCGCGAAGTCGAAGCCGCTCGACCGCTCGACGCCCGCGCGGCCCGAGCCGCGCCTCGAGAAGCTGCGGCTCGTGCTGCCCGAGGGCCAGGGCAAGCAGGCCGAGATCCTCGGCGAGGGGCCCGGCGCCGCGGCGCGCGTCGTCGAGGTCATGCAGCAGCTGGGAGTCGCATGAGCGTCCTGCTCTACGTCGAGCCCGGCGACGAGCTCTCGCTCCAGGCGCTCGGCTTCGCGCAGGGGCTCGGGGACGTGCGCGCGGTGTCGCTCGACGGGCGCCTACGCGCCGGCCGCCTGGGCGGCGGCGCTCGTCGAGGCCGCCGGGGACGCCGACACGATCGTCGCGGCCGGCTCCGACCGCGGCAACGAGCTGCTCGCCCACGTGGCGGCGCAGCTCGACCAGCCGTTCGCCGCGAACGTGACCGCGCTCGACGGCGACGTCGTCACGCGCGTCCGCTGGGGCGGCAGCCTGCTCGAGGAGGCGCGCCTGCACGGGTCGCCGCGGATCCTCTCGGTCGCACCGCACACGCACGCCGTCCGCGGCGGCGGTCCCGGTCGAGACGCTCGCGCTCCCGGCCGGCGCGGACACGTCCGTCGCGGTCGTCGACCGGGTGGAGGAGTCCGGCGGCGGCGTCTCGCTGCGCGACGCGAAGGTCGTCGTCAGCGGCGGCCGCGGCGTCGGCTCGGCGGAGGGCTTCGCGATCATCGAGGAGCTCGCCGGCCTGCTCGGCGGCGCCGTCGGCTGCTCGCGCGTCGTCACGAGCGCGGGCTGGCGCCCGCACACCGACCAGGTCGGCCAGACCGGCACGAAGATCAGCCCCGACCTCTACGTCGCGTGCGGGATCAGCGGCGCGACGCAGCACATCGCCGGCTGCAAGGGCGCGAAGAAGATCCTCGCGATCAACGACGACCCCGAGGCGCCGATGCTCACCCACGCCGACTACGCGGTGATCGGCGACCTGCACGAGATCGTGCCCGCGATCAGCGCCGAGCTGAGAAGGGTCCGCGGCTCATAGGCGCGGTCGCCCTCGCGCTGCTGATCGCGGTCGCCGGCGCGAGCGCCTGGCAGCGCACGAAGTTCCTGGCCGGGCTCGTCCGGCGGGCGAAGCCGAACGACCGGCCGCTCGACCGCGAGCGGCAGGTGCGCAACGAGGTCGAGATCGTGCTCGGCCAGCGGAAGCTGCTGCAGCGGCTCGTCCCGGGGCTGATGCACGCGTTCGTCTTCTGGGGCTTCCTCGTCCTGCTGCCGACGATCCTGATGGCGATGATCGCGGCGGTCAGCCCGACGGCCGAGCTGCCGTGGCTGTCGCAGCAGACGTGGTTCGGCTGGATGGTCGATCTCTTCGTCGTGCTCGTGTTCGTCGGCGTCGTCGCGGCGGTGATCAACCGCAAGGTGCTGCGGCCGGAGCGGTTCAGCGGCTCGCACCTGCGCGAGGCCGACCTGATCCTGCTGATGATCTTCGGCGTCGTCGGGACGCTCCTCTGCTGGCACGCGGCGGCGCACGCGCAGGGGCTGAACGACCACGTGGGGCCGATCTCGAACGCGTTCGCCTCGCTCTTCCCGTCGAGCGGCTACGCGGAGCGCGTCTTCGTCTGGGCGCACCTCGTGATCGTGTTCGCGTTCCTGCGCTACGTCCCCCACTCCAAGCACCTGCACATCGCGACCGCCGCGCTCAACGTGTGGCTCGCGCGGACGGGCGCGCGCGGACGGCTCGAGCCGCTCCGCTTCGACGTGCCCGAGGAGGAGCTGCGGTTCGGCGTCGCGACGATCGCCGACCTGACGCGCAAGCAGGTCGTCGACGCGTACACGTGCACCGAGTGCGGCCGCTGCCAGGACGCGTGCCCGGCGCACGCGACCGGGAAGATCCTCTCGCCGAAGCTCCTGATCATGGGCGTGCGCGACCAGCTGTTCGCGCAGGACGCGTCGCCGATCGTCGGCAACGGCGTCCCCGAGGAGATGATCTGGGACTGCGTCACGTGCGGCGCGTGCGTCGAGGCGTGCCCGGTGTCGATCGAGCACGTCGACCACATCGTCGACCTGCGGCGGAGCCGGCTGATGGTGGACTCGCAGTTCCCGGCCGAGGCGGAGCCGATGCTGCGCGACGTCGAGCGGTCGTCGAATCCGTGGGGCAAGCCGCAGACCGAGCGGGCCGCGTGGGCGGAGGAGCTCGGGGTGCGCGTGCTCGAGCCGGGCGACCCGGCGCCGGAGTACCTGTACTGGGTCGGCTGCGCGGCGTCGTTCGACGAGCGGGCGCGCGCGTCGGCGGAGTCGACGGCGAAGCTGCTGCGCGCGGCGGGCGTGGACTTCGCGATCCTCGGGCCGCGCGAGGCGTGCACGGGCGACCCGGCGCGGCGGATGGGGAACGAGTACGTCTTCCAGGCGTACGCCGAGCAGAACGTCGCGACGCTGAACGAGTCGGGCGTGACGAAGATCGTCGCGAGCTGCCCGCACTGCTTCAACACGCTCGCGAACGAGTACGGCGACTTCGGCGGCAGCTACGAGGTCGTCCACCACTCGGAGCTGCTGGCGCGGCTCGTCCGCGAGGGGCGGCTCGCGCCGGCGGGCGGCGACAAGGCGATCACCTACCACGACTCGTGCTACCTGGCCCGCCACAACGACGTGCTCGAGGGGCCGCGCGAGCTCGTGTCGGCGGTCGGGCGGCCGGTGGAGATGGCGCGGAGCGGCAAGCAGACGTTCTGCTGCGGCGCCGGCGGCGCGCACATGTGGATGGAGGAGCGCGGCTCGAAGCAGATCAACGTGGCGCGTGCCGAGGAGGCGGTCGCGACGGGCGCGGAGACGCTCGCGGTGGCGTGCCCGTTCTGCACGGTGATGCTCGACGACGGCGTCCGCGAGACGGGCGCCACGCTGCGGGTCGCGGACGTCTCGACCCTCCTCGCCGAGGCGCTCGAGCCCGCCGAGCCCGGCACACCCTCGTAACCGCGGCGTCACGAAGGTGCCTGGCACCGCGACCGTCACACCGTGACGCTCTCGTGACATCCGTCCGCATGGTTGAGCCGTCCGTGACGCTCTCGTCACGATCGTGCCTGGCACTCCCGGCCCCAGGTGCCTGGGCATGCCCAGGCACCGTCACGGGGAGGTCACGAGTGTGTGGCGGGCTGCTAGGGCTGGTAGACCTGCCGCGTCGTGACGATCCGCTTCCAAGGGCCTGCCGGTACCTGGCGGCGTCGACGAACTGCCAGCTGACCGTGTTCGAGTCGCCGTTCTGCTGGTCGGCGAGACTCGTGCCTGTGAAGTGCAGCGCGTCGCGCAGCGCCGGGCTCACGTCGAGGCCGGCGTTGCTGGCCTGCTTCGACTGCGGTCGGGCGTCGCCCTTGCCGAACACGTACGCCTCGTCGTCGTAGACGTAGGGGCCTGCGTCCTCGATCTGCCCGTACGCCGTAACCGTGACGCCGCCGACCGTCCGCCACAGCTTCACCCAGTGGTTCTTCATCAGCGAGCACGCGTGCCCCTGCGCGAGGCAGGCGGCCCCGGCCGCAGTCCCCGCCCACGGCACGACCGACGCGCGATCCGCGAACGCCGCCTTGTCGTTGACGTCGTCGTACGGGAGGTCGAGGTAGAACGGGTTCTCCTTCGGCGCGAACCCGAGCCCGTTCACGTAGGTCGGCGGGACGCGCGCGACCGTGTAGTCGTCGTAGCCGCCGAAGTGGGCCTGCCACGCGTCGTCGTAGGCGCTGATCGCGTTGTTCGCGCTCGAGCCGTTGCCGACCGGCTCGCCGACCCAGAAGACCGTCGCCGTGATGTTCGTGTGCACGGGCGAGGCTCCGGCCGGCCCAGCCGGAGCCGTCGTCGTCTTGACCGCCGGCGTCGAGGCCTTCGGCTTCCGGTGCTTGCGTCTGGGGTGCTTCGACGTGACGTGGCTCGACGCCCTCTTTCGGGTGGGGGACGCGGGTCGGCGCGTTCACGGCGCCCGCGGCGGCGCTCGTCGCGAACACGAGAGCGGCAACCGCGAGCAGGACTCCAAGGGGACGATTCATGGTGCCTCCAGTCGGCGGGAACGTTCAGCCGTGTTCGGCCCGTGGGGGTAGAGAGTCCGGCCGGCGGGAAAACCTGCAGCCGCCGCGGCACCCCTTACCGAGGCCTTACAGAGGGGAGTGCGCGCGCGAGGGTCGAGGATCCGCCGGACACTGCCGATAGCGACGCCATGGACAGACGGATCCTCTGGCTCTGCCTCGCGGCGGGCTCGACGGTCGGCGGCTTCCTCCCCGAGGCGTGGGGCGCGGGCGCGTTCGGGCTCGCCTCGCTCGTCTGCTCGGCGCTCGGCGCGGCTCGCCGGCGTCTGGGTCGCGGCGCGGATCAGCGAATCGATCTAGACGACCGATTCCAACGTGGCGTGCCGCGCCGGCGCTCGTCGTGGCGATCGTCCAGCGCTGCGCGAACCCGGAGCGCGAGACGCGCAACTTCGAGTTGACGCCGCCCTCGGACACCGCCACAATTGCCGTGGAACATGCGTTCCACGATGTGAGCGATGCCCACCGAGGCCCCCACCGGCACCCAGGCGATCGAGCGCGCGGCGCAGCTGCTCGTGCGCGTCGTCGAGGCGCCCTCGCCGCCCTCGATCGGTGAGCTCGCCGACAGCGCGAGCCTCCCGAAGAGCACGACCTCCCGGCTCGTCGCGGCGCTCGAGCGCCAGGGCCTGATCCAGCGGCTCGGCGACCGCGGGCGCCTCCGCCCCGGGCCCGTCCTGCTCCGGTTCGCGAACCGCGACGGCGCCGCCACGCTCGTCGAGCTCGCGCGGCCCTCGCTCCACCGGCTCGCGGAGCTCTCCGGCGAGACGATCAACCTCGCCGTCCCAGGCCCCGACGGCGTCGAGCATCTCGCCCAGGAGGACACCGCCCACCTCGTCGGGGTCACCGACTGGGTCGGCCGCCCCGTCCCCTTCGACAAGGCGGCGAACGGCAAGTGCTTCCTCGCCTTCGGCCTCGCCGACACGCTCACCGCCGCGCTGCGGCGCGTCCGCGTCGCCGGCTACGCGACCTCGATCGACGAGCTCGAGCAGGGCCTCTCCGCGCTCGCCGCCCCCGTCTTCGGCCCGAGCGGCGACGCGATCGCCGCGCTCTCCATCTCCGGGCCGGGCGCCCGGCTCACCTCCGAGCGCATCGCCGCGCTCGCCCCACTCCTGGTCGCGGAGTGCGGCGAGCTCGCCCTGCGGCTCGGCCACCGCGACGCCCCGCCGCCGGTTGACGCCCATGCGCAGCAGTTGCCATATTTCAACCGTTGCAAATCACAGGATCAACGCGCGAGGTGCCGCATGACGCACGAGGAGATCCTGCAAGGCCTGTTCGACAACACCCTCGTCGGCAACGCGCCCGAGGTGAAGGACCTCGTCAACCAGGGCCTCGCCGACGAGCTGTCGCCCGAGTCGATGCTCTACGACGGCTTGATCCCGTCCCTCGAGGAGGTCGGCGCCCGCTTCGAGCGCGGCGACTTCTTCGTTCCCGAGATGCTGATCGCCGCCCGCGCGATGCAGGGCGCCCTCGACATCCTCCGCCCGCTGCTCGCCGAGACCGGTGTCGAGCAGGTCGGCACCTACGTGATGGGAACGGTCAAGGGCGACGTGCACGACATCGGCAAGAACCTCGTCAACATCATGCTCGAGGGCGCCGGCTTCACCGTCCACGACCTCGGCGTGAACGTCGCGCCCGAGGTGTTCATCGAGAAGATCCTCGAGCACAAGCCCGATGTCGTCGGCTTCTCCGCCTTCCTCACGACGACGATGCCGATGTTCAAGGCGAACATCAACGCGCTCGAGAAGGCCGGCCTGCGCGACGAGGTGATCGTGATGGTCGGCGGCGCCCCCGTCACCCAGGAGTACGCCGACGCGGTCGGCGCCGACGGCTACGCGGCCGACGCCTCCACCGCCGTCCGCCTCGCGAAGGACCTGATCCAGCGCAAGCGCTCCCAGGTGACCGCCTGATGGAGACCGTCGTCTCCTCGCCTTCGCGCACCGTCGTCATCGGCCCCGAGCGGCCGTTCTGCGTGATCGGCGAGCGCATCAACCCGACCGGGCGCAAGGCGTTCCAGGCGCAGCTCCAGGCGGGCGACCTCTCGCAGCTCGAGATCGACGTCGCCCAGCAGGTCGCGGGCGGCGCCGACATGCTCGACGTCAACGTCGGCGACCCGCTGGCGGACGAGATCGAGCTGATGCGGAGCGCCGTGCCGCTCGTGCAGGGGCTCTGCGACCTGCCGCTCTGCATCGACTCGTCGGTGATCGAGGCGCTCGAGGCCGGGCTCTCGGCGTACGAGGGCAAGGCGCTCGTCAACTCCGTCACCGGCGAGGACGAGCGGCTCGAGGCGATCCTCCCCATCGTCGCGCGCCACGGCGCCGCGGTGATCGGGCTCGCGAACGACGACGAGATCCCGATGGAGCCGCAGCGGCGGCTCGAGGTGGCGCGCAAGATCGTCTCCGCCGCCGGCGACCACGGCATCCCGCCCGAGGACGTGCTGATCGACCCGCTCGCGATGCCGGTCGGCGCCGAGCCGCGCGCGGTCACGCTCTTCCTCGAGACGCTGCACCTGCTGCGCGACGAGCTCGGCGTGAACACGACGTGCGGCGCGTCGAACACGTCGTTCGGGCTGCCCGGACGGCACACGCTCGGCGCCGCGTTCCTCGCGGTCGCGCAGAGCCACGGCCTGACGAGCGCGATCATGGACGCCCGCCGCGACGAGACGGTCGAGGCCGTCCGCGCGACCGACTTCCTGCTCGGCCGCGACGAGTGGGGCGCGCACTGGATCGCCCGCTACCGCGCGAAGCTGGCGGCCGCCGAAGCGTGAGCGCCGTGCCGGTCAGCGAGCTCGACGACGAAGGCCCCGACCGGGTCCGGCTCCGCTTCCTCCAGACGGCCGAGGACCACGCCGTCAAGGAGGCGCGCGTCCTCGCCGGGACGACCGTCTTCGACGCGGCGAGCTGGAACGGGATCGCGATCGACTCGACCTGCGGCGGGCACGGCACGTGCAAGAAGTGCAAGGTGCGGGTCGTCTCCGGGCAGGCGCCGGTCTCGTCGGTCGATCCGCGCGCGTTCTCGATCGAGGAGCTCCGCGCCGGCTGGCGGCTCGCGTGCCGGGCGACCGCGCACGAGGACCTGACCGTCGAGGTGCCGCCGCTCCAGACGCGGCCGAAGGCGGCGCTCGTCGGCGTCGGGCGGCACGTGATCCTGCGGCCGGCGGTGCAGAAGCGCTACGTCGAGCTCGCGGAGCCGTCGCTCGAGGACCAGACCTCGGATCTCGAGCGGCTGCTCGCGGCGATGGACGACGTCGAGCCGCGCGTGCCGCTCGCGGTCGCGCGCACGCTCGGGACGACGCTGCGCGAGGCGGACTGGAAGGTGACGGCGGTGATCGTCGACGACGTCGTCACCGCGGTCGAGCCCGGCGACACGTCGAAGCGGCGCCACGCGATCGCGTTCGACCTCGGCACGACGACCGTCGTCGCGACCCTGCTCGACCTCGAGACGGGCCAGCCGCGCGCGGTGCGCTCGGTGCTCGAACGCGCAGCAGCCGTTCGGCGCGGACGTGATCTCGCGGATCTCGGCGACGATGCTCGACCCGGCGGCGCTCGGCCTGCTCCAGGCGCGGGCGCACGAGACGCTGCAGCTGCTCGTCGACGAGGTGTGCGAGGAGGGCGGCGTCGACCCGGCCGAGGTGTACGAGGTCGTCGTGGCCGGCAACGTGACGATGCTCCAGCTCGCGCTCGGGATCGACCCGCAGCCGCTCTCGATGGCGCCGTTCACGATCACGGCGCGGACGCTGCCGGAGGCGACGGCGGCCGACTTCGGGCTCTCCGTGCACGAGCGGGCGCCCGCGGTGCTCTTCCCCGCGCTCGGCGCCTACGTCGGGCCCGACATCGTGGCCGGGATCCTCGCCACCGGGCTGACGCTCGACAGGCGCGATCCGGCTCTTCATCGACGTCGGCACGAACTCGGAGATCGTCCTCGGCTCCTCGGCGGGCGCGCTCGCGACGGCGGCGCCGGCCGGGCCGGCGTTCGAGGCGGCGCAGATCCGCTGCGGCATGCGCGCCGCGGAGGGCGCGATCGAGGGCGTGAAGATCCGCGACGGCGAGATCGAGCTGACGGTGATCGGCGACGTCGAGCCGGCCGGGCTGTGCGGCTCCGGGCTCGTGGACGCGGTCGCCGAGCTCGTCGGCGCCGGCATCCTCGACCACTCCGGGCGCTTCGTCCTCGGCTCCTCCGACCGGCTCGGCAAGATCGGCGAGGAGAACGTGTTCCATCTCGCCGAGGGCGTCTACCTCTCGCAGCGCGACGTGCGCGAGCTCCAGTTCGCGAAGGCGTCGATCGCGACCGGCTGGGACATCCTCTGCCGCGACATGGGCATCGAGCCGGCCGAGATCGCGCAGGTGCTGCTCGGCGGCAGCTTCGGCTCGTACCTGAGCGCGGCGAGCGCGGTGAAGATCGGGCTCGTGCCGAAGCTCGCGCTGCCGCGCATCGTCGCCGCGGGGAACGTCGCCGGCGAGGGCGCGAAGATCGCGGCGCTGTCGATCACCGAGCGCGCCGCCGCCCACGCCGTGCTCGACGAGGTGCGCTACGTCGAGCTCTCCGGCCGCGCCGACTTCAACGACCTGTTCATCGACCAGCTCGCCTTCCCCGGATGAGCGACCGCGTGTCCTCCGCAGCCACGTCTCCGCGAGCCACGTCCCGGGACCTGGTCCCGAGCCATGGCCACACGGGACAGGCCGCGCCCTTCGAACCGGTGACACTGTGATCGCTGGAGGCCGCTCCACACCCGGGATCGAGCCGTTGGCCACGACCGCCACGGACACGTCCCGGGACCTGGTCCCGGACAGGGCCCGAGCGGACATGTCCGCGGGCAACCGCAGCCGGACAGGCCGGAACGGACGGTGGTCGTCGCCTGCGGGGCGCTCGCGATCCACGTCAAGCAGATCGCCGCCCGGCGCGGCTGGGACCTCGACGTCCGGCCGCTGCCGCCCGAGCTGCACAGCCGCCCCGAGCGGATCGCGCCCGCCGTCGCCGAGGCCGCCGCCGGCGACGACGTGCTCGTCGCCTACGCCGACTGCGGCACCCGCGGCGCCCTCGACGGCACCGCCCGCCTCCCCGGCGCCCACTGCTACGAGCTCTTCGCCGGCGGCCCGCTCCCAGACGACGAGCCGGGCACCTTCTATCTCACCGACTTCCTCGTCCGCGCCTTCGACCGGGTCGTGATCCGCACGCTCGGGCTCGACCGCCACCCGGAGCTGCGCGACGACTACTTCCGCAACTACACCCGCGCCGTCTGGCTCGCGCAGAGCCCGACGCCGGAGCTTCGCGCCGAGGCCGAGCGCGCCGCCGCGACCCTCGGGCTCCCGCTCGAGATCCGCGAGACCGGCGACTCGGGGCTCGAGCACGCCCTTGAGCAACTCATCCAGACCGGGAGGCCCACGAGGTGCTGATCAACGATCTGCCGCGGTACGAGATCCTCGACGAGGCGGCGATGGCAGAGCTCGACCGCGGCTGGCGGCGCATCGTCAGCGAGCTCGGCATCGACTTCCTCTACGACGAGGCGCTCGACCTGTTCCGAGCCGCCGGCCAGCAGGTCGACGGCCAGGTCGTCAAGTTCGACCCCGACTGGATCCTCGAGCAGGTCGCGAAGGCGCCGGCCGAGTTCGACCTCCAGGCGCGCAACCCGGCGCACAACGTCCACATCGGCGGCAACCACATGGTCTTCTCGGCCGTGTACGGCTGCCCGTTCGTGCGCGAGGGGATCGAGCGGCGCGACGCGACGTACGCCGACTTCCAGAACCTCGTCCGCCTCGCGCAGTCGTTCCCGCAGCTCGACTCGCCCGGCGGGACGATCTGCGAGCCGAACGACACGCCGCTCGACTCGCGCCACCTCGACATGGTCTACGCGCTCCTGACCCTCTCGGACAAGCCGTTCATGGGCTCGGTCACGTCGGGCCCGAACGCGGCGGACACGATCGCGATGGCGGAGATGGTCTTCGGCCGCGAGTCGCTCGAGGAGACGCCGGCGATCATCTCGCTGATCAACGTCAACTCGCCGCTCCGCTACGACGACCGGATGCTCGCGGCGCTGTTCGAGTACGCGCGGGCGGGCCAGCCGACGGTGATCACGCCGTTCCTGCTCATGGGCGCGATGTCGCCGGTCTCGATCCCCGCGACGCTCGCGCAGCAGGTCGCCGAGGCGCTCGCCGGGATCGCGCTCGTCCAGACGATCCGCCCCGGCTGCCCGGTCGTGTTCGGCTCGTTCCTCTCGAACACCGACATGCAGTCCGGCTCGCCGAGCTTCGGCACCCCCGAGTCGGCGGTCGGCCTCTTCTGCACCGGCCAGATCGCGCGCCACTTCAAGCTGCCGTTCCGCGGCGGCGGCGCGCTCACGTCGTCGCAGGTCGTGGACGCGCAGGCCGGCGTACGAGTCGATGATGTCGCTCTGGCCGACGTTCCTCGCCGGCACGAACTTCGTCATGCACTCGGCCGGCTGGCTGGAGTCGGCGCTCGTCTCCTGCTACGAGAAGATGGTCGTCGACGTCGAGATGCTGCGCATGCTGCACGAGGTGTTCAAGCCGCTCCAGGTGACCGAGGAGACGCTCGCGTTCTCCGCGCACCAGGAGGTCGGCCAGGGCGGGCACTTCCTCGGCGCCGTCCACACGCTCGAGCGGTTCCGGGAGTGCTTCTACCGGCCGCTCGTCTCCTCGACCGAGAACTACGAGCGCTGGTCGCGGAACGGCGGCAACGACACCGCGGCGCGCGCGTCGGGGATCTGGCGGACGGATGCTCGAGGAGTACGAGGAGCCGCCGATGGAGGAAGATCTGAGGGCGGAGCTCAAGGGGTACGTCGATCGAAGGCGGAAGGAGCTGGGCGACTGATGACCACGATCCGAGAGATCATGTCCACGACCCTCCTGACGGTGGAGGCGACGACGTCGCTCGCCGAGGCGGCGGCGCAGATGGACGGCCGCCACGTCGGCGCGGCGCTCGTGCTCACGGGCGACCACGTCTCGGGAATCCTCACCGAGCGCGACGTCCTGCGCGCGGTCGCGACCGGCCCCGTCGAAGGGACGAACGTGGCCGCGTGGATGACGCGCGAGCCGGAGACGGTCGACCCGGACACGACGACGGGGCAGGCGGCCGCGTTGATGATCCACGGCGGCTTCCGGCACCTGCCGGTCGTCGACGGCGGCAAGCCCGTCGGGATCGTGTCGATCCGCGACCTGATGCGCGTCGTGATCGACGACGAGGCGCCGCGCGGTGCCTGAGCCGGCGATGTTCGTCGACGGCGCCTGGACGGCGTCGCTCTCGGGCGAGACGTTCACGGCGTCCTCGCCCGCGACCGGCGAGGCGATCGGCGAGGTGCCGCAGGGCGACCGGGCCGACGCCGTCCGCGCGATCGAGGCGGCGAACCGGGCCGCCGACGCGTGGGCGAGGCTCTCGCCGTTCGACCGCGCCGCCGCGCTCCATCGCATCGCCGACCAGCGTCGAGAGCCGGCGCGACGCGCTCGCGCACACGCTGACGCTCGACCAGGGCAAGCCGATCCGCGAGTCGCGCGACGAGGTCGAGGAGCTCGTCCAGTACTGGCGCAACGCGGCCGAGGACGGCAAGCGGCTCGAGGGCCGGCTCGCGAACTCGACGTCGGCGTCGAAGAAGGTGCTGCTGTTCCGGCGGCCGCGCGGCGTGATCGGCGTGATCACGCCGTGGAACTGGCCGTACACGATGCCGGCCGAGCTGATCGCGCCCGCGCTCGCCGCCGGCAACGCCGTCGTCTGGACGCCCGCGTCGACGACCGCGGTCGCGGCGGTCGCGCTCGCCGAGTGCGTCGCCGAGGCCGACCTGCCGGCCGGCGTCTTCAACCTCGTCACCGGGCCGGGCCGGACGGTCGGCGACGAGATCGCGCGCAACCCGGGCACGCACGGCGTCGGCTTCATCGGCTCGACGGAGACCGGCCGCAAGGTCGCGGAGGCGGCCGCCGGCAAGGCCGCGGTGCTCGAGCTCGGCGGCAACGGGCCGATCGTCGTCCTCGACGACGCCGACCTCGACCTCGCCGCCGAGGCGACGCGTGACGGCGTGCTTCCTCTGCGCGGGCCAGAGCTGCACGGCCGGCGAGCGCCTGCTCGTCCACCGCGACGTCCGCGACGAGTTCGTCGCGCGGCTCGCGAGCCTCGTCCCGCGGCACGCGGTGCTCGGCGACCCGTTCGCGGAGACGACGACGATGGGCCCGCTGAACAACGACGGCGTGGCCGAGAAGATGGACGAGCACGTCGCCGACGCGCTCGAGCGGGGCGCGACGGTCGTCAGCGGCGGTGCCCGCGCGGACGGCTTCCCGACGGCGCTGTACTGGCAGCCGACGGTGCTCGACGGCGTCTCCCCCGACGCGCTCGTCGCCCAGGAGGAGACGTTCGGGCCGATCGCGCCCGTCGTCGCCGTCGACTCGCTCGAGCACGCGATCGAGCTGACGAACGCGTCGCCGTACGGGCTCCTCTCGGCGATCTTCACGCGCGACCTCGCGAAGGGCCTCGAGTTCGCCGACCGGGCGAAGACCGGCTGGGTGAACATCAACGAGTCGTCGAACTACTGGGAGACGCACCTGCCGTTCGGCGGGCGCTCGGGCACCGCGAGCGGGATCGGCCGCGTCGGCGGCACGGCGCCGCTCGAGGCGTTCAGCGAGCTGCAAACGGTCGTGATCGCCGGATGAGCTGGGACTACGTGATCGTCGGCGGCGGCTCGGCCGGGTCGGCGCTCGCGGCGCGGCTGACCGAGGACGCCTCGACGCGCGTGCTCGTCCTCGAGGCGGGGCGCAACGACAGCCTCTGGGACGTCTTCATCCACATGCCGGCCGCGCTCGCGTTCCCGATCGGGAACAAGCGCTACGACTGGCGGTACGAGTCGGAGCCCGAGCCGCACATGAACGGGCGGCGGATCTACCACGCGCGCGGCAAGGTGCTCGGCGGCTCGAGCTCGATCAACGGGATGATCTTCCAGCGCGGCAACCCGCTCGACTACGAGCGCTGGGGCGCCGACCCGGGCATGTCCACGTGGGACTACGCCCACTGCCTGCCGTACTTCAAGCGGATGGAGAGCTGCCTCGCCGGCGCCGACGAGTGGCGCGGCGGCGAGGGGCCGCTCGTGCTCGAGCGCGGACCGGCGACGACGCCGCTCTTCGACGCGTTCTTCGACTCGGTGCAGGAGGCGGGCTATCCGCTCACCGACGACGTGAACGGCTACCGGCAGGAGGGCTTCGCGAAGTTCGACCGGACGATCCACCGCGGCCGCCGCCTGAGCGCGGCGCGCGCGTACCTCCATCCGGCGATGTCGCGGCCGAACCTCGAGGTGCGCTGCAACGCGTTCGTCGAGCGCGTCGTCTTCGAGGGGACGCGCGCCGTCGGCGTCGTGGTCGGCGGCGAGACGATCCGTGCCGGCGAGGTGATCCTCTGCGGCGGCTCGATCAACTCGCCGCAGCTGCTCCAGCTCTCCGGCGTCGGCGCCGCGGGCGAGCTCGAGGCGCTCGGCGTGCCGGTCGTCGCCGATCTGCCCGGTGTCGGCGAGAACCTCCAGGACCACCTCGAGGTGTACGTCCAGTACCTGTGCACGCAGCCCGTGTCGATGCAGCCCGCGTTGAAGAAGTGGAAGCGCCCGTTCATCGGCGCGCAGTGGCTGTTCCTGCGCTGCGGCCCGGGCGCGACGAACCACTTCGAGGCGGGCGGGTTCGTCCGCTCGAACGACGACGTCGCCTACCCGAACCTGATGTTCCACTTCCTGCCGCTCGCGATCCGCTACGACGGCACCGCGCCGAAGGGCGGGCACGGCTACCAGGTGCACGTCGGGCCGATGTACTCCGACGCGCGCGGCTCGGTGAAGATCACGAGCGACGGATCCGCGCGTCCACCCCGCGCTGCGGTTCAACTACCTCTCGACCGCGCAGGACCGGCGCGAGTGGGTCGAGGCGATCCGGGTCGCGCGGCGGCTGCTGAACCAGCCGGCGATGGCTCCGTTCAACGGTGGCGAGACGTCGCCGGGGCCGTCGGTGGAGACGGACGAGCAGATCCTCGACTGGGTCGCCCGCGACGGCGAGACGGCGCTCCATCCGTCGTGCACGTGCGCGATGGGCGTCGGCGAGGGCGCGGTCGTCGACCCGGAGACGATGCGCGTGCACGGGCTCGACGGGCTGCGCGTCGTCGACGCGTCCGTCTTCCCGTACGTGACGAACGGGAACATCTACGCGCCGGTGATGATGGTGGCCGAGAAGGCGGCCGACCTGATCCGCGGCGAGACGCCGCTGCCGCCGGCGGAGGTGGAGTTCTACCGCCACCGCGTCGCGGCCCCGGCGGCCGAGGGCGATGCCGAGCCGGCAGCCGGTCGGTGAGTTCCTCGCCGCGCTCGGCGCGCGCACGCCGGCGCCGGCGAGCGGCGCGGCGGCGGCGCTGACGGCGGCGATGGGCGCGGCGCTCGCCGAGCTCGCGGCGCGGTTCGCCGGCGACGAGGCCGCGGCGGTGCGGGCGCGGGCGCTCGTCGAGCGGCTGGAGGCGCTCGCCGACGAGGACGCGGAGGCCTACGCGGCGTTCATGGCGGCGCGCAGCGACGAGACGCGCCGGCGGACGATCGAGGTGCCGGAGGAGATCGCCGCGTGCGCCGACGAGGCGGCCGCGATCGCGGAGCGCCTCGCCGGCGAGCTGCGCACGAGCGTCGCCGGCGACGCCGAGTCGGGCGCCGCGCTCGCGCGCGCCGCCGCCGCCGTCGCGCGCCGCCTGGCGGAGCTGAACGCGGCCTGAACGTCCGCTCGGGCCATGTCCCGGTGTCAGACGTGCCTACGAAAGCGTGCCGACTCCGTCACGCGTCTGCTCGGCTCGGTCGCGCTTGCGGAGCGCGCTGCCGCACCGGCCATCTCGGTCCCGGCACCGGAGCGTGGCTCCCCTGGCCCTGTCCTGGTGTCGGACACCGTCACGAGAGCGTCACGGCTCGCGCGGCCGTGCGGCGGTCCCCGCGAAAGCGCTTCGGTATCGTGTCCCGCGCCCGGAGAAGTGGCCGAGTGGCTGAAGGCGGCGCCCTGCTAAGGCGTTAGGTGGGTGAATACCTGCCTCGAGGGTTCGAATCCCTCCTTCTCCGTCGAGAGCCCTGCTGACGCAGGGCTTTCGCACGCAAGGAGAGCCTCAGCCGACGGTGAGCGTCGTTTCCATCCCCGCGGCGCGATGCCCGGGGACGGTGCAGTAGAGCGTGTACGTGCCGGCGGCGAGCGTCACCGTGAGCGTCGCCTGGTTGCCGGGCTGGATCAGCGCCGTCTGCGCGGTCGCCGGCACGCCCGGCCCGGTGACCTTCAGGTCGTGCGCGACCTTGCCCGCGTTGTGGACGGCGAACGCGTACGTGCCCGGCTTGAGCGTCTTCGCCGCGGCCGGGAGCGTGATGCTGAACTCCTTCTCCTGCACCTGGAACGTCGCCTGCGGGGCCGCCGCCTGCGCGGCCGCGGGCGTGTCGCCGGCCTTCGCGTCGCTCTCGGCGCCGAAGACCACGACCGCGCTGATCATCGCCACGAACAGGACGAGCGACGCGATCACGAACACGCTCATCCCCGCCTTGCCGGGATAGTCGGGCTTCCGCCGCGGCACGACGAACGACGACACGAGCGCGAAGGCGATGAACGCCCCCGCGACGATGACCAGACCGATCTTGTGGCTCGTGGCGAGCCCGGCGACAACCAGCACGGCCGTATTCCATCAGATCCGGCGGCCGGGTCGGTGCGTCAGGCGTCTCCGAGGAGCCGGCGCTCGTCGCGGCGGCGGCGCACGCGGACGACGGTCCACGCGCCCACGCCGAGCGCGAGCGCCCCGCCGAGCCCGAGCAGCGCGTCCTCGGCCGCCGACCCGCCGGCGCCGTGCGCCACGGGCGCCACCTCCGGCCGCGCCGCGCTCGGCGCGGCGAACGTCGGCGCCGCGCCGGGGATCTTCGCCGCCTGCCCCGCCACCGGGAACGGAGCCGGGCCGGGCAGCGCCCGCACGCGCGGAGAGCGCCACGATCGCGGCGAGCGCCGCGGCGAGCGCGACGAGCGCCACGCGCCGGGGCGCGGGGAAGCGCAGCCGCGGCAGGACGGCCGCCGGCTCCGCCGCGAGCACGCGCGCCGCGGAGCGCCTCGGGCGCCGGCGCGGCGGCGCCGCGCAGCTCGGCGACGAGCCCGGCACGCCGCGCCTCGGCCTCGGTCCGCGGCTCGTCGCCGCGCAGGAGCGCCTCGAGCCGTTCGCGTCCGATCACGTCAACGCTCATCGCCGATCATCTCCTCCAGCCGCCGCAGCGCCCGGCTGAGCCGGGTCGAGCAGGCGGTCTCGCTGATCCCGAGCACGCGGGCCGCGCTCGGCCCGTCGAGGTCGAGCAGGACGCGCAACGCCACCACCTCGCGCTCCGCCGGGCCGAGGCTCGCGAGCGCCCGCTCGAGCGCAGGCGAGAGCCCCTCGCCGAACGCGGCCTCCCCCTCCCCGCCGAGGCCGCGCACGTACGTCTCCTCGCGCCGGCGCCGCCGAGCCTCGGCGCGGAACCAGTCGATCGCGAGCGACCGCGCGATCGCGCACAGCCACGTCCGCGGCGCCCCGCGGGCCGGGTCGAACCGGCGCCACGAGCGGAACGCCTTCTCGAACGTCTCCGCGGCGAGATCCTCGGCCGCCGCGCGGTCGCCCGTGAGGTGGACGAGGTAGCGGTAGACGGCGTCGAGGTGCTCGGCGACGGCGTCCGCGTAGGCCGGCCGGCCGGACGGCCCGGACCGTGCCTCGAGCGCTGCCGAAACGGCGTTCACATCCTTCGATACGGCGCCGCCCGGCCCGATCGTCACAGCGGCAGAGTAGGCCCGATCGCCGCTGGTAGCGTGGCCGACGTGCGCCGTCTGCTGCCGCTCGTCGCCGTTCTCGTCCTCGTCGACACGATGCTCTACTCGGCGCTGACGCCGCTCCTGCCCCACTTCGCGGCCAACCTCGGGCTCTCGAAGAGCCGCGCCGGCGTGCTCGTCGCCGCCTACGCCGCGGGCGCCCTGGTCGGCGGCATCCCGGGCGGCTTCTTCGCCGCGAAGATCGGCGCGCGGCGGGCGGTGCTCGTCGGGCTCACGCTGATGGGAGTCGCGAGCGTCGGGTTCGCGTTCGCGGGCGGCTTCTGGTCGCTCGCGCTCGCACGCTTCATCCAGGGCGGCGGCAGCGCCTTCACGTGGGCCGGCGCGTTCGGCTGGCTGCTCGCGGTCGCGCCGCGCGAGCGGCGGGGCGAGCTCTTCGGAACCGCGATGGGCGCCGCCGTGTTCGGGTCGCTCTTCGGCCCCGTCGTCGGCGCGGCCGCCGCGCTCGCCGGGCGCGGGCCGGTCTTCGCGGCGCTCGCGGGGCTCGCTGCCGTGCTCGCGGCCTGGACGCTCCGGATCGAGACGGCCCCGGCCGAGCAGCCGTCGCTCACGGCGCTCCTGCGCGCGCTCCGCCAGCGCCGCTTCCTCGGCGGGCTCGCCCTGATGGCGCTCCCGGCGCTTCTCTTCGGGCTCCTGTCGGTGCTCGCGCCGCTCCGCCTCTCCGAGGCCGGCTGGGGTGCGACCGCGATCGGCGCCGTCTGGCTCGTCGGCGCGCTGATCGAGGGCGTGATGGCCCCGTCGGTCGGGCGGCTCACCGACCGGCGCGGGGCGATGCTGCCGGTGCGCATCTCGCTCGCCGGCGGCGTCGTCTGCTCGATCGCGCTGGCGGCGGGGACGGGCCCGTACGTCTACGCGGCCCTCGTGGTCGTCGCGGGCATGGCGTACGGGATCCTCTTCACGCCGGCGTTCGCGCTGCTCGCCGACGGCGCCGAGCGGGCCGGGCTGGCCCAGGGCATGGGCTTCGGGCTGATGAACGCAGGCTGGGCGACCGGCGCGCTCGTCGGGCCCGCCGCCGGCGGCGCGATCGCCGCCTCGACCGGCGACCGGGTGCCGCTCCTGCTCGCGGCCGGCCTCTGCGCGGTGTTCTTCGCCGCTACCGGACGGCGGTCACGGCATCACGGCTCCGCCGTTCTGGTCGACGGCCTGCCCGGTGACGCCGCGGGCGTCGGGCGAGAGTAGCCAGGCGACCGTTCCGGCGATGTCCTCGGGCCGGCTCATCCGGCCGAGCGGCACCTCGCGCATCGCGTGCGCGTACGCGTCGTCGCGCGTGACGCCGAGCGCCTCCGCCAGGAGGTCGATGCCCTCCCAGGCCATGTCCGTGTCGACCCAGCCGGGACAGATCGCGTTCACCTGGACGTTCTCCGGCGCGAGCTCGGCGGCGAGCGCGCGGACGAGGCCGAGCAGGCCCGCCTTCGAGGCGCAGTAGCCCGTGTAGCCGGGGACGCCGATCCGGGCGAGGATCGACGCGATCACGACGACGTCGCGGCGGTCCGGCCCCGGCTCGAGGTGCCGCTGCGCGGCGCGGACGCACGCGTACGTGCCGCCGAGGTTCGTCGCGACGAGGTCGGCGAAGCGGTCGCCCTCGCCGGGCCCGTTCGGGCCGCCGATGCCGCTGTTCGCGACGAGCGCGTGCACCGGCCCGTTCGCCTCGGCGGCGGCCGCGAACGCCGCGTCCACCTGGGCCGCGTCGCGGACGTCGGCGCCGTGCACGAACGCGCCGCCGGCCTCGTCGGCGGTCGCCCGGAGCGCGTCGACGCCGCGGGCGACGAGGCTCAGCCGGGCGCCCTCGCGCGCGAGCCGCAGCGCGATCGCCTTGCCGATGCCGCGCCCGGCGCCGGTGACGACGACGTGGCGTCCTGTCGAGGCTTCCCATCCCGGCTACCAGACGAGCGCGCCGCGCCCGACCAGCGTGCCGGCCCGCAGCGCGTCGTGCGTCTCGGCGACGCCGTCGAGGGAGACCTGCCGCGTCACGACCGGCCGGACGCGGCCGCTGCGCACGAGCTCGGCGGCGATCCCGACCTCGGCGCGCGAGTTGTAGCGCGTGCCGAGCACGGCGAGCTGCGACTGGACGAGCGCGCGCGGGCTGACCGTGAACTCGACGTCGCGGAAGGTCGTGAGGCAGACGAGCCGCCCGTCCCGGTCGAGGGCGCCGAGCGCCCAGTCGAGGGTCGGCGGGCGCCCGACGAGGTCGACGATCACGTCGGCCTTGCCGCCCCAGTGCCCGGGCAGCGCGACGGCGCCGAAGTCGGAGGAGTCGACCCCGGGGATGCCGAGCTCGCCCTCGAGGTACGCGAGCTTGTCGGCCACGACGTCGAGCCCGGCGACCTCCGCCCCGTAGGCGCGGGCGACCTGCGCCATGTGGATGCCGACGCCGCCGCCGGCCCCGATCACGGCGACGCGCGTCTCGGGCCCGATCGCCGCGCGGCGGGCGACGTGGACGGGCGTGGCGATCGCGTCGGGGATCGTCGTCGCCGCCACCGGCTCGACGCCGGCGGGCACGGGCAGGGCGTTCAGCGCGGGCAGCACGGCGTACTCGGCGTAGCCGCCGTCGATCGCGACGCCGACGTTGCCGCGGAAGCGCTCGCAGAGCGAGTCCTGCGAGTTGAGGCAGCGCCGGCACGAGCCGCAGACGAGATAGAAGTAGGCGACGACGCGCTCGCCGACGCGCGCCGGGTCGACGCCCTCGCCGACGGCGTCGACGATCCCGACGAGCTCGTGGCCGGGGATCCGCGGCAGCCAGGCCGGGTCGTTGCCGAGCTGGCCCTGGATGCAGTTGACGACGGTGAGCCCGATCCCGCAGGCCTCGACGCGGACGCGAACCTCGCCGGCGCCGGGCGCCGGGTCGGCGACCTCGGCGAGCTCGAGCGGCCCGCCCCACTCCGTGATCCTTGCGGCTTTCATCGGAGCGCCAGCCTACCGCGGTCAGGCATCCTGGTCCTGTGCAGCGCGAGGACTGGGATCGCCGCTACAGCGGGCGCGAGCTGATCTGGACGGCCGAGCCGAACCGCTTCCTCGTCGCCGAGACGAGCGACCTCGAGCCCGGCCGCGCGCTCGACCTGGCCTGCGGCGAGGGCCGCAACGCGATCTGGCTCGCCGAGCGCGGCTGGCAGGTGACGGGCGTCGACTTCTCCGAGGTCGCGCTCGCGAAGGCGGCGCGGCTCGCGGCCTCGCGCGGCGTCGAGGGGGAGTGGGTCGCGGCCGACCTGGTCTCCTACCGGCCCGAGCCGGGCGCGTTCGACCTCGTGATCTGCTTCTACCTCCAGGTGCCGGAGGCCGAGCGGCGCGCGGTCGTCGCGCGCGGCCGCGAGCGGCGTCGCGCCGGGCGGCACGTTCCTGCTCGTCGCCCACGACAGCGCGAACCTCGAGCACGGCCACGGCGGCCCGCAGGAGCCCGCGGTGCTCTACAGCGCCCCGGACGTCGTCGCCGACCTCGACGGCTTCGAGATCGTGAAGGCCGAGCGTGTCGACCGGCCGGTCGAGACGCCGGAGGGCGAGCGGATCGCCCTCGACGTGCTCGTCCGCGCCGTCCGCCCGGCCTAGCCGGCTCCGCCGAGCACCTGCAGCGCGGTGCGCGTCATCAGCTCGATCCCGACGGGCAGCGCGGCGCTCGTCGATCGTGAAGCGCGGATGGTGGTGCGGGTAGGCGTCCTTCCCGCCCGCGCCGACGAAGAAGAAGCAGCCGGGCACGACCTGCTGGTAGGACGCGAAGTCCTCGCCGCCCATCACCGGCTCGTAGTCGGCGAGCCGGGCTCCCGCCTCGCCGCGCACGACCGCGCCCGAGGGCGGGATCGTTGTCCACGGCCGGATAGCCCTCCCGGTAGTCGAACGTGCAGGTCGCGCCGTGCGCCGCGGTGACGCCGTCGAGGATCCGGGCCATCGCCTCGCGCGTCCGGGCGCGCAGCTCCGGCTTGAACGTGCGCACGGTGCCGCCGAGCTCGACGGCCTCGGGGATGATGTTGTCGGCGGTGCCGGCCGCGATCCGCGTGACGGAGACGACGACGCTGTCGATCGGCGACGTCGCCGCGCGAGACGATCTGCTGGAGGCTCGAGATCGCCTGCGCGGCGACCGCGATCGGGTCGATGCTCTCGTGCGGGAACGCCGCGTGCCCGCCGCGCCCGACGATCCGGGCCGAGAACGTGTCGGCCGCCGCCATCGCGGCGCCGTCGAGACCGCCACCCTGCCGACGTCGAGATCCGAGATCAGGTGGCAGCCGACGACGGAGTCGACCCCGTCGAGGACGCCGGCCGCGACGAGCTCGGCCGCGCCGCCCGGCGGCACCTCCTCGGCGTGCTGGAAGAGGAAGCGCACCTCGCCCGCGAGCTCCGCCCGCGCCTCCGTGAGCAGCCGCGCGACCGCGAGCAGCATCGCCGTGTGGCCGTCGTGGCCGCACGCGTGCATCACGCCGTCGACGGTCGAGGGGAACTCGACGCCGCTCTCCTCGTGGATCGGCAGCGCGTCCATGTCGGCGCGCAGCGCCAGCGTCCGCCCGGGCTTGCCGCCGCGCAGGCGCGCGACGACGCTCGTCGGCGTCGGGCTGTCGATCTCGAGCCCGTCGAACGACGCGAGCCGCTCGCGCACGAACGCCGCCGTCTCGTGCTCCTGGAACGACAGCTCCGGATGAGCGTGCAGGTGCCGCCGCCAGGCGACCGCGTCCGCTGCGACCTTCTCCACGTCGACGTGCACGAGCGTCCCTCCCCGGTCGATGTCCCGACCGCGGAGTCTCGCAGGCCCGCCCGTGCGCCGGAGCCCCGAGCCGGCGAATCGGCTCCGGGACGCGACGGTTGCGAGCGGCCGGATCCGTATCGGTCTAGCGACGGCCGAACAGCAAGCGCAGGACGCGCGCGTCGAGACGCACGAGCGCGACGGTCCCCACGGACCACGGCAGGAGCGCTCCGAAGCCCAGCCACTTGATCATGCGCAGTTCTTGCGCGGTGAACATGTCGTCCTCCTCGGTGTACGTCCCAGTGATCGGCGTCTGCGAGGTTTTCCTGACGAGGGCGATGGCACGCGCCCGTCGCGTCCATCGCACGTCGGTCGGTCTTCGTGCTCTCCGGCTCCGTCGGGAGCCATGGGCGCTGGCGCCGGGAGGCCCGCGTGTTTCCGCCGATCGGCTGTGCAGCGTCGGCAGGTGCACCTAGCATGACGGTATGCGGTACGTCTGGCTCGCCGTCATCGCAGTCAGCATCGTCCCCGCGGCCGCCGCGAGCTTCCTTCTCAACCCCCTGGTGTTCGTGCTGCTCGGCCCTGACGCGTGGCGCGAGCAGCTTGCGCGGCTGTATCCGTATCGCTGGTGGATCGTCGCGTCGCTCTTCGCGCTAGTCGTAGCGACCACGGTCTATGGAATGAAGTACGCCTAGCTAGGGGCAGCAGCGTCGCATGCGGCGGGATGTCCTGTGCACGGTGTGACCTCGGCTACCGTTGCCAAGTGCCGCAGTTCCAGACCCTGGGTCCCGACCACGGGTCGGAAGTGTTGGCGTTCGAACTGGCCAATCGGACGTATTTCGCTGCCTTTGTCTCCGACCGAGGCGATGCATTCTTCGACGGGTTCGGCGAGCGGTACGACGAGCTACTTGCTGGGGGGAGACCGGTCGTGACGCGTACTACGTGCTCGTGGACGACGACGGGGCGGTGCTCGGCAGGTTCAACCTGCACGGCATCGAAAATGCCACCGCCGAGGTTGGCTATCGGGTGGCGGAGCGTGTCGCGGGGCGAGGCGTGGCGACGGCAGGTGTGCGGGAGCTGTGCCGGCTAGCGGCATCGGAGCATGGCGTGCGCAGGCTGCGTGCGCGCACCACGCACGAGAATGTTGCTTCCCAGAGAGTTCTCGCCAACGCCGGCTTCGTTGCTGCCGGCGAGGCTGACGTCGTCGGTCGGCCCGGCATCTGGTTCGAACGGGAACTGATGCAGCTCTAGGTGCTTGCCGTCGGCCGCTGGCCTCGGCTTCGACGCCCGGGCCGCTCAAGCTCTCGTCGGCGATGCCGATTACGCCGGCCTCGTTTCGTGCAGCGACCTATGACGTAGGAGGACGGTCGATGGCCTTGGTGGAGCGCAACGACGACAATCTGGCGGAGCCGTCACGGCCGGTGCTGATCGCGGTCGCCGACGTTTTTCTGACGAGGCGACGGAGCGACCTGCACCCGCGTGGCGGCCCCGGAGATCGGGCCCTGGTCGTTCCGTCCAGCTAAAGTGCGGGCTCTCGGGCGCATAGCTCAGCGGGAGAGCGCTCGCTTCACACGCGAGAGGTCCCTGGTTCGATCCCAGGTGCGCCCACTCCAAGAGCCGGCTGCGCCGGCTCTTGTTCGTTCTGCATTACCCGCTTCGCCCGCTGCGCTGGCGCCGGCGCGCTCGGCGCGCGGTGCGCAAGCGCTCCGCTTTCCGCTCGCTCGGAAGCGAGCCGGCGGACCGGCTCGCGGCTCAGGGGCCTGGCGTCACGAGCCGCGCCCGCGCAGGTCGGTCGCGGCGGCACGTCGGGAGCGGCCGTGACACTCCGAGATGGTGCCGGGCATGCCCAGGCACCGTTGTCCTCTCGTACACGGCGGCGGTCCCTACTCAGACGTTGACGCGGTGCGAGCCGGGCGGGAGCCGGCTGCGGCCGGGAGCCCGGCACCGCGGAGGGGAACGCCCGCGCACGCGACGCGGCGGCAGAATCTCGCAGGCAGACTGCTGAAGAGCTGGTCGCGGCTTTCCGGGCCGACTCGCGAAAGCCGCGCCAGAGTCGTCGCGAGCGCGTCGAGGCAGATCGCATAGCGGCGCGAGCCGATCGAGTTTCGCGCAAAGGATCGTCGCGATGCCTCGGCGGCGACCGCATGTTCTCCTGGCGTTTCACGTCCGCTTGACGAGCTTCACGTTCAGGCAATGGCGCATGTCCTCGACGGCATACACGCGCCAGTGCTGCTGTGCTGCGCGCGCATCTCGTAGTCTTCGGTGACCGACCACGAAGGCTCTAGTGACGGCGCGGTCAGCTTGGAGGATGGTGTCCTCGACCGGTACGTGGAAGGACTCCCAGAGGTTGTCGGGATCGGTGTGGATCTTGTAGTCCCAGACGAGCCGCTAGATCCCGAAAGTATCCTCACGAGACGAGGATCAGGAAGAGGGCGTAGCCGCGCCGCTTGGACTGGACGACGCTTGAAGCTAACCGGGTAGCGCAGGAGGCCGAGCTTCAGCCAGACCTGGGAGAGCTAGCCGTCGAAGCCTGCTCGGTCGACTTTCAGCCGCCCACCAGTTGTCGTTCACCCGGTAGACCCGTAGAAGCCGATAGATCCCAAGCGTGACGATCGTCAGCAGGAGCGGAGAGGCCCGCCTGGAGCGGCCGCTGATCTGCGCTGGTAGGGCGGTCAGTCGCCTCGCGCGCAGGCGGCGCGTGAGTCGTGCAGACGTCGTCCTGGCCCGGGCGCGGCGTAGCGCTCTGTCCACTCGCAGCAGGGCGCGGTAGTACAGCGCGCTTACGCTCGCTGAAGCCGTCAAGGCAACCGAAACGACAAAAAACACGAAGATCGCGTAGATGCCGAGAGTATACGAGGGACAAGGATGAAGTGGTAGAGCCACCATTTGATGCAGCGTCCAGTCGCGTGTCGCGGCGCGTCTTGAACGCGCCGGTCGAGCTGCGGTGAAGGAGTCACCAGGTCGGGACGAAGCCGACGCTGCGGTAGAGCGCGTGCGCGGAGTGCATGAACGTCGCGCTCTCGAGGACGAGCGTCTCGCAGCCGAGGGTGCGGGCGTCCTCGATCAGCTGCACGACGATCTCTCTGCCGACGCCGAGTCCCCGCGCCTCCGGGCGGACGAACATCCGCTTGATCTCGCCCACCTTCTCGCCCAGGAGCTTGAGGCCGCCGACACCGACCGGCTCGCCGTCGACCTCGGCGACGTAGACGCGGCCGCCCGACGCGAGGAGGCCGTCGAGCGACGCCGGCCGGGTGGTCGGCCCCCTCCGGGACGACGATCCCGAGCTCGACCCGGATTCGCTCGGTCGCCCAGTCGCCGAACTCGCGCGCGAGCACGGCGGCCGGCCCGAGCTCGTCGGGAGAGTCGAGACGCCGCAGCAGCACCCGGTCGCGATCCACGCGCCGACGATATCGACCGACACCGCCCGGGTGCCTCTAGTCCGCGACCCCCAGGCCCCAGCCGCCGTCGATCACGATCTCCTGGCCGGTGACGTACGCCGAGGCGGGCGACGCGAGGAAGAGCGCGAGCGCCTTGATGTCGTCCGGCTGGCCGACGCGGTGCATCGGGATGTCCTTCGCCAGCGCCGCCTGCACCTCGGGGAGCTTGGCGTGGCCGCCGCCGATGTTCGTGGCGAAGAACCCCGGCGCGATCGCGTTCACGGTGATGCCGTCCGCGGCCAGCTCGAGCGCCAGCGAATGCATCAGATGCCGCGCGCCCGCCTTCGCCGTCCCGTACGCGGCGCCGATCGCAGGCTCGACCTTCGTCGCGGCGAGCGACGTCGTCACGACGATCCGCCCGAACCCGCGCGGACGCATGTGCCGGACCGCGGCGCGCGCCGTCGCGAAGATGCCGTTCAGGTTGATGTCGATCACGCGATTCCAGCGCTCGTCGGTGTAGCGCTCGAGCGCGCCCTCGGCGACACGGGGCCGCTCGCCTCCCGCCCAGGCGCCGACGAAGCCGACACCCGGATCGATCCCCGCGTTCGCGAACGCCACGTCGAGCCGGCCGTACAGCTCGGCCGCCTCGTCGACCGCCCGGTCGAGGGCGGCGTGGTCGGTGACGTCGGCGACCGCCTCGCGCACGTCGAGCCCCTCGCCCCGCAGGCGGTCGGCCTCTGCGCAGACGGCGTCCGCGTCGACGTCGATCAGGGTCACCCGCGCGCCGTGCGCCGCGAGCACCTCGCCGTAGGCGAGCCCGAGCCCGCTGCCGCCACCGGTGACGATGACACCGAACCCGGTCACGTCGAACTGCGAGGAGACGTTCACGATCGACTCCCTCCCGATCTCGTTGACCGGCGGAGCCTATCCCGTCTAGCAGCGGGCGCTGAACAGGCTCGCCGTCATCGTCCGGTCGGCGCGGACGACCCGCGCGTTCGCCGCATAGGCCAGCGGGGCCTCGACGAACGTCGCCATCTCGTCGATCAGGTCGACGCCGGACGGCTGCTCGGCGGCGGGCACTCCGGGGAGCGTGGGCGGAGCCTGGCCGGGAACGACCCGCGCGTCGACGCCGCCGCCCGCAGCCGCGGCGAGCGCGACCCGGCTCGGCCGGAACCCCGGGGTCGAGACGTTGGCGACGTTGCCGGCCGCGACGTCCAGCCGCAGCGACGCCGCCTGCATCCCCGACACCGCGATCGCGAGCGCATCCATGGCCCTCTCGTCGGCAGCTCGGCCGGGCTCGTCTCGATCCCTCGTCCGCGGCATCGTCGCTCGGATCCGGGTGGGCGGCCTACGCACCGCCTCATCCGGGAAGACGCGGATGAAACCGCTCCGCCGCCGCGGGATAACCCGGGCAATCGAAGCACCGAAAGGGGGCGGGTCGATGGACATCGTGAAGAAGCTCTCGCGCGACACGCAGATCGTTCTCGGCGGCACCGTGCTCTATCTCGTGTTCTCGTTCTTCGACTGGCAGCAGGTGTCCGCTTTCGGCGTCAGCGCAGGACGCTCCGAGTGGGTCGGGATCGGCGTCGTCGCCGGGCTCGTCGCGATCGCCGTGCTCGCCTGGGAAGCGCTCCGGATCGTCCAGCCCGCGCTCAAGCCGGGCCCGCTGGCACCGGGCCTCGTCTCGATCGGCCTCGTGCTCCTGCTGCTGGTGTTCACGGTGATCACGTTCCTCAGCCACAACGAGTTCCGGCACTGGCCGTCGTGGATCGGCCTCGTGCTCTCGGTCGTCATCGCAGCAGCGGCCGGCAGGCGGTCGCGCACCGAGGGCGTGAACATGTCGGATCTCAGCTCGCTGCGGCCGCCGCTCCAGCACTGAGGCGCGCGCCGGTGTCCGGAGCGGCCCTCCCGCTCCGGGACACCCGGCGAGCAGGCGGCGCGCTCTCGAGTCCTCTCTCGCAACCGTCATGCGCCGCAGCTGCCACGATCCCCTCGGGACGGCGTGCGCCGGCCGAGCTAGGCGATCATCGCCGCGCGCAGGGCGACGGCGACGGCCTGGGTGCGCGTGCGCGCCCCGAGCTTCGTCATCGCACGCTGCGCATGGGCGCGCACCGTGTCGGGCGAGAGGAAGAGCTCGGCCCCGATCTCGGCGTACGACCCGCCCTCGGCGAGGAGGCGCAGCACCTGGCGCTCGCGCTCGGTGAGGCTCTTGTGCTCGGCGTCGCGGCTCGGCGTCGCGAGCGCGGCCGCGAGCACCGGGTCGATGTAGAGGCCGCCCTCGGCCACGGCGTCGATCGCGCGCACGAGATCCTCGAGCGGCGCGTCCTTGAGCGCGAACCCGCGGGCACCCGCGTCGAGCGCGTCCGAGACGAGGCCCCGGTCGGAGATCCCCGAGTAGAGGAGGACGGCCGTGTCCGGCGCCGTCTCCGCCGCGGCGCGCGCGAGCTCGAGGCCGTCGAGGCGCGGCATGCGCACGTCGGCGACGCAGACGCGCGGCTGCTCCCGCTCGACCGCCGCGAGCGCACTCTCGCCGTCGAGCGCGGTCGCGACCACGGAGAACCCCATCTGGCCGAGATACCGCGAGACGGCATCGATGATCGGCGGATGGTCGTCGGCGATCACGCAGGTGATAGCGCCCCGCGTCTCCGGGGTATGCGTCGCCGTCATGCCCATACTTTCGACCGCGCGATCGGGGACCACATCCGCAGAAAGCAGAAGCGCCCTCCCCGTTTCGGGTGATCGGATCGTGCCCCTCCCAAGGGAGGCGCGTGGCCGTCTAGCTGATCAGCGCTTCGCGCAGGGCGGTCGCGACGGCCTGGGTGCGCGTCGCCGCGCCGAGCCGCGCCATCGCCTTCTGGACGTGCGTGCGCACGGTCTGCGGCGAGATCGAGAGCTGCGCGGCGATCTTCTCGTTCGAGCAGCCGTCGGCGAGCAGGCGCAGCACGTCGCGCTCGCGCGCCGTCAGGGAGGGCGCCCGGCCGCTCCGCGCCGCGAGCAGGAGCGCGCCCAGGCCCGGGTCGATGTACGTCTCGCCGTCCGCCACGGTCAGCACCGCCCGCACGAGGTCGTCGAGCGGCGACTCCTTGTCGATGAGCCCCGCGACGCCCGCCTCGACCGCGTCGGCCAGGAGCGCCCGGTCGCCGTAGCCCGTGTAGAGGATCACCCGCGTCGGCGACGACGCCTCGGCGAGCCGCCGCACGACCTCGAGACCGGAGAGCCGCGGCATGCGCACGTCGATCACCGCGACGTCGGGCCGCGTCTCCTCGATCCGGCGCAGGGCCTCGACGCCGTCCCGCGTGCTCGCGGTGATCGTGATCCCGCGCCGGCTGAGGTAGCGCGAGAGGAACTCGAGCACCGGCGGGTGGTCGTCCGCGAGGAGGCAGGTCACGGACGCGCGCGGCGGGCTTCACGACATCGCCTCGATCCCGAGCAGCGAGTCCTGCGGGAAGTACGCGTCGATCGAGCCGAGGAACGCGTCGACGACCTGCGGGTCGAAGCCCGCCCCCGCTCGCCGGCGAGATAGTCCAGGGCCACCGAGAGCTCGAGCCGGCGGCGGTACGGGCGGTCGCTCGTGAGCGCGTCGAAGACGTCGGCGACCGCGACGATCCGCCCTTCGAGCGGGATCTCCTCGCGGGCGAGACCGGAGGGGTACCCGCCGCCGTTCCAGCGCTCGTGATGCGTGAGCGCCACCGTCGCCGCAAGCTCGAGCAGCTCGTTGCCGGAGCCCGCGAGCAGGTCGTGACCGATCTTCGCGTGCTTGCGCATCTCCGTGATCTCGGACTGCGTGAGCTTGCCGTCCTTGACGAGGATCCGCTCGCCGACGGCGAGCTTGCCGACGTCGTGGAGCGGCGCCGCGAGGCGCAGCAGCTCGGCCCACTCCGGGTCGAGGCCGAGCGCGAGCGCGATCGAGCGCGCGTAGTCGCCGACCCGCTCGACGTGGGCCCCGGTCTCGACGTCGTGGTACTCGATCGCGCGACCGAGCCGCACCAGCGTCTCCCGGTAGGAGCGCCGCAGGTCGGACTGGGCGAGCTCGAGCCCGGCCACGGCCTCCTCGAGCTCCGCCGTCCGGCGCGCGACGGTCTCCTGGAGGCGGGCCTCGTACGTCTCGTGGTCCAGCTCGAGACCGCGACGGTGCAGCGCGTTGGCGACGTCGATCAGCAGCTCGTTCTGCGAGAACGGCTTCGTCACGTAGCCGTACGCGCCCCACGCGATCGCCGCGTCGGCGAGGTCCGGCTCGTCGCGGCCGGTCACCATCACGGTTGCCACCTCGGGCGCCCGGTCGGCGAGCTCGTCGAGCAGCACGAGGCCCGACCGGCCCGGCAGGGTGATGTCGCAGAGGACGAGCTCGAACCGGGAGGCGCCCAGCAGCTGCCGCGCCTCCTCGACGCTGGCGGCGCCGGTGTACGTGTAGCCGCCGGCGACGAGCATGCGCTTGATCAGCCGCTGGACGTCCGGGTCGTCGTCCACGCACAGGATCGACTCGCCGCTCATGACCGCACCGGGGGCAGCGTCCCGTCGAGGACATGGCGGACGGCCCGCGCCAGCTCGGAGGGAGCGAACGGCTTCTGGAGGAGCACGGCGTCGCCGTCGACGCTCAGCGCCGCCTGCGCCGCCGCGTGCGCGTAGCCCGAGATGAAGAGCGTCCGGATCCCCGGACGGTCGCGACGCGCGAGGGCGGCGAGCTGGTAGCCGCTCATCTCCGGCATCACGACGTCGGTGAGGAGCAGGTCGACCTGCTCGCCCGCTTCGAGCACGCGCAGCGCCTCGCCCGGGAGCGCGGCGGCGTGCACCCGGTAGCCGGCCCGCTCGAGGACGCGGCGGACGAGCTCGCGCACCGGCTCCTCGTCCTCGACGAGCAGCACGCTCTCCTGCCCCGGCACGGGCGCGCTCTCCGGTGCCGTCTCGTCGCCGGGCTCGCTCGCCTCCCCACTCGCGGTCGGCAGGTACACGGTGATCGTGGTGCCGTCCCCCAGCGTGGTGCTCACCCCGATCGAGCCGCCGCTCTGCGTGACGATGCCGTAGACGGTCGAGAGGCCGAGGCCCGTGCCGACCCCCTCCTCCTTCGTCGTGAAGAACGGCTCGAACATGTGCGCGAGGACGTCCTCCGGGATGCCGGAGCCGGTGTCGGTGACGGAGAGCGCCGTGTACGTCCCGGGCACGAGCGGCGGTGTCGCGGTGTCGGAGGCCGCGTCGAACCGCACGGCGGAGACGCCGATCGTGATCGTGCCGCCCTCGGGCATCGAGTCACGGGAGTTGACGACGAGATTGACGAGCACCTGCTCGATCTGGGTCGGGTCGGCGACGACCGAGGGCGCATCGTCGTCGAGCGCGAGCGCGAGCTCGATGTCCTCGGAGACCGCACTGCGCAGCAGCGACTCGAGATCGCTCACGACGGTGGGAATCGAGACCAGCGCGGGGCTGGAGCACCTCCCGCCGCCCGAAGACGAGCAGCTGCCGGGTGAGGTTCGCGGCGCGGTCGGCGGCCTTCGTGATCTCGTCCACGTCGGCGACCTGCTGCGGGTCGGCGAGCTCGCCGCGCAGGACGCTGGCGTAGCCTCGGATCACGAGCAGGACGTTGTTGAAGTCGTGCGCGATCCCGCCGGCGAGCTGGCCGATCGCCTCCAGCCGCTCCGACTGGTTCAGGCGCGCCTCGAGGGAGCGGCGGGCGGTGATGTCGCGCGAGGTGATGACCATCGCGCGCACCGCCGGGTCGGCGAGCATGTTCAGGCCGACCGCCTCCGTCAGCCGCCAGCGTGCCGTCGCGGTGGAGCGCCCGATACGTCGTCGTCCGGGTCGCGCCGGGCGCGCCGCTGCCGAGGCGGAAGATCTCGGCGAGCGCGGGCGCGTCGTCGGGATGGACGAGGTCGAACGCGCTCCGGCCCACCAGCTCGTCGGGCGGGAAGCCGAGCACGCGCTCCGCCGACGGGCTCGCGTAGCGGACCGTCGCGTCGGCCTCCAGCAGCAGCGTCACGTCGAGCGAGTTCTCGATCAGCGCCCGGAAACGGGCCTCGCTCTCCCGCAGCGCCCGCGCGGCATCCTGGCGCTCCGTCAGGTCGAGCGCCACGCCGATGCAGCCCTCGGCGACGCCGTGCGCGTCGAGGAACGGCTCGACGTGGACGAGGTAGTCGCGTCCCGCCCAGGAGGCCTCGTAGACGGCGTGCTCGCCGGCGAGCGCCCGCCGGTGCTGGGCGGCGTCGAAGAGGCCGATCGTGGCCCCGAGCTCCTCCACGGGGAGGCCGACGACGGCGTTGTGCTCCACCGCCGGTGCGGGCGTGGCCGCCGCCCCGCTCGAGGCGGTGACGCGCAGCGCCCGGTCGGTCGTCCAGACGAGACCGGGGAGCTGGCGGACGAGGCGGCGGTAGATCTCCTCGGCCTCGCCGAGCCGCCGCCTGTCGGAGCGTGCCTCGGCCCGCACCTGCGCCTCGACGAGCTCGCGCTCGAGCGCGGGGACGAGGCGGCGCAGGTTGCTCTTCATCACGTAGTCGTGGGCGCCCGCGCGCATCGCCGCGACCGTCATCTCCTCCTCGACGGTGCCGGAGACGACGATGAACGGGCCGTCGTACCCGTACTCGTGCACGCGCCGGAGCGCCTCGAGCGCGTCGAGGCTCGGCAGCGTGTAGTCGGCGACGACGGCGTCCCAGAACTCGTCCGCGAACGCCGCCTCGAGCTCCGCCGCCGTCTCGATGCGGCGCCACTCGAGCTCCGGCCACGCGCGCTCGACCTCGCGCACGATCAGCGCCGCATCGTCGGCGGAGTCCTCGACCAGGAGAAGGCGGAGCGCGCTCACCCGGCCGGGTCACCCGCCGCGGGCACGGCCTCGTTCAGGAGCAGCCAGTACAGGCCGACCTGGCGGACGACCTCCACGAACCGCGCGAAGTCGATCGGCTTGCGGATGTAGCTGTTCGCGCCGTGCCGGTAGCCGCCGAGCACGTCCTCCTCCTCGCGCGACGAGGTCAGGATCACCGTCGGCACGAGCGCGGTCCGGTCGTCGCGCGCGGATCCGGTCGAGCACGTCGAGCCCGCCGAGGCCCGGCAGATTCAGGTCGAGCAGCACGAGCGCCGGCCGCAGACCCTCGTCGAAGAGGAGCCGGAGCGCCTGCTCCCCGTCCGGGGCGATCACGACCTCGTTCCGGATGTTGTTCCGCTCGAGCGCGCGCAGCGTCAGCGCGACGTCGTCGGGGTTGTCCTCGACGAGGAGGATCGTGCGGTCGTTCACGGTGTGGCCCCCGTTCCCACGCCGGCGAGGAGGCGCTCACCCGCGGCGACCGGGGCCGCGGGCGCGCCGCCGAGCGTGAACGTGAAGCGGGCGCCGCCGCCCGCCGGTGACTCGGCGCCGAGGCTGCCCCCGTGCCGGTAGACGATGTTCGCGACCGTCGCGAGCCCGATCCCGTTGCCCGGGAAGTCGGCGGTCGAGTGCAGCCGCTGGAAGGGCCGGAACAGCTTCTCCTTGTGCTCCTCGGGAAAGCCGACGCCGTTGTCGGAGACGGCGAATCCCGACCGGCGGTCGATCTCGCCGGACGTGACCTCGACGTGCGGCTCGGGCTCGTCGCGGGTGAACTTCCACGCGTTCTCGAGCAGGTTCTGGAGCACGAGACGCACGAGCGCCGTATCGCCGTCCGCGGCGAGATCGTCGTCCACGTGCACCTCGACGTGCCGCTCCGGCTCGGCCAGGGCGAGCTCCGTCGCGACGGCGCGGGCGAGCTCGCTGACGTCGACCCGCTCGCGCCGCAGCTCGGCCCGGGTGACGCGCGAGAGCCCGAGGACGTCGTCGATCAGCGAGGCCATCCGCTGCGAGGCGCCGCGGATGCGCCCGAGATAGTCGCGCGCGGTGTCGTCGAGCTCCGGGCCGTAGTCCTCGAGCAGCGCCTGGCTGAACCCGTCGAGGGCGCGGAGCGGCGTGCGCAGGTCGTGCGAGATCGAGTAGCTGAACGACCGAAGCTCGGCATTCGCGGCCGAGAGCTCGGCCGTCCGCTCCTGCCACCCGGCGCTCGAGCTCCTCGTTCAGGTGCGCGAGCCGCTCGCCGGCCCGGCGCTCCCGGGTCACGTCGGAGATCACGGCCGAGACGCCGCGAACGCGCCGTCCGGGGCGCGCAGCGGTGCCGCGGCGACCCGGACGACGATCTCCGATCCGTCCTTCCGCCGTGCGAACCCGGTCGACGACGGCCCTCCCCACGTCGGCGAGCTCGTTGCTCCGCGTCGGCGAGCGGGGACGGCCGGCCGAGCAGCTCGGCCTCCCGCCAGCCGAACAGCTCCTCCGCCGCCGGGTTCCACGACGTGACGCATCCCTGCCCGTCCACCGTGACGACGGCGAGCGGCGAGTGGTCGACGATCGCCCGCAGCCGATCGTGGGTCACCGCGCCCGCCGCCAGCGCCCGGCCGAGCAGGCGCGCGGTCGCCAGCGCCCACACGGCGAGCACGACGACGATCGCCACCGTGTAGAGCCAGCTCGCCGTCGTGGCGTCGACGCCGAAGCCGCGGACGAGCCCGTCGCGGCCGAAGCCGAGGACGATCGGCACGCCGACGGCCGTGACGATGGAGCGCCGGAGCACGAGCCCGTCGAGGCCGCCGCGCGCGAAGAGGCGCGCGAACCCGAGGTCGAGGCGCATGAAGACGGCCGCGAACGACAGGAGCGTCAGCGCCACGGCGGCCGGAATCGCGATGAACGTGGAGCCCCGGATCCCGGTCAGCTCGCGCGTACCGCTCGCGAGCCCGACGACCGTGACGAGGGCGAGCACGGCCGCGGCGAGGGCGGCGCCGTGCCCTGCCGCCGCAAGCGCCCGCCGGCGCCGTGGCACGAGCAGGAGGGCGGCGGCGAGCAGGACGAGCAGCACCTCGGTGTTCACGGCCATCCGGTTCGGATGGGCGGTCAGCACGGCGCCGGCATGCTCGTGGAAGAGGAGCTCGTCGATCCCCAGGCTCACGCCGAAGGCGTCCTCGACCGCGGTGAGGAGCCCGAGCAGCCCGGCGCCGACCGCGAGCAGGTCGCCGTCCTCGGCCAGGCGCCGCGCAGCAGCAGCGCCACGGCGAGCGCGAGCGTCCCGAGCGCGGCGTTCGTCTTCATCGCCGTGTAGCCGTGGGCCCACTGCTTCGGCGCCTCGACGCCGAGCACCCACCCGGCGAGAACGGCCACCGAGACCGCCGCCGCGACGAAGGCGGCGCCCGTGATCAGGCGGGCGAGGGTGCGCGCGACCCGTGGGTCCGCGGGAAGAGCGAGCCCTGCGCCCACGCGCACGAGCTCGCCCCACGTCGGCCGTGCGGCCGCAGTGTGCTCTGTCGCCTGCATCACGCTGTCCCCCTACATCTGTCCACGAATCGACGCACCCGACGACCCGCCAAACCCGCAGACCTCCCTTCCGTAAAGGCGTACCGGGGGGTCACCGCCCCGGGTGAGGCGTCTCACCCGTTCGGGGACGGCCGCCGGCCGGGCGTCCGCCCGCGGCAGCCAGAGCCGGAACGTCGCGCCCTCGCCGGGGCGGCTCTCGACCGTCACCGTGCCCCCGCTCTGACGCGCGACGCCGAACGCGGTCGCGAGACCGAGCCCGCTGCCGCGGCCGAGAGGCTTCGTGGTGAAGAACGGCTCGAAGACGCGCAGGCGCACGTCCTCCTCCATGCCGGCGCCCGTGTCGGCGACCTCGAGCACGGCGTACGGAGCCGGGCGCGAGCTCCGGCACCTCGGCCGGCTCCGCGACCGTTTCGCCCCGGGTGCGGACGGCGATCCGGCCGCCGCGCGCGCAGGCGTCCACGGCGTTGACGACGAGGTTGACGACCACCTGCTCGATCTGCGCCGGGTCGGCGACGGTCGTCACCGGGTCGGCCCCGAGCTCGAGCGCGAGCTCCACCTTCCCGGCCAGCCCCGAGAGGATCGGCGCGAGCCCCGAGACGAGCTCGTTGAGGTCGACCTCGCGCGGCTGGAGCATCTGGCGGCTCGCGAACGCGAGCAGCTGCGCCGTGAGCGCCGCGGCCCGCTCGGTCGCGTGCGCGATCTCGTCGACATGGCGGCGCTCCTCCGTCCCCGGCGCGAGCGAGAGCGCGAGCAGCTGCGCGTGGCCGGTGATCGCCGTGAGCATGTTGTTGAAGTCGTGCGCGATGCCGCCGGCGAGCCGGCCGACCGTGTCGAGCCGCTGCGTGTGCCACAGCTCGTTCTTCGAGCCGGCGCCGCTCGGTCACGTCCCGGACGAGGGTCAGATGCCGTCCCGGGAGCACGTTCGCGCGCGGCCAGGTACTCGACCTCGCGGGTCGTTCCGTCCGGGCGCAGCACCGCGTACGTGCCGGCCGCGTCGCCGTGCTCGAGCAGCGAGCTCGAACACCTCCAGCGACCCGCTCCCCGTGGTGGGACGCCTCGCCGACCCGCAGCGCGAGCAGCTCCTCGCGCGAGCGGCCCAGGAGCTCGCACGCGGCCGGGTTGACGTCGACCCAGCGCCCCTCGTCGTCGGCGATGAGCAGCGCGTCCCCGGCCCGGTCGAACACGGCCCGGAAGAGCTCCTCGCTCGCGCGGAGCGCGGCGGTCGCGCGCTCGTGCTCGGTGATGTCGAACCCGACCCCGATCGTCCCGACGATGCGGCCGTCCCGGTCGCGGAGCGGCTCGACGCGGGCACGCAGCGTCCGCGTCCGCACGAGGAGCTCGTACTCGCGAGGCTCGCCGCGGAGCGCCTGCTCGTGGCCGGCGAGCAGGTCGTGGTGGCCTTCCGTCAGCTCGCGCACCGAGCGTCCGAGCACGTCCGCCGCCGCGACCCCGATCGCGTCGAGGCCGCTCCCCGAGGCGGAGTCGATGCGGAGCTCCGCGTCCGTCGTCCAGAGGAGGGCCGGCACCTGGCCGAGCACGAGGTGCAGCCGCTCCATCACGGTCCGGAGGTCGTCCTCGGCCCGCCGGCGCTCGGTCAGGTCGACGACGTAGCCCTGGACCCGCGCCACGCCCGCTTCGTCGACCTCGACGGCGCCGACCTCGCGCACCCACACGTCGTGCCCGTCGCGGTGGCGGAGGCGGTACTCCATCGTCACCGGCTCACCGGGCCGCATAGCGCCGGCAGCCGTCGAGGACCGTCTGCCCGGTCGGCGGGCGCCACCCGCTCGAGCCAGGCGCCCTCGCCCAGCATCTCCGCCGGTGGGACGCCGAGCAGCGTCTCGATCTGGTCGCTGACCCAGACCGTGTGCCACGGCCGCTCGACGGACGCGAAGAAGGTCACGAGCGGGAGCCGCTCGATCAGAACGCGCCGAGCCGGCCGTCCCTGATCGCTCGCCGCCGCCGCTGGGGCTACCGTCGCCCACGGCACGAGTCTGTCCGCGTTCCGAGCGATTCGCAATCCGGATTCCGCCGCAACCGCACCGGCTCCCTACGAGGCGACACCGACCGACGCCGATGCCTGCCGCGCCCTGCTCGGGGCCGCTCCGCGGCAGCCGGAGCTCGAAGGTCGCGCCGTGGCCGAGCGTGCTCTCCACCGAGATGCTGCCGCCGTGCGTCTCGGCGATCGCCTTCACGATCGAGAGCCCGAGGCCCGCACCCGGGAGACCCTCGGACTTGACCGAGCGGAAGAACCGCTCGAACAGCCGCCGGCGGTCGTCCTCCTCGATGCCGGGACCGTCGTCCGCGACCACGATCGCCACCGCGTCACCCGTGGCCTCGACGCGCACGTCGACGCGCCCGCCGGGCGGCGTGAACTTGACCGCGTTGGAGACGAGGTTCTCCACCGCCTCCGCGACGCGGTGCTCGTCGGCGACGATCGTGCCGGCCTCGTCTCGCTCGCACACGATCTCGACGCCGCCCGCGGCCGCCACGGGCAGCGCGGCGGCGACGACCTCGCCGACGACGCGGCCGATCTCGACCACGCCCAGATCGAGGGCGGCGTGACCCGCCTGCGCCCGCGACACGAACAGCAGGTCCTCGACGAGCCGGTAGAGCCGCTCCGAGTTCCTCTGCGCCACGAGCAGGTACCCCCGGCGGTCGCCCTCGATCGCGTGCTCGTCCTCGAGCGCGAGCTCGAGGTAGCCCATGATCGACGTGAGCGGCGTGCGCAGGTCGTGCGAGACGACCGACAGGAGCTCGTTCTTGAACCGGTCGGCGTCCTCGAGCTCGCGGTTGCGCTCGGCGAGCTCGGACTCGAACTGCCGCCGGTCGCCGATGTCCTGGATGTTGACGACCACGAGCGGGACCTCCTGCTCGGGCAGGACGGTGAGGCCGGCGAGCGCCCAGACCTCCGTGCCGTCCGCGGCACGGAAGCGGCGCTCGAGCGGGCCGATCCGGCCCTCCGCGAAGCCGGCCGCGAAGTCGTCGGAGAGGACGCCGACGTCCTCCGGGAAGACGAAGTCGAAGAACCGCCTGCCGACCAGGTCCTCCTCGGGGGCCCGGGCGATCGCGCAGAGCGCCCGGTTGACGCTCGCGATCCGGCCCTCGGCGTCGACCGTCGCGAGCCCGACCGCCGCATCCTCGAACAGCCGGCGGAAGCGCTCCTCGCTCTCGCGCAGCCGCACGTTGCGCTCGGCGAGCTCCTTGCTCGCGACGTCGAGGCTCCAGATCGTCGAGCCGAACCGCAGAAGCACGAGCGCGAGCATCGACGCGCCGAGTGCCGCGTCCACGAGCGTGAGGCCGCGGCCGAGCACGACGTGGACGACGACCGCGACCGGCATCGCCACCACCGGCACGGCGAGCACGAGGAAACGCTGGCGCGCGGATCTGCCCTCCTCGACCACCGCCGGCTCCGCGGCGGGCGCCGCCGACGGCGTGGAGCGCCGCGGCTCCCCAGAGCACGTACGAGAGGAGCCACGCCCGGTCGAGCCAGCCGCCGGCCGTGTAGCTGTCCGGAGCCACGGCCCAGACGAGGTCGGCGGCGAGCAGCAGGACGACCGCGACGAGGAGCACCGGCGCCCAGCGCTCACGCAGCGCGCGCGAGAAGACGAACCGGATCGCGAGCGCCAGCAGCAGCAGGTCCCACGTCGGGTACGCGGCAAGGGTGAGGCGCGTGCCGAGCGAGCTGCCGCCGCTCGACCGGACGCTCTCGAAGTACGGGCTCCACAGGGCGGCCGAGAGCGCGAGCGTCACGATCACCGAGTCGATCAGCACCGCCCGGCTGCGCCTGCGATCCGCGCCGCGCACGAGCAGCGCGAAGACCGAGCGCGAGCAGCGGATACCCGCAGAGGTAGACGCCGTCGGCGAGCGAGGGCGTCGGCGTGTCCAGGCCGAGCAGGTCGCGAACGTTCCAGAGCGTGTCCCCGGCGGCGAGGAACGCCGTGCCGGCCGCGAAGGCGAGCCACGGCAGCGCCCGGCGCCCTCCGAGCCGGCGCGCCGCGACGGCCATCGCGGCGGCGGCGACCACCGGGATCGCCGAGTTCACCGCGACGCCGAACGCTCCTCCGGGCGCGAGCGAGTACGCCACGACCCCTGCGAGGCCGACCGCGAGATAGGCGCGCAGGACGGTGGGCTCAGACACCGACGGGAAGCGCACTCCGCACGGCGTCCTCGAGCTCCCGCGTGGTGAAGGGCTTCGTCACGTACCCGGTCGCGCCGGCCTGGGCGCCGACGTCGGCGTCGGTGTCGCGCGCCCGCGCCGTCAGGAGGATCACCGGCATCGCACGAGCCCTCTTCGCGGAGCGTCCGCGTCACCTCGATGCCGGTGAGGAACGGCATCGAGACGTCGAGGATCGCGAGCGCCGGCGTGCGGGCGTGCGCGAGCTCGAGAGCGGCGGCGCCGTCGGACGCCGTCAGAACATCGAAGCCGAGGCGTTCGAGGCGCAGCCGGACGAGCAGGAGGATGTCGGCGTCGTCGTCGGCGACGAGCACGAGAGACCGTGAGGCATGCATGCGGGAAGCATCGGGCACGAGAGCCGTCTCCGGCATCCGCGCTCCTCCGTATGTGGCGCTCCCGCAAAACGGGGGAGACTCTACGGGGAACTACGCGGCTTGCCGGGAGTGATCGAGCGCCCGCTCGACCGCGTCGCGCAGGTCTTCGATCGCGAACGGCTTGGCGAGGTAGTCGATCGGCCCGAACGCGAGGAAGGTCGCGTCCTCGGGGAGGATGCTGACGCAGATGATCGGCAGCGAGGGCTGGAGCTGCCGCGCCCGGCGGGCGTGCGCGACGCAACTCGCGCTCGCCGGCTCGAGCAGCATCAGATCGGCAGGAGGCGCCACGCCGGGCGGGCCGCCGAGGATGACCACCTCGTGGCCCATCCCCTCGAGGAGGTAGACGAACAGCCTCCGGACGTCCGGGTCGGCTTCGCTGAGCAGGATGCGTGCCATGGATAGAGCATCGTCGCCACCCGGCGAAACGGCGATGCCCGGAGGTCGTGATCGACCTGACCCGACGGTCAGGAGGCCGGAATCGACCCGGCCGCGCACCTCGCCGAGCTCGAGCGCCCCGGCGCGGCCCCGCAAGACGACCTCGTCGCCGTCCTCGAGGAACGCGCGCTCGGAGCCGTCGGGGAGGCGCAGCGGCTCGGCGCCGTTCCGCGTCAGCTCGAGCAGCGAGCCCTCGGTGCCCCGCTCCGGGCCGGAGATCGTCCCGGACGCCATCAGGTCGCCGGTGCGCAGCGAGGCGCCGTTCGAGGTCGCGTGCGCGAGCTGCTGCGGCATCGTCCAGTAGAGCGTGCGGGCGTTCCCGCGCGAGACGACGGCCCCGTTCAGCTCGAGCTCGAGGTCGAGGTCGAGCGCCCAGTCGCGGCCGCCCGCCAGATACGGGAGCGGCGCCGGCTCCTGGGGCGGCCCCTCGACGCGGTGCCCCTCGAGCAGCGCGAGCGGCGTCACCCACGCGGCGATCGAGGTCTGGAACGACTTGCCGAGGAACGGGCCGAGCGGCACCGACTCCCACGCCTGGATGTCGCGCGCGCTCCAGTCGTTGACGAGCGCGACGCCGAACACGTGGTCGGCGAACGCCTCCGGCGGCACCGGCTCGCCGGCGCGGCTCGGCACGCCGACCACGAACCCGAGCTCGAGCTCGACGTCGAGCCGGCGGGTGGGCACGTACTCGGGCTCCTCGGCGTCCGCCGCCTTCACCTGGCCGCGCGGGCGCACGACGTCGGTGCCGCTGACGACGACCGTGCCGGCCCGGCCGTGGTAGCCGACCGGCAGCCGGCGCCAGTTCGGGTGGAGCGGCTCCGCGCCGGGCCGGAACAGCCGCCCGGCGTTCGTCGCGTGCTCGAGCGAGGAGAAGAAGTCGACGTAGTCGGCGACCGCGAACGGCAGGTGGAGCGTCGCGTGCTCGAGCGGCACGCGCGGCCCCTCGCCGCGCTCGACGAGCTCGAGCGTCCGGCCGAGCACGTCCTCCCAGACGCCGCGCCCGCCCGCGAGCAGCGCGTTCAGCGACGGCTCGGCCAGCTCGGCGCCCAGCCCGGCCGCGGCGAGGTCGACGATCTCGCCGCCGCTGCGGAACCCGACGCGCGGCGGCTCCCCCGCCACCGAGAAGACACCGAAGCCGCTCATCGCCCCATCCTTCCAGAGCTACACTCCGCCGCGGGCCGGGCTCCGCGCAGTGGGGGCCTGCGAACCGCGTCAGATCCGGAAGGAAGCAGCGCTAAGCATTCGCTTCCAGGTGTGCGGGTCGCCCGGCCCTGTTTTTGATTTTCCCCCTCGCACCGCTTCGCTTTTCTGCTCGGGGATTGGGGGCTCGTGCCGGGCGCCTCCGAGTAGGCGAGGCAGTTCTGCCGCGCCCGCGCAGGTCGGGCGCGGCGCCGGACGGGCCTGGAGCCCTGCCCGCCTCGCTCGCCGGGCGTGGCTCTGCTTGAATCGACTCGTGGCTGCTCTCTACCGCAAGTACCGTCCGCAGAGCTTCGAGGACGTGGTCGGCCAGGAGGCGGTCGTCCGGACGCTGAAGAACGCGATCGCCGCCGGCAGCGTGCGCCAGGCGTACCTCTTCGCCGGGCCGCGCGGCACCGGCAAGACCTCGATGGCGCGGATCCTCGCGAAGAGCCTCAACTGCGCGCAGGGGCCGACGCCGACCCCGGACGGCACCTGCAACGCGTGCGTCTCGATCACCGCCGGCACCTCGCTCGACGTGATCGAGATGGACGCCGCCTCGCAGCGCGGCATCGACGACATCCGCGAGATCCGCGACCGCGTCGTCCTCCAGCCGGTCGAGGGCGCCTACAAGGTCTACATCCTCGACGAGGCGCACCAGCTCACGGACGCCGCCTGGAACGCCCTCCTGAAGCTGATCGAGGAGCCGCCGCCCCATCTCGTCTTCGTCTTCTGCACGACCGACCTCTCGAAGGTGCTGCCGACGGTGCGCTCGCGCTGCCAGACCTTCGTCTTCCAGCGGCCGCGGCTCCAGGAGCTCGTCCAGAAGCTGCGCCTGATCGCGGACGCCGAGGAGATCGACGTGTCCGACCAGGCGCTCGCGCTGATCGCGCGCGGCGCGCGCGGCGCCTACCGCGACGCCGAGTCGACGCTCGACCAGCTCACGTCGGCGACGGAGGGGAACGTCACCGTCCAGTCGGTGCTGCAGCTCCTCGGCACGGTCGAGGAGGAGGCGCTCCTGCGGCTCTGCGACCTCGTCGTCGACCGGGACACGGCCGGCGCGCTCACGTTCGTCGAGGAGCTGTCCGAGCGCGGCCACGACCTCGGGCGGCTCGTCTCCGACCTGATCGAGCATCTGCGCCACCTGCTGCTCGTGCAGCACATGGGCGAGGTGCCGGAGTCGGTGCCCGTGACCGAGGAGACGCGCGAGCGGCTGCGCGCCCAGGCGAACCAGCTCGGCGAGGCGACCGTGATCCGGCTGCTCGACCTGCTCGCGGTCGCCGTGGACGACATGCGCCAGGGCGGCGACCCGCGCCTGCCGCTCGAGCTCGCGCTCGTGAAGGTGACGCGGCCGGCCGCCGACCTCTCCCGCGAGTCGCTCGCCTACCGGCTGGAGCGTCTCGAGCAGCCGGGCGCGGCCCGGCCCGAAGAGCGCCTCCGGTCCGGAGCCCGCACCCGCAGACGAAGCGCCGCCCGAGCCGATGCCCGAGCACGAGCCCGCGCCGGCTCCGGACCTCGACCTCGTCCAGCTCCAGGACGCGTGGGCGCGGCAGGTGCTGCCCGCGGTCGAGGAGCGCGGCGGGATTCCCGCGGCGTCGATCCTCCGCGAGGCCCACCCGGTGCTGCTCGCGGGCGACACGCTCACGGTCGAGTTTCCGGCGACGGCCCGCTTCCATCTCGACCTCGCCCAGGAGCCGCGCAACGTCACCGTGCTCGCCGACGCGCTGTACGACGTGACCGGCCGCCGGCTCGCGCTCGCGTTCTCGCTCGGCGAGGCCGCGCCCGAGACGCACGCCGAGCCGGAGGGGCCCGCCGGCGAGGACACGATCCTCGAGCTGATGAAGGAGACGTTCGACGCCCGCGAACGGGAGCTGGAAGCGTCGTCGGCCCAGCCGGCGGCACCCGGCGAGAAGAGCGGGACGCCTCCGGCGTCCCAGGGGGAGTGATCACGCGATGTCGTTCGACATGAACAAGCTGATGCAGCAGGCGCAGCAGATGCAGGAGCAGATGCAGCGCATGCAGGAGGAGGCCGAGCGACGAGACGGCCGAGGCGTCCGTCGGCGGCGGTCTCGTCAAGGTGACCGCGAACGGCGCCGGCGAGGTGCTCTCGATCGAGATCTCGCCCGAGGCGATCGACCCGGCCGACCCGGAGGCGCTCGGCGACCTCGTGCTCGCCGGCGTGAACGAGGCGATCCGCTCGGCCCGGGCAGGCGTCGAGGCGAAGGCCCAGGCGCTGATGAGCCAGATGGGGCTCGGCGGCCTCGGCCTGCCGGGTCTCGGAGGCTGACGCGGCTCGCCGCCGGCGCCGAGCAGCTACCGTCGTCGCGTGTCAGCCCCGCCCCCGCCCCGCCGCCGCCTCCGCGGCCGCTACCTGCTCTCGAACTGGCTCTGGCTCGTGATCGTGCTGGCGCTCGTGGGCATCGTCGTGTGGGGCTGGGCGTTCAACTACGGCTCCTGACGCCTCCGCGTCCCAAGTAACACGTTGTCACTAACTCGGAGGGCCCGCGATTTGCCGTGTCCTGACGCCTCCGAGAGCACCTAGTGACAACGTGTCACTAGGAAGGGCACGTCCGGGGGAGACGGCTACAGTGCCCCGGTGCTGAGCCCGGCCGTCGACAACCTCGTCGCGCAGCTGACGCGGCTGCCCGGGATCGGCGGCCGCACGGCGCAGCGGCTCGCGTTCCACCTGCTCCAGGTCTCGCCGCAGGAGGCGGGCGCGCTCGCCGCGGCGATCGTCGAGATGAAGGAGCGCGTCCACTTCTGCCGCGAGTGCGGCAACCTCACCGAGGAGGAGCTGTGCGGCGTCTGCCTCGACGCGCGCCGCGACCGCGACGACGATCTGCGTCGTCGAGCAGCCCGTCGACGTGATCTCGCTCGAGCGGACGGCCGAGTACCGGGGCCTCTACCACGTGCTCGGCGGCTCGCTCTCGCCGCTCGACGGCGTCGAGCCCGAGCACCTGCGCATCGACGAGCTCCTGCACCGCGTCGAGCGGAACGGCGTCGAGGAGGTCGTCCTCGCCACGAACCCGAACATGACCGGCGAGGCGACCGCCGCCTACCTCGCCGACCGGCTGCGCGGCCGCGTCCGCGTCACCCGGCTCGCCAGCGGCCTCCCCGTCGGCGGCGACCTCGAGTACGCCGACGAGGTCACGCTCGGCCGCGCGCTCTCCGGGCGACGCGAGATGTAGCGCCCGCGTTGCTGCGCAACGCGGGCGTGGCCGGCGGAAGCGCGACTCCCGCCGGGGCGGGCGCGCGTAGCGGGAGCTGGGCGGCGCTGCGGGGCGAGCGCGGTCGCCCCTCCGCGGATGAGAGCGGAGTCGACCAAGAACGGATCTGGACGGGATGCCTGCCCCGGCGCGGAGCGCGCGCGGCCTCCGGCCGGGCGCACCCGCTCCGCCGCAGCCACGACCGGCCGCGCCGACACCGCGAATCCGTCCACATCCACTCTTGGGCGAGTGCGCTCTGTCGGCGAAGGCGAGACCACGCTCTCGCCGCAGCCACCCCGCCCCCACGGCACTCCCCGCCGAAGGAGGGGCCTACGGGGGAACCCTGCGGTTCCCCCGTACACTGAGTGGTGTCCACGACGCAGTACGAGGCCGTTCCGGCGGTTGCGGCGGACGCTGAGGCCCGCGGGCGCGACCTCGTCGTGATGAAGTTCGGCGGCTCCTCGGTCGCCGACACCGGCAAGATCAAGGACGTCGCGCGGCGCCTCGTCGAGGCGCGCGAGGGCGGCCACCGCGTCGTCGGCGTCCTCTCGGCGATGGGCGACACGACCGACGAGCTGATCCGGCTCGCGCACGAGGTCTCGGCCCGGCCGCAGCCGCGCGAGTACGACATGCTGATCTCGGTCGGCGAGCGGATCTCGAACGCGCTCTGCGCGATGGCGATCACCGACCTCGGCCACGAGGCGATCTCGCTCACCGGCTCGCAGGCGGGGATCGTCACCGACACCGTCCACGGCAAGGCGAAGATCGCCGAGGTGCGCGCGACGCGGATCAACGACGCGCTCGACCAGGAGAAGATCGTGCTCGTCGCCGGCTTCCAGGGCGTCTCGGCGGTCTCGCACGACGTGACGACGCTCGGGCGCGGCGGCTCGGACACGACCGCGGTCGCGCTCGCGGCCGCGCTCGGCGCGTCGGCCTGCGAGATCTACACCGACGTCGAGGGCGTCTTCACCGCCGACCCGCGGCTCGTGCCCGGGGCGCGCAAGCTCGGCGCGGTCACCTACGAGGAGATGCTCGAGCTTGCCGCGAGCGGGGCCCGGGTGCTCCAGCTACGCTCGGTCGAGTTCGCACGCAACCACGACGTGCGGCTGCACGTCCGCTCCACGTTCTCGCGCGCGGAGGGGACGTGGATCGTCGACGAGGAGGACCCGGTGCTGGAGAAAGCGATCATCAGCGGCGTCGCGCACACCGACTGCGAGCCGCTCTACCGCGTCCGCGAGATCGACGCCGCGCTCCTGTTCGCCCAGCTCGCCGAGCAGAGCGTCAACATCGACACGATCCTCCAGGTCGCCTCCGACGAGATCGTCTTCAGCGCGCCGCTCGAGGACCGCGCCGCCTGCGAGGAGCTGCTCGGCCGGCTCGACGTCGAATGGTCGATGCGCGACGACCTCGGCAAGGTGAGCCTCGTCGGCGCCGGCATGAAGAGCCATCCGGGCATCGCCGCGAAGACGTTCGCCACGCTCGGCGGGCATCGGCGTCGAGTCGAAGGTGATCTCGACCTCGCCGATCAAGATCGCCTGCCACGTGCGCACCGAGGACGTGCCGCGCGCGGTCGCCGCGCTCCACGACGCGTTCGCGCCTGGAGACGGCATGAATGGCGACGCCAGGATCGGCGTGATCGGCGCCACCGGCGCGGTCGGCGCCGTGACGATGCGGCTGCTCGCCGCGCGCGGGCACGAGAACGTGCGCGCGTTCGCGTCCGGGCGCTCGGCCGGGCGCACGCTCGACGGCGGCATCGTCGTCGAGGAGGCCACGCCCGAGGCGCTCGCCGCGGCCGAGCTCGACCTCGCGCTCTTCTCCGTCGGCACCTCGGCCTCGCGCGAGCTCGTCCCCCACGCCGTCGCCGGCGGCGCGCTCGTCGTCGACAAGTCGAGCGCCTACCGGCTCGTCGACGGCTACCCGCTCGTCGTGCCCGAGGTGAACGGCGCGCGCGCGCTCGAGGCGATCGAGACGACGCGCGTGGTCGCGAACCCGAACTGCTGCACGATCCCGCTCACGTGCGTGCTCAAGCCGCTCCACGACGCCGCCGGCCTGCGGCGCGTGCGCGTCTCGACCTACCAGTCCGTCTCGGGCGCCGGCGCGCAGCGGATGGAGCAGCTCCGCGAACGAACCGCCCGCCGAGCACAACCTCGTCATGGACTGGAGCTGGGAGGGCGACGAGACCGACGAGGAGTCGAAGCTCCGCGCCGAGACGCGCAAGATCCTCGAGCTCCCCGACCTGCCGCTCTCCGCGACGACCGTCCGCGTCCCGGTGATGGTCGGCCACGCCGAGTCGGTGTGGCTCGAGACCGAGGAGCCGCTCACGCCCGAGCAGGCCTCGCAGCTGCTCGCCGCGGCGCCGTCGGTGCGCGTCGTCGACGTGCCGGCCGTGCCGACGCCGCGCGACGCCGCGCAGACCGACGACGTGCTCGTCGGCCGGATCCGCCCCGACCGGGCGGCCGAGGGAACGGCCTCGCCCTCTTCCTCGCCTGCGACAACCTGAACAAGGGCGCCGCCCTCAACGCGATCCAGATCGCGGAGCTCATGCTCTCTGCTCGGGAACCTGCGGTTCCCGAGCAGGTCAGGCACGCGTGACGATCGCCGCCGTGGCTGCGGCGAGAGCACGGTCTCGCCTCCGCCGGTAGATCGCGCTCGCCCAACGCCGTCACGGACGTGCTGCCGCGTGGCCCGACCGGCGCTACGCTGCCGGTGATGACCGGCGTGGCAGCGCTCCTGGCCGCCCTCTCCACCGCGCTCGCCCAGCCCCAGGGTCCCGGCGTCCACCGGCTGACGCCGCTCGCGATCCTGCGCGCGCCGCACACCCAGGTGCTCGTCCTCCCGGCCGCGCGGCGCTCCCGGATCCACTCGTGCAGCGTCCAGCGCTCCCGGACGAGCGGCGTCGCGCGCAAGGTGCTGCCGGTCGCGTGCGAGCAGCCGCCGCGCTCGAGCGTCAACGTGCCGAACGCCGCCACCGGCGGGCTCTCGTCGTTCCTCGGCGGCTGACCCGCGCTAGGGCCGCTGCGGCGCCGGCGCCGGGACGAACGCGTCGCGCACGACGCGCAGCACCCGCTCGCGACGCCCCTCGACGACCGGCTGGAGCCCGCCGAGCTCGAGCCGGACGAGCTCGATGCGGCCGTGCATCCGCACGGTGACGAAGCCGAAGTCGGAGAGGAAGTCGCGCGGGAAGATCGTCTTGTGGACGTGGAACCGCTCGAACGCCGTCTCGCCCTCGGCGTAGCGGTACGCGAACGCCTCGAGCGCGCCGGCGTTGCGGTCGCGGACGTCGCCGATCGCGGTCAGGAGCAGCGACTGCATCACCCACGGCTTCGACGGGTCGACGAGGTACGCGCACGTCACGAGCGCCGCGTCGTCGCTCGGCGGGCCCGCCGGCAGCGTCGCCGCGCGCGGGAAGAGCCCCGAGGGGCCGTACTGCATCGAGCCGAGCAGCCGGCCGTCGTCGTCGTAGTAGACCGTCCCCCACGCTCCCCAGGCGTCCTCGACGCCGTGGATCCAGCGCCGCTTGTCCGCCTGTGCGCCCGTTCGAGGACTGCCACCAGACGCAGTCGTGGCAGACCGACGGGGTCGTCTCGAGCGTCGCGCCGGTGAGCCCGGCGATCCGCGTGGTCACGGCCGCGGCCCGATCTCGTCGACGACGACGTCCACGACGGCGGGCTCCACGTCGGCCATGCGCAGCAGGTACTCGCGCACGCGCTCCTGCACGCCGCGGCCGACCTCGGGAAGCGACGCGCCCCAGTCGACGGCGAGGTGCAGCTCGACGCGCACGCCGGCCTCGTCGGAGGTGACGCGGACGCCGCGGCGACCCGGGATGTGGCTCTCGGAGAGCCCGCGCACCCCGGCGACCTCGTGCGCCGCGTCCGCCGCGTAGCGGGCGAGGATGTCGGCGGAGATCGAGGCCTGTCCCTCCACGGGATCTAGCCTAGCGCTCGCGCTCTGAGCACGAGCTCCGTCGCCTCGGGGCGCGACGCGAAGCGGAGCGGCACGAACGTCGTGCCGAGGCCCGGCGAGACGTGCATCGTCGCGGCGGGCTCGCGGTAGAGGGCACGCGTGTAGCGGGCGCTCAGGTGCGCGAGGCGCAGCTTGCCGCCCGGGTACGGGACGCTGATCTGGCCGTCGTGCATGTGGCCCGCGAGCACGAGGTCGAAGCGGCCGGGCTCGAGCCGGTCGAGCACCTGCGGGTAGTGGCAGAGCAGGATGCGCAGGTCGGCGGGCCGCGAGAGCCGGTTCGGATCGGGGCGGCGGCGACCGTGCACGATCATCGCCGGATCGACGCCGGCGATCCAGACGCTCCGTCCCCGCATCTCGACGAGCCGGCCCTCGTCGCGGAGCAGCACCGCCGGGTCGAGGTCGCGCAGGTCGGAGGAGCGCGCGAGCGGGTCGCGGCTCAGCGCGATGTCGTGGTTGCCGAGCACGGCGAACGCCGGGACGCCGAGCTGCGCGACGAGCTCGCGCAGGCGCTCCTCGCCGCGCGGGTGCGTGAGCAGGTCGCCGGTGAGCAGGGCGAGATCGGGGCGCCGCCCGGCCACCCACTCGACGGCCCGGGCGACCGCGAACGTGCCGCACGAGGGCGCGCCGAGGTGGAAGTCGGAGAGGTGCGCGATCCGCAGCCCGTCGAGCTCGGCCGGCAGCCCCGGCACCTCGACGTCGAGCTCGCGCAGCCGCGGCCACCCGGCCTCGAACGAGCCCCAGGCGAGCCCGGCGGCGGCGACGCCGCCGACGAGCCCGAGGACGGCGCCGCTGTTCAGCTCGCTCGGCTCCCCTAGCGCCGGGCGTGCGCAGCACGCGCCGGCGCCTAGACTTCCAGCTTCTGGAGCGCGGGCCGCGGGTCGACGATGTGGCGCTTGAACTTCAGCTCCGACTCCTCGAGCCCCGCCGCGACGCCGACGAGCTGCGCCAGGTGGAGCACCGGCATGTCGAACGTGCGGCCGGTCGACGCCTCGAGCTTCTGCTGCCACGCGTCGAGCGAGAGATGGCAGAGCGGGCACGGCGTCACCATCACGTCCGCGCCGGCCTCCATCGCCTGCTCGACCGGCTGGATCAGCTCGCCGAGCGCCGTCTCCTCGCGCGCCTGGATGATCGGGAACCCGCAGCACTTGATCTTCGCCGGGTAGTCGATCGCCTCGCCGCCGCACGCCTCGATGATGCGCTCGAGCGACGCCGGCTTGTCCGGGTCGTCGAAGCCCATGATCTTCGAGGGGCGCAGGATCTGGCAGCCGTAGAACGGCGCCACCTTCAGGCCCTTGAGCCCCTTGTGGGCGGCGAGCTTCAGCTTCTCGTAGCCGTCGCCCTCGGCGATCTCCCAGAGGAAGTGCCGCACGTCGACCTTGCCGCTGTACGGCGGCGCGCCGACCGACTCGAGGTTCTCGTTCACGCGCTTCAGCAGCGCCTCGTCGCCCTGGAGCATGAAGTTCGCCTGGCGGAGGTTGAGCGTGCAGACGTTGCAGACGGTCATCAGCGTGTCGCAGCCGGTCGCCTCCGCGTACGCGAGGATGCGCGCGTTCAGGTGGAGGTAGTAGTCCGGCTCCGCCTCGTGGATGTCGCCCGCGCCGCAGCAGGTGACCGACTCGAGCTCGACGAGCTCCAGGCCGACCTTCGGCGCGAGCGCCTGCGTCGAGGTGTCCAGCTCCTTCGCGGACAGCGACGCGAGGCAGCCCTTGTAGTACGCGACCCGCTTGAGCGCGGTCGTCGTGGTCTCCTCGACAGTGCTCACGCTTCTCCCTCCGTCTTCTCCTCGGGCAGGTACGGCCGCGGGGCCGCTCCCGGCCGCGCGTAGATCTCCTCGAGCGAACCGCCCACGTGGCCGTGTGCGAGCCGGCCGAGCGCCTTCTCGCCCTGGACGTGGCCGAGCGCGCCCTGGCGGTCCTGGGCCTTCGTGATCTTGTGCAGGTTGCGCGCCTCGCCGACGTCCTTCGCGACGTGCGGCGGGAACGCGAGCCCGGCCTTGTTGTGCTTGACGAGGCTCATCGCGAACTTCATCTGCTTGATCGACGAGACGACGCCCTGGGTCTTCGGCACGAGCTCGGTCTCGCGCAGCCAGCCGGTCGTCTCGGTCGAGCGGATGAACCACTTCGCGTGCTTCGCGCCCATGTCGCGGTCGATGCCGGCCTTGACCGCCTCGGCGCCGAGCTTCGCGATCGCGTCGCGCGGGTCGACGCCCTTCGGGCAGCGCTCGTTGCAGAAGAAGCAGCGCGTGCACTCCCAGATCCCGTGCTGGCCCGAGTACTGCTCGAGCCGCTCGACCGTGGCGCCGTCGCGGGGGTCGCCGACGAACCGCATCCCCTTCGCGAGCGCCTGCGGGCCGAGGAACTCCGGGTCGGACTCCATCGCGTTGCACTCCGAGACGCAGCAGCCGCAGTTGACGCAGAGCGACTCCTTGTGGATGACGTTCATCTGCTCCTGCGAGATCCGGTACTCGCGCCCGTCGTCCGGCTGCTCGTAGCCGGGCTGCAGGTACGGCTTCATCGCCTTGAACTTGTCCCAGAAGGGCTCCATGTCGACGACGAGGTCCTTGACGACCGGCAGGTTCCCCATCGCGGAGATCACCGGGATGTGGCCGGCCTGCGCGATCTCGTACATGCGCGTCTTGCAGGCGAGCACCGCGGCGCCGTCCATGCGCATGCCGCAGGAGCCGCAGATCATCATCCGGCAGCTCTTCCGGTACGCGAGCGAGCCGTCCTGGCGGTCCTTGACGATGTCGAGGCAGTCGAGGAGCGTCGCCTCCTCGGGCGCGTCGATCTCGTACTCCTTGAGGCCGCGCCCGCCGGTCGTGGGGTCGAAGCGCCAGATCTTGAGGGCAACCTGCACGGGCTCCTCCCTTCCAGCTGCCGAGGGATGGACATGATTCGCGCGCGTCGAGCGTGTCGCGAGGCGGGCGGCAGCGGACACGCGAGACTCTCCTCGCCGAACTTCGACAGCGTCATCGTGAGCGACGGTCTTCACGGTCTGCGCGGTCGTGGTCGAGCGCTCGTCGTGACCTTCAGACGCGGTGAACGTAGCCGTCGGTGCCGACCCAGACGTCGTAGCCGCTGATCGAGGTCACGCGGCCGCCGGCGAGCTCCTTCGCCGTCGGCCTGCGGCAGCTTCGAGGCGTCGATGCGCCCGCGGTAACGCGTCGTCTGCGACGCCGCCGATCGGTCTGCGGTGCCGACGATCGTCGACGCTCGGCGACCGCCTGGAGCTGCGTCGAGCACGGCGGCCGGATCCTGCGCCGCGAGCGCGGACGACGTCGGCGCCGAACGTCTTCGCCGGCGGTCGGCGAGGTCGAGCTTCAGCCACGTCTTGCCGGCCGGGAATGCAGCGGGCGCGAAGAGCGGCGACTTGAGGTAGATCGTCGTCCCGGCCTGCACCTCGTCGAGCGTCAGGTTGCGTGCCGGCGAACGTGAGCTTCGCGTGCATGCGAGCCGCTGCGGCGTCGACGTGGCGAAGTCGCCGCTGCCCGACGAGGCTGACGGGTTCTGGCCGGCCGCGACGACGCTCGGCGACGAGGGCGATGTGCTCGCTGCCGGCGGAGACGGTCTTCGCGAGCGCGGCCGCGACGGCGGTGCTCGGCGCCGCCGCCGCGGTCGGACGACGTCGACGGGGAACCGGGCTCGTCGCCGTCGAGCCGCCGCAGGCCGAGGCGCCGACGGGGAGCACGAGCAGCGCGAGCGCGAACGGCGCGCCGGGAGCGATCAGTACTTCCGCTCCTGCGGCTCCCAGCTCGTGAACCGCACCTCGGAGCGGGAGAGCTCGACGCCGCCGTCCTTCCACCGCGTGATCGAGTGGTGCAGGAAGTTCTCGTCGTCGCGCGTCGGGAAGTCGTGCGGCCGCGAGTGGGCGCCGCGGCTCTCCTTGCGGACGACGCCGGCGGTGACCATGCAGAGCGCGGTGTCGAGCATGTTCCCGAGCTCGATCGCCTGCGTCAGGTCGCTGTTGAAGACGTCGCCCTTGTCCTCGACGTACACGTTGCGGAAGCGCTCGCGGAGGCCCTGGAGGATCTCGACCTGCTTCACCATCTTGTCCTCGCGGCGGAAGACGCCGAAGTTCTCGAGCATCGACGAGCCGAGCTCCTCGCGGATCTGCCACGGCCGCTCGCCGGAGCTGCGCGAGAGCAGCTCCTTCAGCTGCGCCTCGGCGTCGCGCTCGACCGAGTCGGGGACGTCGACGGCGGACGAGCTCGCGAGCGCCGCCTCGGCGGCGGAGCGGCCCGCGCGGCGACCGAACGTGATCGTCTCCATCAGCGAGTTGCCGCCGAGGCGGTTCGCGCCGTGGACGGAGACGCAGGCGCACTCGCCGGCGGCGTAGAGGCCGGCCAGCTCGGTGGCGCCGTCCGTGTCGGTCTCGATGCCGCCCATGTGGTAGTGGGCGCCCGGCCGCACGGGGATCGGGTCGAAGATCGGGTCGACGCCGGCGAACGTCATCGCGTTCTCGCGCGAGCCCGGCAGCCGCTCGAGGATCTTGTCGGCGCCGAGGTGGCGGAGGTCGAGGAAGATCGAGCCGTTGACGCCGCGGCCCTCGTCGATCTCCGTCTGCTCGGAGCGGGAGACGACGTCGCGCGAGGCGAGCTCGAGCGCGTTCGGCGCGTAGCGCTTCATGAACCGCTCGCCGGACGAGTTGATCAGGTAGCCGCCCTCGCCGCGGCAGCCCTCGGTGATCAGCACCCCGGACGGGTAGAGCGTCGTCGGATGGAACTGCATGAACTCCATGTCCTTCAGCGGCAGGCCCGCGTGCAGCGCCATCGCCATCCCGTCGCCGGTGCAGGCGTACGCGTTCGTCGTCGCGCGGTACTGGCGGCCCGCGCCGCCGGTGGCCATCACGACCGCCTTGCCGCCGAGCGTCTTGATGCCGCCGTTCAGGAGGTCCCAGCAGACGACGCCGGTGCAGCGGCCGCCGTCGACGACGAGCTGCCAGGCGAAGAACTCCTCGTAGACCTTGATGTCGCGCTTGCAGACCTGCTCGTAGAGCACCTGGATCAGGACGTGGCCGGTGATGTCGGCCGCGTAGACCGTGCGCGGCGAGCCGGCGGCGCCGAACGGGCGCTGCGCGAGCTTGCCGTCGTCGCGGCGCGAGAAGACCGCGCCCCAGTGCTCGAGCTGGACGATGTCGCCCGGCGCCTCGGCGGTGAAGACCTCGATCGAGTCCTGGTCGCCGAGGTAGTCGGAGCCCTTGATCGTGTCGTAGGCGTGCGTCTCGGGGCTGTCCTCGGCCGCGTTGCCGAGCGCCGCGTTGATGCCGCCCTCCGCCGCGCCCGAGTGGGAGCGCGTCGGGTGGAGCTTCGAGATCATCGCGACGTCCGCTCCGGCGTCGTATGCCTCGATGGCGGCGCGCATCCCTGCGCAGCCGGCACCGACGACGAGCACGTCGTGCTTCGCGATCACGAGAGAGGAACCTACCGAAACGTCGCGGACCGGTGCGTCGGTAACCGTCCGCAGTTCCGGCTAGACGCGCGGCCCGGCGGCGATGACGGCCGGCGAGGCGTCCGCGGCGAACTTCTCCTCGAAGTTCTGTGCGGAACATCTCGGCCAGCTCGCGCGCCTTCCGGTCGTACGCCTCCGGGTCGGCCCACGTCGAGCGCGGGTCGAGCAGGGACGAGTCGACGCCCGGCACCTCGACCGGCACCTCGAAGCCGAACCGCTCCTCCGTGCGGAACTCGACGCGGGCGAGCTCGCCGGAGAGCGCGGCGTCGAGCAGCGCCCGCGTCGCGGCGATCGGCATCCGCTCGCCTTCGCCGAACGGGCCGCCGGTCCAGCCGGTGTTGACGAGCCACACCGCCGAGCCGTGCTCGTCGATCTTCTCGCCGAGCATCCGCGAGTAGACCGTCGGCGCCTGCGGCAGGAACGGCGAGCCGAAGCAGGTCGAGAACGTCGGCTGCGGCTCGTTGATCCCGATCTCGGTGCCGGCGAGCTTCGAGGTGAAGCCGGAGAGGAAGTAGAAGAGCGCCTGGTCGCGCGTGAGCCGCGCGATCGGCGGCAGGATCCCGAACGCGTCGGCGGTGAGGAAGACGACGGAGCGCGGGTGCCCGGCCATCTTCTCGGGCAGCGCGTTGCCGATCTCCTCGAGCTTGTACGCGGCGCGCGTGTTCTCGGTCTTCGAGTCGTCGTCGAGGTCGATCACGCCCCGCTCGTCGATCGCGACGTTCTCGAGGATCGTCCCGTAGCGAGTGCGACGCCTTCCAGATCTCCGGCTCGGCGGTCGGCGAGAGCCGGATCGTCTTCGCGTAGCAGCCGCCCTCGAAGTTGAAGACGCCGTTGTCGCCCCAGCCGTGCTCGTCGTCGCCGATCAGCATCCGGGACGGCTCGGCCGAGAGCGTCGTCTTGCCGGTGCCGGACAGGCCGAAGAAGATCGCGACGTTGTCGCCGTCGCGCGAGACGTTCGCCGAGCAGTGCATCGGCAGGACGCCCTCGAGCGGGAGCCGGTCGTTCAGGACGGTGAAGATCGACTTCTTGATCTCGCCGGCGTAGAACGTGCCGCCGACGAGCAGCTCGGTGCGGGCCGGGTGCAGCACGACGAACGTCTCGGTGCGTGTCCCGTCCACGCCGGGCTCGCCGACGACCTCGGGGGCGTGCAGCACGAGCGCGTCCGGCGAGAAGCCCTCGCGCTCGGCGTCGGTCGGGTCGATGAAGAGCGTCTTCGCGAAGAGCGCGTGGTACGGGTGGTCGGTGACGACGCGGACCGCGATGCCGTGCTTCGGGTCGGCGCCGGCGAGCGAGTCGACGACGTACAGCACCTGCGCGCGCTCGAGGTGCGCGACGATCTTCGCGCGCAGCAGCTCGAACCCGTCCTCGCCGATCTCGTTGTTGCCGTCCCACCAGATGCGCCCCTCGGAGCCGGGCTCGCGGACGACGAACTTGTCCTTGGGCGAGCGGCCCGTGTGCTTGCCGGTGTCGACGACGAGCGGACCGCCCTCGGCGAGCCGGCCGTCGCCGCGCACGAGCGCGTGCTCGTAGAGGAGGGCGGTCGTCGGGTGCCAGATCACGCGGCCGGTGGGAGTCAGTCCGTGCTGCGAGAGATCCTGGCCACCCCGGAGGTCCGTGGTCGTCATCGGCTGTCCTGCTCCTTCCGCGGGAGATCGAAGATGAAAACGGCGCGGCGCCACCACCGGCGCCCGAGCCTCGTATCGTATAGCGGCATGAGCGCCGTCCCGCCGGAAGAACTGACCGACGGAACCGTGAGCCTCCGCCCCTGGCGCGAGGAGGACGCGCCCGCCGTCGTGGCGTGCGTCGACGGCGACCCGGAGGTCACGGGCCTGGCTCGACCGGATCCCGCAGCCGTACACGGTCGAGGACGCGCTCGCGTACATCCGCGGCGAGACGGGGGCGCCGCGCGAGTCGCGGTTCGCGGTGGCCACGGCGGACGGCGACGTCGTCGGCTCGATCGGGGCGATGTGGAACGAGACCGGCGACGTCGCCGAGATCGGCTACTGGACGCGGGCGGACGCGCGCGGCCGCGGCACGACGACGCGGGCCTTCCGGCTCGTGACGGCGTGGGCGCTCGAGCACGGCGCTGCGCGTGTGCAGCTGCGCGCGGACGTCGAGAACGTCGCCTCCCGGCGCGTGGCCGAGAAGGTCGGGTTCCTGGCCGAGGGCGTCCTGCGCGCGGCGTACTGGAATCCGCGGCTCGACCGCCGCCAGAACTGGGTCATGTACTCGCTCCTGCCGGGCGAGCTCGCGTCCGGCACGGCGTGATCCCGGTCGTCGACGGCCACAACGACGCGCTGCTCCGCGTCTGGCGCGACGGCGGCTCGCTGCGGGAGCGGAGCGCGGAGGGCAGCCTCGATCTGCCGCGGATGCGCGACGGCGGGATCGCCGCCGGGTTCTTCGCGATCTTCGTGCCGGCGACCGACGACGAGCCGGCCGACCCGCGCGCCGCGGTGGCGCGCACGGCGGACGGCTACGAGCTGCCGCTCGAGCCGCCGCTCCCGTTCGAGCGGGCGGTGCGGGTCGCGGACGAGCTGGCGGCGCTCGCGGAGCGCGACCTCGAGCTCGTCCGGACGGTCGCGGAGCTCGAGGCCTGTCTCGCCGGCGAGGCCGGGCCCGGCGCGATCCTCCACCTCGAGGGCGCGGAGCCGATCGAGCCCGGGCTCGGGAACCTCGAGGCGTGGGCGGAGCGCGGGCTGCGCTCGGTCGGGATCGTCTGGAGCCGCCCGAACGCGTTCGGGCACGGCGTCCCGTTCCGCTTCCCGGGCGACCCGGATACCGGCCCCGGGCTGACTGCCGGCCGGGCGAGAGCTCGTCCGCGCCTGCAACGAGCTCGGCCTGCTCGTCGACCTCGCCCACCTGAACGGCGCCGGCTTCGACGACGTGGCGCGGCTCTCGGCGGCGCCGCTCGTGTCGAGCCACGGCGGCGTGCACGCGCTCTGCCCGATCCCGCGCAACCTCACCGCCCGCCAGCTCGACGCGATCCGCGACTCCGACGGGCTCGCCGCGATCGTCTTCGACACGCCGATGACGCGCGCGGACGCCGACCTCGTCCCCGACACGCCGCTCGAGACGATCCTCGCCCACGTCGAGCACGTCGCCGAGCGGATCGGCGTCGCGCCACGTCGCGCTCGGCTCGGACTTCGACGGCGCGCATCCGCCGGACGCGCTCGCCGACGCAACGCGCGTCCCGGCGCTGCTCGACGCCCTCGCCGCCCGCGGCTGGAGCGAGGCCGGACCTGCGCGCCCTCGCGCACGGCAACTGGCTCAGAGTCCTGCGCGCCACCTGGCCCAAGTAACACGTTGTCACTTGCCGGAGGTGCCGGGACGAGAGCCGGAAACAGCGCGGTTCCCGGCGTCTCCCGAGCCAAGTAACACGTTGTTACAAGGCGGAGATGCCGGGACGAGGGCCGGAATCCGCCTGATTCCCGGACATCTCCGGAGCTAGTGACAACGTGTTACTTGGGGAGCCGGGCGGCGCGCATCAGCTCGGCGAGCGCCGGCTCGGGCTCGAGGCAGTGCAGGCCGCCGGTGAAGCGGTCGGTGATCCAGACGCGGCCGCCCTCCTCCACGAAGAGGTCGTTCGTCTGCGCGGCGCCCTGGTCGCCGGGCGCGTCGGGCACCCACCAGGCGACCTCCACCGGGTCGGCCGGGTCGGCGAGGTCGTAGACGCGGAGGCCCGCGTTGAAGTACGTCGCGAACACGAGCCGCGAGCTGCGGTAGCTGCCGGCGCGGTTCTCGTGCAGGTTGTGCGGCCCGTAGCGGAGCGGCAGCGCGTCGAACTCGGCGCCCGGCTCGGGGCAGACGCCGACGACGCGCGGCGCCGCCGGGTCGGAGACGTCGACCACGTGCACGAGCCTCCGCGGCGCGCCCGGGCCGTCGGTCATCTGCTCGTCGGTGACGGCGACGAGGCCGCGCCCCGGCAGCGGCAGGCACGTGTGCGTCCCGCCGCCCGGCTCCCAGGCGAGCCGCCCGAGCAGCCGCGGCCGGGTCATCTCCGCGAGATCGAGGACGAGGAGTCCCGCGTCGCCGTAGCCGAGATAGCCGATGCCGTCCTCGACGAGCGCGTGATGGGCCGCGTACCGCTTGCCCTCCGGCTGCGGCTCGTCCAGCTCCCAGCGCGCCGCCTCGACGGGATGCGCCGGGTCGGCGAGGTCGATCACCATCCAGATCCGGTCGGCGTAGCCCTCCGGGGTCACCGACGCGTGCGCATAGCGGCCGCCCGTCCAGACGATCCGGTGGACGCCGTCGCCGCCGCAGTCGAAGCGGCCGAGCCGCCGCGGCGCGAGCGGCACCGACACGTCGTAGACGACCATGCCCGCCGTCCAGGCGTCGGCGCTCCTTGAACCGCTCCTCGTTCACGAGCATGAGCCCGTCGGCCACCTGCACCTTGTGCGTGTGCGTCCCGGGCGGCGCCGGCCACTGGTCGACGATCCGCGGGCGGGCGGCGTCGGAGACGTCGAGGATCGTCGTGCCCATGCCGCTCTTGCCGTAGTGCGCGACATAGAGGGCGTCGCCCTCGCGCAGCACCTGCATGCCGTCGCCGCAGCCGTCGAGGCCGGAGTGCGAGACGAGGCGGAAGCCGTCGCCGCGGCCGGAGCTCACGGCGTCGCCTCGCGCTCGACCGGCATCCCCACCATGCTCCCCCACTCCGTCCACGAGCCGTCGTAGACGCGGACGCGGTCATGGCCGACGAGCTCGGTGAGAACGAACCAGCCGAGCGAGGCGCGGTGGCTGAGCCGGCAGTAGGCGATCACGTCGGCGTCCGAACCGAGCCCCGCCTCGACGAAGATCGCGCGCAGCTCGTCGGGCGGCAGCAGGGTGCCGTCGTCGGCGAGCAACCGCTCGTGGGGAAGGTGGCGGGCCCCGGGGATGTGGCCGTGGCGCTCCGCGCCGTGGTCCATCGGCGCGGTCAGCGGCGCGACCCGCTCGCCGCGGTACTCCTCGGCGCTGCGGAAGTCGAGCAGGAGCGCCTCGCCGCCGATCGAGGCGAGGACGTCGTCCCGCCCGACGATCGACGCGAAATCGGGCGTGGTGGTGGGCACGGCGTGCTCGACCTGCAGCGGCTCCGGCTCCCCCGACTCGACCGGGAAGCCGCCGGCGAGCCAGCGGGCGCGGCCACCGTCGAGGATGCGGGCCGGACGGCCGAGCATGTGCAGCACCCAGTGGGCGTAGGCGGCGAACTGGATCGGATCGCCGACGAGGACGAGCTCGTCGTCGGAGCCGACGCCGAGCGCGCCGAGCCGCTCTGCGAGCCGCTCCGGCGCGGGGAAGCGCCGCTCGGTGTCGTGCCAGCACAGCGACTTCCAGTGTGTCCAACGCGAGCCCGGAACGTGCGCCTCGAGAAAGGGCGCGCGCGGCGGGAGGAACGCGATCTCGAGCACGGCGAGCCCCGGCTCGCCGAGCCGGGACGCGAGCTCCTCTGCCGCGATGAGCGCCGTCACGCCTCGACCGTGAGCGTGAGCTCCGGCCCGTGGTGGAGCGTCGAGTGCACCTTGCAGCGTTCCGCGACGCGCTGCAGCGACGCGAGCCGCTTCGGCTCGATGTCGCCGCTGAGCACGAGTCGCATGTCCACCCGCCCGACGCGCTCGGGCCCGTCGACGAGCGTCGGCGTCAGCTCGAGGCGCACCCCGTCGACGGGGACGCCCACGTTCTCGGCGAAGACGAGCATCGTGCCGAGCATGCACGAGCCGAGCGCCGCGAGCAGCAGCTCGACCGAGCGAAAGGTGTCGTCGGAGGCACGACCGACGCGCAGCGTCACGTCACGGGTGCGCGCCTCGAGCGCGCCGCCCTCGACGCGCTCGACCACGACGGTTGCGGTGTCTTCCCCCACGGATGAAAGAGACCGGGGGCGCCGACCCTGCGGCCGGCGCCCCCGGAGGAGTTGCCTAGTAGCCCTTCTTCCAGCGGCCGAGGACGCCCAGCACGCCGTCGACGATGCTCGTGTCGGCGACGTCGGTGTACTTCGGCACCTTCGGGATCTGGCCGAGCTTGTGCTCGTAGTTCATCGTGAACATGACGCGCTTCTGCTCGAGCCCGTCGTTGACCGTCCACTCACGCGCGCCCTTGAGGAACTTGTACGCGCCCGTGACCGCGGCCTGCGTCTCCTGGGTCTCCTTGACGCCGATCGCGATCGTCTTCGCCGGATGCGAGTAGATCCACCGGTCGGCCTTGATCATCGCGGTGATGAACTTCGCGATCGTGGCCTGGTGGCTCGCCTTGTAGGCGTTCGTCACGGCGAGGGAGCCGTACCACCAGTTCGGCAGCGACTTGTACACCGACGCGACCACGTGGAGGTTCGGATCCTGCGCCTGCGCCGTGAAGCCGTCGTCGACGTGGAACGGCGCGGCGTTGATCTGGCCGGCGACGATCGACGGCACGAACGCCGAGCGGCTGGAGAAGCTGATGATCTGGGCCTCGGACGCCGGGATGTGCGCCATCGCGAGCACGGCGCGCACCTGGACGTCGGCGAATCCGCCCGGATCGGTGATGCCGATCTTCTTGCCCTTCAGGTCGGCGAGCGTCTGGATGCTCTTGTCGGCGACGATCGCCGTGTCGAGCGGCATCGCGTAGCCCCACACCGAGGTGAGCCCGCCGCCCTGCGCGGCCGCTGCGATCACGTCGTCGGCACTCGTGCCCGCCATGTCGAATGCGCCGGCCGCGGTACCGCGGAGCGACTTCACGCCGTCGCCCTCGCCCATCAGCTTGACGTCGAGCCCCTGCTTCTTGAAGAAGCCCATGTCGCGGGCGACGTAGAAGCCGATGAACGTCATCTTCGGCGGGATCAGGGCGAGCCCGACCCGCACCGTCGTCAGGTTGCTGCTCTTCGCAGCCTTCGTCGTACCGGCGGCGGCCGAAGCGGCCACCACTCCGAGCGCGGCGAGCGCCGCGATCGCGAGCCCCACACGCATCCTCTTGCTGGACACTCGTACCCTCCTCTTCGAGCTGGCGGTTTCCATCGTCGTAAACCTGTCTGTCCGAGCGATCCGTTCGACTACGTCCCGAGCGTTCCGGTTAGAAGCGGCCCTCCTGTTCCGACCACGGGGAGACCTTCCGCTTCAGCATCCGCGTCGTCCCGAGCAGGAAGACGCCGAGTCCCATCACGACCAGGATCGGGACGAACATCTTGGCCGTCTGGAACGTGTTGCTCGCCGAGAGCACGAGGTACCCCAGCCCGCTGGCCGAGGTGTAGAACTCGGCGATGATCATCCCGACGAGGGCGCGGCCGACGGCCAGGTTCAGCCCCGCGGCGACGAACGGCACCGCGGACGGCAGGACGACGTGCCGCCAGGTCGCGAACTCACCGCACCCGAACGACTTCGCCACCTCGACGAGGCCCCGCTCGACGCTCTGCGCCCCCTGATACGTGTTGATCAGGAGCGGGAAGACCGCGAACAGGAAGATGATGATCGCCTTCGCCTTCGTGCCGAAGCCGAACCAGAGGATCAGGAGCGGCACGAGCGCCACGAGCGGCGTCGCGTACAGCGCGTTGACGTAGCCCTGGATCGCCCAGTCGACGACCCGGTAGCGCGCCCACACGAGCGCGAGCGGGATCGCGACCACGATCGCCGCCCCGAGCCCGATCCCGAACACGGTCAGGCTCTGGGCGAGCGCATGCCCGAGCGAGCCGTCCGAGATCAGGGTGCCGAACGCCCGCGCGATCTTCGTCGGCGGGGCGAACAGGATCGGGTTGACCGACGACCCGTACCACTGCCAGATGCCGAGCAGGATCGCGAGCGACGCGATCCGGACGCTCCACGCGGCGATCCGGCTGTTGCGCCGGGCCACGCGGATGCGTCGGCGGTTCGCGAGGCGCTTGGCCTCGGTCGTCATCACCAGCTCGAGATGTGCTCGCCGTCATGATCGTGCCGCCTCCTCTGCGCCGCCGCTTTCCAGCAGGTCCCAGCAGTGCTCGCGCAAGCTCCGAGAACTGCGGCAGCCCGCGAACCGTCCGCTCGCGGCGCGGCCGCGGGATCTCGACCGGGATCTGCTCGACGACGGTTGCCGGCGACCGCGACATGACGAAGATGTCGTCGCTGAGCACGATCGCCTCGTCGATCGAGTGGGTGATGAAGACGACCGTGCGCCGGTCGCGTTCCCAGATGCCGAGCAGCTCGTCGTGGAGCACCTCGCGCGTCATCGCGTCGACCGACGCGAACGGCTCGTCCATCAGCAGCAGCTGCGGCTCGACGGCGAGCGCCCGTGCGAGACCGACGCGCTGCTGCATGCCGCCCGACACCTGGTACGGGTACGAGCGCTCGAAGCCCGTGAGGTGGACGAGGTCGATGTAGTGCCGGACGCGGTCTTCGATCTGCGCCTTGTCGGCGCCGCGGGCCACGAGGCCGAAGGCGACGTTGTCGTAGATCGTCTTCCACGGCATCAGCCCGAACTGCTGGAAGACGATCGCGGCCTCGCGCGGCGGCCCGTCGACCCGACGCCCGCCGACGAGGATCTCGCCGGTGTCGATCCCGGTGAGCCCGCCGATCGCGCGCATCAGCGTCGTCTTGCCGCAGCCGCTCGGGCCGAGCACCGAGACGAACGAGCCCGCCTCGATCGAGAAGTTGACGTCGGCGAGGACGTTGAGCTCGCCGAACCACTTCTCGACGTTCCGGCACTCGACCGACGCGGCGCTGCGTGCTGCCGTTCTGCTCCGTGGGGACGGCTGCGCTAGCCATTCCAGCGGCTCCGGGCCGTTCCACCGTTCGCGTCGTCGCTCTGGTGCATCGTCCTCGCCCGCAAGGCCTGCCCTCGTTGGCAAACGTTTGCGGAGGCGGGACGGTAACAAGCCTCGCGGAACAAGTCAACGCGTCCGTTCGCCGGTCGGGCTAGGCACTCTGATACAGCCTCGTGAGCACGAATTCCCGGTGCTTGAGCGTCTCGGCGCAGGTGAGCCGGCCGTTCGCCGTGCGGACGAGCAGCTCGGAGAGCCGGCTGCCGGCCTGCTCGAGCGTGAGCTCCCGGCGCAGGAGGCCGCTCACGTCGAGATCGACGTGCTCGACCATCGTCGAGGCGGTCGTCGGGTTCGCCGTGAGCTTGATCACGGGCTCGACGGGATGGCCGATGACGTTGCCCTGGCCGGTCGGGAAGATGTGGAGAACCGCACCGCCGGCGCACATCAGCGTGATGTGCTCGGCAGCCGCCGAGGAGCTGTCCATGAAGTACAGGCCCCGCGTCCCGTTCGACGGTGCCTGCGCCGGCTCGAGCGCGCCGACGACGGGCTTCGTGCCGGTCTTCTCGATGTTCCCGAGCGCCTTCTCCTCGATCGTCGAGAGCCCGCCGGCGATGTTCCCCTGCGTCGGCTGGGAGCCCATCAGGTCGGCGCCGTTCGCCTCGATCCCGTCGACGTAGCGGCGGTACATGGTCATGAACTCGTCGCGCACGGCGTCGGTGGCGCAGCGCTCGGCGATCAGGTGCTCGCCGCCGGTCAGCTCCGGCGTCTCGCCGAAGAACACGGTCGCGCCCGCGTCGACGAGCTCGTCGACGACGACGCCGACGGTCGGGCAGGAGCCGAGACCGGTCGTCGTGTCGGACTCGCCGCACTTGATGCTGACCGTCAGCTCGCCGATCTCGACCGTCTCGCGGCGCAGCTCCGTCGCGTGCTGGACGAGGCGCTGAGCGGCATGGGAGGCCCGGCGGACGACCTCGAGGTCGCCGTTGCGCTCGATCGAGAACGCCTCGACGGGCTTGCCCGTGGCGGCGATCCCCTCCGCGATCCGCGCGGTCCAGTTCGGCTCGATGCCGATCACGATCGCGGCGGCGACGTTCGGGTTCGCGCCGGTGCCGATCATCGTGCGGAAGTGCAGCTCGAGGTCCTCGCCGTACTGGAGGCGGCCGTACGCGTGCGGGAGCGCGAGCGTCCCGGCGACCTGCGCCTCGACCGACAGGCAGGCGGCGTTCGAGAGGTCGTCGACGGGGATGAGCGCGACGTGGTTGCGAACGCCGACGCGGCCGTTCTCGCGGCGGAAACCCTCGACGGTTACCACCGGGCGCTCCGAAGATTGTGCGTGTGGACGTGCGCGCCGGTGCCGAAACCGCCCGTCGCGAGCCCGATGCGGATGCCGTACTCGACCACGTCGTCGCCGTCCGCGGCGGGGGCGACGGCGATCTTGTGCCCGAGCGGCACGGGGTCGACGGCCTCCACCTCGAGCGGCGAGTCGTCGTCCATGTGGATCCCGACAACGCGCTCTCCAGCGGCGATGTCGGCGACGGCGACACCCACGTGATCGCCGCGCTTGTGGATCAAGAACCGGTGCTCCACGCTCCATAACCTCCTCTGCGAACCTGCCGGTCGTCCGGCGAATGCCGTGCATCATGGCGCGTTCGCGGTTGCAATGCAAACGATTGCCGTTATAAGCTCGCCGCCGTCCTATGAAAGCCTGCACCCGATGAAGACCGTCGCCATCCTCGGCACCCGCTACCCCGACTTCTCGGTCGAGGAGGAGGTGCTCGGCCCGCTCGGCGTCCGGATCGTCTCCGGCGCGGGAGCGTCGTCGGACGAGATCGCGGAGCTCGCGGGCGACGCCGACGTGATCCTCGCCGGCTCGGGGCCGCGGTTCGACGCGGCCACGATCGCGCGGCTGCGCTGCCTCGGCATCGTCCGCAGCGGCGTCGGCGTCGAGACGATCGACCTCGAGGCCGCCCGGGCCGCGGGGATCTGGGTCGCCCGGGTCGCCGACTACGGCACCGACGCGGTCGCGCTGCACGCCGTCACCCTCGCGCTCGCCGGCACACGGCGCCTGCTCGAGGCCGACCGCAGTGTCCGCGACGGCGAGTGGGGCTTCGCGCCGCTGCGTCCCCTCCACCTCCCGTCCGCGCTCGTCGCCGGCGTCCTCGGCTTCGGCCGGATCGGGCGGCGCGCGGCGGAGCTGCTGCTCGGGCTCGGCTTCGAGGTCGTCGCCCACGACCCGGTCGCCACGGTCGACGCGCCCTCGGTCCGGGACGTCTCGTTCGCCGAGCTCCTCTCGATCTCGGACGTCGTCACGCTGCACGCGCCGGCGCCCGCGGACGGGTCGTTCCTCGTCGGCGCGCGCGCAGCTCGCCTCGATGAAGGCCGGCTCCGTGCTCGTGAACACCTCGCGCGGCTCGCTGATCGACGAGGAGGCGCTCGTCGAGGCGCTCGCGCACGGGCGCCCCGGCACGGCCGCCCTCGACGTCTTCGCGAGCGAGCCGCCCGACCCGGATCGCTTCGCGCCGGTCGCCGAGCACGTCATCCTGACCCCGCACATGGCGTGGTACACCGAGGAGTCCTCCCACGATCTGCGCGTGAAGGCGGCCCAGGAGGCCCGCCGGCTGCTCGAGGGCGAGCGCCCGCGCGACGTCGTCGTCGAACCGGAAGGATCAGCCGAATGACCGACAGTCTCTGGACGCTGCCGAGCCCCGACGTGGCGGAGTCGCTCCGCCGGAACCCGATGGTCGTGCTGCCCTTCGGGAGCATCGAGCAGCACGGGGCGCACCTGCCCTGCGGCACCGACACGCTGATCGCGGAGCGCCTCGCGGAGGCCGTCGCCGGCAAGCTCGACGCCCTCTACGCCCCGTTCGGCCCGTACGGCGTCACGCCGATCCACGCGGGCCGCCCCGGCACGGTCAGCCTCAGCCCGGAGACGTTCGAGCGCCTGCTCGAGGAGATCCTGCTCGAGCTGATCCGGATGGGCGCGAAGACGCTCGTGCTCTGCAACTGGCACGAGATGAACACGCCGTCGCTGAACGGCGTCGCCGCGAAGGTGCAGGCCGAGCAGGCCGCGACCGTGGTCGTGGCGCAGGCGTGCTACACGGCGCAGCGCATCTACCGCGACGAGGGCGGCGAGCTCACGCACGGCGGCTCGATCGAGACGCTCGGCGTCCTCGCCGAGGATCCCGCGCTCGTCCGCTCCGAGCGGGTCGAGGCGGTCTCGCGGCCGCCGCACGCGGCGGCGCTCGACGAGATGCGGCGCGGCACCGAGGTGTACGGCTTCGTCACCGACGTCGGCGAGTTCGGCGGCGAAGGCTGGTACGGAGATCCCGAATGGGCGACCGAGGAGCGCGCCGCGACGTTCGTCGAGCGCGTCGCCGCGGAGGTCGCAGACCAGGTCGAACACGTGCTTTCGCTGCGCAAGGCGGCGACTACCGATGTGAAGGAGACACGATGACGGAGAAGGTTCGGCTCGCTTCGGTGGGCCTCGGCCGCTGGGCGCGGGTGCTCGCCAACGGCGCCCAGCGCGGTGACAAGATCGAGCTCGTCAGCTGCTTCAGCCGCGACGAGGACAAGCGGCGCGCCTTCATGGACGAGTACGGGATCTCGCGCTCGGCCGCGAGCTACGAGGAGCTGCTCGCCGACCCGGAGGTCGAGGGCGTCCTGATCACGACGCCGAACGACACGCACCGCGACCTGATCATCCAGGCGCTCGAGGCCGGCAAGGCCGCGTACACCGACAAGCCGATCGCGCACACGATGGAGCACGGCGTCGCGATCGTCGAGGCGGCCGAGAGCAGCGAGCTGCCGTTCGCCGTCGGCCACAGCGCGCGCCGGCTCGCCGGCAGCCGCGAGATGAAGCGCTGGATCGACGACGGCCGCATCGGCGACGTCTCGATCGCGGAGGCGAACTTCTCCAACGAGCGCGGCCTCGAGCTGACCGCGAACCACTGGCGCTCGTTCCCGGACAAGACGCCGGGCGGCGTGATGATCCAGCTCGGCGTCCACCACGCGGACAACCTCCAGTACCTGCTCGGCCCGGTGAAGACGGTCACCTCGCACGCGCGCATCCTCTACAGCGAGGCGCACGTGCCGACCGTCGTCCTCTCGCTGCTCGAGTTCGAGTCGGGCGCGATGGGCTATCTCGGCGCCGGCTGGGCCTCGCCGGGCGTCTACACGATCAACCTGCAGGGGACGAAGGCGAACCTCCGCTACGACCTCGACTTCACGCACTGGGAGCAGGGCGACGTCGCCGACGACTACTCGGAGCTGCGCTCGCAGGCCCACGGCGAGTCGGAGCGGCCGGTCGTGCCCTTCCAGAAGACGGACATGTTCCGGGAGCAGCTCGAGGAGTTCGCGCTCTCGATCCGCGGCGAGGCGACGGTCGAGGTCGGCCCGCGCGACGCGCTGCGGGCGCTCGCGGTCGTGCACGCGGCGATCGCGTCCTCGGAGCGCGGCGGCCAGCCCGTCGAGCTCGCCGAGGTGATCGAGGCGGCAGGCGCCGGAGCCGCCGTCTAGATGCAGGTCGTTCGGTTCGCGGAGCTGGCGTTCGGGCAGCTGCCCGGACGCCGCGCCGCGGACCCGCTTCCCGGCGCCGACCTCGGCGAGATCTGCATCCGCTTCGCCCACCTGACGGCCGGCCCGCGCGCGCCGCACCGGCATCCGCACAGCGTCGAGCTCACGTACGTGCTCGAGGGCGAGGGGACGCACTGGCAGGAGGGCGAGACCGAGCGGGTCGGCCCCGGCGACCTCGTCGTCGTCCCGGTCGGCGTCCGGCACGCGACGATCCCCGACGCGGGCGGCGAGATGCTCCTCTACTGCGTCTTCCCGGTGGCGACCCTCGAGGGGAACGTCGAGGAGTCCGACGAGCCGCTCGCCATCTCGCTCGGCCTGCCGGCCGACGAGACCTAGAGGCTCCGCGCCCTAGACGAACGTGCCCTCTTCCGTGTGCTTGATCATCAGCACGCGGTCGATGATCCGCAGCAGCGTCTCCAGGGCCTGCCCCTCCATCGCCCCGGTCAGCTCGGCCGCCTCGCTCCGCTGGTGGCGGAACCGGCGGACGAGCTCCGCGTTCGGCTCGGCGCCGCGCCTCCTCCTCGGCGGCCAGCGCGTCCATCAGCGCCGCGTAGCGGTCGGCCGCCTCGAGCGCCGCGTAGAACGCCCGCTCGAGCTCCTCCGACGCCGGCTTCGCCCGCTCGTAGATAGCGTCACAGCTGCGCGTCCATCCTGCGCCAACGGTACGGGAGCTCGACGAGCGTCGGCTCCCGGGCCGAGACGACGAGCCCGAGCAGCTCCTCGAGGATGCGGCGCTGGTGGTCGGGGCGGCCCGCCTCGCCGAACGGGTTCCCGAGCGGGAAGCGGACGAACGCGGCCCGCGACACGTTCATGTGCGCGGTGATGTCGGGCCGCAGCGTCACGCTCGCCGTCGCGATGCCTGCCGTCTCGAGCGCGTGCTGGACCAGTCCCACGGACTGGTGGCACATCGGTCAGCCGGGACTGAGGACGACGACGTCGACGCGGTCGCGCGCGAAGAGCTCGACGACGCGCGGGGCCGACTCGGCGGCGATCCGGCGCGGGTCGGGGTTGAAGCCCATCATCCCGACGTGGAGCGAGGCGGCCGCCCCGACGACGCCGTCGGCGACGAGCGCGCGCAGCGGCTCGACCGGCAGGACGACGTTCGGGTCCTGCTCGGCCCGCGTCGTGTCGTAGTGGGAGTGCGCGAAGCGGAGCCGCGACGGGTCGACGTCGCCGGGGATGACGCGAAACGAGGGGTCGCCGTGCGGATCCTCGACGTCGAACGGCATGTCGCCGTCGAGGAAGGCCCCGGCGCTCGTCAGCAGGCCGACCCGCGCCTCGGCGAGCGGCTTCGCGAGCGTCGTGAAGGCCGGCTCCGGGTTCGGCAGCGGCCGCGCGTCCTGGTGCATCTGCTCGATGCGCACGAGCCAGTCGGCGTAGCGCCCCGCGAGGTCGTCCGCGTCGAGCCCGCCCTCGAGGCGGACGCGGATGCGCGCGGGCTCGGTCACGCGCGGGCAGCAGGTGCGGTGCGCTGATCGTCGTCGCGAGCAGACCGACCCGCTCGACCTCGACCTCGACGACGTCGCCGTCCCGCAGGAACACGGGCGGCGTGCGCGCGGCGCCGATGCCGGCGGGCGTGCCGGTCGCGATCACGTCGCCCGGCTCGAGCGCGATCGTCTCGCTGATGAACGCGACGAGCTCGGCGACGCTCCAGATCATCAGGCTCGTGTGCCCGTCCTGCATCGTCTCGCCGTTCACGCGGCAGCGCACCGCGAGCGTCTGCGGGTCGCCGACCTCGTCGGCGGTGACGAGCCACGGGCCCATCGGCAGGAAGCCGTCGACCGCCTTCCCGCGCGTCCACTGGCTGACGCGGTTCTGCAGGTCGCGCGCCGTGAGGTCGTTGAGGCACGTGTAGCCGGCGACGTGCTCGAGGGCGTGCTCGACGGAGACGTGCGAGCAGGGCGAGCCGATCACGGCGCCGAGCTCGGCCTCCCAGTCGGGCTCGACGGTCGCGCCGGGCACGACCACCGTCGCGCCGGCCGCGCTGACCGAGTTCGCCCACTTCGGGAACAGGATCGGCTCGGGCGGGGCGTCGAAGCCGCGCTCGCTGCGCGTGCGCGACGTAGTTGCGCCCGACGCAGATGATCTTCCCCGGCCGCGGCACCGGCGCGAGCAGCTCGAGCGACTCGAGCGGGAGCGGCTCGCCGTCGACGGCCTCCGCTCCGGCGAGCCAGGCGACGAGATCGTCTCCCATCGGGACGACCGACGGGCCTTCGATCCGGCCGAAGCCGCCGGGGTAGGAGACGAGACGCACCGTGGGAGCCTATAGCAATCGATTGTGGTGCGGGTCGCGAGCCGTTCAGCCCGCGGCGAGGTCGACCGCGACGGGCCGCGTGCAGGTGGCGGGTCTCGTCGAGCCCGACGGCAGCGACGACGGCGCAGGCCCCGAGCAGCCCGCCGACCGCGGCGACGGCCGCGCCCGTGCCCAGGCCGTCGTAGAGCCAGCCGGCGGCGAGCGGCCCGGCGACGAGCCCGAAGTCGCCCACGAAGCGGAAGACCCCGAGGCGCCGGCCGACACGCACGCCGCCGCCGTGGTCGGCGAGCATCGTCGCCGCGACGGTGACGCCGAAGGAGCCGAGCGAGAGCAGCACGATCGACGACACCCAGACGACGGGGCCGCCCGGCAGCTCGAGCAGCGCGGCGCCGCCGCCCATCGCCAGGAGCGCCGGCACGAGCGCCGCCTTCCGCGAGTAGCGGTCGGCGACGACGCCTCCGACCGCGGCACCCACGAACCGGCAGATCGCCGCCGACGCCGAGCAGGAGCCCCACCACGCCCGCGCTGAGCCGGTAGTGGTCGGCGCCGATCAGCGGCAGCAGCGTCTGCGGCAGCGCGGCGAGCGCGAAGAAGACGGCGAACGAGACGAGGTAGAGGAGCGCCCGCTGGGTCGGGTCGATCGCCGGCGTGGCGACGGCCCCTCCCGCCGCCCGCTCGGCGCGGCCGGCCACCGCCTGCGCCCGCCGCGAGCGGGCGAGCTGCGGCGAGAGGCAGGCGAGGGCGACGAGCGCGGCCGCGACGGCACCGGCGACCTCGGTGGCGCGCCACCCGTGGATCCCCGAGACGAGGCCGGAGACGGCGGGGCCGAGCGCCTGCCCGCCGAGCAGCGCCGCCGAGAACGCCGCGAGGCTCTTGCCGCGATGCTCGGCGGGGCCGTGCGAGAAGAACGTCATGCCCGTCGTGTTCGTCGTCGAGCTCGACAGGCCGAGCACCACCGCCGCGACGAGCAGCGCCGCGAGCGAGTGCGCGTCCGCGAGCAGCAGGCTGCCGAGCACCAGCCCGGTCGCGGACGCGGCGAGGGCCCGCAGCGGCGAGATCCGGTCGGCCACGGCTCCCGCGGGCATGTCCGCGAGCACGCGGCCGACCCCGAAGACGACGGTCACGAGGCTCAGCAGGCCGGGCCGCAGGGCGAGGTCGGCCCCGATCGCCGGCAGCAACGCCACCCGGAAGTACGCGATCGTCGACAGCGCGAGCAGGAGCACCGCCATCAGCGCGGCCGGTCCGCGCAGGCCGCGAATGCCCGTCGTCCTCACGCCGTCCGGATCAGACGCGCAGGGGCGCCATCGTCGACTCGCGCACGACGAGCGTCGGGCTGAGCCTGACCGTCATCGGCGGCGAGTCGTGGTCCTCGAGCGCCTCGAGCAGCAGCTGGGCCGCCTTGACGCCGATCTGGTAGTGCGGGATCCGGATCGTCGTCAGCGGCGGCGAGAACCGGTCGACGAAGAGCATGTCGTTGTAGCCCGTGACCGACACGTCCTGCGGGACGCGGAGCCCGCGCTCGCGCAGCACGTCGTAGCAGCCGAGCGCGAGACGGTCGTTCGCGGCCACGACCGCGGTGAACCGCTTGCCCCGGTCGAGCAGCTCCGCGAACGCGGCGGCGCCCGGCTCCTCGTGGAAGTGCGCGGCGTGGGCGACGAGGTCCGGGTCGAGCGGCAGCCCTTCCTCCTGGAGCCGAGCGACGAAGGCCTGGTAGCGCCCGAGCCCCGTCGAGGCCTCGGCGTCGCCGCCGACGTAGGCGATCTCCCGGTGCCCGAGCGACGCGAGATGTGCGACGGCGAGCCCGATCCCGAGGTACTCGTCGCCGGTGACCGACGCGACCGGCGCCTGCTCCATCGTCCGGTTGACGAGCACGACCTGGCGGCCGGCGGCGAGCAGGTCGTGGACGAGCGCGTACTCCCGTCGCGCCGTGGCGAGCAGGAGCCCGTCCACCTGGCGGGCGATCATCGCGCGCGCGATCGAGATCTCGCGCTCGAGGTCGTAGTTCGTGTTCGCGAGGACGAGCGTGTAGCCGTCCTGGCTCAGCCGGTCCTCGATGCCCTTCACGATCGGCGGGAACAGCGGGTTCGTGAGGTCGGGGATCAGCATCCCGATCGTGTGCGTCCGGTTCGTCCGCAGGCCGCGCGCGAGCGAGTTCGGCTCGTAGCCGACGCTCCGCGCCGCCTCGAGCACCCGCGCCACCGTGGCGGCGTTGACGCGGTCGCGCGTGCCCGAGTTGAGGGCGCGCGACGCCGTCGAGGGATGGACGTTCGCGGCCGCCGCGACGTCACGGAGCGCGACCCGCCGCGCGACGCCCAGGCCGTCGCGCCCGCGGCCGCCGCCGTCAGTGCCGACCTGCGTCACCACGCCCTCCGTCCGCTCGCTGCCCGGCGATGATAGTGAGCTTTCGCACGGATGGACAACCGGCAGCGCCGGCGCGCAGTCACAGGACACCGGTCAGCGCCTGGACGGCGAGGCTCGTCGAGGCGACGGCGATCCAGAGGGCGCCGCCGAGGAGGAGCGGCCGCATGCCGGCGGCGCGGATCCGCGCCGGCTGCGCCGAGAGGCCGACCGCGGCGAGCGCGACGGCGACGAGGAAGAGCGCGACGGTCGAGAAGTCGTGCCGCGCGGTCGTCCCGAAGAGCCCGAGCGAGTTCGCCCCGGCGGCGAGGACGAAGCCGACGAGGAAGAGCGGCACGGTGGCCCGCCGCCGGCGCGTGCTCCGCCACCTCGCCGGTGCGCCGGCGCTCGAGCGCGGCGAGGACGAGCACGATCGGGATGATCAGCAGCGTCCGCGTCAGCTTGACGACGACCGCGTAGTCGCCGGCCGCATGCGAGTACGCATAGCCGGCCGCGACGACCGAGGACGTGTCGTTGACCGCTGTCCCGGCCCAGAGGCCGAAGGCGTGCGTGCCGAGGCCGAGCGCGTGGCCGATCGGCGGGAACGCGAGCACCGCCGTGACGTTGAAGACGAAGATCGTCGAGATCGCATACGCGACGTCGACCGCCTCCACCTCGACGACGCTCGCGACGGCGGCGATCGCCGAGGCGCCGCAGATGCCGGTGCCGACCGCGAGCATCGTCCGCAGCGGCGCCTCGATCCCGAGCGCGCGCCCGAGCACGCGGCCGCCTCCGAGCGCGGCGGCGAGCGTGACGAGCATCACCGGCAGCGAGCCGACGCCGACCGAGACGACGGTGCCGAGGCTCAGGCCGGTGCCGAGCAGGACGATCGCAGCCTGGAGCAGCTTCTTCGAGGAGAACGCGATGCCGGGTGCCGCCCACGCGCCGGGATCGAACACGGCGCGGACGACGACCCCGAGCACGATCGCGACGACGGCCGGCCCGACGACGGGCACGCGGCGCCCGATCAGCGTCGCGACGACGGCGAGCGCAACGGCGAGCGCGACGCCGGAAACGAGGGGCGGCAGCCGCCGGGCCGCGACGAGCGGCGCCTCGGCCGCCGGGTGAGCTCCGGCTTCCACCCGCCCATTCTGGCTGCAGGTGGAGCCGCTTGCAATCGATTGCGCGCTTTAGGTGCTGCCGCCGCGCAGCGCCGACCAGACGCGCGAGGGGGTGAAGGGCAGGTCGAGGTGCCGGATTCCGAGCGGCGAGAGCGCGTCCGCGACGGCGTTCGCGACGGCTGCGGGGGTGCCGACGGAGCCGCCCTCCCCCACGCCCTTCGCGCCGAGCGGGTTGAGCGGCGACGGCGTCTCGCGCAGCGCGCTCGAGATCCGCGGCACCGACTGCGAGGTCGGCAGGTGGTACTCGTAGAGGTTGACGGCGAGCGGCTGGCCGTCCTCGTCGTAGCCGACCTGCTCGTAGAGGCACTCGCCGACCGCCTGCACGACCGCGCCGACGACCTGGCCCTCGGCGAGCAGCGGGTTCATGACGTGCCCGCAGTCGTCCACGGCGACGACGTGCTCGATCTCGACCTCGCCGGTCGTCGCGTCGATCGCGACGGCCGCGACGTAGGCGCCGAACGAGAAGACCGGGCCTGCGAGCTCGAAGCGCGCGTCGGCCTCGACCGGGAGCTCCTCGCCCGCCTCGATCCGCCCGCGCGCCTCCCGGCAGGCCAGGAGGAGCGCCGAGCCGCCGACGGTGACCGACCGGCTCGCGAACGTGCCCGTGCCCTCGGGGATCTCGAACGAGTCGCCCCAGCGCAGCTCCACCGCGCCGGGCTCGACGCCGAGGGCGTCGGCGGCGATCTGCGCGAACGTCGTCTCGTGGCCCTGCCCGTGCGGCGAGGAGCCCGTGCGGACGACGACGCGCCCGTCCGGCTCGACGCGCACGGCGGCGGTCTCCCAGCCGGGGCCGACCCGCTCGACGTAGAGCGCGACGCCGACCCCGGCGAGCCGGCCCTCGGCCCGCGCCCGGTCGCGCCAGGCGTGCAGGCCGGCGCGGTCGGCGAGCTCGAGCGCGGCGTCGAGAGCGCCCTCGTAGTCGCCGGAGTCGTACGTGAAGCCGAGCGGCGTCCGGTACGGGAAGCGGTCGGACGGGATCACGTTGCGCCGGCGCAGCTCGACCGGGTCGATCCCGAGCTCGGCGGCGGCGAGGTCGACGAGCCGCTCGATCACGAGCGCGGCCTCGGGGCGCCCGGCGCCGCGATACGGCCCGGTCGGCACCTTCGTCGTGCAGACGCCGACCACCTCGACGTCGGCGGCCGGGATCTCGTAGCAGCCGACGAGCAGCATCGCGGCGGTCTGCGCCGGGACGGTCGTCGTCGAGTAGAGATAGGCGCCGAGGTCGCCGATCAGGCGGGCGCGCAGCGCGAGCATCCGTCCGTCGGCGGCGAGCGCGAGCTCTGCGTCGACGTCCAGGCCGCGGCCCTGGTAGACGGCGAGCGAGCTCTCCGTGCGCGTCTCCGTCCACTTCACCGGCCGGCCGAGCGCGAGCGCCGCGAGCGCGACCGCGGCCGTCTCGGCCTGCGGGGCTCCCTTGCTGCCGAACGCGCCGCCGACGTCGGGGACGATCGACGTGGAGCTTCTCGGCCGGGCGGCGCAGCACCTTCGTCAGCCCGTTGAGCTGGCGGTGCGTGTCCTGCGCCGAGAGCCAGAGCGTGAGGATGTCGGTGGCGGCGTCGTGCGCGGCGAGCACGACGCGCGTCTCGATCGGCGCCGCGATCAGGCGGGGCACCCGGACGCGCGCCCGGACGACGGCATGCGCCCGCGCGAACGCGCCCTCCACGTCGCCCTCGGAGCGGTGCCAGCGCAGGAGGACGTTGTCCGGCGCCTCCTCGTGCAGCGGCGGCGCGCCCTCGGCCTCGCGCGGCTCGACGAGCGGCGGCAGCTCCTCCACCTCGACCATGACGTACTCGGCCGCGTCCGCCGCCTGCTCGGCGGTGTCGGCGACGACGAGCGCGACCGCCTCGCCGACGTAGCGGACGCGGTCGTGCGCGAGCACCGGGTGCGTCACCGGCACGACCTCGGCGCCGTCGCGCACCATCAGCGGGAACGGGTCGACGAGCCCCTCGACGTCGGCCGCCGTGAGGATCGCGCGGACGCCCGGCATCCCGGCCGCCATGCTCGTGTCGACGCCGGCGAGCCGCCCGTGCGCGTAGACGCTGCGCACGAACGCGGCGTGCAGCATCTCCGGCAGCTTCAGGTCGCCGACGTACTGCGCCTGGCCCTGGACGAAGCGGTCGTCCTCGGCGCGCGGCAGCGCCCGCCCGATCCAGGGCTTCGCGGGTGCGGCGACCGTGCTCAGCCGAGCTTCTCCTTGAGCCAGTCGGCGGTGAGCGGGCGGTAGAGGTACGGCAGGTTGTTGCAGACGTGGTTGCCCGTGTCGTAGAGGACGAACTCGCCGGCGGGCGCCTCGTCGGCCTGCCGCTTCGTCTGCTCCCACGGGATCAGCCGGTCGAGGCGGCCCGTGATCGCGAGGTACGGCCGGTCGAGGAGCGGCGCCGCCTCGTAGAGGTTCAGCTCGGCCGCCTTCGCGCGGGCCTCGACCTCGTCGGCGGCGCCGACGTGGTGCATGACGGTCTCCCGCGTCGGGCGCGGCATCGTGTCCCAGCACTGCGCGAAGTCGAACGCGCCGCTGATCCCGACGGCCGCCTTGACGCGCCGCTCGTAGGCGGCGGCGCGCGGCGCGTAGTAGCCGCCGAGGCTGACACCGGCGAGCCCGACGCGGTCGAGGTCGAGGTCGTCGCGGCCGGCGAGGTGGTCGATCGCCGCGGTGACCGCCTTCTCGTAGGCGGGCTCGATGCTCGTCCGGAGGCCCGTCTCGCCCTGGCCGGGGCCGTCGAGCGAGAGCGTCGCGAGCCCGCGCGCGAGGAAGACGTTCTCCCAGGCGAAGAACTCCTCCTTCGTCGAGTCGAGGCCGGGCAGGAGCAGGACGAGCGGCGGGCGCTCGCTGCCCGTCCGGGCGGCGCAGGTTCGAAGCCATGACCGTCCCCGCGTACGGGATCTCGATGCGCTCGGCGGCCGGGTCGAGGTGGCGGTGCGCGTTGCGGAGCGCCTCGACGGCGAGGAGGGTCGCCTCGCGGTAGCGGTCCATGTCGACCATCCAGACGAACTTGCCGAAGTGGTACGAGAGCGCGGCGCGGTTCCACGCCTCGCCGGCGGTGCGCGAGCGGCCCTGCTCCTCCGCCTCGCGCGCGAGCCCGGCGTGCATGTTCCCGTTCGCGACCCAGGCCGGCAGCCACTCCTCCCAGCGCTCGACCGACGCGGTCACGGTCTGGAAGTCGTTCATGTCGACCCCGTTCGTGACGAAGCGCGGCGCCCAGTGGGCGATCGCGGCGCTGACTCGTTCGTCCGGCATCAGTCGTTCCTCCTCTGGATAGAGTCTTCGTCATGGCACGGATCACGTACGTCCAACCCGATTCGCTCTCCGACCCGCGCGACCGCGAGCTGCTCGAGCGGGCGCGGCTGCACGGGACGCCGCGGCCCGAGAGCCAGGCCGTCCGCGCCCACGTGCCCGAGATCCTGCGCACGTTCTCGGCCTACTGGAACGCGACGTTCGAGGACGGCCTCGTCGACAACCGGCTCAAGGAGCTCTGCCGGCTGTACGTCTCGAAGACCGTCGAGTGCAACTACTGCGGCGGCCAGCGCTCGGAGGCCGCGCGGGCGCAGGGGCTGTCCGAGGCGCTCGTGGACGAGATCCTCCTCTTCGAGGGCTCGGACTCGTTCGACGAGCGCGAGCAGACGGCGCTCGCGTACACGCGGGCGATCGCCTGGGATCCCGAGCAGGCCGACGACGCGCTCTGGGAGCGGCTGCACGCCCACTTCAGCGACGCGCAGATCGTCGAGCTCGGCAGCTTCGTCTCGCTCACGGCCGGGCGCGCAGCGGTTCGTGAAGACGCTCGACCTCGGGCACCGCGAGGTGCTCGGCGACGGCGACGCCGGGCTCGCGGCTCACGTCGCGTCCTCCTGACCGAGGAGGCGGAGCGCGTTGCCGCCGAGGATCGCGGCCTCGTCCGCGGGCGGCAGCCCGAGGCTGCGCACGATCTCGGCCGGCCGGTCGGTGCCCATGTCGAACGGGTAGTCGGAGCCGAGCAGGACGCGCTCGGGGCCGAAGAACTCGACGAGGCCGCGCAGCACCTCGGCGTCGTGGACGACCGTGTCGACGAGGAAGCGGCCGATCGCGGCGCGCACGTCGCGGCCGGGCGGATGGATCGTCTGCTCGTGGGCGAGGCGGCCGCGGAGCGCGGGCAGGACGCCGCCGCCGTGGGCGAGCAGGACGCGCAGGCCCGGGTGCTCGTCGAGGACGCCGGCGGCGACCAGGTGCGCCGCGCTCACGGTCGTCTCGAGCGGGTTCCCGAGCGTGTTCCAGAGGTAGTGCTCCTCCATCACGCCGAGCGCGAAGCCGCGCGAGCTCGGGTGGACGAAGACGAGCGCGCCGGTCTCCTCCGCGGCCGCCCAGAAGTCGCGCAGGCGCTCGTCGCCGAGGTAGGCGCCGCCGGGCACGGCGGGGATCTCGACGCCGCGCAGGCGCCCGTCGCGCATCAGCTCGACGAGCTGCTCGGGCCGCTCGGGGTCGACGGTGCCGAGCACGAGGACGCGGTCGCCCGCGAGCGCGGCGAGGCCCTCGTTCTGGCGCTCGACCTCGACGCCGCAGAGGTTCACCCACGGCGCGAGCACGACGACGTCCACGCCCGCGCGGTCCTGCTCCTCGAGGATCCGCGGCAGGTCGGAGAACTCGCGCAGCGCCGAGCGGATCTCGCGCCCGCCGAGCCGGACGACCTGGCCGCGCTCGTCCCAGGCGACCTCGGCCCCGAGGCCGGGGACGATCACGTGCGCGTGCGCGTCGACGACCGTCACGCGGGCTGGGGCCGGCCGACGGGAGCCGTCATCACCGCGCGCGGATCCTGGCCGAGGTCCTCGAGCAGCACGATCGCCGCGTTGCGGCCCGGGGCGCCCGTGATCGAGCCGCCCGGGTGCGTCGTGGCGCCGGTCTGGTAGAGGCCGGGGATCGGCATCCGGTGCTGCGCCCAGCCGGGCGCCGGCCGGCGCGGGCCGTCGTTCGCGTAGCAGCGGTCGCCGCCGTGGATCGTGCCGTGCCACATGTGCGCGTTCTGGCGCTCGATGTCGGCCGGGCTCTTGACGAGCTCGGCGAGGACGACGTCGCGCGTCATGTTCGGCGCGGCCCGGCGCATCGCCTCGAAGTTCTCCTCGGCGACCTCGTGCTTGAGCGTGTCCCAGTCGCCGTCGAGCCACGGCACCATGCTCAGGAGCTTCACCGTGTGCATGCCCTCCGGCGCCCGCGAGGGGTCGACGAGCGTCGGCGTCGCGATCAGCAGCCAGCGCGCGTGCAGCAGCTTCCCCTCGCGGACGTCGCGGCCCGCCTGGAGGACGTCCTCGGGCCAGCCGACGATGACCGGCGGAGACGGCCGTCCGGGTGCCGTCGTGCGCGACGAGCTGCGGGCGCCTCGGTCGTCGCGTAGTACTGCGCGAGGATCGAGATGCCGGGGTCGTAGGTGTCGATCCCGTAGAGGAAGTCCTCGCCCCACGCCTCCGCCGGGGCCATGTCCACGAGCGACTTGACGTGGATCGTCGAGACGACCGCCTTGCGCGCGAGGTAGCGCTCGCCGTCGTCGGTGACGACGCCCGTGCAGCGGCCGTGCTCGAGCACGAGCTCGATCGACCTTCTGGTCGCAGACGACGGTCGCGCCGTGGTCGGCGAGGAAGTCGAGCAGCGCCCGCGGCAGCTCGCCGGAGCCGCCGAGCGGGAGCGTCCAGCTCTGCGCCTGGCGCCCGGCGACGATCGAGTACGCGAGCAGGCCCGAGCCCGGGCGAGTCGACCGGCTGCGCCGTCTGGAACGCCTGCCAGAGCAGGTACGACTGGACGTGGCGGCTCTCGTAGGAGCGGCAGGACGACGTCGTACGCGGTCGTCGCGATCCGGCGCTGCCACTTCGGCATGTCGGCGAGCGCGACGTCGAGCGCGCGGCGCGTGGCCGATCGGGTTGAACCGGTACGCGCCGAGCGTGCGCGCGGATCTCGTCGAACTCGGCGAGGTTGCGCCGGTACGTGTCGGCGTCGCGCGGCGAGAAGCGCGCGATCTCCTCGAGCGTCCGGTCGAGGTCGAGCCAGTGCGTGAACGACTCGCCGTCCGGGAAGACGACGTGGGCGACCGGGTCGGGATTGACGTACGTGAGGCCGTACTCCGACTTGAGGCCGAGCTCGTCGTCGCGCAGCACCGGGTTCGGCTGGATCAGCGTGTGCCCGGTCGAGCACGAGTCGAAGCGGAAGCCCGGGATCGTCAGCTCCTCGGTCGCGGCGGCGCCGCCCGCGATCGGCCGCGCGTCGAGGACGAGCACCTCGTGCCCCGCCTTGGCCAGATAGCACGCGGCGATCAGGCTGTTGTGCCCGCCGCCCGCGACGACGACGTCCGCGGTCGTGCTCACGTCGACTCCTCCCCTCTCGGTTGTCGTGCCCCGCCCGGGCCGGCCCGGCTCAGGGCCCCGGACGCCGATTCGTCGTCAGGAGCTTCAGCTCCGTCATCTCCTCGATCGCGTAGCGGAGCCCCTCGCGCCCGAACCCGGACGACTTGACGCCGCCGTACGGCATGTGGTCGATGCGGAACGTCGAGACGTCGTTGACCATCAGGCCGCCGACGTCGATGCGGTCGAACGCGGCGTCGACGACGCGCATGTCGTTCGTGAAGATCCCCGCCTGGAGGCCGAACTCGCTGCGGCCGGCGGCGTCGATCGCCTCGCCGACGTCGCTGAAGCGCGAGATGCCGACCACCGGCGCGAAGACCTCCTCGCACGAGATGCGCAGGTCCTCGGCGACGTCCGCGAGCACCGTCGGCCGCCACACCGAGCCCTCGCGCTCGCCGCCGGCGAGCACGGTGGCGCCCGCGGCACGGGCCTCGTCGAGCCATTCGCCGACGCGGTCGGCGTTCGAGGTGTCGATCACCGGGCCGACGTCGGTCGCCTCGTCGAGCGGGTCGCCGACGACGAGCGCGTCGACGCGCCGGACGAGCTCGGAGGCGAACCGGTCGTAGACGTCCTCGTGGACGAACACGCGCTGGACGGAGATGCAGGTCTGGCCGGCGTAGGCGAAGCCGCCCCAGGCGACGCGCTCGGCCGCGTAGTCGACGTCCGCGTCGGAGTGGACGATCACGGCCGCGTTGCCGCCGAGCTCGAGCGTCACGCGCTTGCGGCCGGCCCGGCTCTTCAGCCCCCAGCCGACGACCGGGCTGCCGGTGAACGTCAGCAGCTTGATGCGGTCGTCCTCGACGAGCGGCCGCGCCGTGTCGGTCGAGCACGGGAGCACGGCGATGCCGTTCTCGGGCCAGCCGGCCTCGAGCACGATCCGGCCGAGCAGGAGCGAGCTCACCGGCGTCTGCGACGCGGGCCGCAGCAGGATCGGGTTGCCGGCGGCGAGCGCCGGGGCGACCTTGTGCGCGACGAGGTTGAGCGGGAAGTTGAAGGGCGAGATGCCGGCGACCGGCCCGAGCGCGACGCGCCGGATCTGCGCCTCGCGGCCCTCGTTGCCGGGCAGCCAGTCGAGCGGGACGAGCTCGCCGTAGATCCGCTTCGCCTCCTCGGCCGCGACCGCGAACGTGTAGACGGCGCGGTCGACCTCGGCGCGGGCGGTCTTGATCGGCTTGCCGGCCTCGAGCGCGATCGTCCGCGCGAGCTCGTCGCGGCGCGCGGCGATCAGCGCCGCGACCCGCTCGAGCACCTGCTCGCGTTCCCACGAGGCGAGATGCCGCGTGGTCTCGAACGCCTCGACGGCGCCCGCGATCGCGCGCTCGACCTCGGCCGGGCCGGCCCGGTGGACGACCGCGACGAGCGCGTCGTCGTAGGGGCTCCGGACCTCGTACGTCTCCCCGGTCTCGACCTCGGCGCCGCCGAGGAGGATCCCGAGCTCTCCCAGTGCCGTCTCAGCGATAGCCATTAGTGGTCTCCCTTGTGACGTTGTCGAGTCCCTGGGTCGCGAGCACCAAGCGATGCAAGGACGCAGGGAGCGCTCGTAGCGGCGGCTACGGGCGCGACTGAGGACGCAGCAGCGCGCCGTGTGATCGCGAGCCAGGCGCCGCGGACGTTGCGAGGGAGGCCACCCCAGTCCACCAATCCCGCCGGCTCCTCGACGAGCGAGGCCAGCGTGTCGAGGAACTCGGCCCCGCGTGCGCCGTCGACGACGCGGTGGTCGAAGGACACCGTCAGCGTGAGCACGGGGCGAACGACCACCTCGCCGTTCACCGCGACGGGCCGCTCGACGATCCGCCCGACGGCGAGGATCGCGGCCTGCGGCGCGTTGACGATCGCCTGGAAGGCGTCGACGCCGTACATGCCGAGGTTGGAGATCGTGAAGACGCCGCCCTGGACGTCCTCGGGCCGGAGCGCGCCGGCGCGGGCGGCCTCGGCGACCTCGCGGCGGCGGGCGGTGATCCCGGCGAGCGGGAGCGCGTCGGCGGCGTGGACGACCGGCACGACGAGCCCGTCCTGGGTCGCGACCGCGATGCCGACGTTGACGCCGGGCCCCGCGACGATGGCGCCGTCGCGCCACGACGCGGCGATGCGCGGATGCCGCCGGATCGCGCCGCCGCAGAGCTTCACGAGCAGGTCGGTCAGGGTCAGCTTCTCGCAGCCCGGCTTGCGCCGCGCCGCGTCGCGCCAGCTCTGGAGCCGCGAGGCGTCGACGTCGCGGGAGAGCACGAACTGCGGCACCTCCTGCCAGGAGCGCGTCGTCCGGTCGGCCATCACGCGCCAGACCGTCCCGACCTCGAGCCCGTCCCCGTTCAGCGGCGCGGACACCGGCACCGGTGCGGACAGGCGTGGCGGCGGCCTCGACGTCGGCGGCGACGACGGCCCCGCCCGGGCCGCTGCCCGCGAGCGCGTCGAGGTCGATGCCGCGCGACGCGGCGAGCCGGCGGGCCTTCGGCGACGCGAGCCGGCGGCGCGGGCGCGTCGCCGACACGGCGTCGAGGACGGCGGCGCCGTTCCCGGAGCCCGAGGCGTGAGCGGCCGCGGCGACCGCCGCGACCTCCGGCTCGAGGGCCGGCACCGGAGCGGCGACCGCCACGGTCGCGAGCTCCTCGCCCGCCCCGAGCACGACGGCGATCACGGTCCCGACCGGCACCTCGGTGCCGTCGGGCGCGGTCACGCCGGCGAGCGTGCCCGCCGCGGGCGCCTCGATCTCGACGGTCACCTTGTCGGTCTCGACCTCGAGCAGCGCCTCGCCGGCGGCGACGGCGTCGCCCTCGGCCTTCAGCCAGCGCAGGACCTTGCCGGTCTCCTGCGCCATCCCGAGGGCGGGCATGAACACGTCAGCCGGCATTGGCCCCCGGGTCGCCTTCGGCGACCCGGTCTGGGCCGGGCGGCGGCGGCTTCGCCGCCGTCGCTTCCAGCCTCGCTGCGGGCAGAGGCGACGACCTGGTCGGCGACACGCGGGTTGTTGAGGTTCGACGTCACCTCGCGCTCGCCCGGCACCCGGCCGGCGACCGTGTACTGGCCGCCCGCGGTGACGAGCAGCTCCTCGGCGGGGAAGCGCGTGATCACCTCGGCGCCCGTCGCCGTGACGACGAGCTGCTCCTCGATCCGCGCCGCCGACCAGCCGTCCTTCGACGGCCAGAACGTCTCGAGCGCGAAGACCATCCCCTCCTCGATCACCTCGGGGTAGTCGAAGGAGACGAGCCGGCTGAAGATCGGCTTCTCCCAGATCGAGAGGCCGACGCCGTGCCCGTACTGGAGCGCGAACGCCGCCTCCTCGTCGGGGAACCCGAACTCCTCGGCGCGCGGGAAGACCTCGACCACCTCGGCGGTCGTGACGCCGGGCCGGATCATCGAGATCGCCCGGTCGAGGATGTCGCGGCAGCGCGCGTACGCGTCGACCAGGGCGGGCGACGCCGAGCCGACCGCGAACGTGCGGTAGTAGCACGTGCGGTAGCCGTTGTACGCGTGGAGGATGTCGAAGTACGCCGGGTCGCCGGGGCGCAGCATCCGGTCGGTGAAGACGTGCGGGTGCGGCGAGCAGCGCTCGCCGGAGATCGCGTTCACGCCCTCGACGTGCTCGGAGCCGAGCTCGAACAGCACCTTGTTCACGAGCGCGACGCAGTCGTTCTCGCGGAAGCCGGGCTTCATCGCGCGGTAGAGCTCGTCGTAGGCGGCGTCGACCATCGCGCAGGCGGTGTTCAGCAGCGTGATCTCGTCGCGGTTCTTGATCTTGCGGACGTCCTGCATCAGCGCCTGGCCGTCGACGACCTCGATCCCCTCCGCCTGGAGGGCGAAGAGCACCGGCAGCTCGATCATGTCGACGCCGAGCGGGGCGTCCATCAGGTCGTGCTCCTCGAGCTCGGCGCGGATCTTCTTCGCGACCGCCTCGGCGCGCCCCTTGACCGAGCCGCGCAGGGTCGAGATCCCCGGGCGCGAGCGCTCCTCGCCGAGCCACGGGTTGTAGAGCTTGTGGTGGCGCGCCGCGGAGCCGAAGTCCCACATGATCGGCTCGCCGCCGCGGGGCAGCAGGCAGAAGCGGTTGAGCTTGTCCATCGCCCACGTGCCGATGTGCGTCGCCGTGATGTAGCGGATGTTCGCCATGTCGAAGCAGAGGAGCGCCCCGATCTCCGAGGCCTCCAGGTGCGCCTTCGCGCGGGCGAGCCGCTCGGTGCGGAGCCGCTCCATGTCGGCCCGCTGTTCCCAGTCGACGACGTTGATCCCGTAGCTGTGCAGCGCCATCTCTTCTCTCCTCCTAGCCGCGAACGAGCTCGCGCGCAGCCTGTGCGACGAGGTCGGGTGTGGGCACGGTCACGTCCTCGAGCGTCGGCGAGAACGGAACCGGGACGTCCATGGCGCCGAGCCGGCGGACGGGCGCGTCCAGACTGTAGAACGCGCGCTCCGCGATCGTCGAGGCGAGCTCGGCGGTGACGCCGTAGCCGCGATGGCCCTCGTCGACGACGATCGCGCGCCCGGTCTTCTCGGCGCTGCGCACGAGCGCGGCGACGTCGAGCGGCACGAGCGTCCGCGGGTCGATCACCTCGGCCGAGATCCCGTCCGCCTCGAGCTCCGCGGCGGCCGCCAGCGCGACCCGGATCATCGAGCTCGTGGCGACGATCGTGACGTCCTCGCCGACGCGCTTCACGTCGGCGACGCCGAACGGGATCGTGAAGTCGGGGTCGTCCGGAACCTCGCCCTTGATCGTGTAGTCCATCTTGTCCTCGATCACGACGACGGGGTTGTCGTCCCGGATCGCCGTCTTCAGCAGGCCCTTCGCGTCGGCGGGCGTCGCCGGCAGCGCCACCTTGAGGCCGGGAACGTGCGCGACCCAGGCCTGGAGGCTCTGGCTGTGCTGCGCGGCCGAGCGCCGCGTGGCGCCCATCGTCGTGCGCAGCGTCAGCGGCACCTTCAGCTTGCCGCCCGACATGTAGAGGGCCTTCGCCGCCTGGTTCGCGAGCTGGTCCATGACGAGCGTGAGGAAGTCGCCGAACATGATGTCGACGACGGGGCGCATGCCGGTCATGGCGGCGCCGACGCCGAGGCCGGTGATCCCCGCCTCGGAGATCGGCGAGTCGACGACGCGCTCGCGGCCGAACTCGTCCACGAGCCCGGCGAGCACCTTGAACGGCGTCCCGGCCTCGGCCACGTCCTCGCCGATGACGAACACGGTCTCGTCGCGGCGCGAGCTCCTCGGCGAGCGCCTCGTTCACCGCCTGGGCGAACGTGAGCGTGCGCGTCGCCGGTCGCCGGTCTCGACGCTAGGCGTAGACATCTTCGGTCACCTGACTCGGGTCGGGGAACGGTGCCTCGAGCGCGAACGCGACGCCGGAGTCGATCTCGGCGCGCGCCTCGTCCTCGATCTGCTGGAGGTCGGCCGCGGTGGCGAGCTTGCGCGTCTCGAGCCAGCGGGCGTGGAGCTCGAGCGGGTCGCGCTCGCCGCGCCACAGCTCCTCCTCGTCCTTCGAGCGGTAGTACGCGCGGTCGATGTCGCCGACGTGGTGGCCGTGGTAGCGGTACGTGTTCGCGAGCAGGAAGCCCGGGCCGCCGCCGCTGCGGGCCCGCTCGACGAGCTCGCTCGCCTCGGCGTACACCGCGTGGATGTCCTGGCCGTCGACCTCGCGCGCCTCGATCCCGAACGCGCGCGGCCGGGCGAGGATGTCGCCCGCGGTCGCCTCGAGGTAGTGCGTGTACTCGTTGTAGAGGTTGTTCTCGCAGACGTAGAGCACCGGCAGCGCCCAGAGCGAGGCCATGTTCATCACCTCGTAGACGAGGCCCTGGCCGAGCGCGCCCTCGCCGAAGAAGCAGACGGCGACCGCGCCGGTGCCGAGCCGCTTCGCCGAGAACGCGGCGCCGGTCGCGATTCCGGCCGAGCCGCCGACGATCGCGTTCGCGCCGAGGTTCCCGTTCTCGTGGTCGGCGATGTGCATCGAGCCGCCCTTGCCGCGGCAGTAGCCGGCCTCCTTGCCGAGCAGCTCCGCGAACATCAGCGAGGGCTCTGCGCCCTTCGCGAGGCAGTGCCCGTGACCGCGGTGCGTCGAGGTGATCCAGTCGTCCTGGCGGAGCGCCGAGCAGACGCCGACCGCGACGGCCTCCTCACCGATGTAGAGGTGCGTGAGGCCGGGCATCTTCGCGCTCCGGTAGAGGTTGTTCGCCTGATCCTCGAACAGCCGGATCAGCGTCATCCGGCGGTACATCTCGAGCCCGAGCTCGGCTCCGATCTCTGCGCGCGGCACGGTGGCGCTCATGCGACCGCCTCCTCGAGGATGTCGGTGCGGACGCCTGCCTGCATCGCGAGGACGTCGAAGAGGACGGCGAAGTCGCGCTCGCCGATCCCCATCCCGTTCGCCGCGGTGAGGAACTCGTTCGTGAGGGCCGTCGAGGGCAGCGGCACCTCGAGCTCCCGTCCGAGCTCGAGGGCGAGGTTCATGTCCTTCTGCATCATGTGGCAGTCGAACCAGACCTCCTCGGGGTGCCCGAGCACGAGCGGGCCGCGGTAGGCCACCATCGGCGACGCGATCACGGACGCGAGCATCACCTCGACCGCCTTCTCGCGCGGGATCCCGGTCTTCTCGGCGAGCAGCACGCCCTCGCTGAACGCGAGCATCTGCACCGCGAGCGAGAGGTTGACCGCGATCTTCATCGTCACGGCGGCGCCGTGCCCGCCGACGTGGATCACCTTCGGGCCGATCGCCTCGAGCACCGGCCGGGCGCGCTCGACGGCGTCCTCGTCGCCCCCGACCATGAGCGAGGCCTTGCCCTGGTCGACGGTGATCGAGGTGCCGGAGACGGGCGAGTCGAGCATCTCCGCGCCGACGGCGGCGACCGCCTCGGCGAGCGCGCGGGTGTTCGCCGGGCTGGCGGTGGACATGTCCACGTAGACCTTCCCCGGTGCGAGCCCGGCGAGGATCCCGTCGTCGCCCTCGGTGACGGCCTTCACGGCGGCGGTGTTCGTGACCATCGTGAACACGAACTCGCTCCGCTCGGCGACCTCGCGCGGGGTGTCCGCCCACGCGGCGCCCGCCGCGAGCAGCGGCTCCGCCTTCTCGCGGGTGCGGTTCCAGACCGTCACGGTGTGACCGGCGTCGAGCAGGCGGCGTGTGACCGCGCTCCCCATGACGCCGAGACCGACGTAGCCCACCTCAGCCATGCACAACTCCCTTCTCGACGTCGGTCTCGACACGGGAGAGATGCGCCCGCATCTCCTCCCGCGCCCGGTCGGTGTCACCGTCCGCGATCGCGGCGCGGATCGCCCGGTGCTCGCCGACGGCGCGCTCCGGGCTGTTCGGAATGTCGTAGACGGTCGCGAGCGCCCACCGCGCCACGTCGCGCACCGCGCCCATGCTGTGGAGCACGAGCCGGTTGGCGGTCGCCTCGGCGACCGCGAGGTGGAAGCGGAGGTCGGCGTCGACGAAGCGGTTGCCGCCGTCGGCACCGTCGAGCGAGGCCGCCATCTCGGCGATCGACGCGTCCATCTCCTCCAGGTGCTCGTCGCTGCGGCGCTCGGCGGCGAGCGCGGCCGCCTCGCACTCGAGGATCCGGCGCAGCTCGAACAGGTCGTGGATGCCGGCCCGCTCGTCGAGCGCGAGCAGCATGCGCAGCGAGTTGTTGAGCGGGTTGACGGCCTCGGCGACGACGAAGGCGCCGCCGTTCGCGGCCCGGATCACGCCCTGCGACTCGAGCATGCGCAGCGCCTCGCGCACCGAGGAGCGCCCGACCTGGAAGCCCTCGGTCAGCTCGCGCTCCGTCGGCAGCGGGTCGCCGGGCTGGAGCGTGCCCTTGCCGATCATCGCCACGAGGCGCTCGGTGACGAGCTCGTACGTCTTGCGACGCGCGATCGGCTCTGCGCTCAAGCGGGTGGGAATGGGGGATTCGCTCGTCATGTCTGGTTGTCTGACAAGCAGGGTTGAGAGCCTAGCATCGGCGGTCATCCACGGGCGCCGAGCCTTTCCGCGAGCCAGTCCGCGGCGAGCGTGCGCGAGCGGTACGGGACGTTGTTCGCGACGTGGACGCCCTCGTCGAACACGACGAGCTCGCTCGGGCCGCCGAGCTCGGCGGCCGTGCGCTCGGCCTCCGACGGAGGCGACGCGGCGTCCTGGCCGCCGTAGATCTGGAGCACGGGCACCCGCACCCGCTCGGCGTAGCCGGCGACGGTCAGCTCGTTCTGGACCGCCGCGGGGTCGGCGCCCATGTACTGGATCAGCCCCGCCCGCGAGATCGGGTCCTGGGTCGCATAGCGGTCGGCGGAGCTGTACCAGCTGCTCATCGACACGGCGGCCCGGACGCGCTCGTCCACGGCCGCGGTGCGGATCGCGAAGAGGCCGCCGTAGGAGATGCCGAGGACGCCGACGCGCCCGGCGTCGAGGTCGTCCCGCGCGAGCAGGTGGTCGAGCACCGTGACGACGGCGACCTCCTCGTCCGGCCGGAGCGTCAGCTCGAAGCTGACGAGGCCGTGACCGGGCCCGTCGAAGGCGAACGCGGCGACGCCGCGGCGGACGAGGTGCTCGCTCAGGTCGTAGAGCTCCTCCTTCGTCGAGTCGGCGCCGGGGACGAGCACGGCGAGCGGCGGCCGCTCGACCCCGTGCGGCTTGCGCAGGTACCCGGGCAGCGTCGTCCCCTCGAAGGGCACGCCGACGAGCTCCATCGGCGGGTCGACGAGCGGTGCCGCCTTCGCCCAGGCGCGCGCCCCGGCCTCGAGCGCGGCGCGGAACGCGGCCGGATCCTCGACCGAGACGAACGTCCCCCAGTGGTAGAAGAGCGCGGCCCGCACGTACGCCTCGCCCGCGGTGAGCCGCCGGCCGGCCGCGAGCGCCTCGTCGCCGAGGGCGACGTGCCGCTCCGCCCAGCGGCACCACGTCGGCAGCCAGTCCTCCCAGCGCTCGACCTCGGCGCGGATCTGCTCGAAGTCCCAGTACGGGACGTGCGAGGCGATCCGCCAGCGGAACATCCGGTTCATCGACTCCAGCAGGTCGGTCACGTGCTCTCCTCTCGCTCGCGCAGGCGCCGCTCGGCTTCCCGCGTCCCGGTCTTCAGCAGCATCACGGCGTTCGTCCCGTTCCCGTGCGTCAGCGTCAGCGCGTCGCGCGCGAGCTTCTCGGCCGGCCACGCGGACATGACGCCGCGGCCGCCGAAGAGCGAGACCACGCGCCGGGTGAGGTCGATCGCCTCCTCGGTCGCGTACGCGCGGACGCCCCAGGCGAGCACCGGGTCGAAGCCGTCTCCGCGGGCGAGCTCGGCGGCGACGCGGTAGACGTGGCTGCGCATCGCGTCGAGGCGGGCGCGCAGCGCCCCGAGCTCGTGCGCGACGAGCTGGTGGCGCCAGATCGGGACGCCACCCTGGACGCGGTCGAGCGAGAAGTCGAGCGCCGCCTCGTACGCCGCGCGCGCGACGCCGAGCGCGGTGGCGGCGTTCGTGACGTTCGGGCCGATCAGCACGGCGAGCTGCGCCGGCTGCCCCTTCCCCAGCTCGCCGACGACCTGGTCGGCCTCGACGCGGACGCCGTCGAGGATGACGTCCGCCTGCGGCGAGGCGCGCTGGCCGATCTTCTCGTACAGCGGGCCGGTGGAGAGCCCGGGCGCGTCGGCCGGGACGACGAAATGCGTCAGGCCCTCGGGCGCGCGCGCGAGGACGAAGTAGACGGAGGCGAGGCCGCCGTTCGTGATCATCGCCTTGCGCCCGTCGAGCACCCAGCCGTCGCCGTCGGGGCGCGCGCTGACGGCGATCCCGTGGCCGGGCTCGTCGTAGGGCAGCGCGTTGTCGCTGCCGGCGGCCGGCTCGGTGACGGCGCTCGCGGGCGCGAAGCGGTCGTCGTTCGCGATCCGGTCGAGCACCCACGCCTGCCAGCGCGGCGCGAGCCGGTCGATCAGGCGGCCGAAGCGCCAGAAGTGGCGGAAGAAGTAACAGACGCCGAGGTCGCCGGCGGCGAGCTCCTCGGCGACGAGGCAGAGCGTGACGGCGTCGGCGCCGCCGCCGCCGTGCTCGGGCCGGAGCGGCAGCGTCTTCAACCCGAGCCGCGCGCCGGGCTCGATCACGTCCCAGGGGAACTCGTCGAGCGAGCGCATGCCGTCGAGCCGCGCCCGGGCGGGCACCACCGTCTCGCGAACGTACGCGCGGGTCGCAGCGACGAGCTCCAGCTGCTCCGCGGTCTGCTCCATCAGGCTCCCGTCAAGCGGGGGCCGGCGCAGGCTCGACGCCCGTGCCTCCCTCGCCGCCTTCCGGCGCACCGCCGAGATAGAGCGCCGCGACGCGCGGATCGTCGAGCAGGTTCGACGCCTTGTCGACGAGACGGACGACGCCCATGTCCATCACGGCGCCGACGTCCGAGATGGAGAGACCGATGCGCGCGTTCTGCTCGACGAGCAGGATCGTCCGGCCACCCTCGTTCAGCGACTTCACCGTCTCGAACAGGAGATGCCGCGCCTTCGCGTCGAGCCCCATCGTCGGCTCGTCGAGCATGATCAGCTTCGGGTCGAGCATCAGCGAGCGGGCGACCTCGACGAGCTTCTGCTGTCCGCCCGAGAGCGCCCCGGCGCGCTCGTGCCGCCGCTCCTCGATGATCGGGAAGCGCTCGGCGATCTCGTCCGCCCGGCGGGTGACGAGCGGCCGGTCGCGCAGCGAGTGGCCGCCCATGAGCAGGTTGTCCCAGATCGTCATCAGCGGGAAGAGGCTCCGGTCCTGGGGCACGTGGACGATCCCGTGCCGCAGGAGCGCGGCCGGCGAGAGCCCGCCGACCGACTGGCCCTCGAGCTCGACCGTGCCGACGCGCGGCTTCAGCAGCCCGCTCAGCACCTTGAGCACCGTCGACTTGCCGGCCCCGTTCGGCCCGATGATGCACGTCACCGATCCCTGCTCGAGCGCGAGGTCGACGCCCCGGAGGATGTCGGCCTGCCCGTAGCCGGCGCGCAGCTCCTTGATCGCGAGGAAGCTCATGTGCCGAGGTACGCGTCGAGGACGGCGGGGTCGGCCTGCACCTGCGCGGGCGGGCCCTCGGCGATCTTGCGCCCGTGGTCGAGCACGATCACGGGGTCGCAGAGGCCCATCACGAGCGGCATGTTGTGCTCGACGACGAGGAACGTGAGGCCGCGCGCGTGCAGGGCGCGGATCCGCTCCTCGATCTTCTCCACCATCACGGGGTTGACGCCCGCGGTGGGCTCGTCGAGCAGGACGAGCCGCGGCCGGCTCATCAGCACGGTCGCGAACTCGAGCAGCTTCTTCTGGCCGTAGGAGAGCCGGTCGGCGCGGTCGTTCTCGAGCCGGGTGAGCCCGAACTCCGCGAGCAGCTCGCGCGCGAGCTCCCGGTCGGAGCGGCGGACGGCCGGGTACACGATCGCCCGCCAGGGCTGGTGCACGGCGACGGTCATGTTCTCGATCAGCGTCAGCTCCGGGAAGATGCGCGCCTGCTGGAAGGTGCGCGTCAGGCCGGCGCGGTAGAGCGCGATCGGGTCCGGCCGGCGCACGGCTTTGCCGTCGAAGCGGACGGTGCCGCCGTCGGCCTGCGCGTAGCCGGTCAGGCAGTTGAAGAGCGTCGTCTTGCCCGACCCGTTCGGGCCGATCAGCGCGGTGATGCTCCCGGCCGGGACCGACAGCGAGCACGTGTCGACGGCGGTGACGCCGCCGAAGCGCTTCGTCAGCCCGACGCTCTCGAGCAGCGAGGTGACACTCATGCGGCGGGAACCTCCTCGGGCGGGGCGACACGGGCGCTGCCGCGGTAGCGCCAGCGCTCGAAGGCGTCGGCGATCGACGGCAGGATCCCGCGCGGCAGCAGCAGCAGGATCACGACGAAGACGGCTGCGTAGCCGACGAGGTAGAGCTCGCTCGCCCCGAACCGGTACGCCATGTACTGCTGCGCGGGGACGAGGATGGCGGCGCCGAGGACCGGGCCCCAGAGCGTGCCGCGGCCGCCGAGGAAGACGGGCAGCACCGACCCGATCATCACGAGCGGGTCGACCGCGTACTCGGGATAGATGTACGTCAGGTAGTAGGCCCAGACGCCGCCGGCCATCGCGGTCAGCCCGGCCGAGGCCGCGAACGCGATCAGCTTCACGCCGGTCGTGCGCACGCCGAGGCCGCGCGCCTTCTCCTCGTCCTCGCGGATCGAGAAGAGCATCAGGCCGAGCTTGCTGCCGCGCACGTGCCAGGAGATGAGCAGCCCGAGCACGAGCACGCCGAGCATCGCGTAGTAGAACGGCCGCTCGTAGATCGCCACGTCGAAGTTCGGCGTCGGCAGCGACAGCCCGGACGAGCCGTTCGTGAGGCTGCGCAGGTTGAACGCGAGGTTCTGGAAGACGAAGAGGAGCGTCAGCGTCACGATCGCGAACGTGATCGCGCGCGTCCGGAGCGCGATCCAGCCGATCGGGACGGCGATCAGCGCGACGGCGATCCCGACGAGCGGCAGCACGTAGAAGGGCGTGTAGCCGTTCCCGATCCCGACGAACGGATGGCTCGTGAAGCTCGTCGCGGAGCCGCGGAGCGGGCTCGAGGTGCTGAAGAGATTCGCCATGGTGTACGCGCCGAGCCCGAAGAAGGCGGCGTGGCCGAGCGAGATGTAGCCGCTGTACCCGGCGAACAGGTTCCACGCGGTCGCGAGGCCCGCGTACATCAGCGTGAAGATCGCGATGTTGACGATCCAGTGCTCGTTGAAGACGAGCGGGAACGCGATCAGCGCGCCGACGATGACAGCCCCGCGGACGGGGCCGACGAGCCTGGCCCCGCTCACAGGATGCGCTCTTTGACGCCGAAGAATCCCTGCGGGCGGACGAGCAGCACCGCGAGCAGGACGACGAAGAAGGAGAGGGCCGCCCAGGTCGGCGAGTACTCGACCGCGACCTCGGACTGCACGATGCCCATCACGAGAGCCGCCACGATCGCGCCGCCGATGCTGCCGAGGCCGCCGAGGACGACGATCGAGAGGAGCCGCGAGATCAGGTCGTAGTGGCTGCCCGGGTTGAACGGGAAGACCACCCCGTAGAGCGCGCCGGCCGCCGCGGCCGTGGCCGCGCCGATCCCGAAGCCGCACGCCGACACGAGCTTCTCGTTCACGCCGAGCAGGCGCGCCGACGTCGGGTTCTGCACGACCGCGCGGATCGAGCGGCCGAACCGGGAGTAGCGGAGGATGGCGTAGAGGATCGGCGAGCACGACGACCGAGGTCGCGAACCCGAACACGCGCGGCTCCGAGAACTGGTAGCCGCCGAGCGTCCACGACTTGTCGGCGTAGCCCACGTTGATGGTGCGGATGGTCGTCGAATAGAAGATGCTGAGCAGCCCCTCGATGCCGAGCGCGAGCGCCCAGGTGACGAGCAGCGACATCTCCGGCGCGTGCGCGCCGCGGAGCGACCGGATGAAGATCAGCTGCGTCCCGACCCCGGCGAGGAACATCGCCGGGATCAGGAGCAGGATCGACAGGAACGGGTCGAGACCGAGATGGGTGAAGAGGGTCTGGCTGAGATACGCCGCGAGGATCACGAACGCACCCTGGGCGACGTTGATCACGCGCATGATCCCGAACACGAGCGTGAGCCCGCTCGCCATCAGCGCGTAGACGCCTCCCGTGAGCACGCCGAGAATCAGCGCCTGCACGACCGTCTGCATCAGACCCCCTTCACCGTCATCTCGTTACCTGTCCTTCCGCCCTAGCCGTGCCACTTCGGCTTGGCGATGGGCGCGTGGAGCGCGACCGACTTCGGGAAGACCGGCAGGAGGTTCCCGCCGACCCACTGCACGAGGATCGAGTTGCCCGTCGGGCTCCCGTACTTCGTCCAGCTGGAAGTTCCCGTTGACGCCGTGCCAGACGCCCTTGTGGAGCGCGGCGATGATCTTCTTGTTGTCGAGCGAGTTCGTCTTCGCGACGGCCTCCGCCAGGATCTGGCCGGCGGAGTACGCCTCGGCGGTCGTCGTGTCGATGTCCTGACCGCTCTTGCGGCCGCCGTACGCCTTGACGTACGCCTTGACGAAGTCGGCGTTCCCCTGGAAGTTCGCCTGCGGGAACCAGTCACCCGACGAGAAGATCCCCGTCGTGTTCATCCGGCCGATCTTGCCGGGGAACTCGAGCGGGCTGTTCGCCCCGTTCTCGATGTAGAGGAACTTCGGGTTGTACTTGAGCTGGATCAGGCCCTTCGCCATCGCGTAGCCGTCGACGTTCTGGGTTCCGGCGGCGATCAGGTCGGGCTTCGCGTTGACGACCGCCTGGATGATCGGCGAGTAGTCGGTCGTCTCCGACGGGTAGATCTTCGAGTAGACCGTCTTGATCCCGTGCTTCTCGAGGATCGACTGGAGCCGCTGGATCGGCGGCGCCGCGAACGGGTCGTCGAGCATCGGGTACGCGGCGGTCTTCGGCCGCTGGGCCTTCGGCAGCGAGAGGATGTACTTCGCGAGCACGTCGGCGTTCCGGACTGCCGGTGCGGGCTGCGCGAAGAACACGTTGTCGAGCTTCGCCTGGAAGACCGCGGGGCCACCGCCGGCCGGCTCGATGAACGCGTAGCCGTAGCGGTGGGCGACCGTCGCCGACGGTGCCGTGAGCAGCGTCGAGAACGGCCCGAGGACGAAGTCCACCTTGTCGTGCGAGATCAGGTTCTCGTAGTTCGTGACCGCCTGGTTCGGGCTCGAGGTGTCGTCGACGATCTTGAGCTGAACCTTGCGTCCGAGCAGACCACCCTGAGCATTGACAGAGGCCTGCCAGAGCTTGTAGCCACGCATCGCCGCCTTGCCCTCGTCGGAGAAGTCACCCGAGAGGGAAAGGGAGATGCCGATCAGCACCGGCTTCGCGGTGCCCTGGCTTCGCGCCGACGTCGATGCGAGCGATGTCGCACTCCAGACGCCGACGGCGAGGACGGTCGCGAGCACGAGCGCGCCGACGCGGAACCGACGCTGCGTCATACCTACCTCCTAGCCGCGGGACGAATCAGACGATCAGACAAGCAGGCAGGGAAATATCACTTCGCGAATCCGAAAGCAACCCCGCGCTCGAACAATCTTGGCGAAGGCGACGGAGCGCTCGGCGGAGGCCGCCGGAGCGCCCGCGTCGAAGCAGGTGCGCACGTGGACGCGCGCGCCGCAGCCGACCGTTTCCTCGCCTCCCCGTCGCTCGCGGAGGCGACTCGGCGCGCCTATCGGGTCGACGTCGAGGAGTTCGTCGGCTGGCTCGAGGAGCGGCGGACGCCGCTCGAGCAGGTGGACGTCCGCACGCTCGTCGACTACCTCGCCCACCTCGGAGCGGCACGCCCGGGACGGCGTCCCGGCAAGCTCGCGCCGTCGACCGTGGCCCGCAAGCTCGCCGCGGTGCGCGCGTTCCTGCGCCACGCGCTCGGCGCCGCCCGCGTCCCCGACGCGCCCTCGGCGCCGCGCCGCGGCCGGCGCCTGCCCGACGCGCCGCGCGAGGAGGAGGTGGCGCGCGAGCTGGCCGCGCTCGAGGGCGAGGGCCCGGCGGCGCTCCGGAACCGCGCGCTCGTGGAGCTCGTCTACTCGGCCGGGCTGCGGAGCGCGGAGGCGGTCGGGCTCGACCTCGCCGACGTCGACTTCGAGCAGGAGCTCGTGCACGTCCGCCGCGGCAAGGGCGGCAAGGAGCGCGTCGTCCCGCTGGGCGAGGAGGCTGCGTACTGGCTCGCGCGCTACCTGCGCGAGGCGCGCCCGCTGCTCGCGCGCGGCGCGAACGACGCGTTCTTCGTCTCCGTCCGCGGCCGGCGGCTCGACACGAGCACGTTGCGCCGGCTCGTCCCGCATCCGCACCGCCTGCGCCATGCGTTCGCGACGCACCTGCTGGAGGGCGGCGCCGACCTGCGCACGATCCAGGAGCTCCTCGGCCACAGCTCGCTCTCGACGACGCAGGTGTACAGCCACGTCGACGCGCGCCGCCTCCGCCGCGTGTACGACCACGCCCACCCGAGATCCTGACGCCCGCTCCCTCCCCGTCCCTTGTGACACGTTGTCACTTGGGAGGAGAGGTCACGTCACGGAGACGGAGCGCCGGGCCTGCGGAGGCGCGATCCATCAGCGCCTGCGGCGGCTTGGCGCGGTAGAGGACCTCGAGGGCGACGGTCGGAGAACGAGTCCGGGCCGGCCCTGCGCAGGCTGCGCGCCTGGTGCACGAGGACGCGCACGCGCTCGTAGCTCGGCTTGGTCAAGCCGAATCCGGCCGCCGCCTCGCCGACCTGCCGGTTGATCTCGGCGATCGGCAGCCGCCGCTTCGACCGCCGCTCGATCTCGTCGATCAGGCGGAGCGTGAGCCGCGGAGCCATGGTGACCACGTCCGAATCGTGCGTGCGCCGGCGTCACGGGACCGTGCCGACTCCGTGCCCGGCATCTCCTCGAGCGCAAGTGACAACGTGTTACTTGGCGGGAGGCGTCGGGAGCGCGGGGACGAACACCGAGGCGGTGACGACCCAGCCGCCACCCGCACGCGACGCTGCCGTCGACTCGTTCCTCGCTCTCTCCGCGGCGCGCCTCGCCGCGCGGACCGTCGAGGCCTACCGGCGCGACCTCGCCCACTTCGCCTCCTTCGTCGGCGGCTCGCCGGCCGCCGCGACCGCGGACGACCTCGCCGCCTACGTCGCCTCGCTCCGCGCCGACGGTCGCGCCGCCACGACGATCGCCCGGCGCGTCGCCGCCCTCCGCTCCTTCTACCGCCACCAGATGCTGCTCGGCGCCCGGGCCGACAACCCCGCCGCCGAGCTCGACCTGCCGAAGCGGCGGCGCACCCTGCCGCGGACGCTCTCCCCCGGCGAGGTCGAGCGGCTGATCGAGGCCGCGAGCGGGACGACGCCGCGCACCCTCCGCGACCGGGCACTCGTCGAGCTTCTCTACGGCGCCGGGCTCCGCGTCTCCGAGGCGGTCGGCCTCGACAAGGCGGCGGTCGACCTCGAGAGCCGCCTCGTCCGCTGCACCGGCAAGGGCTCGAAGGAGCGCATCGTCCCCGTCGGCCGGGAGGCCGTCGAGGCGCTTCGCCGCTATCTCTCGCGCGGCCGGCCGCATCTCGACCGGCGCCACCGCCCCGAGCTCTTCCTGAACGCGCGCGGCGGCCCGCTCACCCGCGCCGGCGCCTTCCTCATCCTGCGCCGGCTCGCCGCCGTCGCCGGGCTCGAGCCGGAGCGGATCCACCCGCACCTCCTGCGCCACTCGTTCGCGACCCACCTGCTCGAGGGCGGCGCCGACCTCCGCTCCGTCCAGGAGATGCTCGGCCACGCCGACCTCGCGACGACCGAGCTCTACACGCACGTCTCCGATCGCCGGCGCCGCGAGCTGTACTTCCAGGCGCACCCGCACGGGCGCCGGAAGCAGGTCTGAGCGGGCCGCTAGCGCCGAGCCTGCGAGCGCCGCTTCAGCAGCTGCGCGATCTTGCCGGCCGCCTGGCGCAGCTCCGGCTCGACCTCGTCGTCGCCGGCGAGCCCCTCGAGCAGGACGATCGTGTCGCGCTGCGGCGAGCCGTTCTTCAGCGCGAGCACCGCGAGCCGCCGCACGGCCGCGTTGCCGTCGGCGGTCACGATCGTGTGCAGGAGCGGGCGGACGCCGTTGACGCGTGCTCGGGTGGTCGCGCGAGAGCAGCTCGATCGAGAGGAGCGCCGAGCCGCGCGCCGCCGGGCTCGAGTCGTCGAGGCCGCGCCGCAGCAGCTCCTCCTTCGCGCGCCAGCGGAACTGCCCGATCGCCCGGAACGCACCCGCCCGCTCGCGGAAGTCCGTGCTGCGCGCGGCCGCCTCGAGCTCCTCGTCCCATTCGGACGCGCAGGCCGGCGAGCTCCTGCGCGGATCCGGCCTGGGCGAGTTCGTCCGCGCGGGCTGCTGCTTCGGCGAGCGTCATCCCGGGAATCTACCGACGCCTCCGTCGAAGGCGCTTCGCTACGCTCGCCGCACGGCACCCACGTCGTGCTCAGTCACGGCTCCGCCGACGCGATCAGCGAACAAGCTGGAGGTCGAAGTACCACCATGAGCGAGAGAAGAAAGGTCACCGTCGTCGGAGCGGGCAACGTCGGCGCGACGTGCGCACAGGTGCTCGCGACGCGCGACTACGCAGACGTCGTCCTCGTCGACATCAAGGAAGGCCTGCCCCAGGGCAAGGCGCTCGACATCAACCAGATGGGCGCGGTCCTCGGCTACGAGCCGAACGTCACCGGGTCGAACGGCTACGAGGAGACGGCCGGCTCGTCGGTCGTCGTCGTCACCGCGGGCCTGCCGCGCTCGCCGGGGATGTCGCGCGACGACCTCGTCTCGACGAACGAGAAGATCGTCAAGGACGTCACCGAGAAGGTCGCCGCGCAGAGCCCCGACGCGATCCTGATCGTCGTCTCCAATCCGCTCGACGCGATGTGCCACGTGGCGAAGAACGTCTCCGGCTGGCCCAAGCACCGCGTGTTCGGCATGGCCGGGATCCTCGACACCGCCCGCTTCTCGACCTTCATCTCCTGGGAGACCGGCTCCTCGGTGAAGGACGTGCAGGCGATGGTGCTCGGCGGCCACGGCGACCAGATGGTCCCCGTCGTCTCCGCCACCACCGTCGGCGGCGTCCCGCTGCGCAAGCTCGTCGCCGAGGACGCGATCCAGGCGATGGTGCAGCGCACCGCGAAGGGCGGCGGCGAGCTCGTCAACCTGATGGGCACCTCCGCCTGGTACGCGCCGGGCGCGGCCGCCGCGCAGATGGTCGACTCGATCATGCTCGACGAGAAGCGCGTCCTCCCCTGCACCGCGTACCTCGAGGGCGAGTACGGCATCGACGGCCTCTACATGGGCGTCCCCGTGAAGCTCGGCCCGAGCGGCATCGAGGAGATCATCGAGCTCGACCTCGGCGACGAGGAGCGGGCGGCGCTCGAGGCGAGCTCCGCCGCGGTGCGCGAGGTCGTCGGCGTGCTCACGACCTAGGCCTGCTCGTGGAGGCGCGGCGTCCAGCCGGGCGCCGCGCCTCCGGTACGCTCCTGACCCGTGGCGATCGAGACGATCGAAAACCGCTATCCGGAGCGCGACTACCTCGTCGAGCTCGGCGCACCGGAGTTCACGTCGCTCTGCCCGATGACCGGCGGGCCGGACTTCGGCGAGCTGACGATCCGCTACGTCCCCGACGGGAAGCTCTTCGAGCTCAAGTCGCTGCGCGACTACCTGACGGGCTTCCGCGAGCGGCGGATCCTCCAGGAGGAGGTCGTGAACGAGGTGCTCGAGCAGCTCGTCGCCGACGGGGCGCCCCGCTTCGTCGAGGTCGAGGGCGTCTTCAACGCCCGCGGCGGGATGACGACGCGCGTCCTCGCAAGCGCCGGGACGCCTCCGGAGTCGTGGACCTCGGACTGAGCGGCCGCACGGCGCTCGTCTGCGGCGCCTCCTCGGGACTCGGGCTCGCGACCGCCGAGGCGCTCGCGGCCGAGGGCGCGAACGTGGCGATGTTCGCCCGGCGCGCCGACGAGCTCGCGCGCAACGCGGAGCGGATCGGCGCCCTCGCCGTGCCCGGCGACGCGACGAGCGACGCCGACCTCGAGCACGCGGTGGCGGCGACGGTCGACCGGTTCGGCAGCCTCGACGTGCTCGTCTGGAACGGCGGCGGCCCGCCGGCCGGCAAGGCGCTCGACGCCGACCCGGAGGCGCTCGACTCGGCGTTCCGGCTCCTGCTCCGGCCGGCCGTGACCCTCGTCCGCCTCGCGCTGCCGCACCTCGAGCGGAGCGCCGGCGGCCGCATCCTCGCGATCACGTCGGTCGCCGCGTCCGAGCCGATCGGCTACCTCGCCCTCTCGAACACGTTCCGCCCCGGCCTCACCGCGTGGCTGAAGACGCTCAGCCGCGAGGTCGGGCCGCAGGGGATCACGGTCAACTGCGTCGCCCCGGGACGGATCCACACGCCGCGGCTCGACTACCTCTACCCCGACGGGCCGACCGACGACCAGCTCGCGGAGATCGCGCTCGGCCGCTGGGGCACGCCGCCGGAGTTCGGCGACGTCGTCTGCTTCCTCGCCTCCGAGCGGGCCCGCTACGTCTCGGGCCAGACGATCGTCGTCGACGGCGGCCTCTCGCGCTTCCTCTTCTAGCCCCGCAAGTACCCTGAGCGGAGCGTTGGCGCGCTTCCTCACACCCGTCCGGCTCGCCGGCGCCGCCCTCGGGCTGCTGCTCGCCACGCTCGTCGCGCTCTATCTCTGGCCGTCGAGCGACTACCTGCTCCTCCCCGACCAGGCGCACCCGGTCGCGCCGCTCGTCGAGGTGCAGGGCGGCCACGACCCGAGCCGGCCCGGGCGGCATCTACTTCGTCGACGTCTTCGAGCGGCGCGCGAGCGTGCTCGAGTCGCTCTTCCCGTTCATCCGCTCCGGCTCGACGCTCGTCCCGGCGAACCTGATCGTGCCGCCCGGGGTGAGCGACCAGGCCGTCCAGCCAGGCCGACCTGCGCGAGATGTCGACCTCCCAGCAGGTCGCGGCGGCGGTCGCGCTGCGCCGGCTCGGGTACCACGTCGTCGCGAAGCCGGACGGCGTGATCGTGAGCGTCGTCGAGCTCGGCTCGAACGCGGTCGGGAAGCTCGAGCCGACCGACGTGATCGTCTCCGTCGACGGGACGGCGACGCCGACGATCGCGAAGCTGCGGTCGGTCCTCGCCGGCGCGAAGATCGGCGCGACGGTGAAGCTCGGCGTCCGCCGCGGCGCGCAGCGCCTGACCGTCTCCGTGAAGACGATCGCCGACCCGGTCAGCCCGAAGCGGGCGATCGTCGGCTTCAGCCCGGACCAGTCCGCGCACATCGTCCTGCCGCTCCGGGTCCGGATCGACGCCGGCAACGTCGGCGGCCCGTCGGCGGGCCTCGCATTCGCGCTCGAGGTGATGGAGGAGCTCGGCCACAACGTCGACCACGGCTACCGCGTCGCGGCCACCGGGCAGATGCAGCTCGACGGGACGGTCGCCCCGATCGGAGGCGTCAAGCAGAAGACGATCGGCGTCCGCGAGGCCGGCGCGGACATCTTCCTCGTCCCGGCCGGGGAGAACGCGCAGGAGGCGCAGCGCTACGCGCACGGCCTGCGGATCGTCCCGGTGAAGAGCTTCGCCCAGGCGTTGCACGTTCTGGCAACGCTGCCGCCGAAGTCGTAACGGCGCCGGCTTCCGCCGGTTCCAGAACTGCCGGAAATTCGTCAGTTTTCGTCCGCGGCAACGCTTGCGCGGGCGCACCGCCGGGCCTATGATCGCAAGCGGTAGAGCCCCGCCCCCGGCACCTAACCTTTGGACAGATGAGCAAACGAGCTGAAGCAACCTGCAGTGATTGCTATTTCCGCCGCGCGGGACTCTGCGCCCTCCCCGGCGAGACGGTCTGCCCCACGTTCCGGGCGTACGCGGTCGGCCATCTGGCCCCGCCGCCGCAGCCGCGCCTCGTGCCTCGCCCGCTCGCGCCGGTCGCCGCGGCGTAGCGTCGGCGAGAGCCGGCGCGCGCACGCCGCGCGACCGCACCCGTGCCGGCGCGCGCCGGAGCGGCTAGAGCGACGCCGGGGCCGGCGTGCGGAGGAGCGGCGCGAGCCGCGAGACGCCCTCGGCGATCTCCTCGGGCGACACGTAGCTGAACGCGAGCCGCAGCGAGTGCGAGCCCTCGCGGCCGCCGGCGAAGAAGTCGGCGCCCTTGACGAACGTGACGCCCGCCGCCTCCGCGCGCGGCAGCAGGTCGGCCGTGTCCGGACCGGACGGCACGTCCACCCAGACGAAGTAGCCGCCCTCCGGACGCGTGAACGTCGCGTCGTCGGGGAGCTCCCGCTCGAGCGCCTCGAGCAGCGCGTCGCGGCGCGCCTTGAGCAGGCCGTTGACGCGGACGAGGTTCGGTTCGAACGCGCCGCGGCGGAGGAACTCGTGCACGGTCGCCTGCGAGCAGGTACGGCGGCGAGATGTACGTCGAGACGGCGAGCGCCTCGATCTGCGCGGCGAGGTCGGCCGGCAGCACGAAGTAGCCGACGCGGAGGCCCGGCGCGATCGTCTTCGAGAAGGACGACGCATAGGCGACGTGGTCGCCGCCGTCGATGTCGAAGAGGAGCGGCGGCGCGGTGCCCTCGTAGCGGACGAGCCCGTACGGGTCGTCCTCGAGCACGAGCAGGTTCCGCTCGCGGGCGATCTCGACGACGCGGCGGCGGCGCTCCTCGGACATCGTCCGGCCGCTCGGGTTCTGGAAGGTGGAGATCGTGTAGAGGAACGCCGGTGCGCTGCGCTCGCCGACGGCGCGCTCGAGCGCCTCGGGCACGAGCCCGTCCTCGTCCATCTCGATCGGCACGATCTCGGCGCCGAGACGCCCGAGGATCTTCAGCGGCCGGTCGTACGTCGGCGCCTCGACGAGCACGCGGGTGCCGGGACGGACGAGATGCTCGGCGAGGAAGACGAACCCCTGCAGCGAGCCGCTCGTGAGCACGACGCGGCCCGGCTCGACGCCGTGGCGCTCCGCGATCCACTCGCGCAGCGGCCCGTAGCCGCCGCCCGGCCCGTAGAGGAGGATCCGCGTCCCGTCCCGCTCGACGGCCGTGCGCGCGCAGTCGGCGAGCTCGTCGACGGCCAGGCATTCGGGGGCGGGAACACCCCGCGCAAAGGAGACGACGTCCACGGGGGCCAGTCTAGAGACAGGCCTGGTGCCGACGCGTCAGGACCGTGCGACGCGGGCGTCGAGCGCCTCGCGCACCTTCACGGAGAGCTGTTCCATCGTGAACGGCTTCTCGAGCAGGGCGCCCGGGAGGGCTCCCCGATCGGCGACCGCGTCACCCGAATAGCCGGAGGTGAAGAGGACGCGCGCGCCGGGGTGACGCTCGACGAGCTGGGCGGCGAGCTCGGGCCCGCTCATGCCCGGCATCACGACGTCGGAGAGCAGGAGATCCCAGGGCTCGGAGACGGCGAGCGCGTCGCGAGGCGTCGCGGCCGCGAGCACGCGGTACCCCTGCCGCTCGAGCATCTCCGCGGTCAGGTTCCGGACGATCGCCTCGTCCTCGACGAGGAGCACCGTCTCGGAGCCGCCCGGCGGCGCGGCGCGCGGCGCCGCCGGCTCGCCGGGCGTGTCGTGGCTCCGCGGCAGCATCACGACGAATTCTGCCCCACGGTCGCGATCGCTGAAGACGCGGATGTAGCCGCCGGTCTGGTCGACGATCCCGTAGACCATCGCGAGCCCGAGCCCGGTACCCCGACCGACCTCCTTCGTCGTGAAGAAGGGCTCGAACAGCCGGCCGCGGATCTCCTCCGGGATCCCGTGGCCGCTGTCGGTGACCGAGAGGACGACGTAGTCGCCGGCCGGAACCTCGCCCTCCCGGTACGGGAGCGTCACGTTCCGGGTCGCGATCGTGAGCGTGCCTCCGCCCGGCATCGCATCGCGGCCGTTGACGGCGAGGTTCACGAGCACCTGCGCGATCTGTCCCGGGTCGCAGCGGACGGCGCCGAGCTCGGCGTCCAGCCGCAGGTCGACGACGACGTCCTCGCCGAGCAGCCGGGACAGGAGCTGCGTACGTCTCGTGCACCATCCCGTTCAGGTCGACGACGTGCTGCTCGAGCGCCTGGCGGCGGCCGAAGGCGAGGAGCTGGCGCGTGAGGTCGGCGGCGCGGTCCGCCGCGCCTGCGCACCTCCTCGAGGTCGCGTGCGAACTGCTCCGGGTCGCCGGCGTGGGCGAGCGCGAGCTCGGTGTAGCCGGAGATCGCGGTCAGGAGGTTGTTGAAGTCGTGCGCGACGCCGCCGGCGAGCAGGCCGATCGCCTCCATCCGCTGCACGTGGCGCAGCTGCTCCTGGAGGCGCTTCTGCTCGGTGATGTCGACGAGGAAGCCCTGGACCGCGACCGGCCGGTCGTCCCCGTCGCGCAGCGTGACCATGCGGTCGAGCAGCCACACGACGCTGCCGTCGGCCGCGACCATCCGGTATTCGCCCTGCGTCGCGTCGTCTTGGATGCGGTCGGCGAACAGCTCGGGCAGCCTCGGCAGGTCGTCGGCGTGGATCACCGTCTTCGCGAATCCCGGCTCCGAGAGCCACACCTCGACCGGGTACCCGAGCAGCTCCTCGATCTGGGGGCTGACGTAGAGCGGCGGGGCGTCCGGGTCGACGTCGTTGACGTAGGTGACGAGCGGGAGCCGTTCGACGAGCGTCCGGTAGCGGAGCTCGGCCCCGGCGAGCTCTCGCTCGGCCTGGCGGCTCTCGCTGATGTCGCGCGAGTTGACGAGGATGCCGCCGATCGCGGGCGAGTCCGTGAGGTCGTGGGCGTACGCGTGCAGGTCCGTCCAGCGGCCGTCCGGGCGGCGGAAGCGCAGGATCACCGACGCCTCGCCGCCCGCAGCGGAGCAGGTCGAGCGCCGTCCGCGCGGCCGAGTGATCGGACGGGTGAATCCAGTCGAGCGACCTTCTGGCCGCTGAGCGCGCCCGGCGCCCAGCCGAGGATCCGCTCGACGGACGGGCTCTGGTAGAGGATCGTCCCGTCCCGCCCGAGCACGGTGACGAGGTCGGTCGCGTTCTCGATCATGGCCCGGAACCGCTCCTCGCTCGAGCGCAGAGTGGACTCGGTCTTCCGCCGGTCGGCCTCGAGCCCGACGACGAGGAGCCCCGTCAGCGCCGTCACGGTGAGGAACGCGCCGAGGGCCACCGAGCGCGCTCATCCCGAGGCCGGTGAAGGGGCCGCGACCGTGGCTGAAGTTCGTCGCGGCGATCGACGCCGATCACGAGCGACGCCGTCGTGACGCCGCGGCGCCCCCCGCGCAGCGCCGCCCAGAGGATCGGCGGGAACACGAGGTACGCTGCCGGGCCGCCGCGCCCGAGCACGCCGGTGCCGACGGTCTCCGCGATCCCGCCGCTGACGGCGAGCATCGCCAGCACCTCCCACCGCGAAGCGATCGTGCGCGCGGCCGGACGCAGCCAGGCGCGCAGCCACGGGCCTGCGATCGTCATGCCCGCGAGCTGCGCGAGGAAGCCGTTCGCCCAGTACCACCCGTACACCCCGGGCACCATGCCCGCGGCGGCGAGACCGGCGAGCGCGAGCGTGGAGCCGGCCGCAACCGCGGCGGCGCTCGCGGAGAGGCGGGCGATCGTGTCCGGCGCCCGTTCGTCGTTCCCCCGGCGAATGACCGACGCGAGCGCGACGGTGCCGACCGAGGAGACGACTGCTCCGGCGGCGAGGAGCAGCGCAGGGCCCCGGCCGGAGTCCGTCGAGCAGCGCCTCCCCCAGCGTGGCCGCGACGATGGGCGCGGCGAACCGGTAGCCGCCCGTCGCGACGAGCGCATAGCCGACGCCGGCGGGGAGCCAGAGAACGGACTGGTGGACGCTCGCAGGCACCCAGAGGTCGCTGAGCTCGATCGCGGCGAAGTACCCGGCGGCGGCGAGCAGCCCGAGCAGCACCGCACGGGTGCGGAAGGGAAGGCCGCCCAGTCCCTCGAGGATCGTGTCCATCGCCGCTGGCGCAGCGTCGTCAGCGACCGGCTGCGCGCCATCCGCGATCCTACGTCTCCGCGCTCCCCCGCGCGAGGGTCGCGGCGCTAGCCCAGGCGGTCGGCGACGAGCCGGGCGACTTCGGTCGGCGTCGTGCCGACCTGGATCCCGCGGGCCTCGAGCGCTTCCTTCTTCGCCTGCGCCGTGCCCGAGGAGCCGGAGATGATCGCGCCGGCGTGACCCATCGTCTTGCCGGGCGGCGCCGAGAAGCCGGCGATGTACGAGAGCACCGGCTTGGTGACGTGCTCGGCGATGTACGCCGCGGCCTTCTCCTCCTCGTCGCCGCCGATCTCGCCGACCATCACGATCAGCTCGGTCTGCGCGTCGGCCTCGAACTTCGCGAGCACGTCGATGAAGGAGGAGCCGACGACCGGGTCGCCGCCGATGCCGACGATGGTCGAGTTGCCGAGGCCGAGCTGCGTCAGCTCGTGGCCGATCTGGTACGTGAGCGTGCCGGAGCGGGAGACGAGGCCGACGCGTGCCCTCGCGGAAGATCTCGGCGGGGATGATGCCGGCGTTCGCCTTGCCCGGCGAGAGCACGCCCGGACAGTTCGGGCCGATCATCGTCACGCCGCGGGTGCGGAAGTACGTGTACGCGCGGAGCATCTCGTGGGCGGGGACGTGCTCGGTGATGCAGATCACGGTCGCGATGCCGGCGTCGACGGCCTCGTAGATCGCGTCGGCCGCGAACCGGGCCGGCACGAAGATCAGGGACGCGTTCGCGCCGGCCTTGCTCGACGGCGTCGGCGACGGTGTCGAAGACCGGGATCCCCTCGACGTCCTGGCCGCCCTTGCCCGGGGTGACGCCCGCGACGACGTTCGTCCCGTAGGCGCGGTTGCGCAGGCCGTGGAAGCGGCCCTCGCTGCCGGTGAGACCGGCGACGACGAGGCGCGTGTCGTTGTCGACGATGATCGCCACTAGGACGCGTCTCCCTTCCGGCCGGCGAGCACGAGCGTCGGCAGCTGCATCCACCCGTCGGCGATCCGGTCGCCGAGCAGCTCGCGGACGCGCACCTGGTCGGCGGGCGGCGTGCCGGCCCGGTCGAGCCAGGGCTGGATCTCGAGCGGCCGCTCGACGGCCGCCTGCTCGACGACCTCGAGCCCGGCGAGCTCGAAGAAGCTCTCCCACTCCGCGTGCGCGTAGTTGCGCACGTGGCTCGGGTCGCGGAGGCGGTCGGCCTCCTCCGAGGCCTCGCTCACGAAGGTGTTGTCACAGATGACGACGCGGTCGCGGGCGACGCGCGCCATCTCCTTGACGGCGGCGAGCGCGTCGGCGAAGTGGTGCGCGGCGACGCGGCACGCGACGGCGTCGAAGCTCCCGTCCGCGAACGGCAGATGCTCGGCGGGCGCGATCACGTCGGCCTGCATCCCGGGCGCCGGGTCGACGGTGACGACGGAGCAGCCCGCCTCGCGCAGGCGCCGGGCGACGTGGCCGCCGCCGGTGGCGACGTCGAGCACGGTCACGCCGGGGCCGGGCTCGCACCAGGCGACGGTCAGGTCGAGGTCGTCTCCCGCCGCGTGGATCGCGCTGTCGCGGTAGAGCTGGGCGCGGTCGCTCCAGACGTCGGCTGCGCTCATGCCGGCTCCTTCGCGAGCTCGACCGCGCGCCGCGCGCCGTCGAGCATCGTCGCCTCGGGATGGATGTTCGGCTTGCCGGCGCTCGGCGAGGATCGCGCGGCCCTCCTCGGAGTTCGTGCCGTCGAGGCGGACGACGATCGGGTAGCTCGACATGTCGAGCCGGTCGAGCGCCTCGAGGATCCCGCGCGCGACCTCGTCGCAGCGGGTGATGCCGCCGAAGATGTTGAAGAAGATCGTCTTGACCTGCGGGTCGCGCGTGATCACCTCGAGCGCGTCGACGACACCTTCCGCCGAGCCGCCGCCGCCGAGGTCGCAGAAGTTCGCGGGCCGGCCGCCGACGTGCGCGACGACGTCGACCGTGGACATCGAGAGCCCGGCGCCGTTGCCGCAGATGCCGACCTCGCCGTCGAGCTTCACGTAGGTGACGCCCTTCTCGCGCGCGAACGCCTCGATCGGGTCGGCGGCGCTCGTGTCGCGCCACTCCGCGACGTCCGGGTGGCGGAAGAGCGCGCTGTCGTCGACCGTGAACTTCGAGTCGAGCGCCTTCACGACGCCGTCCGGCGTGACGATCAGCGGGTTGATCTCGCAGAGCATCGCGTCGAAGCGGACGAAGGCCTCGTACAGCTGGCCGATGATCGCCGCGATCTGCTTCTGCTCGGAGGGATCCTCGACGCCGGCCCCGTAGACGAGGCGGCGCGCGACCCACGGCTGGAAGCCCTCGAGCGGATCGACGTGGAGGCGGACGAGCGCGTCCGGGCTCTCCTCGGCGACCTGCTCGATCTCGACGCCGCCCTGCGTCGTGAACATGAAGAGCGGCTGCTTCGCGCCCCGGTCGAACGTGACCGAGAGGTAGTACTCCTTCGCGATGTCGGAGGCGGTCTCGATCCAGACCCTCCGCACGACGTGGCCGCGGATGTCGAGCCCGAGGATGTCGCGGGCCTTCGCCTCGGCGTCCGCCGGGTCGGTGGCGAGCTTGACGCCGCCGGCCTTGCCGCGGCCGCCGGTCAGCACCTGGGCCTTGACGACGACGGGGCCGCCGAGCTCCTCGGCCGCCGCGCGCGCCTCCTCCGGCGTCTCGACGAGCCGCCCGTCCGAGACGGGGATGCCGACGCGGCGGAAGAGCTCCTTGCCCTGGTACTCGTAGAGATCCATCGGCGGCTGACTCTAACCACGCGGGCGACCCCGATGGCGCAGTAGCCCGCAGCCGGGACGTGGCGCCGGCGCCGCCGCGCTAGTAGCCGTTGCCGCGGTCGTACCCCGACGAGGTCGTCGTGCTTCGTCGCCGCGCCGCCGCGGCGGCCTGCGCGATCTTGCGGCCGGAAGACGAGACGACGTACCAGACCCCGCCGACGCCCTCACCCGACGTCTCGCCGGCCTTCCGGTCGGCGGCGTAGAGGTAGAGCGGATGCCCGGCGTAGGTGACCTGGTGCGAGCCGTCCTTGCGCATCGTCTGGCCGAGCAGCTTCCGCTTCAGGCCGGCGCCGGCGGTGAGCTTGCCGTGGACGAGGAGCGGCGGCCACGCAGCAGCGCACCCCCCGTAGCAGGCGCTCGTGCGTCCCTTGTCGGAGGTGAAGAGGTAGAGCGTCCGGCCGCGCGCGTCGGCGAGCACCTTCCCGAACGCGGTCCGGTGCAGCTTCACGACGGTGCCGCTCGCGCCGTTCGCCGCGGCGCCACCCGCGGTGGCGAGCAGGGCGACGGCGCCGGCGAACGCGGCGAGGAAGGCGACGAGACGTGGGCGGGCGACGGACATGGCGGCCTCCTGAGCTCGGGGATGCCGCCGTACTACGCCGTCCGGCCGGGACCGGATTTCCGCGCCGGCGTCTACTCGGCGCCGAGCATGCAGACGATCTGCCCGGTGGAGACGGGCTGGCCGGGCGCGACGGAGAGGTCGGTGACGGTGCCGGCCCGGTGGGCGTGCACCTCGTTCTCCATCTTCATCGCCTCGACGATGCAGATCACCCGGCCCGCCTCGACCTCGTCGCCCTCGGCGACCGCGACGGAGAGGACGGTGCCCTGCATCGGCGAGACGACCGCGTCGCGGCCGCCGGCGCCGACGACGGCGCGGGCACGCTCCCGGCGCCGCCGTGCGAGCTCGACCCAGGGCGGCTGGGGCTCGACGACGCGCACCTCGAACCGGCGGCCGTCGACCTCGACGGTGCGCACCCGGTCGACCGTCCGCGCGGGACCTGTCCTTCCTTGTAACACGTTGTCACTTGGCCGGGCGATCGCGGCGCCGCCGTCGAGCTCGGAGGCGAGCGCGGCGAGCTCCTCCGACTCGACGAGCCCATGGCAGGTCTCCCCGCGGACGAAGCAGTCGTGGGAGAGCAGCGCCTTGTGGAAGCCGATCAGCGTCTTCGGCCCCTCGATCCAGAACTCGTCCAGGGCGCGCAGCATCCGGGTGCGCGCGTGCTCGCGGTCGACGCCGTGGACGATCAGCTTCGCGATCATCGGGTCGTAGACGCCGGAGACCTCGTGGCCGGCGTCGACGCCCGAGTCGACGCGCACGCCGGGGCCGGCCGGCTCGCGGTAGCCGGTGATCGGCGCCGGCGCCGGCAGGAAGCCGCGGCTCGCGTCCTCCGCGTTGATCCGGCACTCGATCGCGTGGCCGCGCAGCACCACCTGCTCCTGCGTGACCGACAGCGGCTCGCCGAGCGCGATCGACACCTGCTCGCGGACGAGGTCGAGCCCGGTGACCATCTCGGTCACCGTGTGCTCGACCTGGATGCGCGTGTTCATCTCCATGAAGAAGTAGTCGCCGTCGCGGGTCAGCAGCCCCTCGATCGTCCCCGCCGACCGGTACCCGCACGCGCGCGCCGCCTCGACGCCGATCGCCCCGATCCGCGCGCGCAGCTCCTCGTCGACCGCCGGCGAGGGCGTCTCCTCGACGAGCTTCTGGTGGCGCCGCTGGATCGTGCAGTCGCGCTCGCCGAGATGGATCACGTTCCCGTGCGCGTCCGCGAGCACCTGCACCTCGACGTGGCGCGGATCGACGATCAGCTTCTCCACGTACACGTCCGGGCTCGCGAAGTACGACAGCCCCTGCCGGCGCGCCGTCTCGAACGCCCGCTCGGCCTCCGCCGGCTCCGGCGACGACCTCCATCCCCTTGCCGCCGCCGCCCGCCGCCGCCTTGATCAGCAGCGGATAGCCGATCTCCTCGCCGAGCGCCAGCAGCTCCGCCACCGACTCCACCGGCTCGGTCGTGCCCGGGATGATCGGCACGCCCGGCCGCCCGCATCGCCGTCCGCGCCGCCGTCTTCGAGCCCATCAGCTCGATCGCCGCCGGCGGCGGCCCGATCCAGACCAACCCCGCCTCCTCCACCGCCCGCGCGAACGCGGCGTTCTCGGCCAGGAACCCGTAGCCGGGATGCACCGCCTGCGCCCCCGCGCGCAGCGCCGTCTCCACCAGCCGGTCGATCCGCAGATAGCTCTCCCCCGGCGGCGCCGGCCCGATCAGAAACGCCTCGTCCGCGAACGCGACGTGCAGCGCCCCCCGGTCCGCCTCCGAATACACCGCGACCGAGCCGACCCCCAGCTCGCGCAGCGTCCGGAACACCCGAATCGCGATCTCACCGCGGTTGGCGACCAGAACCTTGTCGAACACGACTGAACCGTATTCTCTCCCCGGTGAGCCCGGCGGACCAGCTGACGGTGACCCGCGCCCTCGCGGTGCCGATCGTCGTCGCCCTCTACGTCTGGCCGTTCGCCGGGCACGACTACTGGGCGACGGGCGTGTTCTGCGCGGCGATGACGACGGACTGGTTCGACGGCCGGCTCGCGCGCCGCCACGGCTACACGTCGTCGCTCGGCTCGCTGCTCGATCCGATCGCCGACAAGGTGCTCGTGCTCGCGGTGCTCGTGATGCTCGTCGGCGAGCGGGTCGTGCCCGCGTGGATGGTGGCCGCGATCGTCGTCCGCGAGGTGCTGATCACCGGGCTGCGCCAGGCGGCGATCGAGCGGGGTGTCGTCCTCGCCGCGCGCGACCTCGGCAAGTTGAAGACGTGGGCGCAGGCGATCGCGGCGGGGCTCGGCGGCTTCGCGGCCGCGGGCGCCTGGAGCCAACCCGTCGCCTGGTGGTCGCTGCTCGTCGCGGTCGTCCTGACCTGGGTCTCCGGGCTCGACTACGCCCGCAGCGCGCCGCAGCTCTTCCGCGGCCGCGTCGCGAACGGCGCGTAGCGGTCAGTCCTCCAGCTCGTCGCCGCGCCGCGGCAACGCCGCCTGCGGCGTGCGGCGAGACCGTGCGCTCCTCCGCCTCCTCTGCCTCCTGCGCGAGCGCGGCGACGATCGCGGCGCGCTCCTCCTCGGTCGGCTCGGGCGTGATCTGGAGTTCCATCACCGGCAAGACTAAAGTGCCTCTCGACCGAGGTCGATGCGTGTCGAACGTGGGTCTACGCCTCACCGTCAGCGGCGCGCTCGCGCTCGCCGTCGCACTTCCCGCCGGCACCGCCGTCGCCGCTCGCACGCGCATACCCGACTGGGCCGCACCGCAGATCCGGGTCGTCGCCGCGCGCGGCCTGATGGGCACGAAGGATCCGCGCCGCTTCCGCCCGAACGCGCCGCTCACCGGCCAGGCGCTCGCGAACCTCGTCTTCGGACTCTCGCTCGACCTGACGCCGCCGGTCGTGACGCCGCCCGCGCCGCCCCCGGTCCCGCTACCGGATCCAGACCGGCCACCGACCCGGCGAGCACCGACCCCACGGCGACGACACCGACGACGACCGACCCCACCGCGACGACGACCACCCCGACCGAGACCGCCCACGCCGCTACCGGCCCCACGGACACGGCCCCGACGGACACGGTTCCCGGCCGAGCCCGCACCTCCCCCGCCGCCCGCCGCCCCGCCGCGCGTCGCGCACCCGGCGGCGCCGGTGACGATGGCGACGCTCGACGCGCGGCTCGTCGACTCGCTCGGCCTCTCGCACGCCGCCTCGGAGTTCGCGAAGGGCGCCGGCGCGGCAGGCCTCCGGGTGCCGTGGCGCTTCGGCACCGAGGTCGTCGCGCGGCTCCTCGGCCTGCGCATCAACCATCCGACCGCCGAGGACGGCCTCGAGCTTCTCCCCTCCGACCCGGCCACGCGTGCCGAGGCCGCCTACTCCGCGGCGCAGATCCTCGGCTTCGGCTGGCTCGGCAACAGCTGGGAGACCGCCGCCGTGCAGAGCCTCGCCGACTCGTTCGCCCTGCCGCACTACTCCCGTTGGCAGCGGCGGATCCTCACCGTCGCGGTGTCGAAGATCGGGATGCCGTACATCTGGGGCGGGACGAGCGACGGCCCGGAGGCGCCGTTCGGCGTCCCGTCGCGCGGCGGCTACGACTGCTCCGGCTTCGTCTGGCGCGTCTACAAGCTCCAGCGCTACCCGGACGAGCGCTCGCTCGCCTCGACGCTGCAGGGGCGCACGACGTTCCAGATGAGCGTCGAGGTGCCGGCGTCCGAGCGGATCCCGTTCAAGAAGCTCCAGCCCGCGGACGTGATCTTCTTCGGCGCCCACGGCCCGCGCTCGACCTCCGCCGAGGTCGACCACATGGCGATCTACCTGGGCCAGCGGCTGGTTCATCCAGTCGTCGGGACGCGGCGTCGCGCTCGCCCGCCTCACCGGCGGCTACCGCCGCGAGTTCGCGTGGGGCCGCCGCCCGCTGCGCGAGGCCGGTCTCGCGGGCTGATCCGGCCGCCCGTACCCCTGCCGAGGCGCCACGTTCACCCCATCGGGTGATTCCGGACCCGGAAACGAGGTCCCAGAATCCCGCGTAGTCGTTCTGCACCCGTCTCTGGAGGAATCGCATGCGGAACCCGAAGACGCGGCTCCTGTTCCTGGTTCTCACGGCCGCAATGGTGGCGAGCCAGCTCGCCAATCACAGCTGGGCGTTCTTCAATCACAGCTGGTAACGCCCGTTCGTCGCACCGGATAGGGGTTGGATCGGGAGGAGGGGTGACGTGACGGACGTGCTCGAATGCTGGGCCGGAACCGCCGTCGAGCCTCCGCTCGGCGGTCGGCGGTTCCGGTAGCTCCCGGGGCAGTGGACGCTCCGGTCCGGGTTCCGTTCAAGGTCCTCGTTCTCGTGGTCCCCGTGTGCGTCGCGGGGGCTGCGGCACTGGGTGCGGCAGCGGTCGCCTACGCGCGCCTGCCGCACTCCGCCGAGGACGTGGCCGCGCTCGTCGGCCTGTTCGTCGCGGTCAGCCTCGCCGAGCGCTTTCCCGTGCCGGTCGAGGACGTCGACTCGGGCGGGGTGACGCTCGGCTTCGTCTTCTCGGTCTCCGCGATCCTGCTGCTCGGCTGGGAGGCCGGCGTGATCGTCTCGGCGGGCGGACTCGCGGTCTCGCATCTCGCGCTCCGCCGGCCGCTCCTGCGCATCGCCTACAACTCCTCGATGTTCGCGCTCGCCGCGCTCGCCGGCGGGCTCGCGATCGGGCCGCTCCACGGCGACTCCGTCGGGACGCTCCTCGCCCGGCTCCTGATCTGTGCCGTCCTCTACAACTGGGTCGTCGGCGTCGCCCTGCTCAGCGCCGTGCTCGCGGCGAGCTCGGGCAGGTCGTTCTGGAGCTTCGTCTCCGAGAACGTGCGCCAGACGAGTGCCCCGTTCGCGCTGATGGCGTCTGCGGCGCTGATGCTCGTCGTGCTCTGGCAGCGCTCGCCGGTGCTGTCGATCGCGCTCGTCGGCCCGCTGCTCGCGATCTCGCTCTACCAGCGCTCGACGTTCCGGGCGATGCGCGCGATGCGGCTCGCGCTCACCGATCCGCTCACCGGCCTCGGCAACCACCGCAGCTTCCACGAGCGGCTGCAGCGCGAGCTGGCCGCCGCCGAGCAGGAGCACCGGACGCTGAGCGTCTGCCTCGTCGACATCGACGACTTCAAGCAGGTCAACGACCGTTTCGGGCACCCCGTCGGCGACATCGTGCTCGGCCAGGTGGCGTCGCGGCTACGGCAGGGCGGCGAGAGCTTCCGGCTCGGCGGCGACGAGTTCGCCGTGCTCCTCCCCGGTCTCGACGACCGGTCGGCCGTCGCGGTCGCGCAACTCGATCGTCGACCGGATCGGCGCGCTCGTGATCGAGGACATCGGTCTCCGTCACCGTCAGCGCCGGCGTCGCCACGCTACCCGGTGCAGGGTGTCGCGCGCGACGAGCTGATCCGGCTCGCCGACAGCGCGCTCTACTGGGCGAAGGAGGACGGCAAGAACCAGGCGCGCACGTACGAGCCGGTGCAGCTCGACGTGGTCGCCCTCGAGGCGCTCTCCGAGGAGCCCGACCGGACGCGCGCGCTACCGCGCCGCGGCGAGCCTCGCGAAGGCGGTCGATGCGCGCGACTCGTACACGGGCAGCCACTCCGAGCGGGTCGGCGAGCTCGCCGCCCGGATCGCCCGCCGGCTCGGGATCGACGAGCCGCAGGTGGAGCTGACCCGGCTCGCCGCGAGCCTGCACGACCTCGGCAAGCTCGCGATCCCGGAGGAGATCCTCCGCAAGCCCGCGGCGCTGAACGAGACCGAGCGGCTCGTGCTGGAGCGCCACCCCCAGATCGGCTACCGGATGCTCGAGAGCCTCGGCGTCGACCCGATCGCCGACTGGGTGCTCCACCACCACGAGCGCTGGGACGGGAGCGGCTACCCGAACGGGCTCACCGGCGACGAGATCCCGCTCGGCGCCCGGATCATCTTCGTCGCCGACGCGTTCGACGCGATGACGTCGCAGCGCGTCTACCGCGAGCCGCTGTCGGAGCCCGACGCGCTCGCCGAGCTGCGCCGCTGCTCCGGCACCCAGTTCGACCCCGAGATCGTCCGCGCCTTCAGCAGAGCACTTGGGGGAAACCAGGTTTCCCCCAAGGACCCCCTTCTTCCGGCGCAGAGTGCCGTGAGCTGAGTGGTGGCTGCGGCGAGAGCGTGGTCTCGCCTTCGCCGGCAAAGCGCGCTCACCCAAGAATGGATGCGCAAGGGATCGCGGTGTCGTCGCGGCCGGTCGTGCCTGCGGCAGGACCGTCCGCTGGTTCGGCCTCCGGCTAAGCCCGCTGCGCACGGCTTAGCCTGCGGCCTGGGCGGCTGCGCACCTCGTGAACCGTTCAGGCCTCGGGCTAACGCAGCCGCAGGCGCGTTAGGACGAGGCGATGGAGCGGGTGCGCCCGGCCGGAGGCCGCGCGCGACCGCGCCGGGGCAGGCAACCCGTCCAGATCGTCTTGGTCGACCGCGCTCCCATCCGCGAAGGGGCGACCGCGCTCGCCCCGCAGCGCCACCAGCCCTCCGCCACGCGCGCCGAAGGAGGGGGCCCGCGGGGAAGCCGCGGGTTCCCCCGCGCTCCTAAAGCGGGATGTTGCCGTGCTTCCGGCGCGGCCGCGGCTCGGCCTTGGTGAGCGCGGTCTCGAGGGCGTCGATCAGGACGGGGCGGGTGCGGCGGGGCTCGATCACGTCGTCGACGTAGCCGCGCTCGGCGGCGGTGTAGGGGTTCGCGAACCGCTCCTTGTAGTCGGCGATCAGCTCGGCGCGGCGGGCGGCCGGGATCGTCGGCGGTCTCGAGCTCGTGCCGGAAGATGATGTTGACCGCGCCCTCGGGGCCCATCACCGCCACCTCGGCGGTCGGCCAGGCGACGTTGAAGTCGGCCCGGATGTGCTTCGAGCTCATGACGTCGTAGGCGCCGCCGTACGCCTTCCGGGTGATCACCGTCAGCTTCGGCACCGTCGCCTCCGCGTAGGCGTAGAGGAGCTTCGCGCCGTGGCGGATGATCCCGCCCCACTCCTGCGCCGTCCCGGGCAGGAACCCGGGCACGTCGACGAACGTGACGAGCGGGACGTTGAACGCGTCGCAGGTGCGCACGAACCGGGCCGCCTTCGTCGAGGCGTCGATGTCGAGCACGCCGGCGAGCGAGCGGGGCTGGTTGCCGACGACGCCGACCGGATGGCCGCCGAGCCGGGCGAACCCGCAGACGATGTTCTCCGCGAACCGCTCGTTCACCTCGAGGAACTCGCCGTCGTCGACGACGCGCCGGATCACCTCGTGCATGTCGTACGGCTTGTTCGGATTGTCGGGGATCAGCGTGTCGAGCTCCGCGTCCTCCCGGTCGACCGGATCCGTCGGCGCCGCCCAGGCGGGCCGCTCGGCGTTCGACTGCGGCAGGAACGAGAGCAGGTAGCGCGCGTCCTCGAGGCACGACTCCTCGTCGGGCGCCGTGAACTGCGCCACCCCCGACTTCGCCGCGTGCGTCGCCGCGCCGCCGAGCTCCTCGAAGGTCACCTCCTCGCCGGTGACCGTCTTCACCACGTCGGGGCCGGTGATGAACATGTACGAGGAGCCCTCGACCATGAACACGAAGTCGGTCATCGCCGGCGAGTACACCGCCCCGCCCGCGCACGGCCCCATCACGAGCGAGATCTGCGGGATCACCCCCGACGCCTGCACGTTCCGCCAGAAGATCTCCGCGTAGCCGGCGAGCGAGACGACGCCCTCCTGGATCCGCGCCCCGCCCGAGTCGTTGATCCCGATCACCGGGCAGCCGTACTTCACGGCCAGGTCCATCACCTTGCAGATCTTCTCGGCGAACACCTCCGACAGCGAGCCGCCGAACACGGTGAAGTCCTGCGAGAAGACGAACACCTTCCGCCCGAACACGCTCCCGTAGCCGGTGACGACGGCGTCGCCGTACGGGCGCTTGTCCATCATCCCGAAGTTCGACTCCCGGTGGCGCACGTAGCGGTCGAGCTCCACGAACGAGCCCGGATCGCACAGCCGCTCCGCCCGTTCGCGCGCCAGCAGCCGCCCCTCGTCGCGCCGCCGCTGCACGCTCTTCTCGCTGCCCGCGTGCAGCGACGCCTCGCGTAGCTCGGCGAGCCATTCGAGCTTGTCCTGCGTCGTCTCGTGGCCGTCGGCCATCGGCGGGAGCCTATCCCGCCTGCGGTACGGTCGGCCGGTGAGCAACGGGTGAGGAGGAAGCTGCCGCCGGCGCTCCAGCTGCGCGACTTCGCGTTCCTCTGGGCGGCGATCCTCTCGCTGCGGTTCGCGGAGAACATGGTCGCCGTCGCGGTCGGCTGGCAGGTCTATGCCGTGCACCAGAAGCCGCTCGACCTGGGACTGATCGGGCTCGCGGAGTTCGTGCCGTTGCCGCTCCTGGCTCTCCCGGCGGGCCAGCTCTCCGACCGGTTTCCGCGCCGGCTCGTGCTCGCGTCCGGGCTCGTGCTCGAGGCGACGATCGCCGGGCTGCTGCTCGCGGTCACGTTGCACGGCGCGACCGCCCTCTGGCCGTTCCTCGCGCTCGCGCTCGCGACCGGCGTGGCGAACGCGGTCGGCTGGCCCGCGTACGGGGCGCTGACGCCGGAGATCGTGCCGCCGGAGCTGCTGCCGGGCGCGATGGCGCTCCGCTCGATCGCGAGCCAGATCGCGATCGTGACCGGGCCCGCGGTCGGCGGCCTGCTCTTCGCGGTGCGGCCCGCGCTCGTCTACAGCGTCGCGATCGGCCTGTTCGCGGTCGCGTTCGTCGGCGTGACCGCGGTGCGCACGCAGACGGTGGAGCGGGGCGCGCCGCCGGACTTCTCCGACCTCGTCGCGGGCGTCCGCTTCGTCCTGCGCACGCGGATGCTGCTCGGCGCGATCGGGCTCGACCTGTTCGCCGTCCTCTTCGGCGGCGCGGTGGCGCTGCTGCCGGTGTTCGCGCGGACGATCCTCGACGTCGGCCCGGTCGGCCTCGGCGTGCTGCGCAGCGCGCCCGCCGTGGGCGCGCTCTGCGCCGCCGTCATCCTCGCGCGGCGCCCGCTCCGCTTTCCCGCCGGGCGGACGCTGCTCGTCGTCGTCGCCGTGTTCGGCGCCTGCATGGTCGTCTTCGGCTTCTCGCGCTGGTTCCCGCTCTCGCTCGCGGCGCTCGCGGTGAGCGGCTTCGCGGACATGATCAGCGTCAACATCCGCTCGACGACGGTCGGGCTGATCACGCCGAACGCGCTGCGCGGCCGGGTGAGCGCGGTCGAGATGGTCTTCGTCAGCGCCTCGAACGAGCTCGGCGCGTTCGAGTCGGGCGTCGTCGCGGCGCTCCTCGGCACGGTCACCGCGGTCGTCGCCGGCGGGGTCGCGACGATCGGCGTCGCGGTCTCGTGGGCGCGGCTCTTTCCCTCGCTCGCGCGGATGGGCAGGCTCGAGGAGCTCAGGCCCGCCGCCGGTGAGTAGAGTCGAGACGTGGAAGCCCACGATCCGCACGCGATCCTCTGGCCGTACGACGAGCGCGGCGACGTGGGGCCGTACTTCTACTCGCGCTACGCGCATCCGACGGTCGTGGAGGCGGAGGCGCGCCTCGGGCGCACTCGACGGCGGCACGGCGGTCCTCTTCCCGTCCGGCACCGGAGCGGCGACGGCGCTCGCGCTCTGGCTGCTCCGGCCCGGCGACACGATCGCGCTCGCGGAGGGCTGCTACTTCGGCACGGGCGTGACCTTCCAGACGCTCGCCCCGTGGGGCCTCCGCTACGTCGAGTTCGACCAGACCGGCGCGCCGCCCGAGGGCGTCCAGCTGCTCTGGCTCGAGGCGCCCTCGAACCCGTTCCTGACGATGCCCGACCTCGCCGCGGCGGCTGCGCACCCGGCGCCCGTCGTCGTCGACTCGACGGTCGCGACGCCCGTGCACCTGCGCCCGCTCGAGCACGGCGCCGACTACGTCCTCCACAGCGTGACGAAGTACCTCGGCGGCCACGACGACGTCCTGCTCGGCGCCGTCGTCTGCCGCGACGAGGAGCGGGCCGCGGAGCTGCGCACGTTCCGGGGCCGCCTCGGCATCTCGCCCTCGCACGAGCCGGCGCAGCTGCTGCTGCGGAGCCTCGAGACGCTCGAGGTGCGCGTGCGGCGCCAGTCCGCGACGGCGCGCGGTGCTCGCCGACCGGCTCGCCGGCCACCCGAAGGTGGAGACGGTCCGCTACCCGGGCCTCGGCTCGCTGCTCTCCTTCGACGTCGCCGACGGCGAGGCCGCCCGGCGCGTCGAGACCTCCCTCGGCACGATCGTCAACTCGACGTCGCTCGGCAGCGTGCACAGCCTGCTCGAGAGCCGGCACCGCTGGGAGGGCGACCGCGTGCCGGCGGGCCTGCTGCGGCTGAGCGTCGGGCTCGAGGACGCCGACGTGCTCTGGGCCGACCTCCAGGGCGCGCTCGAGCGCGCCTAGCGCCGGACGAGAACGGCCTTGCCGCGGACGCGACGCCCGCGGAGCGCGTCGATGACCTCCTGCGTCCGCTCCCAGCTCTCGACGAGTCCGAGCAACGGCACGAGCCGCCCGTCGGCGACGAGCTGCGCGAGCGTCGCGAGGTCGGCGCCCTTCTCGTCCTGCGGATAGGCATGGAAGAAGCCGACGACCCGGGCTCCGGGCGCCGAGCGGAAGTCGGGCAGCATGAGCTCGCTCGGGCCGCCGACGCTCCCGTACAGCGCGACCGTCGCGCCCGGAGCGAGCCGGTGCAGCACCTCGCGCAGCCCGGGGCCGCCGACGCCGTCGAGCGCGAGGTCGAAGGGGCCGAGACGCTCGTCGTCGAGCGAGACGACGACCTCGTGCGCGCCGAGCGTGCGCGCCTCGTCTGCGCGTCCGGGCGCGCTGACCTGTGCGGTCACACGCGCACCGGCCGCAACCGCCAGCTGGACGGCGAACTGTCCGACGCCGCCGGTCGCGCCGGTCACGAGCACACGCCGGCCGAGAATCGGGCCGTCGACCCGCAGTGCCCGCAGCGCCGTCAGCCCCGCGATGGGAAGCGACGCGGCCTGCTCGAACGAGACCGCCTCGGGCAGCGGCGCGGCCCACTGCGTCGGCACCGCGACACGTTCCGCCCAGCCCGCACCGTCGACGATCGCGACGACGCGCGCGCCCTCGGGCGGCCCGCTGCCGTCGCCCGCCGCGCGCAGCACGACGCCGGCGACGTCCTGGCCGGGCCGCCACCCGTCGGGACGCTGCTCGAGGAGCCGCAGCTCGCCGCGGTTGACGGCGAACGCGCGCACGTCCAGGACGAGCTCGTCGGGGCCCGGCCTCGGGCTCGGGCAGGTCGGCCGCGAGCCGCAGGCCGTCTGGAGCGCCGGGGTCGGTGATGAAGCCGCGCATCGAGAGAGAGCCGGAGGAGGGACTCGAACCCTCGACCTACGCTTTACAAGAGCGTTGCTCTACCAGCTGAGCTACTCCGGCAGGTGCCCGCCAGCGTAGCGCCCGGGCGGGGGCTACAGCACGACCTCGCGGCCCTTCTGGTGGGTGATGATCTTCCGCTTCACCCGCTGGAGCGCGTTGTCGATCGTCTTCGTGTCGCAGCCGAGCTCGCCCGCCATGTCCTCGTAGGACGAGCCCTCGAGATAGAGCTTCAGCGCGTCGGACTCGAGCGGGGAGAGACCGGTGCCGAGGCTGAAGACGAGGCTCTGGAGCTCCTCGGTCGAGATCACGACGACGGACGGCTCGTGGACGGCCGGGCCGGGCAGCGCGTCGCCGAGGGTGCACTCGCCGTCCGAGTCCTGGCCGGCCGGCGTGTGGCTGAAGGAGACGTACTGGTTCAGCGGCGAATGCTTGAAGCGGGTGGCCGTCTTGATCGCGGTGATGATCTGGCGCGTCACGCACAGCTCGGCGAAGCTGCGGAACGAGGTCTCCTTGTCGGCGCGGAAGTCGCGCACGGCCTTGTAGAGCCCGATCAGGCCCTCCTGGATCAGGTCGTCGCCGTCGCCGCCGGCGAGGAAGTACGAGCTGGCCTTGAGACGGACGAAGCCGGTGTACCGGCGGATCAGCGCGTCCATGGCGACGCTGTTGCCGTTGCGGGCCTTCAACACGAGCTGAAGATCCTCAAGCTCTCGTTGAGCCTTCTGCGGCGAGTAAGCAGCTGCGGTGCGAGCGGCCAACACGTCTCCCCCGGTCTCTCACGGGCGGTTCCGGTGGCCGATCCTCCGTCCGGCCATCCGCAAGTCTCACCCTGTAGTTGAGGGCGAAGATAGCAGCGGGTCCAAGGTTTTACAAGTCCTTTTGCGATGGACCCAACCTGCTACGAACATATGTTCGTTGCTGCACGGCCGTCGCGCGACGGATCTCCGGTCGCCACGGCGCGTGCCGCCGCACGATTTCGCCGGGCGAGGCCGGTCCTTCCGCCCGGGAGTGCTCGCTAGCGGCCGCGGCGAAGGCGCTCGAGCGCGGCGAGCGTCGCCGGGTCGAGGCGGTCGCGCAGGTCGCCGCGGTGCGGTCGGCGTGCGTCGGGCGCGCGAGCTCGGCGAGGAACGACTGGGAGGAGAGCTTCCGCACCTCGACGCCCGAGGTGCCGCGGACGGCCGCGTCGGAGGAGACGATCGCCACCTGCTCGCGGCGACGGTGCTCGGCGGCGAGCCGCTCGAGGAGCGTGTCCGCGTCCTTCGCCCAGCGCACCTCGAGCGGGCCGTGCTGCTCGGCTCGGCGCCGTGGCCGTCGAAGACGAGGACGCCGCGGACGCCGCGCGCCGCGACCCAGCTCGCGAGCAGGTCGCGCAGCTCCTCGCGGCGAGCCGAACCCGCCCGCGTGCAAGAGGTTGAAGCCGTCGAACAGGTAGAGGCTAGGCTCGGCCATCGCGCTGCCGGCGCGCCTCGTAGAGCAGCACCGCGGCGGCGACGCTCACGTTGAGCGACTCGACGCGGCCGAGCTGCGGGATCGAGACCTCGAGGTCGCACGTGCGGCGCACGAGCGGCCGCAGCCCCTTCCCCTCGGCGCCGAAGACGAAGGCGAGGCCGCCCGAGAGGTCGGCCTGCCACATCGACGTCCCGGACTCGCCGGCGGCGGCGGCGACCCAGAGGTCGCCGCTCTTGATCTCGGCGAGGTAGCGGGCGAGGTTCGTGACGACGGCGACAGGCAGGTGCTCGACGGCGCCCGCGGACGCGCGGCAGACGGCGGGGGTGACGCGGGCCGACCCGTGCGCCGGCACGACGACGCCGCTCGCTCCCGCTCCCTCGGCGCTGCGGATCACGGCGCCGAGGTTGCGCGGGTCGCTGACCTGGTCGAGGCAGGCGAGGAGCGGCCGCTCGCCGGCGGCGAGCTCGTACGCGTCGGCGTACCGGTACGGCTCGCACCAGGCGAGGACGCCCTGGTGGTCGCGCGTGTCGGCGGCCTCGGAGAGCTCGCGCTCCTGCCGCAGCTGGAGCCGGGGCCGCTCCGCCTCGCGCAGCCAGGGCTCGGCCTTCGCGGCCCGCTCGGTCGCCCAGAGCTCGAGCACCTCGCGTGACCCGCGCAGCGCCTCGCGAACCGGCGCGGCGCCCGTAGACCTGCTCCGCGGCTCACGACGCGGGGCACGAGCCGGAAGCCGGGCGGTGTCGCGACGTCGCGCACCTCCCAGCCGGCGTCGAGGATCTCGTCGCGCAGGCGGTCGGCGTCGGCGAAGTCCTTGCCGCGCGCGGGCGTCCTGGCGCGCTTCGCGAGCAGCAGCAGCTCGCCCGGCGCGACGCGCGGCTCGGCGAGCGACCCGAGCCCGAAGAGCGAGAGCCCGTGGCGCAGCGACGGCCAGTCGCCGCGCGCGCGCCAGTCGTGGAAGAGCGCGAGCGCGTCGGGCGTGTTGAAGTCGTCGTCGAGCACGTCGCGCGAGCTCGTCCACGTGACGAGGCCGCCTCTCGCCGGGCGGGTCGAGGAAGAAGTTGCGGAACGTCTCCACCTGCGAGCGCGCCTGCGCGAGCGTCTCGTCGGTGAAGTCGATCGGCTTGCGCCAGTGGCCGGTCATGAAGAAGAGCAGCACGACCTCGCGGCCCCACGTGTCGAGCACGTTGCGGAGCGAGACGTCGTTGCCGAGCGACTTCGACATCTTCTCGCCGCCGAACTCGAGCATGCCGTTGTGCGTCCAGATGCGCGCGAAGTCGTGGCCGAGCGCGAGCGACTGGGCGAGCTCGTTCTCGTGGTGCGGGAAGACGAGGTCGAGCCCGCCGCCGTGGATCTCGAACACCGGCCCGAACGCCTCCTCCGCCATCGCCGAGCACTCGATGTGCCAGCCCGGGCGGCCGCGCCCCCACGGCGCGTCCCAGGACGTGTCCTCGCCCGGCTTCGTCGCCTTCCAGAGCGCGAAGTCGCGCGGATCCTCCTTGAGCGGGTTCGGCTCCTCTCGGCGACATCTGGTCGGGCCGCTGGCCCGAGAGGCGGCCGTAGCCGGGGTCGCTCGCGACGCGGAAGTAGACGTCGCCGTCGGCCGCGTAGGCGATGCCGCGGTCGATCAGCTCCTCGATGAAGCGGACGATCTCCGGGACCGCCTCCGTCGCCTTCGGCAGCGCGTCGGGCATGCCGAGCCCGAGGTCGGCGGTGTCCTGGAGGTACCACTCGGTCGCGCGCGCGGCGAGCTCGGCGCTCGCGCCCGGGGCCGCGTCGTAGATCTTGTCGTTGACGTCCGTGATGTTGTGGACGAGCGTCGCCTCGTAGCCGCGCTCGCGCAGCCACGCTGCGCAGCCACATGCCGAGCACGAACGGGCGCGCGTTACCGACGTGGGCGCGCTGGTAGACGGTCGGGCCGCAGACGTACATCCGGATCGGGCCGGGCGGCGGCGGCAGCTCCTCGAGTCGGCGGCTGAGCGTGCTGTAGAGGCGCATGCGGCTAGGGTAGTTGCGCCTCGATCCGGCGCACGAGCTCGTCGGGAGGGAGCGCGGCGACGACCGCCCACAGCTCCGGCCCACGGTCGCGGCCGGTGAGCGCCAGGCGCAGCGCCTTCAGGTCGCCGCCCACGGCCTTCAGCTCGCGGACGAGCGCGCGCGGCTCGATCCCGGCCTGCGCCAGCTCCCGGGCGCGCGACGAGCGTCTCCGGCGCGTCGACCCGCAGCTGCGGCGGCTCGAGCACGAGCGCCGCGTACTCGCGCGCCTCGGCGAGGTCGCGCGCGCCGCGCAGCACCGGCACCGCCGAGACGGGCACGCCGACGCGCGCGGCGAGCTCGTCGTCGGTGAGCGCGGCGAGCGCCTCCGTGGAGAGTCGCCGCAGCCGCGCGAGGTCGAGGTGGACGTCGTGGCGGGGCAGCCCGAGCTCGTCGAGGTAGGCGCGGACGGCCTCGGCCGGGAAGCCTCCGTCGCGGAGGTCGGCGAGCGACGAGGCGCCGTGCCGCTTCGACAGCTTGTGCCCGTCCTCGCCGAGCAGCAGGCCGTGGTGGACGTACTCGGGCGGCTCGGCCCCGAGGGCGCGGATCAGCTCCGCCTGCAGCTCGGCGTTCGCGCGGTGGTCGCTGCCGCGGATCACGTGCGTGATCTCGAAATCGAGGTCGTCGACGGCGCTCGCGAGCTGGTAGGTCGGCGTGCCGTCGGGACGCAGCAGCGTCGTGTGCGCGAAGCGGAGCGCGCCCTCGCCGTCGGGCTCGCCGATCAGGTGCGCCGCCTCGCGGTGGCGGACGTAGCGCTCGCTCTGGCGCACCGGCCCCTCGTCGAAGCGCAGGCCGAGCCAGGCGAGGTCGGCGAGGATCGCCTCCTCGCCGACAGGGACGTTCCGGGCCGGATCCGTATCGTCGATCCGCAGCAGCGCCGCGCCGCCGTGCTCGTCGGCGAAACGCCGGTTGGCGGCGGCACTGAGCGCGCTGCCGAGGTGCAGCGAGCCGGTGGGACTCGGAGCGAAGCGGACCCTGACCACGACACGAGTCTACGAGCACCGGCGGCCCGGCACCGGCACGCCGCAACCTGGTTCGCGCTCCTATATGACGTGGGGCTGCCGTCGGTGTAGCCTCGGCCCGATGTTCGTACGAGAGGCAACACCGGAGGAGGCCGCGCTGGCCGCCCCCGGCGAAGAGCGTTGCGACCGCTGCGGGTCGACCTCCGACCTGCGCCGCCTCGTCTTCCGCGGCCGCGTGCGCTACGTGGAGCGGACAGTCTGCGACGAGTGCGCGGAGACGCTCTTCGAGTCGTTCATCGACACCGCCCCGACCGGCTCCGACTAGCCCGCCGCTTCGAGGCCCGCTGCACCGGCGCAGGGCATCGCCGCAGGGCGCGACGGCCCGACCCTCTAGGCTCTCGCCGGTGGAGACGCTCCTTCTGGCTTGGTTCGACCGACACGGGCGCGACCTGCCCTGGCGGCGCACGCGCGACCCGTACGCGATCCTCGTCAGCGAGGTGATGGCGCAACAGGACCGTGTTGAGATCGTGGAGGTGCCTGCTATGCAGCCATTCTTGGCTTGATCAGGCTGTTCGCACGAGCCTGAAAAACAGCCGTTTTGGACGCTTCTGGACAGCATTTGTTCGCACGCTGTTCGCACGCGCTCCACTCTTCCGAGCTGATTACGCGGGCCAAAACAGGTCGAACGCGTGGCGGACGAAGGCGTAGTGCGCACGGTTCAGTTCTAGCGTACGCCGCAGCCGCCCCGCACCTCTCTAGAAGCCTCGATGGCGGGATCACACCTGATCCCGCCATCGGGTTCTTCGCCCGTGCAAGAGGAATCTCAGGAACCCCAGCGACAGCCGAGGAACAGCCACCTGTTCCAGTTGCCGTTGTAGTAGACCTGCACGCCGACGCAGGCCTGCACACCAGGCCCGTCGTTGACCATTCCCGTCTCGTTTCCGTAGGGCAAGCTCCACGCTGTCTGGGACGGCTGCCCTGGATTCCATACGGAGACAACACCCCTCCAGCCGCCAATGCTCGACTGCCGGATGTACGCCCAAGCCGTCTGGCAGCCGTTCGAACGACGCAACTCGATGTAGAGGCCGCCGTACTGAGTGGACGTGCTCGACAACCACGGATCCCAGCGGACGAGCGTGACGTAGGGGCGGCTCGAAGAACACCATGAGGCAGACGCGAGCGTGCGCCCGCCGGTTCCGCTCAGCAGATCGGCCGACCCACTGACGGCGACCGGCCGGGCCGCGGTCGCGGCATGCCCTGCCGCCGATACATTCACAGGGCCTACGGCGAGGACCGTGAGGCCGACCACCACCGCCAGGCCGACGTATCGCCGGAGGAGACTGTGACGATGGGACATGGGACGCTCCTCTCTAGTGGCTGACTTCCCAGCGGAATCGTCCCGGACCCGCGAACCAATCTCCATTGGGCGCTCCGCGGCCTGGAGCGCCAAGGACGACTTGGCCTGACAAACGGCAACGGTTAGGGTCGGTCGTGCTTGCCCGACCTGCGACTACATCCCTTTCCCGAGCTGTGGACGTTCGTCGCGGGTCAGCCTTCAAACAAGGATGGTTCGAGAGCGCGCGCGGATACGGTCGACGCGTACCGACGAATGGCGACCGGCGTGCTTGGCGTTCTCGACCGCCTGGAGACCTCCGGAGCAACGGTTGCCCAGTTCCGCGACAGAGCCCTTCACGAATTTACGGGGCGGCAGCTTGACGGCTTCCGGGAGTCGGTGCTGCGTCTGAACGACGGGCCGACGTTCGAATCGACGCGTATCGTCCCTCTCCGACGCGCCTACGGACTCGACGACCTCGCCGGGCAGGAGGGAACTCCAGCCCGGGTACTCATCCTTCACGCGGCGGAGTACCGCTTCGTTCCCCTCGCGGAAGGAATCCTTGCTGGCCTAGAGGCAGGTCCTGTGTCAGCACGCTCAGACCTGCGCTCAGCGGTGCATGCCGTCGCGCGCTGGGCTACCGAGGACGACCCGCTCTGCGCCCGGCTCGTGGCCGCGGTACTCACTATCAACAGGAGATCACGGGCGTGGCCGCCCATCACGCACCTCTACGAGTTTGTGCTGCGGCAGCATCGACGCGACGACGACAAAGCGCGCTCCGAGGCACTCTCGTTCAGCGCCCTCACGACCAAGGCGCTCAGACGAGAACTCGGGAACAACTCACCGCACGGTTACATCGTCCGGACACTGATGACGAGTGCGGAACAACTCGGGATCCTCCCGCCGCGGCCACGCTTTGAACCCGATCAGACGAAGCGGCGCCTAACGGAACTCGCACAGGTCGTTCTCGATCTGGAACTGCAGCGAGAACTCGATCCTGGTACCAAGCGGCTGCTCAGGCTGCTAGCGAAGGCTCGGGATGATTCCGCCTAGCCGGTCGGTACCAACCCTGCGCCCCGATGCGCAGAGTGAATGGCTCCGCGGCTGCCTCTTCCGGGCTTACGTCCTGCAAAAGGATCGCGCCGACGTACGTCCCGCCGCGCAGCTGCTCAGACAGGTCCGCGCCCAACTCCCCCCGGTCACCCCCGAAGACACCTCGTTTCTCAGCGCGCAGGCACAGAGGCTGCACGGGCGGGCGCTGATCCGTCTCGGCTCTCCTGATGGACGGAAGCTGATCTTCGACCTGTTCGAGGGGATCGGCGGCCTCGATGCCTTCCGTGATGTGGATGAAGGGCAAAGAAGCCGCCTCTTGCAGGACATATCCCTCGACCTAACGGTGATCGGATATCACCGGCAGGCAGTCGCAGCGGCAGACCTGCTCGCGCATGCGGACGGGGTTCCAGCAACACGCGCGCGTCGTCTCGGGAACCTCGCTTCGGCCCACCTCCAACGAGCCGTCGCGCATCGGGCGCGGGGAGACGCCTGCAGCGCGTTGGCCGATCTCGATCAGGCTCAGATCGCCGCGAGAGAGGCACTAGACCTGTGGCAGGTGAACACCGCCGGTCCGGTTCAGGGTCTCGCGATCCGAGAAGTCCGCGCGATCGCGCTCTCGGCATGCGTCGAACGTTCGTGGCTCACGGAGGTTGACCTCTGCCCAGTCGTCAAGGACCTCCACGGTCTCCTCAGGGCATGTCTCGGGCTGCCACGTGACGAGACGTACATTCAGGTTCTCTACCGCATCGGACGCCTTGGCGCAGCGCATCTTCGGCTCGGAGTTGCCAACCCCAGGAGCGCGGAGAACCACGTCAGCCGCGCTCGCGCTTATCTTGAGATGGCATGGCGTACATCGGGAAACGCCTGCGTTCGCCCGTGGCTAGCGGCGGAACTCCTTGCAGCGCTGCAGGAAGACGGTGATGCGCCTGCCGCGCGGGCATTCGCATAAGAGGCAATGAAGCGGCTCGTACCGCAATGCGGATCGAGGTACCCCGTGATTCGACGATTGCGTACAGCCGCGCAGCGCAAAGGGTGAGCCTCGAAGAGCCACGCTCTGCCACTCTGGTTCCGCGAGCTAGTGCGGTCGCCTCGTCAGCGCGCTGCCGCCCCGAGCACATCCTCATGCTCGACGTCGTCGGTGGAATGGCTGTAACGGACATCCAGAAAGCGCCCAATCGCGCGCAGATCTGGTGTGCGTCTACGCAGTTCAAGCCCCCAGGTCGCGAGCACTGCAGGAAGGCTCATGTTGATTGCCTGCGTAAGCGACTCTCGCGTAAAGAGCGACAGCGGAACGTCCGGCAAGTCCGACGACTCGACCTCCATGAGCTCTTTCATTCGCTGAAAGCGCTCCTCGTGACTCCTCGGGGGCGTTCCGGACTCCTCGGTGCGCCAGTTCATTGAGACCGACCAGATCGCGCTCAGCACCTGCCAGTCGAGCCAGCCTTCTTCGCGCAGGCTCGTGATCACCTCGCGAACGTTGTCGTCAGCGAGGACTCGCGGAAGCGTGAGACGCGTGGCGCCTATCAGGACCTCGTAGCGGTTGCGGAGAAATTCGTCCGCCTTCTCCGAGGAGTAGGTCGGGCCGGGCTCGGAGTTCCAACGAAGATCCTCATGCTCACGCGTCTTCGCAGTCTTGGCTACCTCAGGTTGTTCGACTGCGGCACGCTGCGGAGCACCGAAGGCTTCCTCTGAGAGGAAGTGCTTGAAGACCTCATCGTAAACTACGGCTGGGTAGAGCTTCGAGGTAAGTCCTCGCTCAAAGGCGGACTCGATCACGTTGTTCAGCTCTTCGGCTGGAAGTAGTGAGAGTTCGCTGAGGATTGCGGCAATCGGAGTGATCGTTTCCAGTTGGACATCGGCAGCACCGCGATCGTCTACAGGCGGGAGCGTGATCGCCCACCGGGAGTCGATGTTGCTTGAAAGCGGCTGTGTCTCCAGCGTGCGACCGAGTTGAATAGCGACATTCACTTCGGTCGGCAGTAGCGCCAATTCCTCTCGGGCTAAGTCGGACAGGACGATCTGGATCATGCAACGAATCGCTCGGCGACCACTGTCGTTTCGTAGTCGTTCGCGAACACGACCTCCCATGAGATCCCAAGCGCGGCGAAGCGAATCGCTCTCCTCTCACCAGCGTCGGCAAATGGCGACGTTCCGAGTTGCTCACCGAACCGAGCAATGAGCGTCTCGGCGGAAGTCCCCCACGCCTCCGTCACTGGCTCTCGGAGAGGCTCGACGACATCCCCGAGATCGAGCCGATCGATCATCTCGTCAAACCACGACTTAAGCCTGGAGTCCTGGACGCTTCGGATGTAGAGATCAATCACAAGAAGCGACAGATATGCCGCCTGCAGCGATTTCTCTTCCTCAGGATTTCCGGCGTTCTGGTTCAGGTGTAGGTGGAGCCGGTAGCCGAGGTCGAAGAAGGCGGAGAAGCCGAAGAAGGCTCCAGCCAGGTAGTCGTCTTGCGACGCGGCGAGAATGCCCTTGGCTTGGAAAGTCGAGAAGGGCCGGATCGTTCGCAGCGATGGCGACATGCGCGAGCGCGAGCCAGTGGTATTTCGCCGCGAAGTCGAGGGCGAGGCGGTCATAGATATGTGCAGTCAGTGCGGTTGCGAGGAGTGAGCCTCGCAGGGTGTCGCCACCGAACAAGTCGACTCGTGCTTGATGGAACTCCTCAATGGCCGCGAGGAGCCTGCCCTCGCGGTAGAAGGCCATCGCTCGATCGCGGCTCGCCGCCGCCACCGCCGCTCGCCCTGATCGCTGGGCGATAAACTCGTCAACGTCGCGCGTTAGCTGCCGGTAGTTGGGGTGGTCGGCGATCAGAGGCGCGATGACGGCCACGATCGCCCCGAACCGGTTAACCGGGAAGAGGGGCGCCTCCTCGATCTCGTCGATTACGCGACTCCACATCTTCATCACGCGATCGATCCGAGCGTGGTGCTCGGCCTCGGTGTCACTCTGCCTTGGCATCAAGGTGAGGGACGCGAGGCTCTGCAGGAGGTTCGCGCGTCGTCCGGCAGTCTGCGCCGACGCAATCTGCGCGGCGATGTGCTCCCGAAGTGGCTCCGCCCAGGAGTCGAGCTGCTCATCGCTGAGATCGGCGACACCGCGAGCCGCTGCTCCGGCTGCGAACATGAGGAGCACCTGTGCGTCCTCAAGGGCTACCGCGTCCACCTCGTTCAGCGACTCTCGAAGGTACTGCCCGAGCCTTTCTTCGTGACCGCGGAGCGTACCAAGTCCCTTCAGAGAGGCAACGGCAATCTCGTAGAAGATGCGTCGCTTGAGGCCCCCTTCGGCGACCTGGAGGAATATCTCTGCGCGGCCGATCCAGAACGGGAGATCCTCGGCAAACTCCTCCGCTTCACTCGCGGCGCGCAGGGCGGTGCGCAAATCCCAGAATTCACCGAAAACCCCGGCAGGTCGCTCGACGCTCCGCCATTTTGTGCGGGCGCCCGTGTACCAGTCGGAGTCGGCGCCCTCAGACTCGACGTTTTCGAGACGCTCAGCGGGAAGGGAGAGGAATTCGGCGGCGATCCAGAGCGTATCGCGCGCCGCGAGCATGTCTGCTACCGCGTTTCCATCGAAGATGACGATCTCGACTCCGACTGCTTCGGCAACCTCCTTCTCCCAGTTGTGGCGATCTCCGACAGGAATGTCCCGCTCGCAGAAGGCGTAGATGCGCTGGACGGGCCGTCCCCCAGCTGTGATTGCTTTCGCGTCGCTCTTGATCTTCGACTTGAGGTCTTCTTGTTGCAGCGTGCAGGAGAACGCGGCCATTTCAGAGCCAACGAGTGCGATGAACGAAGCTCCCTCGCTGTTCTCGCTCCGCAGATATGACGGATAGGTCTCGAAATCGCGGCCCTGATCGCCGCGCCCGGAAACCGGCCCGGATGCGGGCACGATGTTGCTCGCGATCCGCTGCAACGCGAGGTTGCGGCATAGGCGCTCGAACTGATGCGCACCGTTTTCCACCCTGAGCTGACTTAGCGCAAAGCGGATGAGCATCTTCTGCTGCTCGCGGTTGAACTCTGCGTCGGGCTGAGGCTCTGCCATCGCTGTCGAAGCTACCGCCGCTCAGTTCCAAGTCCGGCGGGCGCGTCAACCATCGGCGTTGGCCTGTGCACCGGCAGCCGGTTCGTAGATCTGAACCTGCGGCCTGACTGGATCGTGGAAGGTCCGCTCGATTCGCCGCCTGGTGGCCGCCCGGAAGGAGGGCGCAGCCGTTGCAAGGAGTACGCCCTCAGCGGAAAGGGTGTCGGCAACCTCTTTGAGACGCCGAAGCCGATCCCTCTCTTCCGCTTCGTTTCGACCGAGCCTGTTTTCGATAGTCGCTTCACCGATCCAAAGCTCAGTGCCCCAGGTGACGATGATGTCGTGCTCGCTCATGTCGCCGCTCGGCGAGATGAGCTGGAGTTCGAACGCAATGTCGAACGCGGCACGTTCCTGTCCGCGACCCTCGACGAAGCGATCGAGGGCAGCAAGCAGCGGTATGTCGCCGTTGTGCGACAGGAACTGGAACAAGACCTCACTGAGCGCGTAGTGGAACTCCGGTTCAGGTGCTTCGAGCCAACTGAAGCGGGTTGCGCGCTGTCTCGTTCTGCACCTGAGGCAGGTGAACTCCTGCTGCTCGTTGAGCACATAGAACGATGTGCTCCGGCAGTGCTCGCATTTCAAAAGGTGCCCCCGTAGCAGAGCGCCACGGGAGTAGAGGTCGGAAGCGACCGCCGCCGCCGTGTCGGCGCCTCCGCCGATGACATCGCGTGCGTGTGCAAGTGTCAGGTAGCGGCGACGGGTGTCCTTCAGGTATCGACCCGGATCGTTTGTCGTAGTCGGAGTCAGATAAGCGTCGAGCAGTTGACGCACAGGCGGTCGTCGAAGCGCCGTGGCGAGACCCTCGACTCCATCGAATAGGCGCGCACTGTGAAGGGCGAAGGCGCCCTTGTCAGAGAGCCTCGCCTGCCATCCCTGCGAAGTCAGCACAGCCGAGACCTGTTCAAGAATCGAGAGTGGCCTCAACCGTGGACGTGCCGTCGACTCTTCGAGGCCGAGAAACGCCTGCTGGAACGGCGCCAAGCCGAAGTACGACGGACCGAGCGAGGACGTTCGGGCGTCATGGTCGCTCATGACGACACCGCGCAAGACCTCGGCGCCAAGCAAGCGATGGCGCGCAGGCGACCACCCTTCGACCTCGATATCCACCATCCAGCGCAGCGCGAACGGATCCTCCGATGTGACCCCTACCGGTATGGGCGTCGGCAGCCCTTGCGTCGCGCCCTCGTGCCGCAGCAGAGGAGTCCGTCGTTCAGACCTTGGGTCAGCCTGAAACGGCGCGTGGCGTGGAAGGAGGTTCCGCCAGTCGGCGACTCTCGTCCGAGTCGGGGCCATGCCCGGCCGTGCGTTCAGCACTTCCGCTGCGTGAGTTGCAGCGTCGTCGCTCTCGGCCGTCACGACGGAGATCTCGTCCGCTCGCCCAGCTTCCTCAACTGAACGACGCGCACGAGCCGCGAGCCAGTCGACGAACTCGGCAGAGTCGAGACGCGAGGTGGGCAGCCAGAAGACGTCGGGCCGCAGTCGGCTGAGGCCGTGAAAGAGTAGGAAGTCGCGCGGCTTTTCGCCAACGACGACCGTGACCTGATCGCGCGCGGCCACAGAGACACGGCGCGCCAGGCCCCTCGACGCGAGCGCGACAGGTGTCGTGAAGTCCTCGACCACGCGTCCACGCGGCCAAACCATGTTCAAGAGATCGTGATCCCGGCCGATTGCAATCGGGTTCAGGGCGACATGCCGCGACTCAAGGGCGGCACGAAACGCCGGAACGAGCCGTCCAACAGAGTGCGTGAGCAGGAGACTCTCCAGAGCGCCGAGCGTCGTCCCAACATCCGCCACGCTCGCGGGAAGCTCGCGAATCGACGCAACGTGGAGTTCCCCCGCTTCGGTGGACATCTGCTGACTGAGCGCGTCTCGGTCGGGAAGGATGTCTGTCATGCCGAAGATGCCGTCGTATTCACCGGAGTTCCGCTTGGAGGCTGTGCGGCTGTTGCGGAGCAGCGATCGTTCGGTCCCGAAGCTCGCTCGTGAGCTGGGGGTGTCGCCGCAGACGTTGCGGAACTGGGCGGTTCAGCTCGATGTTGATCAGGGCAAGGCCGAGGGTCTGACCACGGGGGAACGTGAGGAGCTGCGTCGGCTTCGCCGCGAGAACCGCGTGTTGACCGAGGAGCGGGAGATCCTAAAAAAAGCCGCGGCCTTCTTCGCTCGGGAAGGCGGGACCCGGTGAACGTTTTCCGGTTCATCGTCGCGGAGAAGGCCTCGCATTCGATCACGATCATGTGCCGTGTGCTCGAGGTGAGCCGATCCGGATACCACGCCTGGACGCGGCGGCCGCCGGGGCCACGGGCGCTCGAGGACGCCCGGCTGACCGCCAGGATCCGGGAGCTGCACAAGAAACGCCGTGAGGTGTACGGGTCGCCGCGGATCTGGTCCGACCTGGTCGTCGACGACGGCGAACGGATCGGCCGCAAGCGCGTCGAGCGGCTGATGCGCCAAGCCGGCCTCTCCGGCCTGGTCACGAAGAAATGGAAGGCCACGACCGTCCGTGTGCCCGGCGTCAGGGTCGCCGACGATCTCCTCGACCGCAACTTCGCCGCCGGCGCCCCGAACCGCTGCTGGGTCGCCGACATCACCTACCTGCGCAGCTGGGAAGGCTGGCTCTACCTCGTCGCCGTGCAGGACCTCTACAGCCGCCGGATCGTCGGCTGGGCGATGGCCGACCACCTCCGCACCGAGCTCGTCACCGACGCCCTCGAGATGGCGCTAGCGAACCGACGACCTGAGCGTGGGCTGATCTGGCACTCCGACCAGGGAAGCCAATTCGTCAGCCTCGCGTTTGGTCAGAAGGCCCGCGCCGCCGGGATCGCGCAGTCGATGGGGAGCAAGGGCGACTGCTTCGATAACGCCGTCGCCGAGAGCTTCTTCGCGACCCTGAAGAAGGAGCTGATCAACCGCCGCTCCTGGCCGACGAAGGCCGAGCTGCGCACCGAGGTCTTCGACTACATCGAGGTCTTCTACAACCGCGAGAGGCGCCACAGCACCCTCGGCCAACGCTCCCCGGCCGACTACGAGAAACTGCCGCTACCCGCTATCGAAGAAGAGCAAGCCGCCTAATCAAACCCTGTCCACCGAAGCGGGGGAATTCCAGGGTGCGAACGACGTCCTGGTAGGGCAGGCCGAGCGCGTGAAGGTCCGGGACGGTCGTCCTTAGGCGGACGAGTTGGCCGACGATCTTCTCTTCCTCGGTTTGTTCCTGCTCGGGGATCTCGCCGCGTTCGATTGCTCCTGCGCGGGCGTTGTCGAGTAGGACGAAGAAGGGGAGGTGGAAGTCGGCGAGGACGTTGAGGTTCATGAACGAGGGCTGTAGCCGTGAGGCCCCGCGGAGGGGCAGCACCCAGATGCCAGCGCGGCGGAGGTCGTGGCCGAAGAAGTGCTCGATGATCAGGCGGTCGTGTTCGCCTTCCACGATCAGCCAGCCGCGGGCGAGTTGCAGGATGGCGGCGGGTGGTATTCCGGCGTCGGCTGCCGTCTCTCGTAGGGCACCAACGACGTCATCGGTGATCCGTGTGGTGATCGTCTGCCGGTCTCCGTCCCGGCTGACTTGGAGGTACTCCACGTCGGCAAGGGGAAGTTGCAGGAACGCGAGCGAATGGGTCGCGATCACGAAGTGCACGTTGTCGGCCGATCGCTCGGCTATCCAGGCGGCGGCGTCGCGTTGTGCGAGGGGGTGCAGGTGGGCTTCTGGCTCGTCGAAGAGGTAGACCGTCGGGACCTCTGCCCGTTCGCGTGCGCGGGGCTGTTCTTCTCGCAGTTCGCGTAACGCCTCGACGATCGCGAGACGCACCCAGGTGGCGATGCCGAGCGCGCTGAGGTCGAGGTCGAAGGCTTCTGATCTGTCGGCGGCGACGGGGTGGAGTTCGACGGTTGTGCGACGGGCGCCGAGCGCCCGCCACATGTCGGGTGACTGAGGTGTCACGACGATCGCGTAACGGGCTGAGACAAACGGCGGCGCGATCGCGTTTGCTCGCGCGCTCAACTCGGCGCTGATCTCGAAGACTCGCTGCTTGATCCCAACGCGACCGGCTTCGTCCCGCTCAAGCCAGCTGTCGGCGCGTCGTCGGGGGTCGTTTCGGTGACGCTGCTTGTAGGCGGCGACGCTGGTGGGCTGGTTGCCCCAGGCGGGGTCATTGACCTGCTCACGCCCGTCGAGCTGCTCGTCGATGTAGGCGTCGATCGCCTGATAGAAGCTCTGCGGTGCTTCGCGGGCAAGGTCGAGGTTGACCGGTCGAAGGAGCGCGCGGCCGAGCCCGCCATCCCCGACCAGGGTGTCGAGGGACGAGCGAGCGAGATCGAGGCCAGGGCCTCGACCGGCCGTGGCGGCGCTCACGAGCGTTAGCGCCCACGGTTCCTCTTCGGGCCAGGCCTGTGCTCGCAGGCGGTCGTAGGCCTCACGGGCGGCGCCTGGAAGCTCCTCGCGGGAGGGGGCTATCCAGTAGAAGGTGTCGTCGTCGATCAGCCAGGCGCGTGACGACGCTACGGCGTCAGCGAGGGTCGCGTAGTCGCTTGCCGCCTCCGACGAGGCTGGCGCGCCTTCGTCGAGGGTCGCGCGGACATGATCCGCATGGCTGCGGATCGCGGCGGCGACCGTCTCGGGGGCAGTTCTCGGGGGCAGTTCTCGGACGTCGTTGGCGTCGAGTTCAAGCTTCTCGATGGCTGCAAGCCCTGATTGCGCGGGGTCGTCAACGCTTTCGACCGCGCTCGCGAGGAGCGTGCAGAGGTAGCGCTGGTCGGGGCTGCCGGGAAGGTCACGCCCATCGAGTGCCAGATCGATGGCGATGAAGGGACGGTCGACCGTCTGGCCGAGCGGCTCCCAGCGGATGCTGTCGGTGCTCTCGGAGAAGTACGCGGCGAGAGCTTCGAGGATGTTGGTCTTGCCGCTGTCGTTGGCACCGAAGAGTACGACCGCGGCAGCCCACGGCAGCGTCGCCTGGACGCCCTTGAAATCGGTAATCGTGAGCTGAGCGACCCGCAGGCCGCCAATCTAGCGGGATGCCGCGCCTCTCTACGTTGCCGCCTGCAGGCCGGGAGGGTCCAGGAGGCCGTGCCAGGCGAGGTCGAACCTGGTCACGTAGTACTTGCCGCTGTGTTTGCTGGCGGGGATGGAGCCTTGTTGGATGCGGGCGCAGAGGGCCTTGTTGCTGATCCCGGTAAGGGCTGCGGCTTCGAGCAGGTCGTATTCGATCTCCTGGTAGTCGGCGTCGCCGGGCATCGGCCCCCAAGCGTCGCGGCGGCCATCGCGGATGATCTCGTCCATCGTCTTGCCGCCGATCCCGTGCAGGTCCTCGGGGATGCGGAGGTAGACGCGGTCGAGGGTGCCGACGGTGTGCCCGAACTGGTGGGCGACTTCGTCGCGGGCGTAGGTTCCGCCTTCGGGGCGTTCGGCGTGGGCCATCAGGGTGGCCCCGACGTGGCGGAGCTGGTAGGGGTAGAAGGCTTCGGGGTCGGCTGAGGTTGGGATCTCGGTGAGTCCGGCGCGGTGCAGGGCCGGGTACCAGGCCTGGGTGCGGTAGTTGCCCCAGGCGAGGAAGCCGCCGTTTCGGTTGGGGAAGGCGAGGCTGTCGAGGTCAGGGCAGCCCTGGAGCTGGTAGAGCCATTCGAGCCAGGCGGCGATCGCCAGGAAGAGGCGAAGGTCGCGTTCGCCGGTCTTGGGTTCGCCTTCGAGCAGGTGTCCGGCGATGTCCTTGACGGCGGAGTCGATCCGGAGGCGCTGCCTGGGGCCGTGCTTGTCGCGCCACCAGCGGTGGCGCATCGCGAGGATGTCGCTTGGCCGCATGCCGATCACGATCAGCTCGGGGATGAGGCGGCGCTGGAGGATCAGGATCGGGTCGCCGCGCATGCCGCTGCCGACGAGGGCGGCGGTGTGCTGCGGCTTGACCTCGCTCTCAAGGATCGAGCGGTGGCTGGGGGCGGCCTTGCTGGCGGAGGCGCCGCGGCGGCGGTTGAAGCGGCGGACGCCGTGCATCGGGTTCCGGACGAGGACGCCGCTCTCGACGGCGTGCTCGCAGATGATGCTCAGAACCTTGAGCGCCCGGTCGATCGCGGCCTTGTGCACGACCTCGGTCTCGCCGCGCTTGGGGATGTAGGTCTTCTCGGCCGCGAGCGCCTTCTTGAGCCTGGCGATCAGGAGCGGCTGCGCTTCGAGTTGGGCGAGGGTGATGCCCTTGATGTGGTGGAGGAGGTTCTTGAGTGCGTTTCGGTAGTCGAGGCGGGTGGTGATGTCGAGGTGGAGGATGCAGTCGGGCCACCAGACCTTCTCGGCGTAGACGTCGATCTCCCAGTCGCGCATTGCCTCGTTGCTGGGTGTGAGGCCGAGCGCGGCCTCGGCGGCTGCGTTCTCGGCGCGGACGCGGGCGTCGTAGGCGTCCTGCCAGCTGTCATGGGTGCCGCCGGGCTGGGCCGAGCTGGAGTGATCGCTGCGGAGCCGGTACTGGAAGCGGCGGCGGCCGCTGCGGTCGAGGCGCATGTAGATGCCGCCGCCGACGGCTTTCTGGGCGCCGGGGCGCTGCTTTCTCAGGGCGCGCTCTGCCTGGAGGATCTGGTGTTCGCTCGGCGGTTTCAAGGGGTCTCCTTTGTTCTCTCTGTCTGGGCGGCGGCGCGGCTGGCGGCCTTGGCGGCGCGCATCCGGTCGAGTTCGGGGATCGGGAAGCGGGCCTCGATGTCGTCGCGGGCCGGGCGCGGTTTGCTCGCTTCGAGCTGGCGCTCCTGGTAGGCCTCCAGCGAGGCTGTCTCGATCACGACGCGCGACTGGGTCTCTGAGCCGTGCTTCATTGCGCGAAGCTCCCCGGCTGCGCGGAGGCGGTCGATCGTCTTCTCGGAGCGGCCGAGCCGCTCGGCCGCTTCGCTCTTCGAGATCCAGGTTGTTGCGGGAGTCGCCATCGCCGGGCGACCCTGCCCCGGATCGGCTCAGCGGCCCAGGATTCTCTGGCTGCGGCGCGCTCTATCGAAAACTGGGCGCTCCACCCGGACTGGACAGACTGGACGGCCGGTTGTTCGCACGGCTGTTCGCACGGCCCGTTTTCGGCCTTTCGAGCGGTATCGCGCTCGTCTAGGCTCCCGGGCGTGGAGGAGCTGCTTCTGGCTTGGTTCAGCCAAAACGGGAGGGATCTGCCCTGGCGGCGCACGCGCGACCCGTACGCGATCCTCGTCTCCGAGGTGATGGCGCAGCAGACCCAGATCGAGCGGGTCGTGCCGCGCTGGGAGCGGTGGCTCGCCCGCTGGCCCACCGTCGAGGCGCTGGCGGCGGCGCCCGCGGCCGACGTGATCCGCGAGTGGCAGGGGCTCGGGTACAACCGGCGCGCGCTCGCGCTGCACCGGGCCGCGCAGCAGGTCGCGTCGCACGGCTGGCCCGACGATCTGACCGAGCTGCCCGGGGTCGGCCGCTACACCGCCGACGCGGTCGCCTGCTTCGCGTTCGGCCGGCCCGTGCTGCCGGTGGACGTGAACGTCCGGCGCGTCGCCGAGCGCACCGGCGCCGACTTCTCTCCGGCGGCCGCGCAGGCGCTGATGGACATGGGCGCGACGGTCTGCCTCGCGCGCGTCCCCCGCTGCGACGCCTGCCCGCTCGCGGAGGGCTGCCCGTCCCGCGGACGCCGCTACGAGCCGCTGCGCAAGCAGAGCCCGTTCGAGGGCTCGTTCCGGCAGCGGCGGGCCGCGACGCTGCGTCTCGTCGCCGCGTCCGCACAGCCGCTCGCCGAGCTCGACGACGAGGCCGTGCGCTCGCTCGCCCGCGACGGGCTCGTCGCCGTCGCCGGAGAAGTCGTGTCCCTGCCCGCGTAGGCCGCTACGATCCCCTCGATGCTCGCGACCTCGCTCGTCATGCTGCTGATCCCGGTCTGGATCCTCGTCGGGATGCTCGTCCTGCTCGGGCTGCTCGCCCTGCTCGGACGCGTCCAGAACGGCCGCTACCTCCGGCCGATCTTCACCCTGATGTCGAAGGTGCCGCTGCTGCGCCGCTGGCTCCAGAAGGCGTCGACCGCCGCGATCGAGCGCTCCAACCCGGAGCTTGCGAGCGCGATGAAGAAGCTGGAGCGGGTCGGCGCCCACCGCGACCCCCGGCGGGCCCAGCAGGCGATGTCCCAGCTGAGCGCCCAGGAGCGCCGCGCACTGCTCGAGGTGCAGGAACAGCAGGGCGGACTCCCGCCCGAGGCGACGAACCGCGAGATGCGCCGCCGCCTCGAAAAGGCCCAGAAGGCCGGCCGCAAACGCTGAGGCGCTGAGGGGAACCCAGGGTTCCCCTCAGGTAGCTCCTCGTTCTTCGGCGCGCGTGACGCGGGTGTCGGGGTGGAAGCTACGGCTGAGAGCGTGGTCTCGCCTCCGCCGCCAAAGCGCACTCGCCCAAGAGCGGATCCGGAAGGAACCGCGGTGTCGGCGCGGCCGGTCGTGGCTACGCCAGGACCGTCCGCTGGTTCGGCCTCCGGCTAAGCGCCGCTGCGCTCGCGCTTAGCCTGCGGCCTGGGCGGCTGCGCAGCTCGCAACCGTTCAGGCCTCGGGCTAACGCGGCCGCAGGCGCGTTAGGACGAGGCGAACCAGCGGGTGCGCCCGGCCGCAGGCCGCGCGCGACCGCGCCGGGGCAGGCAATCCGTCCAGATCCACTCTTGGTGGACCGCGCCCCCTCCGCGAAGGGGCGACCGCGCTCGCCCCGCAGCGCCACCGCCGCCCCCGTCACTCCCCGCCGAAGGAGGGGGCCCGTGGGGGAACCTTGGTTCCCCCACGCTACAAGGGATGTCTCATCCAGACGTTCGGCTCGACGTAGACGCCGCGGCCGCCTTCGAAGTGGACCGGCGCGAGCGCGCCCGGGACGATGTAGTCGCCGTCCTCGGGGTAGGTCAGCTCGGTCCAGGACTCCCACTCCTGGCGGGTGCCGGGGATCGTCAGCGACCGGGGCGCCGGCGCCGATCACCTCGGCGCCGAGACGCTCGTGCGTCCGCAGCCACGGGTCGTAGAGGAGCCCGTCGTCGCGACGCCAGCGCAGGTACGACTCGATCGGCGACAGCGGGTAGCGCTCCTTCCACGTCGGCCGCACCGGGGCGATCAGCCCGTCGAGGCCGTGCGCGGCCGCGAGCGCTGCCATCCGCCGCAGGAGCGCGGAGCTGAGGCCGGTGCCGCGGTAGTCCGGCGCGATCCCGGCGACGATCGCGCACAGCGTCGTCGGCTCGCCCGAGGCGCCGTTCGACATCGCCCAGTCCACGCCGCGCGGCGACACCTCGCCGTCCCAGCGCACCGGCAGGGTGCAGGCGTACGCGACGGTCTGCCGCACGTCGCGGTCGACGACCCAGAGCTGGAAGTCGGGGTACAGGTCGTAGAGGCGCGGCCAGAACGTGGTCACGACCGGGTCGTGGTGCATGTACTCCGGCCAGACGTTCGGCATCGTGTGCCGCAGCTCCGGGTGCTCGGCGTGGGTGACGAGGGCGAGCTTCATGCAGGCAGCCCTTTCTCGATCAGGCGCCGGAGGCCTGCATCGGCGAGGCGCAGCGCGTCCGCGCGCGCGAGCCAGGCGCCGCCTTCCGTCTCGGTCGGGTCGACGGCCGCGACTCCGGCGGCGTCGGCGACGAGCAGGAAGCGGACGTCGAGATGGAGGTGCGCGGGCGACCCGTTTCGGGCCGGGATCTCGTGGACGTCGACGTCGAGCGGCGCGTCGGCCCCGGGCACGACCGCGAGGCCGGTCTCCTCGCGCGCCTCGCGGAGCGCGGCGGCGAGCATGGTCGCGTCGCCCGGCTCGACGTGCCCGCCGGGCTGGAGCCAGCGCTCGAGCTTGCGGTGGCGGACGAGGAAGGTGCGGCGGCGGTCGGGGTCGACGACGAGCGCCGACGCGGTGAAGTGCGCCCCGGCTGGTCGCGTGAGAGCGGCTCGGCGAGGTCGCGCGCGTACGTGCGCATCTGCTCGAGGTCGGCGGCCTCGGCGGCGTCGGCCGGATGGTGCGCGGCGAGGAGCGCGGCGAGCCGGTCGCGCGGCGTCATCGCCGCAGGAGCGCGACTGCCTGCGCCGCGAGACCTTCGCCGCGACCGGTGAAGCCGAGGCGGTCGGTGGTGGTCGCGCGCACGGCGACGAGCTCGGGCGCGACGCCGAGCGCGGCGGCGAGCCGCTCCCGCATCGCCTGCCGGTGCGGCGCGAGCCGCGGCTCCTCGCCGATCAGGACGACGTCGGCGTTCGCGAGCTCCCAGCCGGCGGCGCGCACGCTGCTCCCACGCCTGCCGCAGCAGCTCGACGGAGTCGGCGCCGGCGAGCGCGGGATCCCCGGAGGGGAAGAGCGCGCCGATGTCCTCGAGCCCGGCGGCGCCGAGCACGGCGTCGGTGAGCGCGTGCGCGAGCACGTCGCCGTCGGAGTGGCCGGCGAGGCCGCGCGGATGGTCGATCCGCACGCCGCCGAGCACGAGCGGCACGCCGTCCTCGAGCGCATGCGCGTCGACACCGGTGCCGACCCGATACTCGGTCACGCGAGCCACGAGGCGATCTTGGCGAGATCGTCGGCCGTCGTCACCTTGAGCAGGAGCGGATCGCCCTCGACGACGGTGACCCGCCCGCCGCGCCGCCTCGACGAGACCCGCGCAATCCGTCGCGTCGGCGCCCGTCGCGTAGGCGCGCCGGAGCACGTCGGCCGGGAACGCCTGGGGCGTCTGCACCGCCCACAGCGAGTCGCGCGCAACCGTCTCGACGACGGCGCCGTCGGGGCCGAGGCGCTTGAGCGTGTCGGCGACGGGCAGGCCCGGGATCGCGCCGTCCCAGCCTGCCGAGAGCGGCGCGAGCACGCGCTCGATCACGGCGTCCGGCAGCAGCGGCCGGGCGGCATCGTGGACGAGCACGACGACCGCCTCGGCGGGCACCTCGGCGAGTCCGGCCCGGACCGAGTCGGCGCGCGTCTCACCGCCGGGCACGCACGCGGCCACCTTGCCGCAGCCGAGCTCCTCGGCGAGCAGGATCGCCGGCTCCTCCCAGCCGGGCGGAGCGACGAGCACGATCGCGTCCACCCACGCCGAGTCGTCGAGCCGGCGCAGCGGCTCCGCGAGCAGCGGGTCGTCGCCGACCCGCGCGAACGCCTTCGGCTGGTCCAGGCCGAGACGCTCCCCCCGTCCCGCTGCGACGAGGATGGCCCAGACGCTCATGTGCCCGGCTCTGTGCGCCGCGGCTTACGCGGTCGCGGCGGCGGTCTTCTTCTTCGCCACCGGCTTCTTCTTGCCGTTGCCGCTGCCCAGGACGTCCTCGAGCCACTCGGCGCACTCGTCCTCGTCCATGTCCTTGGCGTACATCAGCTCGGAGGCGAGGATCTTCTTCGCCTTCACGAACATCTGCTTCTCGCCGGTGGAGAGGCCCTTCTCGTGGTCGCGGAGCGCGAGATTCCGGACGACTTCCGCCAGCTCGAGGATGTCGCCGGTCTTCATCTTGTCGCGGTTGTGCTTGAAGCGGCGGTTCCAGTTCTTCGGCATCTCGGTCGAGCCGGCCGTCAGTGCCTTGAGGACGACGCCGACCTCTTTCTCGCCGATCACGCGCCGCAGACCGACGGCTTCGGCGTTCTCGCAGGGGACCTGCACCGTCATGTCGTTGTGCAGGATCTTGATCGTCAGGTAGTCGCGCTTCTGCCCGAGAACCTCGCGCGACTCCTTCTTGACGACCGTCCCCGCGCCGTGGTGGGGATACACCACCTTGTCGCCGACCTTGTACAAGCTCGACCCTCCCCTAGGTGAAATCGCGTTTTCCGCCAAGAAAGCCGGCGCATAGAGGGGCGCCGGCCATCGGCTGTTTACTCTAGCAAAAACCGCTGGAAAACCCAAATTTCGGCGTTTCCCGACGCGGCAACACGGCCTGCGCGGGGCTAGAGCTGCAGGTAGCGGTCGACGAGATTGTGCTCCTGGAGGCGGCGCAGGCCGTCGCGGATCTCGCGGGCCCGCACGGCGCCCACGCCCTCGACCGCCTCGAGCTCCCGCTGCGAGGCCCGCACGACGGAATCGAGCGAGCCGAGGTCGCCGACGACGCGCGCGACGACCGCCTCGGGCAGCCGGGGGATATGCGAGAGGATGCGGTAGCCGCGCGGCGAGACGGAGTGGTCGAGCGGGTTGATCCCGCGGTCGTAGCCGAGCGGCTCGGCGAGGCGTCCGAACTCGAGCAGCTCCTCGTAGCCGAGCGCGCGCAGCCCCTCGAGCGCGAGCGTCGCCTCCGGCCCGGAGCCGGTTGCGTGGTAGTCGCGCACGATCGCGTCACGCTCGCCGGGCACCTCGCCGACGAGCTCCTCCAGCTGGAGCCGGATCATGCGGCCCTCGCTGCCGAGCTCGACGCAGTCGCGCCGGATCCGCTCCGCCATCCGGGAGGTCATCTCCGCCCGCTGGAGCACGACGAGCACGTCGTCGAGGACGACCGCGTTCTGGAACTCGAGCGCGGTCAGCCGCGTCAGCACCTGCTCGAGCCGCTGCCTGTACGTCTCGAGCGTGCCGAGCGCCTGGTTCGTCTTCGCGAGCACGTCCGCGACCGGGTCGAGCTGGTGGCGGAACTGCCCGACGAACACCGTCACGGTCTCGCGCTGCTGGGAGACGGAGACGACGAGGGCGCCGGTCTGCTTCGCGACGCGCTCCGCCGTGCGATGCCGGGTGCCGGTCTCGTCGGAGGGGATCGTCGGATCGGGCATCAGCTGCACGTTCGCCCAGGCGAGCCGCTTGACGGCGGCGTCGACGATGATCGCGCCGTCCATCTTCGCGAGCTCGTACAGGAGCTGCGGACGGAACGGCGCGTCGAGGCGGATGCCGCCCGAGTACAGGAACGAGAGCTCGGCCGGGTCGCCGACGACGATCAGCGCACCCTCGTGCGAGCGGATCACGTCGTCGACGGCCTGCCGCAGCTCGCTGCCGGGCGCGACCTTCGCGATCGCCTCGAGCAGCTCCGGGTTGCGGCGCGGATCCTCGGACGGCATCCGCGTGAAGCCGAGGTCAGCGAGCGCCCGCTCGGGCCTGCTGGTCTCCGTCGTCTCCTTCTCCGGCATCGCGCTCGGCAGAGTCGAGGCCCGCGCGAATCGCCGCACGGAGCGTCTCCGCCTCCTCCACCTTCAGTGTGCCACGCGCCGGGGTGCCGGCCGGAGCGACCACGCGGACGAGGCCGAGCTTCGCGCACTCCTCGAGCCGCCGGTCGGCCTGCGTGGCCGCGCCGCAACCGTCCGGTGAGACCGATCTCGCCGAAGGCGGCGGTGCCGGCGCGGACCGGCAGCCGGCGCGCGGCGGAGGCGATCGCGAGCGCGACCGCGAGGTCGGCGCCCGGCTCGTCGATGCGGACGCCGCCGGCGACGTTGACGAACACGTCGGCCTGCCCGAGCGGGATGCCGGCGTGGCGGGCGAGCACGGCGACGATCATCGCGAGCCGCTTCGGGTCGACGCCGGTCGCGACCCGTCGCGGCATCGCGAGGTCGGTCTGGGCGACGAGCGCCTGGACCTCGAGCAGGATCGGCCGCGTCCCCTCGAGCGCGCACGCGACGGCGGCGCCGGGCTCGCCCTCGACGGTGCGCCCGAAGATCTCGGAGGGGTCGGGGACGCCGACGAGGCCGGCGCCGGTCATCTCGAAGACGCCGAGCTCGTTCGTCGAGCCGAAACGGTTCTTCGCCGCCCGCAGCACGCGGTGGGCGCGGTACCGGTCGCCCTCGAACTGGAGCACGCAGTCGACGAGGTGCTCGAGCACGCGCGGGCCGGCGACCGAGCCGTCCTTCGTCACGTGGCCGACGAGCACGATGGCGACGCCGGATTCCTTCGCCACCCGGAGCAGCCGCGCGGCCGCCTCCCGCACCTGCCCGACCGAGCCCGGCGCCGAGCCGAGGTCGGCCGAGTAGAGCGTCTGCACGGAGTCGATCACGCAGACGTCCGGCCGCTCGGTGCGGAGCGTCGCGCAGACGGTCTCGAGCTCGGTCTCGGCGAGGATCTCGACCCGCTCGGCGCCGCCGAGCCGCTCGGCCCGGAGCTTGACCTGGGCGGTCGACTCCTCGCCGGTGACGAGCAGCGCGCGCCGGTCCTGGGAGATCGCGGCGAGCGCCATCAGCAGCAGCGTCGACTTGCCGACGCCCGGCTCGCCGCCGACGAGCACGAGCGAGGCGGGGACGAGCCCGCCGCCGAGGACGCGGTCGAGCTCCGGCACCCCGGTGGGGATGCGCGCCGCCTCCTCGACCTCGACGTCGACGAGCCGCAGGAGCGGCTTCGCCGCGGCGCCGCCCTTCGCGGTCACGGCCGGCTCGACGCGCTCCTCGACGAGCGTCCCGAAGGACGAGCAGCCCGGGCACTTGCCGAACCAGCGCCCGGCCGAGTAGCCGCACTCGGTGCACGCAAACTGGACGGCGGCCTTCGTCTTCGCCATGGGGCCAGCGTATGCGCGCGCCCGGACGCCGATGGTGACGGGACCCCGGAGACTTCGTGACGCCCGTCGGCGCGCCCGGCTCGCGCGGGCGCGCACATGACGGTCGGCCGCCGCAACCACGACCGCCGCGCCGGACGCCGTTCCCGAGCAGGAAAGCACAGCCGCGAGCCGTGCGCCGCTCCGCGGCGTACGCCTCGCGGCGAAGCGGTGCAAAGGGAACAGAACAGCGGAAGGGCGGCCCGTGGGCCGCCCTTCCGCCGTTCAAGCGCAGTGCCCTACACGCCGGCTGCGGCTGCGTCCTTCGCGGCTGCGGCCTTCTCCTGGCGGGCGAAGAGCCACCCGCCGGCGCGGAGAGCGCCGCCGACTGCGAGGACGACGAACCCGAAGCCGGAGAGCAGGAGGGCGATGCCGACGACGATGCCGAAGTTGCCCAGCTGATCCGCCATGTACGAGACGTTCAGGGCGGTGCTCAGCGCGGTCTCGGTGACCCAGATGTTGCGGGCCGCGTTGTCGACCGGCTGCCCGTTGGACTTCAGCGCGGCGGCCGCGTCGTTCGTGCCCTTGCCGTCAGCCGTCGCGTAGCGCGGCATCTGCGAGTAGGGGACGCCTCCGCTCGACTCGTACGCGTGGATGCGCATGTAGTCGGCGAAGCAGCGCGCGGTCGCGCCGCTGTTGACGGCCTGGCCCGCGACCGAGCAGGTCGGGAGCACGATGCTCGCGGGCAGCCCGGCGGCCTTGGCCTCCGCCGCGATCGCCGAGGGGGTCATGTCGGACGACCCGACGATCTGCTGCTCCTTGAGGCTCGAGGTCACGGTGTTCTTGCCGTTGACTCCGAGGACGATTGCTGCGATGCCGAAAGCGATCAGCACCACGCCGGCGGCGACTCCGCCGAACTCGAAGATCTTCTTCATGGTCTCCTCCGTTCGAACACTGGCGTTGCCATGTCGCAATGGTGCGCGGAGGCCGCCGTGACGCCATTCGGGGGGACGCGGAACCTCGCTGCGGGTTTCCCCCGTACGGCCGCGGCGATTCCCCGCAGACGGCTGCGGTTCCCTCCCGCGCGGTGAAGTGACTCGATGAACCACCCGAAGGGGGACGAGTCAACAGAGGTCAAACAAGCAGGATCTCCGCAGAAGGCACGTTCCGAGCCCCGACTGCGGCGGGGGCTCGGGGGCACTCCCCCACGTACGGCCCGGGCCCCGATGCGGCGGGGGCCCGGGAGCACTCCCTCTCAGGCGCGAGGCGGCCCGATGCGGCGGGGCCGCTTCCCTGGTGCGGGGCTCCGGTTCCCGCCACCGGTCTCCCCCGACGCTCGAGAACGACGAGAGCCGCCTTCCGGCGGCCCTCGGTCGAACGGTCGTGTCGCGCGCGTGCGCCCTACTCCTCGGCGGCCGGGGGCTCCTCGTCCTCCGGCGCTGCCGCCTCGGGCTCCTGCGGCGGCACGGTCACCTTCTCCGGGGTCACCTCGCCCGGGATGAACGTGATGTCCACCTCGCTGCCCGGCTCCCCGTCCTCGCCGACCTGGCGGCTGACGAGGATCGTCGAGCCCTCCTCGAGCTGGCGCCCGAGGACGTAGTCGGCGAGCGGATCCTCGATGTAGCGCTGGATCGCGCGGCGCAGCGGCCGGGCGCCCATCGCCGGGTCGTAGCCCTTGTCGACGAGCAGCTCCTTCGCCTCGTCGGTGAGCTCGATCGCGACGCCGTGGGTCGCCATCTGCTCGCGCAGGCGGCGGAGCATCAGCTCGACGATCGTCAGGATCTCCGAGCGGTCGAGCTTGTGGAAGACGATGATCTCGTCGATCCGGTTGACGAGCTCGGGCCGGAACACCTTCTTCAGCTCGCTCATCACCCGGGACTTCATCTCGTCGTAGCTGAGCCCCTGCTCGTCGCCCATCGAGAAGCCGAAGCCCTGGTTCTTCGAGATCTGGGCGGCGCCGATGTTCGAGGTCATGATCACGATCGTGTTCCGGAAGTCGACGCGGCGCCCCTGGGCGTCGGTCAGCTTCCCCTCCTCCAGGATCTGGAGCAGGATGTTGAACACGTCCGGGTGGGCCTTCTCGATCTCGTCCAGCAGGACGACCGAGTACGGCCGCCGGCGGACGGACTCGGTGAGCTGGCCGCCCTCGTCGTAGCCGATGTAGCCGGGGGGCGAGCCGACGAGCCGGGACACGGAGTGCTTCTCCATGTACTCCGACATGTCGACCTGGATCATCGCGTCCTCGTCGCCGAACAGGAACTCGGCGAGCGTCCGCGCGAGCTCGGTCTTCCCGACGCCCGAGGGGCCGAGGAAGATGAACGAGCCGGTCGGCCGCTTCGGATCCTTGATGCCGGCGCGGGCGCGGCGGATCGACTTCGAGACGGCGACGATCGCCTCCTCCTGGCCGATCACGCGCTTGTGCAGCTCCTCCTCCATGCGGATGAGCTTCTGCGACTCGGCCTCGGTCAGCTTGAAGACCGGGATGCCCGTCCACATCGAGACGATGTCGGCGATCTCCTCCTCGCCGACCTCGGGCTGCTCCTCGGACGACTCCGAGTTGCGCCACTGCTCCTCGAGCTCCCGCTTCTTCTGGGTGAGCTTGCGCTCCTTGTCGCGGAGCGCGGCGGCCTTCTCGAACTCCTGGTCCTCGATCGCCGACTCCTTGTCCTTCCGGACCCGGTCGATCTCCTCCTCCAGCTCGCGGTAGCGCGGGGGCGCGCTCATCGAGCGGATGCGGATGCGCGACGCGGCCTCGTCGATCAGGTCGATCGCCTTGTCCGGCAGGTGGCGGTCCTGGATGTAGCGGTCGGAGAGCTCGGCCGCGGCCTGGAGCGCGTCGTCGGTGATCTTCACGCGGTGATGCGCCTCGTAGCGGTCGCGCAGGCCGCGCAGGATCTGGACGGTGTCGTCGACGGACGGCTCCTCGACCCGCACCTGCTGGAAGCGCCGCTCGAGCGCCGCGTCCCGCTCCAGGTACTTGCGGTACTCGTCGAGCGTCGTGGCGCCGATCGTCTGCAGCTCGCCGCGGGCGAGCGCCGGCTTCAGGATCGAGGCGGCGTCGATCGCGCCCTCGGCGGCGCCCGCACCGACGAGATTGTGGAGCTCGTCGATGAACAGGATGATGTCGCCCCGCTGCATGATCTCCTTCATGACCTTCTTCAGGCGCTCCTCGAACTCGCCGCGGTACTTGGAGCCGGCGACGAGGGCGGCGAGGTCGAGCGTGTAGATCTGCTTGTTCTTCAGCAGCTCGGGCACCTGGTTCGTGGCGATCCGCGCGGCGAGGCCCTCGACGACGGCGGTCTTGCCGACGCCCGGCTCGCCGATCAGCACCGGGTTGTTCTTCGTCCGGCGCGAGAGGATCTGCATCAGCCGCTCGATCTCGGTCTGGCGGCCGACCACCGGGTCGAGCTTGCCCTCGGTGGACTGCTTCGTCAGGTTGCGGCCGAACTGGTCGAGCAGCTTCGAGCTCTTCGACTTCTCGCCCGCGGCGGCGCCGGCGCCCGCGCCCTGGCGGCGGCCGGGGCCGGAGAGCATGCGGATGATCTCGTTGCGGATCTTCTCGGCGTCCGCGTCGAAGTCGAGCAGGATGCGCGCGGCGACGCCCTCGTTCTCGCGGACGAGGCCGAGCAGGATGTGCTCGGTGCCGATGTAGTTGTGGCCCAGGGAAAGCGCTTCCCGCAGCGCGAGCTCGAGCACCTTCTTCGCGCGCGGCGTGAACGGGATCTGTCCGGTCGTGACCTCGTCGCCCTGGCCGACGATGCGCGCGACCTGCGCCCGCACCTCTTCCACGGTGATGTCGAGAGACTCGAGCACCCGCGCCGCGAGGCCCTCTTCCTCGCGGAGCAGTCCGAGCAGGATGTGCTCGGTGCCGATGTAGTTGTGCTTGAGCGCCCGCGCCTCGTCCTGCGCGAGGACGACGACCTGGCGAGCCCGTTCAGTGAAGCGTTCGAACACGGGTCCCTCGACCCCCCTTTCATGGAAAACCCCGGCGCGGCCAGGATGGCCGCACGTCGGTCGAAGGTTGCCCCATCGTAGCCGACACCCCTGCCGCGACGAAGAGGCCCCAGGAAGCTTTCGTGCGGGTATTCGACCGCGCGCGCATCTTCTTGCGCGCAAGCGCACATGCGCTCGCGGTCGGCCGCGACGCAGCCCTCGGCGGGTCAGTCGACGAGCTCGGCGAAGACGTCGGCGAGCAGCCAGTCGAACGCGTCCGGGAGCTCGCCGTCGCGGCCGGCGTGGTCGCGCAGGAAGTACAGGTAGGACGACCACTCCTCGAGCCGGTCCGGGTTCTCGGCGCCGTGCTTCTCCACGAGCCGCTCGAGCTCGACGAGGTTCCAGCGCCGGCGCGGCCGGGCCGCGCCGAGCGGGCGCGGAGGCCTCGCCCGCGGAGCCGGCGGCCTCTTGGCGAGCTCGAGCTCGCGTTCGGCGAGCGCCGCGGCGCGCTCGCTCAGCTCCAGCTCGCGGCGGTCGAGCTCCCGGTCGCGCGCCTCGAGCTCCTGGGCGCGGCGCTCGTGGCCGGCGCCGTCCTCGGCGAGCGCACGCTCGCGCACGGCGAGCTCGGCGGCCCGCTTCGCGAGGCCCCGCTCGCGCCCGATCAGGTTCTGCACGCGCTCCGCCAGCTCGCGCTCCCGGTCGGCCGCGGCGGCGGGTTCGGACGCCGCGGACGGCGGCTCCGGCACGGCCTCCGGGTCCGGAGCCGCGGGAGAGCTCTCGCGCGCGATCACCCTGGCCTCGCGCTCGGCCAGGCGCTCGTGCTCGTGGATCAGCTCCTCGAAGCGCTGCTCGAGCCGGTGCTCGAGACTCGCGAGCGTCTCCCCGGCCGCGACGCGTTCGTCACGGCGGAGGCCACGGCGGAAGAGGCCGATTCCACGCACAACCCCCATTATCGGTGTCCGGTTAGTGTTGGACGAGTGAAGGCACTCGTCACCGGCGGCGCCGGCTTCATCGGCTCGCACCTGTGCGAGCGGCTGCTCGAGTCGGGTGCGGAGGTGTGGGCGCTCGACGACCTCTCGACCGGGTCGCACGAGAACGTCGCCCACCTCAAGGAGCGGGACGACTTCCACCTCGTCGTCGACTCCGTGCTCTCGAACGCGGTCGTGAACGAGCTCGTCCACCGCTGCGACGTCGTCTACCACCTTGCCGCCGCGGTCGGCGTCCGCCTGATCGTGGAGCAGCCGGTGCGGACGCTCGTCACGAACGTCCAGGGCACGGAGAACGTCCTCGAGCACTGCAACCGCTTCGGCAAGCGGGTGCTGATCGCGTCCACGTCGGAGGTCTACGGCGACCACCGCGAGGAGGTCGAGCTCGCCGAGGACGCGCGGCGCATCTACGGGCCGACGACGCAGCGGCGCTGGGCGTACGCCGACTCGAAGGCGATGGACGAGTTCCTCGCGCTCGCGTACCACCAGGAGCGGCGCCTCGACTGCGTGATCGTCCGGCTCTTCAACACGGTCGGGCCGCGGCAGAGCGGACGCTACGGGATGGTGATCCCGAACTTCGTCTCGCGCGCGCTCGCCGGGGCGCCGATCGAGATCCACGGCGACGGGAACCAGACGCGCTGCTTCTGCCACGTCGCCGACACCGTCCGCGCTCTGACGGGCGTCATGGACGACCGCGCGACCTCCGGCGAGATCTTCAACGTCGGCTCGACGGAGCGGATCTCGATCCTCGAGCTCGCCGAGCGGGTGAAGCGGCTGACCGGGTCGGCCTCCGAGCTCGCCTTCGTCCCGTACGAGCGCGTCTACGAGCAGGGGATCGAGGACATGCTCCACCGGATCCCCGCGATCGGGAAGATCCGCGACGCGATCGGCTGGGCGCCCGAGCGCGACCTCGCGCAGATCCTCGACGACGCGATCGCGTACGCGCAGCGCGGGCCCGCTCCTGTCGAGCTGCGGTAGCGCCGTCTAGTCGACGGTGCGGAGCGCCGGGAAGAGGATCACGTCCCGGATCGACTCTCGGCCCGTGAGGAGCATCGCGAGCCGGTCGATGCCGAGCCCGATCCCGCCGGTCGGCGGCATGCCGTACGAGAGCGCCTCGACGTAGTCGGGGTCGCCCTCCTCGGCCTCGACGTCGCCCGCGGCCCGCTCCTCCGTCTGCATCCCGAAGCGCTCCGTCTGGTCGGCCGAGTCGTTGATCTCGCTGAACGCGTTCCCGAGCTCCATCCCGCCGGCGAAGTACTCGAAGCGCTCGACGAGCGTGGGATCGTCGTCGGTCCGGCGCGCGAACGGCGACAGCTCGATCGGGTAGTCGTAGAGGATCGTCGGCTGGATCAGGGCGGGCTCGACGAAGTGCGAGTGCGCGTGGTCGACGAGCTTGGCCCAGGTCGGGTCGTGGGAGACGTCGACGTCGCGCTCCTGGAGGCGGCGGCGTAGCTCGGCCTCGTCTCGCGTCCAGAGGCCGTGCTCCTCGAGCCCCTCGACGAACGAGACGCGGCGCCACGGCGGCGCCAGGTCGATCTCGTGGCCCCGGAACGTGACGACGGTCGTGCCGAGCACCTCCTGCGCCGTGCGCGAGACGAGCTGCTCGATCCTGGCCATCGTGTCGCGGTAGTCGGCGTACGCCTCGTACCACTCGAGCATCGTGAACTCGGGGTGGTGCTTGAACGAGACGCCCTCGTTGCGGAAGTCCTTGCCGATCTCGTACACCTTCTCGAGCCCGCCGACGATCAGCCGCTTGAGGTAGAGCTCGGTCGCGATCCGCAGGTAGCGGTCCTCCTCGAGCGAGTTCCAGTGGGTGACGAACGGCTCGGCGAAGGCGCCGCCGTACCGCGGCTGCAGCACCGGGGTCTCCACCTCGACGAAGCCCCACTCGTCGAGGATGCGCCGGATCGTCGCGACCGCGCGCGAGCGGACGAGCGCGTCCGAGCGCGACTCCTCGTTCATCAGCAGGTCGAGGTAGCGCTTGCGGTAGCGGAGCTCGACGTCGGTGAGGCCGTGGAAGGTGTCCGGGAGCGGGCTGTGGGGGCGCGAGAGGAGCTCGAGCGAGTCGACCATCAGCGACGCCTCGCCGCGGCGCGAGCGCGCGGGCGAGCCGACGGCGCCGACGACGTCGCCGAGGTGGACGTCGATCTCGCCGGTGCGCTCGAGCGGGCAGATCAGCTGGATCCGCCCGGAGCGGTCGACGAGGTCGCAGAAGACGAGCTTGCCCATGTCGCGCCGGGCCATCACCCGGCCGGCGAGGCGGCGGGTCGTCTCGCCGGTCGCGCCGGGCTCGAGCGCGTCCGCCTCGACGCGGACGGCGGCGATCTCGTCCCGGTCGGGGAAGCGCTTCGGGGCGGCCATGGCAGCGGAGTCTAGAGGCTTGATGCGAATTGGACGCCCGCAGGGGCCGTCACAGGCCAAGCGAGGGCGGGTCGCCGGTCGCAGCGCAGGCTGGTGGCCTGCGCAAGGCCGACGAGACGGCCTCGCGCCGCGCCTGGGACGGCATCCGGCGCCGCGGGCCAAGTCGCATCAAGCCTCTAGAGCGAGCTCCGCCGCAGCGCGGCAGGCGCCCCGTCCGGCGGGCCGCCGGGCGCGGCGGCAGCAGGCTGCCCTCGAGCAGCGCGCCGGCACGCCGCGGGTCAGCCAGTCGGCGAGCTCGGGATCGCCGATCTCCTCGCGGGCCGCCGCGAAGCCGGTCTGCCGCAGCTCGACCGCGTGCGCGTCGCTCGCGAGCAGGTGGGCGAGGTTCGCGGCCGAGGAGCTCGCGCGCGCTCGCCTGCGGCCGGCGGCCGAACCGGCCGTCGACCGACGCGGCGGTGAGCTGGACGCGGACGCCCGACTCGACGAGCGGGGCGAGCAGCGACGGGTTCGCCTGGACGTCGCCGTTCCGCTCCGGATGGGCGAGCACGACCGAGAAGCCGCGGGCCGCGAACCGGAAGACGAGGTCGTGGAGCCCGAGCGGCCAGCCGTGGTACGGGCTCTCGAGCAGGAGCAGGCGTGGGTTGCCGCCGAGCCCGAACGAGCGCAGCTCCTCGTCGCCCAGCTCCTGCGCGGCGACGAGGTCGAGCTCGGCCCCGGGCAGCACCTCGACGGCGATCCCCGCCTCGCGGGCGGCGGCGTTCACCTCGCCGACGAGCCGGTGCATCGTCTCGGGCGCCGTCGGATAGTCGTCGCGGACGTGCGGCGTCGCGGCCATCCGGCTGATCCCCGCCGCCTCGGCGGCGCGCAGGAGCTCGAGGCTGCCCGCCATCGTCGCCGGCCCGTCGTCCACGCCGGGCAGGACGTGGGAGTGGAGATCGATCACGGAGACGATCGTAGGGCTACGCGCCCCAGATCGCCCACCCGATCAGGATGCCCGCGCCGAGAGCGAGCGCGAACAGGAGCCAGGCGACGGCGAGCTGCGGCGCGGACGGAAGCGCGACGGCCCGCCGCCCGCCGAGCGACTCCGAGGCGGCGACGTCCTCGGCGGCGGGCCACGGCCGCCGCGTCACGGCCGTGGGCGAAGCGGTGATCGTCGCCGTCGACGCCGACGAGCTGCCGCATCACCTCGTTGCGCACGGTCTCCCCGTCGTGGCCGAGCGCATGCAGGACGGCCGACGCGGTGCCCCCGTCCAGGCGCACGAGGCCGAGCAGGACGTGCTCGGTGCCGATGTGGTTGTGACCGAGCCGGAGCGCCTCGCGCAGCGAGAGCTCGAGCACCTGCTTGCCCCGGGGCGTGAACGGGATCTGCCCCGTCGTGGTGCCGCTCTCGCCCTGCCCGACGAGCGCGCGCACCTGCTCGCGCGCCGCCTCCTCCGTCACCCCGAGGCCGCGCAGCGTCCGCGCGCCGAGCCCGTCCGCCTCGCGCAGGAGGCCGAGCAGGAGATGCTCCGTGCCGATGTAGTCGTGCCCGAGCGCGCGTGCCTCGTCCTGTGCGAGGACGACGACCTGCCGCGCCCGCTCCGTGAACTGCTCGAACACCCGCCCCGAGCGTACCGCGGGCGGGACGCGCTGCGCTAGGCGGCCTGGACGTCCATGATCTTGAACGTCAGCGCCCCGCGGGGTGCCGAGACCTCGACCACGTCGCCCTTCTTGCGGCCCATGATCGCCTTGCCGACCGGCGACTCGTTCGAGAGCTTCATCTCCGCCGGATCGGCCTCGGCCGAGCCGACGATGTGGTACTCGACGGTCTTGTTCGAGGTCATGTCCTTCAGACGGACCTTCGTCCCGACCGACACCTCGCCGGAGCGGATCTCCTTCTTCGTGACCACGCGCGCGTTCTTCAGGCGCTCCTCGAGCATGGCGATCCGGGCCTCGAGATGGGCCTGGTCGTTCTTCGCCGAGTCGTACTCGGCGTTCTCCGCGATGTCGCCGAACTCGCGCGCGACCCGGATGCGCTCGGCCACCTCGCGGCGCCGAACCGTCGACAGCACTTCGATCTCTTCCTGGAGCTTCTTGTAGCCCTCGGGAGTGAGGAGCAGTTCCTTCAACGCATGGCCTCCTGGAGCCCGAACAAAACGAGCGGCCGGCGGCTGGACAGCCCTCCGGCGGACGGGCATGGTACCCCCGCCGCGGACGGCCGTCAACACCGCCCCGGCTACCATCCCCGGCGGTGTCGGTGAACCTCAGGGAATCGTGGTGGATCGGGCCGGTCGAAGTGCCCACGCGGGTCGCGCTCGCCCCGATGGCGGGCGTCAGCGTGCAGGCCTTTCGGCGCCAGGGACGCCGCTTCGGGGCGGGCCTCGTGTGCTCGGAGATGGTCTCCTGCGCCGGCATCGAGCACCGCAACGAGCGCACGCTCGGCTACCTGCGCGTCGGCCGCGACGAGCATCCGCTCGCGATCCAGATCTTCGGCTCGGAGCCCCGGACGATGGCCGAGGCGGCGCGCATGGTCGAGGCGGCCGGCGCGGACATCGTGGACATGAACTTCGGCTGCCCCGTGCGGAAGGTGACGAAGACCGGCGCCGGCGCGCACCTGCTCGAGGACGCCGAGCTCGCGTGCCGCATCACGGAGGCGGTCGCCGCCGCCGTCTCGGTCCCGGTGACGGTGAAGATGCGTCGCGGCGTCGAGAACGGCTCGCGTGCCTGCCTCGAGCTCGGGCCGCGGCTCGTCGAGGCGGGCGCGGCGGCGCTCACGCTCCACCCGCGCTCGGCGAAGCAGATGTACACCGGCTACGCCGACCACTCGCTGACGGCGGAGCTCGTCGAGCTCGTCGACGTGCCGGTGATCGCCTCCGGCGACGTCACCTCGCGCGCGAAGGCGGAGGCCGTGATCGACGCGACCGGCGCGGCGGCGGTGATGGTCGGCCGCGGCGCGCAGGGCAACCCGTGGGCGCTGCGCGAGATGGTCTTCGGCGAGGGCGAGCAGCCGAGCCGCGAGGAGGTCGCCGCGGAGCTGATCCTGTTCGTCCGCGAGACCGTGCGCGAGCTGGGCGAGCAGCGCGCCTCCGGGTTCCTGAAGAAGTTCTACGGCTGGTATCTCGGCCACGGCCGCTTCCCGCGGCCGTTCAAGCAGGAGCTCGTGCAGCTGCATTCGACCGACGAGGTGGTGACGCGGCTGCTCGCGGCGGCGCCCGGCGCGGCGCCGCTCGTCGAGCGCGCTCGAGGCGGAGCTGCCCGACACCGCCGACGAGGTGCTCCTCGACCGGCTCCCGATCTCGATCTACGGCGGCGGGTAGCGCTTCGCGAGCCGGCTCCGCCGGCTCGCTCGCTTCACGGGGGAAACCAGTGTTTCCCCCGTGAGCCCCCTTCTTCGCGGCGGCGCAGTGCTGGCGGTGGCTGTGGCTGCGGCGAGAGCGCGGTCTCGCCTTCGCCGACTGCCGAGCGCCAGCGACCACCGAACCGCTTGTAACAGTCTGTTACGAGTCCGGCTGGTTGCGCTCCCAGATGATCCGGAGGCCGTCGAGGGTGAGGAACGGCTCGACGGCGGAGATCGTCCGGGAGTGCGGGGAGATCAGCTCGGCGAGGCCGCCGGTGGCGACCACGAGCGCGTCGGCGCCGAGCTCGCCGCGGATCGCGTCGACGAGCCCGTCCACCTGGCCGGCGAAGCCGTAGACGAGCCCGGAGCGGAGCGCCTGCTCGGTCGTCTTGCCGATCACGTGCTCCGGCTCGGCGTAGTCGACCTTGACGAGCCGCGCCGCCCGCGCGAAGAGCGCCTCCATCGAGGTCTCGATGCCCGGTGCGAGCACCCCGCCGACGTAGTCGCCGGCGGGCGAGACGACGTCGAAGTTCGTCGAGGTGCCGAAGTCGACGACGATCACCGGGGCGCCGAAGCGCTCCTTCGCCGCGACCGCGTTGGCGATCCGGTCGGGCCCGAGCTCGCGCGGGTCGTCGTAGTGGATCGCGATCCCCGTCTTCACGCCGGGCCCGAGCACGAGGAGCGGCGCCTTCGCCCAGCGCTCCGCGAGCTGCTCGTACTCGCGCACGAGGCGCGGCACCGTCGAGGAGAGGCAGATTCCGTCGAGCGACGACAGGTCGAGGAAGTCGGCGAGGAGGGCGCCGAGCTCGTCGCCCGTCCGGTGCGCCTCGGTCGCGATGCGCCAGCGCTCGCCGAGCTCGGCCCCCGCATAGAGCCCGAAGACCGTCTGGGTGTTGCCGACGTCGACCGCGAGCAGCATGGCGGCGCGAGCCTATCTGCCGGGCGAGCACGCGGAGCCTGCGGTTTGAAGCGCGCGGCGCGCCCGCCTGCGCGGAGCGGGCGAAGCGCGAGAGCCCATTCGTCGTCTGGCGGAAGCGGCTCGCCGATGCGTTCGGCGAGCGCCTCGGCCGTCAGCGCGGGCTCGTCGCCCTCGCCGCGCAGCTCCTCGATCGTGACGTCGCCGGAGGTGAAGACCTCGGTGCGCGGGATGATCCGCGTCGGCCGGTTCTTGTCCCAGACCCAGACGTCCTCGAGCTCGAGGTGGAAGAACGGGTACGCCTGCTGCGGCACGTACGACCGCTGGAGCTTGTTGCAGAGGTAGGTCGCGTCCTGCGTGAGGACGCAGTAGCGGAACAGGCCGAAGACGGCCTGGTACTCGCGCTTCAGGGAGAGCTCGAGCTCGGCCTCGTACTCGTCGAGGTCGTCGAGGTTCGACATCGCGGCTCAGTGTAGCCGGGTCAGGAGCTCCGCCACGCGGCCGCGGCCGGGCACCTCGAGGTCCGGGTCGAGGTCGGCGAGCGGCTCGAGGACGAACCGGCGCTCGTGCAGCCGCGGGTGCGGGACGTGCAGGCCCGGCTCGTCGAGCCGGTCGTCGCCGTAGAGGAGGAGGTCGAGGTCGAGCGTGCGCGGCCCCTGCGCCGGGACGCCGTCGCGGCGGCGGCCGAAACGGCTGCTCGACGGCGAGGAGCGTGTCGAGCAGCTCGCGCGCCCCGAGGTCGGTCTCGAGCGCGGCCGCGCCGTTCAGGAACCGCGGCTGGTCGAGGAGCCCGACCGGCTCGGTGTCGCGCAGCCGCGAGACGCCGACGACGGCGATCCCCGGCTCGGCGGCGAGCGCGGCGAGCGCGTCGAGGAGCGTCCGCTCCCGGTCGCCGAGGTTCGAGCCGAGGGCGACGTAGGCGCGCACCACCGCCGAGGGTACGCCTGGCGTCAGGGCCTCGTCACGCTGACGCCGACGGTGCCCTCGAGCCCGGCCGGACGGACCTCCGGCTTCACGATCCGCACCCGCACCCGCTCGGCGCCGAACCGGCGCAGCAGCTCGTCCGCGACGGCGGTCGCGAGCGCCTCGAGCAGCGCGTACGTGTGCGCGTCGGAGACCTCGCGCACGGCCTGCGCGACCTCGGTGTAGTCGACCGCGTCCTCGAGCCGGTCGGAGTCGCCGCGCGTCCCGACCTCGAGGTCGACGTCGAAGAGGAAGTCCTGGCCGCGCTCCTGCTCCTCGGGGTAGACCCCGTGGCGGCCGAAGACGCGCAGCTGCCGCAGCTCGACGGTGATCACGGGACGAGCACCGCACGGGCGACGGCGAGCGCCTCGACGTGCTCGCGGACGTCGTGGACGCGGAGGATCGACGCGCCGCGCTCGTAGCAGGCCACGGCGGCGGCGACGCTCGCGGCGACCGAGCCGGTGGTCGCCTCGGGGTCGCCGGCGACGCGCCCGAGCGAGCGCTTGCGCGAGAAGCCGATCAGGACGGGCCGGCCGAGCGCGAGCAGCACGTCGAGGCGCCGGACGAGCTCGAAGTTGTGCGCGGCGGTCTTGCCGAAGCCGATGCCCGGGTCGAGGCAGATCCGCTCCTCCGGGACGCCCTGGGCGACGGCGAACGCGAGACGCTCCTCGAGGAACGCGGCGACCTCGGCCGGCGACGTCGTCGTAGCGGGGCGCGTCCTGCATCGTCCGCGGGGCGCCCTGCATGTGCATCAGGCAGAGGTAGGCGTCCGCCGCGGCGACGACGCCCGCGAGCTCCGGGTCGCCGCGCAGGGCGGTGACGTCGTTGACGAGCACGGCGCCGAGCTCGAGCGCCCGGCGCGCGACGGCCGCCTTCGTCGTGTCGATCGAGACCGGGAGCTCGCCCGCGATCTGCTCGAGGACGGGCACGACGCGCCGGAGCTCCTCGTCGGCGGAGACGCCGTCGGAGCCGGGCCGGGTCGACTCGCCGCCGACGTCGACGAGCGCGGCGCCCTCGGCGACCATGCGCCGCGCGGTCGCCGACCGCCGCGTCCGGGTCGAGGTGGACGCCGCCGTCGGAGAACGAGTCCGGCGTCACGTTGACGATCCCCATCACGGCGGGCGCCGGAAAGCGCTCCTCGATCGCGATCACGGCGACAGCTTACGGCCGCCGGGAAGCCGTGACGCTCTCGTTGCGGTGTCCGACACCGGGACGTGTCTCGAGACGGACGGTCGGCGGGGAAACCGCTGCAAACGCCGCGGTCGAGCGGTCACACATTCGTGTGGGTGTCTGACACCGGGGCGTGTCCCGCCGGGACGCTGTCCCGTGCGGGCGTGTCCGGGAGGGCCGGGACGCGGCCCGGAGTCTGGACGAGCCAGAGGCCCACGAGGACGATCGCGCCGCCGACGGCGAGCAGCGGCCGGAGCGGCTCGCCGAGCACGAGCACCGACGAGAGGACGCCGAACACGGGCACGAGCAGCGCGAACGCCGCCGCCTTCGACGCGCCGATCAGGCGCACGCCCTCGTAGAAGAGGACGAACCCGAGCACGGTGCCGGCGAGCGACAGATACGCGATCGACCCCCACGCCTGCACCGGCGCGGCGACGAGGCTGTGCCAGCCGCCGCCGAGGAACGAGACCGGCAGCAGCAGGAGCGCCCCGACCCCGGTCGCGTAGACGTTCGCGTTCACGGAGCCGAAACGGGCGATCGCGGACCGGCCGGCGAGCGTGTACACAGCCCAGGAGACGGAGGCGCCGACGAACAACCCGTCGCCGATCAGCCGGGTGGAGCCGACGCCGCCGACCGGGTCGGCGACCACGACGACACCCACCACCGCGACGACGAGACCGAGGGCGGCGCGACGCGTGAGCCGCTCGCCGAGCACCGGCCACGCGAGCAGCGTCGTCACCACCGGGATCAGCCCCGGCACGAGCACCGACCCGTCCGTCGCCGGCGCGTGGCGGACGCCGTAGAGGAAGAAGAGGTTGTACGCGAAGACGACCGTGAAGCCGAGCACTGCGATCAGCGGCAGGTCGCGGCGCGCCGGTCGCGGCACCGGCCGCCCCGAGAGCCGCGCCCACAGCCAGAGCAGCAGGGCGGCGGAGGCGAAGCGGCACACCGCGGCGGTCGCGGGCGCGACATGCTCGGCGGCGACCTTTCCGGCCGGCCACGTGCCGCCGAACGAGACCATGCAGAGGAGCAGGGCGAGATACGCGCCCCTGCGCTCGCCGCCCACGCGGCGGGACTAGCTCTGCGCGGGGTCGGGCGGCGGCTGCATCGCCGAGCCCGGCAGCGGGAACGGGCGCGGACGCGGCTGGCGCTCGCGCTTCGGCTCCTCCTGCGGCAGCGGGCAACTCGGCGACGGGCTCCTCCTCGGGGAACACCGTCCCCTCGTCCTCGCCGGCGAGCAGGCGCTCGAACTGATCCCTGTCGATCGTCTCGCGCTCGATCAGGATCGCCGAGATCTTGTGCAGATCGTCCATGTGCTCGCGCAGCACGTGGAGGGCGAGCTCGTGCGACTCCTCGATCACGCGGCGGATCTCGTCGTCGATCTCGCGGGCGATCTCCTCGGAGTAGTCGGCCTCGGCGCCGTAGTCGCGGCCGAGGAACGGCTGGTCGTGCCCGCGGCCGAGCACGCGCGGGCCGAGCTTCTCGCTCATGCCGAACTTCATGATCATCGACTTCGACGTCGCGGTGACCTTCTCGAGGTCGTTCGCCGCGCCGGTCGTGACCTCGTGGAAGACGATCTCCTCCGCCGCGCGGCCGCCGAGCGTCATCGCCATCTGGTGCATGAGCGCCGTCCGCGTCGTCAGATAGCGGTCCTCGGTCGGCAGCGAGATCGTCAGGCCGAGCGCCTGCCCGCGCGAGACGATCGTGATCTTGTGCACCGGGTCGGTGTGCTCGAGGAAGTGGCCGACGAGCGCGTGGCCCATCTCGTGGTAGGCCGTGATCTTGCGCTCGTGCTCCGAGAGCAGCCGCGCCTTCTTCTCCGGCCCGGCGACGACGCGCATGATCCCCTCCTCCAGCTCGTCCTGCTCGATGATCTTCTTGCCGCGGCGGGCGGCCAGCAGCGCAGCCTCGTTGACGAGGTTCGCGAGATCGGCGCCGGTGAAGCCCGGCGTGCCCGCCGCCAGCGTGCTCAGGTCGATCTCCGGCGCGAGCGGCTTGCCCTTCGTGTGCACCTCGAGGATCTTCTGGCGGCCGACGCGGTCGGGCCGGTCGACGACGATCTGGCGGTCGAAGCGGCCCGGGCGCAGCAGCGCCGGGTCGAGGATGTCCGGCCGGTTCGTGGCGGCGATGAGGATGATGTTGTCCTTCATCTCGAAGCCGTCCATCTCGACGAGCAGCTGGTTCAGCGTCTGCTCGCGCTCGTCGTGGCCGCCGCCGAGGCCCGCGCCGCGATGGCGGCCGACGGCGTCGATCTCGTCCATGAAGACGATGCACGGGGCCGCCTGCTTCGCCTGCTCGAACAGGTCGCGGACACGGCTCGCGCCGACGCCGACGAACATCTCGACGAAGTCGGAGCCCGAGATGGAGAAGAACGGCACGCCCGCCTCGCCCGCGACCGCGCGCGCGAGCAGCGTCTTACCGGTGCCGGGAGGCCCGTAGAGCAGGACGCCCTTCGGGATCCGCGCCCCGAGCGCCTGGAACTTCTTCGGGTTCTCGAGGAACTCCTTGATCTCCTGGAGCTCCTCGACCGCCTCGTCCACGCCGGCGACGTCCTTGAAGCCGATCTTCGGCGCGTCCGGCGTCATCCGCTTCGCGCGCGACTTGCCGAAGCTCATCACCTTCGAGCCGCCGCCCTGCACCTGGTTCATGAGGAAGATCCAGAACCCGAACAGGAGGACGAACGGCAGCAGGCTCGTGAGGATCGACCACCACGGCGAGGAGCCGACGCCCTTCGAGTCGTAGGTCAGGTTCGGCGCGGCCCCGGTCGAGATCGCGTCCTGGAGCTGCTGCTGGAACGCGTGCTCGTCCTCGTTCGACGCGTAGTTGACGACGATCTTCTTGCCGCTCGTCAGGTTCGCGTCGATCTCCTGCTTCGTCGGCACGAACGTGACCGAGTCGATCTGACGCGGGTTCTGCTGGACCATGGTGACCAGCTGCGACAGGGTGGCCTTCTCCGCCTTCGTCCCATGGCTGCCGAGCGTCTGGAGAGCGAGCCAGACGAGCGCCGCGATGATGATCAGCGGGAAGAGCGCGCTACGGAAGAAGCGGTTCACGTGGCCTCGCGGATCAGGGTACCAGGCACATGCCCGGGTAAACCCGAAAATCCGGACAGAGTTCTAGAGCCCTTCCGGCACGAGCGCCGGGTCGAGGACGCCCACGTACGGGAGGTTCCGGTAGCGCTCGGCGAAGTCGAGCCCGTAGCCGATCACGAAGCGGTTCGGGATCTCGAAGCCCGTGTAGCGGACGGGCACGTCGATCTCACGCCGCTCGGGCTTCGTCAGGAGCGCGCAGATCTCGAGGCTGGCGGGCCCGCGCGCCTCGAGGTTCCGGATCAGGTACGAGAGCGTGAGGCCCGAGTCGATGATGTCCTCGACGACGAGGACGTCGCGTCCCTCGATGTTGATGTCGAGGTCCTTGAGGATCCGCACGACGCCCGACGAGTCGGTCGAGGCGCCGTAGCTCGAGATCGCCATGAAGTCGATCTCGCACGGGATCGTGAGGTTCCGCATCAGGTCGGCGAGGAAGAAGACCGCGCCCTTGAGGACGCCGACGAGCAGCAGGTCGCGGCCGGCGTACTCGCCGGAGATCTCCTCGCCGAGCTCGACGATCCGCCGCTGGAGCGTCTCCTCGTCGATCAGGACCTCGCCCACCGCCCGCTGCAGCTCCGCCGGCGCTCACGCTTCTTCCTCCCGCGTCACATCGACTCCGGGCGCCTCGACGATCCCGGGCACGGCCACGACGGCGTCGCCGCGGACGACCAGCGGCCACGCTTCGCGCTCGGAACGGGGGATCTTCGCGTCGACGAATACGTCCTGGATCTTGCGGCGTCGCCCGGCGAGCCGGTCGCCGGGTCGCCACCCGCGCACTCTAAGGCCTGGCAGCTCCGACCGGATGCGCCATTCGCCCCAGCGCACCTCGCCCGCGAGATCGACGGGGCCGCGCTCGAGCCAGAGCCGGTCGTACTCGCGTACCGCCTGGAGCCCGCCGCCGAGGTCGACGCGGCGCGAGCCGGCGGGGGCGGCGAGCAGCTCGGCGAGCGCCGGCGGCAGCGTCTCGCGCGTGTCGAGCGCGCGCAGGAGGTTCTCGTCGGCGGCCGGGTGGAGCCGGCGGAGCAGCGGCAGGATCTCGTCCCGGATCAGGCCGCGCTTCGTGTCGGCGTTCGAGGCGTCCACGCGGAACGCGAGGCCTTCCGCGTGGCAGTACGCCTCGGCCTCGGCGCGCCAGACGGTCAGGAGCGGGTGGACGACGCCGTCGTCGCGCCGCGGCGCCATCCCGGTCGGCGCGCCGCGGGAGACGAGCCGGTAGAGGATCGTCTCGACCTGGTCGGAGGCGGTGTGGCCGGTGGCGCGAAGGCGGTCGCGCGCGACGGAGTAGCGGAGGTCGCGCAGGGCCGCCTCGCCGAGCCCGTGCCCGTCGAGCTCGACCACCTCGGCGCCGAGCTCGGTCGCACAGAGGCGCGCGTCGGCCTCGGAGTCGGCGCCGCGCAGGCGATGGTTGACGTGGAGCGCCGAGACCGCGTAGCCGAGCGTGCCGAGCACGTGCCAGAGGCAGGTCGAGTCGGGGCCGCCCGAGACGAGGCAGCAGACGGCGCCGCCCGGCTCGATCAGCTCGTGCGCGCGGATGTGCTCCTCGACCCGCGCGCGCAGGGCGTCGGTGTCCACGCCCCGATTCTGCCGCGTGCGGGAGCCGGGGGCTAAGCGGCTCGTGCCGTCGCGGCATGCGACCCGGGACGCGGGGCGAGTCGACCGGCGGCGGTCCCTGCGGGCGGCGGCGTCCGAGCCACGACGCGAGCTCGAGCGCAAGCCAGCGGCCGAGCCAGGCGGCGAGCGCGAGCCGGAGCAGCCGCGTCACCACGTCGGCGCCTCCCGCCAGCCGTCGAGGACGGCGAGCGCGGCGGCGAGCTCGGCGCGCCGCGAAGCGATAGGGATGCGCGTACTCGACCGTCCGGTCCATGCGGGCCGCGGGCGGCGAGCCCTCGCGGGCGGCGAGGAGGTAGGCGATGGCGAGCGCGTGGGCGACGACGAGGAGCGTCCGCTCCGGCCGGGCGAGGAGCGCATGCCAGGCGGCCGCGTAGCGCTCGACGATCGCAAGCCGGCTCTCGCCGCCGCCGGGTGCGGGCTCGCGGGAGCCGGCCGTCCAGGCCCAGCCGCGGTACTCGTCCAGGTGGAGCCCCTCGAAGCGGCCGGCGTGGGGGTCGCCGAGGCCGGGCTCCTCCTCGACCGGCACGTCGCGCCCGGCGAGCGCGAGCGCGGCGGTGGCCTGCGTGCGGGGGAACGCCGTGACGACGCAGAGGTCGAGCGGCTCGTCCGCGAGCGCCAGACCGAGCGCGCGGGCCTGCTCCTCGCCGCGGCGCGTGAGCCCGACGCCGGCGGCGGGGTCGCCGTTCACGAGCCCCTGCTCGCTCGCCGTCGACTCGCCGTGCCGGGCGAGGATCAGCCGTTCCATGGCGAGAGCGTAGGCGCCCTCAGAAGATCAGCGAGCGGTACATGATCGACCGGGTCATCCCGATCGAGTCGTAGAGGCGCAGCGCCGGCGCGTTCTCCGGTCGGACGAAGAGGCAGACGATCGGCGTCCGCACCGAGCAGCAGCCGGCAGAGGTCGCGCAACGCCCGCTGCGCGTGGCCGCGCCGGCGGGCGCCCGGGTCGACCCACACCTGCTGGAGCTGCACCGCCGCCGGCGTCCACGCGGACGCCTCCGCCTTGAACAGGATCACGCCGTCCTCGATCCACACCCAGGAGCGGCCCTCGTCGATCTGGGCGCGCGTGCGCCAGCGGAAGCCGTCCGGGTCGCGGCGCATCGGGTCGATCCCGATCTCCTCGTAGTGCGCCGCCGCGCAGGCCGGGACGAGCAGCTCGAGATCGTCGAACGTCGCGACGCGCAGCCCGGTCCCGCCCGGCTCCGGCGGCGTGGCGAGCTCGTACACCGGCTGGCCGGGGCGGTCGTCGCGCGGCTGCGGCAGCCGCCCGGCCGCCTCCGCCCACAGCTCGGAGACGGCCTGCTCCTCGCCGATGATCATCCGCGCCTGGCCGTGCGCGGCCGCGCGCGCGAACCGGCCGCAGCCGACGCCCGACGGGACGACGTTCGCGCCCACGTGGCAGAGCGCCTCGAGCCGGCCGTCCCGCTCGAAGGCCGAGAACCGGCCCAGCCCGCGCCGCGCGATGTCCTCGAGGAACACGCGCTCGACCGGCTCCTCGCCGCAGAAGGCGAGCACCTGGTCGAGGCTCGGGACGACCGGACGCACCTCACGCATCGCCGAATCATCCCATCGCGCGGGCGGGTAGGGTTGCCGCCATGCCCATCCACCTTCGCTCCGAGCCCGGCGCCTACGCGGACGCCGTCCTGCTGCCCGGCGACCCGCTGCGCGCCAAGTACATCGCCGAGACGTACCTCGACGACGTGACCCAGGTGAACGAGGAGCGCGGGCTGCTCGGCTACACCGGCACCTTCGAGGGCAAGCCGGTCTCCGTGCAGGGAACGGGCATGGGCTGCCCCGGCGCGACGATCGTCTTCGAGGAGCTGATCCAGCTCGGCTGCACGAAGCTGATGCGGGTCGGCACCTGCGGCGGCCTGCAGCCGCACCACGCGCTCGGCGACCTGATCGTCGCGCTCACCGCGGTGCCCGCCGACTCGACCGCCATGCACCTCGTCGGGAACGAGCCGCACTGCCCGACCGCGTCCTGGGAGCTGATCCACGGCGCCGTCCACGCGGCGAAGGAGATCGGCCAGCCGATGCACGTCGGCCCGATCGTCTCCAGCGACGTCTTCTACAACCCCGACGGCGGCCAGTACGAGCGCTGGTCGGCGCGCGGCGTCCTCGCGGTCGAGATGGAGGCCTCCGCGCTCTTCACCGTCGCCGCGCTCGGCGGGATCGGCAAGGTCAAGGGCGTCCACGCGGGCTGCCTGCTGACGGTGTCGGACATCGTCGTCGAGGGCGTCTTCACGCGGATCAGCGACGAGGAGCTGCGCGCGGCCGTCGACCGGATGACCCGCGTCGCGCTCGCGACGGTCACCGCCGATTAGCGCGCCAGCACACCGTCTTCCTCGTCAATCCGGCCTCCGACAACGGAGTCACCGGCAAGCGCTGGCCGGAGCTCGCGAACCGGGCCGCGCACCTCGGCCTCGAGGGCGAGACGCTCTTCTCGGAGCGGCCCGGGCACCTGATCGACCTCGCCGAGCGCGCCGCGCGCGACGGTGCCGGGCTCGTCGTCGCGGTCGGCGGCGACGGCACGCTGAACGAGGTCGCGAACGGGCTCGTCCGCGCCGGCGGCGAGACCGAGCTGGCGACGATCCCGATCGGGACGGGGATGGACTTCGGCCGCACGTACCGGATCCCGAGCCGCTTCGAGGACGCCGTCGTCGTGGCGCGCGACGGGACGCCGCGGACGATCGACGTCGGCCGCGTCTCGTACCGCGCCTGGGACGGCGGCGAGGCCGAGCGCTGCCTCGCGAACGTCGGCAGCGTCGGCATGAGCGCCGCGGTGGCGCAGCGCGCGAACGGGATGTCGAAGGTGCTCGGCGGCAAGGCGACGTTCTTCTACGCGCTCGTGCGCGTCTTCCTCGAGTGGCAGAACACCGTGGTCACCGTCGAGCTCGACGGCGGCGAGCGCCGCGAGGCGCCGATGCACGACGTGATCGTCGCGAACGGCCAGTACCACGGCGGCGCGATGTGGCTCGCGCCCGAGGCGCGCCCGGACGACGGGCTCTTCGACGTCGTCGTGATCGGCGACATCACGAAGCGCGATTTCGTCACGACGTCGCCGAAGATCTACCGCGGCACGTACCTCGCGCACCCGAAGGTGGAGCTGTTGCGCTCGCGGACGGTCTCGGTCGACGCGGCCGAGCGGGTGCCGATCGAGCTCGACGGCGAGCAGGTCGGGACGACGCCGGCCCGGTTCGAGATCGTGCCGGGCGCGCTGCGCGTCCGCGTGCCCGCGGCATGAGGCGCGGCCCGGTCGCAGCGGCGCTCGCCGCCGCCTACGCCGCGCTCGCCGGGCTCGTCGCCGCCGGGACGCTCACCGGGATCGACCAGTGGGCGGTGACCCACCTGATGCCGGGCGGCTCCGACTCGAGCTCGAAGGAGACGTTCGCCGACGCCGTCGTGCCGCTGCTGCACGCCAACTGGAGCCGACCGCTGGACGCGGTGGCGAGCTTCGTCACCCTGCCGGGCCAGGTCGTCGTCTCCGGGCTCCTCGTCGGCGCCGCCGCGCTCCTGTCCTGCTCGGCCGCGGCCGCCGCGCCGCCGCGCTCGTCTGGCCCGCGACCTGGTTCGCCGGCGACGGCGATCGAGGTGCTCTGCAAGGAGACGCTCCAGCGGCCCGCGCTGTACCGCCACGGCCACCACCTCGTCGGCTACGACGCGTCGTGGCCGAGCGGTCACACGCTGCGGACCCTGGTCGTCGCCGCGACGCTCGCGGCGGTGTGGCCGCAGGCGAGAGCCCCGATCGCGCTCTGGGCCGCCGCCGTGCTGCCGCTGCTCGTGGCGAGCGGCGCGCACACGCCGTCCGACGTCGTCGGCGGGCTGCTGCTCGCCGCGCTGCTCGTGCTCGCCGCGAACGCGGCCGAGCGCTCAGCTCTTCTTGGCCGGGCTCTTGGCGGCGGCCCGGCTGCCGGTGCTGCGCCGCGCCGTCCCTGACGAGGCCGCGCCCGCTCTTCTGCAGCCGGTCGACCTTCCGCTCGAGCGCGGCGAGCCGCTTCTCGAGCGCCTCGATCCCCGCGCACGCGCTTCTGCAGCTCGTCGACGCGGTCCCGCATCGTGTTCAGCGTCCCCAGCATCCGGTCGGCGCCGGGCGCCTCGCCCAGCCGCTGGATCGCCTCCTCGCTCAGGTCGGCCAGCCGGCCCAGCAAGTCCTGTCTGCGCGCTCCCGCCATGGCTCCTCCTCGGTCGCTCAGCCGGACGATACCCGGACGGGCCGCCGGAAACGGCGCGAATGTTGCGGGAGGGAAGCGATTCGGTAAAGGGACGGCGAAATCACCCTTTCCGCGACTTGCGCGCTCCGGCCGGGTCTCTACGCTCAGTGCGAGATGACCGAAGCACGCCGACACCTCCGCCTCCCGCACCGGCACCGCGCCGTGAGCACCCGCGTGCTCGTCCAGCGCGGCGGCGTCCCGTACGAGCTCGAGCGCGTCGTCTGCAGCGACTGCGCGCGCGTGCTCTCGGAGCGCTCGCTGAAGCGCGCGGCCGCGTAGCCAGCGCCCGCGGCGGCACCGGCCCGGCCGGGTTCGCACGGCTACGCTGAGCGCTCCGTGCGGCCCTTCCTCGTCTTCGCGCTGCTGGGCACCGTGCTCCTCGCCGCCGGGACGGCGTCGGCCGACCGGATCCACGGCACGAAAGGCCCCGACTCCTCGTCGGCACGCCGCGCGCCGACCGGATCGTCGGCGGGGCCGGCAACGACTCGATCCAGGCCGCGTTCGGGGGCGTGGACACGGTCTCGTGCGGCGGCGGGCGCGACGTCGTCACCGCCGACCTCGCCGACCGCGTCGCCGCCGACTGCGAGGTGGTGTCGCGCCGGCTCTCCGTCGACCTCTCGACGAACCCGCGCAGCCAGCACGAGACGGCCGTCGAGCCGGACAGCTTCGCGTGGGGATCGACCGTCGTCGCCGCGTTCCAGCTGGGACGGTACGAGCAGGGAGCGGCGTCGACCGTCGGCGTCGCGACCTCGACCGACGCGGGCCGCACGTGGCGGCGCAGCACGCTCCCGTCGCTCACCGTCGAGTCGCTGCCGCCCGGAACGCAGGCGAGCGCCTCCGACCCGACCGTCGCGTACGACTCCGTCCACGGCGTCTGGCTCGTCGGCATGCTCACGCTCGAGCCGGGCTCGTCGCACGTGGTCGTCGCGCGCTCGTCCGACGGCCTCGAGCTGGTCGGCGCCGGTCACGGTGGGGACGGGGCCGCTGCTCGACAAGGACTGGTTCGCGTGCGACAACGGCGCCGCAAGCCCGCACCGCGGCCGCTGCTATGCGACGTACACGGACGACGCGAAGAACTGGACGGTCGTCCAGTGGAGCGACGACGGCGGCGCTCACCTGGTCGGACCCGTGAACGCGACGACGACGCTCGTCGGCACCCAGCCCGTGATCCGGCTCCGACGGCACGTCTCGTCGTCGTCGCGGGCGACTACAACGGCGCCGCGGGCCTGACAGGCTCGATCGTGGCGGTCGTCTCCACCGACGGCGGCGCCACGTTCACGCGCTCGCTCGTCTCCGACCTGCACGCTCACGCGAGCGGTCAGCTGCGCGCGATCCCGCTCCCGTCGGTCGCGATCGACCCGGCCGGGACGATCTACGCCGTCTGGCACGACTGCCGCTTCCGGCCCGGGTGCACGCGGAACGACCTCGTCCTCTCGACCTCGTCCGACGGCCTGACCTGGTCGACGCCCGCACGGGTCTCGCCCGCGTGCGGGTGCCGCGGTCGACGCGTTCCTGCCCGCGCTCGTCGCCGACCCGACGCTGGCGGGGCACCTCGGTCTCCTCTACGGCTTCTGGCAGCCCGGCTCGTGCCCGGCCGACTGCCGGGTCGAGCTCGCGTTCGTCTCCTCGACGGACGGCGGCGTCACGTGGAGCGTCCCGCAGCAGCTCTCGACGCAGCCGCTCGAGCTCGAGCTGGCTCGCGCGCTCCGAGGGCGGACGGATGCTGGGCGACTACTTCTCGACGTCGTTCGCGGGCGGCCGCTTCGTGCCCGTCTTCACGCTCGCGTCCGCGCCGCGCAACGGGCGCTTCCAGGAGGCGGTCTTCGCGGCGTCACTGCCCGGCCAGCCCCGGCCCTAGCAGCGCGGCGAGGGCGTGCAGCGTCTCCCCCGCGCCTGCGTCCAGGACGACGGAGGCGCGCTCGTCGTAGTCGGTCGCGCCGCGGTTGACGATCGCGAGCTCGCCACCGGCGGCGAGCGTCTCCGCGGGCAGCCCGGCGACGGGATGAACCTCGAGCGAGGAGCCGACGACGAGCAGCAGCTCCGCTTCGACGGCGAGCCGGCGCGCCCGTGCGATCGCCGCCTCCGGCAGGAACTCGCCGAACATGACGACGTCGGGTTTGAGGATCCGCCCGCACGCCGGGCAGGCGGGCGCCGGCAGGAGCGCGACGACCTCGCCCATCGGCACCCGCGCGCCGCAGTCGAGGCAGACCGCGGCTTGCAGCGACCCGTGCACCTCGACGAGCTCCCGCGTCCCCGCCCGGGCGTGGAGCCCGTCGACGTTCTGGGTCACGACCGCCCGCACGAAGCCGCGCGTCCTCGAGCTCGGCGAGCGCCAGGTGGCCGTCGTTCGGCTGCGCGTCGCCGACGACGCCGAGCCGCTTGGCGTAGAAGTCCCAGACCTTGACCGGGTCGGCGAGAAACGCGTCGATCGTCGCGTACTCCATCGGGTCGTACCGGGCCCAGATCCCCGTCGCCGAGCGGAAGTCCGGGATCCCCGACTCGGTGCTGATCCCGGCGCCGGTCAGGACGACGCACGGCCGGTGCTCCTCGACCAGCGCCGCCAGGCGCTCGACGCTCATGCACGCTCATCGTAGAGTTGCCCCGATGGAGGGCTACTCGTTCTCGACGCAGGTGCGCGTCCGCTTCGCGGACACCGACGCGCAGGGGATCGCGCACAACTCGGCCTACGTGGTCTGGTTCGAGGTCGCGCGCGTCGAGTACCTGCGCGCGTTCGCCGGCGGCTACCAGTCGCTGCGCGACCACGGCGTCGAGGCGCTCGTGCTCGAGTCGCTCTGCCGCTACCGCGTGCCGACCCGGTTCGACGACGAGCTCGACGTCCACACGCGCTGCGTCGACCTGCGCGGCGCGCGCTTCCGTTACGAGTACGCGATCGTGCGTGGCGACGAGCTGCGTCGCGGACGGCTACACGCTCCACGCGTGCGTCGACTCGGCGACGCTGCGCCCGACGCGCGTGCCCGACTGGCTCGCCGGAGCTATCCGGTCTGCTGAGTCGTCTGCGTCGCCGTCGTAGCGAGCTTGCCCTTCGTCTTCTTGCCCTTCGCCGGGTGCTTCGGCGGGCCGATGCGGACGAGCTTCGGGTCGGCGGTGTACGACGAATACCAGACGTCGTGGAAGAGCAAGCGTGCCGTCGGGCTTGTAGACGTCGCGCGTGACGCTCGTCGTCTGGGCGGGCATCCCGTCGTAGTCGACGATCTTCTCGCCCGGCTTCAGCGTCGGGTCGACCGTCTTCTTGACCGGGATCTTGCCGTGCGCGACGAGCGGCGCCGTCGTGCTCACGACCTTCCGGTCGGTCGGCGTCCCGTAGAGGGTCACCGTGAGCGAGTACGAGCCGACGAACGTCCGCAGCAGCAGCCAGTGCGGCGTGTCGTTGACGAACTTCAGGTCGACGTCCGGGTAGTTGACGGTCGCGTCGCGGCCCTGCGGGTAGTGGCTGATGTAGAGCGCGTGGTTGATCCGCTCCGTGATCGGCAGCCCCGCCTCGAAGGCGGCGTTGAAGACGGTCGTCGAGACCTGGCAGACGCCGCCGCCGAGGCCGGTCGTGACCTCGCCGTTGATGATCACGGGCGCCTCGAGGAAACCCTTGGCGGCCGTCCGCGCGCCGGTGGTGCCGTTGAACGAGAACGTCGCGCCGGGCGCGATCAGCTTGTCGTCGACGAGGTGCGCGACGAGCTGCACGTTGTGGATCCGGTTCGGGATGCCGCTGTAGTCGGTCGTGTACGTGCCGACGACGCCGTCGATCCCCATGCGGCGCGCGGCCGCGGTCGAGAGCTTCGGCTGCTCCTCGGTGACGGCGAGCCGGGCGACGCGGTTCGTGCGCCGCGTCGCGGCCCGGAGGACGGCCTGGGCGCTGCGGACGGCGTCGAGGGCGAGGCCCGGCTGGGCGGGAACGATCCTGACGGTCGAGCCGCTGGCGGCGAAGCGCGCGTCGCGCGGGCGACTCTCGACGCGGGCGCCGAGCGCGCCGAGCCACGCCTGGGCGGCGGGGCCGCCGATCCGCAGCTGCGTGCGGCCGCCGGCGGGCGGCTCGAGCAGCGTCGCGAGCCGCTTCGGCTGCACGAGCCAGCGCCGGTCGCCGAGCGCGAGATGGACGGGCGCCGAGAGCGCGAGCCGCGCCTGCCGGGCGGCGGGTGCGAGCGCGGCGGGCCGCAGCCGCGGCGCGGCCGTGCGGAGCGGCAGCTGCACCGGCTCGGCGCTGCGGTCGAGCGAGGAGAGGGCCGCGACGATCACGCGGGCGGACGCCGCCCGGTCGAGCGTGCGGCCGGAGAGCCCCGGCACGACGACGACGTTGCGTCCGTGGATCTCCACCGCGGGCTCGCGCGCGGGGCGGTCGACCTTCTTCGCGATCAGCTCGAGCTCGTACTGGAGCGCTCCGTCGAGCACGGTCGTCGGCGGCGTCACGTCGGCGCCGAAGAAGTCGACGTCGATCCGCCGGAAGCCGCGGAGCGGGCCGAAGCCGCCGCCCTGGCGCTGCGCCGAGTCGATCGCGGCGGCCCAGTCGGACTCGACTCCGAGCGTGGCCGGGCGCGATCGAGAAGCGGCTCCCGCCGGCGAGGAACACGACCGGCCTGCCGGAGAGCGTGCCGGAGCGCCGCTCGAGCAGCGCCAGCGCGTCCTTCGCGTGGAGCCCGCCGACGTCGATCCCGTCGATCCGCACGCCGTTCGCGATCGTCGTCGGCGAGCCCGCGAAGACGAGCCCGAGCACGAAGACGAGCGAGGCCAGCGCGACGCCGAGCAGGATCAGGTTCCGCACCAGCGCGGAGCGCAGCGGCCCACGCCGCTGCCGGCCCGAGCCCCCTCGTGTCGTCCGGCGCATGCGTCGATCGTAGCGAGCGGCCCTGGGCGTAGAGCTCGAGTTCCTAGACCGGCCCGGCTCTGAGGTAGGTCGCGACGATCTGCTGCTGGATCTCCGAGGTGCCCTCGACGATCTGGAAGACCTTCGCGTCGCGGAGCCACTTCTCGACCGGGTGGTCGCGCATGATCCCGGCGCCGCCGAGCACCTGGACGGCCTCGGTCGCGGCGCGCATGGCCGTGTCGGCGGCGTAGCCCTTCGCGTAGGAGCCGTAGAGGCCGGCGTCCTCGCCGGCGTCGAGAGCGGCGCAGGCGCGCCAGACGAGCAGCCGGGAGGCCTCGATCTCGGTCGCCGTGCGGGCCAGCTTGAAGGAGATGCCCTGGCGCGCGAGAGCGGCCGGCCGAACGCCTCCCGCTCCCGCGCGTAGTCCGTCGCGTACTCGAACGCGGCGCGGGCGACCCCGAGCGCGGCGGCGGCGACCTGGGGGCGGGAGGCCATGAAGAAGTCGAGCGCGACGGCGAAGCCCTGGCCCTCCTCGCCGAGCAGCCGGTCGGCGGGGATGCGCGCGCCGTCGAGGACGATCGAGCCGGTGTACGAGGCGCGCAGGCCGAGCTTGCGTTCCTTGCGGCCGGCGTGGACGCCGGGATCGCCGCGCTCGAGCAGGAACGCCGTGATCTCGCCGTCGAGCTTCGCGAAGACGACGGTGACGTCGGCGACGCCGCCGTTCGTGACGTAGACCTTCTCGCCGTCGAGGACGTACGAGTCGCCGTCCCGGCGCGCGGTCGCGCGCATCGCCTGGACGTCGGAGCCGGCGTGGGCCTCGGTGAACGCGATCGCGGCGAGCGTGCCCTCCTCGGAGGCGAGCCACGGCAGGTACCGCGCCTGCTGCTCCGCGCGTGCCGAAGCCGACGAGCGGCCGGACGGGGAACATCGTCGCGGTGATGGTGGCGGCGAGCGCGGAGCAGCCCCAGGCGAGCTCCTCGTTGACGAGCGCCGCGGTGACGTGGTCGACGCCGCCGCCGCCGTGCTCGGCCGGGATCGCGTACGAGGTCAGCCCGAGCCGCGGCCGCCTTGGCGAGCAGCTCGGGCGGGAAGTCCTCGCGCTCGTCCCACTCGGCGGCGACCGGGCGCAGCTCCCGCTCGGCGAACTCGTGCGCGAGCGCGCGGAGCTCGCGCTGCTCGTCCGTGAGCGTGAACGAGATCCCGCCGCTCAGGTCGGCTCCGCCGAGACGCGAGACGCTCATCGGCGAGCGGCGACAGGACCGTCACGCAACCCGATCCTACGGCGCGCCCGACCCCGCTCGGGCGCGCCCACCGCCGGCGGCATCCGCGCAACCGCCCGCGCACGCGCCGAGCCCGCGCGTCGCGCCGCGCACCGGGCCGCGCAGCGGTGCGACGGGAACAGAGCGAGCCGGCAGAGTCGGGTCGCTCATCAGAAGACGAACAGCTCGACACCGCCGGAGACGTTGATCTCGGCGCCGGTGATGTAGGAGGCGAGGTCGGAGCAGAGGAACGCGATCGCGTTCGCGATCTCCTGCGGCTCGCCGTGGCGCTTCAGCGCCGTCCGCTTGACGATCCGCTCGTTCATCGCCGCGTTCCCCAGGTGATACGCCTCGCTGCCGATCACGCCCGGGACGATCGCGTTGCAGGTGATCCCGTGGCGGCCGCCCTCCATGGCGAGCGTCTTCGTCAGCCCGAGCAGGCCGGCCTTCGTCGTCGAGTAGCTCGCCTGCCCGAAGCCGCCGAGCGTGCCCGCGACCGACGCCATGTTCACGATCCGGCCCCAGCCCCGCTCCCGCATGTGCGGCCACACCGCCTGCGCGCAGTTGAACGCGCCCGTGAGGTTGACGCGCAGGTCGCGCTCCCACAGCTCCGGCGACTGGTCGTGGAACTGGGCCACGTGGTCGAGCGTGCCCGCATTGTTGACGAGGATGTCGACCGCGCCCAGCTCGGCGACGGCGCGCGCGACCGCGGCGTCGACCTGCGCCCGGTCGGTGACGTCGCAGCGCACCGCGAGCGCCCGCCGGCCGAGGCCGCGGATCTCGGCGACCGTCTCCTCGGTGTGGACGAGCCCCTGCTGCCGGGCGACCGTCGCGAGCACGCCGTAGCGGTCGGTCTCCTCGGAGAGCTCCGACTCGACGAGCAGGTCGGCGACGACGACGTCCGCGCCGGCGCGGGCGAGCGTCAGCGCGTCGGCCCGACCGAGGCCGCGCGAGCCGCCGGTGACGAGCGCGACGCGCCCGCTCAGGTCGATCTCGAGTGCCATGCGGCGGACCCTAGTCCTTCGGCAGGAAGATCTCCTTCGCGATCACGAGCCGCTGGATCTGCGAGGTGCCCTCGTAGATCTGGAACAGCTTCGCGTCGCGCATGAGCTTCTCGACCGGGTACTCCTTGATGTAGCCGTAGCCGCCGAAGACCTGGACGGCGTCGGTCGCGACCTTCATCGCCGTGTCGGCGGCGAAGCGCTTCGCGAACGACGAGTACAGGGTCGCCTTGCGGCCGTAGCCCTGGTCGAGCATCCAGCCGGCCTGCCACGTCAGCAGGCGCGCCGCCTCGATCTCGGTCGCCATGTCGGCGATCATGAAGTTGACGCCCTGGTGCATGGCGATCGGCATCTCGAAGGTGACGCGCTCCTTCGCGTAGGCGACCGAGTGCTCGTACGCCGCCTGGGCGACGCCGACCGCGCCGATCGCGGTGCCGGGCCGCGTGACGTCGAGCGTCGCCATCGCGATCTTGAAGCCGTCGCCCTCCTCGCCGATCCGGTTCGCGGCCGGAACGCGGACGTCCTGGAGCGCGAACGCGGAGGTGTCCGTCGCGCGCTGTCCCATCTTGTTCAGGTGCGACTCGATCGTCACGCCGGGCGTGTCCATCGGGACGACGAACGCCGACATGCCGCGGTGCCCGCCCTTCGGGTCGGTCTTCGCGAACACGACCGTCCAGGTCGCGTAGCCGGCGTTCGTGATGAACGTCTTCGAGCCGTTGAGGACGTACTCGTCGCCCTCGCGGACGGCGGTCGTCGAGAGCGCGGCGACGTCGGAGCCCGCGCCCGGCTCGGAGAGACCGAACGAGCAGAGGATCGGCGACTCGATCAGCGGCGGCAGCCAGGTCGCCTTCTGCTCGTCGGTGCCGAAGAGGATCACCGGGCCGGCGCCGAGGCCGTTCGCGGTGATCGAGGTGCCGATGCCGGAGCAGCCGCGGTAGAGCTCCTCGCCGACGAGCAGGCCGTCGAACGTCGAGAGGCCGAGGCCGCCGTACTCCTCGGGGACGTGGAGGTTCATCAGCCCGACCTCGTGCGCCTTCGCGATCACGTCGGCCGGGTGCTGCATCTTCTCGTCGTAGGCCGCTTCCTTGGGGCGGATCTCCTTGTCGGCGAACTCGCGCGCGAGGTCGCGCAGCGCCTTCTGCTCGTCGGTCAGCGCGAACGACACGCCCGCGGCGGTGCCCTGCTCGGTCATGGCCATGACTCCCGGCTGCTCCTGTGCTCGCGGTTTCGATTGACTAGTCAGTCAAACGACGAGGGACAAAGGATACGGCCAGGGCCGGGAACGCGTCAACAGGCCGGCACGGGAGCTGCGGCGGCCGGCTCGTCCGCGCGGGCGAGCAGCGTCCCGGCGGCGAGCACGAGGCAGAACGACACGGCGCGCGCGACCCCGGCCGGCCCGGACGGGAACGGCTCCGCGAAGACGACGGTCCCGGCGACGATCGGCAGCGCGTTCGTCCAGAGCGTCGCGAGCCCGGCCGTGGCGAGGCGGCCTCCGCGCTGGAACGCGAGCTGGAGCGCGACGAACGCCAGCCCGCTCGCCGCGAGCACCGCCGGCACGAAGAAGAGGTGGGTTCCGCCCGCGACGGCCTCCTTCGTCGCCACGTCACCCGCCGCGTAGAGGATCCCCGCGGCGACACCGAGCCCCGCTCCGGGCGCGATTCGCGCCGCGCCGGGCCCGGCGACGAGGGCCGCGGCGAGCGGCGGAGCCGCCGAGCCAGAGCGCGATCGTTCCGGCGGGCGCGACGCCGCTCGCTCCGCTCTCGCCGACGAGCGAGAGCCCCAGCAGCGCGAGCCCGACGAGCGCCGCCGCGACACCGACCCGCTCGCGGGACGACGTGCGACCGCCCGCGAGGGCGAGGACGACGATCCCGCCGGCGGACGCGGCCTGCACGAGCGAGAGCGGCGCGAGCCGCAGCGCGGCGATGTAGGCCGCCCAGCCGGAGAGCCCGAGCACGCTCCCGGCGACCCAGCGCGGCTCTCCGAAGAGCACGCCGAGCGAGTGGAGCGGCCGCCGCAGCGACAGCGGCGGCAGCGAGGCCGCGCCGCGGTGCTGGAGCGCGAAGCCGCCGCCGAGCATCCCTGCCGAGGCGAGCCCGAGCAGCAGCCCGGCGGCGAGGGAGCCGCTCACTCGGCGGCCCGGCCCCCGAACGGGAGGTACGACTCGGCGACGAGCGCCGCGATCCCGACCCGCGGCAGGTCGAGCTTGCGCTCGTAGACGACGAACCGCGGCTGCCAGGTCGGGAAGAACTTCCGGTTGAAGTGGAGCAGGTTGTCGAGCTGGAAATGCCCCTTCAGCGCGAGCAGCGCGCGCCGCTCCGCCCGCTGGGGCAGCGTCAGCACCGCCTCGGGCGCCAGGAGCGAGGCGAACGGCGAGAAGTTCAGCGAGACGCGCGCGATGCCCTCCCGCCCGGCCCACTCGAGCCCGGCCACGATCAGCCACTCGTTGAACCCGTTGGGCGTCGTCCTTAGCCGCGGCATCGAGGAGAGCGAGAGCGCGGAGCCCGCGGCGCAGACGGCGAAGTGGAGGAAGCCCTGCGGCCGCCCGTCGCCGTCCTCGCCGACGACGAACACGGCCTCGCCGTCGCCCAGCCGGAACAGCGCGTCGAGCGCCATCGCGAAGCCGCGCTCGGGCTCGGTGCCGCGCCAGACGCGCGCGATCTCCTCCAGCTCCTCGCGCAGCTCCGGCCCGATCTCGCTCGGCCGCAGGACGCGCGTGCGGTAGCCGCTCCGCTCGAGCCGGTGGCACGACTGCCGCACCTTCCGCACGGCGCGGCCCTCGAGCGAGAACGACGCCGTCTCGACGACCGCCTCGTCGCCGTGATAGAGCGAGTGCAGGCCGTGGGCGCGGTACAGGTCGAGGAACGCCGAGGAGGCGCCGAGCACGGCGAGCCGCCAGCCGCGGGCGTGGGCGAACTCGATGAACGACCCGAGCAGACCGGGCAGGTCGTCGCTCGGGCCGACCGGGTCGCCCGCCACGATCGCGACCCCGCCGATCACGCGGTAGGCCAGGAACGATCTCTCTTCATCACCGAAGAAGTACGACTTGTCGGCGCGGAGCGCAAACGGCGCCAGCGTGTCGGCTCCCCACTGCGCGACGATCGCGCGGACGCGCTCCCGCTCGCGGGCCTCGGCGATCACGCGGTGACGCCACGGGGCGAGCCACTCGAAGAGCAGAAGCCCCGCCGCGCCGACGAGGAGCGCGAACTCGGAGACGGGGAACCACTCCGCGAACGAGCCGGCGAGGTGGTCCGCGTGCCGCAGGCTCAGACCGACCGCCGCGCGCGCCGTCTCCCGAAGCGCGAAGCGGAACGTGAACACGTGGTCGGTCATCAGCCGGTTCGCCCAGAGCGTCACGAACCCGTAGGCGCCGATCGCCGCGAGGGCGACGAGAGCGTGGACGAGGATGCGCGGCTTCGCCGTGGGATCGCCGCGGAAGCGGAAGTCGCCGCGGCGCGCGAGCAGCGCCACGGTCGCGAGCCCGGCGACGAGCGCGCCCTGGTCGAACCGGCGCGCCGCGTGCAGGAGGGTGAGCGCGGCGAGCAGGCCGACCGCCACCTGCCAGGCGCGATGCTGACGCCGCACGAGCCCGCGGGCGACGACGAAGAGCGCGATCGACAGCGGCCCGACGAGGCCCCTCGAGAGCCCGTGCGCCGCCTCCGGCGCGAACGCGGCGACGAGCGAGGTGCGGTGCTGCGGCAGGAGGGCGTCGAGGAGCCCGAGCAGCCCGACCCCCGCGACCGCCCAGCCGAGCACGAGCGGCGAGCGCAGCCGCGCCGCCCGGCCGGGGACGCGCGAGCAGCGCGCCGCCGAGGCCCGCGAGCGCGGCCGGGAAGAACACCGCCCGCTCGATCGCCGCGGCTCCGAAGGCGGCGTCGCCGGAGACCTGGCGCACGATCATGATCGAGAGCCCGTTGACGAGGTAGAGCAGCGACCCGACCCCGAGCGCGAGCAGCAGCGCCGCGGTCAGCCGCTCCGTCCGCGCCCAGCGGGCGAGGAGCCCGAGCAGCAGCCCGGCCGGCACCCAGACGGCGAGGAAGAGCAGGAGCGGAGCCGCCGCGTGGCGCGACAGCTCGTCGAGCGGCAGCGCGTCCGGCACGAGCGGGCCGGGCAGCGCCACGTGCGGGCGGACGACGTAGAGCCAGCCGGTGGCCGCGAGCACGATCCCGAACGAGCCGAGGAGCGCCGCCGCGCTGCGGGCGACCCTAACCATGGACGAGCCCCTTCGCCGCGGCGAGGTACGCCTGCGCCGCGTGCGCGCGCCAGAGCGCCCAGTTGTGCCCGCCCGGGGCCATGAAGAAGACGTGCGGGATCCGCGCGCGCGCCAGCTCGTGGGCGAACTGGACGTTCTGGGTGCGCAGCTTGTCGCTGCGGCCCGAGTAGATCCAGAACGACGTGTGCGCGGCGCGCAGGCGGGGCGCGAGCTGCGGCAGCAGTGGCCATCGGGTCGTTCCGGTGGAGCAGGCCCAGCCCGTTGCCGAAGATCGAGCGCAGCCGGTCGGGGAGCTCGTAGCCCGACCAGCTCTCGACGACGCGGAACTCGCCCGGATGATGGAGCGCGATGTCGATCGCGCCGTAGCCGCCCTCCGAGAGCCCGCCGATCGCGCGGCCGGCGCCGCTCCGGATCGTCCGGTAGCGCGCGTCGATCGCCCGGACGAGGTCGCGGGCGACGAACGTCCCCCACTTCTCGTGGCGGCCGACGCCGTCGACCCACTCCTTGTCGGTGAAGGTGCCGGTGGAGCCGAACGGCATCACGAGGATCAGCGGCTGGGCCTCGTGCTGCGCGACGAGCGCGTCCTCGACGACGCCCATCCGGACCGTCTCGAGGAACGCGAGCGGCTTCCCCGGGAAGCCGTGCAGGAGGTAGAGCACCGGGTAGCGGCGGTGCGGGTGCGCGGCGTAGCCGGGCGGCAGGTAGACGACGACCTGCTGGCGGCGGCCGCCGAGCGCGGGGCTCGTGACGAGGATCTGCCGCTCGACACCCGGAACGTGGACGAAGGAGGCCTCGCGCGGCGGCGCGAAGCCGCGGTAGAGCCAGTAGTTCATGCCGTAGCGGTAGACGCCGAGCGCGCCGACGGCGAGGAACGCCGCCACGAGCAGCACCCCCGCGGCAACAGCGGGGCGGCCTCGAAACGCCTGCCGGGCGATCATTTGCATCGGTACGCTGGTTCTTAGCGCCCGACTGTTAACCGTCGTCGGCAGGCACGGTTAAGCCGCATTAGCGGCTCCCCAAGAGTTGAGACACCGCCGCCTGCCCCTCCTCCTCGCCGCGCTCGCCGACAGCCGCGCTCCTTCCCGCCGCCGGCTCCGCGTCCACACGGTTGCTCGACACGAGCTACACGTCGCGCGCGCTCGCCGGAACGCTCCATTTCGAGGTCTACCTGCCGCCCGGATACGACACGAGCGGCCTCCGCTACCCCGTCGTCTACTTCCTGCACGGACTGCCGTCGCAGCCGGTCGCCTACCGCAGCGTCCGCTTCGTCGAGCGCGCGCTCGACACCGTCGGCCGGCAGGCGATCCTCGTCATCCCGCAGGCGGCCCGGGCCGGCGAGTCCGACCCCGAGTACGTCAACCAGGGGCCCGGCCACAACTGGGGCACGGCGATCGCCCGCGAGCTGCCGAAGGTCGTCGACGCGCGGTTCCGCACGATCGCGAGCCGTGGCGGGCGCGCGATCGTCGGGGTCTCCGCCGGCGGCTACGGCGCGATGCACCTCGCCCTCGCGCACCTCGATGCCTTCTCGGTGGTCGAGTCCTGGAGCGGGTACTTCCACCCCACCGACCCGACCGGGACGCAGCCGCTCGACCTCGGCTCCGCCGACCGCGACACGAAGGCGGACGTGCACCAGCAGCTCGCCGCGGTGCGCGAGAAGCTGCAGGCGCTGCCGGAGTTCATCGCGTTCTACGTCGGCCGCGTCCGACCAGCGTTTCGCCGCCGAGAACGAGCGCCTGAACCAGGAGCTCTCGGCGGCCGGCGTCGCGCACGTGTTCCGCCTCTACGACGGCGGACACGACGCAGAGCCTCTGGGTCGGCCATGCGCCGGCGTGGCTCGCGCTCGCGCTCGCACATCTCACACCCGCGCGCTAGCCGCGGCGTCTACGATCTGGGCGTGGCTTCGACCACCAGGCCGGCGACGCTCGACCCGCTCGACTTCCTCGCGATCGACGCGCTGCTCGACGAGGAGGAGCGGGCGATCCGCGACACCGTCCGCCAGTTCGTCCGCGAGCGGATCGTGCCCGAGGTGGGCGAGTGGTTCGAGCAGGGGATCCTGCCGCGCGAGATCGTCCAGGAGATCGCCCAGCTCGGCCTCTTCGGCATGCACCTCGACGGCTACGGGCTGCCCGGCGCGAGCGCCGTCGCCTACGGGCTGACGTGCCTCGAGCTCGAGGCCGGCGACTCCGGGGTCCGCAGCCTCGTCTCGGTGCAGGGCTCGCTCGCGATGTTCGCGATCTGGAAGTGGGGCTCCGAGGAGCAGAAGCAGCGCTGGCTGCCGGCGATGCACGCGGGCGAGGCGATCGGCTGCTTCGGCCTGACCGAGCCGGACGCCGGCTCCGACCCGGGCTCGATGCGCACGACGGCGCGCCGCGACGGCTCCGACTGGATCCTGAACGGCGCGAAGATGTGGATCACGAACGGGACGGTCGCCGACATCTCGGTCGTCTGGGCGCGCACCGAGGACGGCGCGATCAACGGCTTCCTCGTCGAGCGCGACACGCCCGGCTTCGAGGCGCCCGAGATGCACCGCAAGCTCTCGCTGCGCGCGTCGGTCACCTCGGAGCTCGTGCTGCGCGACGTGCGCGTGCCCGAGGAGAACCGGTTCCCGGAGATCTCGACGCTGCGCGGCCCGCTCTCGTGCCTGAACGAGGCGCGCTACGGGATCGTCTGGGGCGCCGTCGGCGCGGGGCGCGCCTGCCTCGAGTCGGCCCTCGACTACGCGAAGGAGCGGGTCGTCTTCGGCAAGCCGATCGCCGGCTACCAGCTGACCCAGCAGAAGCTCGCCGAGATGGCGCTCGAGGTGAACCGCGGCACGCTCGTCGCGCTCCACATCGGCCGGATGAAGGACGCGGGGACGCTGCTGCCCGAGCACGTGTCGATGGGGAAGATGGGCAACGTCCGCGGCGCGCTCGAGGTGGCCCGCACGGCCCGCTCGATCCTCGGCGGCAACGGGATCACGCTCGAGTACCCGGTGATCCGCCACATGAACAACCTCGAGTCGGTGCTCACCTACGAGGGCACGCACGAGGTGCACACGCTCTCGGTCGGCAAGGCGCTCACCGGCGAGAACGCGTTCCGCGGTTAGAGCCGCCCGCGCCGCGCAGCCCCCTCCGCGCCCGCCGCGTACCGGTGGACATGTCCCGGTGTCAGACACCCACACGCGGGCGTGCCGACTTCGTCACAGCGGTTCAATGCCGAGCGCTGCCCAATCCGGGTCGGGCAGCGCAGGTCCTGGGCCGGCCGTCACGGCCTCGTAACCCGGACATGCCTTTCCCGGACATGTCCTGGTGTCAGACACCGGGACATGTCCGGACGAGCGATCAGCGGCTCAGAGACCCGGGCCGTCGGCGGCCGGCAGCGGGCTCTGCGGCAGCCCGGGTCGCGGGCCGCCCTCGTTGTAGACCGACGGCGCCGTGTCGTTCGGGCCGTCGGCGTAGAAGAGGCCCGCGAGCCGCTGGATCTGGGCGCGGCCGGGCCCGAGCTCGTACTGGCCGCCGCCGTACATCCGGATCCCCCGCTCCTCGCACGCCTCGATCGTCTCGAGCAGCCCGCGCACGGTGCCGAAGCGCGACGGCTTCACGTTGAGCCAGCGCGGCGCGAGCGGCAGCGCGTCGAGGTCGGCGAGCGAGTGCACCGGCGCGTCGAAGCTGAGGCGGTCCTCGGCGCCGGCGAGCGCCTCGCGGCAGCCGTCCTCGAGCCACGGGTCCTCGATCACGACCTCCGGCAGCGCCTCCGCCACCGCGCGGTACAGCTCCGGGTCGGGGTCGAGGTCGACGCTCGTGCCGCGGTAGTACGCCTTCAGGTCGACGACGCGGACGCGGTCGAGCGCCGCGAGCCGCTCCATCAGCGCCCGGTCCCAGTCCTGCTCGACGTCGAGCTTGAACTCCATTCCGGGCGCGGCCGCGAGCCAGTCCTCGACGCTCGCGCGGGTGGAGACGACGAAGCGCACCGGTCGCTCGTCCCGCCCGAGCGCGCCGCCGAGCGAGACGCCCGGCCTGGCGCAGCGCGAGGTCGAGCGCCGCGCTCTCGAACGCCCAGCGGCGGTAGTCGGCGGCGGCCTCCTGTCCCGGGCACGTGCGACCAGAGCTCGACCCCGTCCAGCAGCTGCGAGAGCTCGGCGAGCGTCCGCGTACCGGCGAGCGCGAGCCCGGCCGGGACGTCGTCGTGATCCGCCGCGTCGTAGGTGACGTCCTCCCCCTGCCCCGTCTCGCCGCCGCCCGTGAGGACGACCGTCGTCGTGACGCGCGTCCAGCCGGACGCGGTGCGGAGCTCGCGGCGCTCGAGCGCATAGTCGTCCACGCGGACGTCGAGCCCGGCCACGGAATCCCAGAGCGGCATACTGGCGAGCATATGGGCCGCACGCTCGCCTGCGCCGCCGCTCGTCGCGCTCGCGCTCGCCGTTCCCGCCGGCGCCGCGCTGCCGCGCGCGGGCGCGCTCGTCCCGGGCGTCTCGCTGGGCGGCGTCCGCCTCGGCGAGCCCGCGGCGCAGGTTCGCGCGGCGCTCGGCTCGTTCTACGGCGTCTGCCGCGGCTGCGCGCAGACGACCTGGTACTTCACGTACGGAGCCTTCGACGAGCACGGCCTCGGCGTCGAGCTGACGCACGGCCGCGTCTCGGCCGTCTACACGCTCTGGCGGCCGGCCGGCTGGCACGCGCGCAAGGGGCTCCGCCTCGGCGCGGTCGAGGCGCAGGTGAACCGGCTCGCCGGCGTGCTGCTGCCCGTCTCCTGCGGGGCGTACCAGACGCTCGTCCACGACGACAAGGCGGCCCGCAGCGTCTACTACCTCTCCGGCGGGAGCCTCTGGGGCTTCGGTCTCGTCCCCGCCGGCGCGAGCCCGTGCCGGTGATCGAGCTCGACGACGTCCGCGCCGCGGCGGCGCGCCTCGCCGGCGTCGCGCACCGCACGCCCGTCCTCACCTCGCGCACGCTCGACGCGCGCACCGGCGCGGAGGTGCACGTGAAGGCGGAGAGCTTCCAGCGCGGCGGCGCGTTCAAGTTCCGCGGCGCCTACAACAAGATCTCCTCGCTGCCGCAGGAGGCGCTCGCCCGCGGCGTCTTCGCCTTCTCGTCCGGCAACCACGCCCAGGCGGTCGCGATCGCCGCCGCCGAGCTCGGCACGCACGCGACGATCCTGATGCCGCTCGATGCGCCGGCGGCGAAGGTCGAGGCGACGCGCGGCTACGGCGCCGAGATCGTCACGTACGACCGTTTCGCGGAGAACCGGGAGGAGCTCGGCGTGCGGCTCGCCGGGGAGCGCGGCCTCGAGCTCGTCCGCCCCTACGACGACCCGCTCGTGATGGCCGGCCAGGGGACGACCGCGCTGGAGCTGCTCGCCGACGAGCCCGGCCTCGACGTCCTCGTCGTGCCGGTCGGCGGCGGCGGCCTCCTCGCCGGCTGCGCCACCGCGGCGAAGGCGCTGCGCCCGGCGATCCGGGTCGTCGGTGTCGAGCCGGAGGCCGGCGACGACACCCGCCGCTCGCTCGCCGCCGGGGAGCGCGTGCAGATCGACGTGCCGCGGACGATCGCCGACGGCCTCCAGGCGGACCGGCCCGGCGAGCTCACGTTCGAGGTGAACCGCCGCCGGGTGGACGAGATCGTGACCGTCTCGGACGCCGAGATCGTCGACGCGATGGCGTTCCTGCTCGACCGGCTGAAGATCGTCGCCGAGCCGAGCGGCGCCGTCGGCATCGCCGCGCTCCTCACCGGTCGGATCGAGGCGCGCGGCCGGCGCGTCGGCGTCGTCATCTCCGGCGGCAACGTCGGCGCCGCCCGCCTCGCCGAGCTGCTCGGCGCGCGCGGCTCGGCCTAGACCGTCGGCGCCGGCTCGTCGGTGACGAGGCTCGCGAGCACGAGCTCGATCACGGTCTGCTCGGCCGCGGCGACGCCCGCCTCGTCGCCCGGCAGCCGGCCGAGCACCCAGGCCGTCAGCAGCTCGTCGATCGGCCCGTAGAAGACGGTCGCCGCGATCTTCGGGTCGAGGTCGGCCCGCAGCTCTCCCCGCTCGATCCCGCGTGCGATCACGCGCTCGATCGCCTCGATCGGCTTCGCGAGCTCGCTGAGCCGCGGCGCCACCTCGGGGCTGCGCGCGAACTCGCGGATCACCACGCGCACGACGTCGGGCCGGTGCAGCCACGTGCGCAGCAGGATCTTCGCCACGTGGACGAGCTGGTCCGGAGCGGGCTCGTCCGCCGCTTCGACCGCGGCGATGCGCTCGAGCAGGACGGTCCAGTTCTCCTCGAAGACGGTGTCGAGCACCTCGTCCTTCGAGGAGAAGTAGTGGTAGAGCAGCCCGTGCGCGACGCCCGCCTCCTCGGCGATGTCGCCGACCCGGCTCGCGTGGAAGCCCTTGCGCGCGAACACGCGCACGGCGGCATCCAGGAGCAGGCGCCTCTTCTCCTCGGGTCCCGATACGCGCTCCGCCAAGGCGGACGAAGGGTAGTGGTAGGTTCGGCCCGGATGCAACCGCTGGCCGGTCTGCTCGTCGTCGACCTGACGCGCTACCTCCCCGGCGCGTTCGCCTCGGCCGGAGCTGCTGCGCCTCGGCGCGCGGGTCGTCCGGGTCGAGCAGCCGGGCGGCGACCCGATGCGCGCGACGGCGCCCGGCTGGCACGACGCCCTGAACGCCGGGAAGGAGTCCGTCCTCGCCGACCTGAAGGCCGACGCCGACGGTCGCGCGCGGGCTCCTCGGCCGCGCCGACGTCGTGCTGGAGTCGTTCCGGCCCGGCGTCGCCGACCGGCTCGGCGTCGGCGCGGGGGACGCCTCGCCGCGCGCCGTGTACTGCTCGATCACGGGCTTCGGGCTCGGCGGCCGCCACGAGCAGCGCGCCGGGCACGACCTCAACTACCTCGGCTGGGCGGGCGTGCTCGAGGACACCGCCCCCGCCTGGCCGCCGGTGCAGATCGCCGACCTCGCCGCCGGTGCGCTCGGCGCCGTGACGCAGGTGCTCGCGGCGCTCCTCGAGCGCGAGCGGACCGGCCGGGGCGCGCACGTCGTCGTCTCGATGACGCACGGCTCGCACGCGCTCGTCGCGCACCGGCTGGCCGGCGACCCGGTGCCGCGCCTGCTCACGGGCGGGCTCGCCTGCTACCGGATCTACGCGACCGCCGACGGACGCCACCTCACCGTCGGCGCGCTCGAGCCGGTCTTCTTCTCGCGCCTCTGCGCGGTGCTCGGCCGGCCGGAGCTCGCCGGGCGCCAGTACGACGCCGACCAGGAGGCCCTCGCCGCGGAGCTCGCCGCGCGTCTTCGCAACCCGCCCGCTCGCCGAGTGGCTGGAGCTCGCCGAGGGCGAGGACGTCTGCCTCGGCCCGGTGGCGACGCTCGCCGAGGCCGCGGCCGACCTCGGCGCGCAGCCGCCGGCCGGCCGCGTGCCCGCGCTCGGCGAGCACACGGACGCCTGGCGGCGCGAGCTCGGCCTGTGATCGCCGCACCGGCGCGCGCACGCGCCCACGCCGTGCTCGTCCGCGAGCCGGCTCCGGCGTCGTCGCGGTCGCGCCCGACCGGCACGCGGGCGACGCTGCTCCGCGACGCGGCTGACGCGTCGTTCTCGCCCGACGGCTCGCTCGTCGCGTTCGTCCGCACGGACGACCTCTGGGTCGCGAACGCGGACGGCACCGGGCAGCGGCGCCTCACGGCGACGCCGGGGACGCTCGAGTCGGCTCCCGTGTGGACCCGCGACGGCAACGGCCTCCTCTACACGGCGCGCCTGGACGGACACCGGCGGATCCGCGTCTTCCGGCTCCCGGCCGGGCCGTCGCGCCGGCTCGCCGCGAGCGGCGGCGACGCGTGGAGCCCGGCGCTCTCGAGCCGGCGGCCGGCTCGCGTTCGTGTCGAGCCGCGGCGGCGCTCCGGCCGTCTACGAGGCCCGCGCCGACGGGACGCGACCCGAACCGCTCGCGGCGGCACCGGCCGCCGACGCGGCGCCGCTGCTCGACCTCCGCGACCTCGCCTGGTCGCCCGACGGCCACCGGCTCGCGTACACGGAGGTGGCGGCGGACGGCAGCACCTCGATCGTCGTCGCCGACGGCGCGACCACGACGCGGCTCCCGCTCGCCGCCACGGCGCCGCGGCACCCGGTGTGGAGCCCGGGCGGCGCACGGCTCGCGTTCACCGACGCCGGCAAGACGACCTACACCGTCGCGCCCGACGGGAGCGATCCACGCGCGCTCGGCGTCGGGTGTCCCGCTCGACTGGGCGAACGTCCCGAACGAGCCGCGTGCTCTACCCGAACCTCGTGCAGCGACCGCCGAGCGGGCTCGAGGTGCTGCACCGGCGCGGCCGCTGGCTGCTCGGCTTCACCTCCTTCGTCGACAACCGCGGGCCGGGAGCCCTCAGGATCCGGCGCGAGCCGGCCCTCCGCCTCCCGCGTCATGACCGCCGCCCAGCTCCTCCAGGTCGCGGGCGGTCCGCCCCGCGTCGTCGCGGACGCGGGCCGGCTGCCGCTTCGTCGTCGCTAAGCCGCACTTCCACTGGCACCTCCTCGGCGTTCGACCGCTACGAGCTGCGGCACGCGGGCGACCTCGCCCTCGTCGTCCGCGACCGCAAGGTGGGCTTCTGCCTCTCCGACCGCTTCGGCGTCGTCGCCGGGCGTGCACCGCGGTCCGCCGCGCTTCCCGGCGGACTGCCGGCAGCACGACCCGCGCGCGCGGAGCGTGGAGGAGGGCCTCGTCGGCCGGCTACACGGACCGGTACGCGGCCTTCTACGAGGGCCAGTACGCTCGACCTGACGGTGCTCGCCGCCGGCGACTACTGGCTCGTACACCGCGCGAACCCCGACTTCCGCCTGCGCGAGGCGAGCTACGCCGACGACGCGGCGTCGCTCCTCGTCCGGCTCGACGTTTCCCGGCGGGCCGGCGCAGCGCCGCGGGTGACGGCGCTGCGTGCGTGCCGCGCGAAGCGGTGCTAGGCGCGCTAGGGCTTCGGCTTCGCCGCCTCGGCGCGGGCCCGTTCGTCGACGGCCGCCGGTCGCCGTCGGCGACGGCGCCGCCGATCCGGCCGACCGCCTGCTGGAACTCGCTCGGGATGATCCAGACCTTGTTCGACGTCGCCCTGCGCGATCTGCGGCAGCATCTGGAGGTACTGGTAGGCGAGGAGCTGCGGGTCGGGGTTGCCGTCGTGGATCGCCTGGAAGACGGTGTCGATCGCCTTCGCCTGGCCCTCGGCCTGCAGGATCGTCGACTGCGCGCTCGCCCTCGGCGCGCAGGATCGCGGCCTGCTTCTCGCCCTCGGCGGTGAGGATCTGCGACTGCTTCTGCCCCTCCGCCTGGAGGATCGTGGCGCGCTTCTCGCGGTCGGCGCGCATCTGCTTCTCCATCGAGTCCTGGATCGAGGCGGGCGGGTCGATCGCCTTCAGCTCGACGCGGTTGACGCGGATGCCCCACTTGCCGGTCGCCTCGTCGAGGACGCCGCGCAGCTGGCCGTTGATCTCGTCGCGCGAGGTGAGCGTCTTCTCGAGCGCCATGCCGCCGATCACGTTGCGGAGCGTCGTCACGGTCAGCTGCTCGATCGCCTGGATGTAGTTCGCGATCTCGTAGGTCGCCGCCTTCGCGTCGGTGACCTGGAAGTAGATGACCGAGTCGATGTTGACGACGAGGTTGTCCTCGGTGATCACCGGCTGCGGCGGGAACGAGACGACCTGCTCGCGCAGGTCGAGCAGCGGCCGCACGCGGTCGACGAACGGGACGACGAGCGCGAGCCCCGGCGAGAGCGTGCGCGAGTAGCGGCCGAGCCGCTCGACGACGCCGGCGCGCGCCTGCGGGACGATCCGCACGGTGCGCCAGAGCACGGCGAGCACGATCACGGCGACGACGGCGATCACGATCAAGGCGGCCATTCGGTTCAGCTCCCTCTCGTCGGATGAAGAGTCATCGGTACACGAGCGCCGTGGCGCCCTCGATCCGCGCGACCTCGACCTGCGCCCCGGGCTCGAACACCTCGTCCGGCACGTACGAGCGGGCCGTCCACTCCTCGCCGGCGAGGCGGATCCGGCCGCCCTGGTCGTCGACGCGCGCGAGGACGACCGCGGAGGCGCCCTCGAGCGCCGCGGCGCCGGTGCGGATCGCGCGCGGCATCGACAGGTGCGCCCGGGCGATCGGGCGCAGGAGCCCGAGCGAGGCGAACGAGCCGAGGACGAAGACGAGCGCCTGCAGCCACACCGCGCCGCCGGCGACCGCGGCCACGGCGGCGGCGACCGCGGCGAGCGCGACCGGGCCCAGGAAGAACAGGCCGGGCGTGAAGATCTCGCCGACGGCCAGCAGGACGGCCGCGGCCGCCCAGGCCACCCACGCGGACATGAGTCAAGTGTACGTCGGCGTGTCCCGGCCGCCGGGCGCTGGGCTACCGGACGGTCACGTACGTGCCGCCGCTCTCGATCTTGAAGATGTGGAAGGCCGCGCCGGCGACGTCGCCGTTCGGCGTGAACGAGATCGGCTGCCCGAGGAGCGTGCTCGCGAGGTTCGTCTGCGCGACCTGCTTCCGTACGGTGGCCCGTGTGGCGTCGCCGTTCTTGCAGGCCCGGCTGATCGCCCCGGCGAGGATGCGCGCGCCGACGTAGTTCGGCGCTCCGAACGGGCTCGTGGCACCCGGGTACTGCTTGTGGAAGGCGGCCACCGTCTTCTTCGCGGCGGCGAGGGTGGTCACGTCGGGGGCGAAGAACGAGATGTAGCTCCCCGGGACGGTGAACTTCGACGAGTCGAACGTGCCGTCGGAGCCGAACACGACGGCCGACTTGCCCTGCGCGTTCAGCTGCTGGGCGAAGAGCTGGGCCTGCGAGGCGAGCTGGAAGGGCAGGTAGACGACCTTCGTCGAGGCGGTCACCTTCGCCACGAGCGCGGAGAAATCGGTCGCCTTCTGGCTGACCGACTCGCGGTCGACGGTGACGCCCTTCGCCTTGAGACCCTTCTCGACGAGGTCGGCGAGACCCGTGGAGTACGACTCCTGGTCGTCCACGATCATCACCGTGTCGCCCGACTTCACGCCGAGCTTCGACGTCATGTACGCGATCGTCGTCGGCCCCTGGACGGAGTCGTTGGGCACGTCGCGGAAGAAGTAGCCCTTGTTGGCCCCCGCGGTGAGCGACACACGGGTGGCCGAGCCGGAGATGAAGACGAGGCCCGCCTTCTTCAGGATCGGGGCCACAGCCTCGACGACGGACGAGCTCGCGGGCCCGATCAGGCCCACGATCGACCCGTTCGACGCGAGCTGCTGAGCCACCGTCGAGCCCTTCGACGGATCGAGCTGGGTGTCACCCTGGACGAGCCTGAGCTTCGGGGAGTTCATCGGGTCGGCGTTCCATTGCGAGACGAAGAACTGCGCCCAGTGCAGCTGGTCGTCGCCGATGGAGGAGGCCGGGCCGGTGATCGGCGCCATCATCCCGATCGAGACGGTCTTCGGGCACGCCGACGCGGCCCCGGTGGCGGCCACCGTGGTCGCCGCGCCGCCGTTCGAGCCGCCGCCGCAGCCGGCCGCGACGACCGCGAGCGCGGCCACAATCGCAACAAGTCCGGCGATCCGCATGTACAGGCTCTACCGCGGCGCGGCCGAGCCTAAACATCGTCAGCGGCGGATCCCGAGACCGACGGCAGCCCGTACAGGTCGTCGAGCCGCGGCTCGAAGCCGCGATGGGAGCCGGCCCGGTCGAGCAGGATCGCGCGCATCCCGAGCGCGAGGGCGCCCTCGACGTCGTCGGCGATCGTGTCCCCGACCATCACCGCGTCGGCCGGCTCCACCTCGATCAGGTCGAGGACGGCGCGGAAGATCGACGCGTGCGGCTTCGTCCGGCCGTGATGGAACGAGCTGATGCCGGCGTCGATCGCGAGCGCGTGGTGGTGCGCGAACGCGTGCACGTCGCGGGCGGAGTTGGAGACGAGGCCGATCCGCAGGCCGGCGCGGCGCAGCTCGTCGAGGACGGGGATCGTGTCCTCGTACAGCTCGAAGTTCTCGTGGCGCTCCCAGCCGCGGGTGATCTCGACCGCGCACGCGTACGCGCCGGGGCGCGTGCCGCCCATGCCGAGGACGATCCGCTCGGTGAACGCGTACCAGATCTCCTCGTCGTGCTCGAGCTCGGGGTGGCGCTTCAGCTCGACGAACGCGGCGTCGCGCGCCTCGTCGTAGCGGGAGGCGTCGAGCGTGAGGCCGTGGCGGGCGCCGGCGCGGACGTAGCCCTCCGGGCCGAGCTCCGGGCCCGGCCGGGCGAGCGTGAAGTCGACGTCGAAGAGGACGGCGCGGGGCGTCACGCGCGCCGTCGTCAGGCGCGCGCCGGCCACCGGTACGCGGCGGGCTGCCGGTTCGCGAGCGAGGGGAGCTTCGCGCGGATGTCGCGGAGGCGTGCCCGGTCGACCTCGGCGACGATCACCGTCTCCTCGTCGGGCGCCTGCGCGAGCACGGTGCCCCACGGGTCGACGATCAGCGAGCGGCCGTACGCGGGCTTGCCGGCGATCGTCTCGCCGACCTGGCCGGCGGCGGCGACGTAGTACTGGTTCTCGATCGCGCGGGCGCGCAGGAGCACGTGCCAGTGGTCGCGGCCGGTCGGCGTCGTGAAGTGCGGCGGGCACGGTCGCGAGCTCGGCGCCCTCGAGCGCGAGGATCCGGTACAGCTCGGGGAAGCGGACGTCGTAGCAGACGGTGAGCCCGATCCCCCAGCCCTCGGCGTGCGCGACGACCGGCTCGTCTCCCGGCTCCTCCGCCTCCGACTCGCGGTAGACGTGGCCGCCGACCTCGACGTCGAAGAGGTGGATCTTCCGGTAGACGGCGACGAGCGCGCCTTCCGGGTCGAGCAGGCAGGACGTGTTCGAGAGCCGGTCGTGTCCCTCGCGGCGCTCGGTGATCGAGCCGCCGACGAGCGTGATCCCGAACGTGCGCGCCCAGCGGGACATCGCCTCGACGGACTCGCCGCCCTCGAGCGGCTCGGCGGCGGCGCGGTAGTCGTCCGCGGAGCCGATCAGGTTCCACTTCTCGGGAAGCACGACGAGGTCGGCGCCGGCCGAGGCGGCGCGGGCGACGAGCGCCTCGGCGCGCTCGAGGTTCGCGGCCTTGTCCTGGCGCGTCGTGAGCTGGACGCAGGCGACGCGTATCCGGTCGGGCATGGCGCGGCCACGCTACCCTATGGGCCGCACGTCGGGGTGTGGCGCAGCCTGGTAGCGCGCTCCGTTCGGGTCGGAGAGGTCCCCAGTTCGAATCTGGGCACCCCGATTCTCGCCCGGGGGATCCGTCGGTTCCCCGGGCGTTGCTCTCTTGGCACAGATCGGTGACGGTTTGACTCCTACGGTGAGACGGTGGCGCGGCCCCTCCGTGACCAGTCGGGCGGGATCCGGCACGTGATCTGTCGCGGCAACCGGCGGCAGTCGATCTTCGCGGACGACTTCGACCGGGATCGCTACCTCTGGCTGCTCGCCGCCGCCTGCCGAGCCGGCCGCTGGCGCGTGCTCGCGTACTGCCTCATGACGAACCATGTCCATCTCGTGCTCGAGACGCCGGAGGGCACGCTGTCCCGCGGCATGCAGCTCCTGAGCGGGCGCTACGCGCAGGCGTTCAACGTCCGGCACGGGTATGCCGGCCACCTTTTCCAGGGCCGCTTCCACGCCGAACTCGTGGAGGACAACGGATACGGGCTCGAGTTGGCGCGCTACGTCGACCTGAATCCGGTGCGTGCGGGCGCGGCCGCGAGGGCGGCAGCGTGGCGGTGGAGCAGCTATCGCGCCCACGTCGGACTGGAGCGGCCGCGGCCGTTCCACGATCCCTGCTGGGCGCCGAGCCAGCTCGCCCCGGAACCGAAACGAGCGAGGCGCGCCTACGCGGAGTTCGTCGAAGCTGGGCTCGGCCTCGGGAAGCCCGTCCCACCCGGAGCGCAGACTCCGAGCTTCCTCTCCCGAACGGACATGTCTCGGGGTCTGACCCCGGGCCATGTCCGGCGCGGGACAGGTGCACGGCGGAAGCGGGACGCCGGTCAGCCGAAGCCGTAGGCGCCGGGGAAGCGCTCGGCCAGGACGCGCACGAGCAGGGCGGCCGGGAGGCCGACGACGTTCAGGTAGTCGCCCTCGACCCGCTCGACGAGGGCGGCGCCGCGGCCCTGGATCGCGTAGCCGCCCGCCCGGCCCTCCCACTCCGCCGTGCGCGACGTACGCCTCGATGTCGCGCGGCGTCAGCGCCCGGAACGAGACGCGCGTCTCCTCGGTCTCGACCACCTCCCACGCCGGGGTGCGCAGGCAGAGCCCCGAGACGACGACGTGCGTCCGGCCCGCGAACGCCGCGAGCATCCGCCCCGCCTCGGCCGCGTCGGCCGGCTTCGCGTACACGCGGCCCGCGCAGACCACCGTCGTGTCGACGCCGAGCACGGGCCGCCCGTCCGCCTCCGCGGCGACCGAGCGCGCCTTGCCGCGCGCATGCTCGCGGACGAGCGCCACCGGGTCGGCGTCCGGCGGGTCGTGCTCGACGTAGTCGGGCGCGACGACCTCGAACGGGATCCCGAGCTGCTCGAGGATCGCGCGCCGCTGCGGCGAGGTCGAGGCGAGCAGGAGCGGCGGAACCGACGCCCCGCTCACGCCTTCCGCGCCACCCAGATCTCCTCGGCCGGCCATTGCCGCGCCCATTCGACGCGTCACGTAGTCGTAGTAGACGGGCTCGACGCGCATCCGCCGGCGCCTGCAGCTCGTGCAGCGCCTCGATCTCGAAGCCGGTGCCGCCGGAGCAGCGCGATCCAGTCGCCGTGCGGCAGGTGGAACTCGACGCCGACCTCGTCCGGCCAGCCGTGCGGTAGATGTCGAACAGCGGCCGCTGGAGTCGTCGTGCCCAGCGGCCCGACATGCGGGGAGCAGAGTCATCAGCGATGTTCGAGTTCGTCATGAAGACGAGCCGACCGCCCGGCCGGAGCAGCCGCGCCGCCTCCGGGAATCCAGTCGAACGGGTCGGCCCAGGTCGACGCGCCGTACTCGGAGACCGCGAGGTCGAACGACGCGTCCGGGAGCGGCACGGACTCGCCGGGCGCCTCGACGAGCGGGAACTCGATCCCGGTCTCGCGCTGCATCCGCCGCCGCGCGGTCTCGAGCTGGGCCGGCGTCGGATCGACGCCGACGACCCGCGCGCCGCGCCGCGCGAGCCAGGCGGAGACGTACGCCGTGCCGCAGCCGAGCTCGACGACGTCGAGGCCCGTCGACGTCGCCGATGCAGCCGATCTCCGACTCCGGGACGCCGAACATGCCCCAGACGATCTCCTCGCGCGCCCACTGCCGCGCAGCCGCGCCGTCGAGTGTACTCCGCGTTCGCCGTCGTCCAGGCGGCGACGTTCGCCGAGACGTCAGGCGAGCTCATCGGCGGAGAACCAGAGCGCGATCTCGCGCGCCGCGGACTCCGGCGAGTCGGAGCCGTGGACGAGGTTGTCCGGCATCGACATCGCGAGGTCGCCGCGAATCGTCCCCGGCGCCGCCTCGGCCGGGTTCGTCGCGCCGATCGTCTTGCGCATGGTCGCGATCGCGCCCTCGCCCTCGACCACGAGCGCCCAGGTCGGGCCGCCGGTGATGAACGCGACGAGCTCGCCGAAGAACGGCTTCTCGCGGTGCTCGGCGTAGTGCGTCTCGCCGAGCTCGCGGCTCGCGGTCAGGAGCTTGCCGGCCCGGATCGTGAAGCCGCGCGCCTCGATGCGGCCGAGGATCTCGGCTGCGAGCCGGCGCCTGACGGCGTCGGGCTTGATCAGGATGAGGCTCTGCTCGACGGCCACGGGGGCGCACTATAGTCGCCTCCCGGCCCGGCTCGCACCGCGAACGTGCGCCCTACTCGGTGCGCCGCGCGGCACGCCGCGGAGGCGCGGCCGCGGGCATCGTCGCGAGCGCGGCCGGCTCGATCGGCGTCTCGCAGTGCGGACACACCTGCCAGAGCGCCTCGAGCGGCGCGTTGCACTTCCGGCACGCCTGCTTCAGCCGCGTCGTACAGACCGGGCAGACGAGGAAGGTCGCGTCGACCGCCGACCGGCACACGGGGCAGCGCAGCGCCGCCTGCGCCAGCCGCTCCTCGATCGCGCGGATCTCGAGCTCGCGCTCGCGCACGTCCTCGAGGTACTCCGGCGGCCGGAAGAGCATGTAGATGAACGGCCCGACGTACGGCGGCATCAGCCCGAGCAGCGTCCCGACCGCGACGAGCCACGGGTCGCTGACCCGCCGGCGCGCGTCCTTGTAGACCCAGTAGCCGAGCGCGGCCCAGAAGACGACGGCGAAGAACAGCAGCAGGTTCCGGATCACGAGCCACGTGCCGGAGTTGAAGAAGTCGTGGACGCCGGAGAACGTGGACGCGATCACAACAGCATCCTGCCTATCAGGTACCCGGCCGCGAAGGCGCCGCCGACGACGACCACGAGGACGGCGGCGGCGAGGGCGAAGATCGGCAGCTTCTCGCGCATCTCAGGGGTTGTAGCCGCCGGCGCTGAGGTCGGCAAGGAGATAGAGCGAACCGGTGACGAGAACGGCGCCGTCGTCGCCCGCGAGCTCGAGCGCACGCGCGCGCGCCGTCCTGCGGGTGCGGGACGGGCTCGACACGACTGAAATACGGTTCGGCGCGGAGGGCGAGTTCCCCTGCGGCGAGCGAGCGCGCGTTCGACGACTCGGTCGCGACGAGCGTGTCGCCGAGCGCCGAGAGCGCCTCCAGCATCCGCTCGGGCCGCTTGTCGGCGAGGATCGAGCAGACGAGGACGTACGAGCGCGTGGGCACCCGCGGCAGGAGGTAGGCGAGCCCCGCGAGGTTGTGGGCGCCGTCCCAGATCTCGAGCGGATGCTCGCCGCGCCGCTCGAGCCGGCCGGGCAGCGTCACGGCGTCGGCTGCGTGCGGGTCGACCGCGCGGCCGAGGAACGCCTCGGCGGCGGCGACCGCGAGCGCGAGGTTGCTCTGATCCCGCGACCTCGACCCGCGCCGCCCCGTTCTCGCGCGCGAGCTCCTCCCACTCGGGCTCGCCGAGGACGACGACGCAGCCGGGCCGGACGACCGCGAGCTTCTCGGCGGCGATCGCCTCGCGCGTCGAGCCGAGCACGTCCATGTGCTCGAGCGCGACGTTCGTCAGGACGACGACGCGGCTGGAGAGGACGTTCGTCGCGTCGTGGCGGCCGCCGAGCCCGGCCTCGACCACGGCGGCGTCGACGCCGGCGTCCGGCGAACGCCTGGAGCGCGGCCGCGGTCAGCGCCTCGAACTGCGTCGCGCCGAGCGCCTCGGCCGCGGGCCGCACCGCGGCGACCGCGCGCTCGAAGTCGGCCTCGGCGCCGTCGACCCGGATCCGCTCGCCCCAGTCGCGGATGTGCGGCGAGAGGTACGCGCCGACCGAGAGCCCCGCGTCGAGCAGGAGCGTCTCGGTCAGCCGGGTCGTCGTCGACTTGCCGTTCGTGCCGACGACGTGGACGGCCGGGAACCGGCGCTGCGGCTCGCCGAGCTCCGCGAGGAGCGCGCGCATCCGCTCCGTCCCGAAGCCGTCGGCCGGCCACGGGCTGAGGCCCGCGATCCAGTCAGTCGCCGAGCGCGGCGAGCTCACGGCGGTAGCGCTCCAGCTTCTCGCGCTCCGCTCCGACCACCTCGGGCGGCGCGTTCGCGACGAAGCGCTCGTTGGCCAGCATCTTCTCGGCGCGCGCGATCTCGCCGCGCAGGCGCTCACGCTCCGCCTCGACGTTCCCGTCGGTCTTCACGCGCTCCGGCTTGACGACCGCGTCGAAGATCCGCTTCTCCTCGCCCTCGAGCGGCGTCGGGACGCCGCTGCGCCGGAACCGCTCGGCCGCCTCCTGGACGCGCACGAGCGCGCCCGCCTCGGCGGCGAAGCGCCCGTCCGGCTCCGGCCACGCGGCCACCACGAGGCGCGTCTCCCGCGCCGGCAGGTGCGACCAGATCTCCTCGGTCACGTGCGGCATGACGGGATGCAGCAGCGCGAGCAGCCGCTCGAGCGCGGCGAGCGCCGTCGCCTTCGCGTCCTCGTCGCCGGCGTAGAGCCGCGGCTTGATCGCCTCCGCGTACCAGTCGCAGAAGTCGTCGAAGGTGAGGTGGTAGGCCCGCTCGACCGCGTGGGAGAAGTCGAAGGCGGCGAAGTCGGCCTCCAGCTCGGCGCGCGTGGCGTCGATGCGCGCGACGATCCAGCGCTCCTCGAGGTCGCGCGGCCGCAGCTCCGGCGTCACGCCCGCCGCCTGCGTGAGCAGGAGACGCGACACGTTCCAGAGCTTGTTCGCGAGCCGGCGCCCCTCCTCGATCGGCTGCGTCGAGAAGCGCACGTCCTGGCCGGACGACATCTTCAGCAGCCCGTAGCGGGTCGCGTCGGCGCCGTGCTCGTCGATCAGCTCGACCGGGTCGATGCCGGTGCCGAGCGACTTGGACATGCGCCGCCCGTCGGCGGCGAGGATCGTCGAGTGGATGATCACGTCGTGGAACGGGATGTCGCCGAGCAGCTCGATCCCGGCCATCAGCATCCGGTTCACCCAGAGGAAGATGATCTCGCGCGCCGTCGAGTTGACGTCGCCCGGGTAGAACGCCTCGAGCGAGGGCGTCTCGTCGGGCCAGCCGAGCGTCGCGAACGGCCAGAGCGCCGACGAGAACCACGTGTCGAGCACGTCGGGGTCGCGCTCGAGCTCGCCGGAGCCGCACTCGGCGCACGCGGCCGGCTCGGTCTCGGCGCACGTCACGTGCCCGTCGGCGCAGTACCAGATCGGCAGCTGGTGGCCCCACCAGAGCTGCCGCGACACGTTCCACGGCCGGATCGCCTTGAGCCAGTCGAGCGCGACGCGGTTGTGCACCGGCGGGTGGAACGTGACGCGGCCGGACTCGATCGCCTCGATCGCCGGGCGCGCGAGATCCTCCATCGCGCACCACCACTGGAGCGAGACGAGCGGCTGGATCCGCGTGCCGGAGCGCTCGCAGTGGCCGACCGCGTGCCGGTAGCTCTCCCGCTTCTCGAGCAGGCCCTCCTGGCGGAGCCACTCGACGACGTAGTCGGAGGCCTCCTCCTCGACGAGGCCGGCGATCTTCTCCGGGATCTCGCCGGTCATCCGGCCGTCGAGGCCGATCACGGTCAGCTCGGGCAGGCCGTGGTCGCGGCCGATCTCGAAGTCCGTCGGGTCGTGGCCGGGCGTGATCTTCGAGCGCGCCCGTCCCGAACGCGGGGTCGACGCGCTCGTCGGCGATCACCGGCACGCGGCGCCCGACGACCGGCACGATCACCTCGCGGCCGATCAGGTCGCGGTAGCGCTCGTCGTCGGGGTGCACCGCCACCGCGACGTCGGCGAGGATCGTCGCGGGCCGCACGGTCGCGACCGTCACGTGGCCGTCGCCGTCCGCGAGCGGGTAGCGCGCGTACGTGAGCGCGTCGTCGACGTCGAGGTGCTCCACCTCGAGGTCGGAGATCGAGGTGCGGCAGTCGCTGCACCAGTTGATGATCCGGTTGTCGCGGTAGAGCCAGCCGCGCCCGTACAGGTGCACGAAGAAGCGCATGACCGCGCGGACGTAGTCGTCGTCCATCGTGAAGCGCTCGCGCTCGTAGTCGAGCGAGAGGCCGAGCCGCCGGAACTGGCCCATGATCGTGCCGCCGGTCGTGTGCAGCCACTCCCAGACGCGCTCGAGGAACGCCTCGCGGCCGATCTCCTGGCGCGTCGTCCCCTCCTTGCGCAGCTCCTTCTCGACCACGGCCTGCGTCGCGATGCCGGCGTGGTCGAAGCCGGGCTGCCAGAGCGCCTCGAAGCCGCGCATCCGGTGCCAGCGCGTCAGCACGTCCTGGATCGACCCGTTCAGGGCGTGCCCCATGTGCAGCGCGCCGGTCACGTTCGGCGGCGGCACCGCGATCACGTAGCTCGGCTTCGCCGAGGCCGGGTCGGCGCGGAAGAGGCGCTCCTCCTCCCAGGTGCGCTGCCAGCGCTCCTCGACGCCCTGCGGCCGGTAGAGAGAGTCCATCTCCATCAGGCGGCGATCCTAGCGAGGCATGCGCAACCGACCGTCAGCTCGGGTAGAAGGAATCCGGTGAGGTCAGGCAGCGACTATGCGTAGGAGTATGCCAAACCGGCTCGACCGGCTCCTCGTGCTCGCCGCGGCGGGGCTCGTGGCCGTGATCGCGTGGACGGGCCTGCACGGCGCCTCGCACGGGCCGCGCCCGCGGCCACGACGGTCGCCGCCGCGAAGCCGTCGCGGTCGCCGGCGCCGGTGCCCGAGGACGTGCGGCTCGTCCCCTCCTCGACGGCGTTCCTGCCGCACTGCCCGGCGGCCGACCTGCACCTCGCGGTCGGGCCGGGGCCGGTGCTCCGCCTCCGCTTCGCCGGGAGCCGCTGCCACGTGCCGCCGCTCCGCCTGCGCGCGGTCGAGCGGGACGCCTCCGGCGCGGTCGTCTACCGCGGGCCCGGCGCTCGCATACGAGTCGCTCTCGGGCAACTACGCGGTGAGCGGCGCGGCGAGCGGGCGGCTGCTCGGGCCGTGCGACCGCGGCCCGCTCGCGGTCACGGTCGCCGGCTCGGGCCTGCGCACGAGCGGCACCGTCCGCTGCGGCTAGGCGGCGCTCAGGCCGCTTCGGCCGCCGGCTCGACCTCGATCGTCTCCACGCGGGCAGCGGCCCTGCCCCGGCCGCGGAGGCTGTTCGCGACGAGCGCCGCGATCGTGAGCAGCGCGCCGGCGGCCTCGGCCATACCGGGCCGGTAGCCGCGCGCGATCTCGATCGCGAACGTCGTCACGGGGATCAGGTTCCCGAACAGGACGGCGTTCTGGGCGCCGAGGAGCCCGATCGCCGCGTTCCACGCCAGCACCGCGACGACCGCGCCGGGGATCGCGAGGTAGAGGAGCTCCGGCGTCACGCTCGCGAGGTCGCGGCCGGACGGGGTGGGCACGAGGCCCGCGCCGAGGGCGACGGCGGTCGCGGCGGCGATGCTGATCCAGCCGAGCGCGGCGGTCAGCGCCGTGTAGCGGAGCGGCGAGAGCTCGGGCATCCCGGCCGCGCCGAGCCCGTAGAGGACGAAGCTGAAGACGCCCACGCAGCACGAGCCCGTCCGGCCAGCCGGCCGCGCCGCTCACGATCCGCTCCGGGTGGCCGTCGCTGAGCACGAGCCCGACGCCGGTGAGCGCGAGCGCGAGCAGGACGAACGTCGCCGCCGGCGGCCGGGCGCCGGTGCGCCGCCAGAGGACGAGCGCGGTGAGGAGCGGGCCGAGCGCGACGATCAGCGACGCGCTCTGCGGCCGCGCGTGGGCGAGCCCGGTGTAGGTGAGCAGGTTGAAGCCGGCGAAGCCGAGCGTGCCGAGCCAGAAGAGCTCGCGGCCGCGGCCGGCGAGCCGCAGCGCGTCGCGCCCCTCGACGGCGGCGAGGATCGCGAGCAGGAGCGCGCCGGCGAGCGCGTAGCGGATGGCCGTCAGCGGGAACGCGTCGACCCGGTCGAGCGCCGCCTTCCCGACGACGAACTGGCCGCCCCACGTGACGGCGGTGAGCGTGGCGAGGCCCGCCCCGGCTGCTGCCCTGCTGCGCATACGCAGAGAAGAACGCCGCGCGGCGCCCGATTATTCGGCCGCGCCCGGAGGCTCAGCTGCGGCCGGTCGCGCGGCTGCGCTGCCAGTCGCGCGGCTGGGCGCCGACCTGCTCGAGGATCGTCTCGAGCAGGACGAACGAGGAGAGGACGTGCTCCCGGGCGAGCGCCCGCGCACCGGCGGCGCTGCGCGCCATCAGCGCCTGCTTGATCGCGCGGTGCTGCTCCGCGTTCTTCACGTACAGCCCGTCGATCGAGTGGTCGCCGGGCGCCCACACGGCAGGCCCGGAGAACGACCGGCGCGCGCTCTTCGCGAGCTGCTCGACGAGCGGCAGGTCGGCGACGCGGTAGATCACGTCGTGGAACGCGTGGTTCGCACGCACCCAGTCGCCCATGATCGAGCGCCGCCCCTCGCCCGGCTCGCGCGCCCGCAGCTCCTGCGAGATCTGCGCGAACCGCTTCTCGCACGCGTCGAGCTCGGCGAGATCGTCGTCGCTGATCTTCGTCGCCGCCACCTCGGTGGCGAGGCCCTCGAGCTCGGCGCGCACCATGAACGCCTCGTGCAGCTCCTCGCGCGAGATCGTCCGGACGCGGACGCCGCGGTTCGGCACGAACGAGACGAGCCCGAGCGCGGCGAGGCGGCGCAGCGCCTCCCGGACGGGGGTGCGCGAGACCTCGAACTGCTCGGAGAGCTGTTCCTGGCGGAGCACCGTCCCCGGCTCCAACTCGCCGGAGACGATCGCCTCCTCGATCACCAGCGCGATGTCGTCTGCCTTCGTGCTGTCGAGCGTCACTCCAGGTGAGTGTACGCGGGAATCGTGAGGAACTCGACGAGCTCCGGGCGCGAGCGCGAGCTCGGCGAACAGCGCCTTCGCCTCGTCGCCGGCCTCCACGAGCTCGATCTCGTGCCGCACGCGCGCCTCGTCGAAGCGCCCCGCGCGCACCCACTGCCAGACCTGCGAGCGGGAGATCTCGGCCGTCGCGGCGTCCTCCATCAGGTTGTCGATCGCCGCCGCGCCGACTCCCTGCAGCCACGCGTCGAGGTAGCGCGTGCCGACGGAGACGTTCGTGAGCAGCCCCTGGTCGGTGATCTCGCCGGGCGTGTCCGGGATGGACAGGAGCGCGGCCTCGTCGGGGACGACGTCCTCGCGCAGCCGGTCGACCTGGTTCGGCCGGTCGCCGAGCACCCGGTCGAAGATCGCGGTCGCGACCGGGACGAGATCCGGGTGCGCGACCCAGGTGCCGTCGAAGCCGGCGGCCGACTCGCGCTCCTTGTCCTCGCGCACCTTCTCGAGCGCGAGGTCGTTCACGGCCGCGTCCTTGCGCGACGGGATGAACGCCGCCATGCCGCCGATCGCGTGCGCGCCGCGCCGGTGGCAGGAGCGGACGAGCAGCTCCGTGTAGGCGTGCATGAACGGCACGCCCATCGTCACCTGCGCCCGGTCGGGGAGCACCCAGTCCTCGCGCGAGCGGAACTTCTTGATCACGCTGAAGATGTAGTCCCAGCGGCCGGCGTTCAGGGAGCAGCCCCAGTCGCGCAGCTCGTGCAGGATCTCCTCCATCTCGAACGCGGCGAGGATCGTCTCGATCAGCACCGTGCAGCGGATCGACCCGGACGGGAGCCCGAGCTCCTCCTCGGCGAGCGTGAACGCCGCCGCCCAGAGCCGCGCCTCGCGGTGCGACTCGAGCTTCGGCAGGTAGAAGTACGGCCCGCTGCCGCGGTCGAGCTGCTCGCGCGCGTTGCGGAACATGTGCAGCCCGAAGTCGAAGAGCGACGCCGAGATCGGCTCGCCGTCGACGAGCACGTGCCGCTCGGTGAGGTGCCAGCCGCGCGGGCGGATCATGAGCGTCGCGACCTCGTCGTTCAGCCGGTAGCTCTTCTCCGGCGTGTCGAACGAGATCGTGCGCCGGATCGCGTCGGAGACGTTCCGCTGACCGTCCACCACGTTCTGCCACGTCGGCGAGTTCGCGTCCTCGTAGTCGGCCATGAAGACGCGCGCGCCCGAGTTGAGCGCGTTGATCATCATCTTCCGCTCGACCGGGCCGGTGATCTCGCAGCGGCGGTCCTGGAGGTCGGCCGGCGCCGGCGCCACCCGCCAGTCGCCGGCGCGGATCCCCTTCGTCTCCGGCAGGAAGCCCGGCAGCGCGCCCGCGTCGAGCTCGGCCTGCCGCTCCCGCCGCCGCTCGAGCAGCTCGAGCCGCGTCGGGTTCAGCTCGCGCTGCAGGAGCGCGACGAAGTCGAGCGCCTCCCGCGTCAGGATCTCTCCGTCGGCGGGAGCCGTCACCTGCACCTCGGCCAGGGCGCTCATGCGGGCTCCTTCTGGAAGGTCGACCTCCTCGAACTGCGCCTCCTCGGTCGAGCCCTTGAGGGCGAGCGTGGAGCTGTCCGGCGAGACCGCGGTCGAGACGAGGTCGAAGTAGCCGGCGCCGACCTCGCGCTGGTGCCGCGTGGCCGTGTAGCCGAGCTCCTCCATGGCGAACTCGCGCTGCTGCAGCTCGACGTAGGCCGTCATCTCGTCGCTCGCATACCCGTGGGCGAGCTCGAACATGCTCGCGTTGAGGGCGTGGAAGCCGGCGAGCGTGATGAACTGGAACCGGTAGCCCATGCCGTAGAGCTCGTCCTGGAAGGTCGCGATCTGCTCGTCGTCGAGCGCCCGCCGCCAGTTGAACGACGGCGAGCAGTTGTACGCGAGCGGCTTGCCGGGGAAGCGCTCGTGGACGGCGTCCGCGAACGCACGCGCCTCGCCGAGGTCCGGCGTCGAGGTCTCGCACCAGAGCAGGTCGGCGTACGGCGCGTAGGCGAGCGCCCGCGAGATCGCGGCGTCGATGCCGTCGCGGACGACGGTAGAAGCCCTCCGACGTCCGCTCCCCCGTGACGAAGTCGCGGTCGTACTCGTCGATGTCGCTCGTCAGGAGCGTCGCGGCGAGCGCGTCCGTGCGCGCGACGAGCACGGTCGGCACGTCGAGCACGTCGGCGGCGAGCCGCGCCGCGTTCAGCGTCGCGCACGAACTGCTGCGTCGGCACGAGCACCTTGCCGCCGAGGTGGCCGCACTTCTTCTCCGCCGCGAGCTGGTCCTCGTAGTGGACGCCCGCAGCGCCCGCCTCGATCATCGAGCGCATCAGCTCGTACGCGTTGAGCGGCCCACCGAAGCCGGCCTCGGCGTCGGCGAGGATCGGCGCGAGCCAGTGCGTGCCGTTGCGCCCTTCCGACCAGTCGATCTGGTCGGCCCGCAGGAGCGCGTTGTTGATCCGCTTCACGAGCGCCGGTGCGCTGTTCGCCGGATAGAGGCTCTGGTCCGGGTACGTCTGCGCGGACAGGTTCGCGTCGGCGGCGACCTGCCAGCCCGAGAGATAGATCGCGTCGAGACCCGGCCTTGACCATCTGGACGGCCTGGCCGCCGGTCATCGCGCCGAGCGCGCGCACCGGCTCGTCGCGCTGCAGGAGCTCCCACAGCCGCTCGGCTCCGGCCCGGGCGACGGTGTGCTCGGGGACGATCGAGCCGCGCAGGCGCGCGACGTCCTCGGCGGCGTACGTGCGCTCGATGCCGTGCCAACGTGGATCCGAGTTCCACCGAGCCGCGATCTGGTCGGCCTCGTTCTGGATCCGAAAGTCGTGTTCCATGTCAGCTCCTTGGGTATTTCTGCGGGTTTCGGATCCTAGATTAGCGGAAGAGCGCCGCGCAAGGCCGCTGTTCGGTCTCGCCGGGTCCTGCCTCTTGGATCCGAGATCGGCGCGCTAGTGCGCTGTCCAGCCGAGATCGAGCACGAGCGGCGCGCCCGTGACCGAGCGGCCGTCCGGCCCGAGCAGCCAGGCCGCGGCACCCGCCACCTCGGCGGGCTCGAGCAGCCGCTTCACCGCCTGCGGCGCGAGGAGATCGTCGAGCGAGCGCTCCTCCAGCTGGCGCTCGACGAGATCCGTGCGCACGTAGGCGGGGCAGAGCGCCGACGCGGAGATGCCGACGTCCGCGCCCTCGAGCGCGAGCACCTTCACGAGCCCGAGCACACCGTGCTTCGCGGCGACGTAGCCGGCCTTGAAGGGCGAGGCGACGACGCCGTGCACCGACGCGACCGCGAGGAAGCGCCCGTCGCCGGAGGCGGCGAGCGCGTCCCAGGCGTACTTCGCGAGCAGGAACGGGCTCGTCACGAGCAGCGCCTGCGAGGCGGTCCCACTGCTCCTCCGGGAAAGTCGCGAACCGGCGCGACGTGCTGGAAGCCGGCGTTCGCGACGACCGCGTCGAGCCGCCCGTCGAAGCGCTCGAGCGCCGCGTCGACGACCGCGCGGTTCCCCTCGCGCGTCGTCAGGTCGCCGTCGTCGACGTCGACGGCGTGCACCTGCCAGCCGTCGGCGGCGAGCCGCTCGGCGATCGCCGCGCCGATCCCGCGGGCGGCTCCGGTCACGAGGACGCACCGGCTCACGTTGCGCGCCGGCTCCTCAGCGGTAGTAGCGGAAGACGAGCTCGGCGACGCAGACCGGCTTGTCGCCGCCCTCGCGCTCGATCGTCGCGGCCATCGTCACCTGGTGGCCCCAGTCGGCCTCCTCCACCGCCTCGACCCGGAAGCTGCCGCGCACGCGCGAGCCGGAGGGCACCGGTGCCGGGAAGCGGACGCGGTTGAGGCCGTAGTTGACGCCCATGCCGCCCTCCTGCCGCGGCAGCACCTCGAACGTCATCGCCGGGATCAGCGAGAGCGTCAGGTAGCCGTGGGCGATCGTGCCGCCGAACGGGCCGGCGGCGGCGCGCTCGGCGTCGACGTGGATCCACTGCTGGTCGCCGGTCGCGTCCGCGAAGGCCTGGATCCGCTCCTGCGGGACCTCGATCCACGAGGACGGGCCGAACTCGGTACCTGCTGTGAGAGCTGTCATGCGCCCCACCGTACGACACTCGCGGCCCACGTGTACCCCGTACCGGCGGCGAGCAGCAGCACGAGCTCGCCGTCCGAGAGCTCGCCGGCGCGGGCGGCCCGGTCGAGCGCGAGCAGCGGATCGACGCCGCTCATGTGCCCGGTGTCGTCGAGGTAGGCGGCACGGCTCTCGTCGAGCCCGAGCTCGCGCACGAGCGCCCGGTGCATCGACGGCTTCATGTGGATGCCGCAGAGGTAGCCGACGTCGGCGAGCGTGGCGCCGCTCCGCGCGAGCGCGCCGCGGGCGGCCGCGACGAAGTTCTGCAGGCTGACCTCGTCGAGCCCGGCCTTCATCGTGGCCGGGTCGGCGACGTCGAGGAAGCGGTAGCCGCCGTTCGGGTCGACGCTGCCGCCGGCCGGCACCTTGACCTGGAGCGAGAAGGAGCCGTCGGTGATCCCGTGGCAGCCGAGCAGCTCGTTGCGGTCGCCGTCCGCGACGAGCAGCCCCGCGACGGCGCCGTCGCCGAAGTTGAACATGAAGCGGGAGCGCTCGTTGCCGTAGTCGAGGAGGTACGACTCGCGGCACGCGGCGACGACGAGCACCGTGCGCAGCTCCTCCTCGGCGAGCAGCATGTCGCGCGCGAGGCGGAGCGCCACCGGCGTGCCGCACGAGACGTTGTCGTACTCGACGGCGTACGCGCGCGAGGCGCCGATCCGGTGCGCGATCCAGGGCGCCGCCTGCCAGACGGCGTAGTCCTTCCACATCGAGCCGTAGTACATGACGACGTCGATCTCGCCCGGGTCGAGCCCGGTCTCGGCGAGAAGCGCCTCGGCGGCGCGCACCGACAGGTCGCTGACGTGCTCGTCCTCGGCGGCGATGTGCTTGCCGCGCAGGCCGAACTTCTCGACGATCACCTGCTCCGGGATGCCGCTGCGCCCCGCCACCTCGGCCGCGGTCATCCAGCGCTCGGGCAGGTACGTCGCGGTCGCCGCGAGCGAGATCCGCCTCACGGCGCCGCCTTCTTGCCGGGCGGCTCGAGCACCGCGCGGATGATCCGGGCGAGCTCCTTCTCGACGGACGCGGGCACCTCGCCGTCGCCCCAGAGGATGAAGCGCATCCCGAGCATCTCGCCGGCGGCCATCAGCGCCCACGCGGTCACCTCGGGGTCGATGTCGCCGACCTCGCCGCGGGCGATCGACTCGCGCAGCCCCTCGACGTAGCCCTCGGAGAGCTTCTCGTAGTGGTAGTGGAGCATCTCCGGCGAGACGAACTCCGCCTGGCGGATGATCCGGTAGAGCGCCGGGTGCTCCATCGTGAAGCTGAAGTAGGCGCCGAAGCCGAGCAGCTCCGCCTCGAGCCGGCTCTCGCCGCGCGAGGAGGCCTCCTTCATCGCGTGCCGGACGCGCCGGTTGAGGTCGCGCACGAGCTCGTCGAAGACCTCCTTCTTCGAGGCGAAGTAGAGGTAGAACGTGCCGCCGCCGACGCCGGCCGCCTCGGTGATCTTGACGACGGAGGCGTCGTGGTAGCCGATCTCGCCGAAGACCTGCTCGGCCGCCTCGAGCAGCTTCTGCCGCGTCGCGGCGCCGCGGCTCGAGAGCGCGCGGCCGCCGGTGCCGGTCACGACGTCGGTCATCGTGCCGCCTCCCGCGAGACGGAGCTCGTCCTTCTGGATCTTGCCGAGCCCGTTGCGCGGGATCTCGGCGACGAACCGGAACGACTTCGGCACCTTGAAGCGGGCGATCCGGCCGCGGCACCAGTCGCGGAGCTCCTCCTCGGTCGCGTCCTCGGCGACGACGAACGCGACCCCGACCTCGCCCCAGCGCTCGTCGGGGACGCCGACGACGGCCGCGTCGGCGACTCCGGGGTGCTCGTGGAGGACCGACTCGACCTCGGCCGGGTAGACGTTCTCGCCGCCCGAGATGAACATGTCCTTGAGCCGGCCGCGGATGCGGTAGAAGCCCTCGTCGTCGCGCTCGGCGACGTCGCCGGTGCGCAGCCAGCCGTCGGCGGTGAACGCCTCCGCGGTCGCCTCCGGGTTGCGCCAGTAGCCGGGGAAGACGTTCGGGCCGCGCACCTGCAGCTCGTCCTCGGCGGAGAGGCGGACCTCGACGAACGGGTACGGCTTGCCCGGCGAAGCCGAGCTTGCGCACCGCGTCGTCGGGCGGCAGGCAGAGGACGTTCGGGGCGGCCTCGGTGAGCCCGTAGCCCTGGACGATCGCCGCGCCGCGCTCGGCCCACGTCTCGAGCAGCGCCTCCGGCATCGGCGCGCCGCCGACGACCGCGCGCCGGAGGCTCGAGAGGTCGGTCGAGGCGAAGGCCGGCTCCTGCGCCATGAACAGGTACGTCGCCGGGACGCCCATCATCGTCGTCACGCGCTTCTCCTCGATCAGGCGCAGCGCCCGCGCCGGCTCGAACTCGCGCTCGAGCACGAGCAGCGCACCCTTCCAGAGCGCGAGCAGCGCCTGGACGTTCCAGCCGCCGACGTGGAACTGCGGCAGCACCTGCAGGACGACGTCGTCCTGGGAGACGCCCGTGGTCAGGTCGAAGCCGAGGTTCGTCCAGAAGCAGTTCGCGTGGGTGAGGAGCGCGCCCTTCGGCTTCCCGGTCGTGCCGGACGTGTAGACGAGCAGCAGCCCGTCCTCGTCGGACACGTCGTCGCCGGCCACGTCCCGTGACCTGGTCGCGGGACGTGGCTCTTCGAGACGGCGTGAAGCGGTGGCCCGGTCGCCTCGGCGAGCTCGTCGCGGCTCCTCCTCGACGAGGAAGCAGCGACGGCTCGGCGTCGTCGAGCTGGTAGCGGAGCTCGGCCGGCGAGAGCCGCCACGAGAGCGGCAGCAGGACGAGCCCGGCCTTCGCGCAGGCGAAGAGGACCGCGACGTGCTCGGGCGTGCTTGCCGGTGAGCGTCGCGACCCGGTCGCCGCGGCGAAGCCCGCGCCTCGCGGAACGCGGCCGCGAACGCGGTCGGAGCGCCTCGTCGAGCTCGCGGCAGGTGACGAGCCGATCCTCGAAGTCGATCGCGACCCGGTCCGGCGTCGTCCGCGCCCGGTCGCGGATCCACCGGCCGATCGTGTGGTCGCCGCCGCTCATCCGAGGAACTCCATCACGTGCCGGACGAACGCGCTCGGCTGCTCCCAGAAGAACAGGTGCCCGGCAGCCCTCGACGAGCTCTGCCCGGGCGTCCGGGATCCGCTCCGCGAGCAGCCGCCGCGTTGCGGGCGTCCACGACCTCGTCGGCGGTGCCGTGGAGGACGAGCGTCGGCGCCGCGATCTCGCCCAGCCGGTCGAAGCCGTCGAACGCCGCCGCCGCGGCGGCCTGCGCCGCCCACCCGACCGGGTCGGGCGGGTTCGCGACCCGCAGCGCGAAGATCTCCTCGACGAGCTCCGCCGGCGCGCCGGGCGCGAGCGCGTTCTCGACGAAGCGCCGCAGCGCCACCAGCGGCTCGAGCGTGCTGCGCCTGCTCGAGCAGGCGCAGCGTCGCCGCGCGGGAACGGGAACGCCTGCTCGCCGCCGGGCGTCGTGCAGGCGAGCACGAGCCGGTCGACCCGCTCCGGGCGGTCGGCCGCGAGCTGCTGCGCGACCATGCCGCCGAGGCTCGTGCCGACGACGTTCGCGCGCTCGATCCCGGCCGCGTCGAGCACGGCGACCGCGTCGTCGGCCAGCTGCCGCGACGGAGTACGGGCCCGGCGGCGCGTCGCTCGCGCCGATGCCGCGGTTGTCGAACAGCAGGACCCGGAAGCGCTCCGCGAGCGGCGTCGACCGCCGGCCCCCAGCCCCAGCGCCCGTAGCCGAGGCCGTGGATCGAGCAGCAGCGGCGCGCCCTCGCCGTGCTGCTCGTAGGCGATGCGGATCCCGCCGGACTGCGCGAACGCCTCGGTCACGCTCCCTCCCCGCACCGCCGCAGCCGCGGCGCGAGCCGCGACGAGCCGCCGCGGCCCGGTCGCCGGCCGCGCGTGCCGAGCCCGGCGAGGCCGCCCGGCAGGAAGAAGACGGCGAGGATGAACAGCGTCCCGAGCACGAAGAGCGGCTGCGAGAGCGGCGTCCGCAGCACGCCGGGCAGGCGCTGGATCGCGTGCGAGCCGCCGACCGCGATCAGCCGCTGGTCGCGTACCAGTAGAGCGCGCCGCCGATCACGGGCCCCCAGAGCGTCCCGGTGCCGCCGAGCACGACCATCACGAGCAGCGTCAGCGTGAAGTCCGGCGTCGTCACGCTCGGGTCGGCGCCGTTCACGGTCAGCATGTAGACGACGCCGCCGCCGGTCGCGAGGAACGACCCGAGCACGAACGCGAGCAGCTTGTAGCTGCGCGTCCGCAGGCCGAGCACCTCGACGCGGCGCTCGTTCTCGCGGATCGCCTGCCAGACGTGGCCCGGCGACGAGCGCACCGCCCACGCGACGACGCGAACGACGCACGACCGCGTAGCCGAGCGCGAGCCAGTAGAGGTTGCGCGTGTTGAAGACGCCGACGAACGCCTGCGGGCACGCGCGTGTAGTCGTAGCCGAGCCCCTCGTCGCCGCCCGTCCAGCTGTGCGGGTTCTTCTGGACGAGGATCGCTCCGGCCTGCGCGAACGCGAGCGTGACCATCGCGAACGCGATCCCGGACGTGCGCAGCGAGATCACGCCGACGAGGAGCGGCAGCGCGAGCCCGACGGCGGCGGTGACGAGACAGGCCGCGGCGAAGCTCCAGTGCCACTTCGTGACCGCGATGTCGGAGACGTAGACGCCGGCGGCGAAGTAGAGCGCGTGCCCGAACGAGAGCAGCCCGGTGAAGCCGAACAGCAGGTCGTACGAGAGCGCGACGCCGGCGAAGATCGAGGCAGACGGCGAGCAGCTGGAGCGTGCCCGGGCTCGAAAGCTGCGCCCGGCAGGAGGCTGCCGAGACCGAACCCGAGCTTCGGCACGACGGCGAGCAGCGACGAGCGACGGCGACCGGCGCCGCGAGCCGGAGCGCGCGCCGCGTCACGCCGTCCTCCCGGCGAGCGTGGCGGGCCGGACGAGCAGGACGAGCGCGAGCAGGAGCACGACCGAGAGGTCGCCGAGGCCCGTCGAGTAGTAGTTGACGTACTGCTGCGAGAGCCCGACGACGACGGAGGCGACCGCCGAGCCGGTGATCGAGCCGAGGCCGCCGATCACGACGACGATGAACGCGAAGATCAGCAGGCTCGTGCCGCGGGCCGGGTCGACCGAGGTGAAGTAGACGCCGGAGAGGATTCCGGCGAGCGCCGCTGCGACGCCGCCGATCGCGAAGACGAGCGTGAACGCGCGGCGCACGTCGATCCCGAGCGCCGTCACCATCGCGCGGTTCTCGACGCCGGCGCGGATGATCAGCCCGTAGCGCGTGTAGCGCAGGAACGCCTTCAGCCCGGCGAGCACGACGACGCGCGGCGGCGATGTCGACCCAGCGGTCGTTCGGGATGTGCGTGCCGGCGATGTCGGTCGTGCCGCGAGAACCACGGCGGAGTCTCGATAGAGGCGCGCGTCGCTGCCCCAGATCCCCTGGACGAGCGCGATCGTCGCGAGCGAGAGCCCGACGGTGACGAGCACCTGCTCGATGTGGCGCAGGTAGAGCGGCCGGATCAGCACGAGCTCGACGAGCGCGGCGAAGAGCGCGCCGGCGGCGAGACCGACGAGCGAGGCGACGGCGAAGCGGAGCCCCACCGACGAGATGCCGCCGAGCTTCGACTCCGCGAACCAGGTCGCGTAGGCGCCGACGGTGAGGAACGCGCCGTGCGCGAAGTTGAGGACGCCCATCAGCCCGTAGATGAGCGACAGCCCCGAGGCGACGAGGAAGTACATCGCGCCGAGCCCGAGGCCCGTGATCGTCAGGAGGACGAAGGTGCTCACGGGGCGTGCCCCACTCCGAGCAGGCGGTGGACGAGCGCCTCGTCGTCGAGGTCGGCCGCGGTGCCGGTGTGGACGACGCGGCCCTGGTCGAGGACGACGATCGTGCGGGCGAGCCGGCGCACGACGCCGAGGTTCTGCTCGACGAGCAGCGCCGTCTCGGTCTCGGCGACCCGCTCGAGCACGCGCGCGACGTCGGCGACGAGCGCCGGCGCGAGGCCCTTCGTCGGCTCGTCGATCAGGAGGAGCCGGTTCGGGTTCAGCAGGGCGCGCGCGATCGCGACCATCTGCTGCTGCCCGCCGGAGAGGGTGCCGGCGCGCTGGGCGGCCCGCTCGCGCAGCTCGGGGAAGAGCTCGTGCACGAGCTCGTAGCGGGCGCCGCCGTTGCGGACGGCGAGCCGGAGGTTCTCCTCGACGGTGAGCCCGGCGAAGACGTCACGGTCCTCGGGCACGTAGCCGAGGCCGCGGGCGACGATCCGGTGCGTCTGCTCCCGGTCGATCGGCTCGCCGCCGAGCCGGATCGAGCCCTGCCGCGGCACGAGGCCGAGGACGCGCGCAGCGTCGTCGTCTTGCCGACGCCGTTGCGGCCGAGCAGCGCCGTGACCCGCCCTCGTCGACCGTCGAAGCGACACGCCCTGGAGCACGTGCGAGCCGCCGAGATGGACGTGCAGGTCGCTCGGAGCGTCAGAGCAGGCGCGGCTCACTAGCAGCGGCTCCCCGACGTAGGCCTGCTGGACGGTGGCGTTGCGCATCACGTTCTCGGGCGTGTCGACCGCGAGCAGCGAGCCGTGGTGCATGACGGCGATCCGCTCGGCGAGGCCGGTGACGACGTCGATGTGGTGCTCGACCATGAGCACGGTCTTGCGCTCGTCCCGGTGGACGGCCCGCGATCACCTCGACGAGCTCGGGCACGTCCTCGGCGCTGACGCCGGCCATCGGCTCGTCGAGGAGGAGCACGCGCGGGTCGGCGGCGAGCAGCATCGCCACCTCGAGCTTGCGCTTCTCGCCGCCGGCGAGCGCGGCCGCCGGGTACGAGCGCGCGGCCGCCGAGCCCGACCCGCTCGAGGCTCCAGCGCGCCCGCTCGACCGCCTCGCGGACGCGCGAGGCGCGCCGCCAGATCCGCATCGTCCCGCCGAGCGACGCCTCGGCCGCGAGCCGAGCGTTCTCGAACGCCGAGAGGCGCGGGAAGACGCTCGAGAGCTGGAACGTCCGTCCGAGCCCGGCCCGGGCGCGCGCGTGACGGCGAGAGCGTGCGTGATGTCCTTGCCCGGCGAGCACGACCGCTGCCGGAGGTCGGCCGCAAGCAGGCCCGAGAGCAGGTTGAAGAGCGACGTCTTGCCGGCCCCGTTCGGCCCGATGATGCCGAGGAACTCGCCTTCGGCCACCTCGAGGCCGACATCGGCGACGATCGTCGCGCCGCCGATGTCGAGCCCGAGGTTGCGCGTTGCGAGGATAGGAGGGTTCACCGCGCCGCGCGTCCGCCTTCGGTTACTTGAACGGCGTGACGGGCGGCTGCGACGGTGCCCGGTGGGATCATCTTCAGCACCTTGTCGGTGTAGACTTGCCGTTCGCGCTGCTTGACGAGCTGCACCTGGAACATCGGCTGGTTCAGCGCGTGATCCTGCGGCCGGATGAACGTTCGGCTCCCTTCGGGCCCGAGGAACTGCCAGCCCTCGAGTGCCGAGATCATCTTCTCGACATCGTCGCCGCTTCGCCTTCTGGAGCGCGTGGACGATCATCAGCGCCGCGTTGAAGCCGTCCGGCGTGAAGAGGTCCGGGCTGCTGGCCGCGCGCGCTTCATCTTCGCGACGAGCCAGTTGTTGACCTTGTTCGTCGTCGCCGGGCCGTCCCAGACGTAGTGCGAGAGGAACTTGATGCTCGACGACGCCGGCCCGTACGACTGCCACGTGTCCCGGTTCGCGAGCCCGGTGGTGACCGTGGTCGCCTCGAACACGCCCTGCTGCTGGAGCGCCTGCCACATCGCGCCGGCGGTGCGTGCCGGCCCACGCGACGAAGAGCAGGTCGGGCTTCGCCTGGACGACCTGCTGCGCGAACGGCGTGAAGTCGTTCGCCGTCAGCGGGACGAGGATCGAGGAGACCTTGTGGCCCTTGCCGCCGAGGACGGCCTTGACCGCGGCGCGTTGCCCTGCCCGAAGGCGTAGTCCTGCGCGAAGACGACGATCTTCTTGCCGGTGCCCGTGAGGAACGAGTTCGCGGCGAGCACGTCCTGGTAGGACTGGCGGCCGGAGCGGAACGTGTAGCGGTTGAGCCCGTGATCGCGTCACTCGCCGCCGGGCCGGAGATGAACAGGACGTGGTTCTGCGCCGCGAGCGGCGCCACCTGGAGCGCGACGGCCGACGAGACCGGCCCGGCGATGATCTTGTAGCCCTGGCCGATCAGGTCCTTCGCCTCCGAGACCGCCGTGGCCGGGTCGCCGCCGTGTCCTGGACGTGAGCTGGATCGGATGCCCGTCGACCTTGTTCGTGCCGTGTGTCGCGTAGAGCAGGCCGAGGCGGAGCCCCTCGATGTACTCGGCCCCGTAGGCGCGCGAGCAGCCCGGTGCGCGAATAGACGATGCCGACCTTGTACGTGGATGCGGCCTGGCTCCCCGAGGCGTCGACGCGCGCCTGCGCCGTTGCCGCGAGCGTGCCGCACGAGCCGCGACCGCGGCGACGACGGCGAGCGCGCGCTTCCAGCCGAATCCCTGCATGGTCTGACCCTCCCGCGAGAGACGCTGACGACCGTCACCCCAGGTGTCAAACCTGAGAGGTGATTCAGGTCTTATACGACGCCGGCCGGACGGAAGTCAAATTCGTGACGAAGTCGCCGAACGCCGGCGTGACCGGCGGCGGTGTACACCTACAGCGGCGGAGACATCCACCACGCGCCCACCGCATGAGCCGACGCACCCAGATCGTCCTGACCGACCGCCAGCACTCGTTCCTGCTCCAGGAGTCCGAGCGCACGGGCCTGCCCGCTCGCCGAGCTCGTCCGGCGCGCGATCGACGACGCTACCGGCCCGGGACGCGCCCGACCGTCAAGGGCGTACGAGGTCAGCGTCGGGCTCTGGCGGAGGCCCGACGCCGCGGTCGTGGGCCGGAGGCGCGGCCCGATGTAGCGGGCGCTACGCCGTCTGCTCGACGGGCTCGTCGGGCTCGTCGTCGACGTACGTGCCGGCGCTCGTGACGAGCGTCGGGCGGATGCCCTGCGCGATGCACTCCTTCGTGACCACGCTCTTCGTGACGTCGCGCCGCGAGGGAAGCTCGAACATCACGTCGAGCAGGGCGCCCTCGATGATCGACCGGAGCCCGCGGGCGCCGGTCTCCCGCTCGAGCGCCTTGTCGGCGATCTCCCAGAGCGCGTCGTCGGTGAAGACGAGCTCGATCCCGTCGTAGCCGAAGAAGCGCTGGTACTGCCGGACGAGCGCGTTCTTCGGCTCGGTGAGGATCTGGACGAGATCCTCGCGCCGGAGCTGGTGCACGGCGGAGATGACGGGCAGGCGGCCGATGAACTCGGGGATCAGGCCGAAGTTGAGCAGATCCTCCGGCATCACCTGCGCGAGCAGCTCCGAGGCCTCGACCGAGTGCTTCGAGCGCACCTCGGCGCCGAAGCCGACGGCGTTCTTGCCGATCCGCCGCGCGATGATCTTGTCGAGCCCGGCGAACGCGCCGCCGCAGATGAAGAGGATGTTCGTCGTGTCGATCGAGAGGAACTCCTGGTGCGGATGCTTGCGCCCGCCCTGCGGCGGCACCGAGGCCACCGTCCCCTCGAGGATCTTCAGGAGCGCCTGCTGGACGCCCTCGCCCGAGACGTCGCGCGTGATCGACGGGTTGTCCGCCTTGCGCGCGATCTTGTCGACCTCGTCGATGTAGATGATCCCGGTCTCGGCCTTCTTGATGTCGAAGTCGGCGGCCTGGATCAGCTTCAGGAGGATGTTCTCGACGTCCTCGCCGACGTAGCCGGCCTCGGTGAGCGCGGTCGCGTCGGCGATCGCGAACGGGACGTTGAGGATCCGCGCGAGCGTCTGCGCGAGGAGCGTCTTGCCGCAGCCCGTCGGCCCGAGCAGGAGGATGTTCGACTTCTGGAGCTCGACGTCGTTCTCGTCGGCGCCCATCTGGACGCGCTTGTAGTGGTTGTAGACCGCCACCGACAGCGTCCGCTTCGCCTCTTCCTGCGAGACGACGTAGTCGTTCAGCACCGTGTAGATGTCGCGCGGCTTCGGGAGGTTGTCGAGATCGAGCTGCGTCGGAGCGGTGAGCTCCTCGTCGATGATCTCGTTGCAGAGATCGATGCACTCGTCGCAGATGTAGACGCCGGGACCGGCGATCAGCTTCTTGACCTGTCGCTGGCTCTTCCCGCAGAAGCTGCAGAGCAGCTGCTCGTTGCCGTCGCTTGCCCGGGCCACTGCTTCTCCTTGTACCTCGGATCGACCGTTTCGTCTACCGGGAGTGCTAGCGGTGCGCGATCACGTTGTCGACGATTCCGTAGGCGTGCGCCTCTTCGGCCGTCATGTAGTAGTCGCGCTCCATGTCCTTCGAGACCTTGTCCGTCGGCTGATTCGTGTGCTTGGCGATGATCTCCTCCAAGCCGCGCTTGAGGTTAATCGTCTCGCGCGCCTGAATCTCGATGTCGGTGCCCTGTCCCTGGAAGCCGCCGGAGACCTGGTGGATCAGGATCTTCGCGTTCGGGAGCGCCGTCCGCTTCCCCTCCGCGCCGGCCGAGAGCAGCAGCGCGCCCATCGACATCGCGATCCCGACGCAGGTCGTGGCGACGTCCGGCCGGATGAACTGCATCGTGTCGTAGATCGCGAGACCCGCGTACACGGAGCCGCCCGGCGAGTTGATGTAGATGTTGATGTCCTTGTCCGGATCCTCGGACTCGAGGTGGATCATCTGGGCGACGATCAGGTTCGCGACCTGGTCGTCGATCGGCGTGCCGAGGAAGATGATCCGCTCGTTCAGGAGCCGCGAGTAGATATCGAAGAAGCGCTCGCCGCGCGAGGTCTGCTCGATGACGGACGGGATGACGAGGTTCGACGGCGTGTTCATGTGGCTCCTTCGCTGCCTGGGGTCCAGAGTTTCGTCTCGGCGGGGCGCTTTTCCTTGTCGGGCGTCCAAATTGCCTCGCGCGCCTCGGCGAGGTCGCGCGGGATCCGCTTCACCTCGGCCGCGACGCGGTCGAGGGCGTCGCGGAGACGCATGTCCTCGCGGAGCGTCTCGAACCGGTCGCCCTCGCGCAGCTGCGCCATCGCCTGCTCGGGGTCCTCGCCCATCGCCTCGGCCTGCTCGCGCACGAGCGTCTCGACGGCCTCGTCGGTCACCTCGAGCTCGAGCCGGTCGGCGACCGCCTCGAGCACGAGCTCCCGGCCGACCGACCGCTCCGCCTCGTCGCGCAGGCGGGCGAGCAGATCGTCCGGGCTCTGCTGCGTCATCGCGAGGTACGTCTCGAGCTGGACGCCGCGCGCCTCGACCTGGCGCGCCAGCCCCCGGAGCAGCTCGCGCGTGCGGGACTCGACGAGCGGCCCCGACGCGCTCACGCTGCGACGCGTCGACGAGGGCGTCGACGACGTCGGCGCGGAACTGCCCCTCGATCTCCTCCTCGAGCTGGCCCTGCAGCCGCGACTCGATCTCGCCGCGCAGCTCGGCCAGCGTCTCGAACTCGCTCGCCGAGCGCGCGAGCTCGTCGTCGAGCTCGGGCAGCACCTTCTCCTTGATCTCCTTGACGTTCACCGTGACGGACTGCGTCGAGCCGTCGGAGAGCTCGAACGCGAATCTCCTTCGTCTCGCCGACGCTCATGCCGGCGATGCCCTGCTCGATCTCCTCGACGACGGCGCCGCGGCCGAGCTCGACGACGTAGTCGCGCCGGGCCTCGCCGTTCGCCGACTCCAGGTCGAGCACGACGGTGTCCTCCGCGGCGACCGGCCGCCCCTCGACCGGGACGAGCTCCGCGACGGTCGAGCGCACGGCGTCGAGCTCGCGCGCGACGAGCTCCTCGGGCACCTCGGCGGCGAGCACGCCGACCTCGAGCTCCTTCCAGTCGGGCAGCTCGGGCTTCGGCTGGACGGCGACGGTGGCGCTGAACTGCCAGTCCTCGTCGGACGACGCGGGCAGCTGGAAGTCGTACTCCGGCTGCTCGACGGGGCGCACGCGCGTGCGCGCGGCGGCGTTCCAGAACCAGCCGCCGATGTGGCTCTCGACCGCCTCGGTCATCACGCGCTCCTTGCCGATCCGCTGGAGGAGGACCTGCCGCGGCACCTTGCCCTTGCGGAAGCCGGGAATCTTGACGCTCCCGGCGAGGTCCGACATGGCGTGCTCGACCGCGTGGTGCACGTCGTGCGACGGCACCTGCACGGTCAGGCGGACGCGGTTCGCGGGCAGCTCTTCGACCTGGGTCTGCATCCGGCCATTCAAGCAGACCCCTTTCGGCCTCCGTCGCGGCTCCGGGCGGGGAATCGAGCCCCGCAACCCCGTTGCCGAAGACCAACGGCGAGCCTCGCAGGAAGCCGGAACGGTGCATCCCGGAACGATGGAAGCCTGGACTGGATCCTCCTGCGCGGCGTAACGATGCCTCCCGAGCGATACTCGCCGCGGTCGGCTACCTCGCCGCCGCCGGGTCCGGCCGCAGCGGCGTCTAGCGCGTCTTCGTGAAGCGGTGCACGGCCTCGAGGAGCTCGCGGCTCTTCTCGGCGGCGGCCTCCTCGTCTCCCGAGGCGAGCGCACCGGCGACGCAGTGCCGGACGTGCTCGTCGAGGATCTTGAAGGCGACGCTCTCGAGCGCCGTCGAGACGGCGCCGATCTGCGTGAGCACGTCGATGCAGTAGCGGTCGTCGGCGACCATCGCCTCGATCCCGCGCACCTGCCCCTCGATCCGGTGGAGGCGCTTGATCAGCGCGTCCTTCGAGCCGTGGTAGCCCGGATGGGTGTGCTCGTGGGTCTGCTCGCTCATGCGGCTCCTTTCGCGCGGACGCTCGAGAAGCGGCGCAGGCGCAGGCTGTTCGTGACGACGAAGAGGCTCGAGCACGCCATCGCGGCCGCGGCCACGATCGGGTTCAGCAGCCCGGCGACGGCGAGCGGGATCGCGGCGGCGTTGTAGGCGAACGCCCAGAAGAGGTTCCCCTTGATCGTCGAGAGCGTGCGCCGTGCGAGCCGGATCGCGTCGACGGCGGCGCGCAGGTCGCCGGAGACGAGCGTCAGGTCGGAGGCCTCGATCGCGACCTCGGTGCCGGTGCCGAGCGCGAGTCCGAGGTCGGCCTGCGCGAGGGCGGGCGCGTCGTTGACGCCGTCGCCGACCATCGCCACGACCTCTCCTTCCTCCTGGAGCCGGCGGATCTCGGCGGCCTTCTCGTCCGGGCGCACCTCGGCGAGCACGCGCTCGATCCCGACCTCGGCCGCGACGGCCTCCGCCGTCGCCCGCGCGTCGCCGGTGAGCAGCACCGGCGTCAGACCCAGGCTGCCGCAGCTCGGCGATCGCGGCGGCGCTCGTCGGCTTGACGGTGTCGGAGACGACGAGCCGGGCCCGCTCCGCCCCGTCCCAGGAGACGACGCCGCGTGCGATCTCGATCCGCCGCCCCTCGACGACGCCGACGGCGCCCGAGCCGGGCAGCGCGCGAAACTCGTCGACCGGCGGCAGCTCCCCGAGCTCGGCGCGTGCGGCCGCGGCGACGGCGCGCGCGACCGGGTGCTCGCTCGCCGCCTCGACGGCGCCCGCGAGCCTCAGCGCCTCGCCGCGCGTCGCGCCGTTCAACGGCACGACATCGACGAGCTCCATCCGGCCCTCGGTGACCGTGCCGGTCTTGTCGAGGACGATCGTCCCGATCCGGTGCGTCCGCTCGAGGATCTCGGGCCCCTTGATCAGGATCCCGAGCTGCGCGCCGCGGCCGGTGCCGACCATGAGCGCGGTCGGCGTCGCGAGGCCGAGCGCGCACGGGCAGGCGATGATCAGCACGGCGACCGCGCGCGTGAAGGCGTCGGGCGCGCCGGCGCCCGCGACGAGCCAGCCGGCGAGCGTCGCGACCGCGACCACGAGCACGACCGGGACGAAGATCGCGGAGACGCGGTCGGCGAGCCGCTGCACCTGCGCCTTGCCGGTCTGCGCCTGCTCGACGAGGCGGGCGATCTGCGCGAGCGCCGTCTCGGAGCCGACGCGGGTGGCGCGCACGACGAGCCGCCCGTACGTGTTGACGGTTCCGCCCGCGACCTCGTCGCCGGCGACGACCTCCACCGGCACCGGCTCGCCGGTCAGGAGCGAGACGTCGAGCGCCGAGCCGCCGCTCTCGACGACGCCGTCGGTGGCGACCCGGTCGCCGGGCAGGACGACGAAACGGTCGCCGGCGCGCAGCTCCTCGACGGGGACGAGCGTCTCGACCCCGTCGCGCAGGAGGCGGGCCTCCTTCGCGCCCAGCTCGGCCAGCGCGCGGATCGCAGCGCCGCTGCGGCGCTTCGCGCGCGCCTCGAGCCAGCGGCCGAGCAGGATCAGCGTCGCGATCGCGCCCGCGACCTCGAAGTAGGTGTCCTCGGCGAGGCCGCCGACGAGGACGACGGTCGACCACGTCCAGGCCGCGAGCGTGCCGATGGAGATGAGCGTGTCCATCGTCGCGCCGCCGTGCCGTGCGCTCGCGAACGCGGCGCGGTGGAAGCCGAGGCCACTCCAGAAGACGACCGGCGTGACGAGCGCGAGCGCGAGCCACTCCCAGCCGCCGAACCGCGCCTGCGGCACCATCGCGAGCACCGCGACCGGCACGGTGAGGACGATCGCGACTCCGAGCCGCCGCGCGAGCGCGGCCGCGTGGGCCGGCGTCGTCGTGGACGTGTCCGGCCTCGTGCTCCCGGGCGCCGTAGCCCGCGCCCTCGACCGCGCGGACGAGGTCGGCGAGGCGCGAGCGCCGCCGGGTCGAAGGTGACGTCGCGCGCTCGGTCGCGAAGTTCACGCTCGCCTCGACGCCGTCGAGCTTGTTCAGGCTCCGCTCGATCCGCGCCGCGCAGGCGGCGCAGGTCATCCCGTCGAGCTCGAGCTCGGCCCGGCCGCGGACATCGTCGGCGGCGGCGACGCTCACGCGGGCGACGCCTCGTAGCCGGCCTCGTCGATCGCGGCGACGAGCGCCTCGCCGACGAGTCCCTCGCCGTGCACGACGACGAGCTTCGTCTCCAGGTCGACGTCGACCGACTCGACGCCGGCGACGGCCGCGAGCTCGCCCTTCACGGCGGCCTCGCAGTGGGAGCAGCTCATGCCGGGAACGCTGTACGTGACCGTCTGGCTCATCGGGGTCTCCTCGCCTCGACTATACCCCCAAGGGGTATCACGGGACGACCACGCCGGCATCGGGGAGAAGTACGGACGCCGCAGCCGGGCCGGCGCAGCCTCATGACCCGGACCAGCCGAGGCGCCCGGTCGGCGAGTGAGCCTCGATGTCCGGCACCGAGCGAGCGCCGCGACCGACCTGCGCGGGCGCGGCGCGCGAGCCGGCTCTGCCGGCTCGCTCCCGAGCGAGCGGAAAGCGAAGCGCTTGCGCACGCGCGCCGCAGGCGCGCCTGCGCCAGCGGAGCGGGCGAAGCGGGAGAACGAGTGCGGGCGAGAGGACTCGAACCTCCACGGGCCTCGCGGCCCGGCGGGACCTAAACCCGCCGCGTCTACCAGTTCCGCCACACCCGCGCCCCGCACAGGATAGAGCGGCGCGGCCCCGCGGTTCCAGCGCCTTTCGGCAACAGGGGACGTTAGAGTCCCGCCTCATGCCCGGCATGCGCCCCGAGGACGTCTACGAGCTCACCGGAGTCTCGGATCCGCGGATCTCCCCGGACGGCAGCCGCATCGCCTACGTCGTCTGGTCGCTCGACCGGGAGTCGAACGAGTACCGGGGCGCCATCTGGGTGGCGCCGTTCGACGGCGCCGGCGAGCCGCGCCGGTTCACCTCGGGCGAGAAGCGCGACGGCTCGCCGCGGTGGTCGCCGGACGGCCGCTGGCTCGCGTTCACCTCGAACCGCGGCGCCGAGAAGACACCGCCGCAGCTGTACGTGATGCCCGCCGACGGCGGCGAGGCGCGCTGCCTGACCGAGGGCAAGGAGGGCGTCGACTCGGTCGCCTGGTCGCCGGACTCGTCCCGGATCGCATTCGTGCGCCGCGTACGCGACGAGGCGTACGAGGAGGAGGACGACGCCAAGCGGGCGCCGCGCCGGTTCCGCCGCCTCTTCTACAAGCTCGACGGCGTCGGCTGGACGGGCGACCGTCACGCGGCACCTCTTCGTGGTCGACCTCGCGGGCGGCGAGGCGCGCCAGCTCACCGACGGCGACTGCGAGGACGACGAGCCCGCCTGGACGCCGGACGGAACGCGGATCGTCTTCAGCGCGCTGCGCGGCGAGCACTGGGACACGGAGCTCGTCACGCGCCTCTACGAGGTCGCCGCGGACGGCGGCGAGCCGCGGCAGCTCACCGGCGACGACGGCTCCTGCGGGAGCCCGTCCTTCTCCCCCGACGGCACGCGCATCGCCTACCGCTTCGAGCCGGAGGACGGCACGTACCCGCACCACGGGCAGATCGGCGTGATGAACGCCGACGGCACGGACGCCCGGCTGCTGACGACCTCGCTCGACCGGCAGTGCCAGCCGTACCCGCTCGTCGCGCGAGCCGCTCTGGGACGGCGGAGCGCATCGTCTTCACGATCGAGGACGGCGGCAACATCCATCTCTACGCCGTGGCCGCGGACGGCTCCTCGGAGCCGGAGCTGCTCGTCGGCGGCGAGCGCTCGCTCGGGCTCTACGACGCCGTCGCCGGGCGGCTCGCGTACACGTCCTCGACCGCCACCGAGCCGATGGAGCTCCACACGGGCGTGGAGGCGGCGGAAGCAGACGAGCGTGTCGGCGGACTTCGTCGCCGGCCGCGAGCTCGTCGAGCCGGAGCGCTTCACGGCGGTCTCGGCGGACGGCACCGAGGTCGACGCGTGGCTCGTCCGCCCCGCCGGCTTCGAGGAGGGCAAGCGCTACCCCGTGCTGCTGACGATCCACGGCGGCCCGTTCGCGCAGTACGGCACCGGCTTCTTCGACGAGGTCCAGGTGTACGCGGCCGCCGGCTACGCGGTGCTCTTCGCGAACCCGCGCGGCGGCTCCGGCCACTCGGAGGAGTGGGCGCCGCGCGATCCGCGGCCCGATCGACGGGCAGGGGCCGGGCTGGGGCACCGTCGACTACGCCGACCTGATGGGCGTCGTCGACACGGCGCTCGAGACGCTACGACTTCCTCGACGCCGAGCGGATGGGCGTGCTCGGCGGCTCGTACGGCGGCTACATGACCTCGTGGATCGTCGGGCACACGAACCGCTTCAAGGCGGCCCTCTCGGAGCGCGCCGTCAACCAGCTCGTGAGCGCGTTCGGCTCGAGCGACCTCTTCTGGGTGTTCGAGCGGCAGTTCGGCGGGGCGATGACCGACAACATCGAGGCGTGGCTCGCCATGTCGCCCGCGCGCTACGCGAAGGACATCGAGACGCCGCTCCTGATCGTCCACTCCGAGAACGACCTTCGCTGCGACATCGAGCAGGGCGAGCATCTGTTCACGCTCCTGCGCCTCGCCGGCAAGGAGGTCGAGATGCTCCGCTTCCCGGCCGAGGGCCACGAGCTCTCCCGCTCCGGCTCGCCCGTCCACCGCGTGCAGCGGTTCGAGGCGATCCTCGAGTGGTTCGGGCGCTACCTCGCGCCCGGCTCCTAGCGGGCGGCCGCTACCAGCTGTGTCCCAGCAGTGGACCATCGTCTCGAGCGGCTTGCGCCGCCCGGGCTTGAACTCGGTGCCGATCGTGTAGGCGACCGGGAGCAGGGCGACCTGCATCACCTGCTCGTACGGGATGCCGAGGATCTCGGCGGCCTCGCGCTCGTGCATGAGGTGGAACGTCGTCCAGACGCTGCCGAGCCCGCGCGAGCGGGCGGCGAGCATGAAGCTCCACGTCGCCGGGACGATCGAGCCGAAGATCGAGGCCTGCCAGGCGACCGGCTTGTCCTCGGTGCGGCCGTGGACGCACGGGATCACGTGGACGGGCACCTCGTGCAGGTGCTCGGCGAGATGGCGGACGGCCTCGCCGATCCGGACGAACTGGTTGTTCTCGGCCGGCCGCCGCTCGAGGTACGGCCCGGCGACGCTGCGCCAGAGGTCGGCGAGGGCGGCCCGCTTCTCCGGGTCGGTGACGACGACGAAGTGCCAGTTCTGCGAGTAGCTCGCGGTCGGCGCCTGCTGGGCGAGCCGGAGGCAGTCCTCGAGCACCTCGCGCTCGACGGGGCGCGTCAGGTCGAGCCGCTTGCGGACGGCGCGCGTGGTCGAGAGCAGCTCGTCCGGCGTCAGCTCGAGGATCACGCGACGATCTTGTCATACGAGGACGCCGTGGACCGCGATACTTCCGGCGTGCTCCGGATCCTGGCCACGTTCGTCGGCGCCTTCCTCGGGATGCTCCTCGTCCTGGTCGTGGCGGTCGGCCAGCTCGCCCGGGTCGACTCGAAGACGCTTCCGGCCGTGCTCGCCTGCTGCGTCGCGGCCGGCGCGGTCGCCGCCTGGCGCACCCGGCGCCCCGACTAGACCGAGGCGAGCGCCGCCGCGAGCGCGGCCCGGCCGCCGTGCAGGACGGGCTCGCCGTGGGAGACGAGCACCCGCTCGACGGGCAGGTCGAGCAGCGGGCGCAGCAGCGCAGCGAGCTCGGCGCGCCCGATCCCGGAGGGGAGGTAGCGAAGCCACGACTCCGGGCAGAGCCGCAGCCCGCCGCCGGGGCGCCGAGGATCCGGTCGCCGGGAACGAGGGCGCGGTGCTCGGGCAGCCAGAAGACGGTCTCCCCCGCGCCCCGGAGGACGAACGACTCGACGCCGGCCGGCAGGCTCCGCTTCGCGCGCGAGACCGACGCCCCGTAGCGCTCGACGAACGCGTCGCGGCTGCGGCGGTGCCAGCCAATGGTCGTCAGCACCGTCACCGGCCGGCCCGCGACCCGCTCGTCCGCCCAGGCCCAGAACGCGTCCGGCTCAGGCGGCAGGAGCGGGTCGAAGAACACGGCCGCGCCCTGCGTCTCGAAGAGGACGGAGCCGACGTCGTGCTCCCAGTCGGCGGCACTCCCCGGCGTCGCGCCGGGCACCCAGTCGGGGTGCGGCGCCGTCCAGCGCCAGAGGCCCGGGGCGATCGGCTTCACCGGCGGAGCGTACCGTCGAGAGTGCCCGGTGGCCGCGCCCGCCCTGCGCGGGCGCGGCCCGTGACGCCACGGTCCCGAGCCGCGAGCCGGCGGAGCCGGGTCGCCCCCGAGCGAGCGGAAAGCACAGCGCCAGGGCACCGTGCGCGCCAGCGCGCGTTGCCCCAGCGAAGCGGGCGAAGCGGGAGAAATGGCCGGTAGGAGTCGAACCTCCGCACGCAGATTCGAAGTCTGCCGCTCTATCCACTGAGCTACGGGGCCGGGCCGCAGTAGCGTAGCCGGGTCGCTACGCGGCGACGGGCGCGCCGTACTTCGAGCGCAGGTAGGCGAGGTACGGCTTCGCGTCGATCGTGGCGCCGGTCGCCTTCCGCAGCGTCTCCTGCGGCGTGAACTTCGCCCCGTGCGCATGCACGTGCTCGCCGAGCCACTCGCGGAGCGCCGCGAAGTCGCCGCGCTCGAGCCGGTCGTCGAGGTCGCCGATCTCGCCGGCGGCCTTCTCCCAGATCTGCACGGACATCACCGTGCCGAGCAGGTAGGTCGAGAAGTAGCCGATCAGGCCCGACGCCCAGTGCATGTCCTGGAGGACGCCGTTCGCGTCGTCGGGCACCTCGACGCCGAGGTAGTCCCACATCTTCTGGTTCCACGCCTCGGGCAGGTCGCGCAGCTCGACGCGGCCGTTGACGATGTCCTGCTCGAGCTCGAAGCGGAGGATGACGTGCATCCCGTACGTCACCTCGTCGGCGCGGATCCGGATCAGCGACGGCTGCACCTTGTTCACGCCGGCGGTGAAGCGGTCGAGGTCGACCGACCCGAGCTGCGACGGGAACGCGCTCTGGAGGCGCGGGTAGAAGAAGCGCCAGAACGGGAGGCTGCGGCCGACGAGGTTCTCCCACAGCCGGCTCTGCGACTCGTGCAGGCCGAGCGAGGCGCCCGTGCCGATCGGCAGGCGCGGCGATCCGGTGCGGGATCTGGTGCTCGTAGAGGCCGTGCCCGTACTCGTGCATCGTCGAGAACACCGACTCGAGCGAGTCCGGGTAGTAGTGCGTCGTGATCCGGATGTCGTCGTTGCCGGCGCCCGCGGCGAACGGATGCTCGGTCGGGTCGATCGCGCCACGTGCCCGGGCGGGTGCCGAACATCTCGACGATCTCCTCGACAGCGCGATCTGCGCGTCGATCGGGTACTCGGCCTCGAGGAACGAGTCGTCGACGTCGCGCTCGCGCAGCTCCGCGATCAGGGCGACGAGCTCCGGCTTGATCTCGTCGAAGATGCGCCGCACCTCGGCGGTCTCCATCTCCGGCTCGAAGTCGTCGAGCAGGACGTCGTACGGCTCGTCCCGCGGCTCGAAGCAGTCGATGTAGCGGCGGCGCAGCTCGACGTTGCGCTCGAGCGCCGGCAGGAAGCGCTCGAAGCTCGAGGTCGCCTTCGCCTCGAGCCAGGCCGGGCCGCCCGCGGACGCCGCGAGCGCCATCTCGGCGGCGAGCTCGGACGGCACCCGCACCGCCTTCTCGTACCGGCGCCGGGCGACCCGCACGAGCGCCGCGTCGTCGGAGTCGGGATCGAGCGACGCGACGACCGGCTCGAGCTCGTCGAGGAGGCGGCCGACCGCCGGGTCGATCAGGTGCTCGTGGGAGAGCCGCTGGACGAGCGCCTGGTGGCGGCCGCGGATCTCGGCGCCGGCCGGCGGCATCTGCGTCCGCTGGTCCCACGCGAGCAACATCGTCAGCGAGTCGAGGGCGTGAACGTCCTCGAGGCGCGCCGTCAGCTGGGCGAGTGCGTCTGACACCGCGGCGGAGACTACCTCAGCCCCGAGCGCCGAGCCCGGAGCATGCGGAGCGGAGCCGGGTGAGAGGCTCGCGGGCGAGCGGATCGGTCCGCACGGGCGATTCGTCCGGATCGGCTGCGCTACCCTGTCGTCGCTTCGCGGTGGCGGTAGCTCAGTTGGTAGAGCCCCGGGTTGTGGTCCCGGTGGTCGCGGGTTCGAGTCCCGTTCGCCACCTGCTTGCACGGGCCGGCTGCGCCGGCCCGTGCTGTTCCCGGCGCGCCGACCGGGCTACGCTAGATTCACGCGCCCGTAGCTCAGTGGACAGAGCGGCGGACTTCTAATCCGCGGGTCGGAGGTTCGAATCCTCCCGGGCGCATTTTTCTCCCGCTTCGCCCGCTGCGCTGGTCCATGGCGCCTTTGGCCCGTGCGCCTGCGCTGGCTTTCCGCTCGCTCGGCGGTCGCGGCGCCAGTCTGAAACATCCGGCCCGGCGGATGCCGACCGGATCCGGCTCGGACCGGCGCGAGCGCTCGCTAGCGGCGGACGCCGAAGTCCGTGGTCACGATCGTGACGGTGAGCCCGTGGTAGGCGCCCGGTGCGTGCACGACGTGGACGGCCGAGACGCCGAGCTCGCGCCAGCTCGCGTTGAGCAGGTTCTTCTTGTGCTCCGGGCTTGCGATCCAGAGCCGCAGCGCATGGCCGGCGGAGATGGGATCCGACGACCAGAGCAGATTCTCGCCGACCGACCAGTACGCTCCGGCTCGACGAGGTGTAGTAGCGCTGGATCCGCTGCCAGAACGACGTCCCGTTCGCGGAGGGATGGTCGAAGTACCCGTCGGCGGCCATCTCGTCGGAGTGCTGCCGCGCGGCGTCGTTCAGCTGCGTCGAGAGGCGAAGCGAGGCGAGACCGTGCTGCGCGCGGTAGGCGTTGATGCTCGTGAGGAGGCTCCGCTCGAGCGGCCGGAGCGCGACCGCCTTGTGCCGCTGCGCGGCGGGGCCCGGGTTGGCTGCCGCGACCGCCGCGGTCGCCGGCCCGCCGAGCAGGCAGACGGCGCCGACGGCCGCGAGAGCACCGCACGTGTCCGGACACGGACCACGATGCACAATGCTGGCCACTCCGGAGCCGGCGCGCAATCCCCCGAACGGCCCTAATTCACGGACCAGAGGTCCTACGCGGTGAGCGTCCGCAACGGTCGTTCCTCGTCGCCCCCAAGTCGTGGCTCCTGCGTCCTTGCTCGCAACGCCCAGCGCCCCGGCGACGAGCAACCCGAACCTACGGACGCGACCGCGACGGCGCACCGCCGAAGGGGCCGCTAGGGTCCAGCGCATGTCTGCCGCCACGCTCCACACCAATCACGGCGCGATCGCCGTCGAGCTCTTCGACGAGGACGCCCCGAAGACCGTCGACAACTTCCGCCGCCTCGCCGGCGAGGGCTTCTACGACGGCGTCGTCTTCCACCGGGTGATCCCGGACTTCATGATCCAGGGCGGTGACCCGACCGGCACCGGCTCGGGCGGCCCCGGCTACACGTTCGAGGACGAGATCAACCCGCGGAAGATCGTCCGCGGCGCGCTCGCGATGGCGAACGCGGGGCCGAACACGAACGGCAGCCAGTTCTTCATCGTCACCGCCGACGAGTGCTCCTGGCTCGACGGCAAGCACACCGTCTTCGGGCAGGTCTCCGCCGGGATGGACGTCGTCGACACGATCTCGGCGCTCCAGACCGACGGCCGCGACCGGCCGCGCGAGGACGTCGTGATCGAGCGCGTCGAGCTCTAGGGGCTCTAGGCCGCCGGCGCGAGCGCCCGCACGACCGCGGCGATCCCGTGCGCCCAGGCGTCGATGCCCTTCTTGTTGCGGTCCGGCATCGCGAGGTAGCGCTCGCGTCCCTTCGCGTCGATGAAGTAGACGAGCGAGCTGTGGACGACGTCGCCGCTCGGATTCGGCTGGACGGCGACGCCGTACGCCTGCCAGATCTTCTGGAGCGTCGCGGTGGGGCCGGTGAGGAAATGCCAGCTCGCGATCCCGTCGAGGCCGTGCTTCCGGGAGAAGCCCGCGACGTCGGCGACGGAGCGGTGGTACTGGTTGACGTTCACGGCCACGAACGCGGCCTTGCGTGCCGCCGCCCCGAGCAGGCGGTTCGCCTCGACGTACTCCTGCGAAACGATCGGGCAGATGTCGGTGCAGACCGGGTCGAAGAACTCGAGCACGACGACCCGGCCGCGCAGCGAGGCGAGCGAGACCGTCCGGCCGCGCTGGTCGACGAGCGAGAGGCCGGGCGCGGGACGGCTCCCGAGCGACGAGAGCCCGAGCCGGGACTGCACGGCCGCCGGGACAGCGGTGTCGACCGGGTCGGCGACGAGAGGCTGTGGGGCGCTCTTCCCGTGCGTGAGCAGGACGGCCGCGGCCGTCGCGCCGGCACCGGCGAGTACGGCGGCGGCGACCGCCGCGAGCACGAAGCGTCCGCGTCTCACCGCTCGACAGCGTAGCCCCGTTCCCCGGGGCCGCGGTCGAAGTCCGAGCAGCTGCGGAGTACACTTTGGGCAAGTCGAACTGTTCTCCGTGCGTTGTCTGCGGTCACCGACAGCCCAGCCATGAAACGTCTGCGGGTGCTCGTCGCGAACGAGCGCGCCGATCGGCTTGCGGAGGTGGCGGCCATCATCTCGTCGCTCGGACACGAGGTGCTCGCCCCGCAGATGGACGTCGCCGCAGTCGGTCGAGGTGACCGCACGCGAACGGCCCGACGTCGCGTTCGTCGGTCTCGGCGAGGACTCGCAGCACGCCCTCAGCCTGATCGAGATGATCGTCCACGAGGCGACGTGTCCGGTGATCGCGCTCCTGCCCGAGGCCAATCCCGACTTCGTGGTCGAGGCGGCCAGGCGCGGCGTCTTCGCCCACGTCACCGGCAGCGAGCCGCACGAGTGGCAGAACTCGATCGAGATCGCGCTGCGCCGCTTCGCCCAGCTCAGCGACCTCGAGGGGGCGTTCATGCGCCGGCTCGCCACCGAGCGCGCGAAGGGCATCCTGATGGAGCGCCACGGCGTCGGCGACCTGGGTGCGCTGCAGATCCTGCGAGACAACGCGCGGGCCGCGAACAGCTCGCTCGTCGAGGCGGCCGAGAAGGTCGTCGCCGAGACGCGGCCGGCCGCGGAGGGTTAGCCGTCGCTGCTGGGCGGCCTCGCACTCCGGACAGATCGAATGCGAGACGGCGGCGGGGTCGATCGCGAGGCGCGCCGTCCGCGGCAGCAGGAACCACTCGCCGTCGATCGCGACCCGCTCGCACCACCCGCAGACAGTGACGAGGGCACCCGCCTCGAACGCCTCGACCAGCCGCTTCGTCACCTCGTCCGGGGTCACTCGGACGCCTTCCGCTCACGCTGCTGTTGCCGCCCGCAATCGGACAGTCCAATCGCTTCGCGATCTTAACCGGGACGAGCCGAGAGAGAGCGGGTGGCGGGAATCGAACCCGCGTAGCCAGCTTGGAAGGCTGGAGCTCTACCATTGAGCTACACCCGCGTGCCCGTACGTTAGCCGCCCGCCCGGCGCACGGACTCCGCCTCGCACCGTGATAGGACCCGCCGCGTGGAGATGCGCGAGGTCGCGATCGTCGGCGCCGGCTCGGCCGGGCTCGCCACCGGGGCGCTGCTCCGCCGGCGGAGGCGTCGAGCCCGTGCTGCTCGAGGCGGGGGCCGAGGCCGGAGCGGCGTGGCGTGGACGCTACGACCGGTTGCGGCTCCATACGCCGCGGCTCCTCTCCGGGCTGCCCGGCCGGCGAATCCCGCGCCGGTACGGCCGCTGGGTACGCCGCGACGACCTGATCGCCTATCTCCACGACTACGCCGAGCTCGAAGGGCTCGAGGTACGTACCGGCGTCCGCGTCGAGCGTCTCGACCCGGACGGGGACGGCTGGCGGCTCGAGACCTCGGCGGGACCGCTGCGCACGCGGACGGCGATCGTCGCCACCGGCTACAACGGCTCGCCGTGGATCCCCGACTGGCCCGGACGCGAGGGCTTCACGGGCGAGCTCGTCCACTCCGCCGACTACCGGAACCCGGAGCGCTACCGCGGCCGCGACGTGCTCGTGGTCGGCGCCGGGCAACTCGGGCGCGGAGATCGCCCACGACCTCGCCGACGGCGGCGCGGCCCGATCGCGGCTCGCGGTGCGGACGCCGCCGCAGATCGTCCGCCGCGCGACGGTCGGCATCCCGGCGCAGCTGATCGGGATGGCGATCCGGAAGCTGCCGCCCGGCTGGGTCGACCCGGTCTCGCAGGCGTTGCGGCGCGTCGCCATCCCCGATCTCGCCGCGCAGGGCCTGCCGCGCCCGGCGCTCGGGCTGCGCAGCGCCTTCCTCGCCACCGGCACCACGCCGATCCTCGACGTCGGCATCGTCGACGCCGTCCGCCACGGCCGCGTCGAGGTCGTCGCCGCGATCGAGGCCTTCGACGGCGCCGACGTGCTGCTCGCCGACGGCTCGCGGATCGCTCCCGACGCGGTGATCGCGGCGACGGGGTTCCGGGCGGGCCTCGAGCCGCTGGCCGGCCACCTCGCCGTGCTCGGGCCGCGCGGGCTGCCGTCGAAGACCGACGGTGAGCCGGCCCTGCCGGGCCTCTGGTTCGTCGGCTTCGTGCCGACGCTCGGCGGCCAGCTGCGCGAAGGGAGCATCGCCGCCCGAGCGGTTGCTGCGGCCGTCCTCGCCGAGAGGGCCGCCGGGCCCGCGGCCTACACTGCTGCCGTCGGGACGTAGCTCAGCCTGGTTAGAGCGCTGCCTTTGGGAGGCAGAGGCCGAAGGTTCGAATCCTTCCGTCCCGACTCTTCGGCTAGGTTCGCGCGGTGGCAGCGGCAACAGCGGTCGTGGTGGCGGCTGGGCCGCGGTTGCGCCGGCCCGTCGTCGGCTACGCCATGGTTCTCGTCGCGGCGGCGCTCTTCGGGTTCAACGGCGCGGTCGCGAAGGTCGCGCTCTCGTCCGGGGTCTCGTCGCTGCGCCTGACCGAGGTGCGCTGCGCGGGCGCGTTCGTCGGGCTGGCGCTGATCGCGGTGCTCCGCGACCGCGCCTCGCTGCGGCCGCGGCCGGGCGAGTGGCGGCGGCTCGCGCTCTTCGGCGTCGTCGGCGTCGCCTGGGTGCAGCTCTTCTACTTCCTCGCCATCAACCGGCTCGCGATCGGGATCGCGCTCCTGATCCAGTACCTCGGGCCGCTGCTCGTCGCGATCTGGGCGCGCGCGGTCGGCCACGAGCACGTCCGCCGGCGCGTCTGGGCCGCGCTCGGGCTGTCGCTCGCCGGGCTCGTGCTGATGGTGCGGCTGTGGAGCGGCGTGTCGCTCGACGGGCTCGGCGTCGTCTTCGCGCTCGTCTCGGCGGTCGTCTTCGCCGCGTACCTGCTCCTCGCCGAGCACCAGGTCGGCGAGCGCGACTCGATCTCGCTGCTCGCGTGGGGCTTCCTGTTCGCGTCGGTGTTCTGGGCGGTCGTGCAGCCGTGGTGGAGCTTCCCCGCGGCCGCCGTCGCGCGCACCGTGCCGCTCCAGGGGCACCTCGCGGCGTGGCACCTGCCGGTGTGGGCGCTCGTGCTCTGGGTGGTCGTGCTCGGGACGATCGTCCCGTTCGGGCTGATGGTCGCGGCGCTGCGCCACGTCACCGCCACGCGGGTCGGCATCGTCGCGATGCTCGAGCCGGTGGTCGCGACCGTCGTCGCCTGGCTCTGGCTCCAGCAGTCGCTCGCGCCGGTGCAGCTCGTCGGCGCGGCGGTCGTCCTCTCGGGCAGCGTGCTCGCCCAGACCGCGCGCTGACGCTAGTCGAGCAGCGCGCGCAGCTCGGCGAGCTTCTCGCCGCGCAGCTCGTCCCGCTCGCCGCGCTCGATGCGGCCGAGCAGGTCGCGCACGAGCGGCGCCAGCTCGAGCGGATCGAACGGCTTCGTCACGTAGCCGACGCTCCCGATGTCGAGACCGCGGACGCGATCGCGGAACTCCGCCCGGGCGCTCAGGAAGATGATCGGGATCGTGCTCGTCCGCTCGTCCGCGAGCAGCTGCTCGGCCACGTGCCAGCCGTCGAGGACGGGCATCATCACGTCGAGCAGCACGAGGTCGGGCCGTTCGCTCCGTGCGACGTCGAGCCCGCTCGCGCCGTCGGGCGCCTCGAGCACGGCCATCCCCTCGGCCTCGAGGTTCACGCGGCACAGGAGGCGGATGGGCGCCTCGTCGTCGATCACCAGCACGCGGGTCACGGTCGTTGCCTCCAGCGGCGAAAGGACGCATAGCTTGCCTCACGCTGCGCGGGGGGCGCCGGACCGGCCCGCCACGACCCGATGTTTGTCCGCCGTGAGATCGGCAGCTCCCCGTTCAAAAGATGGGCCGGTCGGCCCATTGTCGGCCGACGGAGGGCGCTATAGGTTCCGCCGCACTGGGCGATGCTGACCGCGGTCGAACCGGCTCAGCCGGCGTCGCGGAAGGCACTTGGGAGAGCCCGCCGCACCGACCCCCCGAGCGGCGGGCTTTCTCATTTCCAGGGCCGGACCGTGCCGGCGACCGGCCCTTAACGGACATCTCACAGGTCCGGGCTATCGTGGCCCCGACGTGGTTTCCAAGCTTCGCCTCGCCTCGCCTCGCGGCTACTGCGCCGGCGTCGAGCGGGCGGTCGAGACGGTCGAGCGGGCGCTCTCCCTCTACGGCAGCCCGGTCTACGTCCGCAAGCAGATCGTCCACAACTCGCACGTCGTGCGGGATCTCGAGGAGCGCGGCGCCGTGTTCGTGGACGAGCTCGCGCAGGTGCCGCGCGGCGCGATCGTGGTCTTCTCGGCGCACGGCGTCGCGCCCGCGGTGCGCGCCGAGGCCGAGGCGCGCGGGCTGACGGCGATCGACGCGACCTGTCCGCTCGTGACGAAGGTGCACACGCAGGCGCGCCGCTACGCCGAGCGCGGCTACACGATCGTCCTGATCGGGCACGCCGGCCACGAGGAGGTCGAAGGGACGATGGGCGAGGCGCCCGGGGCGATCGTGCTCGTCCAGTCCGTCGCCGAGGCCGAGGCGCTCGAGCTCGAGCGCGGCCCGCTCGCGTACATCACGCAGACGACGCTGTCGGTCGACGAGACGCACGACATCGTCAGGACGCTCCGCCGGCGGTTCCCCTGGATCGAGGGGCCGCAGAAGGAGGACATCTGCTACGCGACGTCCAACCGCCAGTGGGCGGTGAAGGAGCTGCTCGACGAGATCGACCTGCTGCTCGTGATCGGCTCGCGCAACTCGTCCAACTCGAACCGGCTCGTCGAGGTCGCGCGCGCGGCCGGCGTCCGGGCGCACCTCGTCGACGACGAGACCGAGATCGACGAGCGCTGGCTCGCGGGGTGCGAGCGGTCGGCCTCACCTCGGGCGCGTCGGCCCCGGAGCATCTCGTCGAGCGTGTCTGCGACTGGTTCCGCGCCCGCGGCGTCGAGGACATCGGCGATTTCCGCTCGGCCTACGAGGACGTCTTCTTCAAGCTCCCGGTCGAGCTGCGCCGCGCCGAGTCGGCCGCCGCGCAGCCCTCGGCCGCGTAGAGCCCCGTCCGTCCCGGCCAGGTCCGCCGTCGCGGCGCCGTGACGCGTCTCGTGACACGGCCACCTGATGGTTGCGCGGTTCGTGACGCTTTCGTTACTCCGGTGCCAGGCACCTTCGTAACGAGAGCGTGACGCCGGTCGGGCTACGCCTTCTCGATCCGGAGCTCGTCGCCCTCGACGCGGATCGCCGTCGCCAGCACCTCGCCGCCGATCCAGTCGCCGTGGCGCTCGACGAGCGCGCGCATCGTCTCCGGCACGGTGAGCACGATCCGGTCGCTCAGCTCGAGACCCTGCTCCTTGCGCAGCGAGTTGACCCGGTGGATCAGCTCGTACGCCTCCGCCTCGAGCAGCAGCTCGTCGTCGAGGGTCGTGTCGAGCGCGACGGTGACGCCGTCGGCCGAGGCGACGGCCCAGCCCTCGCGGCCGGCGCGCTCGACGATCACCTCGTCCGGCCCGAGCTCGTGCCCCGCAACCCGGAACCGGCCCTCCGGAAGCTCCTCGAACTCGCCCGCCTGCAGCGCCGCCCGCACCGTCGCCAGCTCCTTGCCGAGCTTCGGCCCGAGCACCGGCAGGTGCGGCTTCACGTGCAGCTCGACCGCCTCGACGCGGCCGAACTCGACCTCCTTCACGCGCAGCTCGTCCGCGACCTCCTCGGCGTGCGCGGCCGCCCGCGGCGCGCCCTCGACGACGAGCCGCCGCACCGGCTGGCGGTTCCGGATCCCGGCGTCGCCGCGCGCCCGCCGGCCGAGCTCGACGACGCGCCGCACCTCCGCGATCTCCGCCAGCAGCTCCCGGTCGGGCGGCGCCACCTCCGGCCACGGCGCGAGGTGCACCGAGTCGGGCGCGTCCGGGCACGCGCCCGCGACGAGGTTCGCCCACAGGTGCTCGGTGAGGAACGGCAGCATCGGCGAGAGCACGCGCAGCGTCTGCACGAGCGCGTACCAGAGCGTCTCGAGCGCCTCCTCCTCCCCGTCCCAGAAGCGCCGCCGCGACCGGCGCACGTACCAGTTGGAGAGATCGTCGAGGTACTCCTCGAACGCGCGCATCACGTCGACGGTGAGCCACGACTCGTAGCCGGCCTCGGCGTCGGCGACGAACGCGTGCGTGCGCTCGACGAGCCAGCGGTCGAGCGGGCGCAGCTCGCCCGATCCGGCTCCAGCTCCGCCCACGACGGCCGCCAGCCGGCGACGTTCGCGTAGTCGGTCAGGAACTTGACCGAGTGCCAGAGCGTCAGGAGCTTCCGCTTGATCTCGTCGGCCGGCCCGAAGCCGAACAGGAGGTTCCGGTCGGGCGGCTGCGCGCAGTACTGCCAGCGCATCACGTCCGCGCCCATCCGCGCGAACGCCTCCTCGGCGGTGATCGTGTTCCCCCACGAGCCGTGCATCTCGCGGCCGGTCTCGTCGAGCATCTTCTCGTAGCCGAGCACGCGCCTGAACGGGGCGCGCCCGACGAGCACGACCGACATGAAGAGCTGCGAGTAGAACCAGAGCCGGATCTGCTCGCGCATCTCCGAGACCCAGTCGGCCGGGAACCACTGCTCCCAGTACGCGTGGTCGGGCAGGTCGGCCGTCGTCAGCCCCTTCGCGGCGCCGGTGCCGTAGCCCTCCGGCACCCAGGTGTCGTTCTGCCAGCCGAGCGTCGAGAACGGGACGATGCCCGCGTCGAGCCAGACGTCGCCGACCTCCTTGACCCGCTCGACCGGCTCGCCGCACGCCTCGCAGCGCACGGGAACATGGTCGATCCAGGGCCGGCGCAGCTCCTCGAGCTGGTCGAGCCCCGCGAGCGCGCGCTCCTCGAGCTCGGCGCGCGAGCCGATCACGTTCAGGTGCCCGCACGCGCACGGGTAGAACGGCAGCGGCAGCCCGTAGTAGCGGCGGCGGGAGATGTTCCAGTCGCCCATGTTCGTGCAGCCAGTCGTCCATGCGCTTGCCCATGTACTCGGGCGTCCACTCGACGGTCGCGTTCGCGTCGAGCATCTGCTGGCGCAGGTCGCGCACGGAGATGAACCAGTCGTCGGCGAGCCGGAAGATCAGCGGCGTGTGGCAGCGCCAGCACTCGGGATAGCGGTGCTCGTGCAGGCCCGACTCGACGAGGACGCCCTTCTGCTCGAGGTCGCCGATGATCTGCTCGGCGGACTCGACGGTGGAGAGGCCGTGCAGCCAGCCGTACTCGTCGTAGAAGCGGCCGGACTCGTCGACGGGGGCGAGCACCGCCAGGTCGTGCTCGCGCGAGAGCTCGAAGTCCTCGGCGCCGCAGCCCGGCGCGATGTGGACGACCCCGGTGCCGTCGTCGAGCGAGACGTCGTCCCACGGGATCACGCGGTGGTCGACCGAGCCGCCGGGCGCGAGCTCGTCGAACGGGCCGCGGTAGCGCCAGCCGACGAGCTCGGCCCCGCGCTTGCCCTCCTCGAAGCGCTCGTCCGGGTAGCGCGCCTGCGCGACCCACTCGCCGTTCGCGCGCCGGCCGTACTCGGCGTCGGGGTTGACCGCGGCGGCGACGTTCGCGGGCAGCGTCCACGGCGTCGTCGTCCAGACGACGACGAACTCGCCCGGCCGGTCGAGCGAGCGGGAAGCGGACGTAGAGCGACGGGTCGGCGCGGTCGACGTAGGAGCCGATCAGCTCGTGCTGGGAGATCGACGTGCCGCAGCGCGGGCACCACTCGGTCGACCGGTGGCCCCGGTAGAGCCAGTCGCGCTCGTGCACCGACTTGAGCATCCGCCAGACGTACTCGATGTTCGTGTCGCTGAACGTGAAGTAGTCGCGGCCCCAGTCCATCCACATGCCGAGCCGGATCGAGCCCTTCCAGAGGTCCTCCGCCGACCGGACGACGGCCTCGCGGCACTTGCGCGCGAACCGGTCGAGCCCGTACTCCTCGATCTCGCGCTTCGAGTTGAGGCCGAGCTCGTGCTCGACGCCGACCTCGATCCAGAGCCCCTGGCAGTCGAACCCGTTCTGGTAGCGCTGGTCGTGGCCGCGGAGCGCCTTGTAGCGCTGGAAGACGTCCTTCAGCGTCCGGCCCCAGGCCGTGTGCACGCCGAGCGTCTTGTTCGCGGTCACCGGCCCGTCGAAGAACGAGAAGCGCGGGCCGCCGCGGTTGCGCTCGCGCAGCCGCTCGAAGGTACCCTCGGCCTCCCAGCGCTCGAGCACGGCCTCCTCGAGCGCGGGATGATCCGGTTTGTCCGGCAGAGACTGGAAGATCTGGTCGGCCATCGGGAAGGCAAGTCTAGAGAGCGACGTTCTCACCAGAGGGAGATGGGTATCCGTCTCCCGGATCGACCGAAAGGAACGAATGGCAAACGACGTCAGCGACGCGACCTTCGAGAGCGAAGTGCTCGCGAGCGGCGAGCCGGTGCTCGTCGACTTCTGGGCGGAGTGGTGCGGCCCGTGCCACGCCGTCGCGCCCGTCCTCGAGCGGATCGCCGAGGAGCGGAACATCAAGCTCGTGAAGGTCAACATCGACGAGAACCAGGATCTCGCGATGCGCTACGGGATCCAGTCGATCCCGAACATGGTCCTCTTCGAGAACGGCGCGCCGAAGGCGTCCGCCGTCGGCGCGATGCCGAAGGGGATGCTCGAGCGCCAGCTCGGCCTCGGCGACTAGCGGAGTCTGCGGCGGAGGGCGCGCGGCGCCCTCTGCCCCTGCTCCACCGGCCCGCTAGGCCGCGGGCTCGCGGCTGTCGAGGAAGCTCAGGAACGCGAGGTGCTTCGCGAGGTAGCTCTCGATCTCGTCGACGCCGTCCGCGGCCCACCGCTCGAGCCAGGTCTCCGCGAGGTCGTCCTCGATCACGTGCAGGCGGCGTTCGGTCACGCGCGCATGATCGAGGAGGCGCCGGACGTTCTCCATGGGCCGATCGGCTCAACCTGCGGGGCTCCTGGACCCAGCGGCAACGAGTTTCGGCCACACTGGAGACCGAGATGCCGCGCTCCTCCGCCACCTCGCACGAGCTCGCCCGGATCGAGCTGCTCGCCGGCGTCCCCGGCCAGACCCTGGCGCGGCTCGCGAAGCAGCTCGAGCGCGAGGAGGTCGCGCCCGGCACGACGATCGTCCGGGAGGGCGAGCCGGGCGAGCGCTTCTACTTCCTCTTCGCCGGGATGCTCTCGGTGAGCCAGCGCGACCGCGGCAACCAGGGCGTCCTGCGCCCCGGCGCCTACTTCGGCGAGGTGGCGCTCGCGATGGGCGTGCCGCGGACGGCGACGGTCGCCGCGATCACGCCCGCCGTCGTCGCGAGCTGCGACCGCGCGACGTTCGACGAGTTCCTGCGGCCGCTCTTCGCGGACGACAGCACAGAGGGCTAGGCCTCCGCGACGACGGCGTCGCTGAACGGCGGCCAGGCCTCCTTCGCCCAGTCGCCGAACTCGCGGTCGGTGAGGACGGCGCAGGCGAGCCCCGCCTCGGGGTCGACCCAGAGGAACGTGCCGGCGGCGCCGAAGTGGCCGAACGTCCGCGGCGAGACGCGGGAGCCCGTCCAGTGCGGCTGCTTGCCGTCGCGCAGCTCGAACGCGAGACCCCAGTCGTTCGGCTCCATCCGGCCCCAGCTCGGCAGCACGCCGACGAGGCCCGGGAACTGGACGCTCGACCGCCTCGGCGAGCGTCTCCGGCGCGACGACCGAGGGGCGAGCAGCTCGCCGGCGAGCGCGAGCAGGTCGTCGAGCGTGCCGCGGTAGCCCCACGCCGGCGAGCCGGCGAACGGCTGCGAGAGCCCGAGCGGCTCGACGACGGCGTGGCGCGGCGTACTCGGCGAACGGCATCGCCGCGCGGGCGGCGACGAGGGCGGCGGCGGCCTCGATGCCGCTGTTGGAGTAGATGCGCCGGCGGCCCGGCTCGGCGAGCGGCGTGTCGCCGTCGGGCGGCAGCCCCGAGGCGTGCGCGAGCAGGTGCCGCAGCGTCGAGCCGGGCGGGCCCGGCGGGCTCGTCGAGGTCGACGGTGCCCTCCTCGACGGCGACGAGGACGGCGAGGCCGGTGAGGAGCTTCGTCACCGAGGCCCAGCGGAAGACGTGGTCGCGCGGGCCGTGCGTGACGGGCGCCGCGCCCGTGCGCAGGACACCGGCCGCCGCGGTGCGCGCGCCCCAGCCGTCGATCGCCCGCAGCGCCTCCACGGCCTCGATACTACGGAGCGATGGCGAGGCGCCGGATCGGTTCGGGCTCGGCCTGGGAGGAGCGGGGCGGCTACAGCCGCGCCGTCGTCGACGGCCGCCGCGTGTTCGTCGCCGGGACGGCGCCGATCATGCCGGACGACGCCGACCCGCCTCCCGACCCGTACGGGCAGGCGCGGCGCTGCCTCGAGATCGTCGCGGCGGCGCTGCACGAGGCCGGCGGCTCGCTCGACGACGTCGTCCGGACGCGGCTGCTGCTGACCGACGCCTCGTACGCGCCCGAGGTGCTGCGCGCCCACGGCGAGGCGTTCCGCGACGGCGCGCCCGGCCTGCACCGGCATGGTCGTCGGCCTGCTCGACCCGCGCTGGCTCGTCGAGATCGAGGTGGACGCGCTCCTGCCGGAGTAGGACCGGGCGATCGCGGAGGCGCGAGCTGATCTTCGGCATGCACGTGCACGTCGCCGTCGACGGCCCCGAGAAGGCGATCCAGGTCGTGAACGGGCTGCTCACGCACCTGCCCGAGCTCGTGGCGCTCTCGGCGAGCTCGCCGTTCTGGCGCGGCGAGGCGACCGGGCTGCACTCGTCCCGCCACATGGTCTTCGCGGCGTTCCCCCGCTCGGGCCCGCCGCCGCGGTTCCGCGACTACGCCGACTACGCAGAGGTCGATCGGGCAGCTCGAGCGCACCGGCTGCATCGCCGACTACACGCACGTCTGGTGGGACATCCGCCTCCATCCGCGGCTCGGCACGATCGAGATCCGGATCTGCGACGCGGTCACGCGCCTCGACGACGCGATCGCGATCGCCGCCTACTGCCAGGCGCTCGTCAAGCACTACTCCGAGCGCCACGACGCGGGCGAGTCGATCCCGTCGTTCCACCGGATCCTCACGACGGAGAACAAGTGGCTCGCCGCCCGCTACGGGATCGAGGGATCCCGAGCCGGCCGAGCGCGTAGAGTCCGGACCATGCTCGCGGTCGGCGACAGGATCCCCGTCGACGCGGTCGTCTGGACGACGCCGCAGGAGCAGGCATCCCTCGCGGAGCTCGTCTCGGACGGCCCCGTCCTGCTCGTCTTCTATCTCTTCGACTGGTCGTCGACCTGAACGAACGAGCTGGAGCTCCTGCGTGACAGGAGCGAGGACTTCCGCGCCGCCGGGGCGCAGCCGTACGCGATCTCGCGCGACTCGCCGTGGACGCACGTCGCGTGGACGCAGGCGCTCGACCTGAACTTCCCGCTGCTCTCCGACTGGAACGCCGAGGCGACCCACGGCTTCGACGTCGCGTTCGACTACCGCGGCCTGCGCGACGTGTCGCAGCGGACGGTCTTCCTCGTCGACGGGCAGGGCGTCGTCCGCGGTGCGTGGGACTACGGAACCTCGGAGGTGCCCGACTTCGAGGCGATCCTCGCGGCGACGAAACTGGCCTTGTAACCGTCCGGCCGATCGCCTTTACTCCCGCCCCATGGAAAACACTCATGTGGCCGAGGCGGCAGGCGAACGTCGCAGCTCCGGCCTCTTCACCGCCGCGATCGGGGTCACCGTCGCGGTCGTCGGGGTCGTGTTCGCGCTCGAGGCGACGGACGTGTCCTCGCACTGGTTCGCGCTCTTCAAGCTCGTCCACGTCCTCGTCGCCGTCTTCTGGGTCGGCGGCGGGCTCATGATCACGATCCTCGCGCTGCGGGCGGAGCGGTCGGGAGAGCCCGACGAGCTGGCCTCGATCGCGCGGCAGGCGGCGTTCGTCGGCGAGAAGATGTTCGCCCCCGGCGGGCTCGTCGTCCTCCTGATGGGGATCGCGATGGTGATCAACCAGCATCTCGGCTGGGGCACGTTCTGGATCGACGCGGGCCTCGTCGGCTACGCGGCGACCTTCCTCACCGGGGTCGCGGTCCTCTCGCCGCTCGCGAAGAAGGTGGCGGCACTGCTCGACGAGAAGGGGGCCGCGGCCGCGGAGACGCAGGCCGCGATCCAGCGGATCCTGCTCGTCGCCCGGGTCGACGTCGGCGTGCTCCTGCTCGTCGTCGCCGACATGCTGATGAAGCCGTTCGGCTAGATGGTTGATGCCGCGAGATCGTCTGTTCCGGGGCGTGGGCTGGTGCGTCTGGGGCCGCGGCGGGCGCTTACCGCTGCTTGGCAGCGGTGGGAGCGACGGGGCGAAGCGCAGGCCCGACGGAGGCCGGCTCCGCCGGTCGCAGACGAGCCGAAGCGGCCCAGAGTGCCAGACCGCGCAACCGGACACGCGCGATCGGGGCAACCATCTAGCTCCCGCGGGGAGTCGGAGGCGCCGGCCGCGCGGGCGATGAGTTTCGCGCGGCCGTCTCTTCCGTAGCGGCTCGCCGATCGGCGAGACTGTGCCCAGACTTCGACGCGGAGGAGAGAGATGTCACGGACGTTGCTGCTCGTCGGTACGCGCAAGGGAGCCTTCGTGCTCGAGAGCGACGGAGACCGGCGCGACTGGGCGTTGCGCGGCCCGTACTGCGAGGGCTGGCCCGTCTACCACGCGGTCTACGACGCCGAGCTCCGGCTCGATCTACGCGGCCGCGGCGAGCGAATGGCACGGCTCGGCGGTCTGGCGGAGCGGCGACCTCGGCGAGACGTGGACGCACTCGAGCGAGGGCCTCTCGTACGGCGACGACGCGGGACGCAAGGTCTCGAAGGTCGCGAGCCTCGCGGTGTCGCCCGGCGGGCGGATCCTCGTCGGGGCCGAGGCGCCCGGGATCTTCGAGAGCCGCGACGGCGGCGAGACGTGGTCGCTCCTCACGACGCTCGCCGGCCAGCCGGGCAGCGAGGTCTGGGACGACCCGGCCAACCAGCCGCCCGGCCATCTCGGCATCTCGGCGCTGATGCCCGACCGCGACGACCCGGCGAGCTTCTGGACGATCGTCCAGGGGATCGGCGCCTACGAGACGACCGACGACGGCGCCACGTGGACGCCGCGGAACCGCGGCCTCCGGCGCGACTGGCCGTCGGACTGGGAGGAGGTCGGCTACTGCGTGCACCGGCTCGTCCGCTCCCCGTCCGATCCGCAGCGGCTGTTCCAGCAGAACCACGTCGGCATGCACCGCTCCGACGACGGCGGCCACTCGTGGACGGAGATCACGGAGGGCCTGCCGAGCGAGTTCGGCTTCGCGGCCGCCGTCCATCCGCACGACCGCGACACGTTCTACGTGATCCCGCTCGACCCCGGCCACGGCCGCGTGATGCACGACGGCAAGGCGGCGGTGTGGCAGACGCGCGACGGCGGCTCCTCGTGGCGGGCGCTCCGGAGCGGGCTGCCGCAGGAGGGCGCGCACCTCGGCGTGCTGCGCGGCGCGATGACGATCGACGCGACCGACTCGCCCGGCCTCTACTTCGGCACGAGCACCGGCCAGGTGTTCGCGAGCGCCGACGAGGGCGAGAGCTGGAGCGAGATCGCGAGCTACCTGCCGGCGATCTCGTCGGTCGAGGTCGCCGTCCTGGACTGACGGAGTCCCACCGTGGCCGACCTGCACCTCCCCACGACGCTGACGCCGCTCTTCCCGGGCCTGACGAGGCGCGTGGACGTCGCGGCGGGCACCGTGCTCGCCGCGATCGACGAGCTGGAGGCGCAGTGGCCGGGTCTTCGCGACCGCCTGGTCGAGGAAGGCCCGGCCCTGCGCCGCCACATCCACGTCTACGTCGACAAGGAGCGGGCCGGCCTCGACACGGCGATCGAGCCGCGCTCGCGCGTCGACGTGATCGCCGCGATCAGCGGCGGCTAGCGCGGGCACCCGGCCCTCGGCGCCTCGTCCGTAACGGCCACGTCCGGTGCCAGGCACCGGACGTGACCGTTAGCGACATGGCCCGTCTGCGACGCCGCGTGGCGAGCCGTCTCCGCGATCCCGGCGCGTCCGCTCTGGACATTGTCCGGTGCCTGGCACCAGACGTGTCCAGAGATGCCACGGCTCCGCGGGACGGGGGCGACACGAGTGCGGTAAGCCGCCCGGCGACGGGAACTGGTCCCTGCCGCGATGGCTCGAGTGGCTGCCCCGGCTCGACCACGGCGCGGGCTCCGAGCGGACGCCCGAGTGCGCCGCGGAGCCGGTCGCCGCGTAGCACCCGCACGGCAGCGAAGACGAGGCGGGCGGCGCTTCCGGGCCGCCCGCCTCGCTCATCTCTGCCTACGCGCTCTCGAACGGCGGCGGCCCGAGGATCTCGACGCCGGTCTGCGCGGCGGCGGCCTGCATGCGGGCCAGATCGGGCGGCCGGGTGCTCTCCTCGTCGAGCGCGAGCGTCGCCGCGGGCTCGCCGGCGAGGCGGAAGAACCGCTCGTGTCCGGCCGGCGTCGAGAGCGCGAGCAGGTGCGCACGCTCGGACTCGACCTGGAAGGCGTGCGGTACGCCGCGCGGCAGCCACACGACGTCGCCCGCGGCGGCCCGCGAGACGGTGCCGTCGGCGTAGACGCTGATCTCGCCGTCGAGGACGTAGAACGTCTCGTCCTCGTTCACCTGGAGGTGCAGCGGTGTCGCGAGCCCGCGCGGCAGCCGGTGCTCGATGAGCGCGAATGCGCCGCCGGTCTGCTCGCCGCCGACGCGGATCGCGAGCACCTCGCCGAGGAAGGCGATCGTCTCGCTCGCCTCGGGCGAGGAGACGGTGGAGGCAACTGCAACTGACAACGTGTTCTCCCTTCGTGGTTGACGCCAGGGGTTCTACGGCGGGCGCATGCGGGGAGGAACCCCGCAGCTGCGGGGTTCTTCGCGCGGACGGCGGCGGCGTACGATTCGTGGGGTGAGCGCAGCGAGACGCGACGTGAGGCGGGAGCTGGCGCGTGACGCGGTCGTGCGCCTCTGCGCGAGCGGGCTGCCCACGCGCGAGCTCTTCGAGCAGGTCGCGGCGCGCGTCCGTCCGGTCGTCCCCTACGCTTGCGGCGGGTTGGCTGTCGACCGATCCGGCGACGCTGCTGTACACCGACGCGGTCGTCGAGAACGTGGCAGGGGGGCTCCACCTCGAGCTGTTCGAGAACGAGCTGATCACTCCGGACTTCGGCAAGTTCGCCGACATCGTCCGCCAGGCGCAGCCCGTCTCCGTGCTCAGCCTCGCCACGGGCGGCGAGCCCGGGCGGAGCCCGCGCCACCGCACGATCCACCGGCCGAACGGCTTCAGCGGCGAGCTCCGGGCCGCCTTCGTGACCGGAGGCGCCTGCTGGGGCGTCGCCTGCCTCACGCGAGCAGAGGGCGAGCCCGACTTCACGACCGCCGACGCGGACTTCGTCGGCTCGATCTGCGAGTACGTGGCGCACGGCCTGCGCACCGCGCTGCTTCTCCGCGCGGTCGACGAGGCGCCCGCAGAGCACGCGCCGGGCATGGTCGTGCTCGCCGCCGACGACTCGATCGAGTCGATCAGCGACGCCGCCGAACGCTGGCTCGCCGAGCTGCCCCGCGACACGCTCGGCGGCGGCCTCGACCTACCGAGCGCCGTCCACGCGGTCGCCATCCGTGCCCGTGCCGCTGCCGCCGGCGACGAGCAGGGGGTGCCGCGCGCCCGGGTGCGCACCGCGTCCGGCCGCTGGCTCGTCCTCCACGCCGCCTGCCTGCACGACCGCACCGGGCAGCAGCGGGTCGCCGTGATGATCGAGCCCGCCCGGCGCGCCGAGATCGCCTCGCTCGTCGTCGAGCTCTACCAGCTCACCGAGCGCGAGCAGCAGGTCACACAGCTGCTCGTCAAGGGACTCGCGATCGACGAGATCGCCCAGACCCTCTGGCTCTCGCGGCACACCGTCCGCGATTACGCGAAGACGATCTTCGCCAAGCTGGACGTGTCGAGCCGGCCCGAGCTCACCGCCAAGCTCTTCGCGGAGCATTTCCTGCCGACGCTCGACGTCGGGGTCACGTCGCCGCAGTAGGCGTCAGCGAGCCGAACCTCGCCTGCCC
>CAWFFI010000008.1:0-23588 GCA_963815005.1 uncultured Actinomycetes bacterium
GTTGGGCTAGCCGGGCTTCTTCTTCGCCCGCGACGGCTGCACGCGCGGCGGCTCGCCGGCATCTTCGGGAAGTTCGGCGGGTACGGCGCCTCGCCCTCGCCGGCGGCCTCCTCGCGCTCGACCCACTCCTGCAGGCGCCGCAGGTCGCAGACGGCGTCGTCGATCCCGGCCTGCACGTCGCCGAGCTCGGCGAAGCGCCCGGGCATCGTCGCGAGCGTGAAGTCCTCGGTCTCGAGGCCGTCGAGCTCGTCCCAGCGGAACGGCGCCGACACCGTCCCGTCCGGCCTCGCCCGAACGGAGTACGCCGACGCGATCGTGCGGTCGCGGGCGTTCTGGTTGTAGTCGATGAAGACCTTCTCGCCGCGCTCCTCCTTCCACCACGCGGTCGTGACGAGGTCGGGCGCGCGCCGCTCGATCTCGCGCGCGAACGCGAGCGCGCAGCGGCGCACCTCCTGGAAGCCCCACCTCGGCTCGATCCGGCACGCGATGTGGATGCCGCGGTTCCCGGAGGTCTTCGGCCAGCCGGTGTAGCCGAGCTCGTCGAGCGCCTCGCGGACGACGGCGGCGACCCGTTTCGCCTCGGCGAAGCCGGTGCCGGGCTGCGGGTCGATGTCGATGCGCAGCTCGTCGGGGTGCTCGACGTCGGCGCGGCGCGACGGCCACGGGTGGAAGTCGATCGTGCCGAGGTTCGCCGCCCAGGCGACGTGCGCGACCTCGGTGACGCAGAGCTCGTCCGCGGTGCGCCCGGACGGGAAGGTCACGGTCGCGGTCTCGATCCAGTCGGGCCGGTGTTGCGGCACGCGCTTCTGGTAGATCGCCTCCCCCTCGGCGCCGTCGGGGTGGCGCTTCAGCTGCGTCGGCCGCTCGTAGAGCGCGCGCACGATCCCGTCGCCGACCGCGAGGTAGTAGCGGACGAGGTCGAGCTTCGTCTCGCCGCGGATGCGGAAGAAGACCTTGTCCGGGTTCGTCACCTTGACGGTGCGGCCCGCGACGTCGAGCTCCACGAACGGCGACGGCGCCATTCCGGGAGTATCGTCTGAACGGTGCTGGAGGACACGCGTTTGATCCCGCTCTCGCTGGAGCCGCTCGACGACCATGTCGTCGTCGAGCCGACCGACGAGGAGGCGGAGACCCGCTCCGGGCTGATCGTGCCGGCGAGCGCGGAGGCCCAGTGCCGGAGCGGCATCGTGACCGCGGTGGGCGCGGACGCGGACGGCGTCTCACCGGGCGACAAGGTGCTGTTCCCGAGCGACGCGGGCTTCGACGTGCGTCTCGCCGGGACGGCGGCGAAGATCGTGCGCCGGCGCGAGCTGATCGCCCGCGTCCACGACTAGCGCCTAGGTCGCGCGGCGTGTAGCCGAAGAGCGACGCCGGCACGAGGCGGAGCTTGTCGGCGAGCGAGCCGTCGAGTCCGCGGAGGAGCATCGCGCCCGAGGCGGCGAGGAGCAGCAGCGGGACGGCGAGGAGCGCCCACGACGCGGCCCCGCCGAGGGCCCCGATCGCGACGTAGACGAGGAGCAGCGAGACACCGGACACGACGCCGAGCACGAGCGCGGCGAGCCAGCGCGCGGGCGTGAACTGCTCGCCGCCATTCTCGCGATCGATGAGCCGGAGCAGCTCGGCGGGGATCGCGCGGACGACGGACGCGCCGCCGGCCGGCACGGCAGCGCGCTCGATCCGCGGTCCGGCGAGCGCGTCGGAGTCGAGCGTGATCGTCTCCGCCCGGTCGTCGACCGCCGAGACCGCCGCGAGCGTCACGGCGACGAGGCTCTCCGGCTCTCTCGCGGGCGCGACGAGGAGCACGAGCCCGTCCCGCGTCCGGTTGAGGGCGACCACCTCCCCGGCGGGCGCCCCGTCGCCGCCGAGCGCCCGGTAGCCCTCGACCCCCTCACGGTGCGGATCGGGCGGCAGCCGGTAGGAGTCGAGCCTCATACGCCACCGATGGTATGGCCTGACCGCCGACGTTCCGGCAGGAGGCGCCGCTCGAGCCGCGCCCGCCGCGACGGGCGCGGCCCACCAGCGTCCCGCCTCCGGGCAGCCGCTACGCAGCGGACGCCGTTCCCGAGCAGGAAAGCGAAGCGCCGGGCACGCGCGCGCCAGCGCGCCTGCCCAGCGCGAAGCGGTGCGAAGGGAACAGAGCGAGCCGCCCAAAGGGCGGCTCGCTCGGAGCAGCGGAGAGGGCGGGATTTGAACCCGCGAGGCACCTTTCAGCACCTACGCGATTTCCAGTCGCGCTCCTTAGACCACTCGGACACCTCTCCGAGGAGCGCCCAGCCTACCGCCGGGGGCGCCTGGCGCCGCGACCGACACGCGCGGGCGTGGCCGACGGCGGACGGGGCCTCCGAGGGCGGCGAAGTAGCATCGAGGCCACGCCTGCCGCAGTAGTCCCAGCCCGGATCGTGGGTCGCGTCGAGGAGCTGGCCGAGCTCGACGACCTCCTCGGCGCGCTCGACCGGCGCGCTTCCGTCCTCGCTCTCGCCGGAGAGGCAGGGATCGGCAAGTCGACGCTGTGGCTCGAAGGGATCCGCCGCGCGGAGGAGCGGGGGATCCTCGTGCTCACGGCGAGGCCGACCCAGAGCGAGGTCGGTCTCGCATTCGCGGGGCTCGCGGACCTGCTCGCGCCGGTCGGCGACGAGGCGCGCGCCGAGCTCCCGGAGCCGCAGCGGCGCGCGCTCGCCGCGGCGCTCCTGCACGCGCCCCTGCCCGAGGCCGGGCTCGACGAGAGGGCGGTCGGCGCGGCCGTGCTCTCGATGCTGCGCCTGCTGTCCGCCGAGCAACCACTCCTGCTGGCCGTCGACGACGCCCACTGGCTCGACTCCTCCTCGGCTCGCGTGCTCGCGTTCGCGACCCGACGACTCGACGCGGAGCCGGTCGGCCTGCTCGTGACGCTGCGCCCCGGGGACGCCACGCCGGAGTTCGTCGAGCTTGCCGCCTCGACGCCGTCGCGACGGAGGACGGTCTCCGTCGGGCCACTGAGCGTCGCGGCGCTCCACGAATCGATCAAGCGGCAGACCGGGCTGTCGCTCCCGCGTCCGGCAGTCGTGCGGATCTCGCAGGTCAGCGGCGGCAATCCCTTCTATGCGCTGGAGATCGCAGGCGAGCTCGCACGGAGGCCACCGCGGCCGGACCGACGCCTGCCCATCCCCGAGAACCTCGGCGGAGCTCGTCGAGGCGCGGGTGCGCCGGCTCCCGGCCGCGACGCGCCGGGCACTCCTCGACGCGGCGGCTCTGTCGCTGCCGACGGTCGATCTCGTCGACCCGGCTGCGCTCACCGCCGCCGAGCGGGAGGGCATCGTGCGGATCGAACGCGGCCGCGTGCTGTTCGCCCATCCGCTGTTCGCGACGGCCGTCTACGCGCAGGCCGACGCCCCCACCCGCCGCAGCCTGCATCGCCGCCTGGCCGCCGTCGTCTCCGACCCCGAGGAACGAGCCCGGCATCTCGCCCTCTGCTCGGAAGGGCCCGACCCGGCGATCGCGCGCCTCCTCGACGACGCTGCGGCCGGGGCCGGTGCGCGCGGTGCGTCCGACGCGGCGGCCGAGCTGGCGGATCTCGCCCTGGAGCTCACCCCCGCGGACGGCGACGCACCGTGCGAGCGGCTGCTCGCCGCCGCCGGCTTCCATTTCAGGGCGGGCGACCTGGAACGCGCGGCGGCGCTCCTGGAGCGGGCGGCGGACACGGCCGAGAGCGAGGGGCAGCGCGCCACCGCCCTCCAGGCGCTCGGGCAGCTCCATGCCCGTCGCAGCGGCTTCGCGGAGGCACTCGGACTCGCCGCGCGCGCACGCGACGCCGCAGGCGACGACCCGCACCTGCGCGTCGGCATCGAGCTCGACCTCGCCTTCTACTCGACGAGCCTCGGCGATTTCCAGGGCGCCGAGCCGCACGCCCGCGCCGCGGTCGAGCTGGCCGACGCGCTCGGCGACGGCGCTCGATTGGCGGAGCCGCTCGCCGTCCTGACCATGGTCGAGTTCCTCTGTGGCCGAGGGCTCGACCAGGCACGACTGGCGCGGGCGCTCGCGCTCGAGGATCCGTCGCACCGGGCGCCGCTCGTGATGCAGCCTCGCTACGTCCACGGCCTGCTCCTGCTCTGGACGGGGCAGCTCGAGGAGGCGCTCGAGATCCTGGACGGCCTCCGGCTCGAGAGCCTCGAGCTGGGACGCGAGAGCGACGTGCCGCTGCTCTTCCTCTACCTCGTCTGGGCCTGTATCTGGCTGGGCGACCTGAGCCGCGCGGCCGCGTTCGCCGAGAGCTCGCGCGAGACCGCCGCGCTGCTCGACGACATGGTGGCGAACGGGCTCGCGCTGAGCGCAAGCGCCCTCGCACACGCCCACGAGGGACATGCGGAGCTCGCACGCACCGAGGGCGCACAGGCGATCGCGCTCTTCGAGCAGCTCGAGCTGGCGGGCGGGGACGATCTGGCCGCTCTGGGCGGTCGGGCTGCTCGAGCTCTCGGTCGGCGACCCTGCGGCGGCCGACCGGATCCTCGGCCCGGTGGCCGCGTTCGTCCGCGAGACCGGCCTCGGAGAGCCCGTGCTCGGCGTCTTCCTCCCCGACGAGATCGAGGCGCTCGTCGAGCTGGGCCGGCTCGAGCAGGCGGAGGCACTCGTCGACCTGCTCGAGCGGCAGGGCCGCCGGCTCGACCGGCCGTGGGCGCTCGCCGCCGCCGGGCGCTGCCGTGGGCTCCTCCTCGCGGCGCGCGGCGAGATCGCCGCCGCGATCGCGGCGCTCGAGCAGGCCGTCTCCGAGCACGACCGCCTCGAGCAGCCGCTCGAGCGGGCACGGACGCTCCTCGTGTCCGGCTGTCTCCTGCGGCAAGCCGGCGGCGATCGCGGGCACGCGAGCAGCTCGTCGAGTCCCTGACGATCTTCGAGCAGGCGGGCGCCCGGCTCTGGGCGGAGCGGGCGGCCGCCGAGATCGAGCGGCTCGGCGTACGCGCGCCCACGGGGCTGACGCCGACGGAGCGCCGGGTCGCCGAGCTCGCCGCGTCCGGTCTCTCCAACCGCGAGGTCGCGGTGCAGGCGTTCCTGAGCGTGAAGAGCGTCGAGGCGAACCTCACGCGGGTCTACCGCAAGCTCGACATCCGCTCGCGTGGCGGCCTCGCCCGGGCACTCGAAGCGGACGACTCGTACGGCAGCGAGTGAGGGGAACAGGCGCTCAGCCGTAGGGTTTTCCCGCTACCGGTCCGCGGGACAGGGCTCTAGCGTCGAGCGCATCGCCGACCAGCGACCGATCGAGTTCCTCGCAGAGTGCTTCTGGCCCGGTGTCGCCGAGAGCGATCTCCACGCCCTCGACGCACGGGCCGAGGCGAGCGCAGCGCAGTTGACGGCCACGGGCATCCCCGTGCGCTATCTGGGCTCCCTGCTCCTGCGGGAGGACGAGGTCGTGCTGTGCCGGTTCGAGGGCACTCCCCCAGCCGTGCGGCAGGCGGCAGAGCGAGCGCGCATCCCGTTCGAGCGAATCCTCGAGTTGGGCCACTCGCCCTGGCAGGTACCCGTAAGCACGTGATTCGAGGAGGAGAGATCGCATGCATCGTCCGACCCACCCGCTGGGAATCGTCCCTGCGACCGTGCTCGCCTGTGCGGCGGTCGCGCTCCTGACCGCCGGCGGCGCGCTCGCGCGCCCCGCAGCCACCGCGCACACCTCCGCGGCGGCGAAGTTCTCGGGGAGCATCTGCGCCGTCGTGAACGGAAAGCAGATCGCGAAGCTGCTTCACGTGTCGGCGGCCTGCACGAACGTCAAGTCGGCGAAGTCCCCCGGCGGCACGATCTACTACGCGCGGTTCGGCAAGCCGGGCGCATCGTTCTCGACGAGTCGGTTCCTGAACGTGAACGTGATCACGCCCCCCTCCGGCATGGGCGCGTTCTTCAAGAGCCATTTCGAGAAGCAGACGCCGGGGAAGGCGATCAAGCTCGGCAAGGGCATCGAGTGGGCGCACGAGGACGTCGGCAGCGCAGGCGTCGCGGTCTACGTGTACGCGCACGGCGTCGCGGCCGTCGTCGACCTCGTCGACCCGAAGAACGGCGAGAAGGAAGTCGGTGCGGTCGTCGCGATCGCGAAGGCACTCGGCGCCAGGCTGTGACACCTGAGGCCCGCTCTCGACGCTGAGCGGCCCGCGCTGGTGCTCGGAGCGAGCCGCCGCGGGGCGGCTCGCTCCGCCGGCCGCGGCACGCAAGGGCTACAGCCCCCAGCCCCCGAGATGCCAGTCGCCGCGACCGACCTGCGCGGGCGCGGCATGCAGGCGCAACGTCTCAACGCAGACGCCCGTCCCACGGTTCCCGAGCAGGAAAGCACAGGCGGTGCGAAGGGAACAGAGCGAGCCGCCAAAGGCGGCTCGCTCAGAACGGAGGGGGAGGGATTTGAACCCTCGATCCGCCTAACGACGGATAACGGTTTTCGAGACCGCCGCATTCGACCGCTCTGCCACCCCTCCGGCGGAGGCGCATCGTATCTGAGCTGCCGATCTCGACCTGTCGATCGAAGCGCTCGTGCGAGACCGCGCTCTCGTACGCGTCGGGCTCAGTCGTCGGCTTCGCCTTCGACGAGGTGCATGCGCACGAAGGCGCAGCCGGAGCAGATGAGGATGAGCGTCTGCAGCGCCGAGATCGGTTCCCGCCCGGCGCCGGCCTCCGCATTCGCCCACAAGCCGGGCGAGACGATCAAGTCGCGAGCAGGCTGCCAGGTGTCGCTCCCGCACCAGGGACACACCCCGAGCTTGCCGTCGGGCAGCTTCTCGCGGAGTGCCTCGATCGCCGCATAGAGGTCTTCGTGGCCCGTCGGATCCCCGTCCATCGCCGCCTCCTTCGTTCGTTGACAGCACGACTATGACGCGTCGTCGAGCGAACGGCCGGTTGCCGACCGGTTTCCCCCGAAGCAAGCGCCCGCAGGGCGCCGGCGCTAGCGGAGGATCTCGAGCGCGAGCGCCTGCGGGCAGCCGCGCTTCAGCAGGTCGAGCGCCACGTGCAGGTCGACGTCGGCCCGGGAGGCGAGCTCGCCTGCGGCGGCTCTCCTCGTAGCCGGCCAGCTTGAGCTGGTTGAAGCGCCAGGTGAGGACGCCGTCGGCGCCTTCGACGTCGAGGAGCTGCTGGGGAGTCTCGACCACCATCGTGCTCTCACCCTCGCAGCAGGGGCGGACGGTGGCGTCCGGGGGGCCACAGACGACGCCTGCGGCAGACCCGCAGGCCGTCAGCTCGGCTGCCGGTGCCGCCGCTCCGCGAACTGCTCCTCGAGCTCCTGCTCGACCGCGTCGAGGGTCTCCTCGACGCCGCCGGGGCGCTCCTCGGCCTCACCCCACGCCCACTGCTCGAGGTACGCGTCGCTGCCGACGAGCCCCTGCGCCATCGCCTGCCGGTCGATCTCCTGCTGAAACCACGCGTCGAGCTGGCGCGAGACGCTCGTGCCGTCCTCGCCGAACGCCTTCACGACCGACGGGATCTCCTGCCAGCTGAGGATCTGGACGCGCGCCACGGCTCAGTCGCGGTTCTGGACGTACTGGAAGCCGAAGCGGCCCTTGACGCAGAGGTTGCCGCGCGTGACGTCGTGGTCGTCGGGCGAGGTGACCTTGACGATGTCGCCGTCCTGGACGTGCAGCTCGAGGTTGCAGCCGACGCCGCAGTACGAGCAGACCGTCTGCACCGTCTCCTGGCTCGCCTCGTCCCACTCGCCGGCCGCGCGCAGGTCGTGCTCGCTCTTGAACATCAGCGCGCCGGTCGGGCAGACCGCGATGCAGTTGCCGCAGTACACGCACGCCGAGTCGGGCAGCGGCACGTCGAGCTCGGTCGAGATGTGCGCGCCGAAGCCGCGGCCGGCGACGTGGATCGCGAACGTGTTCTGGTGGTCGACCCCGCACGCCTCGACGCAGCGGTAGCAGAGGATGCACTTCGAGTAGTCGCGGACGTAGAGGTCGTTGTCGACCTTCACCTCCTGCGCGACCGTGGCCGCGTCGGGGCCGAACCGCGCCGGGTCCGCCTCGTAGTCGGCGAGGTAGCGCTGCGCGTCGGGCGCGAGCGAGAGGTCGACGGAGGAGTCGAGCAGCTCCATGACGAGCCGGCGGCTCGTCCGCACCCGCTCCGAGTCGGTGTGGACGACCATGCCCTCCTCGACCTTGCGCGAGCAGGACGGGACGAGCGTGCGCGCGCCCTCGAGCTCGACGACGCAGACGCGGCAGACGTTCACCGGCGTCAGCGTGTCGCCGTAGCAGAGCGTCGGCGTCTCGATCCCGGCGCGCTTGCAGGCGTCGAGGATCGTCGCGCCCTCGGTGACGCGGACGGCCTTGCCGTCGACGGTCAGCTCGACGACCTTCTTCGGGGCGGACACGGACACTGCGCTCACGGGGCGGCCCCCTGGCCGAGGACGTCGAGGTTCGAGATCGCGGACTGGACGGCGTTCGCGGCCGTCTGGCCGAGGCCGCAGATCGAGGCGTCGCGCATCACCTGCGCGAGATCGGCGAGCGTCTCCAGCTCGTTGCCGAGCGTCGCGCCGGAGGCGAGCCGGTGCAGCGCCTCCTCCTGGCGCACGGTGCCGACGCGGCAGGGGACGCACTGGCCGCACGACTCGTCGCGGAAGAACTCGGCGATCCGCAGGACGGCGGCGGTGAGGTCGGCGGTCTCGTCGTAGACGATCACGACGCCCGAGCCGAGCGTCGCGCCGGCCGCGCGCGCCGCCTCGAAGGTGAGCTCGCAGGTCGAGCTGGTCGGGCCGCAGGAACGAGCCCGCCGCGCCGCCGAGCAGCACCGCCTTCGCCGGCCGCGCGCCCGCCCGGTCGAGCAGCGCGCGCAGCGTCGTCCCGAACGGCACCTCGTACAGGCCGGGGCGCTCGACGTGGCCGGAGAGGCAGAAGAGGCGGGTTCCGGTCGAGCCTTCCGTGCCGGTCGCCGCGTAGGCGGCGCCGCCCTCGGCGACGACGTCGAGGACGTTGAAGAGCGTCTCGACGTTGTTCACGACCGTCGGCTTGCCGAAGAGGCCGACCTCGACCGGGAACGGCGGCTTGTTGCGCGGCTCGCCCCGGTAGCCCTCGATCGACTGGAAGAGCGCCGTCTCCTCGCCGCAGACGTAGGCGCCCGCGCCGATCCGCAGCTCGACGTCGAACGCGAAGCCGGCGCCGGCCACGTCGTCGCCGAGGAGCCCGGCCGCGCGCGCCTGGGCGAGCGCGCCCTCGAGCCGCTCGTGGACGAGCGGGTACTCGGCGCGGACGTAGAGGAACCCACGCTCGCAGCCGGTCGCGTAGGCGGCGATCGTCATCGCCTCGACGAGCGCGAACGGGTCGGACTCCATCAGGACGCGGTCCTTGAACGTGCCCGGCTCCGACTCGTCGGCGTTGCAGACGAGGTAGTGCGGCGACGCCTCCTGGCGCGCGACCGCCTCCCACTTCGCTCCGGTCGGGAACGCGGCGCCGCCGCGGCCGAGGAGCTTCGACTCCGAGACCTCGCGGCGCACACCCTCGGGGCCGAGCTCGAGCGCGCGCTCGAGCGACGCGTAGCCGCCGTGCGCGCGGTAGTCGTCGAGCGAGGTCGGGTCGAGCCCGGCACCGATCCGGCGCAGGAGCCGCAGCCCGTCCTCCCCGGCCTGCGGCAGCGGCGGCCCGGCCTCGGGCAGCTGGATCTCGCGCGGCGCCTCGCCGGCGACCGTGCGCAGCGACGCGGGCGCGCGCTCGCAGAGGCCGAGGCACGGCGACGGGATGCGCTCCGGCGGGAACTTCCGCGCCGGCGAGCGCGCAGGCGAGGTCGGTGCAGACGTGCAGCACCTCCGCGGGCGCTCCTCGAGGGCGAGCAGCGCGTAGAAGCTCGCGACGCCGTACGTGTCGGCGGGCGGCACGTCGAGCCGCTTCGACGCGTAGCCGAGCGCGCCCTCGCTGACCCAGCCGACGCGGCGCTGCGCGGCCCGCAGCGAGGGCAGGAGCAGGTGGCGCCGGTGGCGGTCGCCGCGGACGACCCGCCCGTCGCCGGGCTCGGACGCTCCGACGACCGCGTCGATCGCGGCCCGCTCGGCCTCCGTCGGCTCGGCGAGCGGCAGGCGAAGGTCCACTACACGGCCTCCACGCGGATCGCGGTCGCCTTGAACTCCGCCGTGCCGGACTTCGGGTCGGTGGCGTCGATCGTGAGCACGTTCGTCTCCACCTCGTCCGGGAAGTGGAGGTTCATGAACGCGAGCCCCGGCCGCAGCGTCGTGTCGTAGACGACGCCCGTCTCGACCTCGCCGCGGCGCGAGACGATGCGCGCGCGGCCGCCGTCGGCGACGCCGTAGCGCGCGCCGTCCTCGGGGGCGAGCCGCAGCGCCGAGCCGTTGCGATGCAGCGGCGACGAGAAGCCGCCGGACTGGACGCCGGTGTTGTACGACTCGAGCCGGCGGCCGGTCGTGAGCCGCAGCGGGAAGTCGTCGTCGAGCGCGTCCACGGGCGGATCGTCCACGACGGGCGTGAACGGCGCGCGCTTGGCGACCACCGGATCCCAGAGGCGCCCGTGCAGGAACTGCTCGCCCGGGTGGGTCTCGTCGGGGCACGGCCACTGGATGCCGCCGAGCTCCTCGAGCCGGTCGTAGGTCATCCCCCGGTGCGCAGCCGAGAGCGAGCGCAGCTCGTTCCAGACGTCCTCCGGCTTCGGGCTGCCGAGGTCGTGGCCGAGCCGGCGGCCGAGCTCGTAGACGATCTCGATGTCGTCGCGCGCCTCGCCCGGCGGGTCGAGCGCCTTGCGGACGCGCTGGACGCGCCGCTCGCTCGAGGTGACCGTCCCGTCGGCCTCGCACCACGTCGCCGAGGCAGGCAGGACGACGTCGGCGAGCTCCGCGGTCTTCGTCAGGAAGATGTCCTGGACGACGAGGTGGTCGAGCCCCGCGAGGAGGCGGCGCGAACGGCCCTGGTCGGCCTCCGACTGGGCCGGATTCTCGCCGATCACGTAGAGCGCGCGCAGGTCGCCGTGCTCCATCGCCTCGAACATGCTCGTGAGGTGGCGCCCGTTGCGCGGCGGAATCTCGACACCCCACGCCGCCTCGAAGCGGCCGCGCGCCTCGGTGTCCTCGACGTCGCCGAAGCCGGGCAGCTTGTTCGGGAGCGCGCCCATGTCACCGCCACCCTGCACGTTGTTCTGGCCGCGCAGCGGCTGCAGCCCCGCGCCGTAGCGGCCCACGTGGCCGGTCAGCAGGGCGAGGTTGATCAGCGCGAAGACGTTGTCGACGCCGTTGTGGTGCTCGGTGATCCCGAGCGTCCAGCAGAGCTGCGCGTTCTCGGCCGTCGCGTACGCGTGGGCGAGCTCGCGGATCGCGTCCGCGGGGACGCCGGTGACGCGCTCCGCCTCGGCGAGCGTCCACGGCTCGACCGAGTCGCGGTACGCCTCGAAGCCCTCGGTCGCGCGGCCGATGAACTCCTCGTTCGCGAGGCCCGCGTGGATGATCTCCCGGCCGACGGCGTTCGCGAGCGCGATGTCCGTGCCGACGTCGATCCCGAGCCAGAGGTCGGCCCACTGCGCCGACGCCGACCGGCGCGGATCGACGACCATCAGCTTCGCGCCCCGGTGCACCGCCTTGAGGGCATGGTGGAACCAGATCGGGTGCGCCTCACGCGCATTCGAGCCCCAGAGCACGATCAGGTCCGCGGCTTCGCGGACCTCCTCGTAGGAGCTCGTACCGCCACCTGCACCCAACACCGTCGCCAGACCGACGACGCTAGGGGCGTGTCAGGTTCGGTTGCAGCTGTCGATGTTGTTCGAGTGAAAGGCGACCCGCGACAGCTTCTGCGCGGCGAAGTTGAGCTCGTTCGTCGCCTTCGAGCAGCTGAAGAGGCCGACCTCGGCCCCTCCCTCGACGGCGGACCGGAAGCCGGCCGCGGCGCGATCGAGCGCCTCGTCCCAGCTCGCCGGCCTGAGCTCTCCCCCGTCCCGTACAAGCGGAGCGGTGAGCCTGATATACCTGGCCATTGGTTCGAGTCTAGACACCGACGGCGGCTGTCGCCAACCAGGCAGTCGTGCGGCGGCGGAGCACGTCCTCGTCGGTCAACGCCCACTCGTGCGCGCGCGCGTAGGCGTCCTGGGCGCGCAGGTCGGGGCGGCCGGGGACGAGCGGCTCGAGGAGCGACGGGTCCTCCGCCGCGGGCGCGAGGACGTCGACGGCGAGCGAGCCGTACAGGTGCAGCAGGTGCGCCCGCGTCGCCGGATCGAGGCCGGCGGGCCACGCGATCCGCTCGAGCCCGGTGGCGCCGGGAAGCGGCCGCGGCCGGTGCGAGAGGTCGCGCACGCCGAGGTGCTCGAGCGCGTCGAGCGCGATGCGACGGTACGTCGTCAGCTTGCCGCCGGCGACGCTGACCATCCCCGCCGGGCCGGTCGAGTAGACGGTCTCGCGGCGCGCGCTCGCCGTCGCGCCCTCGCCGCCGGGCAGGACACGCAGGCCGCAGAACGTCGCCCGCGGCTCGCCGATCCCGTCGACCGCGACCGAGGCTTCGCGCAGCACCTGCTCGACGTCGGCGGGCGTCACGCGCACGTCCTCCGGCTCTCCCTCGTGTGGCGTGTCGGTCGTGCCGAGCAGCAGCATCCCCTCCCACGGCACCGCGAAGGAAACCCGCACCTTGTCGTGGGAGATCGTGAGCGCGGCGTCCCAGTCGCGGGCGCCGTCGACGAGCACGTGCACGCCCTTGCTGAGCCGCATCGACGGCTTCGCCGCCGGATCCTCCAGCCGGCGCACGCGGTCGACCCACGGGCCGCTCGCGTTCACGACGCGATCGGCGCGGACGGCGATCGTGCGCCCGTCGGCGACGACCTCGGCGCCCTCCCCAGCCCGGATCGCGACGGCCTCCGCATAGTTCGCGACGACCGCCCCGGCCGCGGCCGCGGCGCGCACGTTCAGGAGCGCGAGCCGCCCGTCGTTCGTCCAGGCGTCCTCGTAGAGAGCGCACTTGCGCAGGCCCTCGCCGTGCAGCTGCGGCACCATCCGGTGCGCGCGCTCGAGCTCGACGAGCCCGTTCAGGCGCGCCCGTGCAAGCGTCGAGTAGAGGACGATGCCGGTCTGCACGAACCAGGGCCGGTACGGGCCGTCCTCGTAGAGCGGGAAGAGAAACGGCAGCCGCCGAACGAGGTGCGGGGCGACGACGGTCATCAGGAGACGCCGCTCGTGGTGCGCCTCGCGGACGAGGCCGACGTCGCCGAGGCGGAGGTAGCGCAGGCCGCCGTGGATCAGCTTCGACGAGGCACTCGAGGTGGCACCGCCGAAGTCGCCGCGCTCGACGAGGGCGACCGAGAGCCCGTGCGCGCTCGCGGCCTCCGCGATTCCGGCACCGACGATGCCGCCGCCGACGACGAGCAGGTCGAAGCGCTGCGAGCCGAGGCGTTCGAGCGCCCCCGCCCGGTCTAGGTGAGCCACAGCGGATTCGTCCAGGCACGGCCGCCGTCGGCGCCGGCGACCTCGAGCCGTCCGTAGGGCGCCTCCCAGGGCCGTTCGAGCCGGCAGGCCGTGATGAGCCCGTTCGCGTCGCGCTCGAGCACCTGGGACGCGCTCGGGTAGCCGAGCCTGCCCGCGTTCGCGCGGGCGCCGACCCGTCGCGAGGAGACGAGCGTCACGCTCCGGGCGGGGCTCGTGCGGACGACGACCGCATCGTCCGAGAGCTCGAGGCTCTCGATCGACGGCCCGGTCGAGCCGTAGAAGGAGCCGGTGCGCAACGCGTCGAGCACGGCCGCCTGGGAGCGCTCCGCCGCGCGCACCATCGTCCACGCGAAGCCGCTGTCGTAGCCGGGATGGTGCGAGTCGTCGGTGACGAGCCCGTAGAGGAGCCGTCCGCGCTCGAGCGCCTCGTCCCAGTGGAGCGACGAGTCGCCGCGGCCGACCTCGAGCTCGCAGCCGGTGTTCCAGACCTCGAGCCCGAGGAGCCCCTCGCAGCCCTCCCACTGGTCCGCGCGCAGGCCGCTCCAGTACGTGTGCGCGATGTACGGGACGCCACCGTTCGCGACGATCCACGCGACGACGTCGGCGAGCGGCTCGAAGTCCCCCGCCGGTGCGACCGGGTCGGCCTCGACGCCGAGCGCGAGCACGTGCGCGTCGTCGTCGACCCCCGGCGCGCAGGCGTTCAGCTCCGTGGACGGGATCACGAGCAGCTTCCGCGTCGAGGGCTCGACCGTCCGCACCCAGTGGTCGGTGATCGCGAGCACGTCGTAGCCGGCCCACTCGTAATGGCGGACGAGCATCTCGGGTGGCAGCTCCCCGTCCGAGTTCGTGGTGTGGGCGTGGAGCGCGCAGCGCAACCAGATGCCCTCGGCGGCGAACGGGTTCACGGAGGCGACCCTACCGCTCGGATGCCGGGTCGCGTATCGCTTTGGTGACGATGACGTGACACGACTGATATACGCATTGAATCCTGACCGCGGACGTGCTTCGATCACCACTCCGCAACATTCAGACCTGGAGGGGCATATGGAGGACTACGAGGCGCAAGAGATCGAGTTCTGGCGCAAGCTCGAAGAGGAGGGGATGAGCCGCTCGCAGATGCTGCGGCGCAGCGTCGCCGCGGCGACCGGTCTCACGATCCTCTCCGCTCCGGGAGCAGCGCTTGCCTCGCGCGGCCGCAGCAGCGCTGCGAAGCCGCCGCTGAAGGGCAACTCGATCGCCATGAGCGAGCTCGTCGCCGAGGCGAAGAAGGAAGGCAAGCTCAACACGATCGCGCTGCCGCCCGACTGGGCCAACTACGGCGAGATGATGTCGACCTTCCAGAAGAAGTACGGCATCGCGATCACGAACTCGAACCCGGACGGCAGCTCGGCCCAGGAGAACCAGGCGGTCTCGTCGCTCAAGGGCGACTCGCGCGCCCCCGACTGCGTCGACGACGGCCCGGCCTTCGCGATCCAGGGCACGATCGACGGCCTGTTCGCCCGCTACTACGTCACGAACTACTCGACCATCCCGCGCGCGATGAAGGACACGCGCGGCTACTGGACGGGCGACTACTGGGGCGCCGTCTCGATCGGCTACAACTCGAGCCTGATCAAGACCCCGCCGAAGACGTGGAAGGACCTGCTCAACCCGGCGTACAAGGGTCAGGTCGCCATGAACGGCTCTCCGCTCACGGCGGGCTCCGCGGTCGCGGGCGTCTTCGCGGCGGCACTCGCGAACGGCGGCTCGCTGACGAACGTCGGCCCCGGCATCGACTTCTTCGAGTCGCTGAAGAAGGCCGGCAACTGGCTGCCCGTCGACGCGTCTCCGCAGACCGTCGCCTCCGGCCAGACGCCGATCGTGATCGACTGGGACTACCTGAACCTCGCGTACAAGAACGAGTTCCCGGCCGCGAACTGGAAGGTCACGATCCCGGCCGACGGCGTGTACGGCTCGTACTACTGCCAGGCGGTCAACGCCACCGCCCCGCACCCGTGGGCGGCGCGGCTCTGGCAGGAGTTCATGTACTCCGACCAGGGCCAGATCATCTGGCTGAAGGGCTTCACGCACCCGGCCCGGTTCCAGGACCTCGCCAAGCGGAAGAAGATCCCCGCCAATCTGCTCAAGGCCCTGCCGCCGGCGGCGCTGTACTCGAAGATCAAGTTCGCCTCGAACGGCCAGCAGACGAAGGCGAAGGCACTGATCGCCACCGACTGGCCGTCGAAGATGGGGGCCTAGCCCCATCACCAGCACGACGGTAGAGGAGAGCCTCCGGCCGGACCGCAGCGTCCGGCCGGAGGCGGCTCCGGCTCGCCTGGATCGGAACGCTGCCGTTCTTCGCGTACGCGTTGGCGTTCCTGTTCGTGCCTGCCGGAGAGGTGCTCGTCGGCGCCTTCAAGGGCGCCAGCGGCGGTTGGACGTTCGGCAACCTGACCGAGCTCGTCCATCAGCCGTACCTGCACGCTTTCCGGACGAGCATCGAGATCAGCCTGGTCACCGCCCTCCTCGGCGGCGCCTTCGGGCTCGCGCTCGCCTACGCCGCGATCCGCGAGGGGACGCCGCGCTGGATCCGCAACGGGCTGACGACGTTCTCGGGCGTCGCGGCGAACTTCGGCGGCGTCCCGCTCGCGTTCGCGTTCATCGCCACCCTCGGCACGATCGGGATCGCGACCCAGTTCATGCAGAACCAGCTGCACCTCAACGTGTGGCAGGGCTACCAGTTGTTCTCGAAGACCGGGCTCGAGATCGTCTACATGTACTTCCAGATCCCGCTGATGGTGCTCGTGATCGCACCGGCGATCGACGGGCTGCGGCGCGAGTGGCGCGAGGCGGCCTCGAACCTCGGCGCGAGCTCGTGGCAGTTCTGGCGCTACGTCGGCCTTCCGGTGCTGATGCCCTCGATCCTCGGCGCCGTGATCCTGCTGTTCGGAAACGCGTTCGCCGCGTACGCGACGGCGTTCTCGCTCACGAACGGGAACATCTACATCGTCCCGGTCGTGATCGGCGCGTACTACACCGGCAACGTCTTCTCGAACCCGCACCTCGCGCAGGCGCTCGCGATGGGGATGTTCCTCGTACTCGTCGTGATGATGCTGCTCTACGTGCCGCTCCAGCGGCGCGCGGCGAGGTGGGCCAAGTGAGGACGCGCCGGTTCATCTCCCCGTCCGCTGCGATCTGGATCTTCCTCGGCGCCGCGTACTTCCTGATCCCGCTGCTCGCGACGTTCCTGTTCAGCCTGCGCTCCCTCCAGACGGGCAAGTGCTGCGTCGCCGACTCGTACACGTGGGTGTGGCACAACGGCGAGTTCTGGCAGACGCTGAAGCTCTCGGTCGAGCTCGCGCTCGAGACGATCGCGATCAGCCTCGCCCTGTTCGTGCCCACGGTCTACTGGGTGCACCTGAAGGTGCCGCGCCTGCGGCCGGTGCTCGCGTTCCTCGCCCTGATCCCGTTCGTCGTGCCGCCGATCGTGCTCGTCGTCGGCCTGCTGAACCTGTACCGCGGCGCGCCCTCCTGGTTCTACGGGACGCCGTGGGGCTTCCTCGTCGCCGCGTACGTGATCCTCGCGTTCCCGTACATGTTCTTCTCGCTCGACTCCGGCTTCCGAGCGATCGACGTGCACACGCTCACGGAGGCGTCGCAGAGCCTCGGCGCGAGCTGGCCGCGGACGCTCTTCACGGTCATCCTCCCGAACATCCGCGCCGCCGCGCTCGCCGGCTCGTTCCTCGCGCTCGCGATCGTGCTCGGCGAGTTCACGATCGCGAACCTCTCCCAGTTCCACACGTTCCCGATCTACCTCCAGTACGTGAACGAGACGCAGGCCTACGCCGCGGGGGCGGCGACGCTCGTCAGCTTCGGGATCACGTGGGCTGCGATGCTGTCCCTCCTCTTCGTCGGCCGCAGCCGCGGCGCCCGTCCAACCCAGATCGCAGGAGCCCGCTGATGCCCTTCCTCGAGCTGAACACCCTCGTCCGCCACTTCGGCCCCGTGAAGGCCCTCGACGGGATCGAGGTCGGGCTCGGACAGGGCGAGTTCCTCTCGCTGCTCGGCCCCTCCGGCTGCGGCAAGACGACCGCGCTCCGGCTCGTCGCCGGGTTCGACCGGCCCGACGCCGGGACGATCGTCGTCGACGGCCGCGACGTCACGCACGACGCGCCGAACAAGCGCGACATGGGCATGGTCTTCCAGGCGTACTCGCTCTTCCCGAACATGACCGCGGCGCAGAACGTCGAGTTCGGGCTGAAGATCCGGCGGGCGGGCAAGCACGACCGGCACAAGCGCGTCGGCGAGCTGCTCGAGCTCGTCGGGCTCGCGAACGCGGGCGACCGCTACCCGCACCAGCTCTCGGGCGGCATGCAGCAGCGGGTCGCGCTCGCCCGTGCGCTCGCGATCGAGCCGCGCGTGCTCCTGCTCGACGAGCCGCTCTCCGCGCTCGACGCGAAGGTGCGCGTCCAGCTCCGCGAGGAGATCCGGCGCATCCAGCTCGAGCTCGGGATCACGACGCTGTACGTGACGCACGACCAGGAGGAGGCGCTCTCGATCTCCGACCACGTCGCCGTCATGTACCGCGGCCGGATCGAGCAGATGGGCTCGCCGGCGGAGATGTACAGCGCGCCGGCAACGCCGTTCGTGGCCGAGTTCATCGGCACGATGAACCGGCTCGTGTCGACGGTCGTCGACAGCGGCAACGGCACGATCGAGCACAGCGGCGTCTCGCTCGTCGTCGAGGCCGCGCGCGGGCGTGCGAAGGGCGAGCGCGTGCTGCTCCTCGTCCGGCCCGAGACGGTGGAGCTCGTGCGCGCGAACGGCGACGGCGGCTCGAACGTTCTCGGCGGCGAGGTGATCACGCAGACGTTCCTCGGCCCGGTGACCCGGCTGAAGGTCGTCGGCCGCGGCACGGAGCTGATCGCCGACGTGCCGACCGCGACCGCGGCCGAGCTGCCGGTCGGGACGCGCGTGACCGCGACGGTGCCCGCCGCGGACGCCCGCCTGCTCGACCTCACGGACGAGCCGGTCGTGTTGTCCGAAGAGCCAGGTCCGGCCGGTCCGTGAAGATCCCGGCGACGCCGATCGCCGCGAGCGAGCGCATCCGCGCCGGCTCGTTCACCGTGTAGACGAGCGGGACGAGGCCGGCCGCGAGCGCTGCGGCGACGCCGCGTCGCGTCACGCGCCCGTCCGCGAAGCCGGCCGCCCAGGCGTCCGCCGCCCCGCGCACCGAGACGCCGTAGCCGACGTGCTGGACCGTCCGCAGGCCCGGCCGGAGCGCACGCACCTCCTCGAGCGCGGGCCGCTGGAAGCAGACGACGACGTCCTCGTCCCCGAGCAGGCGGACGGTGCGCGCAACGAGGTCGTGGCGCCGGTAGCGGCGCGGCGTCTTCAGCTCGGCCATGACGCCGATCCGGCCGCGGCAGAGGTCGAGCACGTCCTCGAGCGCCGGGTAGGCGCCGCCGCGGCGCGGGGCGTCGTGCGTGACGACGAGGCGGCCGGCGGCGTCGGCACGGACGTCGAGCTCGACGAAGTCGGCGCCCACGTCGATCGCCCGCTCGAAGGCGGGCAGCGTGTTCTCGGGCAGATCCCAGGAGGCGCCGCGATGGGCGATCACGATCACGGCAGCAGCTCCGCGACGACGGCGGCGTCGATGTGCGCGACAAGCCGGTCGGCCCGGGCGAGGCGCTCGGCCCCGAGCGTCCGGGTGACGCCGACGACGTGCAGCCCCGCGGCCTTCGCCGAGGCGACGCCCGCCTCGGTGTCCTCGAATGCGATCACGTCGGCCGCCGGCAGGCCGAGCCGCTCGGCCGCGACCTCGTACGGCTGCGGATCGGGCTTGCCGCGCGTGACGTCCTCGGAGGAGACGACGATGGCGAAGAGCTCCGAGAGGCCGGCGGCGTCGAGGACGGCGTCGATCTCCTCGCGCGTGGCCGCCGAGACGATGCCGACGGGGACGCGGCCGGCGGCGAGGCGCACGGCGGCACGCACGTCCTCGGTCACCGTGCTCCCGTCGCGTGCCCGCTCGACGTAGCGGTCGATCCGCGCCCGGACGATCTCCTCGTCGACGCGCCCGAGCCAGCGCAGGATGATCTCCTCCTCGGTGTTCCCCGCGAGCTCCTCGAAGTACGCCTCCTCGGTCAGCGGGCGGCCGTGCTCGGCGAAGAGCTCCGCGTAGACCGCGTACAGGAGCGGCTCGTCGTCGGAGAGGGTGCCGTTGAAGTCGAAGACGATCGCGCGCGGCGGCATCGGACGGGGATCGTAGTCTCCGCGCATTTCTATCAAGGCGCTCTTTGGAGAAGACATTCCCGTCTACGGCACTGGAATGAACGTGCGAGATTGGCTCTACGTCGAAGACCACGCCCGGGCGCTATTGACTGTGGCCTTTGAAGGCAAAGTGGGAGAAACCTATTGCATTGGTGGCCGTAGCGAGCGGACCAACCTCGACGTCGTCAAGGCGATTTGCGCGCTGATGGATGAGCTTGTGCCGCGCAATGCCGGAAGCCACGCCGAATTTATCTCGTTTGTGAAGGACCGGCCCGGCCACGACCTCCGCTACGCGATCGATCCGACAAAGATTTGCAGCGAACTCGGCTGGCAGCTCCAGGAAACCTTCAAAACCGGTCTGCGCAAGACCATCGAGTGGTACATCGCCAATCGCCCGTGGTGGGAACATATCCGGACGAAAGGCTACCGCGGAGAGCGTTTGGGAGTGATGGCGTGATCTTACTGTTCGGTTCCAGCGGTCAACTGGGTCAGGAGCTGATAAGGGCGGCTGCCGCTCGCCACGTGCCTCTGACAGCGTTCCTACGAAGCCAGGCAGACATAACTGACCATGCCCAAGTCGAGGCAGCACTGTCCGAGCGTCGGCCGTCATTGGTCGTTAATGCCGCCGCCTACACCAATGTCGATACGGCGGAGACTGACGTGGCGGCGGCCGCGGCAGCCAACGAACATGGTCCCGCCAACCTCGCCACGGCGTGCGCCCGCGGCGGAATTCCACTTTTGCATATCTCCACCGATTACGTCTTTGACGGCACCAAGCCGAAGCCCTACCTCGAAGCGGATCCCGTAGCCCCCGTCAGCGTCTATGGAAGGACCAAGGCCGCCGGGGAAGCTGCGGTTCGTCGTGCGCTGCCTCAACACATCATACTGCGGACGGCTTGGGTCTATGGTGAGTTCGGGCGCAACTTTCTCAAGACCATGGTCCGCTTGGCACAGGAGCGCGACGAATTGCGGGTTGTTGACGATCAACACGGCTCCCCCACTGCGACACGCCAACTCGCAACCGCAATTCTGCGCATCGCACCGCGCCTCGTGGCGCGAGACGACGTGTGGGGCACTTACCATTACACGGGCAGTGGCATGACAACTTGGCATGGCTTTGCCTCGACCATTGTTGCAGCGCAGGCGCCTTTGACCGGCCGCCGCCCGCCCGTCATCCCCATCAAGACAAAAGACTATCCAACACCGGCGCACCGTCCGGCAAATTCGGCGCTCGACTGTACTCTCTTCGGACGCATCTTCGGCTTCCGCGCCGGCTCGTGGGCCGACGAGGCCAACGAAATAACGCGAGCGGTCGTATTGGCGCAAAAAGGACATTCCGAAAATGTCGCATAAAGGCATCATTCTTGCCGGCGGTTCCGGGACCCGGCTGCATCCGCTGACGGTCGTCACGTCGAAGCAGCTCCTTCCTGTCTACGACAAGCCGATGATCTACTACCCCCTATCGGCGTTGATGCTCGCCGGGATCAGGGAGGTGCTCGTCATTACGACCCCTCATGATCAGCCCGCCTTCAAACGTTTGCTCGGCAGCGGCAAACAATGGGGGATGCAAATCGAATATGCGGTCCAACCGAAGCCAGAGGGCCTCGCGCAAGCCTTTATGATCGCTGAGGATTTCATTCGTGGACATTCCAGCTGCCTGATCCTCGGCGACAATATTCTCTATGGCCACGGACTGCCTGATCTGATGCAACAGGCGGCCAATCAGACCATTGGCGCTACCATATTTGGCTATCTCGTCGACGACCCCCAGCGTTACGGGGTCATTGAGCTCGACGAACAGTCCCAAGTGATCTCGATCGAAGAAAAGCCGAAGCACCCAAAATCCCATTGGGCGGCTATCGGCCTGTACTTCTACGATCAGGACGTCGTCGACTTGGTGAAGACTCTCAAGCCGTCCGCCCGGGGGGAATACGAAATTACCGACCTCAACAATCTCTACATCAAGGACAAGAAGCTCCGGGTCATCCGCATGGGGCGTGGCTTCGCCTGGTTCGACGCCGGCACCCACAACTCGCTGCTTGAGGCATCTGAGTTCATCCGCGTCCTGCAATCGCGCCAAGGCCAGTTGATTGCCGCCCCTGAGGAAATCTCCTATCTTAACGGCTGGATCGACAAGAACCAGCTTACGGAATTTGCAAAACGGCTCAAGAACTCCTATGGGCGCCATTTGATGGAGCATTTGTCGCGCTGACAAGATCGAGCAGCGCTTTGAAAGCGAACGACGAGGGGGGCGGAATTCATGTCATCGGCAGCCTCGGATCTCGCCGTCATCAAGCTCAAGGCCAGGGCAAACCTGCTGTTCGCCCTGCTCTCTCGTGCGAAACTGGATTTGGAGCGCGAAAAAAACGAGTTGTCGCGCCGAGATGAGGTGGTTCGTCCGCGTCAGGAGACGCTTCAACAGCATGATGCCGAACTCGCGCGCATACGCGACGCGCTTCAGTCCTGCCGCGAGGAGAAGAAAGCCATACTTGCATCGAGGAGTTGGCGGCTTATGGCACCGCTACGGTTCTTGAAGAACCTTCTCGGACCGGCTCCTCGCCACTGATCCTTCGCGCTTCAACATCCCAAGGTCTGCTCGAATTTAGGAAGTGAGTTCCACCCAACGATGCCACCGCAGATACAATTCTCGATCATAATCGTAAATCTCGATCAGGCCGCTGTGACGCTCAACTGCATCGCTTCCGTTGAAGCCCACACGAGAAAAGGCGCCTACGAAATCATAGTCGTCGACAACGGCAGCGCGGCGAGCGACATTGAAAGACTGGCCTCGGCATCGCCCGGGCGTTACCGATTGATCGCACTTAACCGGAATGCCTATTTCGGCGAGGCAAACAACATTGGCGTCGAGCACGCCGCAGGAGAGTTTATTGTGCTTCTGAACAATGACGTTACCGTGACATCAAATTGGCTCGATCCGCTTGTCGCCGTCTTCAGCGATGAACCATGCGCCGGCGCGGTCGGCCCGAAGATGCTGTACCCCGACGGGCGCCTCCAGGAAGCGGGCTGCTATGTGTGCGAGGACGGCTGGACGGTCCAGCTTGGCAAATTCGAGCTTCCCCCATTCTGGTATGTCGATAGCGTGCAGCCGGTCGACTATTGCTCGGCCGCCTGCTTGCTGATGTTGAAGACGCAGTTTCTGGCACTTGGCGGCTTTGATCCGATCTACGAGCCCGCCTACTTCGAGGACAGCGATTTGGCATTCCGCCTCCGGTCGATCGGGCTGTTCACTTACTATTGCGGCCTTTCCACCATCCACCACTATGAAAATCTGACATCGCGGCGCATTTGGTCCGAAAATGAGCTCAATAACTACGTCAACCAAAACCACGACAGATTTGTCGCGCGTTGGGGCAGCTACGTGCAAACGCGGTTCTACGACGATAGCGAACCGCGCCCGTTGCCTGCGATCAACTGGCAGCCGGAGCCTCAGGCATCAAAAGGCGAGCAAATTGTCTTGTATTCGCCGGATGCCCTGACCATGTCCGACGCCTCGCGGCGGCTTCTGGATTTTGCCTGCCTTGCGCAGGGCAGTTTCGACGTCGTCATAGCGGCGGACGAGATCATGAGCCGATGCCGGATCTACAGCCTGTGCCGCAATTTTGGACTTTGTCTTCGTTCATTCAAGGTCCGGAAGATTTCGGCGCTTGACTTCTCACATTTGACTGTCGTCATGTTTCGCGATGACAAACGGGGTGACCGCTCGTTTGAGGTTATTTCCGAACGCGATGCGCTTGCGTTGCTGCAATCGGTTGACGGCGAGGCCCTACAATAGCTTTGTTGAGAGCGTCCGTCCGCGGGTTCATGGACTGCGGCGCATAACGTCCCTGCGCGGTCGGCTACTTGAAGACATACATTTTTGATGCGGTGAAGTTTAGCACCATCCCCGCCAACGAGCCCGCCGCCACGGCGAGCGAGGCATGGCGGTACATCAGCGCCACGTCCAGAATCAGCGCAAAATACACACCGTTGTTGGCGATCCAAC
>CAWFFI010000009.1:0-113035 GCA_963815005.1 uncultured Actinomycetes bacterium
TACATGCCCATCGCGTGGTACCCGCTGTCCACGTACAGCGTCGTACCCGTGACGTTCCTCGCGCCGTCGCCGAGGAGATACGCGGCGGCCGAGCCGACGTCCTCGGCGGAGATGTGCCGGCGCAGCGGGGCGCGCTCGCCGACGATGTCCTCCATCGTCGTGAAGCCGGCGATCGAGCGGGCCGCGAGCGTGCGCACCGGGCCGGCCGAGACGGCGTTGACGCGGATGTTCTTCTCGCCGAGATCCCAGGCGAGGTACTTCACGCACGAGTCGAGCGTCGCCTTCGCGACGCCCATCACGTTGTAGTGGGGCACCGCGCGCTCGCCGCCGAGGTAGGTCATCGTCACGATCGAGCCGCCGCCGGCGCGCCTCCATCAGCGGCTCCGCGGCGCGGGCGCACGCGACGAGCGAGTACGCGCTGATGTCGACCGCCATCCAGAAGCGGTCGCGCGGCGTGTCGGTGAAGCGGCCCTCGAGATCCTCGGCGGCCGCGAACGCGACCGAGTGGACGAGGATGTCGAGCTCGCCCGCCGAACGCGTCGCCGACCTCGCCGAAGACGCGGGCGAGATCCTCGTCGGAGCGGACGTCGCACTCGGTGACGAGCGCCGCGTCGACGCTCTCGGCGAGCTCGCGCACGTTCTTCTCGATCCGCTCGCCCTGGTAGGTGAACGCGAGCCGTGCGCCGCCCGCGGCGAGCTCCTGCGCGATCGCCCAGGCGATCGAGCGCTTGTTCGCGACGCCCAGCACGAGCGCGCGCTTGCCTGCGAAGGCTTCACTCATCGGCGCGATCCTACAGAGGCTCGGATAGCCTGGCTTCGCCCTTGCGCCGCGCGATCCCGCTTCTGGCCTGCTGCGCGACGCTCGCCGCCGCCGCTTCCGCCGGGGCCGCGCTCGTCCCGGTGCAGCGTTCCGCCGACGGGCGCACGCTGCCGCGCGTCCGCGCCGGCACGATCCCGGCGCCCGGGCACGGCCCCGCGCGCGTCCGCGTGATCGCCGAGCTCGCTCTGCCGCCGCTCGCCGCCCGCTACGGGCGCGGCCTCTACGCCGTGCCGCGCCGCAAGCTCGCCGTCGCGAGCACCGCGTCGCGCGCGTACCTCGCGCAGCTCGCCCGGGCCCAGGCGCGCGCGGTGGCCGAGCTGCGCGCCGCGATCCCGCAGGCGCGCGTCCAGGAGCGGTTCCGCATCGTCCTCGACGCGATCACCGTCGACCTGCCGGCGACGAAGCTGCCCGTGCTGATGCGGCAGCGCGCCATCACGCGCGTCTACCCGAGCCTCCGCTACACGCTCGCGGGCGACTCGTCGGCCGCGATCATCGGCGCCGACACGGTGCAGCGGGAGCTCGGCGCCGACGGCACCGGCGAGAAGATCGCGATCGTCGACGACGGCGTCGACCAGACGAACCCGTTCTTCGACCCGAAGGGCTTCTCGTACCCGCCCGGCTTCCCGAAGGGCGCCACGAAGTGGACGACGCCGAAGGTGATCGTCGCGCGCGTCTTCCCCGGCCCCGGCGCCGGCAAGGCGGGCCGCCTCGCGGTCGACCCGGACTCGTCCTTCCACGGCACCCACGTGGCCGGGATCGCCGCCGGCGACTCCGGCACGACCGCGCCCGCCGGCGGCGACCATCCCGAGGTGACGGGACTGACCGGCGTCGCGCCGAGGGCGTGGCTCGGCAACTACCGCGTCTTCACCGTGCCGACGCCGATCGGCCATGTCGCGAACACGCCGGAGATCGTCGCGGCGTTCGAGGCGGCGGTCGCCGACGGCATGGACGTGATCAACTTCTCGGGCGGCGGCCCGCAGACCGACCCGGCGAACGACGCGCTCGTCGAGGCCGTCCACAACGTCGCCGCCGCGGGCGTCGTGCCGGTGATCGCGGCCGGCAACGACCGCGACGACTTCGGCAACGGCTCCGTCGGCTCGCCGGGCACCGCGCCCGACGCGATCGCGGTCGCCGCCGTCACGAGCAACGACGTCTTCGCCCCCGCGCTCGACGTCGTCGCCCCCGGCGCGCCCGACACCGTGAAGGGGATCCCGTACCAGGGCGGCGCCGGCGCCAGCGCCCCGGAGGCGTGGACGAGCTCCGACCAGACGCTCGTCGACGTCGGCTCGATCGTCGGCACCGACGGCAAGCCGGTCAGCCGCCTCCTCTGCGGGCCGCCCGGGAACCTCGCCTCGGCCACGGGGACGCTGCCCGCGCACTCGCTCGACGGGACGATCGCGCTCGCGCGAGCGCGGCATCTGCCCGTTCGTGACGAAGGCGCTCCAGGCGCGGGCGGCGGGCGCGATCGGGCTGATCCTCTCCGACAACCGCGCGGGCGAGGCGACGCAGATCCCGATCGACCTCGCGCTCCCGGCGGGGATGGTCTCGGATCTCGACGGCGCCCACCTGCGCGCGTTCATGGCGGCGAGCGGCGGGCGCACGCGGATCCGCGTCGGCCAGCAGATCCAGGAGCTCCGGACGGGGCGGAGCGGCGTGATCACGAACTTCTCGTCGTCGGGCCCGACGTCGTTCGGCCACGACCTGAAGCCCGACGTGGCCGCGCCCGGGGCGCAGATCCTCTCCTCGACGCTGCCGAGCACGAACCTGACCGGCTTCGCCGTCTTCGACGGCACCTCGATGGCGACGCCGCACGTCTCCGGCGCCGCCGCGCTCCTGCTCCAGCTCCACCCCTGGTGGACGCCGGCGCAGGTGAAGTCGGCGCTCGTCGCGACGGCGGCGCCCGCCTGGGCCGACACGGCCCGCACGCAGGAGGCGCCGGTGCCGCTCGAGGGCGGCGGCCTCGTCTCGCTCCCGGGCGCCGAGAGCCCGCTCGTCTTCACCGACCCGGCCTCGCTCTCGTTCGAGAACCTCGACGTCACGCACGGCGCCGCGGCCCGCGGCCTGCTCGTGCGCCTCACCGACGCGGGCGGCGGCGCGGGCACGTGGCAGGTCTCGCTCCAGGCGCAGGCCGCGACGGCCGGCACCTCGGTCGACGTGGCCGGCCCGGTCTCGCTCGCGCCCGGCGGCGAGGTCGACGTCCCCGTCGTCGCGCACGCGGCCGCGGACGCGACGCCCGGCGAGAACTACGGCTTCGTCGTCTTCCGGCGCGGGACGGTGACGCGGCGCGTCCCGTACTTCTTCCTCGCGGAGCGTCCGGCGCTCGCGACCGCGCCGCTGCTGCGGCTCACGCGGCGCGTCTCCGGCGACACGCGCACCGGCCCGAGCCGCGTCGGCGCGTACGCCTATCCGACCGCCCCGTTCGGGAACGCGCCGGATACGCCGCCGATGGTCGAGGCGGGCGGCGAGCGCCTCTACTGGACGGAGCTGGACTCGCCCGCCGCGAACATCGGCGTCTCGCTCGTGCAGGTGACGCCGGGCGCCCAGATCGACCCGTTCTTCCTCGGCGCACCGGACGAGAACTCGGTGCAGGGGTTCGCCGGCACGCCCGTGGACGTGAACTCGCTGACGAGCGACTACCTGTTCCGGATCGGCGCCGCGGGAGCGTCGTTCCCGCGCCAGGGCCGCTACTACGTCGCCGTCGACTCGGGCCGCGACCGCTTCACGGGCCGCAGCCAGGCCGGCCACTTCGTCCTGCGCTCCTGGGTGAACGACGTGACGCCGCCGTCGCTCCGGCCGCTGACCCTGCGCGTCTCGACCGGGCGGCCGACGCTCGTCCTCCGGGCGCTCGACTCGCAGTCCGGCGTCGACCCGCTCTCGCTCACGATCGGCCTCAAGGGGCTGCTCGTCGGCGCCTCGAGCTACGACCCGCTCACCGGCATCGCCGTCTTCCCGCTGCCGGAGTCGGTGCCCGCCCTCGCCGCCGGCACCCTCAGGCTGCGGCTCACCGCCTCCGACTTCGAGGAGGCGAAGAACGTGAACACGAGCGGCACCTCGATCATGCCGAACACCCGCACCGTGGACGTGCGGATCCGGGTCGTGTCCGGACCGGCCGTCGACTGGGCGGATCCCGCGGGCACGGCCTGCCTCACGGGCAGCGCGAAGCTCCGCGTCGCGGCGAGCTCGGCGCGCGGCGTGCGCCGCGTCCGCTTCCTCGTCGACGGACGGCAGGTCGCGGTCGCCGCGAAGGGATCGCTCGGTCTCTGGTCGGCGACGTGGCGGACTGCGGGGGCCGCGAAGGGCCGGCACGTGCTCGAGGCGGTCGCGACCGACCGCGCGGGGCGAAGCGCGAGCGCACGGCGTATCGTGCGGGTGTGCCGGTGAGCGGAGCGCGCATCGCCGTCGTCACCGGAGCCTCGTCCGGGTTCGGCGCCGAGACGGCGCGGGGTCTCGCGGCCCGCGGCTACCGCTGCGTCCTGCTCGCCCGCCGCGAGGATCGGCTCCGGCAGCTCGCCGCGGAGATCGACGGCGAGGCGGAGGTCTGCGACGTCTCCGACCGGGCGGCGGTGGACGCCGTCGCGGCGCGCGTGCTCGAGCGGCACCCCGCGATCCACGTGCTCGTCAACAATGCCGGCGCCCCGGCGCGGACCGGCTTCCTCGAGGGCGACCCGCAGGCGATCGAGGACGTGATGCGCGTCAACTACCTCGGCTCGGTCTGGGTGCTGCGGGCGTTCCTGCCCGGGCTCGAGGCCGGCGCCCCGTCCGACGTCGTCAACGTCGTCTCGGTCGCCGGCGAGGTCGCGTTCCCGCCCTCGGGCCCCTACTCGGCCTCGAAGCACGCCCAGCTCGCGTTCTCGCGCGCGACGGCCGCCCAGCTGCGCGGGCGCCGGATCCGCGTCCACACGGTGAAGCCGGGCTTCGCCGAGACGGAGAGCTTTCCGCAGGGCTGGCTGCCGAAGCCGGTGCAGCGGCTCGTGATCGGCCCGGAGCCGGTCGCGGCCCACATCCTCGCCTCGCTCGACCGCGGCCGCGGCGAGACGACGGTGCCCCGCTACTACGGTTTCGCGGGCCCGTTGCAGGCGCTGCTGCCGAATACCTTCGCCCGCGTCCTCGGCCGCTTCTCGCCCCGGTCGGGTTCCCCATCTAGAATCGAGACGTGACCGAGCAGGCGCTTCCGGTCGAGGACGTCGTCGCCGTGGCGGAGTTCCGCGCTGCGCTGCGGCAGTTCCTCCGCCGCAGCGAGCGGATCGCGCGGCAGTCGGGCCTGACGCCGCAGCGGCATCTGCTGCTGATGATGATCAAGGGCGCCCCCGACGGGAGCGAGCAGTCGACCGTGACCGAGCTGTCGGAGCGGCTCCAGCTCGCGCAGAGCACGGTCACCGAGCTCGTGCGTCGCGCCGAGGACGCCGGCCTGATCGAGCGCGAGCAGTCGCAGCGGGACGCGCGCGTCGCGCACCTGCGGCTGAGCGCCGAGGGCGAGCGGCGGTTCGCGCTCTCCTATACGGCGAGCGTGACCGAGCGCCAGCAGCTGCGCGAGGCGGTCGCGAACCTGCCCGAGTCCGGCTAGCCGCCGCCGGTCGAGCCGGAGCCGGTGCTGCCGGAGCCGCTGCTAGCCGTGCTGCCGGTGCCGGAGCTGCCGCCGTGCCGTGCTCGTCGCGCCGCTCGGGCCGACGCGCACGACGACCTCGCAGTTCTTGTGGACGATGTCGACGGTGTCGACGACCGCCTTGTCGCGGCCCGGCCCGCAGTCGACGATGTCGCGCTCGCCGTCGACGGCGAGGATCGTGTCCGAGCCGGCGCCGCCGTAGAGCTTGTCGGCGCCGGGGCCGCCGATCAGGACGTCGTTCCCGGGGCCGCCGTAGAGGCGGTCGTCGCCCTGGCCGCCGAGCAGCGTGTCGTTCCCGCCCAGGCCGTAGATCACGTCGTCGTAGCCGCTGCCGGCGAGGTAGTCGCTCTTGCTCGTGCCGACGATGCGCCGGCCGCGATGGTGCGGCGGCGAGGCGAGCACCGGGTCGCTCGGGTCGGAGGGCGCGACGAGCGTGCCGTAGGCGTTCGTCGCGGTGACCGCGAGGCGGAGCGTCGAGCCGATGTCGGCGATCGTCGGGTAGTAGACGACCTTCGTCGCGAACAGGATGTCGTGGCACGCGCCGCCGGTCGCGTCGCAGCGCTGCCACTGGCGGGTCGTCGCGATCGGCGTGTCGCCGCTGAAGGTCCCGTCGTCGCCGGTGAGCTGGCGGCCGACCTGGAGCGTGCCGACGATCTGGGGAGCGACGGTCACGCTCGGCGCGAAGTGCTGCCGGTCGATGATCGGGAAGGTGTGGTTCGTGAAGAGCACGGCGCTGCCGGCGAGGTTCGTGCCGGTGATGTAGACGCGCAGCGCGGCGCCGATGTCGTCCGGGGACGGGAACGTACGTGTTCGCCGTCGCGCCGGGGATCGGCGACGCAGCTCGTCGAGCGATCCCCTGCGGGTCGCACCGCCGCCACTCGTACGTGAACGTCGGGCGTCGGCGCGCCGTCCCAGGTGCCCGTGCCGACCGCCAGCGTCTGCCCGACGACGTTCGAGCCGACGATCGGCGGCGTCGCGCGCGTTGCGGGGGCGATCGCGCCGACGACGTCGGTGGCGACCGAGTACGCCTTCGTCGTGCCGACCGAGTTCGTCGCGGTGACGCGGATGCGGAGCCGCCAGCCGTAGAGCGAGTCGGGCACCTTGTAGACGCTCGAGGTCGCGTCCGGGATCGTGTAGCAGGGGCCGTTGAGCGCGTCGCCGGGCTCGCACTTCGTCCAGGCGTACGTGTACGTGATCGGGTAGGTGCCCGTCCAGGAGCCGACGCTCGCGTAGACCGTGCTCCCGACGAGGAGCTGCGTGCTCGTGCCGTAGACCGAGATGGACGGGATCGTCGTGTTCGACGGGCGCCGTCGAGGTCGTGCCGCCGCCGGAGCTCGACGCCACCTGCCAGTCGGGGTCGTTGTTCGTCGTGCCGCTGTCGATCGTCGTCTGCGAGCCGCCGCTCGAGGTGACCGTCTGGAGCTTGCCGACGTCGCGACCCGGACGGCGACGACGTAGGCGATCTTCGTCCCGTCCGGCGAGTAGGTGGGCATGTCGCCCGCGATCCCGGAGCCGAGCTTCGTCTGGTTCGTGCCGCCGGCGTCCATCGTGTACAGCAGCTTCGTCGTGCCGTCGTCCTGGCTCGACGAGTAGACGATCTTCGTGCTGTCCGGCGACCAGCTCGGATGCCGCGCGTCGCCCGACCGACTGGGACGTGAGCTGCGTCGGCGAGCCCGTCGCGACGCCGGTCGAGCCGAGGGAGACCTTCATGATCTGGTAGTGGCCGCTCACCTGCCGGGCGAACGCCATCAGCGTGCCGGCCGGCGCCCAGGCCGGATCGGTGTCGGTGGTGTCCGGAGCTCGACAGCAGGTCGCGTCGGGCTGGCGTTGTCCGCGACGACCGCCACCCGGATCTTGTGCAGATCGTCGTGTCGACGTACGCGATGTAGAGGCTGTTGCTCGACCAGGTCGGCTGCGTGGCGTGCGTCCCGGCCTGCGTGAGCTTCGTCGCCGTCCCGGACAGCGCGCCGTTCGAGACGCTCTGCACCTCGATGTACGCCGCTGGCCGTGTCGATCCAGGCGAGCTCGAGCCCGTCGTGCGACCAGACGGGATCGGTCCCGCCCGTGATCAGCTGGCTGCTGCTGCTGCCGGGATTGACGACGCAGATGTTCGCGCCGCACGTGTACGCGACGAGGCCGTTCGAGCCGTAGAACGCGGCCTGCGCGGCGCCGCCGAGCGGAATCGAGGCAAGCAGAAGCCCGACGGCGACGACGCAAGCTGCGCGGGCGACCCGAACCACTCGCTTCCTTTCTATCGGTTCAAACGCGGATGCGCCACCGGCTCAGTGGCGCTCGAGCAGGTACCAGCCGAGCACGGCGGTGTACGAATCGGGGCCGTGCGGCGCGAGGCCGAGCGCCTGCTCGCGCTCGGCGCCCTCGCAGCCGGCGAGGTCGAGGTACGAGTCCAGCGCCCGCTCCTCGGTGTCGTGGCGGTCGCGGATGAGCACGAGCCGGTTCGCGTCGAACAGGCCGCGCAGGTCGCCGTCCGGGAGCAGCCGCTCGTGCGAGGCGTCGCGGGAGCGCTCGAAGCGGTCGATCGCGAATCCGTCCAGCGGGTCCGCGGGCGCGATCTGGTCGACGACGAGCACGTGGCCGCCGGGACGCGTGACGCGGGCGAGCTCGGCGACGACGAGCTCGGGCCGGTGCACGTGGTGGAGCGTGCGCAGCGTCCCGGCGAGGTCGAAGGAGCCGTCCGGGAACGGCAGCGCCGTCGCGTCCGCCTCGACGACCTCGACGTTCCCGGCCGCGGCGGCGCGCTCGCGGGCGAGCGCGAGCAGCTCCGGCACCCGGTCGACCGCCACCACCTCGCGCACGAACGGCGCGAGGGCGAGCGCGAGCGCGCCCGCACCCGTGCCGACGTCGAGCGCGCGCTCGTCGCCGCCGGGAGCACGAAGTCGCGCACCTGCTCCGCGAGCTCCGCGGCGCGCGCGTCCTGGCGGGCGGCCATCCGGTCGGCGGTGCGGGCGAACCGGTCCTCAGCCATCGACGATCAGCCTCCGGGCGCGCGTCTGCGATCGAGTCGATCCCCGTGACGAGCTCGTACGTGATCGTCCCCGCGACGCGCGCGTGCTCCTCCGCGAGGACGCCCCAGCCGATCGAGCGTCACGGGCGTCCCCACCGGCACCTCGCCCTCCAGCTCGACGGCGAGCGCGTCCATCGAGACCGTGCCGACGACGCGGCGCAGGTCGCCGCCGACGCGCACGAGCCGTCCCGGTCAGGTCGCGGCGGAACCCGTCCGCGTAGCCGACCGGGACGATCCCGATCCACGTCGGCCGCTCCGCGACGAAGCGGCGCCCGTAGCCGGTGCTGAAGCCCGGCTGGAGCAGGCGCGTCTGCGCGACGTAGCTCGTCCAGCCGAGCACCGGCCGGAGGCCGTCCTCCGCCGGGTCGGTGCCGAACGGCGAGAGCCCGTAGAGCGCGATCCCGCAGCGGGCGGCGTCGAAGCGGGCGGCGGGGTAGCGGAGCGCCGCGGCGCTGTTCGCGAGATGGCGGGTGAGATGCGAGTAGGACTGCGTCGCGACGCGGAACCGCTCGATCTGCCAGTCCGCGAACGCCGAGTCGGTGTCGGCCGTGGCGAGGTGGCTCATCAGGCCGACGACCTCGACCGGCGGCAGCGGCAGCTCCGAGAGGCCCCAGCGGCCCATGCCGGTGTCGAGCTTCAGGTGGACGCGGACACCGTGCGGGAGCTCCTCGTCGGAGACGACGAGCTCGAGCCCCGCGTCCCGGGCGAGCGCGACCTCGCGGTTCGACGAGGTCGGCCCGAGGACGACGATCCGCGTCCCCGGGAACTCGGGGCGCAGCGCCAGCCCTTCCGGCACGGTCGCGACGCAGAGCCCCGTGGCGCCCGCGCCGAGCGCCGCGCCGGCGACCTGCGCGGCGCCGTGCCCGTAGCCGTTCGCCTTCACCACCGCCCAGAGCTCCGCGCCGTCGAGCGTGTGCAGCAGGACGCGGGCGTTGTGGCGCACCGCGCCGAGGTCGATGGTGAGCTCGCTCCGGTGCATCGGTCAGCCGGGGTGGAGTCGGTGGCGGCGAGCGCCCGCGGCAGCGCCTCGATCAGGTCGCTCGCGACGAGCCCCGCGCGCTGCGGCGCCTCGACCGAGGCGCGCTGCTGCGCGGCGGCGGCGGCCGCCGCCGCGAGCCGGGGCTCCATCCCCTTCGCGAGGAACGCGGCGACGATGCCGGTGAGGACGTCGCCCGTGCCGGCGGTCGCGAGCGACGGCAGGCCGAGCGCGACGACGAGGACGCCGCTGCCGGGCGCGGCGACGAGCGTGTCCGCGCCCTTCAGGAGCACGACGCAGCCGAAGCGCTCGGCCGCCTCGCGCACCGACGCGAGCCGGTGCGCGGCGACCTCGGCCGAGGGCCGGCCGAGCAGGCGGCCGAGCTCGCCTTCGTGCGGGGTGAGCACGCGCGGCGCCGGCCAGATCCCCGGCTCGAGCCCGTACGAGCGCGTCCGCGTCGACGACGACGGGGAGCGTCGACCTCGGCGAGCACGCGGCGGACGAGCTCCCGCGCCGCGTCGCCGCGTCCGAGCCCGGGGCCGAGCGCGAGCGCATGCGCCTTGCCGGTGAGCGCCAGGACGGCGTCGGCGGCGCCGGCGGCGACCGCGCCGTCGGCGTCGGGCAGCGGGCGCTTCACCGCCTCGAGCAGCCGCTGCTCGAAGACCGGCAGCGTCGAGGACGGGCGCGGCGACCGTGACGTAGCCGGCGTCCGCGCGCAGCGCCGCCATGGCCGTGAGGCACGGCGCGCCGGTGAGCCCGCGCGAGCCGCCGACGACGAGCACGTGACCGGCCGTGTACTTGTTGTCGCGGGAGCCGCGCCGCGGCACCGAGTCGAGGATGTCCGCGGTGACGAGGCGGTGCTCGGTCTCCGCCGGCTCGAGCCCGATGTCGGCGACGTGCACGTCGCCGGCGTGGAAGCGGCCCGGCGCGACCGCGAGCCCGACCTTGCGCCCGTGGAACGTGACCGTGGCGGTCGCGCGCACGGCGGCGCCCGCGATCTCGCCGGTGGAGGCGTCGACACCGGAGGGAAGGTCGATCGCGACCACGGGAACGCCGGCGCCGTTGATCCGCTCGATCAGCGCCGCCGCCTCGGGCCGCGGCGCCCCCGCGAAGCCCGTGCCGAAGAGCGCGTCGACGATCACGTCCGGCGTGCCGAGGTCCGTCTCCCCCGCCTTCGCGTCGACGACGAGCGCCTCGCGACCGGCGGCCTCGAGGTGCCGGGCCATGACGCGCCCGTCGCCGCCGTTCGAGCCGCCGCCGCAGACGACGGTGAAGCGGCGCGCGTCCGGGAAGCGCGCGAGCGCGAACTCGCGCCGCGGCGCGCGCCGGCCCGCTCCATCAGCTCGCCGGTCGTCTCCGGGTAGCCGGGGTACGCCGCCTCGGCGGCGCGCATCTCGTCGGCGGTGTAGAGGGCCTCAGGCACGGGTGACGACGGCGACCGCCTGGGCGAGCTCGCGGGAGTGCGTCATCGAGAGGTCGATCGCGGTCAGGCCGAGCTGCTCGGCCCGGGCGGCGAGGCGGCCGCTCAGGTGCACGGACGGCTTCGGCCGCCCGACGATCTCGATCTCGCGCCACGCGAACGCGCGCGCGACGCCGAACCCGAGCGCCTTGCCGACGGCCTCCTTGCCGGCGAACCGGCCCGCGTAGCTCTCCGCCGGGTTCGGGCGCGCGTCGCAGTACGCCTGCTCGGCGGGCGTGAAGCAGCGCTCGCGGAAGCGCCCGTAGCGCTCGAGCGCCCGCCGGACGCGCGCGATCTCGATCAGGTCGGTGCCGACCTGGATCACAGATGCTCCTCGAGCCAGTCGGGCAGGTGGGCGATCGAGGAGATGATCCCGTCCGGCTTCGTGCGCGCGCGCTCGACCGGGTCGGGGCGGAACTTGCCGGTGCGGACGAGGATCGTGCGCAGCCCGACGCGGTGGGCGCCGTCGATGTCGGCCTCGAGGTCGTCGCCGACCATCCAGGCGAGCTGCGGGTCGGCGTCGAGCGCCTCGCAGGCCGCCTCGAAGTAGCCCGGGCTCGGCTTGCCGAGGACGACCGCCTCCAGCTCCGCCGCGTACTCGAGCCCGGCGACGAACGCGCCCGAGTCGAGCAGCGGCCCGCGCTTCGTCTGCCACCAGCGGTTGCGGTGCAGGCAGTACAGCTGGGCGCCCATCTCGAGCTCCGCGAACGCGCGGGCGAGGTTCATGTACGAGAAGACGAGGTTCGACTCCGGGGTCTCGTCGGCGCCGCCGAGCAGCACCGCGTCGGCGCCCTCGCCGACGAGGTCGATCCCCTCGAGGTCGCCGACGATGGCGTGCATCACGAGCGCGAGCACCCGCTTGCCGCGGAGCGCGCGCACGGCGGCGTCGGCGGTCGTCTGCACCTCGTCGTCGGCGACGTCGATGCCGTGGCTGCGCAGCTCCGTCGCGAGCTGCACGCGCGACCGCGTGGTCATGTTCGTGACGAAGCGGAGCCGGTGGCCGTTCTCCCGCAGGCGGCGCACGGCGCCCGCCGCGCCCGGGAGCGGCTCGCCGGACACGTGGAGCACCCCGTCGACGTCGAGCAGGATCGCCGCCATCGCCCGACTCTACTCGCAACTCGCCGTCCCGCCTCCGTGCTATGACCGGGCGGCCATGAGCGACTCCGCCATCCGCATCACGCGCTCGGTGCTCCTGCCGCTCGCCGAGGTGGAGCTGCGCACGTCGCGGTCGAGCGGCCCGGGCGGCCAGCACGCGCAGAAATCGGAGACGCGCGTCGAGGCGGTCTTCGACGTCGAGGCCTCGGCGGCGCTCACGCCGGTGCAGAAGCGGCGCGTCGTCGCGAAGGCCGGCCCGGTGCTGCGGGCGATCGCCCAGGACGAGCGCAGCCAGACGCGGAACCGCGAGCTCGCGCTCGAGCGGCTCGCGGCGGCGCTGCGCGAGGCGCTCTACGTGCCGCGGCGGCGGGTGGCGACGAAGCCGAGCACGGCGGCGAAGGAGCGGCGGCTCGACCGAGAAGAAGCGCCGCGGCGAGACGAAGCGCCTCCGGCGGACGCCGCCCGACTAGGGCGCAACGCGAGACGCCGTCACGGTCCCGTCACGGTTCGGTGACGGGCGTCCGCCGACCCGCCCCGCGCCGAACCGGCGCAGCCGAGCCGATCCCGAACGTTTTCCACAACCCCGATGCTTCGGCATGCCGAAGCACCGTCACGAGGACGTGCCTGAATTGCGACCCGGCTCCCGGCCGGCGCCGGCTAGGCGAGGCCGAGCGCAGGCGCGAGGCGCCGCAGCTGGTCGACCGGCTCCGGGCCGAGCGCCTGGAGCGCGACGTGGTCGGCCCCGGCGGCGAGGTGCTCCTCGACGCGCGCGGCCACGGTCTGCGGGTCGCCCCAGGCGACGAGCGCGTCGACGAGCCTGTCGGAGAGCGCGTCGATCTCGTCCTCGCCGAACCCGAGCCGGAGCCAGCTGCGGCGGTAGTTCTCCGCCGCGGCGTAGTAGGAGAGGTGCTCGCGCGCGACGGCGCGGGCGCGGCCGGGATCGGTCTCGAGCACGAAGCCCTGCTCGGGCGCGAGCAGCGGGCCTGCGCCGAGGATCTCGCGGCGCCTGCCGCGTGTGCTCGACCGTGACGAGGTAGGGGTGCGCCCCGTCGGCGCGGTCGCGGGCCAGCGCGAGCATCCGCGGCGCGAGCGCGCCGAGCACGCGCGGGACGGGCCGGCGGGCGGCGTCGGCCGGTACTCGATCCCGTCCATCGCCTCGAGGTACTCGCGCATCGCCGTGAGCGGCCGGCCGTACTCCCGGCCGAGCAGCGAGACGAGCGGCGCGTGGCTGACGCCGAGCCCGAGCACGAAACGGCCCGGGTGCGCCTCGCCCAGCGTCGAAGCGCCGTTGCGGGCGGCGACCGGGGTGCGCAGCCAGATGCTCGCGATCCCCGTCGCGACGCGCACGCGCTCGGTCGCGTCGAGCAGGAGCGCCGCGTGGGAGAGCGCCTCCTTGTTCGACGGGCTCTCGCCGAACCAGATCGTCCCGTAGCCGAGCCGCTCCAGCTCCCGCACGGCGTCGCGCTCCGCCGCCGCCGGCAGCAGAGCGATCGACCCGAGCCATGCGCCGACGCGTCCGAGCTCCATGCACCGATTGTCGCGGAACGGGCGCGGGCCGCGCGCCGGTCGGCTACTCGACGGTGACGGTCTTCGCGAGGTTGCGCGGCTGGTCGACGTTCAGGCCGCGCAGCCGCGCGATCTTGTAGGCGAGCAGCTGGAGCGGAATGACGGCGAGCGCCGCCTGGAGGAACGCGGGCGTCTTGGGGACGTAGATCACGTCGTCGGCGTAGTGCTGGATGTCCTCGTTGCCGTCGGTCGCGATCGCGATCACGTGGGCGCCGCGGGCCCGCGTCTCCTGGATGTTCGAGACGATCTTCTCGTAGACGTGGCTGCGCGTCGCGACGACGACGACGGGCGTCCCCTCGTCGAGCAGCGCGATCGGCCCGTGCTTCATCTCGCCGGCCGAGTACGCGTCGGTCGGGATGTACGAGATCTCCTTCAGCTTGAGCGCGCCCTCGAGCGCGACGGGCAGGCCGATGTGGCGGCCGAGGTAGAGGAAGAACGGCGCCTCGTAGAAGCGTTGCGCGATCTCGTCGATCGGGTGCTCGCCGTCGAGGAACTCCTGGATGCGGTGCGGCAGCTCGTGGAGCCGGTCGAGGATGAACTCGATCTCGTCCTGCGGCAGCGTCCGCCGGATCTCGGCGAGCTTGAGCGCGAGCAGGCTGAGCAACGCGACCTGGGCGGTGAACGTCTTCGAGGCGGCGACGCCGACCTCCATCCCGCAGCGCGTGTACAGCGTCGCGTCGACCTCGCGCGTGATCTGGGTGCCCATGAGGTTCGTGATCGCGAGCGTGCGGGCACCGCTCTCGCGGGCGAGCTTGACGGCGTTGACGGTGTCGCGCGACTCGCCCGACTGGGAGATCCCGATCACGAGCGTGTCCTTCGAGAGCACGGGGTTCCGGTAGATCCATTCGCTCGCGATGTCCGGCTCGACCGGGACGCGCGCCCACTCCTCGATGATGTAGCGGCCGACGACGGCGGCGTGGTACGAGGTGCCGGCGGCGACGATCACGATCCGGCGCAGGTTGCGGATCTCCATCTCCGTGAGCCCCAGCGCCTCGAGCACGAGCTCGTGCCCGCGGACGCGGTCGCCGATCGTCTCGGCGACGGCGATCGGCTGGTCGTAGATCTCCTTCAGCATGAACGTCTCGTAGCCGCCCTTCTCGGCGCTCTCCTCGTCCCAGTCGACCTCCTTCACCTCGGGGTGCTCGACCTCGACCCCGTCGTGGAGGAAGCGGGCACCGCCGGGCGTGATCTCCACGACCTCGCCGTCGTCGGGGAAGACGACGCTGCGCGTCTCGGTCAGGAACGCGGAGATCGACGAGGCGAGGAAGTTCTCGCCCTCGCCGAGGCCGACGACGAGCGGCGTCTGGTTGCGGACGCCGACGAGCAGGTCGGGATGGTCGTGGTGGATGGCGACGATCGAGAAGTGGCCCTCGAGCTGCGGGTAGACGCGCACGAGCGCCTGGGCGAGGTCGCCGTCGTACTCGCGCTCGAGCAGGTGGACGACCACCTCGGCGTCGGTCTCGGAGGTGAAGGTGTGTCCCTCGGCGATCAGCTGGGCGCGCAGCTCGCGGTAGTTCTCGACGATCCCGTTCAGGACGATCGCGAGCGTCGCGGCGTCGCAGCCGGCGAGCGGGTGCGCGTTCTGCTCGGTGACGCCGCCGTGGGTCGCCCAGCGCGTATGCCCGAGCCCGTGGCGCGCGGTCGAGCCGTTGGAGTCGGTCGCCGCGACGAGGTTCTGGAGGTTGCCGACGGCGCGGACGTAGTCGAGCCGGTCGTCCTCGCGCAGCACGATGCCGGCGGAGTCGTAGCCGCGGTACTCGAGGTGGCGCAGACCCTCCAGCAGCAGCGGCTTGGCCTCTCTCCCGCCGACGTATCCGATGATCCCGCACACAGTCCCGCTCCTTTTCCGCTGCGGGGGAGAATTCCCCCCGGAAAACGCGACGAGCCCGGCCTGTGCGACGTCCCGCGGCGTCGCGGACGGTCAGCCGAGCTCTCGGTTCACGAGTGCGGCGATCCTACCAGAGAGGGCTCTCGCGGCCTCCTCGGTCTCGGCCTCCGCGAGCAGCCGGACGAGCGGCTCCGTCCCCGAAGGACGGACGAGCACGCGGCCGCCGCCGGCCAGCTCGGCGTTGATGTGGGCGACCTCGTCGAGCAGCGTCTGCGGCAGCGGCCCGCGCCCCCGGCGGGGCACGTTCTGCGTCGACCTGCGGCAGGCGCGGCATCACCGCTGCGGCCTCGGCGAGCGTGCGGCCGTCGAGCGCACCGCAGAGGAGCATCGCCGCGACGAGCCCGTCGCCGGTGACGTGGCCGTCGAGGTAGATGATGTGGCCCGACTGCTCGCCGCCGAGCAGCACGTCCTCGCGGCGGAGCGCCTCCAGCACGTAGCGGTCGCCGACGTCGGTCGTGAGGACGCGGATGCCGTGCTCGGCCATCAGGCGGTGGAAGCCGAGGTTCGTCATCGTCGTGACCGCGACGGCGTCGACGCCGAGATGGAGGGCGAGGATCGCGATGATCTGGTCGCCGTCGACCCGCTCGCCGGCGGCGTCCACGGCGAGCATGCGGTCGCCGTCGCCGTCGAAGGCGATGCCGAGGTCGAAGCCGCCGGCGCGGACGGTCTCGCTCAGGGCCGCGAGGTCGGTGGCGCCGCAGCCCGAGTTGATGTTCGATGCCGTCGGGGTCGTCGCCGATCGCGACGACCTCCGCTCCGAGCTCCTCGAGCGCGCGCGGAGCGAGGCCCGCATAGGCGCCGTTCGCGCAGTCGACGGCGATCGCGGAGGCCGGTCAGATCGCTGCCGAACCGCTCGACGACGTGCTCGAGATAGCCGGCGGCCGATGCCGTCCACCCGCTCGACGGAGCCGCCGCCGGGGCCGGCCGCGTCGAGCAGCGCCTCGATCTCCTCCTCGTCGCCGTCGCTGAGCTTGCGTCCGTCGCGGTCGAAGAACTTGACGCCGTTGTACTCGGGAGGGTTGTGCGAGGCCGAGATGACGACGCCGAGATCGCGGCGCAGCAGAGCGACCGCCGGGGTCGGCAGGACGCCGGCGAGCACCGCCGATCCGCCCGCCGCGACGACGCCGCGGGCGAATGCCTCTCCGAGCGTCTCGCCGGAGGCGCGCGTGTCCGTCCGACGAAGACGTGCCCGCCGCCCGCCCAGAGGGCCGACGCCTTCCCGAGCCGCTCCACGAGCTCCTCCGTCAGGAACTCGCCGACGATGCCCCGCACGCCGTCGGTGCCGAAGTACTCCCGCCCCACGAGCCGGGACCCTAGCGTCCCACGGCGCCGCGAGCCGCCGGTCCTGTCCTTTCCGGACATGTCCGAGCCCAGACCCCCACCCAAGGGCGGGGACGCGGTCCCTCCGCCCTCGGCATCGACGCTACCGGCCGAGGTGTCACGCCGGAGTGCCGGGTTCGTGACGGAACACCGGCAATGCGTCCACAGCCGGCCGGGATACGGCACGAGGGCGCGGATCACGAAGCGGAACGAGCTAGCGCTTCGAGAACTGCGGCGCCTTGCGCGCCTTGTGCAGGCCGGCCTTCTTGCGCTCGACCTGGCGCGCGTCACGCGTGAGGAAGCCCTCCCGCTTGAGCGGCACGCGCAGCTCCGGGTTCGCCTCGACGAGCGCCCGGGCGATCCCGTGGCGGACGGCGCCCGCCTGGCCGGTGAGACCGCCGCCGTGAACGCGGACGCGGAGGTCGTACTGCCCCTCGACGCCCGCGACCTTCAGCGGCGAGGCCGCGATCGTCCGCCAGACCGAGCGCGGGAAGTACTCCTCGAGCGAGCGCCCGTTCACCCACGTCGCACCGTCGCCGGGGCGCAGGATGACGCGCGCAACAGAGGTCTTCCGCTTGCCGGTGCCGCGGTACTGGGCGATCTGACTCACGCTTTGGACTCCAGGTTCAGGGGACGCGGGTTCTGCGAGGCATGCGGATGCTCGGGCCCCGCGTAGATCTTGAGCTTCGTCAGCTGCTGCCGGGCGAGCCGGTTCTTCGGGAGCATTCCCCGCACGGCCGTGCGCAGAACCTCCGTCGGCCGCCGATCGAGCTGCTCGCGCAGCGTGCGGCTCTTGAGGCCGCCCGGATAGCCGGAATGCCGGTAGTACCGCTTCTGGTCGAGCTTGTTGCCGGTGACGGCGACCTTCTCGGCGTTCACGACGATCACGAAGTCGCCCGTGTCGATGTGCGGCGTGTACTGCGGCTTGCGCTTGCCGCGCAGCGTGTCGGCGATCTGCGTCGCGAGCCGGCCGAGCGTCTGGCCGTCCGCGTCGACGAGATACCACTCGCGCGTGACTTCTCCGGGTTTGGCGTTGTACGTGCTCATAAGGAAAGAGCGGACGGGAGTCCGCCGGCGGCGGATTGTAGCGAAAAGCGGTCCGCCGGCCGACCGATCGACGTCGGCGCCTCGCTAGTCGGCGGCCGAGAAGGCCGGAGCGGCCTGCTGCGGGCCGCAACGCGAGCCAGAGCGCGGGAAGTGCAGCGACACCCGCGGCCGTGAGCGCGAGCGCCGCGGCGCCGGACGCCGAGTAGATGAGACCGCCGACGATCGCGAGCAGGGCCGCGGTGACGCTCGAGGCGAGATCGGAGAAGCCGACGAGGCGGCCGCGCTCCGAGGCGGTCGCGAGCGAGACGAGCTCGGTCGTCGCGGCGACGTAGGAGAAGTTCCAGCCGAGGCCGAGGCCGAGCAGGGCGAGGCTCATGCCGCCGACGCTGCCCGACCAGGCGAGGAGGGCGTTCGAGAGCGCCATCAGCAGCAGCCCGCCGACGAGCGCCAGCCGCCGGCCGAAGCGGTCGATCAGGTCGCCGACGACGAGCACGAGCCCGTACATGCCGACGATGTGGATGCTGATCATCCGGAACACGTCGCCCTGGTGGTGTCCCCGCCCCACCGCGACGTAGCCGGCGAGGTTCATCACGCCCGCCATCACCGCGAAGCTCGCGACCGCGGCGACGAGCGCGGCGATCACGCCCGGGCGGCGGAGGATCTCCCGCAGCGGCTCCGCGGGAACCGAGTCGTCGAGCCCGTCGTCGTGACTGCGCGCGATCTCCTTCGGGTCGGGCCGGACGCGCGAGGCGATCAGGAAGCCGGCGGCCATGAACGGGACGCCGAGGAGCCACGGCCACGCGAGCGCGTGCGCCGTCGCGTCGCGGTTGCCGAACAGCGGGCCGAACACGACCGGGCCCCAGATCGCTCCGGAGACGGCGCCGAAGAGGACGAACGACATGCCGCGGGCGCGACGCTCGGGCGGGAACATCTCGGCGGCCGCCGCCCGCGACAGCTGGACGATCGCTCCGGCCGCGCCGACGAGCGCGAGGCCGAGACCGACGAGCGGCGCCGAGGTCGAGTGGCAGCCCGCGGCCACGACGGCACACCCGGCGCCGCCCGCGACGAAGCCGCCGCGGATCACCGGCATCCGCCCGACCTTGTCCATCAGCCGTCCGGCAGGCCCGACGGCGGCCGCGCCCGAGCCGAGGAAGATCGCCGGGCCGAGGCCGAGGATCCCGGTGATCCCGGTGACCGCGACGAGCGTCAGCGAGCTGAGCGCCGCCGCGAGCTGGAACATGCCGGAGTTGCAGACGAGGCCGCCGGCAAGGAGAAACGCGTTGCGGCGGACGTCGCTCGTCACGCCGCGAGTGTACGTCGCAGCCCGTCGGCGAACGCCCGCGCGCCGCCGCGCGCGGGATGCCGGACGTACGGCGCGTCGAGGACGGACGCCGCGACGCGCCCGACGGCGATCGCCCGGCGTCCCCGGACGACCTCGGCGAGAAACGGCCCGCCGGCGGCGATCTCGGCGGCCGTCGGCCGCCGGTTCGACGTCGCGGTGCCCGGATGCGTCGGCACGACGTTCCAGAGGAGCACGTCGTCCTCGAGGCCGAGCTCGGCGAGGACACGGTGCACGACCGTCGCGCTCGCCTCGGCGGGGCCGGCGCCCGTGAGCTGGCGCTCCGACGTGAACGCGATGACCGCTCACGCGGGCGCCGCGGTAGCCGGCCGCCTCCCCGACGAGCACGACCGGGGCGTCGGCGCGCGCGGCGAGGTAGCCGCGCAGCCGGTCTCGCCGTAGCTCGGAGGCCGCGTACTGGTTGTACGTGGAGCCGATGCGCGCACCGGCGAGGCGGTCGACGAGATCACTCGAAGCCATCCACGAAGCGTACGCGGGTCGCAAGTGGCAAACCCGTCACGAAGTCGCATGCCACGCGTATGCATTCGGAGCGGATACTCCTCGGCATGTCATTCGCGCGCCGGGTTGTCCAGCTCATCAGGCCTGCTCAGATCAGGACCGACGGTCAGACCAAGCTTGCCCTGTACAACACCTACGACGCTCGAGCGCTCTTCTCGGAGCTGCTCGAACGGGTGCGAACTGGCGAGGAGATCGTCATCGGCCGGGCGGGCGAGCCGATCGCCAAGCTCGTCCCGTACGCTGGTGAGGCCGTGAAGGCGGGGCTTTTCCGGGCCCACGTCTACGTCCACGACAGCCGCACTGCCGTCCGTGTAGAGGACTAGACGGCTACTCCCACTCGATCGTGGCGGGCGGCTTCGACGTCACGTCGAGGACGACGCGGTTGACGCCGGGGATCTCGTTCACGATCCGGCTCGAGATCGTCTCGATCAGGTCGTACGGGAGCCGGGCCCAGTCGGCGGTCATCGCGTCGTCGCTCGTGACCGCGCGGATCACGACCGGATAGCCGTACGTGCGCTCGTCGCCCTGCACGCCGACCGAGCGGATCGCCGGCAGCACCGCGAACGACTGCCACAGCTCGCGGTAGAGGCCGGCGCGCCGGATCTCCTCCTGGAGCACGGCGTCCGCCTCGCGCAGGATCTCGAGCCGCTCCGCCGAGACCGCGCCGATGATGCGGATCGCGAGGCCCGGCCCCGGGAACGGCTGGCGCCACACCATCCGCTCCGCCATGCCGAGCTCCTCGCCGACGCGCCGCACCTCGTCCTTGAAGAGCAGCCGCAGCGGCTCGACGAGCTTCATCTTCATGTCGTCGGGCAGGCCGCCGACGTTGTGGTGGGACTTGATCGTCGCGGCCACGCCCTCGGTGCCGCCGGACTCGATCACGTCGCTGTAGAGCGTCCCCTGGACGAGCCAGCGCACGTCGCCGAGCTTCCGCGCCTCGTCCTCGAAGACCCGGATGAACTCGCGGCCGATGATCTTCCGCTTCTGCTCCGGCTCCTCGACGCCGTCGAGCAGGTCGAGGAACCGCTCCTGCGCCTGGACGTGGACGAGCGGCACGTGGAAGTGCTCGCCGAACGTCTCGACGACCTGCTCCGCCTCCGACTTGCGCAGCATGCCGTGGTCGACGAAGACGCACGTGAGCTGGTCGCCGACCGCCTTGTGCACGAGGAGCGCCGCGACCGCCGAGTCGACGCCGCCCGAAAGCGCGCAGAGGATGCGCTCCGAGCCGACCTGGGCGCGGATCCGCTCGACCTGCTCCTCGATCACGGCCGCCGGCGTCCAGGCGGGCGGCGCGCCTGCGACCTCGTAGAGGAAGTTCTTCAGGATCTCCATCCCGTTCGGCGTGTGCACGACCTCCGGGTGGAACTGGACGCCGTAGAGCTGCCGCTCGGGCGCCTCGAACGCGGCGATCGGCGTCGACGGGGAGCCGGCGACGACACGCGCGCCCTCGGGCGGCGCGACCACGGAGTCGCGGTGCGACATCCAGACCGTCTGCTCGTCCGGGACGTCGTGGAAGAGCGCGCACTCCTCGGCGTGCAGCTGCGTCTTGCCGAACTCGGAGACGCCCGTCCGGTCGACGCGGCCGCCGAGCTCGAGCGCCATCAGCTGCATGCCGTAACAGATGCCGAGCGTCGGGATGCCGAGCTCGAACAGGCGCGGGTCGACGTGCGGGGCGTCGTCCGAGTACACCGACGCGGGGCCGCCGCTCAGGATCAGCGCGTACGGGTTGCGGGCGCGCACGGCCTCCGGCGAGATCGTGTGCCCGACGAGCTCCGAGTAGACGCGGCACTCGCGCACGCGGCGCGCGATCAGCTGCGAGTACTGCCCACCGAGATCGATGACGAGGACCGGCCGCTCCTCAGGGCCGGGAAACTCGACGACCCGGGCCGCCTCCTCAGCGGCGATAGTTCGGGGCCTCCTTGGTGATCGTCACGTCGTGCGGGTGCGACTCGCGCAGCCCCGCCGCCGTGATCCGGACGAAGCGCGCCCGCTTCATGTCCTCGATCGTCGCCGCACCGCAGTAGCCCATCGACTGCCGCAGCCCGCCGACGAGCTGGTGCACGCACGTGGTGGAGCGGGCCCTTGTAGCGCGTGCGGCCCTCGATCCCCTCCGGGATCAGCTTCTCGACGTCCTCGACGTCGCCCTGGAAGTACCGGTCCTTCGAGAACGAGCCGCGCCTTCATCGCGCCGAGCGAGCCCATGCCGCGGTACTCCTTGAAGCGCTCGCCCTGCAGGAGGATCACGTCGCCGGGCGACTCCTCGACGCCGGCCAGCAGCGAGCCGAGCATGACCGCGTCCGCGCCGGCGCCGATCGCCTTCGCGATGTCGCCGGAGGAGGTCATGCCGCCGTCGGCGATCACCGGGACGCCCTCGCCGGCGGCGACGCTCGCGCGCGTCGTGGATCGCGGTGATCTGCGGGACGCCGACGCCGGCGACGACCCGCGTCGTGCAGATGCTGCCGGGGCCGACGCCGACCTTGATCGCGTCCGCGCCGGCGTCGATCAGCTCGCGCGCGGCCTCGGCGGTCGCGATGTTGCCGGCGACGACGTCGACGGGCGAGACGCTCTTGACCTTGCGCACCATCTCGATCACGCCGCGCGAGTGCCCGTGCGCGGTGTCGACGACGAGCAGGTCGACCCCCGCGGCCGCGAGCGCCTGGGCGCGCTCGAGCGCGTCGGGCCCGACGCCGACGGCGGCGCCGACGCACAGCCGGCCCCGGTCGTCCTTCGTCGCCTGCGGGAACTCGATCTTCTTCTGGATGTCCTTGACCGTGATCAGCCCGCGCAGCCGGCCGTCCGCGTCGACGACGGGGAGCTTCTCGATCTTGTTCCGGTGCAGGATCTCCTCCGCCTCCGCGAGCGTCGTCCCGACCGGGGCGGTGACGAGGTTCCGCGACGTCATCAGCGCCGACACCGGCTGCTCGACGTCGTTCTCGAACCGGAGGTCGCGGTTCGTGAGGATGCCGACGAGCACGCCGGCCTCGTCGGTGATCGGCACGCCCGAGACCTTGTAGCGGGCCATCAGCTCGAGCGCCTCGGCGACGCGCGCGCCGGGCGGCAGCGTCACGGGCTCGACGATCATCCCCGACTCGGAGCGCTTCACCTTGTCCACCTCGGCGACCTGCTCCTCGATCGACAGGTTGCGGTGGAGGATCCCGAGCCCGCCCTCGCGCGCGAGCGCGATCGCGAGCCGCGCCTCGGTGACGGTGTCCATCGCGGCGGAGACCACCGGGATGCTCATCTCGAGGGTGCGCGTCAGCCGCGCCCGCGTCGAGACGTCGTTCGGGAGCACGCGCGACTCGGCCGGGACGAGCAGGACGTCGTCGAAGGTCAGCCCCTCGCGGGCGAACTTCCGGTCGAGCTCGATCAGCCGCTGAACGTCCTCGGGGCGAAGGTCGATACTCACGTGGAGACCCCCTGGATGCACAAAACCCAGGCTCCGCCGGATCGCCTGGGCTCGGAAACTGGGACTGCGAAGCGGACTTTCAAGGAGCGACGATGGTACCAGCCCCGGCGGATGCGGCCTCCCCGCGACGCAAACACGCCCCTAACACGGTCTGGCTACGGTGGCCGCGATGCGGGTGCTGATCGCCGCAGCCGGTCGTCGTCTCCTTCCTCGTCGGCGGAGGAGCGGCCGGCCCCCACCTCCAGACGCTCTACAAGAGCCCGAGCGGCCCGATCGCCGCGTTCTCGCAGGACGGCTCGCTGCTCGCCTGGTTCGAGCCGGGCAGGCAGAGCTGCAACCGCGTCCAGGTGCTGTCGCTCGACGGCGTGCGGGTCACGCTGCCCGACCAGCGGGCGGGGAATCAGAACGTGACGTGCCGCTGGAACATCACCGGGTCCGTCCAGCTCGCGCTCGGCGGGACCGGCGCCCTCTGGAGCCTCCACGAGCAGGCGCCCGTGGAGTACGACTACCTCGTCGGCGCGAGCGTCAGCGACCGCCGCGAGCGGCGGTTCCGGGAGATCGCGCACGGCGACACCGGCGCCGGGCTCTGGCTCGGCGGCGTCGCGGGCGACGGCAAGACCCTCGTCTACTCGATCGTCGCGGTCGACTACGTGAACCGGCTCGCGTGTCTCTCGGGCAACTCGTGCCGGCTGCACGTCACCGGCGGCGCCGTGCTGCGCGTCGTCGGCCGGCGCGACCTGCCGATCACGGGCATCGGCCCTGCGATCGACGTGGCGGCCTCCGGCACCCGGATCGCCTACATCCCCGCCGGATCCGCCGTCGGCCGCACAGGCCACCCGCTGCCGAGCGCCGACCGGCCGGTCGAGGTGCGTGACGCGGCGACCGGTGCGTTCGTCTCGCGCGTCGATCCGACCGGCGTCCCCGCAACGGGTCGCGCTCTCGGCTCACGTCCTCGCCGTCCTGGAGCGCACGAGCCGCGGCCCGCTCGTCGAGTGGTACGACGCCGCGCACGGCGGGCAGCGGCTCGGAGCGGTGCGCCTCCCCCGCGGAACCGCCGACGACGTGTCCGCGAGCGACCAGCTGATCGCGTTCCACGTCGGCCGCTCGCTCCGCGCGATCGACCTCGCGACCCACACGGTGCGCGTCCTCGCGAGGGCGGCGTCGACGCCGATCGGCCTCTCGCTCGAGGGCAGCCGGCTCGCCTGGGCCGAGAACGTCAAGGGCCACGGCCGCATCCGCGCCCTCTTCGTCGACGGACGCGGCTAGCCGCCGCGGGTTGCTGCGGCAACGCGGCGCGGGCTGGGCACGCGTGGCGGGATGGCGGTGGCGTGCCGAGGAGAGCGCGGTCTCCTCAGCACGGAAGAGAGCGCACTCGCCCAAGAACGATCTGGACGGGATGCCTGCCCCGGCGCGGTCGCGCGCGGCCTCCGGCCGGGCGCACCCGCTCCATCGCCTCGTCCTAACGCGCCTGCGGCCGCGTTAGCCCGAGGCCTGGACGGCTGCGAAGCTGCGCAGCCGCAAAGGCCGCAGGCTAAGCGTCCGCGCAGCGGCGCTTAGCCGGAGGCCGAACCAGCGGCCGGTCCTGGCGAAGCCACGACCGGCCGCGCCGGCACCACGATTCCTTGCAGATCCGCTCTTGGGCGAGCGCGCTCCGTCGGCGAAGGCGAGACCGCGCTCTCGCCGCAGCCCCACCAACCCCCCGGCACTCCCCGCCGAGGGAGGGGTCCCGTAGGGGAACCGCAGGTTCCCCTACGAAAACTCGTGAATGTCGACGCCGCCAGCGAGGCGGTTCGCCTCGCGCGGGTCGAAGCGGCCGGCGCCGAGCTCGAGCACGGAGGCGGCGGCGCAGCCGACGGCGGTTCGCAGCGCCTCGTCCAGCGGGCGCCCGTCGAACCGCTCGGCGAGGAACCCGGCGAGCAGCACGTCGCCCGCGCCGACCGAGGCCACGGGGTCGATCCGGGCGACCGACGCGCGGAAGCGACGCACGACGCGCTCCTCGCGGAAGAGCCCGAAGCACGAGGTCTCCTGGGTGATCAGGACGTTGCGGGCGCCGAGGTCGGCGATCGCGTCGAGCGCCATCACGAAGTCCTCCTCGTCGGAGAACTCCTGCCCGACGAGGCTCTCCGCCTCCCGCTGGTTCGGCGAGACGAGGAACGGCTCCGCCTCGACGCCGAGCCGCAGCGGCTCGCCCTCGCAGTCGACGACGCACTGGACGCCGCGCCGGTTCAGGTCGCGGATCGCCTCGCCGTAGAAGCCGTTCGCGACGTCGCGCGGCAGCGACCCCGAGAAGACGACCCACGACGCGACCCGGGAGAGGTAGTGCAGCTTGTCGAGCAGCGTCTCGAGCTCCTCGGGGCGCACCGCAGGGCCCCACTCGTAGATCTCGGTGAGCGAGCCGGCGGTCGGGTCGACGACCGCGATCGACGTGCGCGACTCGTCCCCGATCCGGACGAAGTCGTTGAGGATGCCCTCGCCCGCGAGCTCCTCGATGATCCGGTCGCCCGTGCGGCCGCCGGCGAGCCCGGTCGCGACGACCGGCGAGTCGAGCCGCTTCAGGGCGCGCGCGACGTTGATGCCCTTGCCGCCGGCGCCGGTGAGGCTGTGGCTCGCCCGGTGCCGCTGCGCGAGCTGGAAGTTGGGAACGGTCAGCGTCCGGTCGACGGCTGCGTTCAGCGTCACGGTGACGATCACGTGTGCATCCTCATCGGAAGAACCCCAGGAAGTCATGCATGGTACGGCGCGCGTACCAGCGGATGCGCCCGCCGAGGCCCGGGCGCGCGACCGAGCGCGCCGCGACGAGGGGGCGGGAGCCGAGCAGCGTCTTGCCGGACCAGATCTGCACCGTCCCGAGCCGCTCGCCCTCCTCCACCGGCAGCGTCACCGCCGTCGGGGCGACGACCCGCTCGACGAGCGGGCGCCCGACGCGGACGACGCCGACGAGCCGCGTCGGGGCGACGAGCTGCACCGGCGCCCGGCCGAACTCGACCGCGGCGCTCGCGTACGCCGTCTCGCCGATCAGCGTCAGCGTCCGGTACTGCGCGACGCTCCACGCGAGCAGGCGCCGCAGGTCGGCGTTCCGCTGTGCCCGCGTCGGGCTGCCGAGGATCACCGCGTAGATCGTGTAGCCGGGCCGGCGCACGGCCGCGACCTCGCACCAGCCCGCGTCGTTCGTGTGCCCGGTCTTGACGCCGATCAGGCCGGGGAACACGCCGAGCAGGTCGTTCCAGGTGTGGACCGGCACCTCGCCGTTCTCGATCGTGTCGTCCTCCTCCGCCACGAGCGTCGCGCACGATCGGGAGCCGCATCGCCGCGCGGGCGAGCACCGAGACGTCGCGCGCGCTGGAGAGGTGGCCGGGGGCATCGAGCCCGTCGGGCCGGACGAAGTTCGTGTCGTGCAGCCCCATCGCGCGGGCCTTCGCGTTCATCCACGAGACGAAGAGCGGAACGTCGCCGTCGGCGGCGGCGGCGGCGAGCGCGTCGGCCGCGTCGTTCGCGCTCTGGATCAGCGCCCCCTTGAGCAGGTCGAGGACGGTGATCTGCTGGCCCGCGCGCAGGGGGATCCGCTCCTCCCCGACGCGGGCGGCCTGCGCGGTGACGGTGACCGTGTCCGAGGGGCTCAGGTGCTTCAGCGCGACGATCACCGTCATCAGCTTCGTGATGCTCGCGATCGGCACGGGCGAGTCCGCGTTCGAGGAGGCGAGCACGTCGCCGTTCGCGCCGTTGACGACGTACCAGGCCGTCGCGTCGGGCTGCGGAGGCGCGGCGCCGGCCGGGGCGGCGGACACCGCGAGCACGGCTACCGCGACGGCAGCGAGAACGAGCAGCCGGCGCATCCGCCGGGGACCCTACTTGACCCGCAGCTTCTGACCGACCTGGAGCGTGTTCGAGCTGACGCCCGGGTTGAGCTGCTCGAGTGCGCTCACCGACGTCCCCTCGTGCGCCGCGATCGAGCCGTAGGTGTCGCCCTTCCGGACGACGTAGTACTGAGGCGCCCGCGGTGGCGCCGGTCGCGGTCTGCGCCCCGTTCGCCGTCTGCGTCGGCGTCGAGAAGACGCCGATGACCTGGGTCGTCGACCGCGTCGAGCGGGTGGTCGAGGCACCCGAGCCGCCGCCGATCCCGGCCCGGACGAGCAGGACGGCGACCGTCACCCCGAGCAGGAACGCCGCCGGCGCCGCAAACCGGGCGAGGTTGCGGCGCGAGAGGTCCATCACCAGCCGGACACGGCCCAGATCTCGGCGGCGAGCCGCTCGGCCTCGGCGGCGGCGGCGGCGCGCCAGTCGCCGCCGGCCTGCTCGTGGGCGTAGATGACCGAGCGCGAGGCGTTGACGAGCGCCGACGCGGCCCCGGCGGCGAACGCCGGCTCGAGGTCGGCCGGGCTCGCGCCCTGCGCGCCGACGCCGGGGAGCAGGAGCACCGCCCGCGGCAGCAGCCGCCGCGCCTCGGCGACCTCGCGCGGATACGTCGCTCCGACGACCGCGCCGACGGCCGAGAGCCCGTGCGCGCCGACGAGACCGGCGCCCCACTCGTCGACGAGCCCGGCGACGTGCTGCCAGACGCGCCGCCCGTCGGAGAGGACGAGATCCTGCACCTCGGCGCCGCCGGGGTTCGACGTCTTGACGAGGCAGAAGAGGCCGCCGCCGTGGCGCTCGCAGGCGGCGAGGAACGGCTCGACGGAGTCGCGCCCCATGTAGGGGTTGACGGTGACGGAGTCCGCGAGCGGCGCCCCGCCGTCGCGCGGCTCGAGGAAGGCGGCGGCGTAGGCCGTCGCGGTCGAGCCGATGTCGCCGCGCTTCGCGTCCGCGATCACGAGCAGCCCGGCGGCGCGCGCGTGGTCGCACACCGCGGCGTAGGCGGCGACCCCGGCCGGGCCGAGCGCCTCGAAGAACGCCGACTGCGGCTTGACCGCGACGGCGAACGGGGCGACGGCGTCGACGATCCCGCGGCAGAAGCGCTCGCAGGCGGCGGCCGCCCCGGCGCGATCCGGCCCGGCCTCGCCCCGGAGCTCCGGCGGCAGCCGCTCGGGCACCGGGTCGAGCCCGACCACGAGCTGGCTGCGCTTGCGTCCGACGGCCTCGACGAGCCGGTCGGCGAACGCGCTCACGACCGGCACGCCGCCCGCGGGCCCGGCCACGGCATGGGCCTCCTGCGCCATCGCCCGAAGGCTAGACGAGGCGGCGGCGTCCCCGGACGCGCGAAGGGCCGCCCGGAGGCGGCCCTTCGATCCTCGGAGGAGAAGACCCTCTCGCCCTACTGCTTGACCGCCGACTTCAGCGAGCTGCCGGCCGAGAACTTCGGGACGCGCGCGGCCGGAATGTGCACCTTCTCGCCCGGATTCCGGGGGTTCACACCCATGCGCGCGGCGCGATGCTGCGTCGAGAACTTGCCGAAGCCGGTGAACGCCACGTCGCCGCCGCCCTTCAGCGTGTCGGTGATCGTCTCGAGAACCGCGTCCACTGCCTTGCCGGCGTCGCGGTTCGACAGCTGGCTCCTTCTGGCCACTTCCGCCACGAACTCCTGCTTCGTCACTGGTCTCCTCCTGTCGTTGGTCGGTTCAACGGGCCGAAACGACCCTAGCAGGGTCGCGTTTCCCGCTCAACCATGCGGTCTTGCGGGGCTTTTCGCTACCTCGAGCAGCTCTCCTGCCCGGAACAGCGGCCGCAGACGAACAGCGTGGCGTGCGAGAGCGTCCATTCCGCCCTCTTCGCGGTCGACGACGCAGACCGCCGTGTCGACGACGAGACCCGCCTCGCGGAGCGCCTCGACGGAGTCGAGCAGCGCCCCGCCGGAGGTGACGACGTCCTCGACGAGGCAGACGCGCTCCCCCGCCTCGAACGGCCCCTCGAGCCGGTTCGCGGTCCCGTACTCCTTCGCCGCCTTGCGCACGATCAGGAACGGCAGGCCACCGGCGAGCGACGCCGCGGCGGCGAGGGCGACCGCGCCGAGCTCGGGCCCGGCGAGCCGCGTCGCGTCGGGAGCGTGCTCGCGCGCCGCCGCCGCGATCCGCTCGCCGAGCGGGGCGAGCAGGTCGGGCCGGGTCTCGAAGCGGTACTTGTCGAGGTAGTAGCGCGACCGCTTCCCCGAGCGGAGCAGGAAGTCCCCCTCGAGGTAGGCGTGCGCGACGAGCGCCGCGCGGAGCTCGTCGTCGGTCATGCGGACGGGCGCCTGGCGGCGGCGAGCGCCTCGCGCGCGACGGGCAGCAGCCGGTCGGCCTCGACGGCGCCCTCGACGAACGACACCATCGAGCCGTCGCCGAAGTAGACGTCGATGCGGTCGCGGCGGCGGCCGAGCGAGCGGCGGTAGAGGAACGTGCCGGCGGAGGCGCCGGACAGGAGCCCGAGGAGGCCGAGGAACCTACGCATCGCCCGCGTCCTCGCCCTTCGCCGCGCTGCGGCGGGCCCGCTTCGGCTTCGCCGGCTCGGCGGCGGCCTCGCGGAGGCAGCTCTTCAGGTCGTAGAAGACGAGCCCGACCGTCGGGCTCGCGGCCGTCGTCGCGGCGACGCGGCGCGCGCCGTCGACGACCACGAAGACACTGCCCTCGGAGGTCGAGGCCTCGATCTGGGTCACCTCGCCGCCCTCGCCGCGGAACGCTCCGGCCGCCTCGAGCAGCCGCCTCGCCGCGTCGACGAGCCCCTGCGCGGCGGCGTCGGCGCCGAGCGTCGAGCCCTCGACCGCGCCCTCCTCGTCGAAGAGGACGGCCGCCTCGATCTGCGACGAGATCTCGGTCAGGTCTGCAAGTGCCTGCGCGGCGTCCATCGGCGGGGAGGCTACCAGCGCTCCGGCAGCCGGATGCGGGAGGATGCGGGAGTGATGCGCGAGCAGGCACTCGTCCGCAAGTTCTTCGCCGACCGCGGCACCCACCTCGCCGCGATGGTCGCGTACTTCGCGCTGCTGTCGTTCGTGCCGCTCGTCTTCCTCGCGCTCGCGCTGCTCGGGCTCGCGCACCGCGCCGACGCGTCGGACTTCTTCGTCAAGGAGCTCTCGCGCGCGTTCCCGGGCAGCTCGCTCGACAGCATCCTCTCGCTCGTCCACAAGGTGCAGGACAACGCGGCGACGCTCGGGATCGTCGGCGGCATCGGGCTCCTCTGGTCGTCGCTGTCGCTCTTCAGCGCGCTCGAGTCGGCGTTCAACATCGTCTACGACCGGCCGAACCGGTCGTTCCTGCGCGGCAAGGTGCTCGCGGCGGGGCTGATGACGAGCTCGCTCGTGACGCTCTTCGCGAGCCTCGTCGTCGGCGCGCTCGGCGTCGAGGTGCTGCGGCGGACGACGCCGGGCTTCAAGGGCAGCGCGGCGCTCGCCTACCTCGCCTCGATCGCCGTCTCGCTCGCGGGCGTCTTCCTGTTCCTGCTCGTCGTCTACCTCGTGCTCACGAACGTGCCGCATGACCGTGCGCGACGCGCTGCCGGGCGCGCTGCTCGCCGCGGTCGTGCTCGAGGCGTCGTTCCAGGTGCTGCCGATCTTCGTGCGCTACGCGGACGTGAACGTGACGCTGCGCGCGCTCGGCGGCCCCGCGATCCTGCTCCTCTGGCTGTACGTGATGGCGAACGTGATCGTCTTCGGCGCCGAGCTGAACTGGTGGTGGGCGCGACGCCGGGCGCGGCGGCCGAGCCCTAGCCCGTCGTCGTCGTGGTCGCCGGCGGCGGCAGGGCGCGCTCGTGGAGGACCGACTCGATCGTCCCGTCGCGGTGGATGAAGACGAACCACGTGCGGGCGCGGGCGCCGCGGTCCCAGGCCTCGGTCAGCGTGACGACGGCGCGGCCCGGCTCGACGAGGGCGAACTCGATCGAGCAGGTGGCGGGCACGTTCTCGTTCGCCGCCGGATCGTGGACGGTGCAGGGCAGGCTGCCGGGCCGGTGCGGGAAGATGCGGCCCCAGGCGCGTCCGCGCGCCGTGTTGGCGAAGAACGCGTCGAGCGTCCGTCCCGACCGCGCGGGTTCGGGCTGCCGCCGCAGCCCGCGAGACCGGCGAGCGCGACGGCTGCGACGGCCGCGCTAGCCGCTCTTCGCATCGAGCTGCTCGAGCAGCGAGCGCGCCGCCCGCGCCCGGTGCGAATGTCCTGCCTTCCAGTCGTTCCCGAGCTCGGCGACCGTCCGCTCCTCGCCCTCCGGGACGAAGACCGGGTCGTAGCCGAAGCCCTCGCTGCCGCGCGCGTCGAGCGCGATCCGTCCCTCGAGCACGCCGGTGCCGCGGAGCTCCTCGCCGCCGGGCGCCGGGGCGATCGCGACGAGCTCCGAGACGTAGCGGGCCCGCCGCGCACCCGTGCCGCCCAGCTCCTGGAGGAGCTTCGCGACCGCGGGCGCCCCCTCGGGGGCGTACCGGGCCGACTCGACGCCGGGGCGGCCGCCGAGCGCGTCGACCTCGAGCCCGGAGTCCTCGGCGAGCACCCAGACCTCGCCGGCCGTGCGCGCGCGGCCGAACGCGGCCTTGATCGCGGCGTTCGCGTAGTACGTGTCGCCGGTCTCCGGCGGATAGTCGTCGGCGTCGAGCGGCGCGATCGTCCAGCCCGGCAGCAGCCGCTCCAGCTCCCGCGCCTTGTGGGCGTTGCGGGAGCAGAGCACCGCGGTCCGCGAGGCTGAAGCCGAGCGCGCGCTCATCGGACGCCGCCCCGCCGGGCCCTCGAGCTCCCGTTGTGTATGCGCTGCCGCTCGCAGCGCGGAGGGGAGACCGTGCCCTCCCCGCAGCGCCCGGCGCGGCTCGTCGGTCGTCGCGGCAGAGGAGGGGGCCCGTGGGGGAACCAGGGGTTCCCCCACGTCTCTAGTCCATCCATCGCACCTCGAGCACGCCGTCGATGTCGGCGACGCCGGCGACGACGCGGGGCATGTGGCTCTCGTGCAGCGCGACGTCGACGGCGACCGAGCGGCGGTCGCCCTGCTGGGTCACCTCGAGCGAGACGACGCGCCCGCCGCCCGACTCGATCGCCTCGATCAGCGGCGCCGGGCTGCCGCCGGCCGGGATCTCGACGAGCAGGCGGTCGAGCTGCGGCCGGATCCTGGTGACGATCTTGTAGGCGACGATGCGCAGCGGGCCGAGCGTGAGCAGCGCGCCGAGCGTCGCGATCAGCGCCGCGTCGTAGTAGCCGGCGCCGCTCGCCATCCCGATCGCGGCGGAGAGCCAGAGCGTCGCGGCCGTCGTCAGGCCGCGGATCGAGAGCCCCTGCCGGATGATCGCGCCCGCGCCGAGGAAGCCGATGCCGCTGACGATCTGCGCGGCGATCCGCGACGGGTCGAGCCGGACGAGCACGTGCGGCCCGCTCGCCGCGAGGATGTCGTGGAACCCGTACGCGGAGACGATCGTGAAGAGCGCCGCGCCGACGGAGACGAGCAGGTGCGTGCGCAGGCCCGCCTCCCGCTCGCGCAGCTCGCGCTCCAGCCCGATCGGCACCGCCGAGCAGCGCGGCGACGGTGAGCCGCAGGAGCAGGTGCGGCCAGGCGAGGGCGGGCGGCGCGTAGGCCGCGAGGACGACGCTATGGAAGGTCACGTGCGATCGCCTCGGCCTGGACGACCCCGATGCGCTCGATCCCGCCGGCGGCGAGCTCGAGCAGCTCGTCGAGCGTCTCGCGCGCGAACGGGTCGCGCTCCGCCGTGGCCTGCACCTCGACGAGGAGGCCGTCTCCCGTCATGACGACGTTCATGTCCGTGTCGGCGGTCGAGTCCTCGGAGTAGTCGAGGTCGAGGAGCGGCACGCCGCCGACGACGCCGACGGAGACCGCCGCGACCGAGCCGCGGAACGCCTTCGCGAGGCCGAACCGCTCGAGCGCGCGCATCCCGGCGACGTACGCGCCGCAGATCGCGGCGCAGCGGGTGCCGCCGTCGGCCTGGAGGACGTCGCAGTCGAGCCACATCGTCCGCTCGCCGAGCGCCTCGTAGTCGGCGACGGCGCGCACGGCGCGGCCGATCAGGCGCTGGATCTCGACCGTGCGGCCCTGCTGCTTGCCGCGGGCCGCCTCGCGCTCGACGCGGTCGCCGGTCGAGGCCGGCAGGAGCGAGTACTCGGCGGTGATCCAGCCGCGGCCGCTCTTGCGCAGCCAGCGCGGCACCTCCTCCTGGATCATCGCCGTGCAGAGCACCTTCGTCCTGCCCTGCGTGATCAGCGCCGAGCCGTGCGGCTGCTCGAGGAAGTCCGGCTCGATCGTCAGCGGCCGCAGCTGGTCGGCCCGCCTGCCGTTCTCGCGCCCGCTCATGCGCGTCCCTCGCCGTCGCCGGCTCCCGGCGGGCGGAGCCCGCCTCCGCCGCCGAGCTGGCGCCGCTGAGCGCACGGTGCCTTCCGGGCCCGTACAGCCGTACTGTTCCCTCCGGCCCCGCACACTCAGCTCTTCGGGACCCGGAAAGTGCGCAGCACTTTCCGGGTGGAGCGACGCCCGAGGAACCCGCATGTCTCCCGAGGTGAACGTCGCCTCAGCTCATGCCGCCGCCCGCTCGAGCTCGGCGACGGCGACCTGCTCGACCTCGCCGATCGGCAGCTGGAGGAAGCGGCGGCCCATCTCGCGGAACGCGGCCGGGTCGCCGGTGGTGAGGAAGCGGTAGCGCCCCTCGCGCCCCGGCTCGTTCTCGGTGCCCTTGCGGGCGAGCGTCTCGGCCACCTCGCGGGCGGTCTCCTCGGCGGAGAAGACGAGCGTCACGTCGCGGCCGAACACGCGCTGGAAGATCGGCCGGATCAGCGGGTAGTGCGTGCAGCCGAGGATCACGGTGTCCACGCCGGCGGCCTTGAGCGGGGCGGCGTACTCGCGCACCGCGCGCTCGGTCGCGTCGCCGTACGGATCGTCGCTCTCGATCAGCGGCACGAGAAGCGGGCACGCGACCGCGTGGAAGGAGACGCCCGCGTCGAGCGTCGAGACGAGGTCGCGGTAGCGGCCGGCGTCGACGGTGCCCTGGGTCGCGAGCAGGCCGACCCGGCGGTTGCGGGTCGCCTGGACGGCGGCGTGCGCCTCGGGGGTGATCACGCCGACGACCGGCGCCGAGAGCTCCTCCTGGAGCTGCGGCAGCGCGGCGGAGGTGGCGGTGTTGCAGGCGACGACGATCAGCTTCACGTCCAGCCCTTCGAGGTAGGAGCCGATCTCGTGCGCGAAGCGGCGCACCTCGCCGAGCGCGCGCGGCCCGTACGGCAGGCGCGCGTGGTCGCCGAGGTAGACGAAGTCCTCGTGCGGGAGGGTCACCAGGCACTCGTGCAGCACGGTGAGCCCGCCGACACCGGAGTCGAAGACGCCAACGGGGCGCGAATCCATCCGGCGATTCTATGCCGCGCCGTCGACGACGGTAGCCTGGGTGCCCGTGGCTCTCCGGAGGGTCTCGCCGCTCGTGGTGCTCCTGGCCGCGCTCGTCGTGGGCCGGCGGCGCCGCCGCCGCGGCCCCGCAGGAGCTGACGTCGCCGCCTCCGACGGGACGCCGCTCGCGTGCGCGCTCGTCGAGCCGGACGGCTCCCCGCCCGCCGGCGGCTGGCCGGGGCTCCTGCTCCTCCACGGGCTCGGCGGCTCGCACACCGACCTCGAGGGCGACGCCGAGACGGCGTTCGCGCCGGCCGGCTACGCCTCGCTCATGTGCGACGCGCGCGGCACGGGCGGGTCGGGCGGCACGTTCGGGCTCGACGGGCCGGCCGAGGTGCAGGACGTGCGCGACCTCTACGCGTGGCTCGCAGCGCGGCCGGAGGTCTCGCGACACGCGGATCGGCGCGTTCGGCGTCTCGCTCGGCGGCGGCGCGATCTGGAACGCGGCGGCGGCGGGCGTGCCGTTCGCGGCGATCGTGCCGGAGTCCGCGTGGACGAGCCTCGCAGCGGCGCTCGCGCCGCAGGGGCTCGCGAAGTCGGGGCTCGTCGCGCAGCTCGCGGCGGCCGTGCCGGCGGACCGCTGGGACCCCGAGCTCGCCGCGGCGCGCGACGCGCTCCTCGACGGCGGGCCGGCGCCGGCGGCGCTCGCGCGGCGCGCTCGTCGCTGCTCGCGGCTCCGCGGACTCACCGTGCCGACGCTGATCGCTCCAGGGCCGCCGTACACGTCCTCTTCGGGCTCGACCAGGCGCTCGCCGCCTACCGGGCGCTCGCGGGACCGAAGCGGCTCGTCGTCGGCGACCTCGGCGACACGGCGTCGGCGAGCACGCCGGCCGAGCAGACAGCGCTCGACCGGGAGACGCTCGCCTGGCTCGACCGGTTCGTGAAGGGCATCGCCGAACGGGGACGGCGCGCGCGTCGGTCGTGCTCGCGCGACGACCCGTGGAACGGGACGACGACGGAGAACCCGGGGCTGCCGCCGACGGGGACGGCGAGCGTCGCGCTCCCGGGCAGGACGACGCTCACCGCCCGCGCGCGCGTGACGCGCCGCGTGCGCCTCACGGGCGGCCCGCACGAGACGTTCGGCGCACCCACGGTCACCGTCCGCTATTCCGGCGCGCGCCTCTGGGACCGGCTCGTCGCGCAGGTGACGCTGGCGGGCGAACACGTCCCGCTCGCAGTCGGCGGCGTCCGGCTGAAGGCGGAGAGCGGCGCCGTCACGATCCGGCTCTCGTCCGGGAACGTCCTGCTCCCGCGCGGCCGGCGGCTCGCCGTCACGTCGGCGCGACCTCGCCGGACGGCACCTACCTCGCCCGCGCCGCTCCCGGGGCGAGCATCGTGATCGGGCGGCTGACGCTGGCGCTACCGCTGGTCAGGCGCTGACGCGGCGCCGCGGACGCCCGACCAGCGCCGACGCCACCCGTTCCAGGAGCCGCCCGAGCGATCGTCGCCGGCCCACGCGGACGTGGCCGTGGAGAGCATCCTGGATCCCGTCCGCCACGAAGGCCGCGGACACGGTGAAGACCGCGATCGCCACGCTCGGCAGGAAAACCTGCCAGAGACGATCCTCGTTGAGGCCCTCGTAGACGAGGTTTCCCCAGGTCGGCGTCGGCGGGTTGATCCCCAGTCCGAGCCCCGACGCGAACGCCTCTCCGAGCACGAGCGTCGGCAGCTCGAGAAAGGCCGCCACGAGCAGCACGCCGATCGCGTTCGGCAGCAGGTGCCGCAGCACGAGTCGCACGGGCCCGACGCCGAGCGAGCGGGCCGCCAGGCACGAAGGGACGCTGCCGCAGCGTCACGAGCTCCCCGGACGAGCCGCGCCGGGATCATCCAGCCGCCGAGCGCAAGCGCGCCGATGACCGTGAATGCGTCCGTCGACGCGCCGGCGACCGCGAGCACGATCACGACCACGGGCAGCCGCGGGACGGCCAGCAGCGCGTCGACGAGGCGCATCAGGGCCGCGTCGAGCCGGCGGGGCAGCATCGCGGCGGCGGCGCCGTAGAGGAAGCCGAACACGAGCACGATGCCGAGTGCGGCCGCGGAGACGCCGAGCGAAAGCCGCCCACCGAGCGCGACCCGTGCGAACAGGTCGCGCCCGAAGAAGTCGGTGCCGAGCGGGTGCGACCAGCTCGGCGCCTGGAACCGGATCGGGAAGGAGACCTCGCTCGGACTCGCCCGCCAGAGCAGCGGCACGAGCAGGGCGAACGCGACGACCGCCCCGAGCAGGACGAGGCCGAGCACGCCGGTGGGAGTGCGCAGGTAGCGACCCCCGAACCTGCGCATCAGCGGCGCGCCTCGCGGAGGCGGACGTCGAGCGCGGCGGCGAGCAGGTCGGCGAGGAAGACGGCGTAGACGACGATGACGGCGAGCACGGCCGTGAGCCCGAGCACGAGCGGGTAGTCGCGACGCTCGGCCGACACGATGAAGAGCTCGGCCGCGCCGGGGATGCCGAACACCTGCTCGACGAAGAAGGCCGACGTGATCAGGAGCGCGAGCATCGGGACGGCGGCAGAGAGGAAGGGCGTCAGCGAGCCCGGCAGGATGTGGACGAGCACGATTCGCCTCAGCCGCAGCCCCTTCGCGCGCGCGACGGTGATGTGCTCCTGCGCGAGCGTCTCGATGATCCCCGCACGCACGAGCCTCGCGACGTAGCCGGCTGGCGCCAGCGCAAGCACGACCACCGGCAGCCAGCGGGCGTTCCAACTCCCCCAACCCTCGCCGGCGATGTGGAGCCCGCCGACGAGCCAGCTCCGCCCGGCGGCGGCGAAGAGGAAGACCGGCACGGCAACGAGCGTCGTCGCGAGCGTCGTGAGCACCCGATCGAGCAGCCGGCCGTGCCGGAGGGCGGCACCGATGCCGAGCGCGAACCCGAGCACGACGGCGAGCGCGACCGCGAGGCCGGTCAGCTCGAGCGAGACGGGGACCCGCTGCTTGATCCACGCGCCCACGGACGCGTCGCGGATGCTGAGCGTCGGTCCGAAGTCGAAGCGGACGATGTGCCCGAGATACGTGGCGAACTGCACCGGCCAGGACCGGTCGAGGTGATAGTAGGCGGTGAGCCGGTGCTGGATCGGAATCAGGACGTCCTGACCCTCGGCCGCGTGGAACGGCGATCCGCCGATCCCGCGCATCAGCGCAAACGTCAGGAGGAGTGCCAGCAGCAGGACGACGATCGACCACGCGAAGCGACGCAGGGCGTAGGCCAGCACGCGGCAGGAATACCAGAGCCGCCGACAAGACCGGACTTCTATCCTGAGGCGTTGACGATGACGGCGGCGGCGACGACGGTGCGGATCGGCACGTGCTCATGGGCGGACGACGCGCTCGCGAAGTGGTTCTACCCGCCGAAGCTGCCGGCGAAGGAGCGGCTCGCCTGGTACGCGGAGCACTTCGACACGGTCGAGGTCGACTCGACCTACTACCGGCTCCCGTCCGAGTCGATCGTCGCGGGCTGGGCCGAGCGCACGCCGCCCGGGTTCACGATGCACGTGAAGGCGTTCGGGCTGATGACCCGGCATCCGGTCAAGGTCGAGGTGCTGCCCGAGGACCTGCGCGCCGGGATGCCGGTGGACGAGCGCGGCCGCGTCGACCGGCCGCCGCGCGAGCTGCGCGGCGAGGTGTTCCGGCGCTTCCTCGAGGCGCTCGAGCCGCTGCGGCGCGAGGGCAAGCTCGGCGGGATCCTCTTCCAGCTGCCGCAGTACGTCGTCTACAAGGAGGCCTCGCTCGACTACCTCGCGTGGGCGCGGGAGCAGCTCGGCGGCGACGAGATGCTCGTCGAGTTCCGGCACCGCTCGTGGCTCGACGACGAGAACCGCGCCGCGTCGCTCGCGTTCCTCGAGCGGATCGGCGCCTCGTACGTCACCGTCGACGCGCCCCGCTCGGAGACGGCGCGGAACCTCGTGCCGACCGTCGTCGCGGCGACGGGGCCGACCGCGTACGTGCGCTTCCACGGCCGCAACCTCGGCACCTGGAACAAGCGCGGCGGCTCGGCGGCCGAGCGCTTCGACTACCTCTACTCCGACGAGGAGCTCGGCGAGTGGGCGGAGCCGCTGCGCGAGCTCGCCGGGCAGACCGAGCGCGCGTTCGCGTTCTTCAACAACAACGCCACCGCCGAGGATCCCGCGAACCCGCTCGGGCGCATCTCCCAGGCGGCGACGAACGCGGCCCAGCTGCGGCGGCTGCTCGACGTGAACCGCATCTCCGCCACCGGCTGGTCCGGCGACTAGATTCCGCGCGTGCACGTCCTCTCGATCGTCCACGGGCCCGAGGCGCGGACCGAGCTGTTCGGGCCGGTCGTCGCCGGGCGGGGCCACGCGCTCGACGAGTGGAGCTTCGTCTGGGGGACGCCGCCGCCGCGGCCGCTCGACTCCTACGACGCGGTGCTCGTCTTCGGCGGCGCGATGCACGCCGACCAGGACGCCCGGCATCCGTGGCTCCACGACGAGACGGTCTGGCTGCGGCAGCTGCTCGGGCGCGGGGTGCCGGTGCTCGGGATCTGCCTCGGCGTGCAGCTGCTCGCGCGGGCGGCCGGCTCGTGGGTCGGGCCGCTGCCCGAGCCGGAGATCGGCTGGGTCGAGGTCGAGCTGACGGACGCGGGCGTCGGCGACCCGGTGCTGTCGGCGCTGCCGCGCTCGTTCGAGGCGTTCCAGTGGCACCACTACACGTACGGGCTGCCGGACGGCGCCGTCGAGCTGGCGCGGAACGGCGCGTGCACGCAGGGCTTCCGGCTCGGCGAGACGTGCTGGGGCGTCCAGTTCCATCCGGAGGTGACAGCCGTCCAGCTCGACGGCTGGGTCGACGACCCGGACGACCCGCCGCCGGACCCGGACGGCCTCCGCGCCGAGATCCCGCTCAAGATCGGCCGCTGGAACGAGCTCGGCCGCGCCCTCTGCGCCGCGTTCCTCGAGGCTGCCGAGCGCGTCCCGGCGCGCTCCGCGTAGCCGCCGCCGCGCGACGCCGTCCCGCGGGGACGTCCCGGACCTGTCCGGGCCATGGCCCTTTGCGACAGGGCCTGCCCGCGCGGCGCGGCGTTGCCATGCCGCGATGCGTGCCGAGACGCGGGTCGCGGGATTGCCATGTCCTTTCGGGACACGCCCGGGACCTGGTCCGTGGACATGTCCGGACGAGGCAGGACGGGCGCGGCGGGCTAGCGCTCGAGCGGGAGCTCGTCGTGCCGGCTCCACTCGTGCCACGAGCCGGCGTAGTTGCGGGCGTCGTAGCCGGCGGCGCGCAGCGCGAGCGTCGCGAGCGCCGAGCGGGAGCCGGAATGGCAGTACGCGACGACCTCGGCGCCCTCGGGCAGGCCGACGAGCTCGCGGATCCGCTCCGCGGAGGCGGGCGCGCCCGGGCCGGCGAAGAGCTGCCCCACCTCGACGTTCCGCGCACCGGGGATGTGCCCCTGGCGCGGGTCGCAGTGGCTGCCCTTCTTGCCCGTGTACTCCTCGGGCGTGCGTACGTCGACGAGCGCGAGCGACGGATCGCCGAGGCGCGACCGAAGCTCCTGCCGAGTCGGCAGCGCGGCCGGGTTCGGCGTCAGCTCCGCCTCGCGCACCGGCTCGAGCTCCACCGGCCCCTCGGCGAGCTCGCCCGTCCAGCCGGCGATCCCGCCGAGCAGGATCGCCACGTTCGGGTGCCCGGCGAGCTCCGCGAGCTGCGCCGCCGGCATCGCGCCGACGCCGTCGCCGCGGTCGACGAGCACGAGCCGCTCGCGGCCGGTGATCCCGTGCCGCCGCAGCCGCAGCGCCACCTCGCGCGCCAGCTCGGCCACCGACTCCTCGTCGGCGCCGGGCGGCGGCGAGCCGAGCACGAGCGGCCGCGAGCCCGGGATGTGCCCGCGCATGTGCGCATTCGGGCCGCGCACGTCGCCGACGACGAGATCGTCCGCGCCGAGCTCCCCGGCCAGCCAGGCCGAGTCGACGACGCGTGGGAGGTTCGGCTCCGACATCGACGAGAGAACCTACAGCGCCGCGACGAGCGCTGCCTCGGCAGCGACCGCCGGCCGGTCGAGGAGCCGCGCCAGCCAGTCCGACAGCGCCTCGTAGCCGTCGAGCTCGAGCGCCGAGGCTCTCGCGTGCGCGCAGGAGCCACGGCACGTACGCGATGTCCGCGAGCCCGTACGCCGCCCCGCCGAGCCACGGACGTCCGGCGAGCGCCGCGTCGAGCGCGGCGAGCTCGGCGTCGAACGCCTCCCGGGCACCGTCCTGGCCGCGCCGGAGCGCGTAGTAGGGCCGGGTGAAGTCGTCGTGGCGGAAGACCATGAGCCGGGCGAGCGCCCGCTCGGCCGGGTCGGCCGGAAGGAGCGCCGGCTCCGGGTAGCGCTCCTCGAGGTACTCCATGATCACCGCCGACTCGGGCAGGATCCAGCCGTCCTCCTCGATCACGGGCACGCGGCCGGACGCGTTCTTCTCGTACAGCCACGCGGGCCGGTCGGAGAGGTCGATCTCGATCGCCTCGAACTCGACGTCCTTCTCGGCGAGCACGATCCGCGCGCGGGCGCAGTACGGGCAGCGCGGCGCGTCGTAGAGCGTCAGCATCAGTCCCCCTTCCAGCCGTGGTCGGCCTCGGTCACGCCCATCACCGCGGCGATGCGGGCGACGAGCTCCAGCGCAGGCGGCAGGTCGGCCGGCGAGGCGGCCGTCCGCGCGACCTCGCGCACCTGCTGCGGGTCGGCGCCGGTGAGGCGGGCGACGACGCGCGGGTTCGCGCCGAGCGCGACGACGTCTCCCGGCGGCAGCGGGCCGCGGTACTCGGGCACCGACAGGTACTCGTCGACGGCGCCGCCGCGGTCGAAGAGGTTGTAGCGGACGGCCACGCCCTCCTCGACGCCGATCGCGAGCGTGACGGCCGGGAGCGAGTACGACAGCTCCTTGGCGAGCCGGTGGAGCAGCGCGGGCTCGCGGTCGCAGAGCTCGTCGTGGACGGCGACCCAGCCGTTGCGCGGCCCCGTGACGGTCGTGCCGGCCGAGCGGCCGAGCCGCGGCAGCACCTTCGCAACGGCGCGCTCGACCGCGCCGAGGTCGTCGGTCTGGACGTGAACGGAGCCGAACGTCGGGCCGGAGGGGGGCACCAGCCGGCGGTCGATCTCCTCGAGCGGGGCGGCGAGCGTCAGCTCGTGCGGCGCGAAGCCCCAGCGCTCGTACACCGCGCGGGCCGTCGGCGTTCGAGGCGAGCACCTCGAGCTCGAGCACGGTCGCGCCCGCCTCGCGCAGGCGCGCGACGACCTCGCCGCACAGCTCGCCGGCGACGCCGCTCCCGCGCGCGTCCGGACGCACGTAGAGGATGTCGAGGAAGCCGACCTGCGCGCCCTTGCGCATCGCGATCGCGAGGCCGACCGGCTCGCCGTCGCGCTCGGCGAGGAGCACGATCTCGCGGGCGATGTCCCCTTCGAGCGAGGCGAGGTTCGCGGCGGAGTCGTCGTCGCGCCAGGGCGCGTCGGGCACCTCGGCCTCGAACTCGCTCCAGAGCTCGCGGACGAGCGGCAGGTCGTCGGGGGTCGCAGCGCGGATCACGGGCTCCCCACGATAGACAGGCGGGAGGCCGCCGCGCGCCGCGCTACCGCCCGCTCGCGGACCGACGCGGCTAGCCGGTGCTCCGTCGAGGCCCGCCGTCGCGAATCCGCCGTGCTCGTCTTCGTCTCGCGGGTCGGGACGCGCGGACGCCGCCGGCCGGCGACTGGAGCCGCGTAGAGGACGAGGGGCGCTGCAGAGAAGGCGACGGTCCCGGCGCCCGCCGGGACGTTGCGGTAGCCGCAGAGGTTCGGAGGTCGTCGCCGCGCAAGAGCTCGGCGCCGCCGGCGGAGACAGCGGAATCGGAGCGCGCGTGAGCAAGAGCGCGCTGGCGGCGGGAACCGTCCCGCTCCCCGGGCGGACGCGTCGCTCGAGAGCGGGCCGCCGTCGTCGAGAAGCGAGGTCCAGGCGGAGAACGGCGTCGCGGTCGTGACGGTCAGGCGGGCCGGCGCCGGGCCGTTGTCGAAGACTGCGAGGTACTCACGCCGTGCAGTCGCGTCGAGCCGGCTCACGGCGTGCAGCCCGCCGTTCGCGACGCGGACGACCGCGCGCCCGTGGCGAGCGCCTGGATCGGCGCGCGCAGCCGGTCGAGCTCGCGCAGGCGCTGCAGATCGTTGCCCGTCCGTCGGACGTGGACCGGTGGCGACGGCGGCGAGCCGACGGTCGGCTGGATCTGTCCTCGGCGACCTGCGTCGGGAGCAGTACAGGCGCGCCTGCTGTCGCCGCCGGGAAGAACACCCGACCTCGCGCCGTAGAAGACGACCGGGCCGCCGCGCTGCAAGCAGAGCAAGTCGTAACCGAGCAGCACCGGCCGGAGAACCGCTCGCCCTGAGCCGCCGCCCTGCTGGCGATCAAGAGCGCGGCCCGGCCAGACGTGACTGCCGAGGCCGTCGCCAGCGCCGGGCGCTTCAGTCGGAGCCGCGGAAGTAGAAGACGACCACCAGACGGTGGAGCAAGCCGAGCGCGCTAGAGCCGCCCGCCGCGTAGCCGGAGACGGCGTCCTGGATCGGGAGTCGAGGACGTCGGCAGCCAGCGGTCAGGACGTAGCTGGAGAGCTCGATCGAGTCAGTCAGCGCACTCGCCGAAGACTGGAATCGGGCACGCCCGCGGCTCGAGCGGCGGCGAGGCTGCGGCACCCGAGCGGAAGATGCGGCTGACGTGGCGCGCGTGCGACGCGGAACGTGTCGAGCTTGTACTTAGCGATCCGCGGGCATAGATCGCGGCGAGGCCGAGCGCGACGTTCGGCCTCTCGGTGAAGAGGTCGTCGACCCGTAGAGTGGACTTGCAGAAGCACGTCTGGTCGCACGAGGCGAAGACGATGTTGCCGTCGTGCTAGTCGAGCGGTCGTTGAGCCGCCGGACCTTCGCCGTCGCCCGCCTGAGAGAGATAGGTGTGTACGACATCGTCTGGGCGCTGAGGCACGGGAACGTCGTGCCGCCGACGTAGCGCGCAGATCGTTCGCTTTGTTGTGACGTCGCGGTGGGGGACGGTGCGAACGACGAGCCAGCGTCGAGCGCGAGCACGATCGCGATTGGTTGAGACGATGTCTATGATCACTACATCTAGAGGCTGTGCGCGCACGACGAAGTCGGCGAAGTCCTGGTTCGAGCTGAGATGCGAGTCGACGCGCGTGAAGTCGAGTCCCAGTAGCGTGGTAGCTGCCGGAGTCGCTCTGGGAGACCTGGTTGACGACCGGCGAGGTGATCCAGATCGCGTTGAAGTCGAGCTTCTTGATCCGGGCGAGCCGTGCACCGGGTCGGTGCACCCGCTCGTCAGGCCTTTGAGATAGCCGCTGTGGAACTAGGTCGTCGAGGTCGAGTCGTACTTCGTGGCGCAGTGGTCGCCGCCGGTTCCGCCCGTATAGTTCGACGGGTCGCCGTTCGCGTAGCGATTGGTCATGTCGAAGTGGATCCGGTCGCTCGCGAGACCGACCGGAGCGCCCGGCGTCGCGAGCGCGGCAAGCGTCCCGCAGGTGGGTGGGCCAGCGGTCGCGTAGAGGACGACGCTCAGCGCGGCGCCGAGCGCGATCGCGGCAACCGCACCGATCGCGACCGACCTGGCGGAGCGGCTCGCCCGAGACAGCGTCGAAGAAGCGCATCTTCGCTACGGCGACCGTGATCGGCAGGCTCGGTAAGGCGGACCGCAGGCGCGGTGGAACGCGCGCGCAAGAGGCGCACGCGCGGCGCTGCTGCGCCTAGCTAGAGCTTTTCGTGCTGGCTCTCGCGCACGGTCGTGCTTCGCTGTGGAATAGACGATGGACTCGTTGCTGAGTGCTGGACCAGCTCACGCGCGCGTCACCGTGGCAGTTCCGGTTATCGGAGAAAAATGGAAGTGAAAAAAGAAAAGAAGGTGTAAAGGAAGGCTTAGCCTAGAACGAGAAAAGAGTGAGAGCGAGCGCTAAGAAGAGGACCGAGAGAGTAGCGACGACGAGCGCGAAATGAGACGAGGCCGAGATGGATAGCGTCCGCCTCGAGGAGGTTCATCGACGGAGAGCCGATGAAGCTGGCGACGAAGAGGTTGGCCGGCCGAGTCGTAGAGCGTCCTGCGGGGCGGCCGAACTGCTGGAGCCGCCCGTTGCGCATGACCGCGATGCGGTCGCCCATCGTCATCGCCTCGATCTGGTCGTGGGTGACGTAGATCGTCGTCGACGCCGAGGTCGTGCTGGAGCTTCGCGATCTCGGCGCGCATCTGGACGCGCAGCTTCGCGTCGAGGTTCGACAGCGGCTCGTCCATGAGGAACACCTGCGGCTGGCGCACGATCGCGCGGCCCATCGCGACGCGCTGCCGCTGGCCGCCGGAGAGCTGCGTCGGCTGGCGGTCGAGGTAGGGCGTCGAGGTCGAGCAGCCGCGCCGCCTCGCTCGACCCGCCGGCGGATCTCGGCCTTCGGCCCTGCGCGGAGCCGCAGGCCGAAGCGCGATGTTCTCGAACACGCTCATGTGCGGGTAGAGCGCGTAGTTCTGGAAGACCATCGCGATGTCGCGCTTCTGCGGCGTCGAGCGTCGTTGACGACGCGGCCGTCGATGAGCACCTCGCCGCCGGTGATCTCCTCGAGGCCGGCGAGCATGCGCAGGTGGTCGTCTTGCCGCAGCCGGACGGGCCGACGAGGACGATGAACTCGCCGTCGTGGATCTCCAGATTAAAATTAACTCAGCCGTCGACGATCCGCCAGACGTGGAAGGCGGGCCCGTCCGCGGGCAGGACGCCGCCGGCGGCGTCGCCGCCGTAGAGGGTCTCGAGTCCGGCGAAGGGGACGGTCACCGGCGCGTGCGGGGCGCGGGCGGCGAGGCAGAGGAGCCGCTCGCCCGGGGTCTCGCGGAGGTACGCGATCGCGTCGTCGGAGACGTGGACGTAGCGCAGGCCGCCGTGAGCGAGCGCCTCGCTCGAGCGGCGGAGCCGGGCGAGGGCGCGAAACTCCTCGAGCAGCGCTCCGTCCCAGGAGTCCATCCGCTCCCACGGCATCGTCCGGCGCGCGTCTTCGCCCCACTCGCCCTCGAGCGCGAGCTCGTCGCCCGCGAAGAGCATCGGCACGCCGGGCGTCGTCATCTGGAGGCCGACGCCGACGAGCTGCCGCTCGCGCGAGCCCGCCACGGTGCGGAAGCGCGCCACGTCGTGACTCGAGAGGAGCGTCCACGAGTGCAGGACGGACTCCCACGGGACGCCGGTGCGGAACGCGCGCATCGTCGCGACCGCGTCGCCTCCGGTGTGCGTCGGCAGTCCGACGGGGAGCGACCAGAAGCGGCGGCGCAGGTCCTCGGGCAGGTCGGCCCGGCGCAGCCACGACCAGACGGGACGGAGGAAGCCGGCGTAGTTCATCGTCCCGTGCCAGCCGCCGCCCTGCAGGTCGGGCCGGAAGTCGTGGCCGTGCTCCGCGATCAGGAGCGCGTCGTCGCGCTCGGCCTCGAGCGCCGAGCGGGTCGCGCGCGCGACCGCCCGGTTCGCGTCGTAGGCGCCGTGGCGGCCGGCCATGTTCGCGACGTCGATCCGCCAGCCGTCGAGCCCCTCGCGGAGCCAGCGGCGCGCCACGACCTCGAGCAGGCGGCGCCGCAGCTCCGGGTTCGCCCAGTCGAACTTCGGCAGCGAGGGGACGTCGAACCAGGAGGCGTAGCCGTGCGGCTCCGACTCGTCGAAGTAGAAGAAGCCGCGCTCGACCGAGGAGGGGAAGTCGCGCGCGCTGCGGAACCACTGGTGTCCGGCGCCGCAGTGGTTCAAGGTCAGGTCACCGACGACGCGGATGTCGCGCGCGTGAGCAGCGGCGAGGAGCGCGGCGAGCGCCTCGTCGCCGCCGAGCAGCGGGTCGACGAAATCGAAGCTCGCCGCGTCGTAGCGGTGCGTGCTGCCGGCCGGGAAGAACGGCGTCAGGTAGATGAGGTTCGCGCCGAGCCGCTCGATGTGGTCGAGGCGCTCGCGGATGCCGTCGAGGTCGCCGCCGAACCACTCGTGCTCGGTGTTCGGCCCGCGGCCCTCCGGCAGCGCGTCCCACGGGCGGGGAACCGCCCATCCGGCGGCTCGACCCCGATCCGCGAGGACGCGAACCGGTCGGGGAAGATCTCGTAGGCGACCGACTCGAGGTGCCACGCGGGCCCGCCCGGGTCGGTCGAGAGGACGAAGTCGCCGGAGTCGTCGACGTCGTGCGCGGCGATCCCACCGCCGTTCAGCCAGGCGTAGCCGTCGTCGCCGCGGTCGAGGAGCCAGCGGTAGCGCGTCGCCTCGCCGACGGTGCGGAGGCTCGCCCGCCACCACGTCTCCGTGTCGTCCTCGGCGTCGCGTTCGGCCTCGATCGCGACGGGCTCGCCGTCGCGCACGGTGCGGAGCAGCACCCGCGAGACCCCTGCCGCACGCTGCACGCGCACGCGGACGACCGCCTGGTCGCCGGGCTCGGCCGGCCGCTCGAGCACGTAGAGCGCCGAGCCGTCGTGGTGCGGGGTGTCGAGCAGCGCCGTCGCGGCTCAGGGGGACGTTGTACTTGTGGGCGTCATGACCGGATCGTCGGCGGATGGCGCGATCGGAGAGCCGGCGGGAAGGGCCAGCGCTGGCGTACTGCTGGTCGATGAAGCGGCGCATGCGACGCGAGCGTGAAGTGGTGGTCGTTGGAGGATGGCGCTGCGATCATGTACTTGTTCAGCGAGAAGATGAAGGAGATCAGGCCGATCACGGCGAGGATCGGCGCGCGAGCGGCAGCACGACGACGAGAAGATCTGCGCGGCGTCGCGCGTCACGCGCGCGACTCGTCGAGCTCGATAGGGATGTGTCGAAGAAGCCCTTCATCAGCCACGTGATCTCGAGTATCGCGCCGCTGAGGTAGACGACGATCACCATCGTGAGCGAGTAGAGCCAGGATGGGGAAGATGTTGCCGACGTTGAGCGCGATCAGGTAGATGGCGGTGAACAGCAGCAACTGTGGGAACATCTGGATCAGCAGCAGGAAGAGGATCCCGACGCGGCGACCTTGAACCGGAAGAGGCTGAACGCGTAGGCGGAGAGCTCGGCGAGCATGATCGTCAGCGCCGTGGCGACGAGGAGATCAGGAGCGAGTAGAGCGACCCAGCGCAGGAACGGCGCGTCGACGGTGCTGCCGCTGCTCTGGTCTGACGCGTGTTGTGGAGGATCTGGCTGAAGTTGCCGAGCGTGAAGTGCGTCGGCAGGAAGCTCGTGCCCGAGACGGACTGGTCGCGGTTGAAGGCGGCGAGGTGATGAATCAGAACGGGAACAGCGCGACGACGACGGCGACGATCCTGACGAGGTGACGCCACGACGTCTCGGCGAGCTTCTGCTGCCGACGGGGCGCCGGCGCCTCGACGGCGACGGGCCGGCTCGCGGTGATAGTCCGCCGCGGCCACGCCGTCGCCAGCACCTCGTCCGCGCGAACCTGGCCGTCGAGAGCGCAGCGTGATGAAGAAGATGATGATCGTCATCGCGCTCGCCAGGGCGAAGTCCTGCCCCTTGCTGGCGAGATCGCGAGCTTGTACGTGTAGCTGATCAGGATGTCGGTCGAGCCTGAGATCGACGAGTCGGCTGCGGCGGCTCGCCGCTCGTGAGGAAGTAGATGTGTTGAAGTTGTTGAAGTTGAACGCGAACGACGAGACGAGCAGCGGTCCCGTCGCGACGAGCAGCAGCGGCAGCGTCACGCGCCGGAAGATCTGGAGCGGCCCGCGCGTCGACGCGCCGCCTCGGTCAGCTCCTCGGGGATCGATTGGAGCGCGCCCATCGAGACGAGGAAGAAGTAGGGAACGGTCAGCGAGGCACAGACGAGGATGCACGAGATCTTCGCCCAGTTCGCGTCGAAGAGCGACGGAATGTTCGTGTGGAAGAGCTGGTTGACGAGCCCGAACTGGTGTTGAGGAGCCTGACCACAAGAGCACCGACAGGAAGCCGGGGATCGCGTAGGGGATCACGAGCACGAACCGGTAGAAGCGCTGGAAGCGCAGGCCCTTCTTGTCGAGCGCGATCGCGAGGAACAGGCCGAGCGCGAACGAGATGAAGACGGTGGACGAGGAGAACAAGAACGTCCAGATGAAGACGCGGATGAACGGCTGCGCACGAGCGGGTCGTGGATGATCCGCGAGAAGTTCGCCGTCCCGATGCCGTCTTCCAGCCGGGTTCGAGCCCGTCCGCGCGTGCGCGAACTGACCTTGCCGTCGTCGCGGAAGACGGCCCCGTTCGAGATCTGCACGAAGACGTCGCGCTTCGCGTCATAGCGGAGCGTCGGCTCGAGCTCCACGGCGGTCGAGAGCGACTGCGGCCGGATCCCGGCTGCCCCGACCGGGACGACGAACGTCTGGAGTGCCTGTCGACGTCGAAGAGGTCGATTCCGCTGAGCAGCGTGTAGCCCTTCGCCGCGACGATCAACCCGCCGCTGACGCGGACGACGCCGCCGCCAGCGGCGTCAGGCCCTTCTGCGTTCGGACGTACTGCTTCCGCGACGCGTCGTCCTGGAGAATCGAGGACGAGCTTCCCGCCGGCGTCGCGCGCGACCGCCATCGAAAACGTCTGCCGTTCGCGGGCGGTTGGAGCGAGTTCAGCTGGATCTGGTGGATCGCGTCGCTCTTCGTGATCACGTGGCCGGTCGAGTAGTTCGTGAAGGCGACGTCGACCGTGTAGATGATCGGGATCACCTGGAACGCGAGCAGGAAGATCGTCCCCGGGATCAGGAACTTTGCGGGCATCGCCCGGGAACGGCTGAGGTAGAGGTAGTCGATCAGGAGCGTCGACGCGACGAGCGCACCGAGCGCGACCCAGTGGCGGTGCGAGATGAGCACGTACGCCGCCGAGCGCGCGAGCGTTGGCGGCGGCGAGGAGTGTGACTTTCACGAGATAGCCGGTGGTGCCGGCGAAGGCGGCCATCAGCGTCGGCGTCACGGCGCCGCGAGGTCGGCGCGTTCGGGGTTGGGTGCTGTCGCGGCGCTCACTCGATCTCTCGAAGGGGATGGTGCCCGGACGCCGCCTCGAAGGGAAGCGGCGCCCGGGCGCTGTCTCTGCCTGCTACCTGATCTTGTCGGCGATCGAGCGGGCGCGCCTTGAAGGCGGTGGCCGCCTTCGTGGAGCCTGAGCCCTTCGTCGACTTGACCCACGCCGCGCCGAGATCCGACCACACGCTCGACATCTGCGGGATGTTCGGCATGGGCACGCCGCCCTTGCCGGCCTTCCCGAACTCGGCGAGCACGGATCGCTGACGTGCTTGCCGGCGTAGATGTTGGCCGGATAGCGGCCGCCGCAGCCGAGAGGTAGAACAGCGCGGGCGGCAGGGCGATGTAGTTCGTGACGAAGGACTGCGCCAGCGCGTCACGCGTGGACCGCCGCGTACTTCGTGATCATCATCCCCTGCACGCCGAGGAACGGCACCGCGGCCTGCGTGATCTTCGGCATCTGGATGACCGTGACTTGAGGCCGCTCTGCTTGAGCAGCTGCGAGTTCCACGGGCCGGTGATCGAGAAGGCCGCCTGCTTCTTCAGGAACGCGTTCTGTGCGGTCGAGGAGTCGACGGCCGCGTTGATCAGACCTTCCTTGTTCCACTTGTCGATGAGCGGCGCGTTCTTGATGAACGTCTTGTTCGCCACGCCGATGTCCGTGGAGACGAGGTTGCCGGCCTTGTTCGTGCCGAAGATGTAGCCGCGAGGCCGGAGAAGAACGGGTACATGTGGTAGGCGTCCCTGCCGGAGCTCTGCTGGACGGCGATCGCGAGGTTGCCCGCGGCCTTCTTCTTGAAGGCGAGCGCCTCCGCTCGAGCTGCGCGAACGTCGTCGGGATTTTGACGAGCGCCGTGTTGACGACGAGCCCGATGTTCTCGATCTGGGACGGTACGCCGTAGAGCTTCTTGACGGACGTCCCGTACGAGAATGCGTCGAGCGTGTACTTCGGGAACTCCTTGGCGACGGCGGGCCTCAGGTAGATCGGCTCGACGAGGCCGTTTGCCGCGAGCTGGCCGGTCCAGTCGTGCGCACCGATGATCAGGTCGGGCGCGTTCGCCGCGTCGACCGTCCCGAGGTTGTCGCGGATGCTGCCGAAGTCTTCACGACGACCTTGAACGTGACGCCCGGGTTCTTCTTGACCCACTGCGCCGTCAGGTCGGTGATGACGCCCTTGCGGTTCTGGTCGGTCCAGATCGTGAGCGTCGGTCCCGCGTTCGTGGCCGCGTGGACGCTGCCGGCGAGTGCCGCGAGAACGGCGGCGAGGACGCCGATCAGAAGCGCAGTGGTGGTGCGCTTCGCTGTCATGGTTGACCCTCCTGTGTGTACTCCGAGTGATGCCGGCAGGAACTCGCTTGGCGTCGGGACACGCCCCTCGAACCGCAAAGCGGACGGGGGTCGCGCGACGAAGAGGCAGACGCCGGCATGCTGACAAGAGGCTAGGTACCGTAGGCGCTACTGGTCTTCGGTAGGGGGCCGCAGGTCAGGTCGGGAAACCCGCAGCGGCGCCGCCGGCCTTGGAAAGCCCCACGTCGTCGTGTAGACATCCGGACGGGGATGCGGAGCCGGAAGCTGGCAGCTGCGGTGGCTCTCGCGGCGCTCCTCGCTGGAGGCGCCGTGACGGCGGGCGGCGCGACAGGCGCAAGACGCGCGCGTGCCCAGGAGACGGCGGCGGCGTTCGTGACCCGGATCCTGCGCGAAGAGCTGCACGGCCAGTGGACGCGGCAGTGGGACGAGCTCCATCCCGGCCATCGGCGCCTGATCACGCAGGCGCAATTCGTCGCCTGCTCGCGCGGGCTCGCTACGAGTCTCGGGAACGAGATGCTGACCGTGACCGGCGTCCACTCGAGCCACATTCGCGTCCAGGGTGTGCCGCAGCACACCGCGGAGGTCGTCGCGATCACGATGCGCGGCCCCGGCACGGCCACGGCCGTCACGTTCAGGATTCACGCGGTCCAGGTGGGCGGCCGCTGGGCCTGGATCCTCGGCAAGCCGTTCCTGCGGGCGATCGCGCAGGGGCGGTGCCTCGACGGATCGCCGCTCCAGCGCTCCGCACCGTCGGCGTAGGCGCCGGGCGCGGACGCCGGCCGGTCTCGAGTCCTACGCCGGCCGCCCGCCCACGGGCTTGCGGCGAACGACGGCGTCACCGGCCGGGTACGTCTCCCGTGCGAGGGCCGCCGCCACGTCGTGGAGGTCGGCGAAGGGCTCGAAGGGGACGCCTTCGCCGGCGAGCCAGTCGGCGAGGCCGTCGCGGGCGAAGACGCGGTCGGCCTGCAACGCGGCGCAGCGGTCGGAGTAGCCGTCGCCGACGTAGGCGACCGGCCCTCCGGGAAGCGAGCGGCGTTTGCAGAGGTCGCCGCAGACGGGACAGGGCTCCGGGTCGCGCCAGAGCACCCGCCAGCCGTCGGGGCGCGCGTCGAGCCGGTTCGCGCGCACCTCGAGCCGGACGCCTTCGCGGGCGAGCAGCGGCTCGATCAGCTCGTGGAAGCCGGACGAGAGCACGAGCGGGTCGAGCTCGCGGGCGAGCTCGGCGAAGCCGGGCCGGAGCCGGGCCTCGCGGAGGAGGAACGCGGCGACCTCGTCGACCGGCGCCGTCACGGTCGCGAACTCGAGCTCCATCACCTCCCGAAACGACAGCGCACCCGAGGTCAGCGCCCCCTCGACGCGCGCGAAGATCTCGCGGTCGCCGAACGCCTCGAGCACCATCCACAGCGAGTCCGTCTCGGTGACCGTCCCGTCCCAGTCGAGCACGAGCTTCATCGGCGCACGCTACCGTCCCGTACGGCCCTGTCCGGTGCCAGGCACCGGACATGTCTCTGCGGCCAGCGTCGAGGCAGAGATCCGCCGCCGCCATGCGGTGCATCGGTCGACGAGAGAGACACGTCCCGCGGCCCGTCCGGTGCCTGGCACGACGTGACGTGGCGCCGAAGCGGCCATGCCCGCAGCGGGACGCGCGCTACAGGTGCGAGGTGAGCCCGGCGCCCGAGGCGTCGCCGTCGTCCGCGCCGCCGGCCTCGGCGTTCTCGTACCACGAGTACATGTACCGCCCGTCGTCGAGGTCGCGCGCGAACGTCGACAGCTTCAGCGGATGGAACGTGTCGCACATCACGGCGAGCTCGTGCGTCTCGTGCATCCCGATCGCCCGCTCCGCGAGGCCCGGCTGCGGCCCGTGCGGCAGCCCCGACGGGTGCAGCGTGATCGAGCCGACCTCGACGCCCTTGCGCGACCCGAACTCGCCGGAGACGTAATAGATCATCTCCTCCGACTGGAGATTCGAGTGGTGGTACGGGATCGGCACCGCCTCCGGGTCGAAGTCGAGCTTGCGCGGGCAGAACGAGCAGATGACGAAGTTCTGCCCCTGGAAGGTCTGGTGCGAGGGCGGCGGCTGGTGGATCCGGCCGGTGATCGGCTCGAAGTCGTGGATCGAGAACGTCCACGGGTAGAGGTAGCCGTCCCAGCCGACGACGTCGAACGGGTGGTAGTCGACGACGTAGGTCTGGTAGCCGTCGCGCACGCGCACCTTGACCGGGAACTCGCCGCGCTCGCGCACCGTGCGCAGCTCGGTCGGCGGGTGGATGTCGCGGTGGTAGTACGGCGCGCCCTCGACGAGCTGCCCGTACTCGTTCCGGTAGCGGCGCGGGATCTCGATCAGGCCCGGCGTCTCGAACACGAGGTACCGCTGAGGGCCGTTCGGGCCGGAACCGGTAGGTCGCCCCGCGCGGTACGACGACGTAGTCGCCCTCCTTGTACGGCAGGTCGCCGAAGATCGTCTCGAGCGTGCCGGAGCCCTCGTGGACGAAGATCACCTCGTCGCCCTCGCCGTTGCGGTACCAGTAGTCCATCGACGCGGACGGCCGGCAGAGCGAGATCTCGACGTCCGCGTTCCACATCAGGAGCCGCCGGCCGGTGATCTCGTCGCCCGCGGGCGCCGTGTCGAACGTCTTGAGGTGCCGGTGCGCGTGCTGCTCGGGCAGCCATTCCTCGCGCTCGATCGGCTCGAAGCCGGCCAGCTCCATCACGCGGCACGGCGAGTGCAGGTGGTACAGGATCGACTCGTTGCCGGTGAAGCCCTCGAGCCCCATCACCTCCTCGGTGAGGAGCGTGCCGCCGTCGCGGAACTGGATGTGGCGCTTGCGCGGAACCTCGCCGAGGCGCTGGTAGAAGGGCATGCCGGAAAGAATAGAGCGTTAGCCGAGCGCCAGCTCGGCGAGCCGCCGCCCGACCGCGGGCGCGAACTTGAAGCCGTGCCCCGAGCACGCCGAGCCGACGACGACGCGGCCGCGCCGCTCGAGCACGAACGACTCGTCCGGCGTCGTCGTGTAGAGACAGGTCTCGGCGCCGACCGGCTCGGGGTCGACGTCGGGCAGCCGCTCGGCCACCCAGGCCACGGTCGCCGCCGACGAGCCGCTCGTCCGGGGCGCCCGCCTCGTCGGGGTCGACCTCGGCCCCCGCGTGGTGGACGCCCGCCTTGACCCCGTGCACCGGGTCGTGGAGCGCGTACGTGGCGTGCCCGTCCGCGTCCCCGTCGAGCTCGATGATCGACGGCAGCGGCGGGCCGTCGTGGCGGAAGTAGACGGTGGTCTCGCGCGTGACCTGGACGGGCAGGTCGGGCACGAGCGCCCGCACCCAGGCGCCGGCGGTGACGACGACCGCGTCGGCGTCGAGCTCGTCGAGCGAGGCGACGCGGCGGCCGGTCTCGAGACGCACCCCGCCGGCGAGCGCGACGTCGAGGAACGCGGCCCGGGCCTCGTCGGCGCGGACGATGCCGCCGCTCGGCTCGTGCACCGCGGCCCAGCCGTCGGGAAGCGCGACGCCGAGCGCGCGCGCCTCCGCCGTGGAGAGCCGCCGGTGCTCGACGCCGTTCGCGGCGAGCGCGCTCTCGGAGGTCAGCTCGGCGCGAGGCTGCGAGCTCGACGAGCCCGTGCAGCTCGAGCAGCGTCCGCCCCGTCTCCGCCTCGAGCTCCAGCCACGCCGGCGCGCGCCTCCGCGGCGAGCCGCACCCACTCGGGATCCGGGTACGAGAGCCGCACGATCCGCGAGCGCCCGTGGCTCGAGCCGCGGTCGTGGCCGGGCTCGAACTGCTCGACGAGCGTCACCTCGGCGCCGCGCGCGGCGAGCGCCCACGCCGTCGCGCAGCCCATGATCCCGGCGCCGACGACGGCGACGCGCGTCACCGGGCCTCCACCCGGATCCGCAGCAGCCCGAACGGCTCGAGCCCCGCCTCGACGACGTCGCCCGGCCCGCGCGGGCGCGAGCTCCGTCGCCACGGGCTCGGCGAGCAGGTCGCCGGGAAGGAGCCGCGTGTTCCGGGCGGCGAGCTCGACGAGCGGGTCCCAGCGCATCCCCGGCGTCTCGTCGGGCGTGAGCGCGCGCGGGCCGAGCGTGAGCGCGAAGTCGTTCCGCTTGGCGCCCGCGAGCGCCGGCGCCACCCACTCGACGAGGAGCGTGTACGCGCCGACCTGCCCGTCCGCCCCGACGATCGCGGTCTGGCGCACGAACGGCACGACCTCCTCGACGCCGTCGGGCAGGTGCACGACGTCCTCCGGCCCGAGGATCGCCGCCGGGTTCGCGAACGCGAAGTCGCCGGCACCGAAGATCCGCACCGACGGCGGATGCAGCACCGGCGCCCGGAACGCGACGTCGGCGAGCGCGAACTCGTCGTGCTCACGCGCGACGCCGCCGCCGGTGAAGAACGCCTGGAGCGTCTGCGCGGCGAGCTGGATCACGCGGTCGCCCTCGATCCGGCCCGGCCACCCCCGCTCGAGGTGCCGGTCACGGGGACTGAACATGCAGAGGATCACGGCTCGGTGTGGACGATCACGTCGCAGATCTCGGGGCACTCGAGGCGGATCAGCTCCTCGATCCGGCTCGCCTCGGCGTGCGCGTCCGCGAGCGCGGTCGCCGGGTCGAGGCGCAGCGTCAGGTAGGCGACGAGCCCTTCGTCGGTGTGGAGGAAGCGCAGCTCGAGCGGGTCGGCGCCGGTCGCCTCCCGGACGACCCTGGACACGATCTGCGCGTCGCCCGCGACCTCGTCCGCGGGCGGGCGCGTCCCGGCGGCGTCCTCGGCGAGCGGCTCGAGGTGCGTCTGCACCGTCGCCACCTCCGGCACGTCGTGCAGGATCGCCCGCTCGACCTCCTCCGCGATCGCGTGCGCCTCCTCGAGGGAGAGGTCGCCGGGCAGCTTCAGATGGAGCGAGAGCTCGGTGCCCGAGTCGAGCGACACGGCGCTGACGTTGTGGACCTCGCGCACGCGCGCGACGCCGAGCGCCGCTGCGTGGGCGCGCTCGCGCAGCGCCGCGTCCTGCTCGAGCGGCTCGACGTGGACGACGACGTCCGCCTCGGGCAGCGCCGCCTGTACCGCCCGCTCGACCCGGTCGGCAGCCGCGTGTCCCTGCCCCACCGCGGCGTCGAAGGAGACGCCGATCACGACGTCGGCGAAGTGCCGGCCCGCCGCCTGCCGCATCCGCAGCCGCCGCAGCTCGACCGCCGGCTGCACGGCGTCGATCGCGGCGCGCGCCGCCGCGGCCGCCGCCGCCGGAACCCGGTCCATCAGGACGTCGACGTTGCGCCGCATCAGCCGCACCGCCGCCAGCAGGACCAGCATCGCGACGAAGAGCGCCGCGAGCGAGTCCGCCTTCGGATACCCGGCGCGGACGAGCAGCAGCCCGACGAGGACGGCGCCCGAGCCGGCGAGGTCGCTGCCGAAGTGGAGCGCGTTCGAGGCGAGCGCGGCGCTCTCGTAGCGGCGCGCGGCCCGTGCCGAGGCGAGCGTCCGGCCGACGTCGATGACGATCACGGCGCCGACGACGACGAGCGCGTACCACTCCGCGTGCACCGTCCCGGCCGAGTGGTTCGCGAGCCGCAGGACGGCGCGCCAGACGATCACGAGGCTGGCGAGCACGAGGAACGTCGCCTCGCCGAGCGCGGCGAGATGCTCCGCCTTGCCGTGCCCGTACTGGTGCCCCGGGTCGGCGGGCCGGCCCGAGACGCCGACCGCGAAGAAGGTGAGGAGCGCCGCGATCAGGTCGGTGCCGGAGTGCACGGCCTCCGAGATCAGCCCGAGGCTGCCGGTGGCGAGGCCGGTGACGAGCTTGAGCGCGATCAGCGCGCACGCTGCGAACACGGACCAGAGAGCGGTTCTGCGCGGCGGGGACACGGCGGAAGCGTACGCGGGCGACCAGCGAGAGGCCGCTCAGCCCGCGATCGGCTCGGGCGGCCAGATCAGCGCGTCCTGGCGCGCGGCGAAGTGGCAGAGCGGCGCGCCGGCGCGGCTGGAACGGCAGGATCGACGCGAGCTCGACCTCCGCCTCCGCGGGCTGGAGCGGCCAGAGGTCGTGGTGGATCTCGGTGCGACCCGTTCCCCGTGTAGAGCCAGTAGCGCTCGGTCAGGAACCACTCCAGCGACTCCCGCTCCGCGCGGAAGACGCCGCCGGCCGGCCGGTACCTGGCCGAGAAGACCTTGCCGCGCTCGCCGATCCGCGCGCACTCCGCGTCGCGCCACCCGCTCCCGGCGGCCCGGCCGCCGGCGCTGCCGACCGCGTCGAGCAGCATCCGCGCGTGGAAGCACGGCACGTGGTAGAGGCGCCGCATGCCGAGCGCGGCGAGCCGGCTCGACGCGTCGAGGCTGAAGAACCAGACGCCCGGGCAGCCCGTCGGGGCCGCGGACGTACGTACGGACGTTGAGCTGGAGGAACGAGGAGATGCCCGGCAGCGGCAGCACGCCGCGCGCCCGGAGCGCGCGCACGCGGAAGAAGACGATCCCGAGCCAGGCGCTGCCGTCGTGCTCCTCGATCGCAAGCTCGTCGGGTACGTGCGGGCGAAGCTCCTCGACCGGGACGCGCCAGTGCGCCCAGAGCGTCGTCCTCCCAGGTCTGGCCGAGCGTCCAGCGCCCTTCCGGCGGCGGCCACGGCCGGTGCTCGAGCCGACGCAGGAGCCGTGCCTGCCGGCCGACCGCCCTCGCGTCGTCGAACACCCGCCCGGCTCCTACAGGTTCCCGCGGAGCGCCTGCTCCCGCTCGATCGCCTCGAACAGCGCCTTGAAGTTGCCGTCGCCGAAGCTCGTCGCGCCGTGGCGCTCGATCACCTCGAAGAACACCGTCGGCCGGTCCTGCGCCGTCTTCGTGAAGATCTGGAGCAGGTAGCCGTCCTCGTCGCGGTCGACGAGGATCTTGTGCCGCTGGAGGTCGGCGTAGTCCTCGTCGATCTCGCCCACGCGCTCCGGCACCTCGTCGTAGTAGGTGTCGGGAGTGTCGAGGAAGATCATCCCGCGCTCCTTCAGCGCCTGCCACGGTCTCGACGATGTTCGTCGACGCGAGCGCGATGTGCTGGGCGCCGGCGCCGGCGTAGAACTCGAGGTACTCGTCGATCTGGCTCTTGCGCTTGCCCTCGGCCGGCTCGTTGATCGGGAACTTGATCTTCCCCGCGCCGTCCGACATCACCTTCGACATCAGCGCCGAGTACTCGGTGTGGATCTGCTCGTCGCCGAAGTGGAGGATGTTCGTCATCGCGAAGACCTGCTCGTAGAACGCGACCCATTCGTCCATCCGGCCGAGCTCGACGTTGCCGACGATGTGGTCGATGTTCACGAGGCCGACGCCGCCGGCCGGCGCGTCCCGCTCGGGGACGCGGGCACGTAGCCGGGCAGGAACGGGCCTGCGTAGTCGGCCCGGTTCACGAACGTGTGGATCGTGTCGCCGTACGTGGCGATCGCGGCGAGCTCGACGGAGCCGTGCTCGTCCTCGACGCGCTTCGGCTCGGCGACGCCCCGCGCGCCGCGCTGCACCGCCTGGCGGTACGCCTCGGTCGCGTCGGGGACGGCGAGCGCGATGTCGCGGACGCCGTCGCCGTGGCGCGCGTGGTGGCGCGTGATCTCGTGCTCCTCGCGCAGCGCGCTCGTGACGACGAAGCGGATGTCGCCCTGCTCGAGCACGTAGGAGGCGCGGTCGCGGACGCCGGTCTCGGGGCCTGCGTACGCGGTGCGCGCGAAGCCGAGCGCGTGCTCGTAGAAGAAGGCCGACTGCTTCGCGTTGCCGACCCAGAACTCGACGTGATCCCAGCCGAGGAGAGGCATGAAGTCTTCGGTCATACCGCGATTATGCCCCTCCGGGCCGCGTCGAACCCTGGCGGCGCGCCCCGCGATCGGCGATGATCCCGGGGCGATGGCCGATCGCCGACGAGCTGATCCGCCGCGCGTTCGACGCGCTCTCCGCCGGCGACCTCGAGCCGCTTCCGGAGGCTGTTCGCCGCCGACGCGCAGTGGGCGGGCATCCCGCGCGGCGAGGAGACGGCGACGTGCCGGAGCGGCGCCGCGATCGTCGATCTGCTCGAGGCGCATCACGCGGAACGGGCGCCGGTTCGAGGTCGGCGAAGACGTTCGAGGAGCGCGACCGCGTCGCCGTCGAGGTGACGGTCGTGAATCCCGAGTGGTCAGGCCCGGTGCGCACGTACAAGGTGTTCGCCTTCCGTCCCGGCGAGGACGTCGTCGTGCGCCTCAACGACTGCCTCGACGAGTCGTACGCGCGCCAGGTGCTCGCCGCCTAACGGCGTCTCACGCGACGGCGACGAAGTCCGTCCCCTCCACGAGCCCGAGCGCCGCCGCCGCCTCGCGCACGCGCGTCCGCCCCTCCGCGCCTGCGACCGCCCCGAGCGCGAGCGTGCCGGGGAACGCGGCCGCCTGCTCGACCGGCACCACGGGGGCGCCGTGGATCCGCTTGCCGAGCTTGCGCGGGTCGACCTCGACGAACGCCGCGACCGGCGTGCCGGCGCGCAGCAGCTCGCGCGCGAACGCCTTCCCGGTCGGCCCCGAGCCCCAGACGACCGCGGCCCGGCCGCCGGCGAGGAGCGTCCGGCGCAGGTAGTGCACCTTGCAGCGCCGGAAGGCGTCGAGCGAGTACTGGGGCTGCGTCCGCGAGATCCGCTCCGGGTGCTCGCGCCAGCGCACGACGAGCCGGTCGAGGTTGCGGAAGCGGCCGCCGGCGGCCCAGAGGCGCAGGACGAGGTCGTAGTCCTCGGGCCAGCCGGGGTCGCGATAGGACGCGAGCTCGGCGCGCGCCGTCAGCCCCGGCCCCGGCAGCGGGCACTCGACGAAGACGTCGCGCAGCGCCGCCTCCACCGTGACGAGCCCGTTCAGCCAGCGCTCGTACGTGCGCATCCCGTCGGTCGTGGACGGGAAGTACTCGATCTGCCCGCCGACCGCGGCGAGGCCCTCCTCCTCGATCGCGGCCGCCTGCAGCTCCAGCCGGTCGGGCATCGCGACGTCGTCGCCGTTCATCATCGCGACGAGCGGCGCCCGCGCCTCCGCCCGGGCGCGCTCCGCCGCGGCGACCATGCCGCCGGGCTCCTGGCGGAGGACGCGGAAGCGCCGGTCGCGCCGCGCATACGCCTCCGCGAGCGCCGCCGTCCCGTCGCGCGAGCCGTCGTCGACGACGATCACCTCGATGTCGCCGAGCGTCTGCGCCGCGAGCGAGTCGAGCGCCTCGGCGAGGTACTCCTCCTCGTCCCGCACCGGCAGGAGGACGGAGACGCGCGGGCGGCTCATTCCACCGGCTGCGGCGGCAGCGGCGTGCGCCGCCAGATCCGCTCGTAGGCGATCCCGGCGAAGATCAGCACGCCGCCGGCGAGCTCGAGCGTCCGCAGCTGCTCGTTGAGCAGCACGAGCGCGAAGAAGACCGCGAAGAACGGCTGCAGGTTCGCGAAGAGCGACGCGCGCGAGGGGCCGACCCGGTCGATCGCCGTGAACCAGAGGATGTTCGTCAGGAAGAGCGGCCCGACGACCGCGTAGCCGAACCCGAGCCACGACCTTCCAGCCGAACGAGAACTGCTGCTCGGAGATCTGCGGGATGCTGACGAGCGCGAGCGGCACCCAGCCGACCGCGAGCACGAGCGAGCTGATCCGGTACGGCGAGTAGCGGCGCATCAGCGGCCGGATCGTGACGGTGTAGATCGCCCACGAGATCGCGACGCAGACCGCGACCAGGTCGCCGGCGACCGAGGCGGAGAAGCCGCTCCCCGAGCCGGCGACGACGAGCCCGACGCCGGCGAACGTGATCGACGCGCCGATCCAGAACGAGCCGGCGAGCGGCTCGAGCCGCAGGACGACGGTGATCAGCCCGATGAACACGGGCGTGCTGCCGAGCACGAGCGCGACCGTCGAGGCGTTCGCGAGCTTGACGCCGTAGACGAAGCAGACCTGGTTGACGAAGATCGCGAGCGCCGCGAGCAGGACGAGCGGCAGGTCGGCGCGCGCGATCCGGAACGAGCGCTCCCGCTGGTACGTGAAGCCCCAGAAGAGCGCGATCGCGGCGAAGTAGCGGATCGTCCCGTAGGAGAGGGGCCGCCAGCCGTGCAGGAACACGTACCGCGTCACGGTGATGTTCAGCGCCCAGAGCAGCACCGTCCCGAGCAACATGGCGTCGACGACGGAGCCTCTGCGCACGCGATGAACCTACCCTTCGTTAGGGTTTCCGGCGATGGCAGAGCCGACCTTCGCCGACGTCGACGCCCTCGTCGGGCCTGCGACGCCGCACTTCGCGTACCAGCTGCGCGCCCGCGTCCGCGAGCTCGTCCTCGACCTGCCCGCCGATCACGCCGTGCGCCGCTACGCCGAGGAGAAGATGGAGCTCCTCGACCGGCTCGGCCACGCGTCGTCGAAGGCCCAGGACGGCGCCCGCGAGCCGCGTAGCCGGCCGGGCTGGACCGAGCTGCCGAGCTCGGCCCCGGCGGACGAGCCGCTCCCGAGCCGAAAATGAGCCTCGGACGGTTCCTCGGTCCTCGTGACCGGGGGCACGCGGGGGATCGGTCGCGCGATCGCGCTCCGGCTCGCAGCCGACGGCGCAGCCCGCGTCGTGCTCGGCTACATGCGCAACGACACGGCCGCCGAGGAGGCCGCCGAGGCGGTGCGCGCGGCCGGCGCCGAGCCGGTGCTCGTCCGCGGCAACGTCTCCTCGGAGCGCACCGTCGCGGAGCTCGCCGCCGCCGGCCCGTACCGCGTCGTCGTCCACAACGCGGCGACGGGCGTGATCCGGCCGGCGCTCGAGACCGAGGACAAGCACTGGGACTGGACGCTGAACGCGAACGCCCGCGCGCTCCTCTCGCTCGCCCGCGCGACCGCGCCCGACATGGAGCCCGGCTCCTCGTTCGTCGCGATCTCGAGCCTCGGCTCGCAGCGGGTGCTCGCGAACTACGTCCTCGTCGGCACCTCGAAGGCGGCGCTCGAGTCGGTCGTCCGCTACCTCGCCGTCGAGCTGGCGCCGCGCGGGATCCGCGCGAACGCCGTCTCGGGCGGCGTCGTCGAGACCGGCGCGCTCGAGCACTTCCCGAACAAGGAGGAGATGCTCGCCACCGTCGAGCGCACGCCGGCGGGGCGGCTCGTGGCGCCCGAGGACATCGCGGCGGCCGTCTCGTTCCTCTGCTCGCCCGCCGCGGAGATGGTGCGCGGCCAGACCCTCGTCGTCGACGGCGGCTTCTCGCTCCTTGCCTGAATGGAGCCCACCGATTACAACCGGCGCGTGTGGGACGAGGTGCACCGCCAGCACGCGGAGCCGTCGGGGCTGCCCCCGATCGTGCAGCGGACGCTCGGCGACCTGACCGGGAAGCGGGTGCTCCACCTCCAGTGCGCGACCGGCGACGCGACGGCGGCGCTCGCCGAGCAGGGCGCGGTGGCGACGGGCGTCGACCCGCGCGCGGAGCTCGTCGAGGCCGCCCGCGAGCGCTGGCCGTCGACGCTGTGGGTGCAGGGCGAGGCGCAGGCGCTGCCCGCGGAGCTGCGGCGCGGCCGCTTCGACCTCGTCTACTCGGGCGAGGGCGTCCTCGTGCGGCTGAACGACGTCGACGCGTGGGCGGCCGGCGTCGCGGCGGCGCTGCGCCCGCGCGGCGAGCTGCTCGTCTTCGACGACCACCCCGTCGCCGACTGCGTGGACGGGCTCCTCCGCTGGCGCGACGACTACTTCCGCGACCCCGCCGACCCCGAGCGGCTGTGGCGGATCGGCCAGGTCGTGAGCGCGCTCGCCCGCGCCGGCTTCCAGCTCGCCGCGCTCGAGGAGTACCCGGCGGGCACGTCGCGCCGCCGCCACGACCGGCGGATCCCGGGCACGTTCCTGCTCTACGCGCGCAAGGCGCGTAGCCCTCAGCCGAGGCGCTCGAACGCCTCGTCGAGCTCGGCGTCGCGTGATCGTCAGCGGCGGCGTCGCCTGGATCAGCGAGCCGTCGAGCCCGGCGGGGACGACGAGCACGCCGCGGTCGAGCGCGTCCTCCCAGTCGCCCGCGCGGGCACGGAGCAGGCCGCGCCCGTGCCAGCCCGCCGCCTCGAACCGCTCGCCCGCGGCGAGCGACGCGGTCGAGCAGGCGCGGCACCTCGTCGAGGACGACGAGCGCCGCGGCGCACGCGAGCGGGTTGCCGACGTGCGTGTGCGTGAGCACGTCCTCCGGCCCGAGCTCCCACAGCCGCTCGAGCCCGTCGCGGTAGAAGAGCGCCGCCGAGAGCGGCAGCCCGCCGCCGAGCGCCTTGCCGACGCAGACGACGTCGGCGACCTCCGAGCCGGGCCAGAGCTCGCCGGTGCGGCCGAGGCCGGCGTAGATCGAGTCGACGACGAGCAGCGCGCCCGCGTCGTCGCAGCGGCGGCGGAGCGTCTCGAGGAAGCCGGGCGGCGGCACGCGGGAGCCGGCGCGACCCTGCACCGGCTCGACGATCACGCACGCGGTGTCGCCCGGCAGCGGGCCGGGGTCCTCGCCGTAGACGTAGCGGTGCACCGGCCCGGGGAGCCAGGCCGCGAACGGCTCCCGGAACTGCTCGAAGCCGGTCGCGGCGAGGGCGAGAAGCCCGGTGCCGTGGTAGGCGCCCTCGAACGCCGCGATCCCGGGGCGCCCGGTCGCGAGCAGCGCCGTCCGGAGCGCGATCTCGACCGCGTCCTCGCCCGTGACGCCGAGCTTGGCCGGCCGGGGCAGCGCCGCACGCAGCTCGACGGTCACGGCCGCGTCGGCGAGGTCGCCGAGCGCGTGCACGACCTCCTGCGCCCGCCACGCCTCGAGGATCCGCGGGTTGCGGTGCCCGAGCGCGGCGACGCCGAAGCCGCCGGTGAGGTCGAGCAGCTCGCGCCCGTCGGCGAGCGTGACCCGGCAGCCCTCGGCGCGCGTCCAGATCACGGCCGCAGGCGGAGCACGCGCCCGGCGGTCGCGCGCGCGATCGTCCCGGCCATCGCCGGGTTCTCCTGGAGCCGGCGGAGCGAGTAGCCGTACCAGTGCTCGCCGAACGGGACGTAGACGCGGAGCCGGTGCCCGGCCGCGACGAGCTCGTTCGCGCGCTCCTCGCGGCACGCCGAGCAGCATCTGGAACTCGTACCGGCGGCGGTCGAGCCCGCGCCCGCGCAGCAGCCGCTCGGCCTCGCCGAGCAGCCACTCGTCGTGCGTGGCGACGCCGACGTAGGCGCGCGCGCCGAGCAGCGCGTCGAGGCAGCGGACGAAGTTCGCGCGCACGGCCTCGTCGTCGGTGTACGCGATCGACGCCGGCTCGACGTAGATCCCCTTGCAGAGCCGCACGTTGGGCCGCAGGTGCGGCGATGGCGGCGACGTCGGCGAGCGTGCGCCGGAGGTACGCCTGGAGGACGATCCCGACGTTGTCGTGGCCCGCCTGGCGCAGCTCGCGGTAGAGCCGCAGCGTGTCGTCGGTCGTCGACGAGTCCTCCATGTCGATCCGGACGAAGTTGCCGACCGAGGCCGCGTGCGCGACGACGCCTCGAGGTTCTCGCGGCAGAGCTCGTACGAGAGGCCGAGCCCGAGCGCGGTGGGCTTGACGCTGACGTTCGCGTCGAGGCCGACGTGCTCGATCTCCGCGAAGACGTCGCGGTAGGACTGCGCGATCGCGCGCGCCTCGTCCTCGAGCGTGATCTCCTCGCCGAGGACGTCGATCGTCGCCATCTTCCCCGAGCCGTTCAGCCGCCGGACGGCCGCGACCGCGTCGGGGAGCGTCGAGCCGGCGATGTAGCGGCTCGAGAAGAGCTGGACGACCGGCTTGGGGACAGCCGGCAGCAGGCGGACGATGGCGCGATCGAGCAGCGACACGAGCGCGGCGATTGTACGGCGCTCGGCCGGCTACTCGCGCATGAACCCCTGGCGGGCCGCGCTGACGAGCGCCACCGCCTCGGGGAAGAGGACGCGCATCGCGTCGCGGAGGGCGACCGACTGCTCGTCGACGCCGCCCTGGGTCTGGATCTGCTGGAGCGGCGGCAGCCGTCAGCTCGACCGCGGTGTTGAGCGTCAGCGTCGCGAACTGCTCGCGCTGCGCCTCGTGGACGCTCTCGGCCTGCTGCTCGGCGAACTCGCGCAGGCTGCGCATGATCTCCTCGGGGTCGCCCCCGAACGGGAATCCGAAGCCGCCACCTTCCATGCGCCGAGTGTAGCCGTCCCCACCCGCCCGTCCTTCAGGCGAGCGGCCCCTTGTAGCGGCGCTCCACGTCGTCGGCGAGCTCCTCGACGGCGCCGATCGCCTGCTGCATCGCGGCCGCGAACGGGGAACCGGCGTCGTCGCCGAGCGTCTGCTCGAGCCGGCGCGCCGCGGCGCCGACCGCGTCGAGATACGCGCTGCGCGCGAGCCGCGGCTCGGCCTCGAGCGTCTGCTCGAGCGCGGCGGCCGCGTCCTCCGCGGCCTCGATCCCTTCGGGCGCCTCGGTCTCGCGCAGCTCGCGCAGCCGGGCCCGGAGCGCGGGCAGGTCGCCGCCGCCGGCGGTCTCCTCCGCGACCTCGCAGAGCGCCGCGAGCGAGGCGGCGTCGCGCACGCGCTTGCGCTCGTCGACCGGCCGGCCCGCCTCGTCGAGCGCGAGCCACGACGTGCCGTCGCCGGTCTCGAAGGCGCAGAGGTAGACGCGGTCCGAGCCGACCGGCTCCGCCGCGAGCACGCCGGCGAGCCGCTCGCCCGGGCCTGCGAACGCCCCGGCGGCCTCGGCGATCCGCGCCACGTCGTCGCTGAGTCCCACGGCCGCAGAATAGACTCGGCCTCCTTGGCTGAGCTTTCCGCGAGGACGCGCGAGGCGCGCGAGCTGTTCGCGCCGCTCGGGCCGACCTACGACCGCTACGCGAGCCTGCTCTCGTTCGGCCAGGACCCGCGCTGGCGGGCCTTCCTCGTCTCCCGCGTGCCCGCGGACGCGCGGCGCGTGCTCGACGTCGCGACCGGTACCGCCGCGGTCGCGATCGGGCTCGCCCGCGCCGAGCCGGGACGCACCGTGCGTCGGGATCGACCAGAGCCCGGAGATGCTCGCGGCCGGCCGCGCCCGCGTCGAGGCGGCCGGGCTCGCGGAGCGGATCGAGCTGCGCGAGGGGCGCGCGGAGGAGCTGCCGGTCGGCGAGGCGGAGTTCGACGCGCTCACGTTCACGTATCTCCTCCGCTACGTCGAGGATCCGGGCGCGACGCTGCGCGGGCTCGCGCGGGCCGTCCGTCCCGGTGGCGTCGTCGCGATGCTCGAGTTCGGGCTGCCGCGCGGCGGCTGGCGGCCGCTGTGGGAGCTCTACGTCCGCGTCGGGCTGCCGCTCGCGGGCGGCGTCGTCTCGCCGGCGTGGCGCGAGGTCGGGAGCTTCCTCGGCCCGAGCATCCGCGGCTTCCACGAGCGGCTGCCGATGCCCACGCTGCTCGAGCTGTGGCGCGAGGCCGGGATCGAGGACGTGCGCGCCCGCCGGCTGAGCGTCGGCGGCGGCCTCGTCGTGTGGGGTCGCCGCGCATGACCGCGGAGGCGCGTCCGGCCTTCTACGCTCTGCGGCCGGGCGGCTGGCGCGACTACGTGACGCTCCTGCACCCGCCGTACACGCTCTGGCATCTCTCCTACGTCGCGGTCGGGGCGGCGCTCGCACCGGCGATGAAGTGGAGCCTGCTCGGCTGGACGGCGCTCGCGTTCCTGCTCGCCATGGGCGTCGGCGCGCACGCGCTCGACGAGCTGCACGGCCGGCCGCTGCAGACCCGGATCCCGCGCGGCGTCCTCGTCGCGGCGGCGACGATCTCGCTCGCCGCCGCGTGCGGGATCGGCATCGGCGTCGCCCTCGGCACGACGCTCTGGCTGCTCGCGTTCGTCGGCTTCGGCGCGTTCGTCGCCGTCGCGTACAACCTCGAGCTGCTCGGCGGAGCGTTCCACTCCGACGTCTGGTTCGCCGCGTCCTGGGGCGCGTTTCCGGCCCTGACCGCCTACTTCGCCGCCGCCCAGCGCGTGCGCGGCGAGGCGATCGCCGCGGCGGCCTATGCGTTCCTCGCGAGCTACGCGCAGCGGCGGCTCTCGACGCAGGTGCGACTCGTCCGGCGGCGGGTCGTCGCCGTCGAGGGCCGGATCGACCTGCGCGACGGCGGCACGCTGCCGGTCGACGCCGACGCGCTCGCGCGGGCACCCGAGGTCGCGCTCCAGACGCTGGCCGCGGCGGTCGTCCTGCTCGCCGGGGCGCTGCTCCTGGCGCGCGTGGCCTGAGAACCTCCCGCTGACTACGATGGGCCGATGCTGCATCTGAGGACGCGTCGCGGACATCGTCTTCGCCGCCGGTGTCGTCCTGGCGGCGGGCGCACTTGCCGGAGCCGGCCTCCGCGCCGTGCGGCGCTGGCTGCTCGTCACCGCCGCGACCCTCGAGTCCGGGGCCGCCGTCGCCGCCTGGGTCGGCTTCGCGCTGCGGCACGATCGCGCCGTCGCCGTCGCCGCGGGCGGGCTCACCGCCTGCGCGCTCGCCGCGACCGCCGCGCTCCTCCTGGAGCGCGCCCTCGCGCGGATCGCCGACCGCGACGCGCATCTCGCAGCCGCCGAGCAGCAGCTGCGCGCGTTCGTCGAGCGCGAGGCCGTCGAGCGGGCCGGCGAGCTCGAGCGGGCGCTCGCCCGCGCCCGCGCCGACTCCGTCTCGCTCCTCGTCGAGGAGGAACGGAAGATCGCCGAGGAGCGGCGCGCGCGCATTCGCGGAGCGCGAGCGCGACGCCGGCGCGTCGCTGACGGAGTCGCTCACACAGACGCAGGCACAGGTCGAGCAACGGCTCGCCGGCTGGGCACAGGATCTCGACCGCGCCGCCGAGGCGACGAAGCGCCGCATCGCCGAGCTCTCCCAGCGCCAGCAGCAGCTGCTCGCCGAGGTCGAGCTCCAGATCACCGCCGACGCCGAGCGGCTCGCAGCGGAGAGCGACGAGCAGCGCGCCGCGATCGGCCGGCTGCGCGGCGACGTCGACAAGGCGCTCGAGGAGGTGCTGGCGCACGCCCATGCGGAGGTCGAGGCGCACGCGGCCGAGCGGCGCCGAGCGCTCCACGAGATCGAGGAGCGGGCGCGGCGCCGCGAGCGCGAGCTGCTCGAGCGGATCGAGCACGAGGAGACGGAGGCGGTCGCGCGGATCCGGTCGGGCTTCCAGGACGTGGAGCGCCGCCAGCTCGAGCAGATGGAGCGGCTCGTCGAGCGGGCCGTCTCGGGGTACTCCGACGAGGCGGCCCAGCAGTTCGCGGCGCTGGTCAAGGCGTCGCGCGAGGAAGCTGCCCGGCGGCTCGCGCGCGAGCTCGACCGCTCGGTCGAGGTGTTCGCGCGCGAGGCGGAGTCGGTGCTCGCCGAGCGCCTCGCCCACGTCGGCGACGCGGGCGCGCAACGGCTCGAGCGCCGGCTCACCGAGGCGACGAAGGGGCTGGAGCGCCAGGGCGACGACTGGATGGTCGGACTCGACACGCGCGTCGCGGAGCTCGAGGCGGACGTACGGCGACGTCTCGAGGAGCTCACTGCCGACGCGGAAGCCGAGCGGGCGGTGCTCGAGGCGCGGCTCCAGGAGCTCGTACGCCGCTTCGACGCGGCCGGCACCCTGCGCGGCCCCTCGTAGCCGACGGCCGCCTCGACACGAACCGAACAACCCGCCCCAACAATCCGGGGCAGGGTTCGTCGAAGTCAGCACGAAGCTACGGAGCCATGAGCGAGCTGACCGAGATGCCCGAGATCGCCGACCCCGTCACCGAACGCTCGAAAGTCGAGAGCTGGCGGCTGCACGTGCTGATCGAGGCGGGCTACCCGCTTCCGGTCGCCGAGCGGCTCGCGGTGAGCGAGGCCGATCTGCACGTCGCGGTCGAGCTCGTCGGCAGCGGCTGCGCGCACGAGACCGCGGCCGAGATTCTGCTCTAGCTGTCGCTGCTTCGCCCCGCTTCGCTTTCCGGCTCGCAGAGCGCACGAGCCGGCTGCGCCGGCTCGTGCGGGGCTCGAAGGCCGGGCGTCACGAGTCGCGCCCGCGCAGGTCGGTCGCGGCGACCGACTTCTCCGCGACCGATGCCCTCGTGGTAGCTGCTTCGCTGCCCGCACAGGTCGGTCGCGGCAACCGACTTCTCGGCTCGCTCCCCGAGTAGGCTGGCCCCGTGAGCAAGGTCGAGGCGCTTCCCTACGACGACCGCACCGTCTACTCGGTCGCCGCGTTCAACCGGGGCATCGCGCAGTGGCTCGGGCGGCTGCCGACGGTCTGGGTGGAGGGCGAGGTGACGGAGCTGCGCCGGCACGAGCGCTGGGCGACCGTCTTCCTGACGCTCAAGGATCCCGGCGACGGCTCCTGCGTCGGCGTGACGATGCAGCGCGGGCAGTTCGACGGGCTCCGGCTCGAGCTGGCCGACGGGGAGCGCGTGCACGTCTACGGCCGCCCGGAGCTCTTCGCCCAGCGGGGCGACTTCCGCCTGCGCGCCCTGACGATCGAGCGCTTCGGGCTCGGCGCCCATCTCGCGGCCCTCGAGCGCCTCAAGGCGCAGCTCGCCGCCGAGGGTCTGTTCGCCGCGGAGCGCAAGCGCCCGCTGCCGCTGCTGCCGCGCCGGATCGGGCTCGTCACCGGCAACGACGCCGCCGCGAAGCGCGACGTGCTCACCACGATCCAGGGTCGCTTCCCCGCCGCGAACGTCCTCGTCGCGGAGACGTACGTGCAGGGGCCGCGGGCCGCGGGCGGGATCGTCGAGGCGCTGCGGGCGCTCGCGGAGCAGCCCGGCGTGGACGTGATCGTCCTCACGCGCGGCGGCGGCAGCTTCGAGGATCTGCTCGCGTTCAGCGACGAGCGGCTCGTCCGCGCGGTCGCCGCCTGCCCCGTTCCCGTCGTCTCCGCGGTCGGGCACGAGCAGGACACGCCGCTCTGCGACCTCGCCGCCGACGTGCGCGCCTCGACGCCGACGATGGCCGGAAAGCTCGTCGTCCCCGACGTCTCCGAGTTGTCTGCACGGCTCGACCGCGCACGCGTGGGCCTGGAGCGGGGCACACGGCGCACGCTCGAGCGGGACGCGCAGCGCCTGGTGCGGAGCCTCGAGCGCCTGCGGGCGGCGCCTCGGCTCGCCCTCGAACGGGAGGGGCGGCGCGTCGAGCGCGCACGCGATCGCCTTCGCGCGGCTCCCGCGCTCGCGGTCGAGCGCAAACGGGCGGCGCTCGAGGCGACCGGCGGGCGGCTCGTAGCGTTGTCACCAATGGCAACACTCGGTCGAGGGTACGCGATCGTCCGGACGGAGGCGGGAGTCGTCTCCTCGTCGGCGCAGGTCGCCGCGGGCGCGCGCGTCGACGTCACGCTCGCCGAGGGTGCGTTCGGAGCTCGCGTGGAGGACGTGGAGTGAGCCGAGCCCGAGCAGACCTTCGAGCAGGCCCAGGCAGAGCTGGAGTCGATCGTCGAGCGGCTCGAGCAGGGCCAGGCCTCGCTCGACGAGGCGCTCGCGCTCTGGGAGCGCGGCGAGGCGCTCTACGCGCTCTGCCGCGGCAAGCTCGACGCAGCCCAGGGCAAGGTGGAGGAGCTAGCCCGCCGTGTCGAGGAGGCGCGTCCCGAGCCGGAGGCCTAGCGCGACGAGGTCGCTGCGGGCCTGTGCCGGCTCGCCGGAGAGCGCGACGGTCTCGACGCCCGGGAGGGGCTCGCTCACGCGGCCGCCGAAGACGACGCACGGGATGCCGGCCTCGCCGCAGCGGCGCGCGACCTCGGCCGGCGCCTTCCCCTCGCGCGTCGTCGCGTCCACCGTCCCCTCCCCGGTGACGACGAGGTCGTACCGTCCGGGCGCGAAGCCGATCAGGTCGAGCAGGGCCGGCGCACCCGGGAGCAGTTCGGCGCCGAGCGACGCGAGCGCCGCCCCGAGCCCGCCGGCGGCACCCGACCCGGGCAGCTCGGCGTACGGCGCGAGCCTCGTGTCTGCGCGCAGCCGGGCGTCGAGCTCGCCGACCTGGTCGGGCGTCGCGCCCTTCTGCGGCCCGTAGAGGCGTGGCGCGTCGTAGAGCCGCGTCCGGACGTCGCAGAGCGCGCGGGTCGGACACGGGAGCGCGCCGAGCGGCTGCCAGGAGCCCGGCGCCTCCGTCCATGTTCGCGGTGCCGCCGAGACCGACGACGAGCTCGCGCGGCCGCAGCGACCCGATCAGCTCCCCCAGCCCCCGACTCGATGCGGCCGCCACGTCGAGCCGGCTCCGGTCGAACGGGATCACCTCGGCCGCCTCGACGATCGTGCGCCCGTCCACCTCGCGGATCCGCGCCGTCCGCGCTGCTCCGAACGCGTCGCGCACCTCGACCTCGCGGACAGCTCCGCCCCAGGCGGCGTCGATCGTTCCCTCGCCGCCGTCCGCGACCGGGCACAGCGTCCGCAGCGACGCCGGCGCGCCGGATCCCTTCGGCCAGCGCCTCGGCGGCGTCCGCCGCGGCGAGCACGCCCTTGAGGCTCGCCGGTGCTGCGAGAACCCTCAACCCGGCGCGGGCGCGCGCTCGGGCCGCGGCAGCCGGTCCCCTTCCCCCTCGGCGTCGCCGAGGTCGGCCTGGTCGGCCGTCGGCATCACCCTGAGCATCGCGAACGACAGCCCCTCGCGTGCGAGGAAGAGCAGGCCGACCCCGATCCCGACCGACGCCTCGATCGCCTGCAGCCCGAACCCGTACGCGATGCCGTTCCCGTACGCGACCCCGTACCCGGTGAGCGCGGACGCGATCGCGACCTGGACGAGGCCGACGTTGCCGGGCCAGAACGGGAAGATCGTGACGACGTTCATCAGCAGCAGGACGACGCCGGCGGCCGGCAGCGGCGAGTGGATGTGGAACGCGCGCATCGCCGTGTAGACCGCGAGGAGCTGGCAGAGCCAGCCGCAGATCTGGAAGAAGACGGCGATCCCTGCGCCGAGCGGTGTCCGCAGCACGGCGAGCCCCTGGCGCGCCATCGTGAGGACCCGCCGGACGCGGCCGACGCTCTCGAGCGCCAGCCCGTGGTGGTGTCGCCGCGCGATCGTGAACCCGATCGCGAAGAGGACGGCGCCGAGCCCGAGCGCCGCCGCCAGGCTTCCGAGCGCCCAGCCGGGGATCCCGGCCGTGATGAGGACGTAGATCACGAGCAGCACGACGGGAACGACGTCGAACACACGGTGCGCGAAGACCGTGCCGACGAGCGTCGCCCAGAGCCCCGGCCGGCGCGGGAACTTGCGGGTCAGCACCGCGACCCGCGCGAGCTCCCCGATCCGCCCCGGCAGGACGGCGTTCGCGAACAGCCCGACCGAGAACGCCGAGAACACGAGCATCGCCCCCGGCCGCGGCTCCGGCATCGCCTGGTGGATCACCGTCCTCCACGCGAGCGCACGGACGACGACCGACAGGAGGTTGAGCGCGATCGCGAGCACGACCCATTGCCACTTGACCGCCGTGAAGGCGTCCCCGATCGACGAGAAGCTCGGGCCGCGCCACCAGAGCAGCCCCGCGACGAGCGCGAAGGCCGCGAGCGCGAAGACGAGACGGACGAGCGGCGATCGTGGCAGCGGCAGCCGGCGCAGCCTCACGCGGCGGCCTCGCCTGCGACCGCCGAGGAGTAGATCTCGACGAGCCGGGAGGCGATCGCGTTCCACGAGTAGCGCTCCTGCGCGAGAGCGCGCGCGGCGGCGCCCATCGTCTCTCGCCGCGGCTCGTCGGCGAGCAGCGCCTCGATCGCGTCGACGAGGGCCTGCTCGTCGCCCGGCGGAAACGACCGCGACGTCTCCGGGGTCATCACGTCACGGTAGCCCGTGATGTCGGACGCGACGACCGGCGTCGCGCACGCGAACGCGCGCGTCAGCACCATCCCGAAGCTCTCGCCGCCGAGCGACGGCGCCACGAGCGCCTTCGCCGCCTGGAGCTCCTCGGTGAAGCGATCCTGGTCGAGGAAGCCGAGCACCTCGATCCCGTCGTCGGGGACGCGCATCCGGGTCATCAGGAGCCGCACCCGGAGCGGGTCGGCGCCGATGATGCGCAGGTCGGCGCCGGTGCGCCGGCGGATCTCCGGCCACGCGCTCAGCAGCACCTGGAGCCCCTTCCGCGCCTCGTGCCGGCCGGCGAAGACGATCCGGTGCGCGCGCCCGCCGGGCTCGGCCCGGTCGGGGATGAGAACGCCGTTCGGGACGATGTCGTAGTCGCCGCCGACCCACCGCTTCGCCGAGGCGGCGGCCATGTCGGAGACGGCGATGCGCCGGTCGAGCCGGTCGGCGAGGAACCCCCAGACGGGGTTCGCGATCCGCATCCAGCCGAGGTCGCCGCTCGCGTGGAACGTCCCGACCATCGGGCCCTGCCAGAGCGAGAGCGCGGCGATGCACGGAATCGGCGTCATCGGCTCGTGCAGGTGGAGCACGTCGAAGCGCTCGCGCTCGAGCACCTGCTTGATCCGGAAGAACGAGCGGGGGCTGAGGATGATGTTCGGCAGCGACCCGTTCGCCGGCACGATCACCGAGCGGCCGATCGGGATCACGTCGGCGGGCGGGTTGCCGTGCCGGCCGTGGCGCGGGTGGAGGACGCGCGTGAACTGGCCGGGCGGGTCGTTGCCCATGATCGTCTTCACCTCGCAGCCGTGCGCGCGCAGCGCCTCCGCCTGCAGCTCGGCGTGCTCGACGACGGCGCCCCAGAACGACCACGAGTACGGCACGACGATTCCGACCTTCATCGGCTTTCCAGAAGGAGGGGGCTCGTGGGGGAACCCTGGGTTCCCCCACGCTGGACGATTCCGACCTTCATCGGGGGCATTATCGTCACCGGCCCGCCGTGCGCCTCCGCTCCCCCACGACCGCGAGATTCTCGGGCTCGCCGTCCCCGCGCTCGGCGCGCTCGCCGCCGAGCCGCTGTACGTGCTCGCGGACACGGCGATCGTCGGGCATCTCGGCCGCCCGCAGATCGCGGCGCTCGGGCTCGCCGGCACCGTGCTCGCCGGCGCGTTCACGATCTTCAACTTCCTGACGTACGGGACGACCGCGGTCGTCGCGCGCGCGTCCGGCGCCGGCCACCCCGAGCGGGCGGCGCGGCTCGCGGCGCAGGCGCTCTGGGTCTCGCTCGGGATCGGGGCGGCGCTGCTCGTGCTCGGCGAGGCCCTCGCGGGGCCGCTGCTGCGCGGTCTCGGCGGCCACGGCGAGTCGGGCCACTTCGCGCTCGTCTACTTCCGCATCGCCGCGCTCGGGCTGCCCGCGGCGCTCGTCACGCTCGCCGGCCAGGGCTACCTGCGCGGCGTCTCGAACCTGCGCCGGCCGCTCGAGATCGTCGTGGCGGCGAACGCGGCGAACGTCGTGCTCGAGGTGCTGTTCGTGTACGGCTTCCACTGGGGGATGGCGGGCTCGGCGGCCGGGACGGCGATCGCGCAGGCGGGCATGGGGATCGCGTTCGTCGTGGAGCTGTTGCGCCCGGCGGCGTCGTCGCGGCGGCCGAGCCTCGCGGAGATGCGCCCGATGATGCGCGTGGGCCGCCAGATCTTCGTGCGGACGACGGCGCTCTACGCGTCGTTCCTCGTCGCGGCGTCGGTGCTGGCGCGGATGGGCGACGCGCCGCTCGGCGCGCACCAGATCGCGTTCGAGCTCTTCATCTTCCTCGCGCTCGTCCTCGACGCCGTCGCGATCGCCGGGCAGGTGATCGTCGGCCGGCTGCTCGGCGCCGGCGACGCGGAGGCGGCGTTCGCGTCGGCCGCGCGCATGATCGGGTGGTCGGTGCTCGTCGGCCTCGCGTTCGCGGTCGTGCTCGCGCCGCTCTCGCACGTGGTGCCCCGCCTCTTCACGAGCGACCCGGCGGTGCTCGCGCAGGCGGCGAAGCTGTGGCCGTTCTTCGCCGCGATGCAGCCGATCGGCGGCGCCGTGTTCGCGCTCGACGGGATCCTGATCGGGGCGAGCGACACGCGCTACCTGATGTGGTCGATGCTCGTCGCCGGCGCCGTCTTCGTCGCGATCGCCGCGCTCGCGCTCGCGTTCGGCTGGGGGATCGTCGGCGTCTGGGTCGGCCTCGACGCTCTCATGGTCGCCCGGCTCGCGCTCCTGGCCGCGCGCTTCACGCGGCGACGCTGGCTCGTCGTCGGCTGGTCCTGACGGGCGATTGACACGACGCCCGCCGGGTGCGACGCTCGCTCGACCGTCAAACCGAGCCCCGAGGTTCCATGGCTACCGCAGAGCCGAAACTCGGACTGGCGCTCTCGGGCGGAGGGCACCGCGCCGCGTTCTTCCACATCGGCGTCCTCGCCGGACTGGCGGAGCTCGGGTTGCTGCGCCCGGTGCAGGTGATCTCGACCGTCTCCGGCGGCTCGATCGTCGGCGCGCTCTACTACCTCCACGTCAAGAACCTGCTCGAGACGAAGCCCGACGCCGAGATCGGCGACGAGGACTACGTCGAGATCGTGGCCGCCGTCGAGCGCGAGTACCGCAAGGCCTCGGAGGCGAACGTCCGCGGCCGGGGCTTCTCGAGCCTGCGCGCGAACATCGAGATGGCGAAGCCGTCGTACTCGCGCACCGACCGGGTCGCCGAGGTGTACGAGCGCCACTTCTACGCCGGCGTGTGGGGCAACCGTCCGCGCCGCGGCGGCCGGATCGCGATGCGCGACCTCCTGATCGCGCCGGCCGGCCACGTCGGCGACTTCAACCCCGACCGGCACAACCCGGCCCGGCGCGCCCCGGTGCCGATCCTGCTGCTCGAGTCGACGACGCTGAACACGGGCCACAACTGGCGCTTCGAGGCGATGTACATGGGCGAGCCCGACCGGCAGGGCGAGCTCCAGAGCGACGTGGACAAGAACACGATCCTCGCGCGGACGGCCTGGACGGCGCTGCCGGAGAGCCGCCGCGACTTCCCGCTCGGCGCCGCGGTCGCGTCCTCGGCGGCGTTCCCGGGCGGCTTCCCGCCGATGCAGATCCACGGCCTCTATCCCGATCTCGTGGTCGAGCTGACCGACGGCGGCGTCCACGACAACCAGGGCATCGAGGGTCTGCTCGACCGCGCCTGCACGCACGTCGTGATCAGCGACGGCTCCGGGCAGATGCCCGACGTCGCCGAAGCCGTCGTCGCGGATCCCGGCGGTGCTCGGCCGCGTGGTCTCGATCTACGGCGACGCCGAGCGGGAGCAGCGGCTGCTGCGGGCGCTCGAGCGGGGCAACGGCGCCTTCGTGCATCTCGAGACGGGGCTCGAGGCGTACACGCGCGCGCCCGGCGCCGAGCGGGTGACGCGCCCGCGCGGGCTCACGACTGCGGATTTCGGCGTCGACGAGCGCGTCCAGCACGCGCTCGCCCAGGTGCGCACCGACCTCGACGCGTTCTGCGAGGTGGAGGCGTGGTCGCTGATGGCGGACGGCCGCGCGCTCATCTCGACGATCCTGCCGCGCCAGACGACGGTCGGCCGCGCTCGGGACGCCGGTCGGGAAGCGTACGTGGGCGTTCGACGCGGTGGCCGCGGAGCTCGCGGCGCCCTCCGACCGCTACCTGAAGGTGCTGCGCCTCTCGAAGCAGCGATTCGGCAAGCCGCTGCTGCTCGCGCCGCGCGCGGTCGCCGTGCTCGTCGGGGCCGTGCTGCTCGCTGCGCTCGTGGCGGCGGCGGTCGGGCTCGGCCTGCTGCTCGTCCCGCACGGCGTGGTGCTGTTCGTGCTCGCTGCCGCCGGTCTCGTGGCGCTCGCCCTGTATCTCATGCCCGGGAACGCGATCAGCCGGATTCTCTACGACAGCGTCGTGCCGATCGTCCTCGCGCTGCCGCTTCTGCTCGTCTCGCTCGCCGTGCTCGCCGCGGGCCGCGCGTGGGTCTCGGCGGGCCGGGCGGACCGCCTCCGCAGCCGGTAGCGCACGCCCCTGAGCCGGGATCGAGCGCCGAACTACACTGGCGGGATGGACGGTCTCGCCGAGCTGCACACCCATCTCGGCGGCTCCGTCTCCTCGGACATCCTCTGGTCGCTCGCCCACCGGCAGGGCATCGCGCTGCCGGTCAAGGACTTCTGGGATTTCGACCGGCTCGTCACGGTCTCCGACCCGCGCGGCGTGCCCGATCTCGACGCGCTCGACCAGATCTACCACTGGACGGAGCTGATCCAGTCGAGCCCGGCGGCGGTGGAGGTGTCGGTGCACGGCGCGATCGGCGGGGCGTACCGGTCGCAGGGGATCACGACGCTCGAGCTGCGCTTCAACCCGATGAAGCGGAACCGGGGCGGCGAGCGCGATCTCGACCACATCATCCTCGCGGCGATCCGCGGCCTCGACGTCGCGAGCCTCGAGTACCCGCAGGTCCGCGCCGGCCTGATCCTGATGATGGACCGGACGTTCACGCCGCGGCAGAACGAGATCATCGTCGAGAAGGCGATCCGCTGGGCGCCCCGCGGCATCGTCGGGATCGACATCGCGGGCCCGCGGCCGAACCACGAGCGCTACGACTACCGCACGGTGCAGCCGATGGTCGAGGAGGCGCGCGCGGCCGGCCTCGGCGTGACGATCCACGTCGGCGAGGAGGGTGGCGAGTTCGGGCGCGAGGAGATCGGCGAGGTGCTGGAGGTGTTGCGCCCGGACCGGATCGGCCACGGGATCCTCGCCGCCGGCGACGACGGCCTGATGCGCGCGCTGCGCGATGCCGAGGTCGTGCTCGAGATCTGTCCGACCTCGAACCTCCTGACGAAGGCGCTCCCCGACGAGGCCGCGGTGCGTGACGTCTTCCGGGCCTTCGTCGAGAACGGCGTCCGCTTCTCGATCGCGACGGACGGTCCCGAGATGATGGGTACGCATCTCCGCGACGAGCTCGAGCTGCTGCTGCGGATCGGGGCGCTGACGGAGGACGAGCTGGCCGAGGTGAACGCGCGCGGCCACGAGGCGAGCTTCGTCCGCGGCGGCTTCCGCGCGGCGCGCGTCTAGGAATACTCCGGTCGATCGATGGTTCGGGTCGCGATGCTCGCGTAGCTTCTCGCGGCATGAACAGCACTTCCAGCGAGACGCTTCCCGCGTTGACCGAGCGACAGGTGCAGATCGTCGGGCTGATCGCGCACGGCTGCTCGAACGAGGAGGTCGGGCTGCGACTCGGCATCTCCCCACGAACCGCGAAGGCGCACTGCGACGTGCTCCGGCACAAGCTCGGCGTGCCGCGACGACGGCAGATCCCTTCCGCGTTCAGGACGATCACGGGCAAGGATCCGCTCTCCCGTGAGCTCCTACCGGCCCCGGCCGGTAGCGGGGGCTGACGGCAAACCGCGCCCGGTGCCTTGGCTCCGGGCGCGGGCCCCCACCTTGGCGTTCGGCCCGGCAAGGGGCAGAATGTCGCCACTGGACAACCGGCAACGAAGAGGGCGGGCAGGCGTCGGCCCCGGCAGGCAGGCGATGGACGAGGGCACTGCTACGAGGACGAGCTCCGCCGCGCTCGATCACCTCATCGAGCGTCCTCGGCTGACGGGAATGCTGGACGAGTCCGGCGCGCGCGTCGTCGCTGCTCGTCGCTCCGCCCGGCTACGGGAAGACGACGCTCGCCCGCCAATGGGCCCGCCGGCAGAGCGGCCCGGTCGGCTGGTACCGGACGACGCGCGCCTCCGGTGACGTCGCCGCGTTCGCGACGGGTCTCGACACCGTGCTCGCCGCCGCCGCGCCGGACTCCACCCGGAGACCGGAACCGGGTCGCGGCGATCGCGTCGGTGAACGCGCGGCCGGAGCCGCTCGCGCGGGCGATCGTGTCGATCCACCGGCGATCTGCCGGCGACGACGCTGCTCGTGGTGGACGAGTACGAGACGGCCGGCACCGAGGAGGCGGACACGCTGCTCGGCTACCTGGTCGACGAGCTCGACATCCGGTTCCTCGTCACGAGCCGGACGCGCCCGCCGTGGTTCACGCCGCGCCTGACGGTGTACGGCGAGGGGATCGAGGTCGGGGCGGACGAGCTGACGATGACCGACGACGAGGCGCGCGACGTCCTGACCTGGAAGGCCTCACCGGCCGACGAAGCCCGGCTCCTGGAGGTGGCGCGAGGCTGGCCGGCCGTGCTCGGCCTGGCCGCGATGACCGCCACACCGGACCTGCCGCAGGACAAGCTTCTGCCGAGGGCGCTGTACGACTACCTGGCAACGGAGCTCCTGGCGGCGGCCTCGGCGGAGGTGCAGGAAGGCCTTCTGCTCTTGGCGGCGGCTTCCGTCGGCAACGTCGAGGTCGCTCACCTCGTTCTCGGCGACGGAAGTGACGCCGTCCTGGACGATGCCGTGCGACGAGGGCTCGCCCTGCGTGTCGACGACCAGTCGTTCTCGCTGCACCCACTTCTCCAGGAGCTGCTGGTCGCCCGGCTGAAGGATCGGCGGGAGGACGTCCGCGACGCTCATCGAGCGCCTCTTCGTCCTGATCCACCACCGGCGCTGGGACGAAGCGCTTGCCGTGGCCGAGGTACTTCCAGACGCCAGGTTCGTCTCCGAGGTGCTGTCGAACGGACTCGACGAGCTGCTGCGCGCGGGCCGCACGACAACGGTGCGACGGTGGGTCGAGATCGGACGAGCCACGCACGCCGACGGCGGCCTCGTCGACTATGCGGACGGCGAGGTCGCCTTCCGCAACGCAGACTTCGGACGGGCGCTGATCCTTGGCTCGCAGGCGGCTGCACAGCTTGATGCGGAGCCGCGCCGCTCGTAGCGCACATCCTCGCGTCGAGAGCGGCAAATCTCGCGGAGCGGCCGAGGCAGGGTCGTGTTCACTCAGAGGCAGCTCTCGCGCTCGCCTGCAGCCCCGAGGCGAGAGGCGCCGCAGTGTGGGCACAGTTCAACCAGGCGTTCGATGACGAGCGCCCCGAGACAGCGCAGATCCTCGCGACCCTCGAACGCGAGTGGCCCCCTCAGCATCGAGCAGACGCATCCGCGCGGCGCAGGGCTCGCTGCGGATTGGGCTTCTCGACGGCGATCTCGAAGCCCGCCTTGAGCGACGCACAGGCTATCCGCGTCGGTTCTTCGATCGACGACGTGGATCCGATGATCCGCACGTCGTTCCTGAACGTCTACGCCGATGCTCTCGCCGCCAGCGCACGCTACGAGGACGCGCTCTCGGCCGCAGAGCAGGAGGAGAAGCTCGCCGAGGGCTACGAGCTCGAGTTCGTTCGTCCATTCGCCCTAATGAACAAGGCCAGAGCGCTGGTTGGCCTCCGGAGGTTCGCGCTCGCTGAGCGTGCGATAGCCGAAGTGAGGCGAGACCTGGACCAGAACGCCGACCCGTACATCGAGCACCAACGTCGCGATCCTGAGAGGTGGCCTCTATCTCAGCATGGGCGATCTCGATCGAGCCCACGGCGCACTGCTCATCGACGTCGATCACAGCGTCGCTGAAGGCCGCAAGAGGGCACCATCGCGCGCTGCGCGCATCGTGCTTGCAGCTTCGCGCCGAGCGACCGACGCAGCAGACGGAGATCGTGCAGTCCCGCGAGATCTCGCGATCGACTGAAGTTCGCGCGTTCACCGCGGTCGCGGAGGCGCTTCTGGCACTCGAAGAGGGCGGAAGGATGACGTCACGCGCAGCTCTGCGAGCAGCGACAGATACCGGAGCTCTGGACGCACTTGTCCTCGGCTTCCGAGCGTCGCCGCCTCTGGCCGCCCATGCCGCGTCGATGCCCGGCTATCGAGGAACGGGTGATCTCGCTGCTTGTCGGAAGCGAACGACTCTGCGCTCGCACGTCGGATCGGACTCTCCATCCCGCGCTCTTCAAGAAGATCCCAAGACCTCTCCCCGCGCGAACTCGAGATCCACGAGTTGATCGCCCAGGGCATGACGAACCAGGAGATCGCTCGGCTCCTGTTCATCAGTGAGTCAACGACGAAGGTTCACGTCCGCCACATCCTCGAGAAGCTCGGCGTTCGCTCGCGCGTCGAGGCGGCCCGGATCTGGCAGGACCCAGAACGCGCGCGATCGAGCTACAGAGCCGCCGCAGGCGCCACCGCGAGAGCGCCTCGTCAGAGTTCGTGCGCTGAAGCCGTGGAGCACGAACTCCTCATGCACGCCCATGCGGTAGTCCTCGCCAGCGGCCGCAAGGATCGCCTCGAACGCCGCCACGACCGAGGTGTCGAACTGGCTCTCCACCGCTTGCGCCAGCCGAAGGCGCGCCACGCGACTCGGAAGCGCATCACGATAGGGCCGATCAGACGTCATGGCGTTGTAGGCGTCGGCGACGGCGATGATTCGCGCCAGCAACGGGAATCTCGTCTCCGCGCAGACCGTCCGGGTAGCCATGACCGTCAACACGCTCATGGTGATGCCGAACAACATCGGCGATCTCCTCGTAGTCGTCAACCTTTCGCAGGATCTGCTCGCCGATCTCTGAGTGCTGCTCCATCTGCCGCCGCTCCTCAAGTGACAGAGCGCCTGGCTTCTCGAGGACTCCAGCCGGCAAACCGATCTTCCCGACGTCGTGCACGAGCCCGCAGAGATGCGCCAAGTTTTGCTCCTCCTCGCCGAGACCCATGCGAGCTGCGATATCACGCGCGTAGATCGCAACGGCCGCCGAATGGCCAGCCGTGTACCTGTCCCGCGCATCCAGACGTGGCGACAAGTGCCGTCGCAAAGGAAAGGTTTGCGCTCTTGAGGCGGTCGTTCGCGGATGCGAGATGCCGCGTCGCGTCGCGCTCCTTTCTGGTAGAGGAGCAGACAGCCGCTGGAGCCGCGACAGCGGGGATGAAGAACAGCGACGACGACCCGCAGTGAGTAGGCGTGATATCCGTAGACGAAGAGGGCAACCAGCGGGATGTAGAAGGGGCACGCTGGCAAGAAGCCGGCCAAGTGCGCGCGCAGGGCCTGGAGGACACGCCGCGAACGTCTGCCTGGCGCCATGCAGCGTTAGCGCCGACTGTAAGAACGCGTCCACGGCCAGGAACGTGACAAACGCGACAGCACTGGCGAAGGAGATACCCCCGAAGCCGCTTGTTCGCCCCTAGCCGCGTATGACCGCCGTGACGCCAACTGCCGCACCGCGACTAGCGCGCGCACCGGCGTGTACACGTGACCCATCGAAGAAGACTCGCGCGACGCCCGTCGAGGGACGTTGGACAGAGCCCGTAGCCGCCACTAAGACAGCCGCGAGCGGCCCAAAGCGCGACGGCCGCGAAGACCAGACGGGAGGAACGAGACAGACATCTCGAGCTCTGTCTGTCAGCGCGACGCCTGCCGCTCGGCCAGTGCGCCGAGGCAGCCAGAGCACGATCAGCGCCCAAATCGGGTGCGAAGCCCGTACCCGCCATACGAGCCAACACAGCACGCCACCGCCGCCGCAGCAAGGAACAACCCGCTAGCCCAGGCATCGAGCGGACGTCCGCAGGATCCTGCATGCGAAATCTGCGCGAGATCCTTGCATCCCCCAAAAGGGGTATAAGCTGCGTAGCCGTCAGTCCCCAATCATGGGAGTTCGAAATGCGTGCATATCTCGCGAAGCTGCTGTTCGCAGCGGTGCTCTCGCTGGCAGCAAGGCCAAGGGAGTCCTACCGTGAATAAGCTCGCATCGATCGTGGCCCGCGCGGCCGTGGTTGGCTCTTCGAAGCAGTGGTGATGGTAGAGCCGTCGGATCGTCCGTTATCCACAGCCGAGGAGCATCCCCCGCCTGAGGGATCTCCACAGCCTGTGGAGAGCGATTGAACGTTGTAGCTGGGCGCCGGGTGGGGTGAGCACCCGGCGCCTGGCGGCTTTTTGGGGCCGCCTCTTTGCACAACCACCTGTGGATAGGCGCCCGGCGCCCCGTAAGGCGCGTCAGGCGATCAGCTTGCGACGGAAGCCGACGGCGACGGCATGGGCGCGCGAGCGCGCCTGGAGCTTCGCCAACAGGTGTCGTACGTGCGACTTGACGGTCTCCTCCGAGAGGAACAGACGCTGGCCGATCTCGCGATTCACGAGCCCGTCGGAGATGAGCTGGAGCACCTCGATCTCGCGCATCGTCGGCTCCTGCTCGAGCTCGCGCAGTGGCCCCTGAAACGGGATCACCTCGGCGCGAGGAGGCGCCACGCCGGCGCGCAGCGACCTCTTCGAAGCGCCGCGAATGGTCCATGTAGCGGCTGAGGATCTCCTTGCGCTCGGTGGCGTCCACGCTGGAACTATCGGCGCTCAGCGAAGGCCGCTTTAGGCCCAGTCTCCTACCCCGAACGAGGGGTTCTAGCCGTCGCCGCCGGCGGGACCGGCCTCGCCGACCGCCTTGTCCACGTTCAGCGGGTGATGGCACGCCGCCAGATGCCCGTTGCCGTACTCGACGAGCGGCGGCTCGACCTCCCGGCACACCTCGGTCGCATACCGGCAGCGCGGGTGGAAACGGCATCCGGTCGGCGGATCGATCGGACTCGGCACGTCGCCCTCGAGCACGATCCGCTCCCGCTTCGCGGCGAGATCCGGGTCGGGGATCGGCACCGCCGAGAGCAGCGCCTCCGTGTACGGCATGATCGGCCGCTGGTACAGCTCCTCCGCCGGCGACAGCTCCACGATCTTGCCGAGGTACATCACCGCGATCCGGTCGCTCACATGCCGGACGACGCCGAGATCGTGCGCGATGAAGAGGTACGTCAGCCGGAACTCGTTCTGGAGATCCTCGAGGAGGTTCAGCATCTGCGACTGGATCGACACGTCGAGCGCCGACACCGGCTCGTCGGCGACGATCAGCTTCGGCTGCAGCGCGAGCGCGCGCGCGATCCCGATCCGCTGACGCTGCCCGCCCGAGAACTCGTGCGGGAACCGGTTGTAGTGCTCGGGCGAGAGCCCCACCGTCTCGAGCAGCTCCTCGACGCGGCGCTTCTGCTCGCGCTTGTCGCCGAGGCCGTGGATCCGCATCGGGTCGCTGATGATCGTGCCGACCCGCTTGCGCGGATTCAGGCTCGCGTACGGATCCTGGAAGACCATCTGCATCTCGCGCCGCAGCGGCCGAAGCGCGCGCGGCCCGAGCTCCTCGATCGCACGCCCGCCGAACAGGATCTGGCCGGCCGTCGGCTCGAGCAGCCGCACGATCGTCCGCCCGAGCGTCGACTTGCCGCAGCCCGACTCGCCCACGAGCCCGAGCGTCTCCCCCTCGCGGACGACGAAGCTCACGTCGTCGACGGCGTGCACACGCGCCACCTCGCGCTGGAGCACGCCCTTGCGGATCGGGAAGTACTTCTTGACGTTCCGAACCTCCAGCAGCGGTGCGCCGTCGGTCTGGCCGAGGATGCTCACGCAGCCTCCTTGGGGCCGCCGCTGATCGTCTCGTCCCGGTGCGACCGCTTGAAGTCGACGTCGAGCCAGCACCGGTCGAGATGCCCCGGCGTCCCGGCCCGGTTCTCGAGCTTCGGCTCCTCGTCCTGCACTTGTCGAACGCGTGCGGGCAGCGGGGCCGGAACTTGCAGCCCTGCGGCGGATTGATGAGCGACGGCGGCGAGCCCTCGATCGTGTGCAGCCGGTCGGGGCGCGGCCGGTCGAGCCGCGGAATCGACCCGAGCAGGCCCCACGTGTACGGCATCTGCGGGTCGTAGAAGAGATCGCGGGTCGACCCGCGCTCCACCATCCGGCCCGCGTACATGACGACGATCTCGTCCGCGATGTCGGCGACGACGCCGAGGTCGTGCGTGATCAGGATCACGGCCGAGTCGAAGTCGTCCTTCAGGCGCCCGATCAGCTCGATGATCTGCGCCTGGATCGTCACGTCGAGCGCCGTCGTCGGCTCGTCCGCGATCAGGATCGCCGGGTTGCACGAGAGCGCCATCGCGATCATCGCCCGCTGGCGCATGCCGCCCGAGAACTGGTGCGGGAAGTCGTCCACGCGCGACTCCGGGTTCGGGATCCCGACCTGGCGCAGCAGCTCCACCGCCCGACGCTTCGCGCCGCGCTTGTCGATCTGCTCGTGCGCCCGGATCGCCTCGGCGATCTGGTCGCCGATCCGGTAGACCGGGTTCAGCGAGGTCATCGGATCCTGGAAGATCATCCCGATCTCGTTGCCGCGGAAGTGCTGCATCTCCGTGTCCGAGACGCTCAGAGCTCGCGGCCCTTGTAGTTGACGCGCCCGTCGAAGCGCGCGTTCACGTCGCGCGTCAGGCCCATCAGCGTCATCGCGGTCACGCTCTTGCCGGAGCCCGACTCGCCGACGATGCCGAGCACCTTGCCCCGCTCGAGCTCGAACGAGACGCCGTCGACCGCGCGGACGAGCCCGTCCTCGGTCGCGAAATGCACCTTGAGGTCGTCGACCTCGAGCAGACGCTCGCTCATGTCGGGCGGATCCTCGGGTCGAGGTAGGCGTAGAGGAGGTCGACGAGCACGCTGAACGAGACGATGAAGAAGGCGCCGTACATCGTCACGCCCATGATCGGGGGCAGGTCGAAGTTGTTGATCGACTGCGCCGCGTACTGGCCGACGCCGTGCAGGTCGAACACCGACTCGGTCAGGATCGCGCCGCCGCCGAGCACCGCCGCGAAGTCGAGGCCGAACAGCGTGATCACCGGGATCAGCGAGGTGCGCAGGACGTGACGGACGAGGATCCGCCGCGCCGACAGGCCCTTCGCCTTCGCCGTGCGCACGTAGTCCTCGTTGATCGTGTCGAGGATGTTGCCGCGCAGCACGCGCCCGTAGAAGCCGATGAAGAGCACCGCGAGCACGGTCCACGGCAGCACCAGATGCCAGAGCCACTGCACCGGGTCGGACACGAACGACGCGTACTCGCCGTCCGGGAACAGCGTCGTCAACACCGCCCTCCGCGAGGTAGTAGCGGGCGATGATCCCGAGCCAGAACACCGGCATCGAGATCCCGATCAGCGCGAGCACCGTGATCACGCGGTCGGACAACCTGCCCGCCGTGACGGCGGATATCACCCCCACGAGGATCCCGAAGAAGAGCCAGATGATGCCGGCCCCGACCGTGAGCGAGAACGTGGCCGGCATCCCCTGCTTGATCTGCTGGACGACGTTCTGCTGGCTCGTGTACGAGACGAGATTGCCCGTGAACATCTTCTTCAGCATCCGCCAGTACTGCGTGTAGAACGGCTGGTCGAAGCCCCACGAGTGGCGGATGTTGACGATGTTCTGCTGCGTCGCGTTCTTGCCCGCGATCCGCTGCGCCGGGTCGCCGCCGGGGACGACGATGAAGATCAGGAAGACGATGAACGTCACCGCGAGGCAGACGAGCGCCGCGCCGATGATGCGCCGGACGAAGAAGGTCAGCACGGCATCTCCATCTAGTGCTCGATCTTCACCTTGGCGCGCGGGTCGAGGGCGTCGCGGAGCCCGTCGCCGAAGACGTTCAGCGACAGCACCGTGAGCACGATCGCGATCCCCGGCGCGAGCGCGAGCCAGGGGCGCGTCACGATCAGCGTCTGCCCGTCCGTGATCAGCGTGCCCCACGACGCGGTCGGCGGCTGCACGCCGGCGCCGAGGAACGAGAGCGCCGCCTCGAGGACGATGTTGTTGGCGATGATCAGCGTGAAGAAGACGAGCACCGAGCTGGCGATGTTCGGCAGCAGGTCGGTGAACATGATCCGCAGCGGGCTCGCACCCTGGGAGATCGCGGCCTCGATGAACTCCTTCTCGCGCAGCGACAGCACCTGCCCGCGCAGTGGCCGCCCGACGTACGGGATCAGCACGTAGGAGATGACGAGCGTCGGGATCCAGAGGCTCCCGCTCTCGATGTTCACGCCGAAGTGGTGGAAGCCGTTGATGGCGAGCGCCGAGCCGAGCGCGATCCCGAGCAGCACCGCCGGGAACGCGAAGAAGAGATCGAAGAAGCGCGTGATCACGAAGTCGATCCAGCCGCCGAAGTAGCCGGCGAGCAGGGCCAGGAGCACGGCGAAGAAGACGCAGATCGCCGACGAGCCGATCCCGACGATCAGCGAGGTGCGGCCGCCGTAGAGGAGGCGCACCGCGATGTCGCGCCCGATCGAGTCGGCGCCGAGCACGAACCTGCCGCCGGCGGAGAACCAGGTCGGGCCCGATCGGGATCGCCGAGACGAGCACGCAGCCGTCTGCCGCCGCGTGACGTGCACGGCTTGCCGGACTTCTTCTCCAGGTACCCGCCGACCGAGACGACCGGCGTCGACTTGCCGTTCACCTTCACCGTGTCGAGGACGTGCTGCGTGTTCGGGCCCGTGTGGGCGACGTGGCTCGCGTACACCGGCGCGAGCAGGCACGCGACGACGACGAGGACGAACAGGCCGAGGAACGCGAACGCGATGTAGTTCCGGCGGAGGCGCCGCCAGGCGAGGTACCAGGGGCTCCGCCCGCGGATGACGGCGGCGGCCTCGCCCGCCGCCAGCTCGGCGGCCGTGTCCAGCGTGAACTCCGTCTCTGTCATGCGCTGGCCCACGCTCAGATCCTCCCGGAAGGTGGCGCGTCGGGGGTGCCGTACCCGGCACCCCCGACGCCTGAACACCGCTTCGCGACTACTTGTGGCAGATCGTCGCGAAGTCGAACTGGTAGAGCACGTGGTTCACGTAGCAGCTCAGATCGATGCTCGAGCTGAAGAAGTCCGTGAACTGCCGGTTGATGAACGGCGCCCACGGGGCCTCGCCCATGATCTTCTTGTCGAGCGCCGCCCACTTCGCGTTCACGGCAGCCGTGAGCGTGGGCTCCTGCTTGAGCGCGTCGATCTCGGCGTTCACCGACTTGTTGTCGTAGTTCGCGTAGTTGTTGTTGTGGGTCGGCGTGATCCGCTCACCGTTCAGGAGCACGTCGATCCAGTCGAGCGGGTGCGGGTAGTCCTGGAACCAGTCGGCGAAGCCGATCTGGGCCTTCGTCGCCTGGTTGCCGACCGTCGACCAGTACACCTGGGAGTTGACGATCTTCTCCTTGGCGTTCAGGCCGATCGAGTTCAGGACGTCCACGAGGTACGCGGAGGCCTTCGGGTCGTTCCCGCGATCGTGGTTCCACACCGTGACCTGCGCGCCCGTCGCCCCGGCGGCCTTGATCAGCTGCTTGGCCTTGGCGAGGTTGTACGGGTACAGGTCGTGCTTCTTGTACGACGGGTAGGTCGGCGGCAGGATGTTCTCCGTCGGCTGCGCGAGACCGCCGTAGATGCGCACGAGCGCCTCACGGTTGATCGCGTAGTTGACGGCCTGGCGGACCTTGACGTTGTCGAACGGCGCCACCCGCGTGTTCATGAAGAAGTAGTACGTGTTCGCGGGCGTGTAGACCTTGATCTGGTCGCCGTACTTCTGCTGCGTCGACGCCAGCCGGTCCGTCGGGATCTGCTGGAAGTCGTAGTCGTCCTGCCCGCTGATCACGCGCTGCAGGGCGACCGTGTCGCTGCCGAGGATGTCGAACGTCATCTTGTCCGGGTTCCCGGCGGGGACGTTGCCGTCGAACATGGCGGCGTCGAAGTGCGGGTTGCGGACGACGACGGCCGACTTGTTCGGGGCGTAGCTCTGGATCATGTACGGGCCCGTCGAGGGCAGCGGCGTCGTCGACTGGTCCTTCGCCGGAGCCGAGGCCGGGACGGGCGCCGCGAACTCGGTGGCGAGGATGTTCTCGAAGTCGCCCTGCGGGGCCATCAGCTTGATCGTGATCTCACCCGTCGAGTCGTTCGTGGTGATCCCGCTGATGCTGCCCTTCTTCGTCTTCCCGAACTGGTCGGCCCCGACGATGTTCCCGAAGAAGCCGACGCCGGGCGAGTCGACCTTGTAGTCACGCTCGATCGTGGCCTTGAAGTCGCTGGCCTTGACCGCCGAGCCGTCCGAGTACTTGAGGCCCTTGCGGAGCGTGAACGTGTAGGTCTTCCCGTCCGACGAGACCTGCGGCAGGCTCTTGGCGAGGTACGGCACGAGCGTCGCGCCGTCCGGGCCGTTGACGTGCTTGTAGCCGAGCAGCGGCAGGTAGACGTTCCACATGATCGCCCAGCCCTCGACCGTGTACGAGAGCCCCGGGTCGAGATAGTCCGTACCGGTGTCGTACGCGATGCGGAAGTTGGCGAACTGCTTGCCCGTCGCGGCCGTCCCTCCGGTCGTCGCGGTCGTCCCAGCGGACGCCGCGGTCGTGGTGCTGCTCCCGCCGCCGCCCCCGCACGCCGCAGCGATGAGAGCGATGCCGACGGAGAACGCGGCGGCAGTTGCCAGCCACTTCCACCGATGACTTCGGGTCAACTCGATTACCTCCCCGGGCTCGATTCTCCAAGGCGCGCACAGAACGAGCCACACCGCCCAGTCGCGCGCCGCATTGTTACTGACGCTTGCGGGGGAAATCTAGTTAGAACTCGTGCGGCCGTGTGCGGGTAGCGCCGAGCCTCACGACTGCCCGCCGCCGCGCCCGCAGCTCCTCGGGCTCCTCCTCCTCGACGACTCCGTCCACGCCGTCGCGCCGCGTCGAGTGGAGGATGCGGCCCCCGCCGAGCCAGAACGCGATGTGGTCGGCGTTCCCGTCGCCGTACGTGACGAGGTCGCCGGGGCGGAGCTCGGCCGCCGCGACCGGCTCTCCGGCCTCCTCCTGCTGGTCGGCGTCGCGCGGGACGAGCCGGCCCGTCGCCCGGAACGCCATGTGCACGAGGCCGGAGCAGTCGATGCCGGCGGCGGTCATCCCGCCCCACACGTAGCGCGTACCGAGGAGCCCGCGCGCGAACGCGACCGGGTCGCCGGCGCGCTGCGAGAGCCAGCCGGGATCGGGCTCGCCGCCGAGCGCGTCCGCCGCGATCCAGCCCGGATAGTCGTAGGCGGTGCGAATCCGAGCCCAGCCCGCGCGAATCTCCTCGACGGCGAGCGGCTCGCCGGGCAGCGCCTCGGTCACCTGCTCGGCGTCGGCGCGCGGCTCGGCCCGCACCGGGGTCACGTCGCGGACCGTTTGTCGATCGAACACCTGTTCGCTTACGCTTCCGCTCATGCAACTCAGGCTAGACGCGGCCGACCGGCTCGTGGAGCTCGTCGAGGAGCGGCGCGGGCCGGTCGTCGCCGACGAGGCGGCCCGGCGCCTGTTCGCCCTCCGGCACGCCCCGGTCGCGCTCGCGCGCTCGCTGCTCGCCGACGTCGTGGACGCGGACGCGCGCCTCGCGTGGAACGGCGACTCCGTCACGCTGACGCGGCCGCCCGGCGACGACCTGCCGCTCGAGGCCGCCACGTACGTCGTCGTCGACCTCGAGACGACCGGGCTGCGACCGGGCTCGTCGCAGATCTGCGAGATCGGCGCCGTGCGCGTCCGCGGGCTCGAGCTCGACGGCGAGTTCGAGACGCTCGTGAACCCCGGGATGCCGATGGCGCCGGGAGTCTCGGCACTGACCGGGCTGCGCGACTCGGAGCTCCGCGGCGCGCCGCCGCCGCAGGTCGCCGTCGGCCGGTTCCTCGAGTTCGCCGGCGACGCGGTGCTCGTCGCCCACAACGCACGCTTCGACCTCGCGTTCCTCGACCGCGAGACGGAGCGCCTCACCGGCTCGCGGATCGCCGCCCCCGTCGTGGACACCGTGCCGCTCGCCCGCCGCCTGCTCGCCGGACGCGTGCCGCGCGCGAGCCTCGCCCAGCTCGCGCACTTCCTCGGCACGTCGGTGCAGCCGTGCCACCGGGCGCTGCCGGACGCGCAGGCGACCGCGGAGGTGCTGCTCGCCCTGATCGGTCTGGCGCAGGAGCGCGGCGCGCGCACCGTCTCCGAGCTCGTCGCGCTCGCGGCGACGCGGACGCGCCGCGTCTGGGACAAGCGCCAACTCGCGTTCGGCGCGCCGACCCGGCCCGGCGTCTACCTCTTCCGTGACCGCAACGACGAGGTGCTCTACGTCGGCCGTGCACGCGACCTGCGCGCGCGGCTCCGCTCCTACTTCCGCAGCGACCGGCAGCGGCCCGCCGTCGAGGCTGCCCTCGCGGCCGTCGAGCGGATCGAGTGGCGGGTGCTCGGCTCCGAGCTCGAGGCGGCGCTCGAGGAGCTCCGCCTGATCCGGGAGCTGCGCCCGCCGGCGAACGCGCGCGTCGCGCGGCCGGACCGCCACGTGTGGCTGCGGGCACGGGGCGACGGGGTCGTGTCGTCGACGCAGCCGTCGGAGGTCGGCCCGCTCCGCTCCCGGCGGACGGCGCAGCTCGCGGCGCGCGCGCTCGACCGCGGCCGAGCTGGAACGGCCCGCGTCGGCGCTGCCGCGGCTGCGGCAGCGGCTCGGCGAGCTGGCGGAGGTGCGCCGCTACGAGGACGCCGCCCGGCTGCGCGACCGGATCGAGGCGCTCGAGCGCGTCTGCCGCGAGCTCGACCGGATCGGCCGCGGCTGCGCGCGCTCGCGCGCTGCCTGCTCGTCCCGGCGGCCGAGCCGGGTCATGCACGGGCCTACTTCCTCGCCGCCGGCCGGCTCGCCGCGGAGCGGACGCTGCCGCCCGGCGGGGGCGCCGCACTCGAGGTCGAGGCCGGCCTCGCCGCGGCCCGGCGCGCCGCTCGCGCCGAGCGCGACGCGCCGCTCCGGCGACGGGCTGGAGGAGCTGCTCCTGCTCGGCACGTTCCTGCGGCGGCCGCCGCCCGAGCTCCGCGTCGTGCCGCTCGAGCGCGAGGCGATCCTGCGCGCCGCCGGCAGCCTCGCCAAGGCGCACGCTCCCGCCCGGCGCCGACGCCGGCGCAGGCGCCGGCCCGGCCGCAGGAGCGCGGCCTCTTCTAATCGACAGCGACCTCGGAGTCGTAGAGGTGGCACTCGACCTCGACCTCGCCCTGCGGCAGGAGCCGGGGGACGCGCGGCTCGTGGAACGCGATCTCGACCCGTCCCGGCGCGGCCTCGAGCCGCTGCACGCCGCTCCAGAACGGCTCGTCCGGATCCTCGGCGCGCAGCGACTCGAGCAGCGCCAGCACCTCGCCCGCGTCGTGGCCGCGGGCCACGGCGACGGTGCCCGCTGGTCGCCGGCTCGTCGAGCGCCGCGAGGTCGCCGAAGAGCGCCTGCTCCGCCTCGTACTGCTCCGCGCCCAGTCGCGCCCAGCGCGCCTCGAGCAGCCCCCGCAGGTCGCGCGACTCCCAGCCGCAGGCCGCGAACGCCTTCGGGCAGCGGGGATGGAACGAGCAGCCGAGCGGCGGCCGCGCCGCGTCGGGCACCTCGCCGCGCGGCAGGTCGCGCGGGATGCTCCGCCGCGGGTCCGGCTCCGGGATCGCCCGCAGCAGCGCCTGCGTGTACGGGTGCTTCGGGTCGTCGAAGATCGCCGTCCGACGGGCCGATCTCGACGATCCGGCCCAGGTACATGATCGCGATCCGGTCGCAGAAGAACTTCGCCGTCGCCAGGTCGTGCGTGATGTAGAGGTACGTGAGATCGAAGTCGCGCTTCAGGTCGAGCATCAGCTCGAGGATCTTCGCCCGCACGCTCATGTCGAGCATCGAGACGGGCTCGTCGGCGACGAGCAGCACCGGGTTGAGGATGATCGCCCGCGCGATCACCGCGCGCTGCTTCTGCCCGCCGGAGAGGTCGCCCGGGTACTTGTCCATGAACTGCTCGGCCGGGCGCGAGCCCGACGCGCTCGAGCGCCTCCGCCACGCGCCGCCGGACGCCTGCCTTGTCGCGTGGCGATGCCGTGGATCCGCAGCGGGTGGCCGACCGACTGCTCGATCGTCATCGCCGGGTTCAGCGACGCGTGCGGGTCCTGGAAGACCATCTGCATCCGCCGCCGGAGCGGCCGCAGCTCGCGCTCGCGGCAGCCCCGCGATGCTCGTCGGCCCTCGAAGACGACGCTGCCCGCGGTCGCCGGGACGAGGCCGAGCAGCGTCCGGCCGAGCGTCGTCTTGCCGCTGCCGGACTCGCCGACGAGGCCGAGCACCTCGCCCTTGCGCGAGGTCGAGCGAGACGTCGTCGACGGCCTTGACCGAGCCGGCCTCGCGGCCCGATCGAGCCGGTCGAGGAAGGTGCCGCGGATCGAGTAGTAGCGTCTTCAGGTCGCGGACGGAGACGAGCGGCGCCGTCGCCGCGGCTCCGACCGCGGCCGCTCAGGCTTCCTCCGCAACGGCGAGCTCCTCTCGCTCGAGCGGCTCCCGTCCCTCCGTCGGGGATCTCGCTCCTCCGGCCCGTGCAGCCAGCACTGCGACGCGGTGGCCGCTCGTCGAGCCGCGACCTCGACCGGGTCGCGCTCGCGCAGACGCGCATCGCGTCCGGGCAGCGCGGGTGGAAGCGGCAGCCGCGCGGCGGGTCGACGAGGTTCGGCGGCGCGCCGGGGATCGAGTGCAGCTCCGTCGTCGCGAGCGAGATCGTCGAGCGCAGCAGCTCGCGCGTGTACGGGTGCGCCGGCTCGGCGAACACGTCGCGGGCCGGCCCCTCCTCGACGATCTTGCCCGCGTACATGACCGCGACCCGGTCGCACGCCTCGGCGACGATCCCGAGGTTGTGGGTGATCAGCAGGAGCGCCGTGTCGAAGTTCGCCTTCAGGTCGGCGAGGATCCCGAGGATCTGCGCCTCGACGATCACGTCGAGCGCCGTCGTCGGCTCGTCGGCGACGAGCAGCTTCGGCCGCGAGCACCAGCGCGAGCGCGATCATGATCCGCTGCCGCATCCCGCCCGAGAACTCGTGCGGGTACTGGCGGAAGCCGGGTCGGCGGGATCCCCATCGCGCCCGAGCGCCTCGAGCGAGCGCCGCCGGACCTCGGCGTCGCTCGAGCCCCGGCTCGTGCTGCTTCAGCGTCTCGCGCGAAGTGATCCGCGATCCGCAGCAGCGGGTTCAGCCGGGTCATCGGCTCCTGGAAGATCAGTCCCGAGCTCGGGGCCGCGCAGCCGGCGCAGCTCCTTCTGCGACATCGCCGACGCAGGTTCCAGCCCGCCGTAGCGCACCTCGCCCGTCGGCGCCGCGCCCTCCGGGCAGCAGGCCGAGGATGCCGCGGCCGAGCGTCGACTTGCCGCAGCCGGACTCGCCGACGAGGCCGAGCGTCTCGCCGGCGCCGATGTCGAGCGAGACGCCGTCGACCGCCCGGACCGGCGCCGCGGGCCGTGCCGTACCAGACGCGCAGGTCGCGGACGGAGAGGACGGTCGTCGCTCCGGCGCCGGCTCACCGGCGCTCCGCTCGAGGCTCCGTCGGCGTCGCTCGACGAGCCTCGGTCCCCGGCGATGCTGCCGACGCGACCTGCGATGCGCCGCTTCCGCAGCACCGGGTTGATCGTCTCGTTCAGGCCCTCGCCGAGCAGCGTGAGCCCGGTGACGAGCAGGACGATCGCGAGCCCCGGGAAGAGCGCCGTCCACCAGATGCCCGGCGCCGGCGTCCGAGATCGCCCGCTGGAGGTCGTAGCCCCATTCGGCCGCCTCGGTCGGCTGGACGCCGTAGCCGAGGAAGCCGAGGCCGGCGAGCGTGAGGATCGCGTCGGCGGCGTTCAGCGTGGCGATCACCGGCACGTTCTGGACGACGTTGAAGAACACGTAGCTGGCGGATGATCGTGAACGGCCGCGCGCCGAGGGCCCGCGCCGCCTCGACGTAGGTCTCCTCGCGGACGCTGATCACGTGGTTGCGGACGACCCGGAAGTACTGCGGCACGTAGACGACGGTGATCGCGATCGCCGCGGTGACGACGCCCGAGCCGACGCTGCCCGAGAGCAGGAACGCGATCACGATCGCCAGCAGCAGCGAGCGGGAACGCGAACAGCGCGTCCATGAGCAGCACGAGGACGCGGTCGAGCGACGCCGCCGAAGTAGCCCGGAGACGAGCCCGAGCGGGACGCCGATCAGCGAGCGAGAACGACGAGCGCGAGGACGACCACCTCCAGCTCGGTCTGCGCGCCCCAGACGACGCGCGAGAGCACGTCGGTCGACTGCACGGTCGTGCCGAACAGGTGCGCGCAGGACGGCGCCGCGTGCTGCGGGAACCGGTGCCGCGTCGTCTGGTACTGGTCGAAGCCGTACGGGGCGATCCAGCGGCGCGAAGATCGCGAGGACGACGAAGAAGAACGACGATCGCCGCCCCGGTCCAGAGCATGCACGCGCGGCGAGGCCGCGCGGCGTCGGCGATCGGCGCGCACGCCGCGGCGCAGGCCCGGCCCGAGGCGGAGCGCGGCGCCGGCGGCGCCTGCGGTCGCGACGGCCATCAGTACCGCACCCGCGGGTCGATGAACGCGTTGACGAAGTCGATCACGCAGGCTGACGACGACGACGACGAGCGCGAAGACGACGATGATCCCCTGCACGGCCGATGTAGTCGCGGTTCTGCGAGGTAGTCGATCAGCGTCGTGGCCGATCCCCGGCCAGTTGAACGTCTTCTCGGTGAGCACCGCGCCGCCGAGCAGGAGCGCCAGCCTGCAGGCCCGATGACGGTGACGACCGGGACGAGCGCGTTCCGGAAGGCGTGCCGGTAGACGACCGACCGCTCGCGGATGCCGCGGGCGCGCGCCGCCTCGACGTAGTCGTCCTTCAGCGTCCGGATCACGTTGACGCGGACGAGCCGGATGAAGACGCCCGCCGATGACGAGGCCGAGCGTCGTCGCCGGCAGGATCAGGTGCTTGAGCGACGTCCCAGAAGCGCGCTCCAGTCGCCGTCGATGATCGCGTCGATGAAGCAGGATGTTGGGTGTGCATCGGCAGGAGCGCCTGGGTGATCGGGCTCGCCTGGTCCGAGGTCGGGAGCCAGCCGAGGCACGACGCCGAAGAGGAGCTGCGCGAGCAAGCCGAGGAAGAACACCGGCATGGCGTAGACGACGATCCCGAACAGCCGGCTGCCGACGTCGATCCGGCGTGTCGCGGAAGCGGCCCGCGAGCAGGCCGAGCGGCGACGCCGACGACGAGCGCGACGAACAGCGCGGCCACCGTCAGCTCGAGCGTCGCGGCGCCGTTCTCCACGATGATGTCGCTGCACCGGGCGGCGGTCGGTGATCGTCGTGCCGAAGTCGCCGCGGACGATGTCCCAGAGGTAGTCGCCGTACTGGGCGTAGAGCGGCTTGTCGAAGCCGAGCTGATGCGGTGATCTGGTTGATCACCGACGGCGGGCACGTGACCGCCGAGCGACGCCGAGATCGGGTTGCCCGGAGCGACCCGCATCAGCAGGAACACGAGCGTCAGCAGGATCAGGACCATCGGCACGACGAGCGCGAGCCGCGTGAGCAGCGTAGGTCTTGAGCGAGGTTCCCGAGTCTGCTCATCGCGTGCGAGGCCGTCGCTCGGACGCGTGCGTCGCGCACGCGCCCGAGCGCGCCGATCGTGCGACTACGACTTCGAGATCAGCCAGAACCGCATGATGAACGTCGGATCGAGCGTCTCGTCGATCCCCTGTCACGCTCGCTTGCGACGACCGCGATCATCGCGCCCTGCCAGAAGGGGATGATCGGGACGTCCTTGGCCGCGAGCGTCTGCACCTGCTTGACGATCGCGAGCCGGGCCGCCGTCGACTTCGTGCGCCTGCTCCTTGGTCAGCGAGCGCGTCCATCTTCGGGTTCGAGTAGCCGTTCGAGAGGAAGCTGGCCCGTCAGCGTAGAACGGCAGCAGGTAGTCCTCGGCGTCCGGCGTAGTCCGGGAACCAGCCGAGCTGGAAGGCGCCGTACTGTCGTGCCGAGCGTCGTTCGACGTACTGCGCCCACTCGGCCGACTTCAGCGTGACCTTGAACAGCGCCGCTCGCGTCGAGCGCCCGCTGGATCTCGGCGTACTCGTCGGCCGAGGCGTCGCCGTAGTGGCGTCGGCGTGCACCAGAGCGTGAGCTCTGACCGGCGTGGAGACGCCGGCCGCCTTCAGCACCGCCTTCGCCTTGGCCGTGCTCGGCGAGGCGCCGTAGACGCGTCTTGAACGCGTCGATGTGCCCGGGCAGCCCGGCCGGGACCATCGAGTAGAGCGGCTTGACCTGGTCCGTGGTAGACGCTCGTGGCGATCGTCTGCCGCGGGATCAGGTACGCGATCGCCTGGCGGACCGCCGAGGTTGTCGGTCGGCGCCCGCTTCGTGTTGAAGCACGAAGTAGCGGATCGAGGCGCCGTGACCCTTGTCGACCTTGATCCCCTTCTCCTTGCCGAGCGAGACGTAGCTCGGTCGGGGTGAAGGTCTCGGAACGCCATGTCGATCTCGCCCTGCTCGAGCGCGAGCTTCATCGTCGACGACTTCGAGTAGTAGTGGATGATCACGTCGCCGTTCTTCGGCTTCGTGCCCGCAGTAGTCGGCGTTCGGCTTGAAGACGGCCTGCTGGCCCGGCGTGTACTTGGCGAGCGTGTACGGGCCGGTGCCGACCTGCTGCGAGCTGTTCGCCAGGATCTTGTCCGCCGGGTAGACGTCGTGGTCGACGATGTTGCCGGCGCCCGTCGTGAGGATGATCGGCCACGTCGACTGCGGCGTGCTTCAGGTGGAAGACGACGCCGTACGTCGCCGCTCGTCGTCGTGCTCTTGAGGTTGTCGAGCAGCGAGGAGATCCCGGACGGATCCTTGATCTTGATCACCCGGTCGAACGAGTACTTGACGTCCGTCGAGGTGAACGCGTCACCGTTCGAGAACTTGACGCCCTGACGCAGCGTGCACGCGTACGTCTTCAGGTTGCCCTTGAACGCGCAGTCGCTTGGCGAGCGCAGGATGCGGGGCGAGACTCCCGGGCCCCGCCTCGAGCAGACGATTGAAGATCTGGAAGTCGACGGTGCCCGAGCCGAAGTCGTAGTTCCCGGCCGGATCGATGTTCGTCACCGTGTCCGTCGTGCCGTCGACGATGATCGACGAGCTCGCGTCCGTGCGCGCCGTCGCCGCGCTTGCCGCGACGAGCGCCGCGACCGCGATCACGGCCGGAACGACTAGCAAGCCTTCGTCTCCGCTTCACAGATGCCCTCCTTCCGAGGCCCCCTCCGCGAGGCCAGCTTTCGGCGAGTATCACGTCATGTTGGATGCGGAGTGCGAAAGGCCGACGGGGCCGCAGCCGCGTCGAGGCCGTCCGCCGAAGCTAGGCGGCGACGGAGATCAGGTCGCGCAGGGCGCCGAGCCGGGCGAGTGCCTGGCCCTCGAGCTGGCGCACGCGCTCGCGCGTCAGGTCGAGCTCGTTGCCGATCGCCTCGAGCGTCCACGGCTCGCCGTCGAAGCCGAAGCGCAGCTCGAGGATCCGCCGCTCCCGCTCGGGGAGCGCCTCGAGCGCCCGCCGGACACCCTGCCGGCGCAGCGACTCCTCGGCCTCGTCGAACGGGTCGGCCGCCTCGCGGTCGGCGAACAGGTCGCCGAGCTCGCCCTCGTCGTCGGCGCCCACGGTCTGGTTGAGCGAGACGGACGCGTGCGCGGCTCCGAGCGCCTCGTCGACGTGCTGCATCGGCAGCCCCGTCGCCTCGGCGAGCTCCTCCTTCGTCGCCTCGCGGCCGAGCTCGACCTCGAGCCGGCGCGCGGCGCGCGACAGCTTCTGCTGGCGCTCGACGACGTGGACGGGAACGCGGATCGTGCGCGCGTGGTTCGCCACCGCGCGCTGCACGGACTGGCGGATCCACCAGGTCGCATACGTCGAGAACTTGTAGCCGCGACGCCAGTCGAACTTCTCGACCGCGCGGTTCAGCCCCAGCGTGCCCTCCTGGATCAGGTCGAGGAAGGGGACGCCGAGCCCGCGGTAGCCCTTCGCGATCGACACGACGAGCCGCAGGTTCGACTCGATCATGCGCCGCTTCGCCGTCGGGTCGCCGCGCTCGATCTGCTTCGCGAGCATGACCTCCTCGGCGGCGGTCAGCAGCTTGTGGCGGCCGACGTCGGCGAGGAAGAGCTGGAGGCTGTCGGCGGCGCCGGAGAGCTGCACCGTCACCGGCGCCGGCTCGGGCTCCGAGTCCGAGTCCGCATCCGCGTCGGCGGCGCCTTCGCCTTGGCGGAATCGCCGGACTGGGCGGCCGGCACGCCGATCTCGAGACCGGTCCGCTCGAGCTCGCGCGTCAGCTCCTCGACGTCCTGGTCGTTGAGCTCGTGCTCGAGCGCGTACGCCTCGAGCTCCGCCGGCTCGACGTAGCCGCGCTCCTCGGCGCGCTCCACGAGCGCACGCATCTGATCGGTATCGAGCAGCTCGTGAAGCTGGTTCTGCGTCAGGGTCGTCTCAGTCCTTTCGAGTCCTGCGGTCGAAGAGCGTCAGCAAACTTTCTTACTGTACGAGGGAACTCCTCTCGGTGCCAGGGCAACCGTCGACGGCGCGCTCACGGGCAGGGCTTCCGTGACCTGGAACGTGGCGCCACGCCAGTGTATTCCGTCCCCCGGCGACCCGATCGTCGGCACGTGCACGGGCAGCCCTCGTCCCGCCACTCGCAGGACGCTCGGCCGGCCGGGAAGTTGGGGCGCCTACGACCGTTTCCGGCTCCGGGTGGGCTTCTTCGCCGGCCCCTTGGCCCGGCGCTCCGCGAGCAGCTCGACGGCCCGCTCCATCGCGAGCTCCTCCGGGTCGTCGCCCTTGCGGAGGCTCGCGTTCGTCTCGCCGTCCGTGACGTACGGGCCGAAGCGGCCCTCCTTGAGCACGATCGGCTTGCCGCTGACCGGGTCCGGGCCGAGCTCCTTCAACGGCGGCGCCGCGGCGCCCTGGCCGCGGCGGCGGCGCGGCTGCGCGAGGACGACGAGCGCCTCGTCGAGCGGAGATCGTCAGCAGCTGCTCCTCCGTCTCGAGCGAGCGGGACTCGGTGCCCTTCTGGACGTACGGGCCGTAGCGGCCGTTGCGCGCCACGATCTCCTCCCCGTCCTCGGCGACGCCGACGACCCGCGGCAGCTGCAGCAGCTGCAGCGCGTCCTCGAGCGTGACCGCGTCGGGAGCCATCGACTTGAAGAGCGACGCCGTGCGCGGCTTCTCGGTCGCGTCCTCGGGGAGCACCTCGGTCACGTACGGGCCGTAGCGGCCGGTACGGGCGACGATCTCCCGGCCCGTCTCCGGATCCGTTCCCAGCGGGCGGTCGCCGGACGGCTGCGCCAGCAGCTCCTCGGCGCGCGCGACCGTCAGCTCGTCGGGGACGACGTCGTCGGGAACGTTCGCCCGCTGCCCGTCGCGCTCGAGGTAGGGGCCGTAGCGGCCGACCCGCAGCACGATCCCCTCGCCGATCGCGATCGAGTTCACCTCGCGCGCGTCGATCGCGCTCAGGTCGGAGACGAGGCCCTTCAGCCCGCCGCCGTTGGCGGGCGCGTCGTCCTCGCCGAAGTAGAAGCGGCGGAGCCAGTGCACCCGCTGCTCGTCGCCGGACGCGATCCGGTCGAGGTCGTCCTCCATCCGGGCGGTGAAGTCGTAGTCGACGAGCCGCCCGAAGTGCTGCTCGAGCAGGCCGACGACGGCGAAGGCGAGGAAGGACGGGACGAGCGCCGTGCCCTTCTTGAAGACGTAGCCGCGGTCGAGGATCGTGCCGAGGATCGAGGCGTACGTCGACGGACGGCCGATGCCGAGCTCCTCGAGCGTGCGCACGAGCGTCGCCTCGGTGTAGCGGGCCGGCGGGTTCGTCTCGTGGCCCTGCGGCTCGAGCTCGCGGAGCGTCACCGCGTCGCCCTCGGCGAGGTTCGGCAGCCGCCGCTCCTCGTCGTCGCCGTCCTTGTGGTCGTCGTCGCGGCCCTCCTCGTAGGCGGCGAGGAAGCCGCGGAACGTGATCACGGTGCCGCGAGGCGGCGAACTCCGCCTCCTCGCCGGCGGACGAGGCGCCCACGACCCGCAGCGACACGGTCTGGCCCTTCGCGTCCTCCATCTGCGAGGCGACCGTGCGCATCCAGATCAGCTCGTAGAGCGCGTGCTCGTCGCGGTTCAGCTCGCGCTGCACCTCCTGCGGGGTGCGGAACGCGTCGCCGGAGGGGCGGATCGCCTCGTGCGCCTCCTGGGCGTTCTTGACGCGGCGCTCGTAGCGGCGCGGCGCGGCCGGGACGTACTCCGGCCCGTAGAGCGAGGCCGCCTGCGAGCGCGCCGCCGTGAGCGCCGACTCGGACAGCGTCGTCGAGTCGGTGCGCATGTACGTGATGTAGCCGTTCTCGTACAGCCGCTGGGCGATCCGCATCGTCGTCTGCGCCGTGTAGCGCAGCTTGCGGCTCGCCTCCTGCTGGAGCGTCGAGGTCATGAACGGCGGGCTCGGCCGGCGCACGTACGGCTTGCGCTCGACCCGGCCGACCCGGAAGGAGGCCTGCTCGAGCCGTCCGGCGAGCGCGCGCGCCGCCTCCTCGTCGAGCGTGACCGAGTCGGCGTTGCGGAGCTTCCCGTCCTGTCCGAAGTCCCGGCCGGTCGCGACCCGCTTGCCGTCGAGCGCGGCGAGCCGCGCCTCGAACGACTCCGGGTCGAACGTCGCCGCGAGGTCCCACCACGAGGCCGCCGTGAAGCGCATCCGCTCGCGCTCGCGCTCGACCACGAGCCGCGTCGCGACCGACTGGACGCGGCCGGCGGAGAGCCCGCGCATGATCTTCTTCCAGAGGACGGGCGAGACCTCGTAGCCGTAGAGGCGGTCGAGGATGCGGCGCGTCTCCTGCGCGTCGACGAGCCGCTCGTCGACGGAGCGCGGGTTCTCGAGCGCGCGCTCGATCGCCTCGCGCGTGATCTCGTGGAAGACCATCCGCCGCACCGGCACCTTCGGCTTCAGCACCTGGAGCAGATGCCAGGCGATCGCCTCGCCCTCGCGGTCCTCGTCCGTCGCGAGCAGGAGCTCGTCGGAGTCGGCGAGCAGCTTGCGCAGCTCGCTGACCTTCTTCCGCTTGTCCGGGTCGACGATGTAGAGCGGCTCGAAGTCGTGGTCGACGTCGACGCCGAGACGCGCCCACGCCTGGCCCTTGTACTCCTCGGGGATCTCGGCGGCCCGGTCGGGGAGGTCGCGAATGTGGCCGACGCTGGACTCGACCACGAAGTTCTTGCCGAGATAGCCGGCGATGGTCTTCGCCTTCGCCGGCGACTCGACGATCACGAGGCGTCTGTGCTTCCCGTCCTCAGGCACGATCGGTCACGATAGCTGGCGCTTCGCACGGTTCCAACGGGGCCGATTCGGACAGGGGATACTGCATTCATGCGGCCTCGGCCTCTCTACAACCTGATCGCGGTGCTGAGCGTGCCGTTCCTCTACGGGCTGTTCCGGCTGCGGGCCCGCGGGCGCGACCTCCTGCCGCGCGAGGGCGGCTACGTGCTCGCCTGCAACCACGTCTCGAGCTTCGACCCGTGGCCGCTCGGGCTGCCGCTCTGGCCGCGGCGGTTCCTCCGCTTCATGGCGAAGTCGGAGCTCTACTGGTGGCCGATGCGACTCGTGCTCGACGGCGTGGGCGCGTTTCCGGTGCGGCGCGGGCAGGCCGACCTCGAGGCGATCGAGACGGCGGTGCGGCTCGCGCGCGACGGGCCACGTCGTGACGATGTTCCCGGAGGGGACGCGGCGGCGGAAGGGGCTCGTGAAGCGCCACGAGGCGCGCCCGCGGTCGGGGGCGGCGCGGATCGCGCTCGAGGCGGGCGTCCCGCTCGTGCCCGCGGCGGTCGCCGGCACCGACCGGCTGCTGCGGCTCGGGCCGCTTCGCGTCGCCTACGGCGCCCCGGTCGAGATCGACGACCTGCGCGGACGGGAGGACGTGCGCGAGGCCTCGCAGGAGGCGACCGACCGGCTGATGGAGCGGATCGCCGAGCTCGAGGCGTCGCTCTGAGCCGCCCGTGAGCGTCCTGCTCGCCGTCGACGGCGACTCGTTCGCCCACCGCGCCTACCACGGGCTGCCGAAGTCGATCCGGCTGAACGCGGTGGTCGGGTTCACGAACATGCTGCTGCGGCTCTGGGAGGCGGAGTCGCCCGCCGCCGTCCTCGTCGCCTGGGACACGCTCTCGACGCCCACGTACCGGCACGAGGCGTTCGCGCCGTACCAGTCCGGCCGCGTCTTCGAGGAGTCGATCCTCGAGCAGCTCGAGCATCCTCCCGGACGCCGTCGCGTCGCTCGGCTTCGCGGTCGCGAAGGCGCCGGGCTTCGAGGCGGACGACTTCCTCGCCGCGGCGGCGCGCGCGTGGCCGGGCGAGGTGCTCGTCGCGACCTCCGACCGGGACGCGTACCAGCTCGCAAGCGACCGGGTCACGATCCTCCAGCCGGTGAAGGGGGCGAGCGAGCTCGCGCGGATCGGGCCTGCCGGGGTGCGCGAGCGCTACGGCGTCGAGCCGGAGCAGGTGCCCGACCTGATCGCGCTCCGCGGCGACCCCTCCGACAAGCTTCCGGGCGCCCGCGGCATCGGGCCGAAGAAGGCGGCGGAGGTCCTGCGCGAGCACGGCGACGCTCGAGGCGGCGCTCGCAGCCGGACGATTTCCCGCCGAGGCGGAGGAATTACGCCTCTACCGGCGAATCGCCACCATGGACGCCTCCGCCCCTCTTCCTCCCCTCGAAGAACAGACACCCACATGGGCGGAGGCGTCTTCCTTCTACGAGCGGCTCGGCCTCGGCAACCTCGCCGGCCGCTTCGAGAGCCTGGCGTAGAATCGCCGCCGATGGACGAGTGGCTCAGCCGCCGGGCCGACGCGCTCGCACGCGAGGCCGGCGTGCCGCGCGGGCAGCTCGAGCTGTCGCAGGACCAGATCGACGCGCTGCTCGACGTGGCCGGGCACGCGGCCCACGAGAGCGGCGCGCGGACGAACGCTCCACTCCTCTGCTACCTGCTCGGCCTCTCGCACAGCGGCGCGAAAGGGCTCGACGAGCTCGTCGAGATCGTCCGATCGACGTCCTGACGCATCCCGGCGCTCGCGGAGATCCACCCGACGGGGCACCACCCCGAGCGGCCGGAGCGCCTCCGTGCCCTGCTCGCCGACCAGCTCCTCTGGAGCGAGGGCCGCGAGGCGACCGAGGAGGAGCTGCTGCTCTGCCACACGCCCGAGCACGTCGCCCGGGTGAAGGCGGTCGAGGATCCCGTCTGGCTCGACTACGACACGATCTGCTCGGAGACGAGCTGGCGCGCCGCCCGGCTCGCGGCGGGAACGGCGATCGAGGCGGCGCTCCGCGGCGGCTTCGCGCTCGTGCGGCCGCCGGGCCACCACGCGCTCCCCGACCGCGCGATGGGCTTCTGCCTCTTCAACAACGTCGCCATCGCCGCGCGGGCGGCGCAGCGGGAGCTCGGGATCGAGCGGGTCGCGATCGTCGACTTCGACGTCCACCACGGCAACGGCACCCAGGCGGTGTTCTGGGACGACGACAGCGTCCTCTTCGTCTCGCTCCACCAGTGGCCGTTCTATCCCGGCAGCGGCGGGCCCGACGAGCAGCGCGAGACGACGGTGAACGTGCCGATGTCGGCGGGGTCCGGCGACGAGGAGTACGTGCGCGCCTTCGAGCACACGGTCGAGCCGGCGGTCGCGCGCTTCGACCCGGAGCTCGTGCTCGTCTCCGCCGGGTTCGACGCGCACGTCGACGACCCGCTCGCCGACATGCGCGTCACCGAGGACGGCTTCCGCGAGCTGGCCCGGCGCTGCGCCGCCCTCGGCCCGCGCGTCGGCGCCGTGCTCGAGGGCGGCTACGAGCTCGACACGCTGCCCGGGCTCGTCGACGCCGCGCTCGACGGCTTCACCACGCGCTAGGAGGCGGCGTGACCGCGGGCGGCCCCGACGCCGGGACCGCCCGCTGTCACGTCACCTGTGCCATCCCCTCCGTGGAGGGTTCCGCCAACCTGCGGTTCCCATCGGCACGCCGGCGCGGCGGCTCATGCCCCGGCCCGGGGGAACCGCATCCCCCGCGCCGGGCGATCCTCAGGCCCGGGCGACGCGTGAGGCGCTCGAGCGCCTCGCGGCGCGACGAGACGCCGAGCTTCCGCAGCAGGCTCTTCACGTGCGAGCGGACGGTGTGCTCGGAGATGTAGAGCCGCTTCGCGATCTCGTCGGTGCCGAGGTGGTCGTCGAGCAGGAGCAGCACCTCGACCTCGCGCGCCGAGAGCGCCTTCGCGATCGCGTCGGGGACGCCGGAGCCACGGCCGTTGCCGTTCCGGACCTGCTCGAGCAGCCGGCGGGCGATCGCTCCGGAGAGGGCCGCCTCGCCGTTCGCGACCCCGTCGAGGAAGGAGGCGATCCGCTCGGGCGGCTCCGTCTTCAGGAGATAGCCGGCGGCGCCGGCCCGGATCGCGGCGAGCAGGTTCTCCTCGGTGCCGGACGCGGTCAGGACGACGACCTCGCAGTCCGGCGCCGCCGCGCGCAGCCGCGGCAGCGCGGTGAGACCGTCGAGGCCCGGCATCGAGAGGTCGAGCAGGACGAGGTCGGGCTGGAGCGCCTCCGCCTGCCGGATCGCCTCCACGCCGTCGCACGCGGTGGCGACGACGTCGAAGCCGTGCGCGGCGAGCAGCGCGGCGAGCGCCTCGCGCGTCAGGGGATGGTCGTCGACGATCAGCACGCGGGTGGCCATCGCGGGTCTTATCGGCAGGAACCGTTCTGCCGACAAGAGGGACGTGACCGGACGCCGAAGCGTCTTCCAGTCGTGGCTCGCGGGCGAGGCCCTGCTCGCCTGCCTCCTCGGCGCGAGCCTCGCGCTCTTCCTCTCGTACCCCGTGCTGCGGACGCAGTACGACCTGCCGGAGCTGCGGCTCGTGCTCGAGACGGCGATGGCTCTCGCCGGGCTGCTCGTGGCGCTGCTCGCCGCCGTCCGCTTCTCCGTCGAGGGGCGGCGCCTCGATCTCCTGCTCGCGAGCGGCCTTCTCGTCACCTCGCTCTCGGCCGCGGTCTTCGCGGTCGGGCCCGTGCTCGGCGGCGGGTCGCTCCACGGCCCGGAGGGCTGGGCGGCGCTGATCGGCGGGATGATCGGGCAGGCTCTCGTCGCGCTCGCGCCGTTCCTCCGCGGTCGCAGCCGCTACCGCGAGTGGGCGATCGCGAACGCCGTCGTCGCCGCCGGGATCGGCCTCTTCGTCGCGTGGGCGCTGCTCCGCACCGCCGGGTCGCTGCCCGACCTGACTCCGGGCGGCGACAGGCTGCCCTTCACTCTCACGGGAACCTTCGCGCTGCAGGCGTTCATCGACCTCGCGGCCGTCGTCGGCTGGGGCGAGCGCTTCCGCCGGCATGGAGACGATCTCGCCCGGTGGCTCGCGCTCGCCTTCACGCTGATGCTGTTCGCCGCGCTCCAGCTCCTGTTCGTGCCGCTGCTCGGCAGCACGTACGTGTCCCAGGGCGACTTCCTGCGGATGCTCGCCTACGGCGTGCTGCTCGTCGGCGCGTGGCGGGCGATCCGGTTCGCCGAGTTCGGGCGCGCGGTCGCGGAGGAGCGGGCGCGCGTCGCCCGGGAGATCCACGACGGGCTCGCGCAGTACCTCTTCGCGATCTCGACGCACGCCCAGATGCTCGAGGCGGGCGCGCCGGTCGAGGAGAGCGTGCCGCCGCTGCGGGAGGCCGCGACACTCGCGCAGCAGGAGGCGCGCTTCGCGATCCTCGCGCTCTCGTCGGCGAGCGGGACGGCGCCGTTCGACGCGGCGCTCCGCCGCTACGTCGAGGTGCTGACCGCGGACGGCGAGCTCGAGGTCGAGCTCGACGTCGACCCGTCGATCCGGCTCGCGCCCGACGAGCAGATCGAGATCTTCCGGATCGTCCAGGAGGGCCTCGCGAACGTGCGCCGCCACGCGCACGCGAGCCGCGCCGAGATCACGATCGGGACGCGCGCGTACGGCGAGCGGTTCGTCGCGATCCGCGACGACGGAGCCGGGTTCGACGGCGAGGAGACCGTCGCCGGCCAGGGGCTGAAGAACATGCGCGCCCGGTCGGACTCGATCGCGGCCGGCTTCTCGCTCCGCTCCCTCCCGGGACGCGGGACGGCGCTCGAGGTCGTGCTGCGCTCCTAGCCGCCGGCAGCGCTAGCCCCAGGAAGTCTCGGTCATCGGGCGCAGCGCGGCCTCGAGGATGCGGTGCCCGCGCGGGCGCGTGAGCACGAACATGCACGACCTCGGCCACGTCCTCGGCGCTCATCATCCCCGGCAGCGCGTCCGGGGTGCGGCCGCGCCCCTCCTCGAGGGCGAAGTCCGTGGCGACGCCGCCCGGGCAGACGTTCGTCACCCGGACGCCCTGGTCGCGCAGCTCGTGGTCGAGCGAGCGGCCGAAGCCGACCTGGCCGAACTTCGAGGCGCAGTAGACCGTCTCGTTCGGCAGCCCGCGGCGCCCGGCCTCGGAGGCGAGCACGATGACGTCCGCGGCGTCGCTTTCGAGCAGGTACGGGAGCGCCGCGCGGACCGCCCAGATCGTCCCCTTGAGGTTCACGTCGATCATCTCGTCGACGTACTCGGGGGTCAGGTCGAGGAACGAGCCGTACGCACCGACCCCGGCGTTCGCGACGAGGATGTCGAGCCGGCCGAACCGCTCGACCGTCGCGGCCGCGAGCGACTCGAGCTGCGCGAGGTCGCGGACGTCGCACGGCTGGGCGACCGCGTCGAGCCCGAGGTCGTCGCCGCTGCGCGACGCGAGCCCGAGCCGGACGCCCTGCTCGGCGAGCGAGCGGGCGACGGCGGCGCCGATCCCGCGGCTGGCGCCGGTGACGAGGGCGACCTTTCCTTCCAGTGCGCTCATGCTTCCTCCAGTGGTCTGAGTGCCGGGTACAGGAGCCGAAAGCGTTCGTATCCCGCGGCGTAGCGTTCCTGCCATTCGGGCTCCGGCTCGATGCGGTCGGTGACGTGGACGCAGGCCGCGACCGCCTCGGCGGCGTCGGCGAACACGCCCGAGGCGACGCCGGCGAGCAGCGCCGCGCCGAACGCGGCGCCCTCCTCGGCGGCCGCCGTCCGCTCGAGCGGGACGCCGAGCACCGAGGCGACGATCCGCGTCCAGAGCGGGCTGCGGGCGCCGCCGCCCGAGATCCGGCCGACCTCGGCGTCGACGCCGAGGTCGCGGAGCAGCTCGAGCGAGTCGCGCAGCCCGTACGCGACGCCCTCGAGCACGGCGCGGGCGAGCGCGCCCCGGTCGTGGCGGAGCTCGAGCCCGGCGAACGCGGCGCGGGCGTGCGGGTCGGCGTGCGGCGTCCGCTCGCCGGAGAGATACGGCGCGAACAGGAGCCCGTCCGTCCCGGCCGGCCAGGCCTCGGCCCCGGCGAGCAGCTCGTCGTACGGCGCCGCGACGGTCGCCTGGAGCCAGGCGAGCGCACCGGCGGCCGAGAGCATCACGCCCATCGCGTGCCACGTGTCCGGCACGGCGTGGCAGAAGACGTGGACGCGCGCCTGCGGGTCGGGCCGGTACGCGGGCAGGACGGCGAAGACGACGCCCGAGGTGCCGAGGACGACCGAGAGCGTCCCCGGCTGCACGATGCCGGCCCCGAGCGCGCCCGCGGCCTGGTCGCCGGCGCCGGCGATCTCCGTCGACTCGTGGACGGGCGGGCAGCCAGGCCTCGGGCAGCTCGAGCGCGTCGAGGACCTCGCCGCTCCAGCGGCGGGCGGCGACGTCGAAGAGCAGCGTTCCCGAGGCGTCGGCGGCGTCGATCGCGTGCTCGCCGGTGAGCCGGAGCCGGACGTAGTCCTTCGGCAGGAGGATGCGGCGGATCCGCGCGAACGTCTCCGGCTCGTGCGTGCGCAGCCACAGGAGCTTCGGCGCCGTGAAGCCGGTCAGCGCCCGGTTGCCGGTCAGCTCGACGAGCCGCTCGAGCCCGATCCGCCGCTCGATCTCGGCGCACTCCTCGGCGGTGCGCTGGTCGTTCCAGAGGATCGCCGGCCGCAGCACGCGGTCGTGCTCGTCGAGCGCGACGAGCCCGTGCATCTGCCCGGAGAGGCCGATCGCGGCCGGCTCGACGCCGAGCGCCGCGAGCGCCTCCTGCGCCGCGCGCCACCAGTCCTCGGGATCCTGCTCGGCCCAGCCGGGCCGCGGCGTCGAGAGCGGATAGCCGCGCTCGGCGCGCGCGACGACCTCGCCGGTGTGCGACACCGCGATCGCCTTGACGCCGGACGTGCCGACGTCGAGACCTACGAGCGCATCAGGCACCGAGCGCGGCGTAGACGAGCTCGTACGCGCGTACGGCGTCCTTTCGCTGCTGCGCCTCCCGCAGCTCGGGCCCGTCCACCTTGGCGGCGACCCCGTCGATGAACCGCCACTGGAGGACGGAGCGCTTGACCGCGCCGACGGCGTCCTCGGTGTACGGGTAGAGGTCGAAGCCGAGCCGCTCGCCGTTCGAGCCGTAGCCGGCGCGGCGCAGCTCGACGGCCAGCTCGAGCGTCTCCATGAACGCGGTCGCGCCGACCATGTTGTCGTCGTCGAAGGTGCCCCAGCCCGAGTTCGCGTGCTGATGCCCGAGCAGCCCCTCGGCGGCGAGGAGCGCCGCGTACTCGGCGAGGTTCTCGCCGTTCATGATCAGGTGCTGCCAGTCCATGTTGACCTTGACGTTCGAGATGCCCCGGGCGCGCAGCGTGTGGATGACGTGCAGGGTCATGCCGAGGTTGCGCATCAGGATCTTCATCGCCGGCTCGGAGTTCTTGTGCTCGAGGAAGACCGTCACGCCCTTGTCCGCGGCGTAGGACGCCGACTCGCCGACCCCGTCGATGAAGCGCGCCCACGACTCCGTGTACGGCGTCTGGAAGGGGTAGTTGTAGCCCTCGATCCCCGGCCAGATGATCATGTGCGCGCCGACCTCGGCGGCGAGGTCGATCGCCTCCCGCGTCAGCCGCAGCGCGTCGGCGCGAACCGCGTCGTCGGGCGAGCAGAACGCGCCCTTGCCGAAGCGCGCGTCGAGGTGCAGCCCGGAGCAGACGCAGTAGATGCCGTGCCCGTCGAGCGCCTCGCGCACCTCGTCGAGGTTCGCGGGCGAGAGCTCGCTGCGGATAGTGGAACTCGTAGTCGTCCATCAGGTCGCCGAGCCCCTCGACCGCCGTCCGCACCTTCTGGGCGGTGGACACGCCCGACAGCTCCGGCTTGTAGCCGCCCGCGTTGAACCGCGTCGCCATGTTCCCGAACGCCCAGATGCCAAGACTCGTCTTCATGACTGCGAGCCTACCCTCTACCGTTGTCGTAGGGAACCGGCACTTTCGCGCTTTTGCCTGCGGAAAGCAACCGAGTACGATGCCACGATGATCGAGTTCCACCTCGACCCGCGCTCCGGCGTCGCGACGTACCTGCAGATCGTGCAGCAGGTCAAGGATGCTCTCCGCCTCGGCACGCTGGACGTCGGCGACCAGCTGCCGACCGTGCGCGAGGTCGTGGCCGATCTGGCGATCAACCCGAACACGGTCGCCAAGGCCTACCGCGACCTCGAGCGCGAGGGCCTCGTCGTCGCGCGCCAGGGTCGCGGCACGTTCGTCGCGAACACGCTCGCACCCGCGTCGCTCCGGCACCACGACGAGCTCCGGGCCGCCCTCGAGCGCTGGCTCGAGTCGGCGCTCATGGCCGGCCTGGACGAGGAGAGCGTCCGCGCCTTGATCTCGGCAACGCTTCGGGAGTCACTGGCGCGCCGCGTGGCATGAGCCCTTCGCCGCTCGTCGCGCACGGCCTGGGGAAGCACTTCCGTCGAGAGTGGGCTCTGCGCGGCCTGAGCCTGGAGATCCCGCAGGGGGCGATCGTGGGACTCGCAGGGCCGAACGCGGCGGGCAAGTCGACGCTGCTCGCCCTCGCGACCGGGCTGCTCGCGCCGACGGAGGGCTCGATCTCGGTGCTCGGCTGCGATCCGCTGCGCGAGCCGGCAGTCATCGCCGAGATCGGCTACGTCGCCCAGGGCGCGCCGCTCTACCGCTCGTTCAGCGTCGCCGAGACGATCGAGTTCGTCCGGCGCACCAACGCGCACTGGGACGACGAGATCGTCTCCGAGCTGCTCACCCAGGATCCCGTCGCGGACGTCGGTCGGCGCGCTCTCGGCAGGGGAGCGGGCCCTCCTGGCGCTCGCGCTCGTGCTCGGGAAGCGGCCGCAGCTCGTGCTCCTCGACGAGCCCTTCGCCAGCCTCGACCCGCTGGCCGGGCGAGAGCTGCTGAAGCTGCTGATGGACGGAGCCGCCCAGACCTCGGCGACCGTCGTCGTCGCCTCGCACGTGGTCGCGGACATCGAGCGCGTCTGCGACCACATCGTGCTGCTGGCCGACGGCGGCGTCCGCCTCGAGGGGAACGTCGAGGCGCTGCTCGACTCGCACCGGCTCCTGACCGGGCCGCGGCGGCCGCTCGGCTCGATCCGCGGCGTCCGGGAGGTCGTCCGCGAGCGTCACAGCGGCCGGCAGCTGACGCTGCTCGTCGGTGACCGACGGCCCGATCGTCGATCCCTCGTGGACCGTCGAGCCGGTCAGTCTCGAGGAGCTCCTCCTCGCCTACATGGCGCCCGAGCGCCTACCCACGTCTCGCACGCCGGAGAGGGTTCCGCTGCGATGGCATGGGTGACGTGGCGCCAGCATCGCGCCCAGCTCGTCGGCGCCTTCGGGCTCCTCGTGGCGCTCGCGCTCGCCGCGGCCGGCACGCGCCTGCCGATCCAGGCGGCGTTCCACCGCGACTCGCTGTCGGCCTGCCTGCCGCCGGCGGCGCGGTCCGGCTGCGACCTGATCGTCCCTCACTTCGAGAGCGAGTTCGCGAGCTGGGTGGCCGCCGTCCGCGGACTGGCGGCCCTGCCCGCGCTCGCCGGACTGTTCGTCGGTGCGCCGCTGCTCGCACGGGAGCTCGAGCACGGCACGCACCGGTTCGCCTGGACGCAAGGCGTGACCCGACGGCGCTGGCTGCTCTGGAAGACCGCGCTCATCGCCTCCGTCACCGTTGCCGGCGGTGCGATCGCGAGCGCCGTCGTGATGTGGTGGCGGACGCCGTTCGACACGATCGAGGGCCGCATGCGCGCCGAGCGGCTTCGACATCGAGGGCCTCGTCGTCCCCGCCTACGCGCTGTACGCGCTCGTCCTCGGCGTCCTCGCCGGACTCGTCTTCCGCCGCACCGTGGCCGCCATGACCGCCACGCTCGTCGTCTTCGGCGCGACGCGATTCCTCGTCCTCGAGTTCCTGCGGCCGCGCTTCCTGCCGCCGCTGCACCGGATCGTCTCCGCCACCGACACGGGGCAGCAGGCCGGCGACTGGGTGCTCAGCGACACGCTCGTGGACGGCGGCGGCCGCCAGATCACCGCCGCGCGCGAGGATCTCGCCGTCCTGCACGCGCAGCAGGCGCGGATCGACCCGCACGCGTACATCGCCACGCTCGGCTGGAAGCGCGTGATCACGTACCAGCCGGCCGGCCGCTTCTGGACGTTCCAGCTGCTCGAAGCCGGTCTGTTCGTCGCCCTCGCGGCGGCGGTCGTCCTGCTCACCGTGTGGCTCGTGCGGCGGACGCCGACATGATCGAGACGCTCGACCGCGCCGCGCTGCTGCGCCTCGCGGCCGGCGCGGCCGCGGCCGGCGCCGTCCCGGACAGCGTCGGCCGCGCGCTCGCCGGCCGAGTTCCCGCGGCCGCATCCGAAGTGGCGTTTCGTCTTCGTCAACCACGCGCTGACCAACCCGTTCTTCGTCCCGGCGAAGAACGGCAGCCACGACGCCGCCGCGCTGCTCGGCGCGACCGCCAGTGGACGGGCTCGACCTCGAGCGACGTCGGCGAGATGGTGAAGGCGATGCGAGAAGGCGATCGACGAGAGGGCGGACGGGATCGCCGTCTCGATCATCGATCCGACGGCGTTCGACGCGCCGACGGCGCTCGCGCTCAAGCACGGGATCCCGGTCGTCTCGTACAACGCCGACGGCGGCAAGGCGAACGCAGCGGCTCGCCTACATCGGCCAGGACAACTACCAGTCGGGCCTCGAGCTCGGCTCGCGCCTCGTCACGCTCGTCGAGAGCGGCGACGTCTATCTGTTCATCGCCACACCGGGCCAGCAGAACATCCAGCCGCGGATCGACGGCGCGCTCGACGCGATCCGCGACTCGGGGCGGCCGATCCGCGCACACGTGATCGCGAGCGGCGTCGACGTCGGCGCGGAGCGGCAAGAAGATCGAGGCGACCTACAAGGCGCACCACGACCTGCGCGGGCTCTTCGCCGTCGACGCCGGCTCGACGGCCGGCGTGGCGGAGGTGATGCGCAAGTACGGGCTGCACACGCGCGGCGTGCGTGCGGGCGGCTACGACCTGCTCCCGAACACCCTGCGGGCGATCGGGAACCGCGACGTCGACTTCACGATCGACCAGCAGCCGTACCTCCAGGGCTTCCTGCCGGTGCTCCAGCTCTTCCTCTACCGCTACAGCAGCGGCCTCGTCGCACCGGCCGACACGAACACCGGCCTGAACTTCGTGACGCGGACGACCGTCTCCCGCTACCTGACGACGAAGAGCCGCTTCGAGGGAAGCTCCGCGCAAGCAGCAGTACCCGATCGGGTAGCGCCGGCAGCGGCGCCCGGCCCTTGACTTCAGGCGACCTTGCACTATTGCCCTAGGAGAGTAGTATTGGCGAACTTCGCGGCCGACGACGGTCGCGTTGGGAACTGGAGTACCCCTGGGCATGCGAGGGAGCAGCCCATCCAGGAGGCGCCGGAGGGCGCTCTCGAATGTGCAGGAAGATGGCACGAAGGAGGCAACGGGTGGTGAAGATGCGTGCTGGTAAGACAGGCCTGGTTCTTGCGCTCTGCGTCGGGATCGGGTCGCTGATCGTGTCCGCAGCCGCGACTGCGGGCGTCGCCTCGAAGAAGGCGAGCGTCCAGGTCTGCGTTCTGCTGCCGGACACGAAGTCGTCGGTTCGCTGGGTGCAGTTCGACGCGCCCGCGATGAAGGCGGCCTTCAAGAAGGCCGGCGTCACCGCTTCGATCAACAACGCTCTCAACGACCCGCTCAAGCAGAAGGCGCAGGCACAGGCCTGCATCGCCGCGGGCGCGACGGTCGTCATCGAGACGGCACTCGACAACGGCTCCGCTGCGTCGATCGAGAAGCTCTTCACGTCGAAGGGCGGCAAGGCGATCGACTATGACCGCCAGGTCAGCGGCGGCTCCGCGTCGGTGTACGTGACCTTCGACGGCAAAGCGGTCGGCCAGGCCCAGGCCAACGGCGTCATCGCCGGGATGAAGGCCCGTGGGACGTACCCGGGCGGCACGGTCGCCGAACTGTGGGGCGGCCAGACC
>CAWFFI010000010.1:0-266127 GCA_963815005.1 uncultured Actinomycetes bacterium
ACACCAGGCGGTCACGGTCCAGGCCGTTCTCAGACACCCGTTGCTCCTTTCAATCGGTCGTGAGCTGCGCGACGCTCGTTGCGTATGCGCGGTCGAAGATCTCGTCGATCGGCAGGTTGCGGAGCTCCTCCGAGAGGACCTCGACGCCCCACGGCCCGTCGTAGCCGAGCTCCCGGCAGACGCGGACGTAGTCGCGGATCGGGAAGTCGCCCTCGCCCGGCAGCTTGCGGCGGTTGATCACCTCGTCGAGCCACTCCTCGGCGATCCCGTACGGGCCGTCGGAGAGCTCGACCCACGAGACGAACCGCGGCGGGATGCGGCGGAGGTCGTCGGGCTCGATCTCGAGCTTGCCGAGATGCCACGTGTCGAGCACGAGCCCGCCGTTCGGCGCGTCCGCGCCCTCGACGACGGCGAGCGCGGCGTCGAGCGTGTTCACGACGGTGTCGTAGGGCATGAACTCGTAGACGATCCTGGCGTCGGTGTGCTCCGCCGCGTCGGCGCAGAGCTCGCCGTAGGCGTCGATCATCCGCGACAGCTCGCACTCCGTGCCGGCGAGGTTGCCGACCTTGATGTGGTGCGCCGGCAGCACCGCCGCCGCCTCGTAGAGCAGCGCCCGCGTCCGGTCGGAGACCGTGCGCCGCTCGTCGTCGGGAGCGAGGAACCAGTCGCCGAGGAACTCGAGCTCGAGGTGGCGGAGCCCGTACTCGTCGAAGAGCGAGCGCATCTCGCGGAGCGTCTTGCCCTCGCCCAGCATGTGCTCGAGGTCGGCGTGCCAGATCCCGATGCCGCTGAAGCCGACGCGCGCCGCCTGGGCGCAGCGGTCGCGCAGGTCGAAGAGGCTCCACTCGCGGCCGACGTGAACCTCGACCGGCCCGGACACCGTCCAGTAGAGCCCGAGCAGATCGACGTCGACGGCCATCGGCCCGAGAGAACCTAACGGGTGGCAGACCACTTTGCCAACGAGTTGTCCAGTCCCCTGCGGCGGTTTAGGCTGCGCTCTCCGGGAACGCGACCGAGGGGTGCTCGATGGGCTGACTACGTGATCGTGGGAGCAGGATCGGCGGGCTGCGTGCTCGCGGCGCGGCTGAGCGAGGACCCGGACGTGAGCGTCCTCCTGCTCGAGGCGGGCGGGCCCGACACGGCGGCCGAGATCCACGTGCCGGCGATGTTCCCGATCATGTTCAAGTCGAGGCTCGACTGGGATCTGACCGGCGAGGAGGAGCCCGGGCTCGACCGGCGCCGGCTCTACCTGCCGCGCGGCCGCATGATCGGCGGCTGCAGCTCGATCAACGCGATGATCTACCTCCGCGGCAACCGCGCCGACTACGACGAGTGGGCCGCGAACGGCGCCGACGGGCTGGAGCTACGACGAGATCCTCCCGTACTACAAGCGCGGCGAGGACAACGAGCGCGGGGAGAGCGCCTATCACGGCGTCGGCGGCCCGCAGGCCGTCTCCGACAGCCGCTCGATGCACCCGCTCGTCGACCTGATGCTCGACGCCGCGGTCGCCGCCGGGATCCCCGCCAACCCCGACCTGACCGGCGAGCGCCAGGACGGCTGCGGCCGCTTCCAGCTGACGCAGAAGAACGGCTTCCGCTGCAGCACCGCGGACGCCTACCTCCACCCGGTCGGCCGAGCCGCCCGAACCTCGAGGTGCGCGACAGCGTCTACGTCGAGCGGATCGTCTTCGAGGGGAGCCGCGCCGTCGGCGTCGAGCTCGTGCACCGCGGCGTCCGCGAGACCGTCCGTGCCGAGCGCGAGGTGATCGTGTCCGCCGGCGCCTACCAGTCGCCGGTGCTGCTGATGCTCTCCGGGATCGGCCTGCGGGAGGAGCTGGAGCCGTTCGGGATCCCGGTGCGGCAGGAGCTGCCGGTCGGCCGGAACCTCCAGGACCACGCGATGGCGAACCTGAACTACATCAGCACGGTGCCGGCCCTGTTCGGCGATCTTCACGCCCGAGAACTTCGAGCTCCTGCACGGCGAGGGCCGCGGCCCGCTCAGCTCGAACCTGCCCGAGGCGGGCGCGTTCTTCAAGTCGCGGCCCGACCTGCCGGCGCCGGATGTCGAGTTCCACTTCTCGCCCTCGCTCTTCTACGACGAGGGGCTGACCGCGCCGCACGACCACGGCTACGTCTTCGGGCCGGTGCTCGTGAAGCCGACGGCGCGCGGCAAGGTGTCGCTGCGCACGCCGATGGCCGACTCGAAGCCGTGCGTCACTCTCGAACTTCCTCACGACCGAGGAGGACCGGGCGGCTTTCGTCGCGGGCGACGCGCGTCGCGCTCGAGGTCGCCGGCCAGAAGGTGCTCCAGGACGTGACGAAGGAGCCGTTCAGCGTGCCGGCCTCCGACTCCGAGGAGGACATCCTCGCCTGGGGCCGCCGCGCCTGCCACCCGGTCTACCACCCGACCTCGACCTGCGCGATCGGCGAGGTGGTCGACGCGGAGCTGCGCGTCCACGGGATCGAGGGGCTGCGGGTCGTGGACGCGTCGGTGATGCCGACGATCACGCGCTCGAACACGCACGCGCCGACGATGATGATCGCCGAGAAGGCGGCGGATCTGATCCTCGGCAAGCCGCCGCTCGCCGCTGCCGCGACCGCCGCCTGATCTACGACGCCCCGTCGGACCGGGCCGACGGGTGCCAGTCGAGACGCCAGCCGGTGACGAGCGCGAAGCGGTCGTTCGGGTGGATGTTGACGGAGGCGGTGAGGAGCCGGCCGTCGCCGTCGAGATACGAGCGCGCGACCCGGAGGGCGGGATCGCCTGGCTCGGCGTCGAGGAGAACGGCGATGTCTCGCGGCAGCGCGATCGCCTCGACTTGCTGTTGCGCCTCGGCGATCCGCCGGCCGTAGCGCTGCTCGACGAGGCGGTACACGGAGACGCCCTCCTCGTGGAGGTTCTCGCGGATGTCCTCGAAGCCCGGCGGGACGTAGGCGGTCATGTGCGCGATCGGGCGTTCGGCCCCGATCGGGTAGCGGCGGGTTACGAAGCTCAGCCACGTCTGGCCCGGCTTGCAGCGGAGGAAGTCCGCGAGCTCGCCGTCAGCGGCGACGACGCGCTCGTCGATCACGTCGAGGCGGGTCTTGCGCGTGTACTCGAAGAGGTCCTCGAGCGCGTTGATCGACGCCACGTAGCGGGTCTGGGCGTCGCTCGTCTTGACGCGCGTACCGATGCCCTGCTTGCGCTCGATCATTCCCATCTCGACGAGCCGCCGGGTCGCCTCGCGGATCGTGTGCCGGGAGACGGCGTAGCGGTCGGCGAGGTCGAGCTCGGGCGGCAGCAGCGTGCCGACGGGGTAGCGGCCGCTCTCGATCTCGCCGATCAGCGCGTCCCCGACCCTGATGTGGAGCGGCGTCTCCCGTTGCACGGGCATCAGGCCGCAGTGTAACGTCCGGACATCCGTACGTCTCCTCTCGCTGGTGTGGTCGTCGTCGAGCTCGGGCAGTCCGTGGCCGCGCCGTTCGCCGGCCAGTTGCTCGCCGACCTCGGCGCGACCGTCGTCAAGGTCGAGAAGGCGGCGGGCGACGACGCGCGCCGCTGGGGGCCCCCGTTCCTGGACGGGGCGGCGGCGACCTTCCAGGCTCTGAACCGTGGCAAGCGCTCGGTCGTCTGCGACCTGCGCGACCCCGCCCAGCACGACCGGCTTCTCCGTTTCGTCGCCGAGCGCGCCGACGTCGTCCTGCAGAACATGCGGCCCGGCCAGGTCGAGGCGCTCGGGATCGGCGCAGCCGCGCTGCGCGCCGACAAGCCGGCGCTCGTCTACTGCAACGTGGGCGCCTTCGGGCGCTCGGGCCCGCTCGCCGACCGTCCGGGCTACGACCCGCTGATGCAGGCGTTCGGCGGGATCATGAGCGTGACCGGCGAGCCCGACCGGCCACCGGTCCGCGTCGGCCCCTCGATCGTCGACATCGGCACCGGCCTCTGGGCTGTGATCGGCATCCTCGTCGCGCTCTACCGGCGCGCCGAATCGGGCGAAGGCTGCGTCGTCGACGTGTCGCTGCTCGAGACGGCCGCCGCCTGGATGGGCCCGTTCGCGATGCAGTTCCTCGCCTCGGGGACGCTGCCCGGGAAGCAGGGCACCGGGCAGGCAGGGATCGTGCCCTACCGGGCCTTCCGCACCGCCGACGGCCACCTCGTGGTCGCGGCGGGCAACGACGGGCTCTACCGGCGCTTCTGCGACGTGCTCGGCCGGCCCGACTGGGCCGAGGACGCCCGCTTCGCGACGAACCCCGACCGCGTCGCCAACGCGGCCGCGCTCGACCTGCTGCTCGAGCCGGAGCTCGCGGCGCGGACGAGCGGCGAGTGGACGACCGCGCTCGAGGCCGCGGGCGTGCCCTGCGCGCCGGTCCAGGACGTGTCGCAGATGCTCGCGCACGAGCAGATCGCCGCGCTCGGAATCCTCCGCTCGCTGCCGGGCCTGTCGCAGCCGGTCGTCGGGCCCGCCGTCTCGTTCGACGGCGAGCGGCCGCTCGCCGCGACCGCGCCGCCGGCGCTCGGCGAGCTGTCCATGAACACGCTCGAGGCGGCGTGACCGGATGAGCGGCTTCGAGTACCCGACGCTGACGGTCGCGCCCGACGGCGAGCACGTCCTCGTCGTCACCCTCGACCGGCCGGAAGTGCTGAACGCGATCAACACGCAGATGGGCGTCGACCTGCTCGACCTCTGGACGCGCCTCACGGCCGAGCCCGACCGGGCGCGCTGCATCGTCCTCACCGGCGCGGGCGATCGTGCGTTCTGCGCCGGCGGCGACCTGAAGGAGCGCGACGGAATGACCGAGGCCGCCTGGCGCGCGCAGCACGAGATCTTCGAGCGCGGCTTCACCGCCCTCCTCAACTGCCCGCTGCCGGTGATCGCCGCCGTCAACGGGCACGCGTTCGGCGGCGGGCTCGAGACCGCGCTCGCCTGCGACTTCATCTACGCCGCGCGAGGCGCGCGCCTGGGGCTCTCCGAGGTGCGGCTCGGGATCATGCCGGGCGGCGGCGGCACCCAGCTCCTGCCGCGCGCGGCCGGCGAGCGTCGCGCGAAGGAGCTGATCCTCACCGCTGCGCCGTTCACGACCGAGGACGCGCTCGCGTGGGGCATCGTCAATCGACTCTGCGATCCGGGCGAGACGCTCGCCGACGCGCTCGCGACGGCGCACACGATCGCCGCCAACGCTCCGCTCTCGGCGCGGCAGGCCAAGAAGTCGATCCACTACGGGCTCTCCATGGACGTCGACACGGCGTACCGCTTCGAGATCGAGGCGTACAACCGGCTGGTCGACACCGATGACCGTCACGAGGGCGTCCGCGCGTTCAACGAGAAGCGGCCGCCGGAGTTCACGGGGCGATGACGGACCTCGACGTCAAGGTCTGCGAGGTCGGGCTGCGCGACGGGCTCCAGCTCGTCGGCGGCTTCGTGCCCACCGCCGAGAAGATCGCCTGGATCGAGGCCGAGGCCGGCGCCGGCATCCCCGAGATCGAGGTCACCTCCCTCGTGCCGGCGAAGGTGATGCCGCAGTTCGTCGACGCGGACGAGGTCGTCGCCGCGGCGCTCGCGCTCGCGGGGCCGACGATCACGGTGCTCGTCCCGAACCTGCGTGGCGCCGAGCGGGCGTTCGCGCTCGGGGCGCACACGCTCGACTTCGTCATGTCGGCGAGCCGCACGCACAGCCGCGAGAACGTGCGCCGCGAGCCGGAGGAGTCGATCGCCGACTTCCGGCGCATCGTCGCGCTGCGCGACGAGCTGCCGGCCGAGCGGCGGCCGCGCCTCAAGGCGGGCATCTCGACCGCGCTCGGCTGCTCCTACGAAGGCCGCATCCCGGTCGACGACGTGCGCGGCTACGCGGCGCAGCTCGCCGAGGCCGGCGCCGACGAGCTGCTCGTCGCCGACACCGTCGGGTACGCCGACCCGTCCCAGGTGCGTGCGCTCTTCGGCGCCCTGCGCGACGATCTCGGCCCCGAGCTGCCGATCGGCGCGCACTTCCACGACACGCGCGGCCTCGGGCTCGCGAACGTCACGGCGGCGCTCGACTGCGGCATCCGCAGCTTCGACGCCTCGCTCGCCGGCCTCGGCGGCTGCCCGTTCGCCCTCGGGGCGACCGGCAACATCGTCACCGAGGACCTCGTCTTCCTGCTCGACTCGATGGGCCTGCGCACCGGCGTCGACCTCGAGGCGCTCGTCGCCGTGCGCGCGATCGTCGAGCGGAACCTGCCCGCCGCGGAGCTGCACGGCGCGCTCGCGCGCGCCGGGCTTCCCGTCAACTACGTGCCGGCCGCCTGAGGAGGAGTCCGATGTCCGTACCCCCGACCGTCCCGACCGTCGAGCTGGGCGAGGACTGGACCGAGATCCGCGAGGCCGTCCGCGAGATCTGCGCCGGCTTCCCCGGCGAGTACTGGCGCGAGCTCGACGAGCGCGAGGGCTACCCGGACGAGTTCATCGCGGCGCTCACCGAGACGGGCTTCCTCGCTGCGCTGATCCCCGAGGAGTACGGCGGCGCCGGTCTGCCGATCCGGCGCCGCGGGCGCGATCCTCGAGGAGATGCCACGCGGCGGGCTGCTAACGCGGCCGCCTGGCCACGCGCAGATGTACACGATGGGCACGCTGCTGCGGCACGGCAGCCCCGAGCAGAAGGCGCGAGCTACCTGCCGAAGATCGCCGCGGGCGAGCTGCGGCTGCAGGCGTTCGGCGTCACGGAGCCGACGACCGGGACCGACACGACGAGGCTTCAGACACGCGCTGTCCGCGACGGCGACCGCTACCTGCGTCACCGGCCAGAAGGTCTGGACGTCGCGCGCCCTCCACTCCGACCTGATGCTGCTGCTCGCCCGGACGACGCCGCTCGAGCAGGTCGAGAAGCGGACGCTGACGGGCTCTCGGTCTTCCTCGTCGACATCCACGAGGCGCGGCGGAACGGCATGGAGATCCGCCCGCTCGAAGGCGATGATCAACCACCACGACGACCGAGGTCTTCATCGACGAGGTGCCGATCCCGGCGTCGAGCCTCGTCGGTGACGAGGGCAAGGGCTTCAAGCAGATCCTCGACGGCATGAACGCCGAGCGGATCCTCGCTCGCACCGAGTCGCATCGGCGACGCGCGTTGGTTCATCCGGACGGCGTCCGCCTACGCCGACGGAGCGGGTCGTGTTCGATCGCCCGATCGGGCAGAACCAGGGCGTCCAGTTCCCGATCGCGCGTGCTTACGCCGAGACGCGAGGCGGCCGAGATGATGGTGCGGAAGGCGGCGGCGCTCTTCGACGCGGGCCTTCCTTGCGGCGAGGAGGCGAACATCGCGAAGCTGCTCGCCTCGGAGGCGTCCTGGCATGCGGCCGAGGCGTGCATGCAGACCCACGGCGGCTTCGGCTACGCCGTCGAGTACGACGTCGAACGGCAAGCTGGCGCGAGTCGCGCATCCAGCAGATCGCTCCCGTCTCGACGAATCTGATCCTCGCGTACATCGGCCAGAACGTGCTCGGGATGCCGCGCTCGTACTGACCACGACCACCCGGAGGCGTGCTGTGCGCATAGCAGTGGAGAAGCTCGTGACCACCATCAACGACGATCCCGAATTCCGGCTCTGCGGCCGGCTCTGGAGCACACGCATCCGCTACCGGATGGGCGACGACGCGTTCATCCTCGATCTCCGCGACGGCGAGGCCGCCGGCGTGGTCGAGGCCCCAGGCATCTTCGACGACTTCGAGATCGAGATCGCCGCAGGCGACGACGTCTGGGAGAAGATCCTCGCCCCGGTACCGCCGCCGTTCCACCACGACCTGTTCCCGGCGCAGCTGCACCACGGGCTCCGCATCACCGGCGACCTCGAGAGCGTCTTCGCCTACTACGGCGCGCTCCGCCGCGTCACCGAGCTCATGCGCTCCGTCCACAACGACGCGTCCGTCGCGGCCTAGAGGGAGGAGATCGAGATGGCGACGCTCTCACCGATCCGCGGCGGCTACCTGTACATGACGGTGCAGGGGCACGAGTACCGCGTCTACTTCGAGGAGGCGGGCAGCGGCATCCCGCTCGTCCTGATGCATACCGCCGGCACCGACGGCCGCCTCTACCGCCACCTGCTCGAGGACCCGGAGATCACGCGCGACTTCCGGCTGATCGCTCCCGACCTCCCCTACCACGGCAAGTCGCTGCCGCCCGTGACGAAGGAATGGTGGGCCGAGGAGTACAAGCTGACGACCTCGTTCCTGTTCGATTTCATGCTCGGCCTGAACGCGGAGCTCGAGCTCCACCGCCCCGTCTACATGGGCGCGTCGATGGGCGGGCACCTCGCGGTCGACCTCGCGATCAGCCACCCCGAGCACTTCCGGGCGGTGATCGGCCTGGAGGCGGGTCTGGACACCGCGCAGACCGCGCCGGCGAAGCTGCTCGAGTGGTTCTTCCATCCGCGGATCGGCAACGAGATGAAGGCGGCGCTCATGCACACGATGATGTCGCCGACGAGCCCGGAGAACCTGCGCCGCGAGGTCGATTTCATCTACAGCCAGGGTGCGCCCGCCGCGTTCAAGGGCGACCTGAACTACTACGGCGTCGAGCACGACGTCACCGAGACGGCGAGGACGATCGACACGCAGGTGTGCGCGATGTACATCCTCGGCGGCGAGTACGACTGGTCGGGCACGCCGGCCGTGTGCCGCGCGCTGCACGACGCCGTGCCGGGATCGCACTACACGCTGATGGAGGGGCTCGGCCACTTCCCGATGTCCGAGAACCCCGACCGGTTCAAGTCCTTCCTCACCCCGGTCCTCGACGACATCCGCGCGCGGCTGGCCTGATGGCCGCCGTCCCGCACGCGGCGTTCGTCGGCGGCCGGGTCGTCTCGGGCGGCGGCGGCGAGCAGTGGGACGTTCACGACCCTTCGACCGGCGAGGTGCTCGTCGCCATGGAGGCAGCCGGAGCGGAGCTCGTGGCCGAGGCGGTCGAGAGCGCGGGCGCCGCGTACGCGGGTGCATGGGGTGCGGCGGCGCCGAGCGAGCGTGGCCGCGTGCTGCTTCGGATCGCAGCGGCGATTCGCGGGCGCACGGGCGAGCTCGCGGCGCTCGAGGCCACCGACGCGGGAATCCCGCTCTCCCTCGCTCGCAGCGACGCGGAGGTGGCCGCGCGGTACTTCGAGTTCTACGCCGGCGTCGCGGACAAGCTCGGCGGCGAGACGATCCCGCTCGGCAGCGGGTTCCTCGACTACACGCTCCGGCAGCCGTGGGGTGTCTGCGCGGTGGTCGTGCCGTTCAACTTCCCGCTGCAGCAGGTCTCGCGCAGCGTCTCCGCGGCGCTCGCGGCCGGCAACGCAGTCGTCGTCAAGGCGTCGGAGCGGAGCCCGCTCGTGGCGACCGAGCTGGCCCGCCTCTGCGTCGAGGCGGGGCTCCCGCCTGGCACGTTCAACGTCGTCCACGGGCTCGCGGCGACCGGCGAGGCGCTGGTCGCGCACGAGCACGTCTCCCACGTCACGTTGACCGGCTCGCGTCCGGTCGGCTCGGCCGTGATGGCGCTCTGCGCACGGCGGGTGGTGCCGCTGACGCTCGAGCTCGGCGGGAAGTCGGCGCAGATCGTGCTGCACGAGTCGCAGCTCGAGCCGGCGGCGGCGGCGATCGCCGGCGTGATGTTCCGTACGAGCGGCCAGGCCTGCTCTGCGGGATCGCGGGTGCTCGTGCGCGAGGACCTGCACGAGCGTCTCTCGGCGCGCCTCGTCGAGCATGCGCGCGCGCTGCGTGTCGGGGTCGCAACCGACGAGGCCGTCTCGGTCGGCCCGCTCATCTCGCCCGAGCAGCGCGACCGGGTCCTCGCCTCCGTCGAGGAGGCGGTCGGCGCCGGCGCCCGGCTTCGCGCGGGCGGCGCTCCGGCTGCGGGGACCGTGCCCGCCCGCGGCAACTTCGTCGCGCCCGCGGTTCTCGACGGCGTCGACCCGGACGCCGCGATCAGCAGGCACGAGCTCTTCGGGCCCGTGCTCGGAATCACCCCGGTGACCGACGCCCAGCACGCGCTCGAGCTCGCGAACGACAGCGAGTTCGGCCTCGCGGCGGGCGTCTGGACCTCCGACATCGGCGAGGCGCTCGCGCTCGCCCGGGATCTCCAGGTCGGGCAGGTGTTCGTGAACAACTACGGCTCGGGCGGGGGCGTCGAGCTTCCCTTCGGCGGCTGGAAGGGCAGCGGGTTCGGCCGCGAGAAGGGGGTCGAGGCGCTCGCCTCCTACTCGCAGCTGAAGAACGTCTGCGTGAAGCTGGCGTGAGCGCCGCGGCCGCTCCGTTCCGCTACCCGGCGACCGGCGCCGTGTGGTCCGGCGGCGGCTGCCTGGACCGGCTCGGCGACGCGCTCGACGCGATCGGCGCGCGGCGCTGTCTCGCCGTCGTCACGCCCTCGGCGGCACGCGACGCGGCGCTCGTGGAGCGGCTGGGCGCGGCCGCGGACGGCCGGCTTGGCGCCGTCTTCTCCGACGTCCGCCGGCACACGCCGTACGACACTGTGCTCGCGGCCGCAGCCGCGGGCTCGCGGGAGGATGTCGATGCGGTTGTCAGCCTCGGGGGCGGGAGCGCAATCGACACGGCGAGGATCGCCGCGCTCTGTCTCGGAGAGGAGGTCGGCGACCCCGCCGAGCTCCACGAGCTGCGAGTCGTCGTCGGCCCGGACGGGCCGAGCTTCCCGGCCCACGGCGCCGGCGCGCTGCCGCATGTCGCGATCCCGACGACGCTGTCCGCGGCGGAGTTCAGCGACGGCGGCGCCGCCACCTGCCCGTGGACCGGCCGGAAGGAGCTGTTCGCCGCCCTGGCCCTCGCCTGCGCCGGCGTGCTGCTCGATCCGGCGCTCGCCACGCGCACTCCGGCCGCCACGTGGGCGATGACGGGCGTGCGTGCGCTCGACCATGCGGTCGAGACATTCCTCTCGCCGCGCACGTCCCTGCTCGTCGGGGAGGCAAGCCGCTCCGCGATCGTCCTGCTCCGCGACTGCCTGACCGGGGCGCTCGAGGCACCCGGCGACGAGTCGGTCCGCGCGCGCGGGCAGGCAGCCGCCTGGCTGTCGTACCTCGGCCTCTCGGCCGGCACGCTCGGGCTCTCGCACGCCGTCGGCCATCAGCTCGGGGCGGCCCTCGGCATTCCTCACGGCGTGGCCTCGTGCGTCGTCCTGCCCGACGCGATCCGTTTCGTCGCACCGCTCGTCCCGCGCGAGGTCGAGGAGTTGGCGCGTGCGCTGGGGGCGAGCGACGCCGCCGGCGCGATCGAGGAGCTCGTGCGGCGCCTCGGTCTCCCGCGCCGCCTGCGCGAGCTCGGAATCGAGAGCATCGACGTCGACCGGATCGCGGACGCGGTCCTCGACGACCCGCTCGTCCTGGGGACTCCCGGCGGCCCGCCCGCCCGAGGCGACCTCGCGACGCTACTGGAGTCGTGGTCGGATGAGCGACGCGACCGGGCAGATCGCTGCCTTCGCCTGCGCGGCGCACGAGCCTCCCGCGGCGCATGCCGACCATCTCGGCCGCGCGCTTGTCGACACCGTCGGCTGTGCGCTCGCGGCGACCGGCTCGCCGCTCGACGCGATCCTCGGCCGCTGGCTCGAGCGCGAGCGCAGCATCGGCCGGTCGACCGTCTGGACGACCGGCGAGCAGACGGGGGCCTCGCTCGCCGCGTTCGTGAACGGCACCGCGGCTCACGCCCTCGACTGGGACGACGTCTCGCCCGGCACCGCCATGCACCCGAGCGTCGTCCTGCTGCCCGCGTTGCTCGCCCAGGCCGAGGAGCTGGACGTCGACGGCTCGGCGCTCGTCGCCGCGCACGACGTCGGTGCGGCGGTGTTCCGCGGCGTCGCGCAGGCGCTCCCGGCCGCGGAGCACTACCGGCGAGGCTGGCACACGACGTCGACCGTGGGCCGGCTCGCGGCCGTCGCCGCGCTCGCGGCCCTGCGCGGGCTCGACGAGAGCACGACGCGGAACGCGCTCGGCGTCGCGACGTCCCTCGCCGCGGGAAGCCGCGCGAACTTCGGAACGATGACGAAGCCCCTGCACGCCGGGGCCGCCGCCCGTGACGCGCTGGTCGCCGTCACGCTGGCCGCCGACGGGCTCACCGCCAACCGGATGGCGCTCGACGTGGAGCATGGCTTCTTCGCGCTCTACGGCGACCCGGCCGCGGTCGCCGATCTCGGCGGCGCCCTCGAGCATTGGCGGCTCGCCTGGCCGGACGACTGGGCACTCAAACGCTACGCGGCGTGCTACGCGACCCACCGGGCGATCGACGCGGCCCTCCGGCTCCGGCCCGGGCTGGCCGCGGGACCGCCGGAGGAGGTGGAGGTCGTCGTCGAGCCGGGAGGGCTACGGCCGCTCCTGCCCGGGCTGCCGGCGACACCGACAGAGGCGAGATTCAGCATGGAGTACGTCGTGTCGGTCGCGCTGATCCACGGCGGCGTCCGCCTGGAGCACTTCACGGACGGTGCATTGGGCGATCGTGCCGTCCGCTCGCTGCTGGAGCGGATCCGCGTCCGCGAGAGCGACGTTCCGCCTGTCGGACCGGAGACGTACGCGGACGGCTACGCCGTGCTGCGGGTCGCAGGTGGAGGAGAGTGCCGGATCGACGTCACGGAGGGCGATGCCCGTCTTCCGCTCACCGACGCCGCACTCGCCGACAAGTTCGCCGACTGCTGCGCGGCGGGCGGCTTGGACGGGGGAGCCGGAGACCGGCTCAGGACTTTGCTCCTGTCTTGCCGCGTGCGGCCGGCGCGATCGGGTCGATTCCGGCGACCAGCTAGCGCTCGGGGACGTTCAGCTCGACTCGGAGGCCGTTCGGATCGGTGACGAAGAGCTGCCGGAAAGCGCCCGGCACCTCGTTCGCGGACCGCCTCGACCCCGGCCGCCGCGAGCCGCGCCGCGAGCGCGTCGTAGCCCTCGCGCCGGAACGCGACGTGGTCGGCCGGGCCTGCCACGGGCGCGAGCCCGATCCCGGCCGTCCACGCCTCGTAGGCGGCCGCGCTCGGCGACGTGCACGCACGGATCGCCGCCGAGCGTAGAGCCAGAAGCCCGGGGAACGGAAGCGGCGGGCGCTCGACGACCTCGAAGCCGAGCGCGTCGCAGTAGAACGCGCGCGTCGCCTCGAGGTCGTCGGTGAGCACGAGGACGTGGTGGAGCCGCGGCTCCTCCGTCACGCCACCACCTGCAGCCGGATGAACCCGTACGCCTCGAGCGCCGCCCGCAGCTCCCGGTGGCCGAACGCCGAGCACGGCGACGCGAAGCCGGTCGCGTGCGGCGGCTGGAACACGAGGTGGTGCGCCGCGAACGCCTGGATCAGCCCGGTCTGGAGGTAGGCGCCCTGGCCGTGGACGACGACCTGGACCGAGTCGAGGCTGCCGCGGCCGGAGACGACGTCGATCGTCCGCTGGCGGCGGCGGTTCTCGCGCGGCGGCATGCCCGCCTGGAGCGAGTCGGCGATCCCGGCCAGGATCTGCCTTCTGCTGCTCGGCCGGCAGCGGCCGGATCTTCTCCTGGTAGTCGCGCTGGCCGGCGACGACGTTCTCCATCAGCGCGCGGTCGAGCAGGCCGCCGAACGCGTACACGTTCGCGATCCGCGGGTCGTCCTTGAACCAGACCGGGTGCGGGAAGCCGCCCCACGGCAGCGCGAGCCGCGTCCGGAACTCGCCCGGGATCAGCGCCTCGATCGTCGTCACCGGCGGCCACTCGACGTACTCGTTCTCCTGGAGGTAGATCGACTCCCACTGGAGCTGGCCGAAGATCGTCTGCGTCGAGCCGTACGTCGGCATGCCCATGAACATCGAGAGCACGTCGATCGTGTCGATCCCGGGCGCGTGCTCCTGCGCGACGCGGATCGCGATCTCGGCCGTCGCGGACATGTACGCGGTCGCCGGCGCGACGAGCAGCCCGGCCTCGGCGAACTTCGCGTGCCAGTTCTCGCGGACGCTCTTCACCCACGGCGTCTCGCCGCCCGTGTCGATGTAGTGGCAGCCGGCCGCGAGGCACGCCTCGATCACCGTGTCGCCGTAGTAGATGCACGGGCCGACGGTGTTGCAGACGACCTTCGCGCCCTCGAAGAGCTCGGTCAGCTCGGCCACCGAGTGCCCGACCTCGACGATCTCGTAGTCGGCGGTGCCGATGCCGGGCACGTGGTCGAGCACCTCCTCGAGCCGCGCGCGGTCGCGGCCGGCGGCGACGAACGGGACGTTGTACTCGCGCAGGAACTCGACGATCAGGCGGCCCGAGAAGCCGCTCGCGCCGTAGACGACGACGGGCTTGTCAGCCATGCTCGCTCTCCTTGTCCTGGGGGTTTGCGCGCTCGCGCGCGTACGCGGCGAACGGCTCGATCGAGGTCGGGGTCGACGAGGGCGCCGGCGCTGACGACCTCGGCGACCGCGGTGCCGGTGAGGATGCGCTTGACCGGCAGCTCGAGCTTCTTGCCGGTCAGCGTGCGCGGGATCGCGGGCACGGCGACGATCGCGTCGGGCCGGTGCCGCGGCGAGAGGCCGGTGCGGAGCGCGTCCGCGATCCGGTCGCGCAGGCCGCCCTCGAGCTCGACCCCGTCGCGGAGCACGACGAACAGCAGCAGCTCGTCGCCCTCCTCGAGGTGGACGACGAGGCTGTCGAGCACCTCGTCGAACTCCTCGACGACGCTGTACAGCTCGCTCGTGCCGAGCCGGACGCCGCCGCGGTTCAGCGTCGCGTCGGAGCGGCCGGTGATCATCGAGCTGCCGCGCTCGCGTGAACAGGATCCAGTCGCCGTGCCGCCAGACGCCGGGGTAGTGGTCGAAGTACGCGGCGCGGTAGCGCGAGCCGTCGGCGTCGTTCCAGAAGCCGACCGGCATCGACGGCATCGGCCGCCGGATCACGAGCTCGCCGAGCTCGCCGACGACCGGCTCGCCCTGCCTCCGAGAACGCGGCCGTGTCGACGCCGAGGCAGCGCCCGGCCATCTCGCCCGCGTAGACCGGCAGCAGCGGGTAGCCCTGCACGATCCCGGTGCAGACGTCGGTGCCGCCGCTGCCGACGTTCAGGAGCACGTCGGCGCCGAGCTGCTCGTAGATCCACTCGAACCCCTCGACCGGGAGCGGCGAGCCGGCGGCGCCGACGGTGCGGATCGAGGAGAGGTCGAAGTCCCGCCCCGGCTCGAGCCCCTCCTTGCGGCAGGCCATCGTGAACGCGGGGCTGAGGCCGAGCATCGTCGCGCGCGTCTCCTCGGCGAGCCGCCACTGGAACGAGAGGTCGGGCCAGCCCGGGTTGCCGTCGATCATCACGATCGACGCGCGCACGAGCAGCGTCGAGACGAGCGCGTTCCACATCATCCACGCCGTCGTCGTGAACCACAGCAGCCGGTCGCCGGGGCGCAGGTCCCAGCTCAGCGCGTGGTTCTTCAGGTGCTCGAGCAGGATGCCGCCGTGCCCGTGGACGATCGGCTTCGGCAGGCCGGTCGTGCCCGACGAGAAGAGGACGTAGAGCGGGTGCGCGAACGGCACCGGGTCGAACTCGAGCGGGCCCGGCTCGGCCAGCAGCTCGTCCCAGGAGACGCGTGTCCGGGAGCGCGTCGCCGTCGCCGCCCGCGTAGGGGACGTGGACGACGTGCCGGAGGCTCGGCAGCTGCGCGCGCACCTCGGCCACCTGCTCGCGGCGGTCGACGAGGCGGTCGCCGCAGCGGTAGCCGGCGACGGCGAGCAGGACGGCCGGCTCGAGCTGGCCGAGCCGGTCGAGGACGCTGCGCGCGCCGAACTCGGGCGGGCACGTCGCCCAGACCGCGCCGAGGCTCGCGGCCGCGGCGAAGGCGACGAGCGTCTCGGGGATGTTCGGGAGGTAGGCGACGACGCGGTCGCCGGGGCCGACGCCGAGCCGCTGGAGCCCGGCGCGGGCGCGCGCGACCTGGTCGCGGAGGTCGCCGAACGTCAGCTCCAGCGGGTCGCGCGACTGCGAGCGGGCGACGACCGCGACCGCGTCGGCGTCCTCGTCGCGGCCGAGCAGGTGCTCGGCGTAGTTCAGCCGCGCGCCCGGGAACCACTCCGCGCCGGGCATCTCGCGCGAGCCGAGCACGCGCTCGTACGGCGCGTGGGCGCGGATCTCGAAGAAGTCCCAGAGCGAGCCCCAGAACCCCTCGAGGTCCGTCGACCGACCAGCGGCAGAGCTCGTCGTAGCCGGCGAGGACGAGGCCGCGCTCGGCCTCGAGCCAGGCGAGGTAGCGGCCGACCTCGAACCGCTCCCGCGCGTCGGCGGGCGGCTCCCAGAGCACGTCCCCGGGTCTGGCTCCGCGCGACTGCTCATGCCGTAGGCTCCTGCGGATGCGCGTCGGGGTCTTCAGGGGCGTCCGCTCGATCGTGGTGGAGGAGATGGCGGAGCCGGCCGCGGGGCCGCGCGACGTCGTTCTCGACGTGAAGGCGTGCGGCATCTGCGGCTCCGACCTGCACACGTACCTCGAGGGCGCGCTCGTCGAGGTCGGCCAGGTGCTCGGCCACGAGTTCTCCGGCGAGGTGGTCTCGGTCGGCGCCGAGGTGGCGGGCATCGCGCCCGGCGACCGCGTCACCGGGATCCCGATCCAGCCGTGCGGCGACTGCCGCCGCTGCCGCGAGGGCAACGGGCACCTCTGCGAGCACATGCACGAGACCGGGATCGGCTTCGGCCTGCCGGGCGCGTTCGCCGACCGGGTGCGGATCCCGAACGCGCGGCTCGGCGTCAACGTGCACGCGCTGCCCGAGGAGCTGTCCTTCGAGGACGGCGCGCTCGTGGAGCCGCTCGGGATCGCCGTCCACGCCGTCCGCCGCTCCGGCGCCCGGCCGGGGCAGACCGCGCTCGTCTACGGGCTCGGCACGATCGGCCTCCACGTCGCGCAGGTGCTGCGCGCGTACGGGGTCGAGCCGGTGCTCGGCGTCGACCTCTCGGAGCTGCGCCGCAGCCGCGCCCGCGAGCTCGGGATCGTCGCGCTCGACGGCCGCGACACCGCCGCGGCCGTGCGCGCCGAGCTCGGCGACCGCGAGCTCGACCTCGTCTTCGAGTGCACCGGCGTGCCGGCGCTCGTGCAGGGCTCGATCGAGCTCGTGCGCCCGGCCGGCACGGTCGTGATCGTCGCGCTCTACGACGCGCCGGCGACGATCGAGACGATGCTCTTCATCCACAAGGAGCTGACGATGGTCGCGAGCGTGATGGTCACGCCCGAGGACTTCGCCGAGGCGGTCGAGCTGCTGCGCTCGGGCCGGGCGGCCGGCGCGCCGCTCGTCACGCACCGGGCCGAGCTCGCCGACCTGCCGGCCGCGTTCGAGCTCCAGTGCGACAAGGACGCGACGATCAAGGTGATGGTCTCGCCCTAGGGGCACGGCGCTCCGGAGCGCGGCCGTCACGGGACGAGGACGGCGCGTCCCGTGATCTCGCCCTCGCGCAGCCGGTCGAGCACGTCGTTCACCTCGTCGAGCGGATGCGTCTCGGTGCGCAGCTCGACGTCGCCGCGCCCGTGCAGCTGGAGCAGCTCCCAGAGGTCGATCCAGCTGCCGACGAGGTTGCCGGCGACCGCCTGCTCGCCGACGACGAGCGCGACCGAGGGCACGGAGACGTGGCCGCCGTAGCCGACGGTCGAGTAGAGGCCGCGCCGCGCGAGCATCGCGAGCCAGGCGGCGTGGGTCGCGTCGGTGGCGACGAAGTCGAGCACGACGTCTGCGCCGGCGCCGCCCGTCAGCTCGCGCACCGCGCCGACGACGTCGTCCTGCGTCGCCGAGCACCTCGTCGGCGCCGAGCTCGCGCGCGAGCCGCGCGGCGCCGCTCGTCGGTGTCGATCGCGATCACCGCGCCGCCGCCGAGCACGCGGACGAGCTGGAGCGCGATGTGGCCGACGCCGCCGACGCCGATCACCGCCGTCGTCGTCCCCGGCTCGAGCCGCGGCAGGAGCTTCTTCACGGCGTGGTAGGCGGTGATGCCCGCGTCGGCGTGCGGCGCGACCGCGGCCGGCTCGACGCCGGGCGGCAGCGGCAGCAGCGAGCGCTCGTCGACGAGCACGTACTCGGCGAAGCCGCCGTCGCGCGTCAGGCCGGTGAACTCGTGCCGCTCGCAGTGCATGTCGAGGCCGCGCCGGCACGGCACGCAGAGGCCGCAGCTGTACGGCGGGATAGACGAGCACGGCGTCGCCGACCTTCGCCGCGGTGACGCCGTCGCCGACGGCGTGCACCCAGCCCGCGTTCTCGTGGCCGAGCACGACCGGCAGCGTCAGGCCGGCCGGCTCCATCAGGCCCTCCTTCGCGTGCAGGTCGGTCGCGCAGACGCCCGCGCCGCCGATCCGGACGACGACGTCGCGCGGCCCGGCCGGCTCGGGCTCGGGCCGCTCGATCAGCTCGAGCGGCCGGTGGTACTCGCCGAGGAGCGCGGCTTTCATGCGGCGGCGCGCGCGGCCGGCGAGGTAGCCGGCCGCGTCGGCGTCGAGGTGCTCGGCGAGCCGCGTCGCGAGCGCCATGATCGTCAGCGACGGGTTGACGGAGAGCGTCTGCGGCACGAGCGAGCCGTCGCCGACGTAGAGGCCGCGCACCTCGTGCGACTCGCCGTTGCGGTCGACCGCCGAGCGCGCCGGGTCGTCGCCCATCCGGCAGCTGCCCTGGACGTGCGTGGACGCGATCCCGGTCCAGGCGACCTGCGTCGCGCCGGCCGCCTCGAGCACCCGGCGGCTGAAGTCGAGCGCCGCGTCGAGCCGCTCGTGCTCGACGGGCTGGAAGTCGATCGAGAACTGCTCGTTGCCGTTCTCGTCGAGCGACGACGGAGGCGTTGTTCTCGTCGTTGACCATCGCGAGCACGCCGTTCCAGTGGCGGAACCTGCGCACGGCGTCGACGAGGCGCTGCCCCCAGAACGGGCCGTTCTCGTCGCGCAGCGTGGTCGCGAACGCGATCGGGTCCTGGATCGTCGTCGCCTCGATCACGAAGCCGCCGTCCTCGTCGTGCTGGTGCGCCATGCAGTGGGCGGTGATCGGGTAGACCATGTGCGCGTCCTGCGGCTCGTCGAAGAGGCCGTAGACGAGGCGCACCGGATGCAGCCCGAGATTGCGCCCGATCGCCGGGTTGCGCAGGCCGGAGCGCAGGAGCAGCTGCGGCGTGTTGAGCGCGCCGCCGGCGACGACCACGACGCCCGCGCGCACGACGTGGCGCTCGCCCGCCTCGTCGACGTACTCGACGCCGGTCGCCGCGGCCGTCCTCGACGAGCACGCGCTCGACGGCCGCGTTCGCGCGCAGCTCGAGCGCGTTGCGCGCGAGCGCGTCGGCGATGTACGTGTTCATCGTCGACTTGCCGGCGTTCGTCGGGCAGCCCTGCAGGCAGGAGCCGCACTTCTGGCAGTTCGCGTCGGTGTACGCGGTCACCGCCTCGAGCGGGGCGCCGAGCTCGCGGAACGCGGCCTCGACGGTGTGCACGCTCTGCGGCCAGTCGGTCCGCTCGCGCACGCCGAGCACCTGCTCGACGCGGGCGTAGTACGGGGCGAGGTCGGCGGGCGTGAACGGCTCGCCGCGCTCGTTCGTGAGCCCGGTCGCGGCATGCCACTTCGCGAGGTCGTGCTCGTCGGCGCGGAGCGCGACCTTCGTGTTGATCGTGGTCGTGCCGCCGACGCAGCGGCCGCCGAGGAGCGCGACGACGTCCCCGTCGGGGAGCGGCGCGAGGCGCAGCGGCCACCAGATGTCGTGGTTCGCCTTCGCCTCCCAGCGCGTGAAGTCCGCGGCGGTGAGGTGCGGGCCGGCCTCGAGCAGCAGGACGTCGCGGCCCGCGCTGCGAGAGCTCGCCGGCGATGACGCCTCCGCCGGCGCCGGAGCCGACGACGACGACGTCGAACTGCGTCTCTTCACGCGATCCCCAGGAACGACCAGTCCTTCGCGACGCGGGTGGCGAGCGGCGAGTTGAAGTCGATGTCGGCGTAGGCGCCGGGCGCGTCCCGGCCCGGAGCGACGAAGTCGCTGTAGTACGCCTCGATCGCGAGCGCCCGGACGAACGCGAACTCGGGCGTCCGCTCGTGCTCGGCGAGCGCCTCGGTCCCGGCCGCGGCCGCCGGGGCGAGCGTGTCGATCGCCGCGAGCGCGAACGCCTGCAGCCCGGGCGGCATCCCCGCCAGCGCGGCGTCGACGTAGACCACGGGCCCGACGCCGCTCGAGCCGGGGACGAGCAGCTCGCAGAGCGCCTCGACGGCGCCGGCGCGGGCCTCGTCGAGTGTCGTCACTCGCTCCCCTCGGTGAGCGCGTCGACCTTGTCGTCGTGCTCGCGGAGCAGGTACGCCGAGTGGAGCCGCTCCGGGTTGTCCCGCAGCTCCTGCGCGGTGCCGTGGTCGCGGATCCGGCCGCCCTCGAGGACGTACGCGGTCTGCGCGAGGGCGAGCGCGACGTGCGCGAACTGCTCGATCAGGAGGATGCCGGTGCCCGCCTCGGCGACGCTCTGCAGCGTCGGCACGAGGCGCTTGACGATCACGGGCGCGAGCCCGAGCGAGAGCTCGTCGACGAGGATGAACTTCGGCTGCGAGACGAGCGCCTGGGCGAGCACGACCATCTGCTGCTCGCCGCCCGAGAGCGCGCGTGCCATCGCCTTCCAGCGCCGCTCGAGCGACGGGAACAGCTCGAGCGCGTACTCGATGCCCTCGCGCGCCTGGGAGCGGCTCAGCGCGTAGGTCGCGACGCGGAGGTTGTCCTCCACGGTGAGCTCGCCGAGGAGCCGCCGGCCCTCGGGGACGATCGCGACGCCGGCGCGGCGGATCGGCTCCGGCCGGCGCCGGGCGAGGTCCTCGTCGCCGAGCAGCACCCGGCCGGCGGTCGGGCGCAGCACGCCGCCGACGGCGAGCACGAGCGACGACTTGCCGGCGCCGTTCGGGCCGAGCAGCGCCGTGACGCCGTGCGACGGGATGTCGATCGACACGTCCTGCACGACCGGGCGGCCGCGCGAGACGCAGAGCCCCTCGAGACGGAGCGTCGTGTCGCTCACACGTCCTCCTCGGTGCCGAGGTACGCCTTGATCACGTGCTCGTCGCGCAGCACGTCGGCGGTCGGGCCGAACGCGATCAGCTTGCCGAAGTCGAGCACGGCGGCGGTCGTGCAGCAGTCCGAGACGAGGCTCATGTCGTGGTCGACGAGGATCGTCAGGGCGCCGAACGCTCCGGGATCTTCTGGATCACCGTGCTGAGGTGCTCGGTCTCCTCGTCCGGCAGGCCGGCCGCCGGCTCGTCGAGGAGCACGACGCGAGGGCTGCCGACGACGGCGCGCGCGACCTCGAGCAGGCGGCGGTCGCCGGCGTTGAGCGTGCCCGCCTTCGCCCTGCGGCGAGGCCTGCGAGGCCGACGAAGTCGATCGCGGCGAGCACGTCGGCCTGCCGCGACGAGCGCTTCGCGCCGGAGTGCTCGTGGATCATCGCGACGTTGTCGAAGACGGAGAGCTTCTCGATCGCCATCTCCGTCTGGAACGTCCGGCGCAGGCCCCAGCGGGCCCGCCGGAAGTCGGCCATGCTCAGCAGGTCCTCGCCGAAGGCGGAGATCGCGCCGGCGGCCGGCTTGACGAAGCCGCTGAGGACGTTGAAGAAGGTCGTCTTGCCGGCGCCGTTCGGCCCGATCAGGCCGCACGTGCCGCCGGGGAAGGACACGCTCATGCCGTCGATCGGGGTGATGCCCGCGAAGTGGACGGTGAGGTCCGTGACCTCGATCACGATGCCTTCTCCCGGCTCGAGAGCAGCGCGCGGACGCCGCGGAAGAGGAGCCGCCCGAGGTTCGCCATGTCCTTCGGGAACTGGTCGACGAGCCCGCCGGGCGCGGTCAGCAGCACCTGGAGCAGGCCGGCGCCGAAGATGATCAGGAGGAAGTTCGAGTTCACGCCCCACTGCGCCTGGAAGAGGAACGGCAGCAGCTGGTTGAAGATGCCGGCGACGATCGCGCCCCAGAGGCTGAAGATGCCGCCGATCAGCGCGGTCGCGGCGAGCGTCAGCGAGTCCTGCGTCTGGAAGGTGATCGCGCGCGGCACGCCGACCTGCGCCGCGAGCAGGCAGCCGGCGACGCCGGTGATGAAGGAGGCGAGCGCGAACGCCCACATCTTGTAGAGCGTGATGTTCACGCCGGCGGCCATCGCGGCCGGCTCGCTCTCGCGGATCGACGCCCACGCGCGGCCCGGCTTGCCCGAGACGTGGAGCAGCGCGAGCAGGAACATGATCGCCGTGACGACGACGATGTAGCGGTAGAACGCCGTGTCGCCGACCGCCATCGAGGGCCGCCGCACCGGCGGCGTGCGTCGTCGTCAGCGCCCCGGTTCCGAAGCGGCCCATGAAGCCGCCGCCGCCGTTCGGGAAGTCGGTGACCGAGAGGACGACCGTGACCGCGCCCGCGAACATGAGCGTGATCAGCGCCAGGTAGAGGCCCGAGAGCCGCAGCGACGGCAGCCCGACGAGCACGCCGATCACCATCGTGATCGCGCCCGCCGCGAGCAGCACGATCGGGAACGGCAGCGACGTCCCGTACGCGATCCGCGCCCCGACCCAGCAGCCGACCGTCAGCAGCGCGACCTGGCCGAGCGAGATCATCCCGACGCGGCCGTAGAGGATGCCGAAGCTGAGCGCGACGATCGAGTAGATCGAGACGCTCGCGAAGGTCGTCAGCCAGTCGGCGCCGACGAGCGTCGGCAGGGCGAGCAGCGCGAAGAGGAAGAGCGCCACGATGGCCACGCCGCGGATCGCGGTGCCGCGGTCGAGGCCGCGCAGGGCGCGCGCCGCAGCGGCGCTCGGTGCCGTCGTCTCGCTCACGCTAGCCCGCTGTCCGCGAGATGGTGACGACGCGCCGGCGCGAGAGCACGAGCAGCGCCGCGATCGCGAGCACGAACGGCGCCGACGACCGGTACGCGGAGACCGACTGGTACGGGGTGAGCACGGACTGCGCGAGGCCGACCGCCATCCCGCCGAAGAACGTCGCCCAGAGCGAGCGGAGCCGGCCGATCAGCGCCGCGGCGAGCGACGAGATCACGAGGAACGTCAGCGCCGCGTAGTCGAGCGAGGTGAGCAGGTCGGGGAGCACGAGGCCCGCCGCGCCGCACGCGATCCCGGAGCCGAACCAGGCCGCCGCCTCGACGCGCCGCACCGGGCACGCCGAGCGTCGCGGTGATCTCGCGGTCGTTCGCGAGCGCCCGCATCGCCGTGCCGAGGCTCGTCACGCGCAGGAAGACCGTGACGCCCGCCGTGATCGCGAGCGCGACGCCGACCGAGATGATCTGCGTCAGGTTCACGTTCGTGCCGGCGATCGAGTAGTGGTGCTGCGAGCTCGGCAGCGGCAGGAAGCGCGCGAACGCGCCGCCGGCCGGCGCCCGCCACGCCATCAGCCCGAGCAGGACGAGGGCGAGCCCGAGCGTCCCCATCATCTTCACGAGCGGGTCGCGCCGCGCGAAGGCGGGGCCGAAGATCATGCCGTAGGCGAGGTTGACGACCCCGCCGAAGAGCACGCAGATCGAGAACGCGAGCCAGTCGGGCGTGCTCGTGTGGTTGAGCAGGTAGTAGGCGATCAGGGCGCCGGCGGCTCCGATGGCGCCGAACGCGACGTTCAGCACCCCGGTTGCCCGGTACAGGACGACCAGCCCGACGCCCGAGAGCGCATACACGCCCCCGAACGCCAGGCCGATCACGATGAACGGCTTGACGAACTGCCAGTCCACGCCGAACACGCTCAGCGCGAGCACGTCAGTCATCGAAGCCTCCGGACACCCTGATCGTCATTCACGTGATTCTGTCTCTTGCTTCGGCTACTTGCCGATGAGGTGGAACTTCTTCTCCCAGACGCGCGTCTGGGCGATCGACGCGTCGACTGCCTCGAACTCGGTGCACTTGCTCTTCTGGATGACCTTGCCGTTCTTGTAGTCGACGATGATGTTCGAGTTGTTCGGGATGTGGTACGGCAGGCCGCCCACGTAGAACGGCTTGCAGAGCATGTCCGTCCGCTGGTTCTTCAGCTTCTTGACGGCCGTGTTGTACGACTTCGCGGTGATCGGCCCCTTGATGCTGAGGAGCGCCGTCCGTCGCGAACTTCGCGTCGAGGAAGCCCATCTGCGCGAACGCCTGCGGGGCGATCGACTTGGCGTACTTCGCCAGGATCTTGAACATCAGGGCCGAGTCGGGTCCGACGCTCGGGTCGACGTTCGAGAACTCGTTGTCGATCCAGAGGTGGCCGTCGAACGCCGGCGAGAACTGCCCGGCCATGAACGTGTTCGCGATCGGGGTCGACGAGCCCCACATGACCTTGTCGACGATCCCCTGCGCCTCGGCGGCCTTCATGAACGCCGGGGCCGTGTCGGGGGTGAAGTCGATCAGGATGCCGCCGCCGTTCCCGGCGAACTGGTACATCTGGAGCAGCTGCGAGGTCGCGTCGGTGACCGGCAGATGCGTCGGGAAGACCTTGACCGGGATGCCCGCCTTCTGGGCGACCAGGGCAGGCCCGCCGTCCGCGTACGCCGAGATCGTGTCCGGCGAGGCGATCGCGAGCTTCTTCGCACCGGCCTTGATGAGCGCCTGCGCCGCGCCGACGTTCGAGTAGCGCGGGCCGGCGTTCACCTCGGCGAAGGACGGGGTGCTGTAGCACTCCGCCTGCACGCCGGCGCCGATCACGACGTAGCCCTTGCTCTTGTAGTACTTCCAGTTCGTGCCGCACTCGGCGAAGCTCGTGTTACCGACGATGCCGACAGCCTTGTCGCTCTCGATCATCTTCTTCGCGAGCGCCTTCTCCTGGTTCGGGTCGAGCGCCTCGCTGTAGAGCGTGTACTTGACCGGGCGGCCGTTGATGCCGCCGTTGTCGTTGACGCAGGCGAAGTACGCGGCGGCCGTCTTGCCGACCGTCGTGAAGTCGACGCCCGGGATCAGCATGTCGAGGCCGTCGATGATGATCGGCGCCCCCTTGGCCTTCTTGCCGTTGCCCATGCCGCAGACGCCGGCCGCGCCCTGCTTCCCCTTGCCGATCGGGGCCGCCGACGAAGCCGCACCTGCACTCGTGGCGATCATTGCCGCCCCGAGCAGGGCGGCGAGCACGCCTGTGAATGAGTGCCCTCCGAAACTTCATGCGCTCCTCCCTTTCTCCTCCGCTTGTGGAGCTCTGACTGGGTGATCCGGTCTGACCGGACATCCCGCAACCTGACCGATGGAATGCCGAGAGCGCAATCTTTAGTGGGTCGGGCGCGCCGATGCAAGTCCAAAACCGAACGCGAACGGCTGGACCCCTCGCGGTCCCGCCGGCCGAGGTGCGCGCCGCTCGCCGGGGCCGGGGATCCGCCGGCCGCGTCCGATCGCCTCGCGACGATTCCCCGATTTGCAGGAAGAAAGCCCTGTTTTGCAAGTGGGTTTTGCCTGGGCGCCGCCGGCCGCGATCGTCGCGTCCGGCCGGCCGCACGCGGTAGCGCCCGGCCGCGACGGAGCTGGACGAGCTCTTGCCGGCGGCCGCCGCGACGTCCTGGGCGCCGGCGCCGGGTCAGGAGCCGTACGTCGTCGGCGCGATCTCGACGTCGAGCAGGAGCGGCGAGGTGCGGCTCGCGAGCGTCGGCACCACCTCGTCCAGGGCCGACCCGAGCTCCTCGGGGGTCGCGATCCGGCGCGCCTCGCAGCCGAAGCTGCGCGCGATCGTCGAGAGCTGGAGCTCCTCGAAGCCCGGCCACGGGCCGACGCCGCCGTGGCGCTCGGCGAGCCGGTCCATGATCGTGTAGCCGCCGTTGGCGAGGATCACGTACAGCGGGCCGGCCTTGTACCGGGCGGCGCTCCACAGCCCCTGCACCTGGTAGATCGCGGAGCCGTCGCCGACGATCGCGACCACCGGCCGCTGCGGCAGCGCCATGCGCAGGCCGGCCGCCGCCGGGATCGCGAAGCCGAGACCGCCCTGCGCCGCGCTCAGGTAGCCGAGCGGCTCGCGGGCCTGCAGCCGCTGCTGGATCTCCGGCCGGTCGACCGGCGACTCCTCGACCACGATCGCGTCGCGGGGCAGCCGCTCGGCGAGCGCGGCGAGGACATGGCTCGCGCGGAGCCGCTCGCCGGCCGCGGGCGGCACGGGCGCGGGCGCCCGGGCGGGCAGCTCGGGGGGCGCGGTGTCACGTTGCGGCAGCCGGCCGGCGAGCTCGCGGCAAACCCCTGCGGGGGGCGCGAGCACCGCGACCTGGACGGGGCTGCGGTAGATCTCCTCCGGATCGTCGGAGACGAGCGCGAGCCGCGTGCCCGCCTCGGTCAGGCTGCCGGGCGCGTAGGCCGCCTGGCGGAACGCGGGCGCGCCGACGACGAGGACGGCGTCGTAGGGCGCGAGCGTCGCGCGGAGCTGCGCCCGGTCGGCGGGCAGGACGCCTGCGAACAGCCGGTGGTCGTGCGGGAACCCCGCGCGCGCACCGAACGCCTCCTGGAAGACGGGTGCGACGAGCCGCTCCGCGACCTCGACGAGGGCCGCCCACGCGGCCGGGTCGTCCGCGCCGGCGCCGACGACGAGGGCCGGTCTCGCCGCGCCGGCGAGGAAGGCCGCGAGCGCGTCGACCGCCGCCGGGTCGGGGGCCGCCGAGCGGAGGACGGGGCCGAGCGCGGCCGCCGGCTCGCGCTCCTCGTCCGCGGGCTCCTCCCAGTCGTCCATCGGCACGATCACGAGCGCGGGCCCGCGCACCGTGGCCGCCGCGTGGTAGGCGCGCTCGAGCGCCGCCGGCACGTCCTGGGCGCGGGCGGGCTGCTCGACCCGGACCGGATACTCGCCCGCGAGACCGTCGAGCCGGCCGGCGAGGAACGGGTCGAACGAGAGGTGCCGCCGGTCCTGCTGGCCGACCACGACGACGAGCGGCGCCCGGTTCACGCGCGCGGTCGCGAGCGCGCCGACCGCGTTGCCGAGGCCCGCCGTCGTGTGCAGGAGGACGAGCGCGGGCTCGTCGCGGCCGATCGCGTAGCCCGAGGCCATCCCGACCACGGAGCCCTCGTGCAGGCCGAGCACGAACTCGAGGTCGTCCGGCATGCCGGTGAGGAACGGGATCTCGGTCGAGCCCGGGTTCGCGAAGAGCGTCGTCAGGCCGCGCCGGCGGAAGAGGTCGAACGTCGCGTCGCGAACCGTGCGCGCGCCGCTAGCCCCAGACATCGGCTGCGACCTCCACCACGAGGCGGAGCTTCTCCACCTGCTCGTCGTACGAGAGCTCGTTGCCCTCGGACGTGGAGGAGAAGCCGCACTGCGGCGAGAGGCAGAGCTGGTCGACGTCGACGAACCGGGCCGCCTCCTCGATGCGCCGCTTCAGGTCGTCGGCCGCCTCGAGCCGGCCCGTCTTCGTCGTCACGAGCCCGAGCACGACGACCTTGCCCTTGGGCAGGAAGCGCAGCGGCTCGAAGCCGCCCGAGCGCTCGTCGTCCCATTCCATGAAGAAGCCGTCCACGTCGAGCTCGTTGAAGAGCGCCTCGGCGACGAAGTCGTAGCCGCCCTCGGCCGCCCACGAGGAGCGGAAGTTGCCGCGGCACATGTGCGTCGTCACCGCCATGCCCTCGGGCCTGCCGGCGAGCGCCTCGTTGATGTGGTGGATGTACTCGACGTGCTGGCGGTCGGGGTCGCCGCCGATCGAGGCGACGTAGGCGCGCTGGTGCGGGTCGTTCAGGTAGGCGAGGCTCGTGTCGTCGAACTGGAGGTAGCGGCAGCCGAGCTCGCCGAGCCGGCGCACCTCCTCCGCGTAGGCGGCGGTCAGGTCGGCCCAGAACGAGTCGAGGTCGGGGTAGAGCGACTCGTCGATCGCGGCGCGGCCGCCGCGGTAGTGGACCATGCTCGGCGACGGGATCGTCAGCTTCGGGACGCTCGTCGTCACCGTCCGGGCGAGGAACGAGAAGTCGTCGCCGAAGATCGTCTCCGAGACGCCGAGCTTGCCGTCGACGTGGAGCGCCGCGGGGGTGAACTCGATGTCGCCGTCCGCGTTGTGGAACTGGACGGCGATGTGCGCCGGCCTCCTTCGAGATCCCGTCGAGCCGGTAGATGAAGTCCATGTGCCACGAGGCGCGGCGGAACTCGCCGTCGGTCGCCGACCGCAGGCCGACCGCCTCCTGCATCCGGACGGCGTCGCGGATCGCGTCGTCCTCGAGCCCGCGCAGCTCGATCGGGTCGATCGCGGCCGGCGGCGAAGTCCTCGCGCGCCTGCAGGAGCTCCGGCGGGCGGAGCAGGCTGCCGACGTGGTCGGCGCGGAACGGCGGTGTCGCGCGAGGGGCCACGCGCCGTGTATACCACGCGCCGTGACGAACCCCGCCGATCTCGGTGTCGTCGAGGCCGCGGACCTGCTGGCCCGGCGAGCGCTCTCGGCGCGCGAGCTCGTGGACGCCTGTCTCGCCCGGATCGAGGCGCGGGACGGCGCCCACAGCCACGAGGGCGACCCCGCCTCGGTGAACGCCTGGGTGCGCGTCTACGAGGAGGACGCGCGGGCGGCGGCCGCCCGCGCGGACGAGCGGCTCGCGCGCGGCGACGCGCCCCGGCTGTGCGGAATCCCGATCGGGCTCAAGGATCTCTACGCCGTCGCCGGCAAGCCGCTGACGGCGTCGAGCCGCGTGCTCGACGAGGTGCCGGCGCGCGACTGCGACGCGTGGGCGCGGCTCGCCGCGGAGGGCATGGTGCTCCTCGGGCACCTGCACACGCACGAGTTCGCGGCCGGCGGCACGACCGACCAGGTCGGCAACCCGTGGGCGCTCGACCGCTCGGCGGGCGGCTCGAGCGGCGGCTCGGCCGCGGCGCTCGCGGCGCGCATGACCCCGGCCGCGACCGGCACGGACACGGCCGGCTCGCTGCGCATCCCGTCGGCGCTGTGCGGCACCTCGACGGTGAAGCCGACGCGGGGCACCGTCCCGATCCGCGGCATCGTCCCGCTCGCGTCGACGTTCGACCACGCGGGGCCGATGGCCCGGACGCGTGCTCGACTGCGAGCCGCTGCTCGCCGCGCTCGCGGGCGCGGCCCCGCCGGCCGGGCGCCGCCCGCTGCGGCGCGTCGCGCTCTCGCCGCGGATCGCGGAGCTCGACCCCGACGTCGCCGACGGGCTTCGAGGCAGCGCTCGCCGCGCTGCGCGGAGCGCTCGGCGTCGAGCTCGTGTCGCCGCCGCCGCCCGACGTGGAGCTCGACCTCGGGCTCCCGTTCCTCGACGTCGTCACGACCGAGATGCTCGCCTGGCACCGCCGCTTCGACGGGCTGCGCGACCGCTACCGGCCCTCGATCCGCGGCTTCCTCGAGCACGCCGAGAGCCGGGGGCTGAGCGGCGAGGAGTACGCCGCGATCCAGGAGCGGCCGCGCCGAGGACACGGCGCGCTGGAGCCGACTGGCTCGCCGAGCACCGCGTCGACGCGCTCGTCGAGCCGACGCTGCCGATCGTCGCGCGCGCGCGCGGACACGGCTACGACGCGCCGTTCACCGACATCGCCGAGATCTCGCTCACGCACTACTGGGACTGGACGGGCTTCCCCGTCGTCGCGCTGCCCAGCCGGCGTCGGCAGCCGCAGCGGCCTGCCCGTGAGCGTGTCGCTCGTCGGGGCGGCGGGCGCCGACTGGGACCTGCTCGCGGCGGGCGCCGCCCTCCAGGCCGAGCTCGGCGTCGTAGAGTGCCCCGCATGATCGACCCCGCCGCCGTCGTCGCGATCGACGTCCACGTGCACACCGAGCTCTCGCGCAACGGGCACGACCCGATGCCGCCCGAGCTCCGCGCCGCCGCCGAAGCGCTACTTCCGCTCGGAGCAGGCGCTGCCGACGGTGGACGACGTCGCCGCGTACTACCGCGAGCGGAACATGGCCGCCGTCGTCTTCACCGTCGACTGGGAGTCGCAGAGCGGCATCCCGCCGATCCCCAACGAGGAGATCGCCGAGGCGGCCCGCGAGCACGCCGACGTCCTGATCCCGTTCGCGAGCGTCGACCCGGCCCGCCCCGACGCGGTCGAGCGCGCGCGCCGGCTGATCGCCGACCACGGCGTCAAGGGCTTCAAGTTCCACCCGAACCTGCAGGCGTTCTTCCCGAACGACCGCAGCGTCTACCCGCTCTACGAGGCGATCGCCGAGGCCGGGCTGCCGGCGCTCTTCCACTCCGGCCACAGCGGCATCGGCACCGGCCTGCCCGGCGGCGGCGGCCTGCTCCTCAAGTACTCGAACCCGATGTGCCTCGACGACGTCGCCGCCGACTTCCCCGAGCTGAAGATCGTGATCGCCCACCCGTCGTTCCCGTGGCAGGACGAGGCGATCTCGATCTGCCTGCACAAGGCGAACGTCTGGATCGACCTCTCCGGCTGGTCGCCGAAGTACTTCCCGCCCGTGCTCGTGCAGTACGCGAACACGGCGCTGCGGGAGCGCGTCCTCTTCGGCTCCGACTTCCCGCTGATCACGCCCGACCGCTGGCTCGCCGACTTCGAGCAGGCCGCCTTCAAGGACGAGGTGCGCCCGCTCGTCCTGAAGGAGAACGCGGCCGTCCTGCTCGGCCTCGGCTAGACGCCCGGGCGGTAGCCGAGGTGCGCCGAGACCTCGGCGGCCGCCCGGCGGAGCGTCTCCGAGAGCCGGGCGAAGAGATCCTCGGTCGAGACGTTCGAGCTGTGCACGGCGAGGTTGATCGCCGCCGCCGCGGCGCCGTCGTGCGAGAGCACCGGCGCCGCGATCGAGCGCAGCCCGTACGCGAGCTCCTCGTTGTTCACGGCGAAGCCGGCGCCCCGGATGCGCGCGAGCTCGGCGACGAACGCCGTGCTCGAGGTGACGGTGTTCGGGCCCCGGCGCACGAAGTCGATCCGCTCGATCGCCGCCGCCTGCACGTCGGGCGGCTGGAAGGCGAGCAGCACCTTGCCGAGCGACGTGCAGTACGCGGGCAGCCGCGAGCCGACGTGGAGGTTGAGGTCGATCTCGCGCTGGCCCGGCTGCGTCGAGCGGCAGCGCTCGACGTAGACGATGTCGAGCCCGTCGAGGATCGCCATGTTCACGGTGAAGCCCGTCTCGTCGGAGAGCCGGCGCAGGTGCGGCGCGGCGACCTCGCGGAGCTCCATCGAGTTGATCGCCGAGAAGCCGAGGTCGAGGACGCGCGGGCCGAGCCGGTACTTCCGCGTCGCGTCGTCCTGCTGGAGGTAGCCGAGCGTCGCGAGCGTCGCCACGTAGCGGTGGGTCGTCGAGCGGCTGAGGCCGATCTCCCGGCCGAGCTCGCTCACGCCGAGCAGCGGGCGCCCGGAGCGGAACGCGGAGAGGATCGCGAGCCCGCGCTCGAGCGACTGGGAATGCGCCGAGCCGGCTCCGGCGGCGGATCGGGTTGCCATGTTCGAGATTCTAGAACGGCATCTTGACAACCGGACAAGGGCGGTCATAGCGTCCGGTGCTCGTCCGCGGCCCGCTCCCGGGCGCCCACCGATCGAGGAGGACCGATGAGCGACGGATTCCTGAGCCCCTTCGAGGTGGAGACCCCGGCGGGAGCCGACGGGTGGGAGGAGATGTACCCGTACTACCTCCTCTTCGACCCGGCCCGGCGCGAGAGCGAGGACCGGCGCTTCTGGTTCTACAACGGGATGCACTTCCCGGAGCCGATGCCGGCGTTCGACATGATCACCGCCGAGTCGTGCTACCTCTCGATCGGCCTCTACCAGGGCCGGGTCTTCTCGATCCCGAACGTGCTCGGGATCGAGCACCGCGTCGTCAACGGCTACGTCTACATCACCTCGAACGAGGTCTCCGACGAGGCCGAGATCGCGAAGCGGCTCGAGACGTTCCTGCCGCGCATCGGCTTCTACTACGAGAACTGGGACACGCTCGTCGCGCGCTGGCAGGCGGAGGTCGACGCCCGCATCGAGCGGCTCGCCGCGCTCGAGGTGCCGCGGCTCCCCGTGCTCGAGGACGAGCAGGAGCTGATCCACGACCACAAGCTCGGCTCCAACTACCGGCTGATGGCCGCCTACGACGAGGCGCTCCACCTCTACAACGAGCTGAACCAGCTCCACTTCGAGCTGCTGCTGCTCGCCTACGGCGCCTACCTCACGTTCTTCCAGTTCTGCCAGGGCGCGTTCCCCGACATGGGGCTCCAGTCGATGGGGCAGATGATCGCCGGCTACGACACGACGATGATGCGGCCCGACGACGAGCTGAAGGCGGCCGCCGCGAAGGCGCTCGAGCTCGGCGTCGACTCGGCGTTCGCCGACGGCCGGCCGCACGAGGACGTGCTCGCGGAGCTGCGCGGCAGCGAGGCCGGGCGCGCGTGGATCGACGACCTCGAGGCGCGCAAGCACCCGTGGTTCTTCATGTCCACGGGCGACGGCTTCTACCACCATCACCGCGCCTGGGCGGACGACCCGCGGCTGCCGTTCGCCGCGATCACCGGCTACGTCGCCCAGCTGCGCGACGGCGCCGAGCTCGACCGCCCGAGGGAGCACCTGCTCGCCGAGCGCGAGCGGATCGCCGCCGAGTACCGCGAGCTGCTGCCGGGCGACGAGGAGCGGGCGCAGTTCGACGAGATGCTCGGCCTCTGCCGCCACGTCTTCCCGCACGCCGAGAGCCACAAGTTCTTCATCGAGCACTGGGGCACCTCGCTCTTCTTCAACAAGGTGCGCGAGGTCGGAGCCGCGCTCGCCGAGCAGGGGTTCTTCGCCGACGCCGAGGACGTCTTCTACCTCAACATCCACGAGGTGCACGAGGCGCTCTCCGACGCCGGGCTCGCGTGGGCCGGCGGCGCGCCGGCGCGCGGGACGGTCTACTGGCCGCCGCGCGTCGCCCGGCGCAAGGAGATCCTCGCGGCGCTCGCCGAGTGGACGCCGCCGCCCGCGCTCGGCGCCGTGCCGGAGGTGATCAACGACCCGACCGTCCAGCTCCTCTGGGGCGTCACCGCCGAGCGGCTGCGCTCGTGGGCGGCCGGGGAGGCGGGCGGCGGGATCGACGGCTACGCGGCCTCGCCGGGCGTGGTCGAGGGGATGGCCCGCGTCGTCCGCGACGTCAACGACATCGGAACCGTGCAGCAGGGCGAGGTGCTCGTCTGCCCGGTGACCGCGCCGAGCTGGGCGCCGGTGTTCCCGAAGATCGCCGCCGCCGTCTCGGACATCGGCGGGATGATGTCCCACGCCGCGATCATCGCCCGCGAGTACGGGATGCCCGCGGTCGTCGGCACCGGGCACGCGACGAAGCGGATCAAGACGGGCGACCGCGTCCGCGTCGACGGCGACGCCGGCACGGTCACGATCCTCGAGGACTAGTGCTCGTCGTCCCGTTCCAGGCGCTCGACCTCGAGGACGTCGCGCTCGTCGGCGGCAAGAGCGCGCACCTCGGCGACCTGATCCAGGCGGGCTTCCCGGTGCCGCCCGGGTTCGCGGTCACGACGCGCGCGTTCGACGCGGTCGTCGCCGAGCGGGTGGACGAGCTCGTGGCCGGGATCGACCCGGAGGACGTCGCGGAGCTGGAGGCGAAGGCGGAGCACGTCCGCGCCGTCGTCGAGGAGCTCGCGGTGCCGGACGAGGTCGCCGGCGCGATCCGCGACGGGTACGCGCGGCTCGCCGGCGAGGTCGGCGTCGAGGAGCCGGCGGTCGCGGCGCGCTCGAGCGCCGTCGCCGAGGACGCGGCCGACGCGAGCTTCGCCGGGATGCAGAGCACGTTCCTCTGGCTGCGCGGCGCGGACGAGGCGCTCGCCGGCGTCCGCCGCTGCTGGGCGAGCTACTTCAACGCCGAGGCGCTCGCGTACCGCGCGCGGCACGGCGGCGCGGCGGGGATGAGCGTCGCGGTGCAGTTCATGGTCGACGCGCGCGTCGCCGGGGTGATGTTCACGCTCAACCCCGTCACGGGCGACCGCTCCTCGCTCGCGATCGACGCGAGCTACGGGCTCGGCGTCACGGTCGTCGGCGGCGAGGTGACGCCCGACTCGTATCTCTGGTCGAAGGTCGGGCGCGAGCTCGTCCGCTCCCAGGTCGGGACGAAGGAGGTCGAGTGCGTCGTCGACCCGGCCGGCCGCGGCACGGTGCTGCGCGAGGTGCCCGACGAGCTGCGGGCGCGGCTCTGCCTCGAGCCGGCGGAGGTCGAGCGGCTCGCCGAGCTCGGCCGCGAGGTCGAGCGGCACTACGGGCGTCCGCAGGACATCGAGTGGGCGATCGACCGCGCGACCGGCGAGACGTTCCTCCTCCAGGCGCGGCCCGAGACGGTGTGGACGCCGAAGCGCGCCGCCGTCGAGACCGCGAGCGCGACCGACCGGATCGCCGCGATGTACCTCAAGGGCTCCGGGATCAAGCTGTGAGCGGCGGCCCGGACCTGACGCCGGAGGACGTGCGCGAGATCCTGCGGCTCGTCGACGAGTCGGAGCTCGACGAGCTCGAGCTGGAGACGCCGCGGTTCACCGTGCGCTGGCGCCGCACCCCGGCGCCGTCGGAACCAAGTAACACGTTGTCACTAAGTGGACGCGGAGCGCCGGGACCGAGCGGCGGGTGACGGGCTCGTCGAGGTGACGGCGCCGATGGTCGGCACGTTCTACGCGGCGCCCGCGCCCGGGGCGGAGCCGTTCGTCGCCGTCGGGAGCGAGGTCGCCGAGGAGACGCAGGTCTGCATCCTCGAGGTGATGAAGCTGATGAACGCCGTCGTCGCCGGCGTGCGCGGCGTCGTCGCCGAGGTCTGCGTCGAGAACGGCGCGGCGGTGCAGTTCGGCGAGACCCTCTTCCGCGTCCGGCCGGCAATGACCGCAGATCGGGCTGGTCGACACGACGGTGCGGGACGGGCACCAGAGCCTGTGGAGCGCGAACGCCCTGACGACGCCGATGCTCGCCGCGATCGCGCCCGGTGACCGCGCGGGTCGGCTACCGGGCGCTCGACTTCACGAGCTCGACGCACATGGCGATGAGCGTCCGCTGGCACCGCGAGGACCCGTGGGAGCGGATCCGCGTCGTGCGCGAGCTGATGCCCGACACGCGGCTCGGCTTCATCACGCCGGGGATGCGCTTCATGGCGTGGGAGCGGGCGCCGCTCGACGTGATGCGGCTCGCGCTCCGCTGCGTGATCCGCAACGGGATCGACCGGGTCTGGGTCGCCGAGTCGATGAACGACGTCGCGACCGACCTCGAGATCGCCCGGATCGCGAAGGAGGAGGGCGCGGCCGAGGTGCTCGTCGGGCTCGTCTACCGCGTCAGCCCGGTGCACACCGACGCCTACTACGCGACGCGCGCGGCCGCGGTCGCCGCGAGCCCCGACGTCGACGTCCTCAACCTCAAGGACCCCGGCGGCCTGCTCACGCCCGAGCGGGCGCTGACGCTCGTGCCCGCCCTGCGCGCCGCGGCGCCGGCACTGCCGCTCGAGGTGCACACCCACGACACCGCGGCGACGGCGGCGCGGACGCTACCTCGCGTCCGCCCGGCTCGGCGCCTCGTTCCTCTGCACCGCGGTGCGGCCGCTCGCGAACGGCACCTCGCAGCCCTCCGCCGAGTCGACGCTCGCGAACCTCCGCAGCGAGGGCTTCGAGGTCGACGCTCGACGAGGAGGCGCTCGCCGAGCAGTCGCGCTACTTCGCGGAGCTCGCCGCCCGGCTCGGCCGCCCCGTCGGCGCGCCGCTCGAGCACGACGCGGCCGTCTACCGCCACCAGCTTCCCGGCGGGATGACCTCGACGCTGCGCCGCCAGCTCGCCGAGGTCGGCCTCGCCGACCGCTGGGACGACGTGCTCGCCGAGCTGCCGCGCGTCCGCGAGGAGCTCGGCTGGCCGATCATGGTCACGCCGCTGTCGCAGTTCATCGGCGTCCAGGCCCTCCTCAACGTGACCACGGGCGAGCGCTGGTCGCAGATCCCGGACGAGGTCGTGAAGCTCGTGCTCGGCCACTACGGCCCGCCGCCGGGCGAGCTCGACCCCGACGTGGCGGCGAAGGTGCTCGCCTCGCCCAAGGCGGAGGAGTTCCGGCGCGAGGAGCACCGGCTCGACCTCGGCGAGGCGCGGGCGCGCTACGGCGACCGGATCTCCGACGAGCTGCTGCTGCTGCGGATGATGCTGCCGGCCGAGCAGGTCGACGCGATGCTCGCCGGCGCCGGGCCTGCGGCCCCGCCCGCGCCGGCCGGCCGGCACCCGCTCGTCGAGCTCGTCGAGGGGATCGTGCGGCGCGCGCCCGGCGAGGTCGAGCTCGACGGCGCGCCGGCGTGCGGCTGCGCGCCCGGAGGAGCGCGGCGTGAGCCTGCTCGACGGGATCGACGCGGTCGTCTTCGACATCGACGGGACGCTGCTGCACGCGAACGACCCGGGCGGCGTCGTCGGCGCGCACCCGATCCCGGGCGCGATCGAGGCGGTCGCGCGGGCGCGCGCGAGCGGCCGCCGCGTCATGTTCTTCACGAACGGCACCGGCCGCCCGCCCGCCCGGTACGCGGCCGACCTGCGGGCGCTCGGCTTCGAGCTCGCGGACGAGGAGTTCATGAACCCCGCCGTCGTCGCCGCCCGCTACCTCGCCCGGCGCTACCCCGGCCGCTCCGTGCTCGTGCTCGGCGGCGCCGGCGTCGCCGCGCCGCTCCGCGACCTCGGCGTCGAGACGATCGAGGGAACCGAGCCGGCAGTCGCCGACGTCGTCCTCGTCGGCTGGGACGACGGGCTCACCTATGCCGCGCTCCGCGCTGCCTGCGACTCGGTCTGGGCCGGCGCGCCGCTCTACGCGACGTCGGTCGCCCCGGTCTTCTCGGTGAACGGCGGCCCCGCGCCCGGCTGGTCCGGCGCGATCGTCGCCGGGATCCGCCAGGTCACAGGCGCAAAGGCGGTCACGCTCGGCAAGCCCGCCCCGCTCGCGCTGCGCGAGACGTGCCGGGCGCTCGGCGTGCCCGCGGCGCGGACACTCGTCGTCGGCGACGACCTCGACCTCGAGATCGAGATGGCGCGCCGCGCGCGTGCTCGCTCCGCGCTCGTCCTCACCGGCATCTCGACGCGGGCCGACGTGGCCGCCCGGCCGGCGGCGCGGCGGCCGGACGCCGTGCTCGGCGACGTCACCGCCCTTGTGTTCGAATAATTGGAACAGTGTCTTGACAGTGGGGACTACTTCCGGGTCGTAGCGTGCAGGCGGTGAGCGACCGGCTGCACGCGGGAGACCGCGGGTGAGGATCAGCGCGGCCGTCGTCGAGGGGCAGGGCGGGCCGTTCCTCGTCCAGGAGCTCGAGCTCGGCGAGCTGCGCCCGGACGAGGTGCTCGTGAAGGTGCACGCGTCGGGGATCTGCCACACCGACCTGATCTGCCGCGACCAGTGGATCCCGGTGCCGCTGCCGGCGGTGCTCGGGCACGAGGGCGCGGGCGTCGTCGAGGCGGTCGGGAGCGCGGTCACCGGCTTCGCGCCCGGCGACCGCGTCGCGATGAGCTTCGACTCGTGCGGGCACTGCCCGAGCTGCGCGCAGGCGCGCGGCGTCTACTGCCGCTCGTTCTACGAGCACAACTTCGCCTCGGTGCGCCCGGCCGACGGGACGAGCGCGCTCTCGCGCGGCGGCGAGACCGTGCACGCGCACTTCTTCGGCCAGTCGAGCTTCGCGACGCATGCGGTCGCGCGCGAGCGGAACGTCGTCCGGATCGACGACTCGATCCCGTTCGAGGTCGTCGCCCCGTTCGGCTGCGGCATCCAGACCGGCGCCGGCTCGGTGCTGAACGTGATGCGCCCGCTGCCCGGCTCGAGCGTCGCCGTCTTCGGGGCGGGCGCCGTCGGCCTCGCCGCGGTGATGGCCGCGCGGATCGCGGGCTGCACGACGATCGTCGCCGTCGACCTGCACGACCATCGCCTCGAGCTCGCGCGGGAGCTCGGCGCGACGCATGGCGTCAACGCCGGGCAGCAGGATCCGGCCGAGGCGATCCGCGCGCTCACCGGCGCCGGCGCCGACTTCACCCTCGAGGCCTCGGGTGTGCCCACGGCCCTCCGGGCGGCGATCGACTCGCTCGCGCCGATGGGCGACTGCGTGATCGTCGGCGCGCCCGCGCTCGGCACCGAGGTGAGCTTCGACGTCAACGCGCTCTTCACCGGGGGCCGGCGCATCGTCGGCGTCGTCGAGGGCGAGAGCGTCCCCTCGCAGTTCGTGCCGCGCCTCGTCGACCTCTGGCGGCGCGGCGAGTTCCCGGTCGACCGCATCACGACCACCTACGACTTCGACCAGATCGACCAGGCTGCGCACGACGCCGAGAGCGGCGCCGTCGTCAAGCCGGTCCTTCGCATGTCCTAGACGAGACGAGAGGAGCACCACCACGATGGCAACGACGACGGCGCAGGAGTTCCGGCAGTTCATCGGCGGCGAGTGGGTCGGCGCGGCGGACGGCTCGACCTACGACGACACCGACCCGTTCACGGGCGAGGTCGTCGCGACCGCCCCGGCGGGCTGCCCCGAGGACGCGAAGCGCGCGATCGAGGCGGCCGCGGCGGCGTTCCCGGCCTGGTCGCAGACGCCTCCGGCGGAGCGGCAGCGGATCTTCCTCAAGGCGGCCGACCTGCTCGAGGCGCGCACGGAGGAGGTCGTCTCGCTGCTCGCGCGCGAGACCGGCGCGAGCTTCGGCTTCGGGATGTTCCAGTGCATGTTCGTGCCGAACCTGTTCCGGCAGGCGGCCGCGCTCGCGTACGCGCCGCTGGGCCAGATCATCCCGTCCGACACCGGCACGTTCGCGATGGGGATCCGCAAGCCCGTCGGCGTCGTCGCCGCGCTCGCGCCGTGGAACGCCGCGCTGATCCTCTCGGCCCGCTCGATCGCGGCGCCGCTCGCGCTCGGCAACACCGTCGTGCTGAAGCCGTCGGAGTGGTCGCCGTTCACGGGCGGCCTGCTCTGGGGCGAGATCTTCGCCGAGGCGGGGCTGCCGGCCGGCGTGCTGAACATCGTCACGCACGCGCCCGGCGCCGCGGGGCCGATCGGCGACACGCTGATCGAGCACCCGGCCGTCCGCCGGCTCAACTTCACCGGCTCGAGCCAGGTCGGGCGGATGATCGCCGTCGCCGCCGGCCGCCAGCTGAAGCGGGTCGTCCTCGAGCTCGGCGGCCACAACCCGCTGATCGTGCTCGACGACGCCGACCTCGAGTACGCGGTCAACGCGTCCGCGTTCGGCTCGTTCCTCCACCAGGGCCAGATCTGCATGTCGACGCGCCGGATCTACGTCGAGCGGGCGGTCGCGGACGAGTTCATCTCCCGGCTCGCCGAGAAGACGAAGGGCCTGAAGGCGGGCGACCCGAAGGAGCACGACACGATCATCGGCCCGCTCATCAACGAGCAGGCGCTCGAGATGGTGCGCGGCCGCGTCGACCAGGCCGTCGCCGACGGCGCGAAGGTGCTCGCCGGCGGCGAGGCGGTCGGCCCGTGCTTCCAGGCGACGCTGCTCACCGACGTCCCGCCGACTCCGAGTTCGCGAAGCACGAGACGTTCGGGCCGGTCGCCGCGGTCGAGATCGTCGACAGCGCCGAGGAGGCCGTCGAGAAGGCGAACCGGACGAGCTACGGGCTCTCCGCCGGGATCATCACGTCGAACCGCGACCGGGGCTTCTCGCTCGCGCAGCAGATCGACTCGGGGATCGTCCACGTCAACGACCAGACCGTCGCGGACGAGCCGCAGATGCCGTTCGGCGGCGTCAAGGACTCGGGCTTCGGGCGCTTCGGCGGCCAGGCGGTCGTGGACGAGTTCACCGAGCTGCGCTGGGTGACCGTCCGCAGCGGCGGCCATCCCTTCCCGTTCTAGGAGACGCGTGCCGATCGTCCCCCTCAGCGACGCGATCGACGAGCTCGTCCGCGACGGCGACGTCGTCGCGCTCGAGGGCTTCACGCACCTGATCCCGTTCGCGGCCGGACACGAGCTCGTCCGCCAGGGCCGGCGCGACCTGACCCTGATCCGGATGACGCCCGACGTGATCTACGACCAGCTGATCGGGATGGGCTGCGCGCGGAAGCTCGTCTTCTCGTGGGGCGGGAACCCGGGCGTCGGCTCGCTGCACCGGCTGCGGGACGCGGTCGAGCAGGGCTGGCCGGGCCCGCTCGAGATCGAGGAGCACTCGCACGCCGGCATGGCGACCGCGTACGCGGCGGGCGCGGCGAACCTCCCGTTCGGCGTCCTGCGCGGCTACCTCGGCGGCGACCTGCCGGCCCGGACGCGGGTGGAGACGATCGAGTGCCCGTTCACGGGCGAGCAGCTCGCGGCGGTGCCCGCCCACCGGCCCGACGTCGGCATCGTCCACGCGCAGCAGGCCGACCGGCGCGGGAACGTCCAGCTCTGGGGGATCACCGGCGTCCAGAAGGAGACGGTGCTCGCGTCGCGCCGCGCGATCGCCACGGTCGAGGAGGTCGTCGACGAGCTGGAGCTCCGACCCGGGCGGCGTCGTCCTGCCGGCGTGGGTGCTCGACGCCGTGTCGCTCGCCCCGCGCGGCGCCCATCCGTCGTACGCGCACGACTACTACGACCGCGACAACGAGTTCTACGTCGCCTGGGACGCGGTCAGCCGCGAACGCGAGACGTTCCGCGCCTGGATGCAGCGGCACGTGCTCGACACCGCCGACGTGACCGAGTACCACGCGAGCCTCGCGGCCGCTGCGAAGGCGACGGCATGACGACCGGGCTCGGCACCGACTACACGGCCGACGAGATGATGGCCGTCGAGGCTGCGCGGCGCATCGCCGACGGCACGGTCTGCTTCGTCGGCATCGGGCTGCCGAGCGTCGCGGCGAACCTCGCGCGGCGCACGCACGCGCCCGACTGCGTGCTCGTCTACGAGAGCGGGACGATCGGCGCGAAGCCGCTGGAGCTGCCGCTCTCGATCGGCGACGGCGAGCTCGCCGAGACCGCCGACGCCGTCGTCTCGGTGCCGGAGATGTTCGCGTACTGGCTCCAGGGCGGCCGGATCGACATCGGCTTCCTCGGCGCCGCCCAGATCGACCGGCACGGCAACCTCAACAGCACCGTGATCGGCGACTACGACGCGCCGTCGGTGCGCCTGCCCGGCGGCGGCGGCGCGCCCGAGATCGCGACCGGCGCGCGCGACATCTTCGTGATGCTCCGGCAGACGCCGCGCGCGTTCGTGCCGGAGCTCGACTTCACGACGAGCGTCGGCGACCGCGTCCGCGTCGTCGTCACGAATCTCGGCGTGCTCGAGCCGGTGGACGGGGAGCTGACCCTCGTCGCCGTGCACCACGGCGTCTGCGCCGACGAGGCGCGCGAGGCGACCGGCTGGGAGCTGCGCGTCGCCGACGACCTTGCAGAGACCGAGCCTCCGACGGAGGCCGAACTGGCGGCGCTGCGCGCGCTGCGAACGAAGGGAGGATCGTGAGCGTCACCGGTGACCCGTACGAGGGCCCGGTCGTCCTGCCGGACGACCCGAGCCTCGGCCCCGAGGTCCAGATCGACTACCCCGGCTACCGCTCGACGCGGTGGCGCGTCCCGAAGCGGCCGCTCGTGACGCTGCCGGAGGAGCTGCACCGCCTCGACGGGCCGGTGTTCGGCGAGGACCTGATCGGCGAGTTCGACAACGACCTGACGCGCCAGCACGAGGGCGAGCCGATCGGCGAGCGGATCACCGTCTCCGGGCGCGTGCTCGACGAGGACGGGCGCCCGCTGCGTCACACGCTCGTCGAGCTCTGGCAGGCGAACGCCGGCGGCCGCTACCGGCACGAGGTCGACCAGCATCCGGCCGCGCTCGACCCGAACTTCTCCGGCGCCGGGCGCTGCCTCACCGACGACGACGGCCGCTACCACTTCACGACGATCAAGCCGGGCTCGTACCCGTGGCGGAACCACCCGAACGCGTGGCGCCCGAACCACATCCACTTCTCGCTCTTCGGGCACCAGTTCGAGCAGCGGCTCGTGACGCAGATGTACTTCCCCAACGATCCGCTCTTCCCGTACGACCCGATCTTCAACTCGGTGCGCGATCCCGCGCTCGCGCGAGCTGCTCGTCGCCCGCTTCGACATCGAGACGAGCGTGCCGGAGTGGTCGCTCGCCTACGAGTGGGACATCGTCCTCGGCCGCGGCGGGAACGGCACGACCCCGATGGAGGAGCAATGAGCCTCACGAAGACGCCGTCGCAGACGGTCGGCCCCTACTACGCGATCGGCCTCACGCGGGACGAGCAGAACGTGCTCGACCCGGACGGGGTCGAGCTGAGCGGGACGCTCTACGACGGCCAGGGCGACGCGATCCCCGACGGGATGATCGAGATGTGGGACGCCGCGGGCGGGCGCTGGGGCCGCTGCGGCACGAAGGAGCGGGCGGGCGGCTTCCTGTTCCGCGTGCCGCGCGACGCGGACAGCCTCGAGGTGTACGTCTTCGCGCGCGGGATGCTCCGGCACGAGCGGACTCGCGTCTACCTGCGCGCCGACGCCGGGGACGACGGTGCTCGCCGGGCTCGAGCCCGCGCAGCGGGAAACGCTCGTCGCGAAGGCGGACGGCGACGGATTCCGCTTCGATATCCGCATGCAGGGTGAGGGAGCCACCGTCTTCTTCGAGCAGTGACCTCCTTCGCGGGCATCTTCGTGCCGGCGGAGCTCCGGGACGCGGTCTCGGACGAGGCCTGGCTCGAGGCGATGCTCGAGGCGGAGCGGGCGCTCGCCGCGGCCGAGGCTGCGGCAGGCGTGATCCCGGCGGAGGCGGCGGCGGCGATCGCCGAGCGCTGCGATCCGGGTCTCTACGACGTGGAGGAGCTCGCCGAGCAGGGGCGGGCGGTGGGCAACCCGGCCGAGCCGCTCGTGCGGGCGCTGCGCGAGCAGGTCGGCGGCGAGGCCGCGAGCTTCGTCCACCGCGGCGCGACGAGCCAGGACGTCGTCGACACGGCGGCGATGCTCGTCGCGCGCACCGCGTCGGGGCACGTCCTCGACGACCTCGACGGCGTCGCGCGGGCGTGCGCGCTCCTCGCGGAGATGCACCGCGACACGGCGATGGCCGGCCGCACGCTGCTCCAGCAGGCCGTGCCGACGACGTTCGGATTGAAGGCCGCGGGCTGGCTCGACGGGATCCTCGACGCGCGGGAGGGCCTCGCGCGCGTCCGCGACGAGCGGCTCGCCGCCCAGCTCGGCGGCGCGGCGGGGACGCTCTCGGTGCTCGGCGACGCCGGCCCCGAGGTGCTGCGCCTCTACGCGGCCGAGCTCGGGCTCGCCGAGCCGAGGCTGCCGTGGCACACGAACCGCTCCCGGATCGGCGAGCTCGCCGCGGCGCTCCAGCTCGCCGCCGGCGCCGCCGCCAAGATCGCGCTCGACATCGTCCTGCTCGCCCAGTCGGAGGTCGGCGAGGTGGCCGAGGCCGAGGGCGGCGGCTCCTCGACGATGCCGCACAAGCGGAACCCGGCCCGGTCGGCGATCGCGATCGCCTGCTCCCGCCAGGCGGCCGGGCACGCGTCGGTGCTGCTCGGCGGTCTCGCGCAGGAGCACGAGCGCGCGCGCGGGCGGCTGGCAGGCCGAGTGGGGCGCGCTCTCCGGGCTGCTCGCCTGCGCCGGCGGCGCCGTCGCCGCGGTGCGCGAGGCGCTCGACGGGCTCGAGGTCGACTTCGCCCGGATGGAGGAGAACCTCGCCGCCTCGGGCGGGCTCGTCCTCGCCGAGCGGCTCTCGGGCCAGCTCGCCCGGCGGGTCGGCGCCGAGGAGGCGCACGCGCTCCTCGCCGAGGCCGCCGCCGAGGCGGCGGGCGCGGGCGAGACGCTGCGCGAGCTCCTCGCCGCCCGCACCGACCTCGGCTTCACGGAGGCCGAGCTCGACGAGCTGCTCGACCCGGAGACGTATCTCGGCGCGGCGGGCGTCTTCGTCGACCGCGTGCTCGAGCGCTGGCGCGGGGCGGACGCGGAGGACGGGGAGGACGACGCGTGATTCCCGCGTACGACCTCTCCGGCCCGGACGGCGCGCCCGTCCTCGTGCTCCCGAGCTCGCTCGGGACGACCCGCGAGCTCTGGGAGCCGCAGCTCGACGCCTTCACGCGCGACTTCCGCGTCCTCCGCTACGAGCACCGCGGCCACGGCGCCTCCCCGGTTCCGCCCGGGCCCGTACTCGATGGAGGAGCTCGGTCGCGACGTGCTCGACCTGCTCGACGAGCTCGAGCTCGAGCGGGTCTCGCTGGTGCGGGCTCTCGCTCGGCGGCATGGTCGGGATGTGGCTCGGCGCGAACGCGCCGGAGCGCTTCGACGCGCTCGTCCTCGCGTGCACGGCCGCGCGCGTGGGTGCGCCCGACGCGTATCGCGCCCGCGCCGCGCTCGTCCGCGAGCAGGGGATCGAGCCGGTCGCCGACGCGGTCGTCGGCCGCTGGTTCACGGCCGAGACCTTCCGCGAGCGGCCCGAGCTGCCGGCGCGGTTCCGCGCGATGGTCGTCGCGCAGCCGGTCGAGGGCTACGCCGGCTGCTGCGAGGCGCTCGCCGGCTGGGACTTCGAGGGCGAGCTCGGCGGCGTCGCCGTGCCGACGCTCGTGCTCGCCGGCAGCGAGGACGAGGCGACGCCGGCTCCCGACACCGACCTCCTCGCCGAGCGGATCCCGGGGGCGCGGCTCGTCACGCTCGACGGCGCCGCGCACCTCGCCAACCTCGAGCGCCCGGCCGAGTTCGCGGCCGCCGCGCTCGCCCACCTCCAGGAGGCGTCATGACCGACGACGAGCGGCACGAGCAGGGGATGCGGACGCGCCGCGAGGTGCTCGGCGACGCGCACGTCGACGGCGCGATCGCCGGCACGACCCCGTTCACCGCCGACTTCCAGGATCTGATCACCCGCTACGCGTGGGGCGAGATCTGGTCGCGGCCGGGACTCGACCGGCGCACCCGCAGCGCGATCACGCTCACGGCGCTGACCGCGCTCAACCACCACCACGAGCTCGCGATGCACGTCCGCGCCGCCCGCCGCAACGGGCTGACGCCGGACGAGATCAAGGAGGTGCTCCTCCAGGCGGCGATCTACTGCGGCGTCCCCGCCGCGAACCGCGCCTTCGCGATCGCGCAAGAGGTGCTCGCCGAGGAGGGATCGCCGTGACGCCGACGCGGACCCAGGTGGGGATCATCGGGGCCGGCCCGGCGGGCCTGACGCTCGCGCGGCTGCTCGAGAACGCGGGCATCGAGACGGTGATCCTCGAGGCGCGCAGCCGCGAGTACGTCGAGGCGCGCATCCGCGCCGGCGTGCTCGAGCAGGGCACCGTCGACCTCCTGCGCGACGCCGGCGTCGGCGCGCGCATGGACGCCGAGGGGCTCGTCCACCACGGCGTCTCTCTCCAGTTCGACGGCGAGCGCCACCGGATCCCGCTCAGCGACCTCACCGGCGGCCGCACGATCGTCATCTACGGGCAGAGCGAGGTCGTCAAGGACCTGATCGCGGCGCGGCTCGAGAGCGGGCCGCCGCTGCTCTTCGAGGCGGAGGGCGTGAGCCTCCACGACCTCGACACCGACCGGCCGCGCATCCGCTACCGCCACGAGGGCGCCGAGCGGGAGCTGGAGTGCGACGTGATCGCCGGCTGCGACGGCTTCCACGGCTGCAGCCGCGGCGCGATCCCCGCCTCCGTCCTGCGCGAGTTCAACCGCGAGTACGACTACGGCTGGCTCGGGATCCTCGCCTCGGTCGCGCCCTCGATCGACGAGCTCGTCTACGCGCACCACGAGCAGGGCTTCGCGCTCCTGTCGCTCCGCTCGCCGACGCTCTCACGGTATTACCTGCAGTGCGCGCCGGACGAGGATCTCGACCTCTGGCCCGACGAGCGCATCTGGGAGCAGCTCCAGCTCCGCACCGGCGTCGAAGGGTGGACGCTCGAGGAGGGGCCGATCGTCGAGAAGAGCGTCACCGGGATGCGCAGCTACGTCTGCGAGCCGATGCGTCACGGGCGGCTGTTCCTCGCGGGCGACTCGGCGCACATCGTCCCGCCGACGGGCGCGAAGGGCCTGAACCTCGCGATCCAGGACGTGCGCCTGCTCGGCGAGGCGCTCGTCCGCTTCTACGAGTCGGGCGACGCGGGGCTCCTCGACGCGTACTCGCAGGAGTGCCTGCGCCGGGTCTGGCGCTGCGAGCACTTCTCCTGGTGGATGACGACGATGCTGCACCGGCCGCCCGGCGGCGACCCGTTCGACCTGCGGCTCCAGCACTCGCAGCTCCGCTACGTGACGACCTCCGAGGCCGCCGCGAGAACGCTCGCCGAGAACTACGTCGGCCTGGAGTCCGTCTGAGCGACCGGCGGTCGCACAGACGGACTCCTGTTCCCGTCGCACCGCTTCGCGGCCGCGCGCTGCGCGTGCGGCCGCTGTGCTTTCCTGCTCGGGAACCGCGTCCGGGTTGCACGGCTGTGCGGAGGCGGGAAGGCGGTGGGCGCGCCCGCGCAGGTCGGGCGCGCGGCGGAGCCGGGTTCCGAGCAGGCCCGCGGAACGGATCGGGTCACGAAGGGCGGCAAGTTTCGCGGGCGGTCCCCCTCCTCTTGGGTACCGAACCGAAAGGAGCCCGCATGTCCCTCACCGTGGCCCTCACGCTCGTTGCCGCCCTCGACGCGCTCGCCGTCGGCCTGCTCGTCGCTCTCTGTGCGATCCCGTTCCGGCTCGACCGGCGCGTCTCCGGCGACCGAGGCCGTCCGGCTGAGGGCGCGCGAGCCCCGGGACGTCGAGCGCTGGGCGGCCTGACCCGGGCTCAGCCCGGCGCCGCAGTGGCGGGCGGGACGGCGGTCACGCGTCGTCCCGCTGCATCGCCGCGTCGAACGCGACCGTGGACGGCGCGAAGTCCGTGCGCCGTACGAACGGGAGCGCCTCGGCCGCGCCCCAGTCGCGGTCCATGCCGCTGTCCTCCCACTCGACCGAGAGCGGCCCCGCGTAGCCGATCTCGTTGAGGGCCCGGACGAGCTCGTCGAAGTCGACGTCGCCGTGCCCGGGCGAGACGAAGTCCCAGCCGCGGTCGCGGTCGCCGAACTCGAGGTGCGAGCCGAGGATCGAGCGGCGCCCGTCGAGGCGGCGCTTCGTGTCCTTCATATGGACGTGGTAGATGCGGTCGCCGAACTCGCGCGCGAACGCGGCCGGGTCGAGGAGTTGGTGGGCGAAGTGGCTCGGGTCGAGGTTGAGCCCGAAGCGACGCGCGCCGGCCGAGCGCGTCGAGAAGCTTCCGGGTCGTGACGAAGTCGTAGGCGATCTCGGTCGGATGCACCTCGAGACCGAACCGGACGCCCTCCGCCTCGAAGACGTCGAGGATCGGGCCGAACCGCTCGGCGACCTCCGCGTAGCCACGCTCGATCTCGGCGAAGTCGTTCGGCGGGAACGAGTAGAGCAGGTGCCAGATCGGCGAGCCGGTGAAGCCGTTGACCTGCGTGACCCCGAGCGAGGCCGGCGGCGCGGGCGGTGTCGGCGAGCCGCGCGGCGGCGCGGCGGCGCACGCCTTCCGGGTCGCCGTCGCCCCAGACCTCGGCCGGCAGGATCCGGCGGTGCCGCTCGTCGATGGGGTCGCAGACCGCCTGGCCGACGAGATGCGCGCCGAGCGCGAGGCAGCGCAGGCCGTGCCGCTCGAGCAGCGCGCGCCGCTCCTTCGCGTAACCCGGGTCGGCGAGCGCGGCCGCGACGTCGAAGTGGTCGCCCCAGCACGCGAGCTCGAGGCCGTCGTAGCCCCAGGCCGCCGCGCGCCCCGCGAGGTCGGCGAGCGGCAGATCCGCCCACTGGCCCGTGAAGAGCGTGACGGGTCTCGCCATGACGGGAGCTTAAGCGGTTTAGGCTTCGGGCGTGGCCCGCATCGCCCTCCAGCTCTACACGATCCGCGCAGAGTGCGACCGCGACCTCGAGGGGACGCTCCGCCGCGTCGGCGAGCTCGGCTACGACGGGGTCGAGCTCTTCCAGCTGCACGGCCACGAGCCGGAGCAGGTGCGGCGCTGGCTCGACGACGCGGGGCTCGTCGCGGCCGGCCGGCACGCCGGACTCGACGTGCTCGAGCACGAGCTGCCGGCGCTCGTCGCCGAGCTCGCCGCGCTCGGCACCGACCGGGTCGCGCTCAGCTGGATCTCGCCGAGCCGGAGGGCCGTCCGGCGGATCGAGCAGGTCGCGCGCGCCGCCCGCGGCGCGGGACTCTCCTTCGGCTTCCACAACCACGGCCCGGAGCTGCGGCCGGTCTCGCGCCTCGGCCGCGCGACGTTCCTCGACCTGCTGCGCGAGCTGCCGCCGGAGCTGCTCTGGCTCGAGCTCGACCTCGGCTGGGTCTGGCACGCGGGCGCCGACCCGGTCGCCGAGCTCGAGCGCACGAGCGGCCGCTGCCCGCTCGTCCACGTGAAGGACTACCGCAGCCGCGAGGGTCGCGACGACGTCCCGGTCGGCGACGGCGCCGTCGGCTACGAGCGCGTCGTGCCGGCGGCGGTGCGCGCCGGCGCCGAGTGGCTCGTCGTCGAGCAGGACGAGGTCCAGGGGCCGCCGTTCGCGGCGGTCGAGCGCTCGCTGCACGGCGTCCGCCGCTTTCTGGCGGGCGCGACGTGAGCGTGCCGCTGCGCGTCGGCGTCGTCGGCTGCGGCGTCATCGCGAAGCGCTACGTCTCGGACGCGCCCGCGTTCGCCACGTGGCGGCCGGTCGCCTGCGCCGACCTCGACGGCGCCGCCGCGGACGCGCTCGCCGCCGAGCACGGCCTGCGGGCACTGCCGGTGGACGACCTCCTCGCCGACCCGGAGATCGAGCTCGTCCTCAACCTGACGCCCCCGAACGCGCATGCGTCGGTCGTGCGGGCAGCACTCGCGGCGGGCAAGCACGTCTACACGGAGAAGCCACTCGCGACCTCAGTCGCCGACGGCCGCGAGCTCGTCGAGGCGGCGAGCCGGCGCGGCCTGCGACTCGGGTGCGCGCCGGACACGTTCCTCGGCGGCGCGTACGAGGCGGCCCGCCGGCTGATCGAGGCGGGCGGGATCGGCCGGCCGCTCGGCGCCGAGGCGACGCTGCTCAACGGGGGCCCGGGCCCGTGGCACCCGAACGCGGAGATGTTCTACCGGCCGGGAGGCGGGCCGCTGCTCGACATCGCTCCGTACTACCTGACGGCGCTCGTCGCTCTGCTCGGCCGGGTCGAGTCGGTCGCGGGCTTCACGGCGACGCCGACTCCGACCCGCACGCTCGGTGCCGGCGCGCACGCGGGCGAGACGATGGCCGTCCAGGTGCCGACGCACACCGCCTCCGTCCTGCGCCACGAAGGCGGGGCGCTCTCGACGCTCACCGTGGGCTTCGAGTCGAACGACCAGTACATCAGCGGCCTCCGCGTCTTCGGCAGCGAGGCCTCCCTCGAGCTGCCCGACGCGAACGCCTTCGGCGGCGAGCTTCGCGTGCGGCGCGGCCGGGGAGAGCCGGAGCTCGTGCGCTACGAGGAGCGCGGCGCGATGGAGACGCGCGGGCTCGGGCTGGACGACCTCGTCGAGTCGCTGCGGGCCGGACGCCCGCACCGTGCGAGCGGCGACCTCGCCCTGCACGTGCTCGCCGCGGCCGAGGCGCTCGCCGAGGACGGCGGCGGCCGCGCCGTCTAGCCGACCCGGGCGCCGCGGGCCGCGCGGGAGCCGGGCTCCCCGGCGGGATCCTCGTCGGCGAGCCAGGCGTCGACGGCGGCCGCGCAGCGGCGGCCCTCCTCGATCGCCCAGACGATCAGCGACTGGCCGCGGCGCGCGTCGCCGGCGGCGAAGACGCCCGGGACGGAGGTGGCGTAGTCGCGCGTCGCCGCGTTGCCGCGCGGGTCGCGCTCGACGCCGAGCTCGTCGAGGAGCGGAGCCTCCGGGCCGACGAAGCCCATCGCGAGCAGCACGAGGTCGGCCGGATGGGTCCTCCTCGCTGCCGGGCACGGGCTCGAACGGCGGCGCGCCCGAGTTCCGCACCCAGTGGATCCGCTCCACGTGGCCCTCGCCCGAGAGGCCGGTCGTCGAGAGCGCGAAGATCTGCTCGCCGCCCTCCTTGATCGCGTACGAGCGGCGCATCTTCACCGGCCACAGCGGCCACGGCGTCAGGTCGTCCAGACGGTGCGCGGGCGGCTCGCCGAGCAGCTCGATCTGCGTCACCGAGGCGGCGCCCTCGCGGTGCGCGCTCGCGACGCAGTCGGCGCCGGTGTCGCCGCCGCCGATCACGACGACGTGCTTGCCGGCCGCCGTGAGCGCGGGCTCCGCCGAGCCGGCGACGGCGCGGTTCTGCCCGTACAGGTACTCCATCGCGAAGTGGACGCCGTCGAGCTCCCGGCCCGGCACGGGCAGGTCGCGCGGCACGCGGGAGCCGGTCGCGAGCACGACCGCGTCGAAGCCCTCGAGCTGCTCCGGCCCGTCGACGTCGACGCCGCAGCGGATCTCGACGCCCTCGGCGCGCAGCTGGTCGACGCGCCGCTCGACGACGTGCTTCTCGATCTTGAAGTCCGGCACGCCGAAGCGCAGGAGCCCGCCCGCCGTCTCGTCGCGCTCGAACACGGTGACGCGGTGGCCGGCCCGGTTCAGCTGCTGGGCGGCGGCGAGCCCGCTCGGCCCCGAGCCGACGACGGCGACGGTGTGGCCGCTGCGCCGCGCCGGCGGGCGGGGCACGATCCAGCCCTCGTCCCAGGCGCGCGAGACGATCGCGAGCTCGATCTGCTTGATCGTGACGGCGTTGCCCTCGTCGATCTCGAGCACGCACGCGGCCTCGCACGGGGCGGGGCAGAGGCGCCCGGTGAACTCCGGGAAGTTGTTCGTGCGGTGGAGCTGCTCGATCGCGTCGGCGAAGCGGTCGCGGTAGACGAGGTCGTTCCAGTCGGGGATCAGGTTCCCGAGCGGGCAGCCGCTGTGGCAGAACGGGACGCCGCACTCCATGCAGCGGGCGCCCTGCTCGCGCAGCTCGACGAGCGGCAGCACCTTGACGAACTCGCGGTGGTCGTGGACGCGCTCGCCCGGGGCGCGCTCCGGCGTGTCCGCGCGCGCGATCTTCTTGAAGGCGCCGAGCTCGCCCATCTACGCCACGCGCCTCTTCCGGCTCGTCCTCGGTCTCGGTCTCGCGCGTGAAGAAGCCCTCGCCGCCGGTCGAGACGGCGCCGCTCTCGAGCGCGCGCCGGTAGTCGTGCGGCATCACCTTCACGAACCGCTGCACCGCCTCGTCCCACTCGGCGAGCAGGCGCGCCGCCACGGGCGAGCCGGTGCGCCGCTCGTGCTCGGCGACGAGCGCGTGCAGGGTCTGCGCGTCCGCCTCGCCGACCTGCTCGAGCCCGACGAGCTCGTGGTTGCAGCGGCGCGTGAACGTCGAGTCCTCGTCGAGGACGTACGCGACGCCGCCGCTCATCCCGGCCGCGAAGTTCCGGCCGGTCGGCCCGAGCACGACCGCGATGCCGCCGGTCATGTACTCGCAGCCGTGGTCGCCGACGCCCTCGACGACCGCGCACGCGCCCGAGTTGCGGACGGCGAAGCGCTCGCCGGCGAGGCCGCGGAAGAACGCGCGCCCGCCGGTGGCGCCGTAGAGGACGGTGTTGCCGGCGATCACGTTCTCCTCGGCGACGAAGCCGGCGTCGTCGGGCGGGCGCAGCGCGAGCACGCCGCCGGAGAGGCCCTTGCCGACGTAGTCGTTCGCGTCGCCGACGAGCGTCAGCTCGATCCCGTGCGTGACCCAGGCGCCGAACGACTGGCCGGCGGAGCCGCGCAGCGTGAAGCGGATCGTCCCCTCGGGGAGCCCGGCCGCGCCGTGCTCGCGCGTGACGGCGTGGGAGAGGAGCCCGCCGACGGTGCGGTTCGTGTTCGCGATCTCGAACTCGCGCCTCGGTCGGCACGCCGCCGTGGATCGCGTGGCGCGCCGCCTCGATCAGGCGCCAGTCGAGCGCGTCCTCGAGCGCGGGCGGCTGCGCCTCGGTGCGGCGCAGCGGCCGCCCGGCGGGCACCTCCGGCCGGTGCAGGAGCGCCGAGAGGTCGACGCCGCGGGCGCGCCACTCGGAGACCGCCTCGTCGGCGTCGAGCAGGTCGACGCGGCCGACGAGATCCTCGAAGCGGGCGACGCCGAGCTGCGCCATCAGCCGGCGCACCTCCTCGGCGACGAAGAAGAAGAAGTTGACGACGTGCTCGGGCTGGCCGGTGAAGCGCTGCCGCAGCTCGGGATCCTGCGTCGCGATCCCGACCGGGCACGTGTTCAGGTGGCAGGCGCGCATCATGATGCAGCCCGAGGCGACGAGCGGCGCGGTCGCGAAGCCCATCTCGTCGGCGCCGAGGAGCGCCGCGACGACCACGTCGCGGCCCGTCTTCAGCTGGCCGTCGGTCTGCACCCAGATGCGCGAGCGCAGGTCGTTGCGCAGCAGCGTCTGCTGCGTCTCGGCGAGCCCGATCTCCCACGGGATGCCGGCGTGGAGGAGCGAGGAGAGCGGCGCCGCGCCGGTGCCGCCCTCGTGCCCGGAGATGAGCACGTGGTCGGCGCCCGCCTTCGCGACGCCCGCGGCGACCGTGCCGACGCCGACCTCGGCCACGAGCTTCACCGAGATCCGCGCCTCCGGGTTCGCGCAGCGCAGGTCGTAGATCAGCTGCTTCAGGTCCTCGATCGAGTAGATGTCGTGGTGCGGCGGCGGCGAGATCAGCCCGACCCCGGGCGTCGTCATGCGCACCGAGGCGATGTAGCCGTCGACCTTGTGGCCGGGCAGCTGGCCGCCCTCGCCGGGCTTCGCGCCCTGGGCCATCTTGATCTGGAGCTCGTCGGCGTTCGCGAGGTAGTGCGCGGTGACGCCGAAGCGGCCCGAGGCGACCTGCTTGATCGCCGAGCGCCGCGAGTCGCCGTTCGCCTCCGGCGTGAAGCGCACCGGATCCTCGCCGCCCTCGCCGGTGTTCGACTTGCCGCCGAGCCGGTTCATCGCGACCGCGAGCGTCTCGTGCGCCTCGCGCGAGATCGAGCCGAGCGACATCGCGCCGGTCGAGAACCGCTTCACGATCTCGGCGGCGGGCTCGACCTCGTCGAGCGGGATGCCGCCGCCCTCGGGGAAGCGGAAGCGCAGCAGGCCGCGCAGCGCCGAGCGGCGCGCGGAATCGGCGTTGACCGTGCGCGAGTACTCCTCGTACGTCTCCGCGGAGCCGCTGCGCACCGCGTGCTGCAGGCGCGAGATCGTCTCCGGGTTCCAGTTGTGGTACTCGCCGTCGCGGCGCCACGCGTAGAGGCCGATCACCGGCAGGAGCTCGTCGCCGGTGCCGAGCGCGCGCGCGTGCCGCGCCACCGCCTCCTCGCCGAGCTCGCGCAGCCCGAGGCCGCCGATGCGGGACGCCGTGCCGGTGAAGTGCCGCTCGACGAGCTCGGGCGCGAGGCCGACCGCCTCGAAGATCTGGGCGCCGCAGTAGGAGGGCACCGTCGAGATGCCCATCTTGGACATCGTCTTCAGGATCCCCTTCGCGATGCCCTTCGTCGCGCGGGCGCGCGCCTGCTCGGCGGTCATCCCCGGCGGCAGCCAGCCGAGCTCGGCGAGCTCCTCGATCGTCTCGAGCATCAGGTACGGGTTGACGGCCGCGGCGCCGTACCCGATCAGCGTGGCGATCGAGTGGACGCTCCGCGGCTCGCCCGACTCGACGATGATCCCCGCCTGGAGCCGGGTGCCCTCGCGGACGAGATGGTTGTGGACGGCCGCGGTGGCGAGGAGCGACGGGATCGGGACGCGCTCCGGGCCGGCGGCGCGGTCGGAGAGGATCAGGATGTTGACGCCCGCCGCGAGCGCCGCGTCCGCCTCGGCGCAGATCCGCTCGATCGCGGTCTCGATCCCGGCGGCGCCCTCGCTCGCCGGCCACGTCGTGTCGATCGTCTCCGACTCGAACACGTCGTGGCGCACGTGGCGGAGCTGCTCGAGCTCGCGGCCGCGCAGCACCGGGTTCGGGATCACGAGCTGGCGCGCGTGCTCGGGCGACTCGGTGAGCAGGTTGTGCTCGGAGCCGACGCTCGCGGTGACGCTCATCACCGTCGCCTCGCGGATCGAGTCGATCGGCGGGTTCGTCACCTGCGCGAACAGCTGCTTGAAGTACGAGTAGAGGAGCGGCTTGCGGCCGGAGAGGACGGCGAGCGGCGTGTCGTTCCCCATCGAGCCGACCGGCTCCTCCGCGTTGCGCGCGAGCGGCGCGAGGATCGCCTTCATGTCCTCCTGGCCGTAGCCGAAGAGGAGCTGGCGCGTGCGCAGCGGAACCTCGGGCGGGCCGGGCGGCGGGCCGATCTCGGGCAGGTCGGCGAGCTGGAGCATCTCCGACTCGACCCAGGCGGCGTACGGGGCGCGGCTCGCGACGGCGTGCTTCACCTCCCGGTCGGGGACGATCCGGCCCTCGGCGAGGTCGACGAGGAAGAGCTTCCCCGGCTGCAGGCGGCCCTTGCGGACGACGTTCGCCGGCTCCTCGTCGAGGACGCCGGTCTCCGAGGCGAGCACGACCCAGCCGTCCGCGGTCTCGAGCCAGCGGCCCGGGCGGAGGCCGTTCCGGTCGAGCGTCGCGCCGATCACGCGCCCGTCGGAGAACGCGATCGCCGCCGGCCCGTCCCACGCCTCCATCAGGCACTGGTGGAACGCGTAGAAGCCGCGCAGCTCCTCGCTCATGTCGTCGCGGCCCTCGTAGGCCTCCGGCACCATCATCATCAGCGCGTGCGGGAGCGACCGGCCCGCGAGCACGAGCAGCTCGAGGACGTTGTCGAACGTGGCCGTGTCCGAGCCGCCGTCGCGGATCACCGGCAGCAGCTTCTGCACGTCGTCGCCGAAGAGCTCGGACGCGAGCTGCGACTCGCGCGCCCGCATCCAGTTGCGGTTGCCGCGCACCGTGTTGATCTCGCCGTTGTGCGCGATCAGCCGGTACGGATGGGCGAGCTCCCAGCTCGGGAACGTGTTCGTCGAGTAGCGCGAGTGGACGAGCGCGAGCGCGCTCGCGACCCGCTCGTCGGCGAGGTCGGGGTAGAAGCGCTCGAGCTGCGGCGCGGTGAGCATCCCCTTGTAGACGAGCGTGCGCGAGGAGAGGCTCGGCACGACGAGCTCCGTTCCGGCCTCCTTCTCGGCGAGGCGGCGGATCACGTACAGCTTCCGCTCGAACGCGTCCTGGTCGGTCTCGAGCCCGCCGGCGGCGGCGACGACGACCTGGCGGATGCGCGGCATCACGGCCGCGGCCGACGCTCCCGGCACGGTGTCGTCGACCGGCACGTCGCGCCAGGCGACGAGACGCTGCCCCTCGGCGGCCACGACGCGCTCGACGATCGCCTCGACCGCCGCGCGCCGCTCGTCGTCGCGCGGCAGGAAGAGCACGCCGACGCCGTAGGCGCCCGGCGGCGGCAGCGCCTCGCCGAGCTCGGCGCGGAAGAGCGCGTCCGGCAGCTGGAGCAGGATCCCGGCGCCGTCGCCCGTGTCCGCGTCGGCGCCCGAGGCGCCGCGGTGCTCGAGGTTCGAGAGCGCGGTGAGCGCGCGGCGGACGGTCTCGTGGGACGCCGTTCCGTCGAGGCGCGCGACCGCCGCGATCCCGCACGCATCGTGCTCGTAGGCCGGGTCGTAGAGGCCGGTGGCGCGGGCTGGGTTGTCGGAACGGCTCAACGGGAACGATCCCTCCGGGAGAGGACTGTGCGGCCTCCGCCTGTGTGCTAGTCGGCTGTGGCGGAGAGGAAGCCGACTAGCGCGGACGAATGCGCGCGACGAACGCGAAGGCGATGGACTTCTTCGTGGCGTTCGCAATGCGCAGCATCGAGCTTCCGAGGTTGCCCGACGCGGGGCCGTCCGTCAACTCTCTTCTCCGGTTATGGAGCCGAAGAGCCGCCGTGTCCACGCCGCTCACGGCTGCGTGGCGTCGGCCGCCAGCACCCGCTCGCGGCACGCCGCGGCGACGGAGCCGTCATGGGCCGCCTGCGAGTGGCAGAACCTGACGGCGGCCGTGCCGCAGATCGTGCGGGTGTAGCCGCCCATGAAGCCCGGCACGATCGTCGTCACGCAGCCGACGCCCGGATCGGAAGAGCTGCGGCCGCTCAGGAGGACGGCCGGCGGCGTCGCCACGAGCACGCCGCCGGCTGCGAGCGCGACGAACCACCGGTCCCGCCGCCGGACCCTCCGGAAGAGACGTGCGCTCTCCGCCGGCACGGGCTCAGCCCGCTCCTCCGTTGAAGTGAATCGCGACGCCGCGCGGGAGCACGAGCACGGGGCAGGTGGCGAGCTCGACGACGTACGCCGCCGCCGCGCTGACCGTCACCCGGCCCGTCACGGTTCCCGGCTTGGAGCCGACGACGAGCAGGTCGACGTCCCGGCTCGCCTGTGGCGCCACGGTCGCGCCGAGCTTTCCGGCGAGCGCCTCCGCCGTCTCGAGGGGGCACGGGTCGCCCTCCTCCTCGACGGCGAGGATGCTGGCGATGCCCGGCTCGGCCTGCTCCGCGAAGCCGGCCGGCGCGAGTCCGACCGCCACCGGGCCGCCGTCGATGAGCCGCTTGGCCGACGCCTGCGGGTCGACGTGGCCCCGCGCCGTGCGGTACTCGGAGCCGAACACGATCATGTCGGCCTCGCGTGCGAGCGCGAGGTCGCGGAGCCCGGCCGCGGTCGAGCCGCTGAGGACGACGTGGCAGGGCAGGTCGGGCTGTCCCACGGCGGCCGCGCCCGCGGCGAGCAGTGCCTCGGCCTCGTGCTCGGCGAGCCGCTCCCGGCCGCTCTCGGCCTCCTGAGCGTGGCGGACGTACGCCAGCTCGAGGGTTCGCGCCCGCCCGGGTGAGGAGGCTGCCGAGCGCGAGCGCGTCGCGGTCGCTCTCGGTGCCGTCGTACGAAACGATGATTGTCGTAGCCATTGGTTCCTCTCGCGCTCGTCGGGAAGGCGGGGACCGCCGGCCGGTCGGGCCGGCGGTCCCCGCATGCTGGCGCAGCACGGGCTAGGAGGTCGGAGCCATCCCTCCCGGGCTGGGCGCCGCTGCCGACTGGACGACGCCGGACGGGAACGCGAGCGACGGGATGTCCGAGGGGTAGACCTCGTGGCCGTGCACCGCGATGTCGCCGGTCTCCATGTCCTCCTCGCTCATCCGCAGCGGGACGAAGAGCCCGACGAACTTGAGCAGGATGAACGTGACCGTCGCGGAGAAGACGATCACCCAGAGCGCGGTCAGCGCCTGCCACTTGAGCAGGTGCAGGCCGCCGGTGACCGAGAAGCCGGGCACGACCTGCATCGCCGAGTCGGCGAGCACGCCGGTCAGGAGACCGCCGATCACGCCGGCGAAGCCGTGCGTGTAGATGACGCCGAGCGTGTCGTCCACGTTGCGGAACGGCCGCAGCAGCGCGAGGTAGTTGTAGGCGAGGTACACGAGGACCGAGGCGATCGCGCCGATGGCGATGGCGCCCCAGCCGTTCACGAAGCCGGCCGCCGGGGTGATCGCGACGAGGCCGACGATCATGCCGTTGACGCTGCCGATCAGCGACGGCTTCCGCTTCGTCGCGTAGTCGCACGCGACCCAGGTGAGGAACGCGATCGCGGTCGCGAGGTTCGTGTTCAGCACCGCCGCGGACGCGTCGGCGCCGGCGTTGTACGGGTCGCCGCCGTTGAAGCCGTTCCAGCCGAGCCAGAGGAGGCCGGCTCCGACCGCCACCATCGCGAGGTTGTTCGGTGCGTCGATCTCACGGTCGCGCGAGAGGCGCGGGCCGATCACCCAGGCCGCCACGAAGCCGGAGACGCCTGCCGCCAGGTGGATGACGTACCCACCGGAGAAGTCGACGGCGCCGTGCTGCGCGAAGTAGCCGCCGCCCCAGATCAGGAACGCGTTGATCGCGTAGACGCAGGTCGCCCAGAGCACGACGAACGGGATCCAGGCCTTGAAGTTCACGCGGCCGAGCACCGACCCGAGCATCAGGATCGGCGTGATCGCCGCGAACACGAGCTGGAAGTAGACGAGCGTCGACTGGGGGAAGTCGACCGTGCCGACCAGCGGGATGTTCCCCTGCCCCTGGAGCGACTTCGGGTCGAGGACGCTGCCGGGCTGGCCGACGAAGTTGCCGAAGAAGCCGGACTTCGACAGGCCGTGCCACGGGTTCCCGAAGCCCATCTTGTAGCCGTAGAGCACCCACATCACGAGCACGAGCGCAAAGGCGATGAAGGCGAGCATCATGCTGTTCACCGACCAGCGCTTCTGCATCACCCCGCCGTACAGGACGACGAGGCCGGGCACGCTCATCAGACCGACGAGCGTGGCAGCGGTCATCTGCCATGCGTTGTCGCCCGGGTTGAGGTACGAGGGGTATAGCGCTGATGCCAGCATCGCCTCACTCCTTTCCGAGGTCGCTCCCGCAGGCCCGCCTCGTTATGTCCAGCTAGCTCGTTTGCCCACAAAAAAAGCCCCAGGACTCGCTCGAGTCCTGAGGCGACACTGCCCCCGCGCGGGCTTCGTTGCCTCACGCGTGGGCCGGACAATAGGGGGCGGGGCGGTCGGAGGTCAAGGGCTAAACCGGCAATCGCCGCTCCCGAGCCGGTTTCCGCGTGCCGAGGAGGCGCCGGTCCGATTTGACAAGCGCCCGGAGCGCAGGCACTCTGCCGTCTCAATGGCGACCGCGCTGACACGCATCCCCGAGGGCCGGACACGGCTCTTGCTCGCGTGTGCGCCGATTATCTTCGTCGTCATTTCGATTCTCCCCCACTAGGGGGAGTGACACGAACACGCGTCGATCAGACGCAGACGCCGACCTAACCCCAGGAGAGGTGCGTCCCGCACCCGGCGAAGGAGGAAGTGTTCGTGTCCCGCAGCAACGAGATGGTCGAATCGAGTCTTTTCCCGGTGACGGCATGAGCCGCCGTGCCACCGTCGCCTGCCTCGCCGGCGCGGGAACCGGGCCGGAGCTGATGGCCGAGGCCGCCCTCGCGCTCGGCGCGGTCGCGCGCCTGCACGGGTTCTCGATCGAGGACGTGCACGCGCCGTTCGGCGCTCCCGCCGTGACGCGGGCCGGCCAGGCGTTCCCCGCCGCGACGCGGGCGACCGTGCTGGAGGCGGACGCCGTGCTCGTCGCCGGCGCCGAGGATCCCGCGCTCGCCGACGTGATGGCCGAGCTCGACCTGCGCGCGCGCGTCACGCGCGTCCGCTTCGGGCACGACGACGACGTCGCGTTCGTCGCGCCGCTCGCCGCCTCGTCCGAGGAGTGGGCCCTCGACGCCGCCTTCGAGATCGCCGAGTCGCGCGGCCTGCGGCTCTCCGTCGTCGGCGACCGCTCGTGGAGCGAGCTCGCGGACGCGGTGGCCGAGCGTCACGAGCACGTGAAGGTCGAGCATCTGTCGCCGCGCGTCGCCGTTCCGCTCGCCGCGTTCGACGCGGGCCGGTTCGACGTCGTCGCCGTCGCGCCCGCGTGGGCGGAGCCGCTGATCGAGATCGCGGCTGCGCCGGCCTCGGCGCGCGTCGCCGCGCACGGCCTGCTCGCCGAGCACGGCCCGAGCCTGTTCGTCCCCTCGCCCGAGGGCGGGTTCGCGCTCGCCGGGGGCGGGGTCGTGAACCCGAGCAGCATGCTCTTCGCCGCCGCGCTGACACTCGAGTACGGCCTCCGGCAGCCTGGTGCCGCGGCCACGCTCGCCGGCGCGGTCTCGGCGGTGCTCGTGGACGGGCCGCGCACGCCGGACCTGCTCCGGCACGGGCTCGCGGCGACCACGCGCGAGTTCACCTCGCGCGTCGTCGCCGGGTTCCAGCTCTCCGTCCGCAACGCCGAGTTCTGGGCGGGTGCGGCATGACCGGCACCGTGCGCATGACGGGAGCGGACGCGATCCTGCGCTCGCTCGAGGCGGAAGGGGTCGAGGTGATGTTCGGCCTCCCGGGCGGCGCGATCCTGCCGCTCTACGACGCGATGGCGCGCGGCACCACCGTCCGCCACGTCCTCGCCCGGCACGAGCAGGGCGCCGGCCACATGGCCGAGGGCTACGCGCGCGCCTCGGGCCGCGTCGGCGTCGCGATCGCCACCTCCGGCCCGGGCGCGACGAACCTCGTCACCCCGATCGCGGACGCGTGGATGGACTCGACGCCGCTCGTCTGCATCACCGGCCAGGTGCGCTCGACGCTGATCGGCACCGACGCGTTCCAGGAGTGCGACATCACCGGGATCACGATCCCGATCGTCAAGCACTCGTGGCTCGTCCAGGACGTCTCCGAGCTGCCGCACGTCCTCAAGGCCGCGTTCCACGTCGCGAGCACCGGGCGCTGCGGCCCCGTCCTCGTCGACGTGCCCCGCGACATCCAGGAGGCCGAGCTCGACTTCGCGTATCCCGACGAGGTGAACCTCCCCGGCTGGAAGCCGCCCCGCCGCGGCCACCCGCGCCAGATCGCGGCCGCCGCCGAGACGGTCGCCGCCGCGGAACGGCCGATCCTCTACGTCGGCGGCGGCGTGCTGAACGCCGACGCGATGGAGGAGCTGCGCGCGGTCGCCGAGGCGGCGCGGATCCCGGTCGTGACGACGCTGATGGCGAAGAGCGCGTTCCCGGAGTCGCACGAGCTGCACGTCGGCTGGCCCGGGATGCACGGGCCGAAGTGGTCGAACTGGGCGCTGAACAAGGCGGACGTGATGATCGCCGCCGGCGCCCGCTTCGACGACCGCGTCACCGGCAAGGTGTCCGCGTTCGCGCCCGGCGTCACCGTCGTGCACCTCGACGTGGACGCGGCCGAGATCTCGAAGATCCGGCAGGCGGACGTCCCGGTGGTCGGGCCGCTCAAGCCGGTGCTCGCGGAGCTCGCGAAGACGCTCGCCGCCGAGGCGAAGCCGGGCCGCACGGACGCCTGGCTGCAGCAGATCGCCGAGTGGAAGGAGCGGTTCCCGCTCCGCTACGGGAACGGCAACGGCTCCGGGATGCTGAAGCCGCAGCGCGTGCTCGAGGCGCTCCGCGACCTGACGGCCGGCCGCGACGACGTCGTCTGGACGACCGGCGTCGGCCAGCACCAGATGTGGGCGATGCAGTACCTCGAGTGCGACCGCCCGCGCACGTTCATCACCTCGGGCGGGCTCGGCACGATGGGGTACGGGATCCCGGCCGCGGTCGGGGCGAAGGCGGCCCGGCCGGATGCGACCGTCGTCTGCGTCGACGGCGACGGCTGCTTCCAGATGACCTCGCAGGAGCTCGCGACCGCGGTGCTCGAGGAGCTGCCGATCGTCGTCGTGCTCGTGAACAACGGCTACCTCGGCATGGTGCGCCAGTGGCAGGACATGTTCTTCGAGGAGCGCTTCTCGCAGATCCACCTGACGCACGCGGTGCCCGACTACGCCGCGCTCGGCCGCGCCTACGGGGCGCTCGCGTTCACGGTCGAGACCGAGGAGGAGCTCGAGAGCGCGCTCGCCGAGGCGCTCGCGAGCGGCCGCACGGCGGTCGTCGACTGCCGCGTCGACCCGCGCGAGCACTGCTTCCCGATGATCCCCGCCGGCGCGGCCGCGACCGACGCCGTCGAATACGACCCCGAGAACGATGCGGAGGCGCTCGCCCTATGAGACACACGATCTCCGTCCGCGTCGAGAACAAGCCGGGCGCGCTGACGCGCGTGACGAGCATGTTCGCCCGCCGGGGCTACAACATCGAGAGCCTCGCCGTCGGCCCGACCGAGCTGGCCGGCGTCTCGTGCATCACCCTCCGCGTCGACTGCGAGGAGCATCCGCTCGAGCAGATGGAGAAGCAGATGCACAAGCTCGTGAACGTCCTGCGCGTCTCCGAGCTCGCGTACGGCGACTCGGTCGAGCGGGAGCTCGCGCTCTTCCGGGTGGCGGCGCCGCCGAGCGCCCGCACCGAGCTGATGGCGCTCGGCGACGTGTTCAAGGCGCGCGTCGCCGACCTCGGCCCCGACGCGATCGTCTTCGAGCTGACCGCGACGCCCGAGGACGTCGACTCGTTCGAGGAGCTGCTGCGCCCGCACGGGCTCCAGGAGCTCGTCCGCACGGGCCGCATCGGCCTCACCCGGGCCGCCCGGCCCGGCCGCACCACCCGACCGCAGGTCATCGTCTAGATCCCGACCCCGAATCAAGGAGCACCATTCAGATGGCGACGATCCACCGTGACGGCAACCTCGGACTCCTCGACGGCAAGGTCGCCGTCGTCGGGTTCGGGAGCCAGGGCCACGCCCACGCGCTCAACCTCCACGACTCCGGCGTGAACGTCGTCGTCGGCCTGCGCGAGGGCAGCGGCTCCCGCGCCGCCGCCGAGGAGGCCGGGGTCGAGGTGCGCCCGATCGCCGAGGCCGTCGCCGGCGCGCAGGTCGTCGCGATGCTCGTGCCCGACCACGTGCAGAAGGAGGTCTGGGACACCGACGTGGCGCCGAACCTCGCCCCGGGCGCCGCCGTCCTCTTCGCGCACGGGCTGAACGTCCACTTCGGCCGGATCGCGCCGCCCGAGGATCACGACGTGATCATGGTCGCGCCGAAGGCGCCCGGCCATCGCGTCCGCGAGCTGTACGTCTCCGGCGCCGGCACGCCCGGCCTCGTCGCGATCCACCGCGACGCGAGCGGCCGCGCGCTCGACCTCGCGCTCGCCTACGGCGTCGGCATCGGCTGCGGCCGCGTCGGGCTGCTCGAGACGACGTTCGGCGAGGAGACCGAGAGCGACCTCTTCGGCGAGCAGGCCGTGCTCTGCGGCGGCGTTCCCGCGCTCGTGCAGGCCGGCTTCGACACGCTCGTCGAGGCGGGCTACCAGCCGGAGATCGCCTACTACGAGTGCATGAACGAGCTGAAGCTGATCGTCGACCTGCTCTACCAGGGCGGCTACGAGTACATGCGCTACTCCGTCTCCGACGTGGCCGAGTACGGCGACCTCTCGCGCGGCCCGCGCGTCGTCGACGCCGGCACGAAGGCGCGGATGGGCGAGATCCTCGAGGAGATCCGCAGCGGCGCGTTCGCGAAGGAGCTCTTCTCCGACGACGAGGCCGGGCGGCCCGGGTTCGCCGAGCTGCGGCGCCAGGGCGCGGAGCGCTCGCGGGAGATCGAGCGGGTCGGCAAGGAGCTGCGCGCGCTTGCCGGCATCGAAGGCCTCCTCGGCCACGACGCTGCGGCGGAGGCCGATGTCAACGGTTGACGTCGGCGTCGCGCTGCTCGGCTACGGCACCGTCGGCTCCTCGGTTCACCGCCTGCTCGTCGAGAGCGGGGACGAGATCGAGCGCGCCACGGGGCACCGGCTCCGCGTCGTCCGGGCGCTCGTCCGCGACCCCGGCAAGGAGCGCGGCTTCCCGGCGGGCGAGGGCGTGCTGACGACCGACTTCGAGGCGCTCCGCGACGACCCGGCCGTGACCGTCGTCGCCGAGGTGATGGGCGGGCTCGAGCCCGCGGGCGGCTACGTCCGCGAGCTGCTGCGCGCCGGCAAGCCGGTCGTCTCGGCGAACAAGCAGCTCGTCGCCCGCCACGGCGCCGAGCTGTTCGCGACCGCCTCGGACGCGGGCGTCCAGCTCCGCTTCGAGGCCTCGGTCTGCGCGGCGATCCCGGTCGTGAAGGTGCTCCGCGAGTCGCTCGTCGTCTCGAACGTGCACCGGGTGCTCGGGATCGTGAACGGCACGACGAACTTCGTCCTCTCGCGCATGGAGGCGGGCGGCACCTACGCCGAGGCGCTCGCGGAGGCGCAGGCGCTCGGCTACGCGGAGGCCGACCCGACCGACGACGTGAACGGGGCGGACGCGGCGGCGAAGATGGCGATCCTCGCCACGGTCGCGTTCGGCTCGCGCGTCGGGCCGGACGAGGTGGAGCGGCGCGGGATCGAGGAGATCGAGCCGAGCCACGTCGCCGCGGCGGCCGAGCTCGGCATGGTGATCCGGCTCGTCGGGATCGCCGCGCTCGTCGACGGGGCCGTCGACGTGCGCGTGCAGCCGGCGTTCGTCGACCGCGCGCACACGCTCGCCTCGGTGGACGGCGCCTTCAACGCGGTGATGCTCCAGGGCGACTCGATCCGGGAGATCACGCTCGAGGGCCCGGGCGCGGGCGGGATCGAGACCGCGTCCGCGGTCGTCGCCGACCTCGTCAGCGTCGTCGGCACCGCCGGCACCGGGTTCCTCCAGAACGACGCGTGCTGGCGCGAGCTGCCGCGGCTCGACCCGGGCGCGTGGCGCTCGCCGTTCTACGTCCATCTCGAGGTCGCCGACCGCTCGGGCGTGCTCGCGCACGTCACGAGCCGGCTCGCCGCGCACGACATCTCCGTCGCCCAGCTCGTGCAGCACCTCGGCGACGGCGAGGCGACGCTCGACCTCGTCCTGCACGAGGCGCCCGAACGGGGCCGTCGGCGCGGCCGTCGCCGAGATCGCGACGTTCCCCGAGATGCTGCGCCGCCCGTTCGTGCTGCCCGTGATCTCGGAGCGGCGGCTATGACCGTCACCCTGGGAGAGGGCGGGACGCCGCTGCTCGCCGCGCCGCGGCTGTCGGAGCGGCTCGGCGTCGAGCTGTGGCTCAAGTGGGACGGCGCGAACCCGACCGGCTCGTTCAAGGACCGGGGGATGGCGGTCGCCGTGACGCGGGCGCTCGAGGCCGGCGCCACCGGGATCGTCTGCGCGTCGACCGGCAACACGGCCGCGTCCGCGGCGGCGTACGCCGCCCGGGCCGGGCTGCACGCCGTCGTCCTCACGGCGCGCGGCGGCGCCGCCCGCGGCAAGGTCGCCCAGGTGCGGGCGGCCGGCGGGGAGATCCGCGAGATCGACGGCTCCTTCGACGACGCGCACCTCGAGGCCCGCCGGCTCGCCGCCGAGGAGGGCTTCGTCAACGTCAACTCGATCAACCCCGACCGGATCGAGGGCCAGAGCGGGGCGGCGGTCGAGGTCGTCGAGCAGCTCGGCGCCGTCCCCGACGTCCTCGCGCTGCCCTTCGGCGGCGGCGGCAACACCGTCGCCTACGCGCAGGGCTTCACCGGGATGGGGCACGGCGAGCGGCTGCCGCGGTTCCTGCTCGGCGAGGCGGCCCGGCGCCGCGACACGTTCGCCTCCGCGATCCGGATCGTCGAGCCCGTGCACCGGGCCGAGGTCGAGCGGGTGCTCGAGCGGTCGGGCGGCAGCGTCGTCACGCTCTCCGAGGAGCAGCTCGAGCGCGCCTGGACGGTCGCTCGTCCGCGAGGAGGGGCTCTTCTGCGAGCCGGCGAGCGCGGCCGGGATCGCCGCGGTCGAGGCGGCGAAGCTCGCGCCGGGCACGCGGGTCGTCTGCGTGATCACCGGGCACGGGCTCAAGGACCCGACGCGGTCGAGAGGGCCCTGGCGTGACCTCGATCCACGTCAGGGCGCCGGCCTCGAGCGCGAACCTCGGCGCCGGCTTCGACGTGGCCGCGGTCGCGCTCGAGCTCTGGAACGAGCTCGAGGTCACCGACGGCGACGAGCCCGTGGACGAGGGCCACCTCGGCGTGCGCGCGTTCGCCCGCTTCGCCTCGCCGAGCGGGCCGCACGTTCCGCTTCACCGACCGGATCCCGCGCGAGCGCGGGCTCGGCTCGAGCGCCTCGGTCGTCGCGCTCGGCCTCGTCGCGGGCGCGCTCGCGGCCGGCGAGGAGCCGGACGCCGACACGCTGCTCGCCGTGGGGCTCGACCTCGAGGGCCACGCCGACAACCTCGCCGCCGCGCTCGCCGGCGGCGTCTGCCTCACCTGGGAGGGACGGATCGCCAGGGTCGCCGACGGCCTGCCGGCCGCGCCGGTCGCGGTCGTCCCCCAGGAACGCGTGAACACCGCCGCGTCGCGCGCCTCGCTGCCCGAGACGCTGCCGTTCGCCGACGCCGCGTTCAGCGCCGGCCGCGCCGCGCTGCTCGGCGCCGCGCTCGCCTCGGGCGACCGGACGCTCTTCGCCGCGAGCGCCGCCGACCGGCTGCACGAGCCCTACCGCGGCGTGCACGCGCCCCATCTCGAAGCGATCCGGAGCGACCTCCCGGTCGGCGCGCTCGGCGCCACCCTCTCCGGCTCGGGCCCCACCGTCGTCGTCTGGGCCGACCCGGAGCGCGTCGACGCGGTCGTCTCCGCGCTCGCCGCGCGCTTCCCCGGACACGACGTCATGCATCTGCCAGTCGCGACCTCAGGAGCCGGACCCGTATGAGCGATCCATATTCCCGCCCGACCGACCCGGGCAAGCGCCACAGCGCCGCCCTCACCGACGGCGTCGACCGGGCGCCCGCCCGCGCGATGCTGAAGGGGATCGGACTCGACGACGAGGCGCTCGCGCGCCCGCTCGTCGGCATCGCGACGACGTGGATCGAGACGATGCCGTGCAACTGGAACCAGCGCGAGCTCGCCCGCCACGTCCGCCGCGGCATCCTCGAGGCGGGCGGCACGCCCGTCGAGTTCAACACGATCGCCGTCTCGGACGGCGTCTCGATGGGCACCGAGGGCATGCGCGCCTCGCTCGTCTCCCGCGAGACGATCGCCGACTCGATCGAGCTCGTCGTCCGCGGCCACCTGCTCGACGGCCTCGTCTGCCTCGTCGGCTGCGACAAGACGATCCCCGCCGCCGTGATGGCGCTCGCGCGGCTCGACGTGCCCGGGCTCGTGCTCTACAACGGCTCGATCGCGCCGGGCCGCTTCCGCGACCGCGACGTGACGATCCAGGACGTGTTCGAGGCGGTCGGCGCCGCCGCGGCCGGGAAGATGAGCCACGAGGACGTGCACGAGCTCGAGGGCGTCGCGTGCCCCGGCGCCGGCGCGTGCGGCGGCCAGTTCACCGCGAACACGATGGCGATGGTCGTCGACTTCCTCGGGATCGGCCCGGCCGGGCTGAACGGCATCCCGGCGACCGATCCGGCGAAGCGCGACGCCGCCTACGAGGCCGGGAAGATGGCGATGCGGCTCGTCCACGACGACGTGCGCCCGACGCAGATCCTGACCCGGGACGCGCTCGAGAACGCGGTCGCCGCGGTCGCCGCCACGGGCGGCTCGACGAACGGCGTCCTCCACCTGCTCGCGATCGCGCGCGAGCTCGGGATCCCGCTCACGATCGACGAGTTCGACGAGATCGCCGCGCGCACGCCGATCGTCGCCGACATCAAGCCGGGCGGGCGCTTCGTCGCCACCGACCTGCACGCGGCCGGGGGCGTCGCCCTCGTCGCGCGCGAGCTCGTGAAGGGCGGGCTCGTCCACGGCGACGCGGCGACCGTCGACGGGCGCACGCTCGCCGAGGTCGCGGCCGCGGCCGTCGAGACGCCGGGCCAGGAGGTCGTCGTCCCGATCGAGCGGCCGCTGAAGGAGACCGGCGGGCTCGCGATCCTGCGCGGCAACCTCGCGCCCGAGGGCTGCGTCGTGAAGCTCGCCGGGCACGAGCGGCTCTTCCACTCCGGCCCCGCGCGCGTCTTCGACTCCGAGGAGGAGTGCTTCGCCGCCGTCAAGGCGCGGACGATCGAGGCGGGCTCGGTGATCGTGATCCGCTACGAGGGCCCCGCCGGCGGCCCCGGCATGCGCGAGATGCTGCACGTGACGGCGGCGCTCGTCGGCGAGGGGCTCGGCGAGGAGGTGGCGCTGATCACCGACGGCCGCTTCTCGGGCGCCACGCACGGCCTGATGGTCGGCCACGTCGCGCCGGAGGCCGCGCGCGGCGGCCCGATCGCGGCGCTCCGCGACGGCGACACGATCGAGCTCGACGTCGAGGCGCGCGAGCTGCGCGTCGCGCTCTCCGACGAGGAGCTCGCGGCCCGCCTCGCGGCGGTCGTCCAGCCGCCGCCCCGCTACACGACGGGCGTGCTCGCGCGCTACGCGCTGCTCGTCTCGTCCGCGTCGGAGGGTGCCGTCCTGCGGTGCGACACGTGAGTCCCTTCAACTTGTATAGTGCGGTTACGGAGGCGGGCTCGTCCCGCTCCGCATCGAGAGAGGCTGAGGGAACCGGCCCGATGACGCCTCGGCAACCTGCTCGCAAAGACGCGCGCAAGGTGCCAAGCCCGGCCGGGCCCCACGGGGCTCGGGGGATGTCGAGCGAAGGACGAAAGGAGTAACGCATTGCCCGCCACCGCGCTTCGGTGCCGCGTCTGCGAGACGCATTACGACCTCGACCCGATCGGGGTCTGTTCCCGCTGCTTCGGGCCGCTCGACCCGGTCTACGACCGGGACGAGCAGCGCCGGACGGTGACCCGCGAGTCGATCGCCGCCGGCCCGCTCTCGATCTGGCGCTACGCGTCGCTGCTCCCGGTCGCCGCACCGGCCGAGCAGCGGCTGCCGCCCGGCTTCACGCCGCTCGTCCAGGCGCCGCGCCTCGCCGAGGCGCTCGGCCTCGGCGAGCTCTGGCTCAAGCTCGACACGGCGAACCCGACGCACTCGTTCAAGGACCGGGTCGTCGCGGTCGCCGCGGCGAAGGCGATGGAGCTCGGCCGGACGACGCTCTCGTGCTCGTCCACCGGCAACCTCGCGAACGCGGTCGCGGCGCGCGCCGCCGCCGAGGGGCTCGAGGCCGTCGTGCTCTGCCCGGCCGACCTCGAGCCGGAGAAGCTGATCGCGACCGCGGTCTACGGCGCGCGCATCCTCGCCGTCGACGGCACCTACGACGACTGCTCGCGGCTCAGCGTCGAGCTGTCGTTCGAGCTCGACTGGGCGTTCGTCAACGTCGGCCTGCGCTCCTACTACGCCGAGGGCTCGAAGACGCTCGCGTTCGAGATCGCCGAGCAGCTCGGCTGGACGCTCCCCGACGCGGTCGTCGCCCCGATCGCCTCGGGCGCGATGTTCACGAAGGTGCACCAGGGCTTCGGCGAGCTGCTCGAGCTCGGGCTCGTCGAGGGGACGCAGCCGCGGCTCGTCGGCGGCCAGGCGCGAGGGCTGCTCGCCCGTCGCGACGGCGTTCGCGAGCGGCGACAAGCTCAAGCCGGTGCGGCCGGGCACGATCGCCCGCTCGCTCGCGATCGGCAACCCGGCCGACGGGGAGCTCGCGGTCGCGACCGCCCGCGCCTCGGGCGGCACGATCCACGCCGTCCCCGAGGACGAGATCGTCGAGAACGCGCTGCTGCTCGCCGAGACGACCGGCGTGTTCGGCGAGACCGCGCCCGCGGTGACGCTCGGCGCGCTGCGCGAGGCGGTGCGTCGCGGCGAGCTCGGCGAGTCCGACCGGGTCGTCCTGCTCGTCACCGGCGACGGCCTCAAGACACCGGGCCTCGTCGCCGACCGGCTCACGCCGACCGTGGTGGAGCCGGACGCCGACCGATCCTGGGCCCTTCTCGCTGCGCAGAAGGGCTAGCGAACAGCGACAGCCAGCTAGCGTTCCCGCGCAGAGGAAACCGAAGGAGGTGCACGATGAGGACCGGCCCGCGCACGGGCTTCCGCTGGACGCCGGAGACCGTGATCTACGCGATCACGCTCTGGTACCGGCAGCACTCGAGACCCCCGTACACGAGCGAGTGGGACCAGGCGGGGGAGAACCATCCCTCCCGTCAGACCGTCGCCCGCGTGTTCGGCAGCTGGAACGAGGCGATGGTCGCCGCCGGCTACAAGCCGCGCCCGCGGGGCCGCCCGCGCCGCTCGCTCACCGAGGAGGCCGCACTTGCCGACGGCTAGCACCCCGCACGTCGTCGTCCTGCCGGGCGACGGGATCGGCCCCGAGGTCGCCCGCGAGGCGCGCCTCGTGCTCGAGCTCGTCGCGCCGGACGTCACGCTCGAGGAGCAGCTGCTCGGCGCGGCGGCGATCCGCGCGACCGGCGACCCGCTCCCCGCCGAGACGCTCGCCGCCTGCCGCACGCGCCACCGCCGTGCTGAAGGCGCCGATCGGCGACCCGGAGTTCGACGCGGCCGACGTCCGCCCCGAGCAGGGGATGCTGAAGCTGCGCGCCGAGCTCGACACCTACGCGAACCTCCGCCCGGCCGTCCAGGGCCCGGTCGACGTGCTCATCGTGCGCGAGCTCGTCGGCGGTCTCTACTTCGGCGCCCGCGGCGTCCGCGACGACGGCACCGTCTTCGACACGTGCGAGTACCACCCGCGCCAGGTCGAGCGGATCGTGCGCCGCGCATTCCGGCTCGCCCAGGGGCGCCGCGGCCACCTCACCTCGGTGGACAAGGCGAACGTCCTCGACACGTCGCGCATGTGGCGGCGCGTCGTCGACGAGGTCGCGCCCGAGTTCCCGGACGTCCGCGTCGAGCACATGCTCGTCGACAACGCCGCGATGCAGCTCGCCACGACGCCCGAGCAGTTCGACGTGATCGTGACCGAGAACATGTTCGGCGACATCCTCTCCGACCTCGCCGCGGCGGTCACCGGCGGCCTCGGCCTCGCGCCCTCGGCGAGCCTCGCCGACGGCGGCCCCGGCATCTTCGAGCCGGTGCACGGCTCGGCGCCCGACATCGCGGGCCGCGGGATCGCGAATCCGGTGGCGATGCTCCGCTCGACCGCGCTCCTGCTCGAGCACGCGCTCGGGCGCCCCGCCGAGGCGGCCGCGCTCGCCCGTGCGATCGACGCCGGCCTCGCGCTCGCGCCGACACCCGACCTCGGCGGCACGGCCTCGACCGCGGAGCTGGGCGAGGCGATAAGGGCGCAACTCGCGGTTGACGGCGCCGCGTCGTCCGCCTACCCTGACTGACGATGTTCCACGCGAAGGAAGCCGAGCAGTTCATTCCGTTCTTCGGCGGCTTCTACGCGTACGCCTTTAGTCGCTAGCCGGCGCTTTCGTTTCCCCGCCGCCGCCGGCTAGCAGATACCTCTCGCGGGATTCTCCCCGGCTCGTCCGTTCGCGAGGAGGCGAACCCATCGAATGAACCAGACGTCGACCCAGATGATCCTGCGCAGGGCTTCGGCCCAGACGCAGACGTGCTCGTGCGACGACCCGATCCGGGTCGAGCGCGCCGAGCGGAAGGGCGCGGCCGTCGTCGTGTGCCTGCGCTGTGGGCTACGCGTTCCGGCCCGGTTGCGATGACCCCTCCGGTCGCCTACCCGGGCCCCCCCGGCACGCACACGGCTGCCGCAGCGGTCGCGCTCTTCCCCTCGGGACCCCACGTGCCTCTCGCCGGCTTCCGGGCCGTCGCGGAGGCGGTCGTCTCGGCCGAGGTCGCCTTCGGCGTCCTGCCGATCGAGAGCTCGCTCGCGGGCGCGGTCGCCGAGACGCACGACCTGCTCTACGAGCGGTCGCTCTCGATCGTCGGCGAGACGATCCTGCAGATCCGGCACCAGCTCGCCGGGCCGGCCGAGGTGCCGCTCGAGGAGATCCGCCTCGTCCGGTCGCACCCGACGGCGCTCGAGCAGTGCCGCGGCCTGCTGGCCCGGCTGCCGAACGCGCAGGTCGTGTCCACCGCGACGACCGCGGAGGCGGCGCGCCAGGCGGCCGAGGAGGCCGACCCGACCGTCGTCGCGATCGCCGGCGAGGAGGCCGTCCGGCTGTACGGCCTGCACGTGCTCGTCGACGACGCCGGCGACGGCATGGCGTTCACGCGCTTCGTCTCGATCGCCCCGTACACCCGCGTCGCGGGCGGGCTCGAGGACGCCCGCACGGCGTTCACGTTCGTCACCGACCACCGCCCGGGCGCGCTCTTCTCGGCGATCGAGCCGTTCGCCCGGGTCGGGGTCGACCTCGTCCGCCTCGTCTCCCGGCCGTTGCCGGCGACGCCGTGGCGGTACCGCTTCGACGCGGTCGTGGCCGGGCACCCGCTCGATCCGTCCGTCCGCGTCGCGCTGCGCGAGCTACGGGACCAGGCCGCCGCGCTCCGCGTGGTCGGCGTCTACGAAGGACACAAGGAGGTAGGAGCATGACCGTCGTCGAGAACGGCGTCGGGGCCGAGGACCCCACCGTCGTCCGCACCCGGCGCGAGATCTCGGATCTCGACCGGGCGCTCGTGGAGCTCGTCAACAAGCGGCTGAAGCTCGTCGCCGGGCTGAAGCGCTACAAGGACGAGCACGGGATCGGGTTCGTCGACCTCGCCCGCGAGGAGTGGATGCTGCGCTACCTGCAGCGCGCGAACCGCGGCCCGCTCTCCGAGCAGGGGCTCGCCGAGCTCTACCACTCCCTGCTCGACCTGATGAAGCGCGAGGTGCTCGCGCAGGGAAGCGGCGAGACGGCGTAGCGGGCGCGGACGCCGGGCCGCATTGGGAGTACGATCGGCGCGTGAGCGAGCGCGTCGATCTGCTCATCGGAGACGCGGAGCGGACCGCGGCCGAGTCGGAGCTGCGCCGCCACTACGACGCGGGACGGCTGACGCTCGAGGAGTTCGAGGAGCGGCTCGGCCGCGTGCACGGCGCCCGCACCGAGTCGGAGCTCGGCGGCGTGTTCCGCCAGCTTCCGGCCACGAAGCTGCCGACGCTGCGTCCGCGGGACACGCGCTGGCGTTCGCTCGCGGTCCAGTACGCGTTCGTCAACGCGGTCTCGATCCTGGTCTGGTTCGCCTCCGGCGGGCACGGCGACTTCTGGCCGAAGTGGGTGCTGGTCGGCACGGCGATCATGTTCGCGCGCAGGCTCGCCGGGCCGCGCGGCAGCGACCCGCACGGCGTTGCCGCCGCCCCCGCGTCCGCCGCGGCTCCCCTGAGCGGCCTGCGCGCGCAGGAGCAGGCGTTCACGATGCTGACGAGCGGTGATGCTCGGGTGGACGGCGACGCCCCGGACACGCTCGCCGTCGCCGTCCGCCTCGACGTGGCGGCCGCTGCGTGCTCTTCCCGAGAGCCCGGATGAGAGGACTCTCGCCCAGGCGAGTGCGACAATCGGAACTGATGCTCCAGGATCGAGACGGCGTCCGCGAGGGTGTTGCGTACCGAGTAGAGACGACCTGGGGCGATCGACACGGGCAATCCGAGTCCGCGAGTCGGTCCGGAGGCGTGCTTGGCGCCGGTCGACTGGCGTACTGGCCCGACGCAGAGCAGACGCGGCGACCCATCGGTGAGCGCGGTCTCGTTCGATGCTTCGAGAGCCGAGCTGGAGCGCCGTGACGCCCGAGCACGCACATAGCGCCTGGCGTCATTCGAGAACAGCTGGCGCAGTCCCCGACGGCGCCGGCGCGGCTCTCGGCCGATGCGCCTGGCGGCGCACCGTGTGACCAGGCGAGAAGGGGGCCCACGGGGAACATGGTTTCCCCCGTGCAGCGAGCGACGCGTCCTACGCGGTCTCGAACGCGTGCAGCGCGGCCTCCCGCTGCGCGCGCAGGAGCAGCGCCCGGTTGACGGCGTTCACGATCGCGCGCAGCGACGCGGTGACGATGCTCGGATGGACGGCGACGCCCCAGACCGGCTCGCCGTCGACGTCCGCCTCGACATAGGCCGCCGCGACCGCGTCCTCGCCCGCGCTCATCGCGTGCTCGTGGTAGTCGAGCACCCGGATCGCGAGCCCGGTCTGCGCGGCGAGCGCGTGGACGAGCGCGGCGATCGGCCCGTTGCCCTCGCCCGTCGCCTCGACCGGCTCGCCGTCGACCCGCAGCTGCGCGGTCAGCGTGTCGCCCGCGTCGGAGGCGTCGTGCCGGTACGAGAGGAGCTCGTACGGGGAGGCGACGTCGAGGTAGCCGGCCCGGAAGACGTCGTAGATCTCCTGCGCGGACAGCTCGCCGCCCTGGGCGTCCGTGATCGCCTGCACCTGCTGGGCGAGATCGACCTGGAGGCCGCGGGGCAGCTCGAGGCCGTACCGGTCGGCGAGCAGGTAGGCGACGCCGCCCTTGCCGGACTGGGAGTTGACGCGGATGATCGCCTCGTAGTCGCGGCCGAGGTCGCGCGGGTCGATCGGCAGGTACGGCACGTCCCAGACCGCGTCGGCGCCCTGCTGGCTCTGGGCGTGCATGCCCTTCTTGATCGCGTCCTGGTGCGAGCCGGAGAACGCGGTGTAGACGAGCTCGCCCGACCACGGGTGGCGCGGATGCACCGGCAGCTCGTTGCACTCCTCGACGATCCGCCTCGCGTCGTCGAGCCGCGAGAAGTCGAGCTCCGGGGTCGACGCCCTGGGTGAGCAGGTTGAGCGCGAGCGTGACGACGTCGACGTTGCCGGTGCGCTCGCCGTTGCCGAAGAGCGTCCCCTCGACGCGCTGCGCGCCCGCCATCAGGCCCAGCTCCGCCGTCGCGACCGCCGTGCCGCGGTCGTTGTGCGGGTGGACGGAGACGATCGCGGCGTCGCGGCGCGAGAAGTGCCGGCAGAACCACTCGATCCGGTCGGCGTAGACGTTCGGCGGGAAGTGCTCGACGGTCGTCGGCAGGTTGACGATCATCGGCGCCTCGACGGTCGGGCCCCACTCGGCGGCGACCGCCTCGCAGATCTCGAGCGCGTAGTCGAGCTCGGTGTGGTGGAAGCTCTCCGGCGAGTACTCGAAGACGACGTCGCCGTCCTGCTCGCCGGCGAGCCGGCGGCACATCTCGGTGCCGCGGACGGCGAGCTCGGTGATCCCGTCCCGGTCGAGCCGGAAGACGACGCGCCGCTGCGTCGTCGAGGTCGAGTTGTAGAGGTGGACGATCGCGCGGGGCGCGCCGTCGATCGCCTCGAACGTGCGCTGGATCAGCTCCGGCCGCGCCTGGGTCAGCACGGCGATCGTCACGTCGGCGGGGATCAGGTCGTCCTCGACGAGCTCGCGCACGAACTCGAAGTCCGTCATCGACGCCGCCGGGAACCCGACCTCGACCTGCTTGAAGCCGAGCTCGAGCAGGAGCGCGAACATCCGCCGCTTGCGCGCCGTGTCCATCGGGTTCACGAGCGCCTGGTTGCCGTCGCGCAGGTCGGTCGAGCACCAGATCGGCGCGCGGTCGAGGACGACGTTCGGCCAGGTCCGGTCGGGGAGGTCGACGGTCTCGTAGGGGCGGTACTTGTGGGACGGCATCGGCACGGTGAGGCTCCTTCGCTCGCTGCTTGATCGACTGCGCGGGGACGCACTCCTCCCGCGGGGCGGGGACGGGTATGTGCGCAGGCGTGCTTCCCCTAGCGGGGAAGGAGGAGGCCGGTCAGGAGGGCCGTCGACTCGTGCACGACCGAAACGGTAGGCGATCCCGGCCCGCGGCGCGCCGGAAAAGCGGACAACGGGCGGCTAGCGCGTGCCGCGGGATGTTCAGCTCGCGGCCCGTGTAGAAGCCGGAGACCTCGTGCTCGACGAAGGGCGCCATCGCCTTGCGCCGCTCCGACTCGACGTCGGAGAGCCGGTAGCGCTCGCGCGACTCCGGCGAGTCCCAGACCGAGATCCCGACCACCTCGTTGCCGTCCGCCGAGTACAGCTCGTAGGAGCGCAGCATCCCCTCGGGGAACGTCCCCGGCCGCCAGGCGCGGCTGAACTCCTCGCGCGAGCCGGGCTTCAGCTTGCGGGTGCTGATCCAGACGTAGGCCTCGTCGAGATCCATCGCTGCCTCCTCGGGACGGGTGTCCGCCCGATTCTGTCGCGTTTACAGCGCGACTGCGAGCGTCGAGATCGGCGCCGGGTGCGCCGCCTCGTAGGCGACGAGCGCGTCCTCCTCGAGCAGGGTCAGCGCGATGTCGTCGAGCCCGCCGAGCAGGCACTCGCGCGCGAAGTCGTCGAGCTCGAACGGGAAGCCGCCCGCGGTGCGCGCCTCGAGGTCGACGGTCAGCTCCTCGCCGGCGAGGGCGCGCTCCATCAGCTCCTTCACCTGGGCGGCCGGCAGCTCGACGGGCAGGAGGCCGGTCTTGAGCGAGTTCTGGCGGAAGATGTCGCCGAACGACGGCGCGACGACCGCCTCGAAGCCGTAGTCCTCGAGCGCCCACGGCGCGTGCTCGCGCGAGGAGCCGCAGCCGAAGTTGCGCCCGGCGAGCAGGATCTTCCCCTGCTGCGTGTTCAGCTCGAACGCCGGGATCCTTGCGCCAGTCGAAGAAGAGGAACTCGCCGAAGCCGGTGCGCTCGATCCGCTTCAGGAACTGCTTCGGGATGATCTGGTCGGTGTCGACGTCGGGCCGGTCGAGCACGACCGCGGTCGACGTCACGCTGCGGAACGCCTTCACGCCGGCACCGCCTCGCGGTCGAGGTCGCGCGCGTCGGCGAAGCGGCCGAGGATCGCGGTCGCGGCGGCGACGGCGGGCGAGACGAGGTGCGTGCGGCCGCCCGCGCCCTGGCGGCCCTCGAAGTTGCGGTTCGAGGTCGAGGCGCAGCGCTCGCCGGGCGCGAGGATGTCCGGGTTCATGCCGAGGCACATCGAGCAGCCGGCGCGGCGCCACTCGAAGCCGGCCTCGACGAAGACCCGGTCGAGCCCCTCCGCCTCGGCCTGCGCCTTCACGAGCGCGGAGCCGGGGACGACCTGGGCGCGCACGTCCGGGTGCACGTGGCGGCCGGCGGCGACGGCGGCGGCGGCGCGCAGATCCTCGATGCGCGAGTTCGTGCAGGAGCCGATGAAGACGCGGTCGACGCGGATCTCCCGGATCGGCGTCCCCGGCTCGAGCGCCATGTAGGCGAGCGCGCGCTCGGCGGCGGCGCGGTCGTCGGCGTCGGTGAGGCCGGCCGGGTCGGGCACGGCGCCGTCGAGCGGCACGACCATGCCCGGGTTCGTCCCCCAGGTGACCTGCGGCCGGAGCTCGGAGACGTCGATCTCGACCTCGCGGTCGAAGGTCGCGTCGTCGTCCGAGCGCAGCGCGCGCCAGCGCTCGACGGCCGCGTCCCAGTCGGCGCCCTGCGGGACGCCGGGGCGCCCCTCGAGGTAGGCGAACGTCGTCTCGTCGGGCGCGATCATCCCGGCGCGCGCGCCCGCCTCGATCGACATGTTGCAGATCGTCATGCGGCCCTCCATCGAGAGCGCCTCGATCGCCGGGCCGGCGTACTCGATCACGTGGCCGACGCCGCCGTCGACGCCGATCCGGCCGATCGCGGCGAGCACGTAGTCCTTCGCGCTCACGCCCGGCGCCGGCTCGCCGACGAACGTGATCCGGAGCGAGTGCGGCCGCCGCTGCGGCAGCGTCTGCGTCGCGAGCACGTGCTCGACCTCGCTCGTGCCGATCCCGAAGGCGAGCGCGCCGAAGGCGCCGTGCGTGGAGGTGTGCGAGTCGCCGCAGACGACGGTCAGGCCCGGCTGCGTCAGTCCCTGCTCCGGCCCGATCACGTGGACGATCCCCTCGCGCCCGCTGCCGGTCGCGTAGAGGGGGACGCCGAACTCGTCGCAGTTCGCTGCGAGCGCGGCGAGCTGCTGCTCGGAGAGCGGGTCGATCGGCGTGTCGTCGCCGGTGGCGACGTTGTGGTCCATCGTCGCGATCGTCAGGTCGGGGCGGCGCACCGTCCGGCCGGCGAGGCGCAGCCCCTCGAACGCCTGCGGCGAGGTGACCTCGTGGACGAGGTGGAGGTCGACGAAGAGCAGGTCGGGGCGCCCTTCCTCGTGGCGCACGACGTGGCTCTCCCAGACCTTCTCGAACAGCGTGCGGCCCATGGTTCGAGGCTAGCGCGCGGCCTCCGGGTCGGACAAGTCGTTGTGCGGATTCGCGGGTAGTCTCGCGCGATGGAGCTGCGCCGGATCGAGGCGACGCGGTACGTGACCCCGCTGCGGGAGGGCGGGTCGCTGCCCGCGCTCGTCGAGGCCTCCGACGACGGGCTCTACGTGCTGAAGCTGCGCGGCGCGGGGCAGGGGCCGAAGGCGCTCGTGGCCGAGGTCGTGGCCGGCGAGCTCGGGCGCGCGCTCGGGCTGCCGGTGCCGGAGCTCGCGCTCGTGGAGCTCGACCCGGAGCTCGCGCGCGCCGAGCCGGATCCGGAGATCCAGGAGCTGCTCCAGGCGAGCGCGGGCCTCAACCTCGGCGTCGACTTCCTGCCCGGGTCGCTCCCGTTCGCGCCCGCCGCCGGGCCGGCGCCCGATCCGGAGCTCGCGGCCCGCGTCGTCTGGTTCGACGCGCTCGTGACGAACGTCGACCGGACGCCGCGCAACCCGAACCTCCTGCTCTGGCACGGCCGGCTCTGGCTGATCGACCACGGCGCCGCGCTCTTCTTCCACCACGCGCCCGAGCCGGTCGCGGGCCACGAGCGGACGCCGTTCGCGCAGATCGCCGAGCACGTGCTGCTGCCGTACGCGGCCTCGATCGGCGACGCCGACGCGGAGCTCGCGCCGCGCGTCACGCCGGGCCTGCTCGAGGAGATCGCCGCGGCCGTCCCGGCCGACTGGCTCGCGGGGGAGAATCCGCGCGTGTACGTCGACTACCTGCTCGGCCGGCTCGCGGAGCCGCGCGCGTTCGTCGCGACCGCGGAGGCGGCCCGTGGCCGCGGGTAGGACGTTCTCGTACGCCGTCTTCCGGCTCGTGCCGCGGATCGACCGCGGCGAGCAGATCAACGTCGGCGTCCTCCTCTTCTCGCGGCCGCTCGACTACCTGAAGGTGCGCACCGCGCTCGACGAGCAGCGGGCCGCCGCGCTCTGGCCCGACCTCGACCTCGAGGGCGTCCGGCCGCAGCTCGCGGCGCTCGAGCGGGTCGCGGCCGGCGACCCCGACGCGGGGCCGATCGCGCGGCTCGACCTGACGGAGCGGTTCCACTGGCTCGTCTCGCCGTCGAGCACGGTCATCCAGCCCTCCGAGGTGCACACCGGCATCTGCGGCGACCCGGACGCCGAGCTCGACAAGCTCTTCCGCGCGCTCGTGCCCGCCTGAACGCTCGCGATTGTCCGGTTACGCCGGGCAGGGCTGCCTACCCTTGGTCCATGTCGGTTCGCGACGCTCCCGCGGACGCCCCGCTGCGGCGCGACGTCAGGCTGCTCGGCGACCTGCTCGGCCGGGTGCTCGTCGAGCAGGAGGACGCGACGCTCCTCGCCGACGTCGAGCGGGTGCGGGCGCTCGCGCGCGAGGCGCGCGGAGGAGCGCCGCTCGACGAGCTGCGCGCGGCGGTGGCGGCGCTGCCGGTCGACCGGCAGGCGAGCGTCCTGCGCGCCTTCGCCGTCTACTTCCAGCTCGCGAACGTCGCCGAGCAGCAGCACCGGGTGCGCCGGCGGCGCGAGTACGCCCACGAGGGGAGCGTGCCGGCGGAGTCCCTCGCGGCGGCGTTCGCGCGGCTCGACGGGGTGCCGCAGGAGCTGCTCGAGGAGCGCGTCTCGCTCGAGCTCGTCCTCACCGCGCACCCGACCGAGGCGGCGCGGCGGACGGTGCTCGCGTCGCATCTCCGCCTCGGCGCGCTGCTCGCCGAGCTCGACGACCCGCTGCTCGCGCCGGGCCGCCGGGTGGAGGTGGAGGCGGCGCTCGCGGCCGAGATCACGGGGCTCTGGCAGACCGACGAGGTGCGCACGCGCCGCCCGCGCGTCGTCGACGAGATCCGCAACGGGCACTGGTTCTTCGAGCAGAGCCTGATCGACGCGGCCGAGCGGCTGCTCGCCGACTACCGCGAGCGTCTCCCCGGCGCGCGCCCGCCGCTCCGCTTCGGCTCGTGGATCGGCGGCGACGCGGACGGGAACCCGAACGCCGGGCCGGAGACGGTCGCCGAGGCGCTCGAGCGGGCGCGCCGCCTGCTGACGGCGCGCTACCGCGACGAGGTGCGGGAGCTCGCGGCCGAGCTCGGCGTCTCCTCGCAGCTCGCGGCGGTGAGCGAGGAGCTGCTCGTCGTCGATCGCGCGCGACGAGGCGGAGCTGCCCGAGATCGCGGCGGCGCTCGAGGGGCAGAACCTCGACGAGCCGTACCGGCGCAAGCTCTCGTTCATGTGGCGTCGCCTCGACGCGGGCGGGTACGCCGCCGCCGGGGAGTTCGCCGCCGACCTCGACGTGCTCGACCGGAGCCTGCGCGCACAACCGCGGCGCGCGGATCGCGGACGGCGCGCTCGCGGCGCTGCGCCGCCGCGTCGAGCTCTTCGGCTTCCACCTCGCGCAGCTCGACCTGCGCGTCCACGCCCGCGACTCCGACGAGCGCGTCGGGTCGCTCGTCGAGGCGGGGATCGCGGCGCGCGCCCGGCACGGGGCGGAGGCGCTCGCCACGGTGATCGTCTCCGGCACGGAGTCGGCCGACGACGTCCGCCGCGTGCACGCGCTCGCCGGCGGGGAGCTGTCGGTCGTGCCGCTCTTCGAGTCCGTCGAGGCGCTGCGGGCTGCGCCCGGGATCTACGAGGAGCTGCTCGACTCGACGGGCTGCCGCGAGGTGATGGTCGGCTACTCCGACTCCGCCAAGGACGCCGGCTACCTCGCCGCGCAGGTGGAGATCCGGCGCGCGCTCGTCGCGCTCGGCGAGGTCGCGCGCCGGCGCGGCGCCGAGCTGACGGTGTTCCACGGCCGCGGCGGCAGCGCCGGCCGGGGCGGCGGCCCGACGCACGCGGCGATCCTCGCGCAGCCGCAGGGCGTGCCGCCGGGCCGGCTGAAGCTGACCGAGCAGGGCGAGACGATCGCGTTCAAGTACGGGCTGCCGGGGCTCGCCTACCGGAACCTCGAGGCGGCGCTCGCCGCGACGCTGCTCGCGGCCGTGCCCGAGCGCACCGACGTCCACGCGCCCGACGGCGCGGAGGCGCTGATGGACGAGCTCGCGGACCGCTCGCGGGCCGCGTTCCGCGCCCTCGTCGAGGATCCCGGCTTCCCCGCTTTCTTCCGCACGTTCACGCCGGTCGAGGAGCTCGCGCTCCTGACGCTCGGCTCGCGCCCGGCGCGCCGCCCCGGCTCCGACGGCGACCTGCTCGAGTCGCTGCGCGCGATCCCGTGGGTGTTCGCGTGGACGCAGAACCGCTGCCTCGTGCCCGCGTGGTACGGCTGCGGCACGGCGTTCGCGGGCGCCGACGTCGAGGAGCTGCGCCGGCTCTACCGCGACTGGGGCTTCTTCCGCTCGCTCGTACAGAATCTCGAGATGACCCTCGCCAAGTCGAGCCTCGAGATCGCGAGCGAGTACCTCGATCTCGTCGACGACAAGCGGCTCTGGGAGCCGATCGCCGCCGAGCATGCCCGCACCGTCGCGGCGGTGCTCGAGATCGTCGAGGCGGACGACCTGCTCGACCGGCACCCCGCCGTGCAGCGGGCGGTGCGGCTCCGCAACCCGTACGTCGACCCGATGAACGCGATCCAGGTCGACCTGCTGCGCCGCTACCGCGACGGCGACGACGCGTGCGTGCCGCCGCTGCTGCGCTCGATCGCCGGCATCGCCGCCGCGCTGAGGAACACCGGATGAGCGATCTGCGGGAGCAGGTCGAGCGGGAGGCGACGGCCGCGCACCGGGCGGTCGGCGCGCTCTCCGACGAGGCCGTCGCGCAGGCGCTCGCGCGGGCGGCCGAGCTCGTCGGCGAGCGGCGCGACGCGATCCTGGCCGCGAACGCGGCCGACGTCGCCGCGGCCGACCTCGACGAGGGGGCGATGGACCGGCTGCGGCTCGACGACGCGCGGATCGCCGCGCTCGCGGCCCAGCTCGCGGAGCTCGCGGCGCTGCCGCCGCTCGACCGGGCCGAGGCGGCGTGGACGCTCGAGAACGGGCTCCGGGTCGAGACGCGGCGCATCCCGATCGGCGCGGTCGGGGCGAACTTCGAGGCGCGGCCGAACGTCGCCCTCGACGTCGCGGGCCAGCTCCTGAAGAGCCTCAACGCGGCCGTCCTGCGCACCGGCGGCGCGGCGCTCGGCACCGTGACCGTGCTCGTCGACGAGGTGCTGCGCCCGGCGCTCGCCGAGGCGGGGCTGCCGCCCGAGGCGGTCGGGCTCGTCCGCTCGCCCGAGCGCGAGGGCGCCCGGATCCTCGTCTCGCTGCCGCGGGTGGTGCCGCTCGTGATCCTGCGCGGCAGCGGCGAGACGACCGCGGCGCTCGCGGCCGAGGCGGCGCAGAACGGTGTCCGCACGCTCGCGCACGCCGAGGGCGGCGGCGTCCTCTACGTCCACGACGCGGCCGACATGGCGAAGGCGGAGGCGCTCGTCGAGTCGAGCCTCGACCGGCTCGGCGTCTGCAACCGGCTCAACCTCCTGCTCGTGTCGAGCGAGGAGCAGGCGGTCGCGCTGCGGCCCGTGCTCCACCGGCTCGGGATCGAAGTCCGCAAGCCGCCGCGGATCGGGCACGAGTGGGCGAACGACCCCGATCCGGCGAAGGTCGCCTCGGTCTCGCTCTTCGTCGTCTCCGGTCTCGAGCACGCCGTGGGGATCGCGAACGACGAGACCTCCGGGCTCGCGGCGACGATCGTCACCGAGGACGAGGCGGCGGCGGCGCGCTTCCTCGAGAGCTACCGCGGCACCGCCGCGCTGTGGAACGCGACCACCCGCTTCGTCGACGGCTTCGCGCTCACGGGCGCGCCCGAGACGGGCATCAACGTCGACCGCGTCCCGGGCCCGCGCGGGCCGGTGAACTACCGCGACCTCTGGCTGCGGCAGTTCCGGGTCGTCGGCGGCGGATACGAGCACCGGTGAGATCCGCTCCAAAAAGCGCTGCGCACGTTCCGGGGGGCCCGGGGTGAGAGCGGCCCGTCGTCGTCAAGCTCGGCTCCTCGCTCGTCGTCTCGCCGGACGGGCGGGCACGGCGCTCGCTGCTGCGCGCCCGCGCCGCGGAGATCGCGGCGGTCGTGGACGCGGGAACCCCGGTCTGTCTCGTCTCCTCCGGCGCGATCGCGCTCGGCCTGCGCCGGCTCGGGCTCGAGCGCCGTCCGTCGGGCCTGCCGCAGCTCCAGGCGGCGTCGGCGCTCGGCCAGGCGGCGCTCCAGCGGGCCTGGCAGGACGCGTTCCGCCCGCACGGGATCGAGGCTGCGCAGATCCTGCTGACGAGCGCCGAGGTCGCCGAACGGCGCGCCTACCTCAACGTGCGGAACGCGCTCGGCGCGCTCTTCGCCCTCGGCGCGGTGCCGGTCGTGAACGAGAACGACGCGACCGCGACCGACGAGATCGCGTTCGGCGACAACGACGCGCTCGCCGCCCAGGTGGCCGTGCTGCTGAAGGCGCGGCTGCTCGTGCTCCTGACCGCGGTGCCGGGCGTGCTCGCCGGCGGGCGTCGTGATCGAGGACGGCGCGGCGGCGCGCGAGGCGGTCTTCGGCCCCGGCAGCCCGCTCGGGCGCGGCGGCATGGAGAGCAAGGTCGCGGCCGCCGAGCTCGCCGCGGGCGCGGGCATCGCGACGGTGATCGCCGACGGCGCGCGCGAGGGCGTCCTCGCGGAGGTGCTCGCGGGCCGCGGCACCGGGACGCGCTTCGCCGCGTCGGGCTCGGCGCCCGCGTTCAAGCTGTGGCTTCGGCACGGGAAGCGGATCGCGGGCCGCGTCCACGTCGACGCGGGCGCGCGTCGCGCGATCGTCGGCGGCGGCGCGAGCCTGCTCGCGGTCGGCGTCGTGGGGACGGACGGCGGCTTCCGAGCCGGCGACGGCGTCGAGCTCGTCGGCCCGGACGGCGAGCCGTTCGCGCGCGGGATCGCCTCGGTGGACGCGTCCGAGCTGGCCGGCCGTCCGGCGAACGTCGAGGCGGTCCACCGCGACCGGCTCGTCCTCTCCTGACCCACCCCGGGTGCCAGGGCTCGCCCAGGGCATGCCCCAGGCACCGTCACGGATGTGTGACGCGTCGGACGCCTGAGAAGCCTCGGGTACCGGACAACGCGCTGACGGCCGCGGCGTTCCGGCTGCACACTGTGCGCCATGCAGTTCCGCCGGGTCGACGCGCTGCCGCCGTACGCGTTCGCCGAGGTCGAGCGCCTCAAGCTCGAGCTGCGCCGTGCCGGCGAGGACGTGATCGACCTCGGCTTCGGCAACCCGGACGTGCCGCCGCCCGAGGTCGCGGTCGAGAAGCTCCGCGAGGCGGCGCTGCTCGCGCGCAACCACCGCTACTCGTCGAGCCGCGGCCTGCCGCGCCTGCGCGAGGCGGTGTGCGAGCTCTACCGCGACCGCTTCGGCGTCGAGCTCGACCCGGAGACCGAGGCGACGATGACGCTCGGCGCGAAGGAAGGGCTCGTCCACCTGCTCTGGGTGCTGCTCGGCCCCGGCGACGTCTGCCTCGTGCCGAGCCCGAGCTACCCGATCCACCTCTTCGCGCCCGGCTTCGCCGGCGCCGCGGTCGGGCGCGTCCCGGTCGGCCCCGGCGTCGACTTCCTCGCCGGCGTCGAGGAGGCCTGGCTCGCCTCCCAGCCGCGGCCGCGCGTCCTCATCTGCTCGTTCCCGCACAACCCGACCACCGCGTGCGCCGACCTCCCGCTCATGCAGCAGCTCGTCGACTTCGCGCGCGAGCGCGAGCTCGTGCTCGTCCACGACTTCGCGTACGCCGACCTCGCCTTCGACGGCTACCGGCCGCCCTCGATCTTCGAGGCCGAGGGCGCGCGCGAGGTCGCGGTCGAGCTGTACTCGCTCACGAAGGGCTACTCGCTCGCCGGCTGGCGGACGGCGTTCGTCCTCGGCCGCGCCGACGTCGTCGGGGCGCTCGCGCGCCTGAAGTCGTACCTCGACTACGGCAGCTTCCAGCCGCTCCAGATCGCGGCGACCGTCGCCCTGCGCGAGGCGACGCGACCGGCCCGCCGAGGTTGCGGCGGTCTACGAGGGACGGCGCAACGCCCTCTGCGACGGCCTCACCCGGATCGGCTGGGACGTGCCCCGTCCCGCCGCGACGATGTTCGTCTGGGCGCGGATCCCGAGCGAGGAACGGTCGCAGGACTTCGCCGTGCGTCTCCTGCGGGAGGCGCACGTCGCCGTCAGCCCCGGCTCGGGCTTCGGGGAGGACGGCGAGGGCCACGTCCGCTTCGCGCTCGTCGAGAACGAGCAGCGGATCCGCCAGGCGGTGCGCGGGATCCGCGCCGTCCTCCCGTAGCGCCGTCTACGCGGCCGGCACCAGGGCCTCCCCCCGCACCGCGTAGCGGCCCCGGCTCACCGTCTGGATCGCCGGCGACTGGCTGAGGTAGAGCGTCACCGTCGTCGGGTTCAGACCCGCCCGCTCGGCGAGGCGCGCGGCCCGGGAAAGCCGGACGACCGGGCCGGCCTGGCGGACGAGCGCGACGAGCTCCTGCTCGAGCGGCGAGAGGTAGACGGCCGGGTCGAGCGGGACCGCCGCCGAGACCGTGTCGGTTGCCGGGTCGAGCTCGAGCCAGTCGAGCGACGCGCAGAACGCGCGCAGGATCTCCCGCGGCAGACGGACAGGACGCGTCGTCCGCCGCAGCCCGTCCTCGACGTCGGCGAGGCCGAGCACCGGCGAGACGGCCAGCATCTTGCGCAGCCGCCGCTCCGGCGCCGTCCACTGGCCGCGCAGCGTCAGCCAGCGGTGCTCCGCGTCGAGCCAGACGACCTCGCGGCGGAGCCCGAGCAGGCGCCGCAGCTCGTCGACCGGCCCCGTCGCACCGACGAGCGCTGCCGAGACGGCGCCGAGGTCCGCGGCCCCCGTCCGCCGGGCGAGCTGCCGCACCGCTGCGAGCGCCACGTCCGCGAGCTCGGCGTCGTCGGGGCTGAGCAGCATGTCGCCGACGAGCCGGACGCGGGGCTCGAGCCCGACGAGCTCCGCGGCACGCAGGGCGCCGGCCGGGTCGAACGGGCCCTCCGTGAGCCCGGCCGCGGCGAGACGAACCGCGATCTCGCTCCGGCGCGCGGGCGCGACGGCGGCGATCGCGTCGAGCACGCGCTGGGTGATCGGGAGCAGCGGGCACCAGCGGGCGAACCGGCGGCGCGCAAGCTCCTCGAGCTGCCGCACCCGCTCGCGCGTGTACCCCTCGGTCGCCGCCGCCGCGGCCAGGGTCGTCCCCCCGCGTCCGTCCCAGCCGAGCCGCGCCGAGAGCGCGCGCGCCTGCCGCGGAGAGAAGCCCGTCGCGTGCAGCAACTCCGCGAGCTCGCATTCAAGTGTGGTCATGGCGGATCACCGTCCTTTTCGAGAAGCCCGTACGTCCGGGGAGGAGCCGGGCACTCGGCTGAAGGACGGCGTCGTCGCCGTACTCGGAGAACCTAGCGCCGCCGGGGCCGGCTCGCACAACAACGTGCGCATCGCCACCTGCCGGGCCTTGCGGTGCGGCCGGTGATGCCGCTACCGTGTGCGAACCGGCCGCGTCGTTGCGGGCGGCGCAGGCGTAGATGCCTTCAGGAGCGGAGAGCTCCTGGGGGCTTTTTTATTGGTCCGGAGAGGAGGACGCGATGCGGGACGAGCTGGAAGCCGCCGGGCGGGAAGGGCCGCTGCGCGTGCTCGTGGCCGAGGACGAGACGATCGTCCGGCTCGACCTGCGCGGCCTGCTGGAGCGGCATGGGCTCCAGGTCTGCGGCGAGGCCCGCGACGGCGAGGAGGCGGTGCGGCTCGCCCGCGAGCTCGACCCCGACGTGGCGCTCCTCGACCTGCGCATGCCCGTCCTCGACGGGATCGAGGCGGCGCGCCGGATGACGGCCGAGCGCCCGCTCCCGATCGTGATGCTCACCGCCTACTCCGACCGCTCGTACGTCGAGAAGGCGATCGACGCGGGCGTCTTCACGTACCTCGTGAAGCCGTTTCGCGAGTCCGACGTCGTGCCCGCGCTCCGCACCGCGGTCGTCCGCCACGGCGAGCTGCTGCGCGCCCGCCGCGCGATCGGCGCGAAGCCGCTGCGCCCGGTCGTGATCGGGCTGCGCTCGCCGAGCGGCGCCGAGTGGCCGCCGCTCCGGGTCGGGCGCAAGGACGACGGCTCGCTCGAGGTCGACGTCCTATGAGAGTTCTCGTGGCAGAGGACGAGACGCTGATCCGGCTCGACGTGTGCGGGATGCTCGAGGCGGCCGGCCACACGATCTGCGCCGAGGCGCGCGACGGCGTGGAGGCGGTCGAGCTCGCGCGCTCGGCGGAGCCCGACCTCGCGCTGCTCGACGTGAAGATGCCGCACATGGACGGGATCGAGGCGGCGCGCCGGATCCTCGAGGAGCGGCCGGTGCCGATCGTGATCGTGAGCGCGTTCTCCGAGCGGGCGCTCGTCGACCGGGCGGCCGAGGCCGGCGTCTTCGGCTACCTCGCGAAGCCGTTCCGCGAGGACGGGCTGCTGCCGGCGATCGCGACCGCGCGGGCCCGCTTCGAGGAGCTCGTCGCGGTGCGCGAGGAGGTCGAGTCGCTGGCCGAGGCGCTCGCGGCGCGCAAGGCGATCGAGCGGGCGAAGGGGATCCTGATGGAGAAGGAGGGGCTCACCGAGGCGGAGGCGTTCGCGCGGCTGCGCTCCGCGAGCCAGGTCTCGGGGCGGCCGATGCGCGTGCTCGCGGAGGCGGTGATCGCGACCTTCCCGAGCGCACTTGCGTAATATGCGGTTCTTCGCGTAATATGCGCAAGTGCATTCGGGGCAACCGCTCAGCGCTGCGATTCTCGGCTCCTCCGGGTATGCGGGCCAGGAGGTCCTCGACCGGGTGCTCCGGCATCCGGGGCTCGCGGTCGTCGCGCTCGGCTCGGACTCCCTCGCCGGGAGCCCGGCCGGAGCGCTCGACGTCCGGCTGAACGGCTCGCTGCCGGCCTTCGTCTCCAACGAGGAGGCGCTCGCGGCCGGCGCCGACGTCGTCTTCGCGTGCCTGCCGAACGAGCGCGCCGCGCTGCTCGACCCGCCGGCGGACACGGTCGTCGTCGACCTCTCGGGCGCGCACCGGCTCGCCGACGCCGCGCTCTACCCGGCCTGGTACGGCTTCGAGCATCCGCAGCCCGCCTCGCTCGCCGACTGGAGCTACGCGGTGCCGGAGCTCTCGCCGCCCGCCGGGCCGCTCGTCGCGAACCCGGGCTGCTACGCGACGGCGGCGATCCTCGCGCTCGCGCCGCTCGCCGAGATCGTCGACCCGGCGAGCGTCGTCGTCGACGCGAAGTCGGGCGTCTCCGGCGCCGGCCGCGAGCTGAAGGCGAGCTCGCACGCCGGCTTCGTGCTCGAGAACCTCGCGCCGTACCGGATCGGCAGCCACCAGCACGCGCCCGAGATCGCGCAGGCGGTCGGCTTCCCGGTCTGCTTCGTGCCGCACCTCCTGCCCGTGCGGCGCGGCCTGCTCGTCACCTGCTACGTCGCCGCCGACGGCGACGCGCGCGGGCTGCTCGAGGAGGCGTACGCGTCGAGCCCCGCCGTGCGCGTCCTGCCCGAGGGCGTCGCGCCCGAGCTGGCCCGGGTGCAGCACACCGACGGCGCCGAGATCGGCGTCTTCGCCGACCGGGCGACCGGCCGGACGATCGTCGTCTGCGCGCTCGACAACCTCGGCAAGGGCGCCGCCGGCCAGGCGATGCAGAACGCGAACCTCGCGCTCGGCCTCGAGGAGACGGCCGGGCTGCTGCTGAGCGGAGTCCTCGTATGAGCGTCACCGCCGCCAAGGGCTTCGTCGCCGCCGGCGTCCACTGCGGGATCCGCAAGAACGAACCGGCGCGACCTCGCGGTCGTCCGCTCGCTCGAGCCGGCCGTCGGCGCCGGCATGTTCACCGTGAACCGCGTCCAGGGCGGCGCCCGTCGTGCTCTGCAAGGAGCACCTCGAGCAGGCGCAGCCGCAGGCGGTCGTCGTCAACTCCGGCGTCGCGAACGCGGCGACCGGCGCGCGCGGGCTCGCCGACGCCCGGGCCACCGCGGCCGAGGCGGGCCAGCTCCTCGGTGTCGCGCCGGAAGCAGGTGCTCGTCCTCTCGACCGGCGTGATCGGCACGCCGCTGCCGCTCGCGAAGGTGCTCGCCGGCGTCCAGACCGCCGCGGTCGGGCTCTCGCGCACGGGCGGCGCCACGGCCGCCGAGGCGATCATGACCACGGACACGCGCGCGAAGGAGGCCGTCGTCCACGGCACCGGCTTCACCGTCGGCGGCATGGCGAAGGGCTCCGGGATGATCCATCCGAACCTCGCGACGATGCTCGCGATCGTGACGACCGACTACCCGCTCGAGCCCGGCGAGCCGATCGCATTCCTCCGGCCGGCGGTCGACACGAGCTTCAACGCGATCTCGGTCGACGGCGAGTGCTCGACGAGCGACGCCGTGCTGCTGCTCGCGAACGGCGCGAGCGGCATCGAGCGGACGCCCGCCTCCGACGAGGAGTTCGCGCTCTGCCTGCGGCAGGTCTGCGGCGAGCTCGCGAAGCAGGTCGTCGCCGACGGCGAGGGCGTGACCGTGATCGCGGAGATCGCGGTTCGCGGCGCGGCGAGCGACCCCGAGGCGCGCGCGATCGCCGAGCGGATCGCCACCTCGCCGCTCGTGAAGACCGCGCTCTACGGGCACGACGCGAACTGGGGCCGGATCGCGTGCGCCGCCGGCTCGGCGAAGTTCGAGGGCGGCTACGCGCAGCTCGACCCCGACCTGCTCTCGATCGTGATCGACGGCGTGCCCGTCCTGCTCTCGGGGCTTCCCACCGGCGACGAGCCGGCGCTCGAGAACGGCAACTGCGCGATCGAGGTCGACCTCGCGCTCGGCGACGGGGCCGCGAAGTACCTGACGACCGACCTCTCGTACGACTACGTCCGGATCAACGCGGAGTACCGCTCGTGAGCAGCGTCGTCGTCCTCAAGGTGGGCGGCGCCTCGACCGGCGGCATCGGCGAGGCGGTCGCCGTGCTGCGCGCCACGGGCGCGAAGGTCGTCGTCGTGCACGGCGCCGGGCCGCAGATCTCGCAGGAGATGGAGCGGCGCGGGATCGACGTGCAGTTCGTCGGCCGGTCGCCGGGTCACGACGCGCGAGGGCCTCGAGGTCGTGCGCGAGAGCCTCGAGGCGGTCAACGCGGCCGTCTGCGCCGCCGTCGGCCCCGACGCGGTCGGGCTCGCCGGCGACGAGGTCGGGCTGTCCGCGGAGCGGATCCCCGAGCTCGGTCTCGTCGGCAAGCCGCTTCCGTCCAGGCCGCCCGCGGTGCTCGCGACGCTCTCCGCCGGGCTCGTCCCCGTGCTCTCGCCGCTCGCGCGCGGGCCGCTGAACGTGAACGCCGACGAGGCCGCCTCGGCGCTCGCCGTCGGCATCGGCGCCGCGCGGATCCAGTTCCTCACCGACGTCCCCGGCGTGTTCCACGAGGGCGAGCTGCTGAGCTCGATCCGCGCCGAGCACGCGGAGACGCTGATCGGCGAGGGCCTCTTCGAGGGCGGGATCGTCCCGAAGCTGCTCGCGGCCGCGCACGCCGCCCGCGGCGGGCTCGTCGCCGAGATCGGCGCCACGGCGGTGCTCGCGTGAGCACGACGCTCGACAGCGCGCTGCTGCCGGTCTACCCGCCCGTGCCCGTCACGTTCGTCGAAGGGCGACGGCGTCTGGCTGACCGACGCCGACGGCCGCCGCTACCTCGACTTCGCCGCCGGAATCGCCGTCGTCGGGCTCGGGCACCGCCATCCGGCGCCGCTCGCGGCCGCGAAGGCGCAGCTCGACCGGCTCTGGCACGTCTCGAACCTCTACGGCACCGAGCCCGCCGCGGCGCTCGCGGCTCGCCTCTCCGAGCGCTTCGGCGGCGCGCAGGCGTTCTTCTGCAACTCCGGCGCCGAGGCGAACGAGGCCGCGCTCAAGTACGCGCGCAAGGCGACCGGCAAGCCGGGCGTGATCGCGCTCGAGCAGAGCTTCCACGGCCGCACGACCGGCGCGCTCGCCGTCACCGGCCAGCCCGGCAAGCGGGCCGGGTTCGAGCCGCTCCTGCCGGGGCCGCGCTTCGCGCTCCCGAACGACGTCGCCTCGCTGCGCGCCGCGGCCTCCGACGACGTCGGCCTGATCCTGCTCGAGCCGGTGCTCGGCGAGGGCGGCGTGATCCCGCTCGACCCGGCGTTCGTCGCCGCTGCGGCCGCGCTCGCCGCCGAGCTCGGCGCGCTCCTCGCCTTCGACGAGGTGCAGACCGGCGTCGGCCGCACGGGCACGTTCTTCGCCTGGGAGGGCCTCGGCGTCCGCCCGCACCTCGTCACGCTCGCGAAGGGCCTGGCGAACGGGCTCCCGATCGGGTGCCTGCTCGTCGCCGACGACGCGCCCGCCGGCTTCGTGGTCGGCGACCACGCCTCGACCTTCGGCGGCAACCCCGTCGTCTGCGCCGCCGCCTCGGCGGTCTGCGACACGATCGACGAGACGCTCCTCGCGAGCGTCAAGGCGAACGGGAAGAAGCTCGCGGACGGGCTCTGCGCGCTGCCCGGCGTCGTCGAGGTGCGCGGCTCCGGGCTGCTCGTCGGCGCCGAGCTCGCCGGCCCGGCCGCGCCGATCGTCGCCGCGGCGCTCGAGGCCGGCCTCGTCTGCCTGACCTCGGGCGCGAACGTCCTGCGCCTCGCGCCGCCGCTCGTCGTCACCGCGGAGGACGTCGACCGGGCGCTCGCAGATCCTCACGGAGGTGACCGCATGAACAGGGCCGAGCGGCACGGGGCGATCCTCCGCCTCGTCAACGAGCGGCACATCTCGACGCAGACCGAGCTCGCCGACGCGCTGCGCAGCGAGGGCCACGAGGTCGTCCAGACCACGGTCTCGCGCGACATCCACGAGCTGGGCCTGATCAAGATCCGCAACGGCGGCGGACAGCTCGTCTACGCGCCGCCGGAGGCGGCCGAGGAGCAGCTCGTCGACGCGCTCTCGGCCGCGGTCGCGCAGTGGGCGCTCTCGGTCGAGGCGAGCGGCAACCTCGTCGTCGTCACGACCCCGCACGGGTACGCGAGCCCGTTCGCCGAGGCCTGCGACGTCGCCCGGCACCCGCACATCGCCGGCACGATCGCCGGCGAGAACACCGTCCTCCTCGTCGCGCGCGAGCCGGCCACCGGCGCGCAGCTCGCCGAGGAGATCCGGACGCAGCGGCTGCGGGGTGTCGCATGAGCGTCGCCGTGAACCCGCCGGGCGGCCGGATCCTCGCCTCGCTGCCCGTCGGCGAGCGGGTCGGCATCGCGTTCTCGGGCGGGCTCGACACGAGCTGCGCGCTCGCCTGGATGCGCGAGCACGGCGCCGTCCCGTACGCGTTCACGGCCGACCTCGGCCAGTACGACGAGCCGGACATCGAGTCGGTGCCGGCGAAGGCGCGCCAGTTCGGCGCCGAGGACGCGATCCTCGTCGACTGCAAGGAGGCGCTCGCCCGCGAAGGGCTCGCCGCGCTCCAGTGCGGCGCCTTCCACATCCAGACCGCCGGCCGGCGCTACTTCAACACGACGCCGCTCGGCCGCGCCGTCACCGGCACGCTGCTCGTGCGCGCGATGGCCGAGCACGGCGTGGACATCTGGGGCGACGGCTCGACGTACAAGGGCAACGACATCGAGCGCTTCTACCGCTACGGGCTGCTCGCGAACGAGGCGCTGCGGATCTACAAGCCGTGGCTCGACGAGGCGTTCGTCTCGCAGCTCGGCGGCCGCAAGGAGATGAGCGAGTGGCTCCTCGCGCGCGGGCTCCCGCACTCGGGCTCCGTCGAGAAGGCGTACTCGACCGACGCGAACCTGCTCGGCGCGACGCACGAGGCGAAGGACCTCGAGCTGCTCGCGACGAGCATGAAGATCGTCGACCCGATCATGGGCGTGGCCCACTGGAACGGCGCCGACATCCAGCCCGAGACGGTGACGATCGCCTTCGAGGAGGGCGTCCCGGTCGCGATCGACGGCGTCCGCATCGACGACCCGGTCGAGCTGATCCGGACGGCGAACGCGATCGGCGGGCGCCACGGGCTCGGCATGTCCGACCAGATCGAGAACCGCGTGATCGAGGCGAAGAGCCGCGGCATCTACGAGGCGCCCGGCATGGCGCTCCTGCACATCGCCTACGAGCGGCTCCTGACGGCGACGCACAACGAGGCGACGCTCGAGCGCTACACCGTCGACGGGCGCAAGCTCGGCCGGCTCCTCTACGAGGGCCGCTGGTTCGACACGCAGGCGCTGATGCTGCGCGACTCGCTCCAGCGCTGGGTGGCCGCCGTCGTGACCGGCGAGGTGACGCTCGAGCTGCGGCGCGGCGACGACTACACGATCCTCGACACGCGCGGCGACGGCGTCACGTACGACCCGGAGCGGCTGAGCATGGAGCGGAGCGCGACCGCGTTCACCGCCGGCGACCGGATCGGCCAGCTCGCGGTGCAGATCAACGACATCGCCGACTCGCGCCGGATGCTGCGGCGGCACCGGCACCTCCGGCTCGACTCGCCCGCGCTCTCGCTCGAGGCCGGCACGTGACGCTCTGGGCCGGGCGCGTCGGCGGCACGGGGCTCGCGCCCGAGGTCTGGGACTTCCTGCGCGCGCCCGACGACGAGCTGCTCCCCTACGACGTGCAGGGCACGCTCGTCCACGCGCAGCGGCTGCACGCGGCCGGATACCTGACGGGCGAGGAGCTCGCCGAGGTGGAGGCGCGGCTCGGCGAGATCACGCTCGACCAGCTGATCGACTCGGACGAGGACGTGCACTCCGCGATCGAGCGCCTGCTCGGCGCCGGTGGGGCGGAAGATCCACGCGGGCCGCTCGCGCAACGACCAGGTCGCCGCCGCCGTGCGGCTCTACGTCGTCGACGCGTGCGCCGAGGCGGACGCCGCGCTGCGCGGGTTCGCGGGCGCCGTGCTCGAGCAGGCGGAGCGCGAGGCGGCGACGCCGATGCCCGGCTACACGCACCTGCAGCGGGCGCAGCCGGTGACGCTCGGCCACCACCTGCTCGCGTGGCTCGAGATGCTCGAGCGCGACCGGGCCCGGTTCGCGTTCGCGGCCGGCCAGGCGGCGCCGTCGCCGCTCGGCTCGGGCGCGCTCGCCGGGTCGACGCTGCCGCTGCCGCCGCCGCCGAACCCGATGCGGAACTCGCTCGACGGGGTCGCCGACCGCGACTTCGTCCTCGACTATCTCTACGCCGCCGCCGTGCTCTTCACGCACCTGTCGCGGATCGGCGAGGAGCTCTGCCTCTGGGCGAGCAGGGAGTTCGGGTTCTGCGCGCTGCCCGAGTTCGCGGCGACCGGGTCGTCGATGATGCCGCAGAAGCTGAACCCCGACGTGGCCGAGCTCGCGCGCGGCAAGGCGGGCACCGCGATCGGCCGGCTCACCGGCCTGCTCGCGACGCTGAAGGGGCTGCCGCTCTCGTACAACAAGGATCTGCAGGAGGACAAGCCGCCGCTCTTCGCCGCGCGCAAGGACGTCGCCGGTGCGCTCGGGGCGCTGGCGGTGCTCGTCGGCGGGCTCGAGTTCGACCGGGAGCGGCTCGCCGCCGGCGCCTCCGACCCGCTGCTGCTCGCGACCGACGCCGCCGAGGCGCTCGTCCGCGAGGGCGTCCCGTTCCGCGACGCGCACGAGCAGGTCGCCGCGTCGGTGCGGGACGGCGAGCTTCGAGCCGCCGCCGCCCGCGCCGCGGCTCCCCGACGTCGCCGCCGCAGTCGCGGCCGCAAAGGAAAGGTGGTCCGCATGAGCACGGTCTCCGACGTCTCCCTCCAGGGGCGCGACTTCCTGCGCGTCTCCGACCTCTCCGCGGCCGAGGCGGAGGCGATCCTCGACCGGGCGGTCGAGCTGCGCGAGCAGCCGAAGCAGGCGCTCCTGCCCGGCGCGACGCTCGGCCTCTACTTCGCGAAGCACTCGACGCGCACGCGGATCTCGTTCACCGCCGGGATGACGCAGCTCGGCGGCGCTGCGCTGCCGCTCGCGCCCGAGGAGCTCCAGCTCTCGCGCGGCGAGTCGCTGCCCGACACGGCGCGCGTCTTCTCCCGCTACCTCGACGCGCTCGCGGTGCGGACGCACGAGCACGCGGAGCTCGAGGCGTGGGCGGAGTGGGCGACGATCCCCGTGATCAACGCGCTGACCGCGGACGAGCACCCGTGCCAGGCGCTCGCCGACGCGCTCACGATCCGCGACCGGCTCGGCTCGCTCGACGGCGTGCGGGTGGCGTGGGTCGGCGACGGCTCGAACGTCCTCGTCTCGCTCGCCGCGCTCGGCGAGCTGCTCGGCTACGAGGTCGTCGCCGCGTCGCCGGAGGGCTACGAGGCGCCGGGCGTGCGAGACCGTGCGCGACCCGCGCGAGGCGGTCGAGGGCGCGGACGTCGTCGTCACCGACACGTGGATCAGCATGGGCCAGGAGCACGAGCGGCTGCGCCGGCTCGAGCGATCTGGAGCCGTACCGGCTCGACCGCGACCTGCTCGCGCTCGCCTCGCCGGACGCGTTCGTCATGCACTGCCTGCCGGCGCACCCGGGCGAGGAGATCACCGCCGAGGTGCTCTACGGCGACCGCTCGGCGATCTGGGACGAGGCGGAGAACCGCCTCCACGTCCAGAAGGCGCTGCTCGCGCTGCTGCTCGGCGCCTAGCGCCGGTCGATCTCGGACGTCGTGCGGCGGCCGATGCGGAACTCCGGTTCCGCCTGCTCGGCGCGCTCCGCCTCGGTCAGCGCATGCCCCTCGCCGTCCGACGGCGGCCGGTTCTCGTCGTCGTACTCGCCGGGCGCCCACCAGCGCCGGAGCCGCTCGAGGAGGTTCACCGGCGGATCATGCCGGATGCGGGCGGGTGAGCGCGTGGATCCGCTCGACCGCGCGTCCGAGCGCAGCCTCGTCGAAGACGTACGGTGTCGCGTTCGCGACGCCGTGGAGCGGCACGTTCAGGTCGGCGCTGCCGGCCGCGGCGTTGACGGCGTAGCGGACCGGGATGTCGTGGCAGACGACGAGCGTCACGGCCTCGGCTCGGGCGAGCAGGCGCTCGAACGCGGCCGCGTAGCGGAGCGCCGCCTCGTGCAGGCTCTCGCCGCCGGGGAAACGGAGGGTCGGGTCGTCGTGGGCCGGCTGCGCCCGGTAGTCGTCGAGCGTCCCGCCCTCGAGCTCGCCGATGCGGACGTCGCCGAGGTCGGCGTCGACGACGTGCGGTACGTCGCGCGAACCGAGGGCGAGGCTCGCCGTCTGCAGGACGCGCGGAAACGGCGACGTGACGAGCAGGTCGATCGCGACCGGCTCGATCTGGCCGCCGAGCCGCCTCGCTTCCTCGGCTCCTTGCTCGGTGAGGCCGCGGTCGCGCGACGGGTCGCCGTTGACGATCCCGGCGACGTTGAAGACCGACTGTCCGTGGCGGGCGAGCAGGAAGATCCGCATGGACAGAGCCTACGCACGGGGCTCGTCCGAGGACTTGCGTCACGGCGGGAAGGAGTACCGTCCCGGTGTGCGCCGGCTGTTGTCTTTCGGCATCCTGGCGGTGGTCGTCTCGGGCTGCGGCGCGGCCGCGGGCGGGCCAGGGCCCGCCGGGCTGATCTACGCCGACGCGCCGGCGCCGCCGGTCGTCGCGGTGGACGAGGCTCCGCCGCCCGCCGTCGCCCGGTTCCTCGGGCTCGAGCTCGGGCAGCACCTGAGCGACAGCGGCGTGGACACGCGTCGGCTCGTCGGGCACGGGTCAGACCTGCGTGCTGAACGTTCTCCTGGGCGCGGCACGCCCGCCGCGCCCGTGGCGTCGGCGTCCGCGCCGGCCGCGCAGCCGTCCTGCTCGCCGGCGACGCCGGCCCAGCAGGCCCAGATGCTGGCGCAGCAGCAGCAGTGGCAGCAGGCGATCGCGCCCGCTCCCGGCCACGAGCCGCGCACGATCGCGACGCTCCCGCTCGCCGACGGCGGCACCGCGTGGCTGACAGTGTGGACGACGGCTTCCGGTGCGCTCTGCTGGCAGATCGACGCCGAGCACGCGGGCGGCGGGGGAGGCGGCGGCGGGCCTGACGGCCCGTGTCGAGGACGCGCAGGATCCGAACGGCGCCGCGGCGCTCCGCCGTGCGACGCGCTCTGCCTCTCCTCGTCCGGCTCGGGCGACGGCCAGGGGCCGACGACGTACGTCCTTGCCGGGACGGTTCCCGCGGACGCGGAGGCGCTCCGGGTCACGCTCGACGGCGGCGCCGTCGCCACGTATCCGCTCACCGGGCCGGCGCTTCCCGGCCTCGTCGACCGGCGCGTCTTCATGCTCGAGCTCGGGACGCACGACTGGCGGACGCTGGAGCTGATCCGGGACGGGGCGGTCGCGCGGACGGTGCAGATGCCGGCCGAGCAGGCCGCGTTCGAGCACTGCTCCGCGCTCCTCGGGCCGCCGAAGCCGGCCGTGACCCCGCCTCTCACCGGCGCGGCCGTCGCCCAGGCGATGCAGCCGTACAACGACCAGATGAACGCGTGCCTGACTGCGGCTGCTCCGCCCGGCACCGCGATCAACCCGTAGGCTGCCGTCGTGCTCGCGCTCGTCGTCTCGATCGAGGTGCCGCCGGCCTCCCGCGACCGGTTCCTCGCCGCGATCCGCGCCCAGGCCGCGGCGTCGCTCGCGGAGGAGCCCGGGTGCCTCCGCTTCGACGTCTGCGCGGTCGAGGGCGACCCGAGCCGCTTCGTCCTCTACGAGGTCTACGCCGACGAGGCCGCGCTCGCGGCGCACGGCGAGACGCCGCACTTCGCCCGCTGGCGCCAGGCCGCGGACGACTGCGGCCTCACGCTCGAGCGCACGCTCGCGCGGATCGTCTCCTAGTCAGGTCTGGAGCGGGTTCGACCGGCCGAGCGCGTTGCCGTGCGCATCGAGAGCGACCGCTGCGACGAAGGCCGGGGTCGTCGCCAGCTGCACCTGCGTCTCGAAGCCCGACCGCGGCACGGTTCGCACCGGGTCGAGGGCGCTCGCGTCGGCGCCGCCGAGGATCTGCCACTGGGCGACCTCGGTCGCTCCGTTCCAGCTCGTGAAGACGTCGAGCGTCCCGTCGCCGTTGCGGACCGAGGCGACGGCAGGGCGCGTGAGCGGCGTGGCCTTCCACCGCTGGCGGAAGGCGCGGTAGCTCGTGCCGAGCCCGACGAGTGTCGCGTCGTAGCGGACTCGCCCGTTGGCGTCGAACTCGGAGTAGCCGTGGCACGGTTCCCCAGCCGACGAACATGCCTCCGCCGGGGAGGACCTGGGCGTCTGCCCATCGCCACGCTCAGCGCGCCGTGCGGGCTGCGATCCTCGCGGACGAGCCCGGCCGTCCTCGCGGCGAGGTCGAGCCGGAGCAGGAGCGCGCGCGACACCGGTTCCGTCGCCGACGCCTGAGAGTACGAGGCGTTGTCGAAGAGCGAGACGAGGTTGCCGCGGTAGCCGCGGACGTGGTGCTGGAAGGCGAACGCCGCGCCGGGGCCGATCCCGAAGTCGCTCTTCTTGCCGCCGAGACGCCAGATCACCTTGCCCGTGCGGCGGTTGATCTTGTACGCGGTCGACGCGTGCCGGGAGGAGACGATGAGGTTGCCGTCCGGAGAGGACGCCGATCGAGTTGAGGTGGAAGTAGTCCCACGGCCGGCCGGCCGGCGGGTCGCGGAACGACTCGTCGGGGCCGGCATGCTCGAGGCTGTGCCATTCGAGGAGCACCTTGCCCGTCTTGACGTCGAGCTCCTGGACGATGCCTTCGAGGACCGTGCCCTTCGCGGGGCCGCCGTAGAGGGAGAGGTTCGCCGGGGCCTCGTTGTAGATGCTGATGAGCGCGGTGCCGCGCGACGTGAGCGTGAACTCGTGCAGGTCGCCGCTGTAGCCGTTCCCCGGCGAGAACCGGTGGATCTCCCGGTAGGAGGTGTCGGCGATCACGAAGTGGCCGTGCCCGTACCCGTCCGGGAGGACGAGGTCGCCTTCCCACCAGGTGAGGACCGGCTTCCCGGCGAGCGTCTGGACGCGGAGGTTGTGCGACTGGGCGCGCGGGTGCGGTGCGATCCAGACCGGCTCGCCGTCGCTGTCGACGACGAGCGGGCCGTGCTGGCCGGGGCCGATCATCGGGGCGAGGAAGACGTAGCCGGGCGAGATCGGCGGCACGGATTCAGGATCGAGATCGCCGGAGCGGCGAGATCGGGACGGCTCGTGAACTGGAGAACAGCGCCGTCAGTGGCGACGCTCGTGCCTGCCCTCGCCCTCGCGGCGGGAACGAGCAGCGTGCCGAGAGCCGACGCGGCGGTGGCGAGGAAACGGCCGCGCGTCTGGCTGGTTCGGACTCCGACCGAAGACACTCGCCGTACTAGACACGACTTCGCTAAGCGGCGGCTAAGAGGCGGAGGGAGCGCTCAGCGGCGCGCGGCGAGGTCGAAGCCGCCCTCGAGCCAGGCGCGCCCGACGACGGCTCCGTCCGCTCCCGCGAGCCGCACGGCGTCGACGTCGGCCAGCGTTGCGGATGCCGCCCGCGGCGAGGATCGAGCCCGCGAAGCGGTCGCGCGCCTCGCGGATGAGGCCCGAGGCTCGGGCCGCGGAGCGTCCCGTCGCGGTCGATCGCCGTGCAGAGCACCCGCGTCACGCCCGCCTCGGTGCAGCGGGCGAGCGCGGCGGCGGTCGTCAGGCTCGACGACTCGAGCCAGCCCGCGGTGCGCACGATCCCGCCGGCGACGTCCACGGCGACGACGAGCCGGTCGCCGAGCACCTCGACGAACGACTCGAGCGGGATCGGCCCGAAGGCCGCCGTCCCGACCATCACGCGGTCGACGCCCGCGCCCACGAGCGCGAGCGCGTCCGCGACCGAGCGGACGCCGCCGCCGAGCTGCACGGGCACCGGCGCCGCCGCGGCGACGGCGCGGCGCGCGAGGTCGATCGGGGCGCCGCCGTCGCGCGCCGCGCCGAGCGCGACGACGTGCACGAGCGGGGGCCGCGCGGCCGCGACGCGCGCGATCAGCTCGAACGGGTCGCCGCCCTCCGTGGCGACGCGGTCGTAGTCGCCGCGCCTGAGGCGGACGGCCCGCCCGTCGAGGACGTCCACCGCCGGGATGATTGCGAAGGTATCGATCACCGTGTTACCATGCTAACACGATGGCAGCAACGGAGCCCCGACATTGGCCGAGCCCGGAACACGAGGAGCTGTTCGCGACGATAGCGTCGCTGAGGAGCCCGGAGGAGGCGCAGGCGTTCCTGCGGGACCTGTGCACGCGGTCGGAGCTGGACGCGATGGCGCACCGGTGGCAGGTGGCCCGGCTGCTGGACGAGGGGCTGCCGTACCTCGAGGTGGCGAAGCGGGCGCACGCCTCGACGACGACCGTGACGCGGGTGGCCCAGTGGCTCCGCAACGGCGAGGGCGGCTACGCAACGGCGCTGCGCCGGCGGCGGAAGCGCGCTTGAGGATTGCGGTTCCTTCGAAGGGGCGCCTGCGCGAGCCGGCGATCCAGCTGCTCCACGACGCGGGGCTCGGCCCCGAGACGCCGGGCGACCGCGCGCTCGCGTTCCCGTGCCGCCACGCGCCGGTCGAGGCGCTCCTCGTGCGCGCGGACGACGTGCCCGAGTACGTGCAGGACGGCGTCGTCGACTGCGGCATCACCGGTCTCGACATCGTCCGCGAGCGCGGCGCCGACGTGCAGGAGCTGCTGCGGCTCGGCTTCGGCGGCTGCTCGCTCGAGGCCGCGGTGCAGGCCGAGTCGCCGGTCCAGTCGCTCGAGGAGCTGCGCGGCGCGCGGGTCGCCACGAGCTTCCCGCGCCTCGCGAAGGAGTTCCTGCCCGGGCCGATCGAGCTCGTCGACGTGCACGGCTCCGTCGAGCTCGCGCCGCGGCTCGGGCTCGCGGACGCGATCGTCGACCTCGTCTCGAGCGGCAGCACGCTGCGTACGAACGGGCTCCGCTCGATCGCACGGCTGCTCGAGTCGGAGGCCGTCCTGATCGGGCCGCCGGAGCCGCGCGCCGACGCGCTGCAGCTCGCCGGCGTCTTCCGCAGCGTCGTCGACGGGCGGAACGCGCGCTACCTGATGCTGAACGCGCCCGAGGACTCGATCGACGCGATCTGCGCGCTCGTGCCCGGGTCGCGCGCGCCGAGCGTGCTCCCGCTCGCCGAGCCCGGGATGGTCGCCGTGCACAGCCTCGTCCCGGCCGCCGACATCTGGCGGCTGCTGCCGGAGCTCGAGGCCGCGGGCGCGTCGTCGATCCTGCTCGTGCCCGTCGAGCGGATGCTCGGATGAGCGGAGTCGCGGAGATCGTCGCGGACGTCCGCGCGCGCGGCGACGAGGCGCTGCGCGAGTGGTCGCTCCGCTTCGACGGCGTCGAGCCGGCGCGCGCCGAGCCGGAGCCGGGGCTTCCGGAGGAGGCCGTGCTCGCGCTCGCCGACCGCGTCCGCCGCTGGCACGAGGCGCAGCGGCCGGCCGACGTGCGGCTCGAGGTCGAGCCGGGCGTCGAGCTGGAGCGGCGCTGGGTGCCGCTCCGCACCGTCGGGATCTACGTGCCGCGCGGGCTCGTCTCGACGCTCGTCATGTGCGCCGTGCCGGCGCAGGCGGCCGGCGTCGAGCGCATCGTCGTCGTCACGCCGCCGGCCGGCGCCGGGCTCGTCGCCGCCGCCGCGGAGCTGCTCGGGCTGGAGGAGGTGTGGGCCGTCGGCGGGCCGCAGGCGATCGCCGCGCTCGCGTACGGCACCGAGACGATCCCGCGCGTCGACAAGATCGTCGGGCCCGGCAACGCGTACGTGAACGAGGCGAAGCTGCTCGTCTCCCGCGACGTCGCGATCGACCTGCCCGCCGGGCCGTCCGAGGTGGTCGTCGTGCTCGGCCGCGGCGGCGACCGCCGGCTCGCCGAGCTCGAGCTCGCCGCCCAGGCCGAGCACGGGCCGAACGCGGTCTGCGCGATCGTCGAGGGCGACGACCTCGAGGCGGCGCTCGCCGAGGTGGAGCGCCGCGCGCCCGAGCACGTCGCCCTGCTCGGCGAGGCCGAGTCGCTCGCGCCGCGGATCCGGAACGCGGGCGCGGTCTTCGTCGGCGCCAGCTCGCCGGTGCCGACCGGCGACCTCGGCACGGGCGGCAACCACGTCCTGCCGACCGGCGGCTGGGCGCGCTCGGTCGGCGGGCTCGGGCTGGAGACGTTCCTCAAGCCGGTGACCGTGCAGCGGCTCACGCCCGACGGGGCTCGCGCTCGTGCGCCCGACGGTGGAGGCGCTCGCCGAGCTCGAGGGCCTGCCCGCGCACGCGGCGGCGGTGGCGCGATGACGGCCCGGCTGAGGCCGCTCGCGGAGGACTTCACGCCGTACGCGTGGGCGCCGTCGACCGAGGAGCTCGCCCGCCGGGCCGGCCTCGACCCGGTCGAGATCGTCCGCTTCGACGGCAACGTGCCGCCGCGGCCGCTGCCGAGCGCGCGGCCCGGTGCGCTCGCGGGCGCGCTCGCGGACGTGAACACGTACCCGCACGGCGGCTACACGGAGCTCGAGGCGGGCATCGCCGCCTACGCCGGCGTCGAGCCGGAGAACGTCGTGCTCGGGGCCGGCGCCGACGACCTGATCCTCCTCTGCGCCCGCGCGTTCGCCGGGCCGGGCGACACCGTCTCGGTGCCGGCGTCGCCGACGTACCCGCTCTTCCGCGTCGGCGCGCTCCTCGCGGGCGCGGCGGTCGGCGACGACGCGCCGGTGCTGACGTTCACGTGCCGGCCCGGCAACCCGTACGGCGAGCTGCCGCCGCTCCCCGCCGCGCGCCCGCTCGCCGTCGACGAGGCGTACTTCGAGTACGCGGGCGAGACGGCCGCCGGCCTGATCCACGACGAGGACGTCGTCGTGATCCGCACCTTCTCGAAGGCGTTCGCGCTCGCCGGCGCCCGCGTCGGCTACCTGCTCGCCGGCCGGGAGCTCGCCGCCGAGCTGCGCGAGCGCCAGTCGCCGGCGCCGGTCTCGACGCTCTCGGCCGCGCTCGCCGTCGCCGCGCTGCGCAACCCGCCCGACGTGACCGCGGTGGTCGAGGAGCGCGAGCGCCTCGCCGAGGAGCTGCGCGCGCTCGGCCTCGAGCCCGTCCCGTCCCGCGCGAACTTCGTCTTCGTCCCGGTCGACGATCCGCAGGGCCTCGCCGACGCGCTGCTCCCGTCCGGCTGCGTCCCGCGCGTCACCGGCGGCGGCATCCGCATCAGCGTCCGCGACCGCGAGGACGACGACCTGCTGCTCGCCGCCCTGGCGAAGGCGCTCGACCGGGAACCAAGTAACACGTTGTCACTAAGTAGGACACGTCGGGCACGGACGGTGCGCGCGACCGCCGAGACGGCGATCCGGGTCCGGCTCGGGCTCGACGGCGAGGGGCGCGTGCGCGTCCAGACCGGCACCGGGCTCTACGACCACCTGCTCGAGCAGCTCGCGTTCCACGGCGGCCTCGACCTCGTCGTCGACGGCTCCGGCGACTGGGAGACCGGGCCGCACCACACCGCCGAGGACACCGCGATCGCGCTCGGCGAGGCGCTCGACCGGGCGCTCGGCGACCGCAGCGGGATCGCCCGCTACGGGAACGCCGTCGTGCCGATGGACGACGCGCTCGCGCAGGCCGCCGTCGACCTCGGCGGGCGCCGCGGCGCCGAGATCCGGCTCGAGCACGACCCCGGCCTCGCCCGGCACATGCTCGAGAGCTTCGCCTCCGCCGCGCGGATGACGCTCCACGTCGAGGCGACCGGCCGTGACGACCACCACGTCGCCGAGGCGGCGTGCAAGGCCGTCGGCCGCGCGCTCCGCGCCGCGGTCAAGCGCGAGTCCGAAGGCCTGCCGAGCACGAAGGGACTGCTGTGACCACGGTCGCCATCGCCGCGTACGGCGCCGGCAACGTGCGCTCGGTCGAGCTCGCGCTCCAGCGGCTCGGCGCCGAGACGGAGCTCGTCCACGAGCCGGAGCCGCTGCTCGCCGCCGACCTCGCCGTCCTGCCCGGCGTCGGCTCGGCGGGCAGCGCGATGGCCGGCCTGCGCGGGCGCGGGCTCGACGCGGCCCTGCGCGAGCGCGCCGCCGCGGGCAACCCGATCCTCGGCATCTGCCTCGGGCTCCAGCTCGCGCTCGACGAGAGCGAGGAGGACGGCGGCATCGCCGGGCTCGGGCTCGTCCCCGGCCGCGCCGTCCGCCTGCGCGAGGGCCGCATCCCGCGCATCGGCTGGGCCGCCGTGGAGCCGGGCGGCGAGGCGTACTGGTTCGCGCACTCCTACGCCGCCGAGTCGCCCGCGACCACGGCCACGAGCGAGGGGATCGCCGCGATCGTCGAGTCGGGGCCGTTCCTCGGCGTCCAGTTCCACCCCGAGAAGAGCGGCGCCGCCGGGCGCCGGTTCCTGGAGCGCTACCTCGAGCGATGCCTCTCCCGCGTCTGATCCCATGCCTCGACGTCGCCGGCGGGCGCGTCGTCAAGGGCGTCCGCTTCCAGGGGCTGCGCGACGTCGGCGACCCCGTCGAGCTCGGCGCCGCCTACTCGGAGGCCGGCGCCGACGAGCTCGTCTTCCTCGACGTGTCGGCGACGATCGAGGCGCGCGGCTCCGCGGTCGAGGTCGCCGCGAGCGTCGCCGAGCAGGTCGTCGATCCCGTTCACCGTCGGCGGCGGCATCCGCTCGGTCGAGGACGCGGCCGCCGTGCTCGAGGCGGGCGCGGACAAGGTCTCCGTCAACTCGGCCGCGCTCGCCCGGCCCGCGCTGATCGAGGAGCTCGCCGACGTGCTCGGCAGCCAGGCGGTCGTCGTCGCGATCGACACCGAGAACGGCTCGGTCCGCTCGCACGCGGGCACGCTCCACACCGCCCGGGGCACGGTCGCGTGGGCGCGCGAGTGCGAGGCGCGCGGCGCCGGCGAGCTGCTCGTCACCTCGATCGACCGCGACGGCACCCGCGAGGGCTACGACCTCGAGCTGCTCGCACTGCTGCGCGACGCCGTGTCGCTGCCCGTGATCGCCTCGGGCGGCGCGGGCACCGCCGCGCACGTCGCCGCCGCGCTCGAGGTCTCCCAGGCGGCGCTCCTCGCCTCGATCCTCCACGAGAACCCGGCCCGGCTCGTCTCGCTCCGCGACGAGCTGCGCTCCCTCGGCGTCCCCCTCCGCGATGCAGCCTGACGGCGAGCTCCGCGCCGCGATCGTCCAGGACGCGGAGAGCGGCCGCGTGCTGATGCTCGCCTGGATGGACGCCGAGGCCGAGCGGCGGACGCGCGAGACCGGCGAGGCGTGGTTCTGGAGCCGCTCCCGGCAGGAGCTCTGGCACAAGGGGGCGACCTCCGGCAACGTGCTCCACGTCGAGGAGATCCGCGACGACTGCGACGGCGACGCGCTCGTCCTGCGCGTCCACGCGGCCGGCCCCGCGTGCCACACGGGCTCGCTCTCGTGCTTCGCGCCCGCGCTCTGGCGGACGGTCGTCGAGCGGGTGCGCGACCGGCCGGAAGGCTCCTACGTCGCCTCGCTCGCCGAGGCGGGAGTCGAGCGGGCGGCGCAGAAGCTCGGCGAGGAGGCGGTCGAGGCCGCCGTTTCGGCGACGGCGCGCGACGGACGGCTCGCCGAGGAGGCCGCCGACGTGCTGTTCCATCTCTACGTGCTGCTCGCGGTCTCGGGCGTCGACGTCGCCGACGTCGAGGCCGAGCTCGAGGCGCGGCGCCGCTAGCGAGCGCTGGCCGGTCGCGCCGGCCGCGCAGCACGCGGGCCGCAAGCGTCGCCGCCGCCGTCACCGCGAGGTTCAGCACCAGCGCCGGGACGCCGATGAACATCGTCGCGTCGTGGCCGAAGAGCCCGAACGCCGCGCTGCTCGAGGCGAAGCCGTTGCCGATCAGGTAGGCGGTGCCGAGCGCGGTGCCCGCCGTCCAGCCGGCGAGCGCTGCCCACGGGTCGAGCCGCCGCAGCACGAGCCCGAGGAAGACGGCGGGCAGCGTCTGGAGGATCCAGATCCCGCCCGCGAGCTGGAAGTTGATCACGTAGGTCGTCGGTACGAGGATGACGAAGCCGACGGCTCCGAGCTTCAGCGCCATCGACATCGTCTTCGAGACCTGCGTCTGCCGCGCGGGCGTCGCGTCCGGCTCGATGAACTGCACGTACACGTTGCGCGCGAACAGGTTCCCGGACGCGATCGCCATCATCGCGGCCGGCACGAGCGCCCCGATCGCGATCGACGCGAGCCCGAACGCGGCGACCGGGCCCGGCAGCATCTGCTCGAGCAGGGCCGGGACGGCGACGTTCGCGCCGTACTGGGGATCGGGCTGGACGCCTGCCGCGATCGCCATGTAGCCGAGCAGCGCGAGCAGGCCGAGCATCACCGTGTAGATGGGCAGGAAGATGCTGTTGCGCTGGATCACGGAGCGGCTCTGCGACGAGAGCGAGCCGGTGATCGTGTGCGGGTACAGGAAGAGCGCGAGGCCCGAGCCGACCGCGAGCGTCGCGTAGTTCACGGCCGCCGAGCCGGGCAGGACGATCTTCGCGTGCGGGACGTGGGCGAAGATCGCGCCGTAGCCGCCGAGCCGGATCGGGATGTAGATCACCGCGATCAGGACGGTGATCCAGATGAAGACGTCCTTCACGACCGCGATCAGGGTCGCCGACCGCAGGCCCGCGAGGTACGTGATCAGCGCGAGGATCGCGAACGACCCCCAGAGCGACGCCTCGACGGGCACCCCGACCTGGGCGATCGCGACCTGGATCCCGAACACCTGGAGCGCCGTGTACGGGAGCATCGAGACGAGCCCGGTCACGGTCACCGCGAGCGCGAGCCAGCGGTTGCCGAACCGGTCGAGGACGAAGTCGGCCGCCGTGACGTAGCCGCGCTCGTGCGCGAGATCCCAGAGCCGCGGGATCAGCACGAACGCGACCGGGTACGCGACCACGAGGTACGGCAGCGCGAAGAAGCCGACCGCGCCCTTCCCGTAGACGAGCGCCGGCACGGCGATGAACGAGTACGTCGTGTAGATGCTGCCTCCCTGGAGGAACCAGGTGAGGAAGCCGCCGAAGCGCCGCCCGCCGAGCGCCCACTCGTCGAGCTGCGTGAGGTCGGCCTTCCGCCAGCGGCCCGCGTAGAGGCCGACGAGCATGATCAGCAGGAAGCAGCCCCCCAGGACGAGGGCCTGGTCGACCTTCACCGCCGCGATCACGAGCCCGGTTCGCGCTCCCGCAGCAGGTAGACGAGCCCGGTGACGAGCCCGCCGAAGACGACCGCGGCGAGCTGGTACCAGACGAAGAACGGGATGCCGGCGAGCCGCGGCGAGTCGCGCGCGTAGAGCGGCGGCACGACGACCGCCGCGACCGGCAGGGCCAGCAGGAGGGGCGACAGGCGCCTCAGGCGAGCTGCCGCTCCGCGAGCTCGCGGAACGGGCCGTCCGCCGCGAGCAGCTCGTCGAACGGGCCCTCCTGGACGACCCGGCCGCCGTCGAGCACGAGGATGCGGTCGGCCCGGCGCACGGTCGAGAGCCGGTGCGCGATCACGATCCGCGTCGCGCGCATGCGCTCCATCGCGGCCGCGATCTCCGCCTGCGTCCGGTTGTCGAGCGCGCTCGTCGCCTCGTCGAAGAGGAGGATGCGCGGCCGCCCGGCGACGGCGCGCGCGATCAGGAGCCGCTGCCGCTGGCCGCCCGAGAAGCTCGCCCCGTCGGTGACCTTCGTGTGCATCCCCAGCGGCAGCGCGCGGATGTCGTCCTCGAACCCGGCCAGGCGCGCGGCCTCCCACGCGTCGGCGACGGTCAGCGGCCGGGCGCCGAGGATGTTCGTGAGCACGTCGCCGGGCATCAGCCGCGCGGACTGGGTGACGACGCCGATCTGGCGCCGCAGCGACGCGAGGTCGAGGCTGTCGAGGGGCTGGCCGTCGTAGCGGACCGTGCCGAGCTCGAGCCGCTCGAAGCCGAGCAGGACGCGCAGGAGCGACGACTTGCCGGCGCCGGACGGGCCGACGACCGCGACGAACTCGCCCGGGCGCGACCGAGAAGCTGACGCCGTCGAGGACGAGCGGCTCGTCGGGCGCATAGCGGAGCGTCACGTGGGCGACGTCGAGCTGGCCGCGCAGCTCGCCCGACGCCGAGCGGACGGCCGCGCGCTCGCGCGGCTCCTCGAGCACGTCGCTCGCGTCCTCGTACAGCAGGCGGGAGCTCGCGACGAAGGCGCCGACCGCCGTCAAGCCCGGTGAACGCCGCGAGCGCCTGCAGGAGCGCCGCGTTGAACGCGATGAACGTCGCCGGCGAGATCGAGCCCTTGGGCAGGGTCGCCGCGCCCGCGACGACGACGAGCGTCGCGACCGCGGGCACCGCCGCCGTGACCGAGGTGGCGAGCGCGAAGCCCTGCTGGCCGACGTAGAAGGACCGCTTGTCCTCCTGGAACGCGTGCACCCAGCGGACGAGCGCGCGTCGCTCGGCGTCGGCGACGCGCAGCTTGCCGATCGCCTGGACGAGCTCCAGCCCGATCCCGAACAGCGTGTCGGGGGCCTCGCGGCCGCGGGCGAGCTGGTAGCGGACGAGGAGGGCGATCGTCGCGCAGACGACCACGATCGGCACGAGCGCGAAGAGCGCAAGCCGAGGCTGGAGGTAGAAGGCGACCCCCATGCTGAAGACCCCGACGGGCAGGGCGAGCGCCGCGGCCGCGACGCTCGAGGTCGCGAGCGAGTGGATCCGGTCGACGCTGTTCGCGCGCACCGTCAGCTGGCCCGCGGAGAAGCGGCGGAAGAACGGCAGCGGCAGGTCGAGGATCCGGTCCCAGACCGCCGCCTGGAGCTCGCCGGCGGCGCGGCCCTCGAGCCGCAGCGAGACGAGCTGCTGCGTGATGCCGAGCCCGAACGCGGCGACGGCGAGGGAGCCGACGAGCACGGTCAGCCACCAGAGCTCGCCGCGGCGCAGGTTCGGGACGACGTCGCCGAAGATCGTAGTTCGTGACGAGCGGGGCGACGAGCGAGAGGACGCCCGAGGCGAGCCCGAGGCCGAGCAGGCGCCAGAGATCGGCGCGGGCGCCGGCGCGGAGGAAGCGCAGGACGTCGCGGAGCGCGAGCGGACCGTCGGGCAGCGGCCGGTAGAGCATCGTCGCGGCCGGCGCGACGCGCGCGGCGAGCGGGCCGCGGACGCGCTCCGACGAGCCGGCGGCCGGGTCGAGGAGCCGGTAGCCGCCGCGGCGGGTAGGCAGGAGCGCGACGGGGCGTCCGTCCTCGGCGAGCGAGCCGAGCAGCGGGCCGAGGTCCTGCCGCCACCACCGCTCGGGCAGCGTGACCTGACGTAGCCGCAGCCCGGACGCGCGCGCGACCGGCTCGACCGGGTCGACGACCGCCTCGCCCGCGGCGCCCGGCGGCGCCTCGATCTCGACGCCGAGCGCGTCGGCGACCGCGCCGAGCGCGGCGAGCAGCGCGTCGCCGTCGGCGGGCTCGAGCTGTCGTGCGTTGCGGCGGCCGAGGACGTTGCGGAGACCCGTGAACGCCGACTCGAGCAGCTCGCCCTCGCGCCGGACGCGGTGCTCGAGCCGCTCGACGACCTGCTCGCCCTCGGCCTCGAGCTGAGCGTGCATCCGCGTCAGCGCGCCGTGCACGAGCACCTGCACGCCCGCCCACGCATCCGGTCGCCGCAGCGCCTCGGCGCCGGAGAGGGGGACGAGGGTCGCGGGCTCGAGCGCGACGAGCCAGAACTGCGGCGGCACCGGCAGCAGGACGCCGCCGGGGACGGGCCGCTGCGGAGACGCCGAAGGCGAGCCCGTCGCCGGGCACCCAGACCGTGCCGGTCTCCGGCCAGATCTGCGCGCCGGCCTCGAGCTCGAGCCGCTCTCCGGGGACCGCGGCGAGCGGCGCCGTCGGGCTGCACCTCGTCGACCGCGGAGATGAGCGAGTCGAGCCAGTCCTCCACGAGCGCGGCGATCGCGCGGCGTCGTCCGCGGCGCTCCGCTCGAGCTCGGCGACCGGAACGGGCACGGCGGTCGTCGACTCGTCGAGCCCGACGAGCAGGAGCCCGAGCGGCGAGTCGGCCCCCGGGGGCAGCACGAGCGAGCCCGCCTGGACGAGCACGAGCGGGTAGCGGCGCCGGCTGCCCGCGTCCTCGGCGGCGTCGAGCGCGAAGACCTGGGCGCGGCCGCCTGTGAGGAACCAGGCGGTCCCCGGCTCGTCGAGGGGCAGCGGCAGGTTCGCGCGCAGGCGCGCTCCTTGCCGGGGTCGAGCGGGAACGGCGCGACGACGCTCATGCCGCCGGCTCCAGGACGAGGTCGCAGTAGAGGCCGCCCGCGGCGACCAGGTCCTCGTGGCGTCCGCGCTGCACGACGGCGCCGCGGTCGAGGACGATGATCTCGTCGCAGTCGCGGATCGTCGAGAGCCGGTGCGCGACGATCAGGACGCTGCAGCCGCGTGCGCGCAGGTGCCGGTCGATCTCGCGCTCGAGGAGCGGGTCGAGCGCGCTCGTCGCCTCGTCGAGCACCAGGAGCGCCGGGTCGACGGCGAGGGCCCGCGCGATCTCGAGCCGCTGCCGCTGCCCGCCGCTCCAGTCGCGTCCGTCCTCCTCGACGAGCCGGTCGTAGCCGCCGGGCCGCCGTACGATCTCGTCGTGGATCGCCGCGTCGCGGGCCGCGCGGACGACCGCCTCCTCGGGCAGCGTCGAGTCGAAGAGCGTCAGGTTCTCGCGGACCGTCGCCTCGAACAGGCGGATGTCCTGGTCGACGAACGCGAGCGTCGCCGCGAGCTCGCGGCGGGGGATCTCGTCGCGCGGGACGCCGTCGACGAGGATCGTGCCGCGCCACGGCTCGAGCAGCCCGGCGACGAGCCGCGCCACGGTCGACTTGCCGCTGCCGGTTGGGCCGACGAGCGCGACGCGGTGCCCCGGCTCGAGGACGAGCGAGAGCCCGTCGAGGAGCGGCGGCTCGAGCGGGTTGTAGCCGAACGAGACCTCGACGAGCTCGAGCGCGCCGGCCCGGCGGCCGCGGCGGCGCCGCGCGGCGGCAGGCCGTTCCGCGGCGCCGGCTCGCGCCACTCCGGGTGGTGGAGGACGTCGTCGAGCGCGGCGAGGCTGCCGGCCGTCTGCTGCAGCGTCTGCCCGAAGCCGACGAGCTGCCCGATCGGCGCCGTGAAGCCGGCCACGAGCACCTGGAACGCGGCGAGCGCGCCGATCGAGAGGCTCCCGTCCATCACCTGCCAGCCGCCGAACCCGAGCACCGCCGCGGTGTTCAGCCCGACGGTCAGCACCGGCAGCGTCGCGAGCACGGCGGTCTGCGAGCCGAGCTCCTGCATCTCGCCGACGACGTCCGCCTGCTGCCCCGCCCAGCGGGCGAAGAACGCCGACTCCGAGCTCGTCGCCTTGATCGTCTCGATGTTCTCGAGCCCGGCCGCGGCGGTCGCGGTGAGCATGCCCGTGTCCTGGACGAGCAGGCGGCCGAGGTCGCTCTGGCGCCGCGCGACCGCCTGCAGCGCGGCGAGGGTCGCCGCGGAGAACGCGACCGTGACGAGCGTCAGCTGCCAGTCGTAGAGCGCCATCAGCGACAGGTAGAAGAGCGAGGTGACGAGCGCGAGCAGCGTCGCCGCGAGCTGGCTCGAGAGCACGCTCGCGACTGCGTCGTTCAGTCCGACGCGCGTGACGACGTGGCCGGCGTAGCGCTGGCCGAAGAACGCGAGCGGCAGCCGCAGCACGTGCTCGAAGAAGCGCACCGACATCGAGATCGAGAGCTTCACGGCGAGCCGTAGGAGGGTGATCTGCTGCAGCCACGTGAGCGCGAGCGAGACGACCGCGGCCGCGGCGATGCCGACGACGATCGGCCAGAGCCAGCTCCGGTTGCCCGCGCCGAGGTACTGGTTGACGAAGATCTGCACCGCCGCGGGGACGAGCAGGCCCGGCACGAGCAGCCCGAGCCCGGCGAGCACGCAGAGCACGAGCGGCGAGCCCGCGCCGCGCAGGCGGCCGGCGAGCCCACGCCGACCGACGGCGGCGACCCGCCCGGAGCGAACTCGTCCGTCGGCGCGAACGTCGAGCGCGACGCCGGTGAAGCAGCGGTCGGCCTCGTCCCAGGACGCGAGCCGCGGGCCGCGCGCCGGGTCGTTGATCCGCAGCCCCTTCGCCGTCACCGCCTCGAGGACGACGAAGTGGTCGAAGCTCCAGTAGAGGATCGCGGGCAGCGTCAGCTCCGCGAGCTTGTCCGGCTCGAGCCGGACGCCTTTCGCGTCGAGGCCGTAGCCCCGCGCGGCCTTCACGAGGTAGCTCGCTCGCGAGCCGTCGCGGGAGACGCCGCAGGCGACCCGGAGCTCCTCGAGCGGCACCCAGCGGCCGTAGTAGGCGAGCACCATCCCGAGCGCCGCCGCACCGCACTCGGTCGTCTCCATCTGGAGGATCGTCGGCGTGCGCAGACGCGAGGTCACTGGCCGAGCACGTTCGCGATCGGATGGTGCGAGCCGACGACGAACTCGGCCGTCGCGGGCAGCCCGCTCGGCAGCGGCGCGGGCGGGCCGGAGCCCTGGCCCCATACGAGTCCGCTCGGCGTGTGCGCCGACTGGTCGAGCTCGATGACGATCTCGTTCGCCGGCCCGAGCGCCTGGACCGTGCCGATCACGCCGGAGTCCTGGAGCGTGAACTGGAGCCGCTCCGACGTGGCCGGGTACTGGCTCACGGACTCTACGTGTCCCTCGGCGTAGCCGTAGCGCGCGCCGATCCCGGCGCCGAACGTCACTCGCACGGGCGTCCCGAGCGTGACGTCGCCGGCGACGTCGTCGGCAGGTACGCGTAGAGGACGAGCGGCCAGCCGACCGGCTCGACGATCGCGATCCGCTCGCCGGCGGCGACGAAGCCGTGCGTGAGCGTGTCGGTCTCGGTCACGACGCCGGTCGCGGGAGCGTAGACCGGGGCCACCTGCCCCGACGACGACGTGACCGTGCCGACGTGCGTGCCTTCGACGACGTGGTCGCCGATCGCGAGGTCGAGGCCGAGACGGTGCCGCCGATCGGCGCCTGCACCTCGCGCAGCCCGCCCAGCGGGATCAGGAAGGCCGGGCCGGACAGCGTCGTCGGGACGGTCGCGGTCGACCGACCACACGATCGCGACGGCGACGACGAGCAGGAGCGCCGAGAGGCCGATCCACATCTGCGGCGCAGTCACGCGCACGGCCCGGTCGAGCTGGTCGGCCGAGGAGATGCGCTCGAGCGCGCGCCGGCGGTAGAGGGGGCCGGCGCCATCGCCTCAGCATCCCGGGTTGCAGAAGCCGACGAGGTCGGTGGCCGCCCTGACCGTCCATCGCGAGGATCCACACGATCTGGCTGACGTCGTGGCTCGCCGTGAACCGGAACGGGCCGAGCACGGTGGTGAGCGCGACGTCGCCGAGCGCCCGCTGCAGCGCCGCCCGCTGGTCGACGAGCGTCGCGTCGCGGCCGGCGAGCCCGGCCCGGTGGAGGGCGTCGGCGAGGATCTCCACGCCGACGTACGCCTGCGCCGCGAACTGGTCGGGGGGCGCCCCGTAGGCCTGCTGGTAGGCCGTGACGAAGCGGCCGTTCGCCGGGAAGTCGTTGCCCGACCACCAGGCGGCGCCGCTGCGCGCCCCGAGGCCCGCCCTCCCCGCGAGCCGCAGCGTCTGTCTCGAGTTGAACGTGTTGCCGCCGAGGATCGCGCCCGTGAACCCGTCCTTGCGCGCGGCGGCCATCACCTCGGCGGCGAACGCGCCGAAGCTCGTGCCGACGAAGAGGACGTCGGGCCGCTTCGCGAGGGCCGCCCGCACCTCGGCCGGCGACGTTCTGCTCGGCGTGATCTTCAGTCCGCCGAGGACGCGCACGCCGTTCGCCCGGAACGCGGCGACCGCGTGGTCGACGTCGTCGGTGCCGAGCACGTCACCGGCGGTCTGCACGGTCACCGCGGTGCCGGGATGACTGACCCTGACGTAGTCGGCGACGTTCGCCCGCACGGCCACCCGCTCGCCGAGGCTGTCCCGCCAGATCCAGGTGCACGGGTACGCGCAGTCGCCGACGATGTGGTCGACCGTGTTGCTGACCGCGAGCACCGGCGTGTGCAGCGCGTTCGCGACCGGGTCGGCGCGGACCGCGACGAGCGAGAGGGTCGGCCCGAGCACCGCGACGACCCGGCGGCTCGCGATCAGCGCGCGCATCCGGTCCGCGCCCGGTGACCGGATCGGAGCGGTCGTCGCGCACGACGAGCCGGAGCGGGGCGCCGTCGACTCCGCCGGCGGCGTTGATCTGCTCGACGGCGAGCTCGGCGCCCTTTCGCTGCTGCGGGCCGTAGACGTCGCCGCCGCCCGTGAGCGAGAAGACGGCCCCGATCGTGAACGGCGCACGCTGCGGCGCCCCTCCCGCGAGGGAGGAGCCGACGCCGCTCGAGCCGCCGCAGCCGGCCGTCGCGAGGACGGCGACGGCCGCGGCGAGGAGGACGGGGGCTCCCGACCGGGATGCGCATCGCACGGTCTCACTGTGTCGGTTCCGGCGTGTCTTTCAAGCGGGTACGCGCGCTCTGTAGAGTCCCCGCGATGACCTCTCCCGCTACCTCTACGGTGTCCTGCTCACGAACGCCGTCGTCTGGGTGATCTGGGCGATCGGCTCGTCGCACTCGGGGCTCCCGTGGCCGGTCTGGGTGTCGCTCGCATCCGTCGCGGTCGTCGGATCGCGGTTCGGCAACCGGCGCTTCGGGCCTGCCGGCGGCCGGCAGCGCAACCGGAACCGCGACCGCCGCTGACGCCGGCCCGGCCGTGACCGAGGTCACTCCCGCCGGCCCGCCACGGCTCCCGCCGGGACCGGACGGGGAGATCTCGCTCGCCACCGTCCGCGCCGACCCGCTCGCGTTCCTGCGCGGCATGGCCGAGCGCTACGGCGACGTCTCGCACCACCACGCCGAGGGCTGGGACGTCACGCTCGCGAACACGCCCGCCGCGGCTCGGCGGATCCTGCGGGAGAACCGGCGGAACTACACGAAGGCGGGCACCCCCGACGAGGCGATGCTCGTGCCGTTGCTCGGCCGCGGCCTCCTGACGAGCGAGGGCGAGCTCTGGAAGCGGCAGCGGCGCGCCGTGCAGCCGGCTTTCCGGCCGCACGTCGTGGCCCGGTTCGACACCGACATGACCGCGGCCGCGGTCGAGGTCGCCGACCGCTGGCTCGCAGCCCCGGCGGGCGAGCCGGTGCGCGTCGACCGCGACCTGACCGCGCTGACGCTCACGGTCGTCGCGCGCGCGATCCTCGGCAGCGACGTCTCGATCGGCCCGCGCTTCGGCGAGGCCGTCGACGCCGTCAACCGCTTCATGAGCCACTACGACCCGGGCTCCGGCGACCCGGAGATCGCGCGCGACCGGGCTGCGTTCGGGGCGGCGCTCGGATTCCTCGACCGGATCGTGCGCCTGCTCGTCGACGGGCGCCGCATCGGCGGCGAGCCGGACGCGCCCGCGCAGGACGTCCTCGACGCGCTCCTGCGCGACGGCACCGACCAGACGGAGATCCGCGACCAGGTGCTGACGATCCTGATGGCCGGTCACGAGACGACGGCGAAGGCGCTGACCTGGACGCTCTGGCTGCTCGACCGCCACCCTGCCGAGCGCGAGCGTGTGGAGGCGGAGGTGGACGCCGTCCTCGGCGGACGGCTGCCGACCGCGGCCGACGCGCCCCGCCTGACCGCCTGCCGGAACGCCGTCGCCGAGGCGCTGCGGCTCTATCCGCCCGTGTGGCTGATCTCGCGGCGCGCGCTCGGCGCGGACGAGCTCGAGGGCTTCCACGTCGCGCCCGGCACGCTCGTCTGCGTCAGCCCGTACCTCCTCCACCGCCATCCGGGTCTGTGGGATCGGCCGGACGAGTTCGACCCGTCGCGGTTCGACGGCCCGGAGCCCGACCCGTTCGTCTATCTGCCCTTCAGCGGCGGGCCGCGCCAGTGCGTCGGGCGCGAGCTCGCTCTGCTCGAGACCCAGCTCGTGGTCGCGGTGCTCTGCTCGCGCCTGCGCGCGCGCCTCGCGCCGGGCCATCCGGTCGAGCCCGAGGCGCTCGTGACGCTGCGGCCGCGGCACGGCATGGCGATGACGATCGAGGCGCGGTGAGCGCGTCCTTCGACGCGGGGCTGCTCGAGGCGCAGGCCGTGCTCGCCTGGGACGAGGAGCGTCGCCTGCTGAGCGAGCTCGGCCTTCACGGCTCCGTCCTCGAGGCCGGGTGGGCTCGGGCGCGCTCGCGGCCCGCCTCGCGGCGTTGCCGGCCGTCGAGCGGGTGACCGGCGTCGACACCGACGCGGCCCTGCTCGCGCTCGCGCGGGAGGCGCTGCCCGGCGGCGAGTTCGTCGTGGCCGCCGCGGAGGAGCTTCCGTTCGCCGACGACGCCTTCGACGGCGCGGTGACGCGGCTCGTCCTGCAGCACGTGCCCGAGCCGGAGGCGGTCGCGCGGGAGCTCGCACGCGTCGTCCGGCCCGGCGGGCTCGTCGTCGCGATCGACGTCGACGGCGGGCTCTGGGGCCTCTCCCAGCCGTACCTGCCCGAGCTCGCGGAGATCCAGGCGAAGGCCTGGTCGGCGAGCCGGGAGCGTGGGGGCGACCGCATGATCGGGCGGAGGCTGCACCGGATCCTCGCCGGGGCCGGCCTCGCCGACGTGGCCTGCGCCCGTACGCCTACCACTCCGACGCGCTCGGCCTCGACGCGTTCGCGCCCTGCTCGCGCCGGAGGCGCTCCGCCGGCGCTCGAGGCGGGCACGATCACGCTCGCCGACTACCAGCAGCTCGTGCACGGCTACGCTGGGTTCCGAGCCGACCCGGACGCGTTCGTCCTGCTCGTCGGCCTGCTCGCCTCGGGCCGCGTGCCCTCCGCCTGATCGATGACCTTCGACCTCGACCCGCTCGAAACGCATCTGCTCGACCGGCTGCGCGCGCTCCCGGCCGGCGCCGTGGGCGGCGCCGACGAGGCGGAGCCGCTCTGGCGCGCGCAGGTCTAGAGCCGCCTCTGCGACTTCGCCGCCCGCTACCTTCAGGGGCAGGGGCGGAGCTTCTACACGATCGGCTCCGCCGGCCACGAGGGGAACGCCGCCGCGCGCTCGCGCTCCGCCCCACCGACCCGGCGCTCCTGCACTACCGCTCGGGCGCCTTCTACCTCGCGCGCGCCGCGCAGGTGGGCCGCGACGGCGTCCCCGACTCCTCTACGGGGTGACCGCGGCGCGCGAGGAGCCGATCGCCGGCGGGCGCCACAAGGTGTTCGGGCAACCATGACGCTGGCGGTCATCCCGCAGACCTCGACGATCGCCTCGCACCTGCCGCGGGCGGTCGGGATCGCCTTCGCGCTCGAGCGGGCGAAGCGGCTCGGCGTCGAGCCGGCGCCGGGCCGGCCGACGCGGTCGTCGTCTGCAGCTTCGGCGACGCGTCGCTCAACCACGCGACGGCCAGGCCGCGCTCAACACGGCCGCGCGCGTCGCCTACCAGCGCCTGCCGCTGCCGCTCCTGTTCGTCTGCGAGGACAACGGCCTCGGGATCAGCGTCCGCACGCCGCAGGCTGGGTCGCGAGGCGCTTCGCGGGCCGCGGCACTCCGCTACGTGCGCCGGCGGGCGACGACCCCGGCTGCGCGCTCGAGCCGGCGCCGACCTCGTCGACTGGCCGCGCCGAGCGCCGGCCCGGCGTTCCTGCACCTGCGCACCGTGCGCTACCTCGGCCATGCCGGCGCGGACGTCGAGACCGCGTACCGCCGCCCCAGGAGATCCGGGCCGACTGGGACCGCGACCCGCTGCTCGCCACCGGCGCGCTTGCTCGCGGCCGCGGGCGCGCGGACGCGCGAGGAGCTCGCCGCCGAGGACCTGCGGAGCGCGCGCGCGTGCCGCCGCGCCGACGAGGCGGCCCGGCGCCGCAGCTCGCGACGGCCGAGGACGTGATGCGGCCGCTCGCGCCCCGCCCCGCGCGGCCGCCGGCTCGCCGGCGCCCGGCGACGCCCGAGGAGCCCCTGACGCTGGCCCTCGCGATCAACGCCGCGCTCGCGCGACGCTCGAGCGCTACCCGAGATGCTCGTCTTCGGCGAGGACGTCGGCAGCCAAGGGCGGCGTCTACGGCGTGACCCGCGGGCTCCAGCGGCGCTTCGGCGCCGGGCGCGTCTTCGACACGCTGCTCGACGAGACGTCGATCCTCGGCCTCGCGCTCGGCGCCGGCGTCGCGCGGCTTCGTGCCCGTGCCCGAGATCCAGTACCTCGCGTACCTCCACAACGCCGAGGACCAGCTCCGCGGCGAGGCGGCGACGCTCGCAGTTCTTCTCGCAGGGGCAGTACCGCAACGGGATGGTCGTGCGCATCGCCGGGCTACGGCTACCAGAAGGGCTTCGGCGGCCACTTCCACAACGACAACGCCCTCGGCGTGCTGCGCGACATCCCCGGCCTCGTGATCGCGTCGCCCGCGCGCCCCGACGACGCCGCCGCGATGCTGCGGACCTGCGTCGGCCGCGGCGCGGCCGACGGCAGCGTGTGGGTCTTCCTCGAGCCCATCGCCCTCTACCACACGCGCGACCTGCACGAGAGGGCGACGGCGGCTGGCTCGCCCCGCGCGCCGCACGTGCCGCTCGGCCGGCGCGCGCATCTACGGCGACGGCGGCGACCTCACGCTCGTGACCTGGGCCAACGGCCTGCACATGTCGCTCCGCGTCGCCCGCCGCCTCGCGCGCGCGGGGTCGGCGCGCGCGTGTCGACCTGCGCTGGCTCGCGCCGCTGCCGGTCGAGGAGCTCCTCCGAGGCGCCGCGACGGGGCGCGTGCTCGTCGTCGACGAGACGCGCCGCACCGGCGGCGTCGGCGAGGGCATCGTCGCCGCGCTCGTCGACGCGCGGCTTCGACGGCGCGCTCGCCCGCGTCGCGAGCAAGGACTCGTTCGTCCCCCTCGGCGATGCCGCGAACCTCGTGCTGCTCTCCGAGGACGAGATCGAGCAGGCAGCGCTCGCGCTCTGCGGTCGGCCCCGCTAGACGATCTGCCGCCGCGCGAGCCGGCGGAACATGCCCTCCTGCTCCATCAGCTCGTCGTAGCTCCCCTGCTGCACGACGCGCCCCGTGTCGAGCACGACGATGAGGTCGGCGCCGCGGATCGTCGTCAGCCGGTGCGCGATCACGATCCGGGTCGCGTTCAGGCGCCGCATGCTCTCGGTGACGATCTCCTGCGTCCGGTTGTCGAGCGCGCTCGTCGCCTCGTCGAAGAAGACGATGCGCGGCCGGGCGATCAGCGCGCGGGCGATCATCAGCCGCTGCCGCTGCCCGCCCGAGAGCGTCGCCGCCGCCCTCCGAGAGGAGCGTGTTCATGCCCATCGGCATGTTCTCGATGTCCTCGCGCAGGCCCGCCATCTCGCGCCGCCTCCCACGCGTCGTCGATCGTGTAGAGGCTCGAGCCGACGATGTTCGAGAGGATGTCGCCGGCGAAGAGCTGGCCGTGCTGGAGGACGACGCCGCACTGCCGGCGGACCGCCTGCGCGTCGAGCTCGGCAGAGGTCCTGGCCGTCGTAGAAGACCGCGCCGCTCGGGCGCTCGAAGCCGAGCAGCAGCCGCAGCAGCGTCGACTTGCCGCAGCCGCGAGGGGCCGACGAGCGCGACGAACTCGCCCGGCCGGGCGTGGAACGAGACGTCGTCGAGCACGAGCGGCGTGTCCTCCGCGTAGCGGAAGGTGAGCGTGCGCGACCTCGATCTCGCCGCGCGAGCTCGCCGGGTCGCCCTTCGTGTCGTCGACCTCGGGGACGGTCGTGCAGGATCGGCTTCAGGTTCTCGAACAGCGGGCACGATCGCGAGCACGGTGATCCCGGTGCCGGTGAGCTGCAGCAGTCGCGCCGAGGAACGCGAGGAACGCCACGTTGAACGCAGGAACGCGGAGGTGCGGAACGCGCCGCCCTTCGCGACGCCGATGTAGAGGAAGAGGCCCATCGTCGCGAGGATCGCGTAGGCGGCGTTGAACGCCGTGACGCGGTTCTGGATCAGCCGGGCCGCGAACGACAGGTTCCGCATCTTCGCGAAGTTCGACGCCCAGAACGAGTACGCGCGATCCTCGGCGGAGGCGACGCGCAGCTTCGAGACGCCGCTCATCAGCTGGAAGACGTCGGAGGCGACCCGGTTCGACATCTTCTGCGAGCTGCCGCTGGCGCCGCACCTGGAGCACGCTCGCCCAGAGGCGAGATGCCGGCGACCGAAGACGACGATCAGGAGCGCCGACGAGCCCGAGGCCGACGTCGTAGTAGAGCATCAGGCCGAGGTTCACGATCCCGAACACGAACGCGAGCACCGCCTGCACCGCGACGCCGCTCAGCGCGTCGCGGATGCCGTTGATGCCGAGCGCGGCGCTCGAGAGGTCGCCGATCGAGTACTGGCGGAAGAAGCGCACCGGCAGCGCCATCAGCCGGTCCCAGACGCCCGACTGGGCGGTGAGGTCGACACGGCCCTCGATCCGCAGCGCGGCGAGGTTCTGGATCATCGAGAGCACGGCGGCGGCGGCGGCCGCGACGAGCAGGATCACGACGTACTGGTCGATCGTCGCGCTCGCCGCGCGCGGCACGAGGTTGCCGAGGATCTTGCCCGTCATGATCGGGGTCAGGAGCCCGAGCACGGCCACGATGATCCCGGTCGCCGCGAGCGTGGCGAACTCCGTGCGCAGCCCCTTGGCGCCGAACTTGACGAGGTCGAGCCCGTTGATCGAGCGCTCGGGCAGCGGCGTGTAGAACGAGCGCGCCTCGGGCTGCAGCTCCTTCGCGACCTCGGCGTCGACGCGCAGCTCGCGGCCGTTCGCCGGGTCGTGGAGCAGGTAGCCGCCGCGCGATCTTCAGGAGCGCGACCGGCGTGTCGCTGCCCTTGAGGAAGCCGACCATCGCGCCCGCGTCCTCGCTTCCACCAGCCCGCCTCGAGCCGCACCGTCCGCGGTGCGGAACCGCGACGCGCGCGCGATCGCCGCGATCGAGTCGGTGCGGCCGGCCGAGCTCGGCCCGGGACGGCGGGCGGATCGCGATCCCGATCACGTCGCCGACGAGCGTCGCCACCGCGACCGCCGGATCGAGCATGCGCGAGCCGGTGCCGCTCCGCGTCCTCGGGCGAGAGGACGGCGCTGAACTCGCGCGTCACGTGCGCGACGAGCTCGGCGTCGCGGCGGGCCCGCTCGCGCGTGCGCGCCTTCTCGAGCCTTCGGCTCGTCGTCTCGGATGCGTCGCGAGCGCGGCCAGCAGCTGGGTCAGGTACGCGTCGAGGCGCTCGTCGAGCGAGCCCTCGTCGAGCAGCTCGGCGGTCCGCGCGGCGCTGGAGCGTCGCGGCGCCCTCGCCGACGACCCAGTCGAAGGGCGACAGGAACGCATCGCGCCCGGTGCCGAGCAGCTCGACGCCGCCGCGCGCGTGCAGGCGGACGGCGCCGTGCTGCGACGACGACCCAGGCGTTGCCGCCGACCGGGCGCGCCGTCGCGCCGTCCTCGAGGTCGACCGTCGCGGGCGGGTCGAGCGGCGTGAAGTCGCGCGGCGGCAGCTCGCGTCTGGAGCGTGCCGGCGATCTCGCCGAGGTCGTCGTCGAAGGCGTCGTCGACGAGTCGGGCACCTCGGCGGCCGAGCGCCTCGAACGTCGGCGCGCGAGACGCGACGACCACCGAGCCGGGCGTCAGCCGGCCGAGGAAGGTCATGCCGCTGCGCTCGTCGCGGCCGCCCGGGAACGCGGCGCCGGCGACCGAGCGGCAGAGGAAGAACCACGCGCCGACCGGCTTGCCGTTCTCGAGCGCGGACGCCGAAGACGTCCATCGAGCCCTCCTCGACGACCCAGACCGTGCCGGGTCGTCGAGCAGCTCGAGCGCGGTCTCGACGCGCGTCCGGTCGGCGACGCCCTTCGCCGCGAGCAGGACGGGCACCTCGGACTGGAGCGCGACGCCGGACTCCTGGCGCTCCGCGCTCATCACTCGCCTCCGATCAGCTGGGCGTAGAGGCCTTCGCGGTCGTCGAGCAGCTCGTCGTGCGTGCCGCGCTGCACGACCTTGCCGAACTGGAGGACGATGATCTCGTCCGCGTCGCGGATCGTCGAGAGGCGGTGCGCGACGATCGACGCAGGTGCAGCCGCGGCGGCGGAGGTTGTCGTCGATCGTCTTCTCCGTCTCGGTGTCGAGCGCGCTCGTCGCCTCGTCGAGGATCAGGACGCGCGGGTTGATCGACGAGCGCGCGGGCGATCTCGAGCCGCTGCCGCTGGCCGCCGGAGAGGTTGCGGCCGCCCTCGGAGATGGTCCCGTGCAGGCCGCCGGGCCGCGCCATCACGTCGTCGTAGATGCAGCGCGTCCTTCAGCGCCGCGATCAGCACCTCGTCGGGGACCGTCTCGTCCCAGAGCGTGAGGTTGTCGCGCACGCTGCCCTCGAACAGGAAGATGTCCTGGTCGACGACCGAGAGCGACGCGGCGAGCACCTGTCGCGAGATCTCGTCCCGCGGGCGGCCGTCGAGCAGCACCGCGCCCGACCACGGCTCGTGCAGCCCGGCGATGATGCGCGCGATCGTCGACTTGCCGCTGCCGGAGCCGCCGACGAGCGCGACGCGGTGGCCCGGCTCGATCGAGAGCGAGAAGTCGCGAGATCAGCGGCTCGGCGAGAGGGCTGTAGCCGAACGTGACCTTGTCGAGGGCGAGGTAGCCCTGCAGCCGCGTGCCCTCGTCCTCGACCGGCTCCGAGAACGCCTTCGCGACCGGGTAGCGCAGGACGTCGCCGAGCCGGTTGATGTCGGCGCCGACGTCCTGGAGCTTCTGGCCGAGCTGGGTGAGCTGCTGCACCGGCCGGTTGAAGTTCGAGAGCAGGCCCTGGAAGGCGACGAGCACGCCGATCGTGATCGCGCCCTCGATCGCGCGCTGCGACGCCGATCAGGAGGATCAGCGCCGCGTTCAGCGAGGCGAGGAGCGGCGGCACGACCGCGAGCAGCTGCGTCGGCACGCCGAGGCGCTGCTGGCCGTTCGAGACCTTCGTCTGGAAGCCGGCCCAGCGGCCGAAGAAGTCGTTCTCGGTGCCGGTCGCCTTCAGCGTCTCGATCAGCTGGAGCCCGTTGTACGTCGTCCCGATCAGGCGGCCGCGGTCCTGACGCAGCTTCACCGTCGCGTCCGTGCGCGCCCGCGAGACGAGCTGGAGCACGAGGATGTTCAGCGCGGCCGTGCCGATCCCGATCAGCGTCAGCCAGATGTCGTAGCTGAACATGAAGATCGCGTAGAAGACGACGAGCAGCCCGCTGATCAGCGACGTGGCGAGGTCGCGCGAGAGCAGCTGCGCCACGGTGTCGTTCGCCGCCACGCGGCTCGACGACGTCCGCCGGCTGGCGTTGCGTGAAGAAGTCGACCGGCAGCCGCAGCACGTGGCGGAGGAACTTGCCGGAGCTCTCCAGCGCCATCCTCGTCTCGAGGCGGAGCAGGTAGTACTGCTGCACCGACGTGAGGGCGTACGTCACCACCGCCGCGGCGGCCATCACCCCGAGCAGCGGCCAGATCCATTGCGTGAAGCCGCCGTTCAGCACCTTGTCGACGAAGATCCGCGTGAACGCGGGCGTCGCGAGGCCGGGCACGATCAGCAGCAGGCTCGCGAGGAACACGAGCACGAGCGCGAGCCGTCCGCCGAGCAGCCGCTCGCCGAGGCCCGCGAACACGTTCGGCTTCGAGCCGCCGGTCTCGAACGCCTCCCCCGGCTCGAACGTCAGGACGACGCCGGTGTAGCTGTTGTCGAAGTCCTGGAACTTGACCCTGCGCGGGCCCGAGCCGGGGTCGTTCAGGTAGACGGTGTCGCCCCTGAAGCCCTCGACGACGAGGAAGTGGTGGAAGTTCCAGAAGACGACGAACGGCGTCTTCAGCTCGCGGAGCTTCGTCGCCTCCATCTGGAAGCCCTTCGCCTCGAACCCGTAGCTGCGCCCCGCCTTGAGGACGTTCGAGGCGCGCGAGCCGTCGCGCGAGACGCCGCACGTCTTGCGCAGCTCCTCGAGCGGCACCCAGCGCTTGTGGTGGGCGAGGACGATCCCGAGGGCGGCCGCTCCGCACTCGACGGCCTCCATCTGGATCACGGTGGGCGTGCGGACGCGCCGGACCTTGTTCGGCTTGACGTCGATCGTGGGGGCGTCCGCGCTCACTTGCCGAACACCAGCTTGATCGGCGCCTGCGTTCCCTGGATCACCGTGCCGCTGAGGTCGACGCCGGAGCGGATCGGGAAGGGCGGGCCGCCCGTGCGTCGACCACTTGTAGCCCGAGACGCGTGTGCGAGTCGCGGATCAGGTCGACGGTGACGATCGTCTTCGGGCCGCTGTCGGTGAGCTCGTGCGCGAGCTGGTCGTCGGAGATCAGGTTGTTGACCTCCTGGAAGGTGGCCGGGAACGTCTCGACGTTCGTGACCCTGCCGCGCAGGACGCCGAACGCGGCGGCGGGCGCCGGCGAGACGTTCAGGTCGACCTTCATCCCGGGCGCGATCGAGGTCGCCTTGCCCGGGTCGACGAAGAGGAACGCGAGCAGGCGGTTGTCCGGGACGTTCGAGCGCTCGATGTTCATGAGCGGCGTCCCCGGTGGCACGTAGTTGCCTTCGTCGATCGGGTTGCCGGTGATCTGGCCGCCCCACTCCGACCGGACGATCACCTTCGTGCCGTCGGACCGGAGCACCTCGACGATCGGGTGGCCCGCCTTGATCGTCGTGCCGTCCTGGTAGACGCACCTTGATCACCTGGCCGGTGACGGTGCTCTCGACGATCGTCACGCCCTGCGGCTTCGAGAGCAGGCCCTCCGCGGTCACCTCGGAGGGGAGGCTGCCGACGAACGACCACACGATCGCGCCGACGATCACCGCCGCGAGCGTCGCGAGCGCGACCCAGCCGCGCATCTTCGTGACCTTCATCAGCAGGTCGAGGTCGTCCGGCTTCTGCAGCTGGTTCAACGCCTTGACGCGGAACTGCACCATCCCGTCTAGCCCTCCTTCTCCCCGGTGGCGGGAACCGGCGGCCGGCTGCCGAGCAGGAACTCGCCGACCGTCGTCTCCGCGTAGTAGTCGAGACCGGTGGCCGCCGCGAAGGCGTCCGGGTTGCCGCCGCCGAGCGCGCAGGGCGCGAGGCCCATCGCGGTCGCGACGAGATACATCGTCTGGTAGAGCACGCCGACCTGCTTGAGGACGAGCGCGTACGCCATCGACTCGTACTTCCACATCGCGCGGCCGAAGCGGGCGGCGACGAGGAGCAGCACCTGCGGCGGCGCCTCCATCACGCCGGTGCGGCGCCCGTACTCGAGCAGCAGCTGCGTCCGCGGGCCCGGCTCGGCGACGAGCTCGAGCGCGTTCCCGGCCGGGTCGTAGTGATAGAGGCCCGGCTCGAGACCGGCGACGTTGGCGACGAGCGGGTAGAGCTCGAGCTCGTAGACGGCGCCGCCGCCGGGGTACGGGCGGCTCGACAGCTCCTCGCGAGCGTCGGCGAAGACGCTGCCGCACCCGGGCGCTGCGGTAGAGGAACTCGCCGAGCTGCGCCGCGGTGAGCGGGTGGTCGTCGTCATGGGCGCGGATCGAGCGGCGCGACTCGAGCACCGCCGTGAACGGCGGGTCGTCGAGCGCGTCGAGGTCGGGCGCCTCGAAGACGATCGCCGGCTCGCCGGCCGGCTTCACCGCGGGCAGCGGCTCGAAGCGGCCCTCGAGGCGGAACGTGCCGCCGTAGCCGCCGACGTGGCGGCCGACGCGGCTGCGCGCGTGGAAGAGCAGGTCGGCGAACGCCCATTGCGCGAGCTCGCGCTCGTCCTCGGCGCCCGGAGCGACGAGCAGGTCGGCGTCGAGCAGCAGCTGGAGGACGGCGGCGACGTCGGGGCCGCCGAGCTCCCGGGGCCGCTCGGGGCGGGCGAGCCCGGCGACGAGCGCGCCGAGCCGCGGCTCGTGCAGCACGACCTCGACCGACGCGCGCGGCGACTCGAGCACGACCTCGCCGTCGCGGGCGCGCAGGAGCGCGAAGCGCGAGAGCGCCACTTCGGCGCCCGGGTCGAGGCGGCGCGTCGCCGGTTTCAGCTGGTGCCCGACCGGGCGGAGCGTCGCGAGCGGCGCCCCGTCGGCGACAACGTGAGCGCTCGAGCCAGCCGCCCGTCTCGAGCCGCGAGAGCAGGAGCTGGAGGCGCAGGACGTCGGCGTCGCCGTCGGCGAGCGCGAGCAGCTCGTCCTCGGTGCAGCCCCGGCCGAGCGCGTCGAGCGCCGCCGTCGCGCCCGGCAGCGCCATCCGGACGTGCCCTTCGACGAGCACGGGCACGCCGTCGGGGCGTTGCTCGACGCCCGCGTCGTCGCGAAGACGCAGCATGCTCTCGGTCGTCACGACGGCCGCCTCCACCCGGTCAGGATCCTTATCGGGTTCGCGTCGAGGGCGCAAGACCACAAAGGCGGAACGTGGCCATCAGAAGAAGATCGAGAGCGGGTTGAGCTCGGCCTCGTCGAGGGGGGCGTCGGTCCAGCCCAGCCGCGGCGGCACGTCGTAGAGCCGGCCGGGGCCGAGCCGCCGCCAGAAGTGGCGCAGGCCGGGCGCCATCACCTTGACGACGGAGAGCTCGATGTCGGGCCGGGTCTGGTCGAGCAGGATCACCTCGTGGCCGGCCGCGCCGAGCCGCTCGACGGCGCGGTGGACGTCCTCGGCGAGGTCGTCGGTCGCGAGCAGCTCGAAGTCGCCGCTCCGGGTCGGGGCCAGCTGCGGCGCGGGCAGGACGTACGGGTCGCTCTCGAGCGTCGCCGTCCGCCACCAGTGGATCGCGTCCGGGTCGTCCATCCAGTAGTTCGTCGTCCCGTCCGGATTCCGCTCGCAGACGGCGGGCAGGAACTGGTTCAGCTCGGTGAGCGCGCGCAGAGCGGCGGTGTGCGGGTCGAGGTGGGCGCCGAAGCCGATCAGGATGTCCTGCGCGGGCCCGTCCTTGCGGTACGAGACGGCGGCGAAGACGGGGATGCCGAGGTCGCTCGTCAGGTCGAGCACCCACAGCTCGCGGTCGAGTCCGGCGTAGTGCTCGCGCATCACGTCGACGTAGGGCTCGGCGAGCGAGTCGAGGTCGAGCGCCGGCCGCGGGGCGCGGTTGTACCACCAGAGCGCGACCGAGTCCCGCTCGACGAGCTCCATCAGGCCCTGCAGCGCCGCCTCCTCGAGCGTCGAGCCGGCCGCGTTCCCGTTCGCGTCCGAGGCGCAGAAGAAGTGCCGGCTCATGTCCGGGTGGCCGAACCAGCAGTAGGCGCTCGGCACGAGCCGCTCGCGCTCGTGGGTGAGCGACCAGCAGGCCGTCCAGTCGATCTCGCGTTCCGGCTCCAGGCGCTCCGGGACGAGGTGGTAGCCGGCGACCTGCGTCGCGTTCCACGCCTCGCGCCCGGCGTACTGGCGGTCGGAGAAGAGCAGCAGCTCCTCGATGTGGACGGCGCGTCGGAGACGTCCGCCCACGGGGCGCGCAGCCGCGGCTCGTCGCCGCGCCAGACGCCGCTGAAGCGCTCGATCGCCTCGCAGATCGCGCCGACCTTCGCCTGCACCTCGGTGCGCCCCTTGCCGCCGCTGCGTCCGCGGAGGTTGCGGCGGAGGAAGTAGAGGCTGTCCTGCATCAGCGCGAAGTTGTGGCCCGACGAGTAGCTGTACGCGACGCCGTTGTCCTCCATCGTCTGGCGCTTCAGCGAGCTGACGGCGCCGGTGATCGGGCTCACGTGCTTGGCGAGCCGCTCGTAGGTCTGCTCGGGGCGCTCGATCCGGTGGCCGCCGTCGGAGGTGAAGTGCTTCGGCCGCGGCGTCAGCTCCACGCGCGGGTCCCGCCGCGCCGCGAGGCCGGGGTCGCCGCAGACCGGGCAGTGCGGCTGCCGGACGACGTGGTGGCGCTCGGACGCGAGCGAGCGCAGGTCGATCGTGACGAGCGCGCCGTCGAGCCGCGTCGAGCGGCCGGTGGCGAGGATCTCCGCGACCTCGGTCGCGAGCAGTCCGGCGCCGACCTGGAGCGTGCTCGGCAGCGCCGCGCCCGCGCCGGGCACGACGGTCGCGCTCCCGTTCTTCGAGGCGAGGTAGCGCGCGAGCTGCCGGTTGCCGGCGAGGCGCTGCTCGAGGCAGGCCCAGCACGCGCTCTCGCCGGGACGGATGTGCGGCCCGAGCCAGAGCTCGGTCCCCGTCAGCTTCGCGAGCACCCACTCGCGCCCCTCGGCGTGGAGCCGCCGGTTGAGGCCGGCGAGGTCGGGGTGCAGATAGTCGGCGGCGACGACGACGGCGAGCTCGCCCTCGTCCTCGATCCGGAGCGCCGCGCTGCCGAGCGCGGCCGCGAGCGGCTCCGCGGGCACGGCACCGGCGACGTGGAGCGCCACCGGCCGCTCGAGCGCGCGGGCGCCGGCCGCCGGCGCGATCGCGGCGGCGTCCCAGTACGCAGCGGCGGGCGCGTCGCCCTCGACGGGGCCGTCCGCGAGGAAGCCGAGCCGGTCGAGGGTTCCGAGCATCCGCAGCACCTCGGGCAGCGGCAGGCCGCCGCCGGAGTCTGCGATCAGCTCCGCGAGCTCGCGCGTCCCGTCGAGGAGCGGTCCCAGCTCTGCGGCGGCCCGTCCCTCGAGCAGGAAGTGCTTGCCGCCGTCGAGCAGGAACAGCTTGTCCCCGTCCACGGAGACGACGTCGAGGTGCGCCTTGATACGGGGGCGTTCGATCATGGCGTCGACGAGATGGAAGAGCCCCGGACGGGCTCGGCCGCCCGGGGCTCCGGGAATCAGGTGCAGGTGCAGCAGGGCGAGCAGCAGCAGCAGTAGTCGTCGCCGCCGGCGACGCCTTCCAGTTCCGCCTCCGACAGCTCCTGCGTCTCGATCTGCGGAACCTCCGGGACGTAGAGCTTGTACGTGCCGCTCGACGAGCCCTCGTTCCAGATCGCCACCTGGTCGTCGAGGCTGCCCTCGCCTGCGGTTGCGCTCACGATCTCGACCGTGCCGCCGTTCGTCTCGAGGCCGTACTCCGAGGCGACGTCCTTCGGGTTCGCCTTCAGGCGAGCCATGAAGTCCTCGTCGCTCCACGCGTTGGTGAGGATCTTCGTGTAGCCCCGCACGAATGTGCTGCGGTCGGTCATTGCGACTCCTTAGTCGGGTGGGATCAGGTGCAGGTGCAGCAGGGCGAGCAGCAGCAGCAGTACGTGTCGCCGCCGGCGACGCCTTCGAGCTCCGCTTCGGAGAGCTCCTGGGTCTCGATCTGGGGGACGTCCGGCACGTAGAGCGTGTACGTCCCGGTCGACTGCCCCTTCTCCCAGAGGGCGACCTGGTCGTCGAGGTTCCCCTCACCGGCGGTTGCGCTGACGATCTCGACCGAGCCGCCGTTGGTCTCGAGGCCGTATTCGCCGACGACCCCCTTCGGGTCCGCCTTGAGCCGCGCCATGAACGCCTCGTCGCTCCACGCGTTCGTGAGCACCTTCGTATAACCGCGGACGAATGTCGTACGGTCGACTGCCACTGGCCTCCTCCTTCGGTCGATCATCCACCGGACGTCGGGCCGACCCTACCACCCCGCCTCCAGGCGTCAACACCCGTCCTGGGGGATCGTCACCCGAACGTCACGCCGCTGCAACCACCCGCCGGGGCGCGGCCCTGAGATCGTGCAGGTAGCCGCGCTTGTCCTTGCCGTGGCACCAGACGAGATGCTCGAACCACGCCTCGGCGGTGACGAACGGCTGCGAGGTGCGGTCGACGCGATAGAAGCGCAGGCCGGGCTCGAGCGGCACGGGCTCGCCCTCGAGGAGCGAGACGTAGTGCTCCCAGACGTCGGACGAGAGCGCGAGCCAGGCGTCGCGGTCCTGCCGCGGCAGCCGCAGCAGCGCACGGTTCAGCTCGCACGCGTCGGCGAGCAGGTCGGTGTCGCCGGCGAGCGGCCGCAGCGCCTGCTCGGCCTCGCGGTAGAAGTCGGCGAGGCGGTTCTCCAGCACGAGCCGGATCAGGACGTGCTGGTCGGCGGGCCAGAGCAGGTCGCCCGCCTCCGGGTCGGCGAAGTACGAGTCGCCGCCCGCCTGGATCGAGCGCGCCTTGGCCACGAGCGTCTCGCGGATCCAGGCGAGCGTCGGCGTCGGGGCGTCGAGCACGGTCTCGATCAGCCGCCGCACCGGTAGGTCGTGCGCGTGCGAGAGGACGGCGAACGGCACCTGGAGCAGCCGGTCGAAGTAGAGGAGGTCGGCCGCCCAGGCGTAGGTCTTGGCCCGGATCCAGTCCGCGCGCGGCATCGCCGCCGTCGCGATCACGAGGTCGAGGTACTCGGGCACCTCGTCGACGTTCGCGGCGAGGTCGTGGACGTTCCGGATCATCTGCGGGACGAGCTCCATCCCGTAGCGCGCCTGGTAGGCGGGGTCGCCCATCTCCGCGTTCGGCAGCACGGAGCAGTCGTGGAACTGGATGTGGTTGTGCTGGCCGTTCGCGACGACGCGCGACACGCCGTCGGCGAACTCGTCGTACGTCTCGCCCGGCAGCCCGACGATCAGGTCGGTGTACGTGTAGACGCCGTCGCGGGCGAAGCGGCGCTGGAGCTCCTCGAACGAGTCCGAGGAGATGTTCTGGCGCCGGATCGCCTCGAGCGTCGACGGGGTCGTCGACTGGAGCGAGATCGTGACCCCGAGCGTGTTCAGCTCGCGCGCGAGCAGCGTCTGCACCCGGTACGCGCGCTCGGTGGCGTTCTTCGTGTTCTGCACCGAGAGCGAGAACGGGTAGCCGCTGCGCCGCTTCTCGGCGACGACCGCCTCCGCGATCTCGACGTCGCGCGGGAGCATCCCGAAGTTCGCGTCGCAGCAGAAGACGAAGCCGATCTCCCGCTCGCCGAACCAGCGGATCTCCTCGTGGATCCGGTCGAGCTCGAAGCGGTGCACCTTCGACGCCGTCGCCGAGCCCCAGTCGCAGAAGGTGCACGAGAACGGGCAGCCGCGGTTCGTCTCCCAGATCACGACCCAGCGCTCCTGCGGGTGCGCCGCCATCAGCGCGTCGAACGTGCCGCCGAGGTACGGCGAGGGGATCGCGGCGAGGTCGCCGATCCGCGGCCCCGGCGGGCACGTGACGTAGGCTCCCTTCGGGTCGAGGTAGCTGACGCCGGGAACGCCGGCGAAGTCGCGCGCCGCGGCCCGGTCGAGCACGCGGGTGAACGTCGCCTCGCCCTCGCCGTGGCAGGCGAGGTCGACGTACGGGTGCTCGCGGAGGAAGGCCTCGGCGTGGTCCGGCACCTGTGGCCCGCCGACGACGACGAGCGTCTCGGGCCGCGCCTCCTTGACGGCCCGCGCGATCTCGAGCGAGAGCCGCACGTTCCAGACGTAGGCGCTGAGACCGACGACGTCCGCTTCGGCGAGCGCTGCCGCCGCCTCGGCCACCGGCTGCCGCTTGTAGAGCGGGGGCAGGAAGCGCAGCGAGTCCGGGTCGCGCGGCGTGCTGCTCGGCGTAGGCCTGGAGGAGGCCGACCGAGTAGGGGAGCAGGCCGAACGAGAGCTCCTCGCCGTCGCGGCCCGCGCGGGGCGCCGACCACGTCAGCCCCATGTTGATCTGGACGAGCCCGACCGTCGTCGTCACCGTCCGAGTGTGCGGGCGGGGCGTCGGCCCGTCAAGCAGCGCGCGCGAGCGCGTACCGGACGAGCAGGTGGTCGCCGTCGCGGCGGAGCGAGCGGAGCGACGCCTCGACGCGCACGTCGGGGAGCAGCTCCAGGCCCTCGACGAGCGCGAGCCGCGGCGCCGTGCCGCGGCCGGCGACGAGCGGCGAGACGGTGAGGAAGAGCTCGTCCACGAGGCCGCGCGGCGAGGAGCCCGCCGAGCACCGTCGGGCCCGCCTCGGAGAGGATCAGCTCGTGCCCGCGTTCGCGCAGGAGCGCGAGCGCGGCGGCGAGGTCGACCGCGTCCCCGTCGTTCACGGCGACGACCTCGCTCGCGGCCGGGACGCGCGCGCGCAGGCCGGGCGCGGCCCGCTCGGTCGTCAGCACGGTGACGCCGCGCTCGAGCAGCGGGTGCGCCGGGTCGAGCGAGGCGCCGCCGGTGACGACGGCGACCGCGGGCAGCTCGGGGCGGCCGCGCCCGCGGCGGAGCTCGGCGAGCGCGTCGGCGGCGGGCGGGTAGGCGCGGTCGGGGCGCCACGTGCCGGCGGGCGACGAGCGCAGCGTCCCGGCGCCGATCAGGATCGCGTCCGCGCAGGCGCGCAGGAGCGCCATCACGAAGCGGTCGGCGTCGCTCTCGTCGGCGATCAGCGCGTTCGAGCGGTCGAGGCCGGGGATCGCGACGACGCCGTCGAGCGTCTGCACGAAGTTCGCGACGAGCGCGGGGGCCGTCGAAGCCGAGGCCGCCGCCGTAGAGCCGCCGCAGCTCGTCCGGCAGCTGCCACTCGGGCGGCGCGCCCGCTTCCCAGAGCAGCTCGAGCGGGTTCAGCGCCGGCTCCGCACCTCGTCGAGGAACTCGCGGCGCAGCGCGGCGTCCTCGTCGTACAGCCCGCGCCAGAACGTCGTCACGGTGCGCGAGCCCTCCTCCTGGACGCCGCGCATCTGCGTGCAGAGGTGCGCCGCCTCGAGGCGGACGGCGACGCCGCGCGCGCCGACGAGCTCCCGCAGCGTGTCGGCGATCTGCTCGCCGAGCCGCTCCTGGACGGTGAAGCGGCGCGCGTAGAGGCGGACGAGGCGCGTCAGCTTCGAGATGCCGAGGATCTCGTCGCCCGCGACGTACGCGACGTGCGCGACGCCGTGGAACGGCAGCGCGTGGTGCTCGCAGAGCGAGAAGAACGCGATCGGGCCCTCGACGATCTGGCCGTGCGCGCCGTCGACGCCGTGCGGCCGCTCCGCCGGGAACGCGGTGCGGAGCTTCGGGTCGCCGTCGTAGCCGGCGGTCGAGTCGTAGAGGGCGGCGAGGAAGCGCCGCGGCGTCTCGCGCGTCCCGGGCGTGTCGAGGTTCATCCCGAACGCCGTGAGGATCTCGGCGACGTGGTGCTCGAAGCGCTGCCACTGGGCGGGGGAGACCTCGCGCGGAGCGGCGTGCTCCTCGTGCGCGGCGAGCTCGACGATGTTGCTCATCTCAGGTGACCTCCTGGCGGGGGGAGACGGGGCCGCGGAGGCGCACCTCGCGGCGGAGGGCGAGCGCGGCGACGACCGCGAGCTCGCCGAGGCAGAGCCAGGCGAACGCGAGCGGGTGCCCGACGGCGAGCAGCACGCCGAAGGCGGCGAGCTGGGTCGAGAGGCCGAGGTTCGCGAGGACGGCGACCGTGGCGGAGTCGTGGTAGGCGAGCCGCTCGGCGGGCGCGCGTCCGCGCAGCCGCCGCTCGACGAAGCGCTCGACGAGCCGGTCCTGCGGCGCGTAGACGAGCCGGTAGAGGGCGCGGACGACCGCGGTCGCGCGGCCCGGCTCCGGCGCCGCCTCGACGGGCCCGTCGTGCTCGGCCCGGTAGAGGCGCTCGAGGTTGAAGTTGACGCTCAGCACCGCGGTCAGGGCGAGGAAGCCCGCGAGCGCGAGGGCGGCGTGGCCCGTGTGCCAGCCGAGGGCGGCGAAGAGCGCCGCGTCGAGCAGGAGGTCGACCTCCGAGTCGAGGTAGCGGCCGAACGCGGTCACGCGCCCGGTCAGCCGCGCGAGCTGGCCGTCCGCGTTGTCGAGCACGGTCTTCGCCTGCAGGAGCACGGCGGCGAGCAGGAGCTGCCCCCGCGCGAGCTCGACCGCGGCCGCGAGCCCGGTCGCGCCCGACGCGGCGACGACGAGCGGCGGCGGCACGCGCAGCGGCGCGAGCGCGACGACGACGCCGTGCGCGAGCGGCCGGTAGACGCGCTCGCACAGGAGCTCCGTGCCGTGGCGCTGCTTGCGGGAGCGGCGCAGCGCGTCAGGCAAGCAGCGCCTCCTCGACGGGCTCTGGCCCGCCGCGTAGCTCCTGGGCCGAGGTCTGAGCCGAGCGACTCGCTCCCGCTCACAGCGCGTCGCGGAAAGGCTCGGCGCGACACCGATCGAGACCGTCGCACCTGCACACACCGAAGCAGAAGACGGTCGTCTGGAGACATACGCCCGCTCCTTGACGAGCGGGGCTTCGCTCGGTTGCCCACCGCCGGGTCGGGCAGGAACTCGCGGACGTCCTGCGAGCAGCGGCAGGCGACGGCGATCTTGGCAGCCCACTTCCAGCGCCTCTGCGCGTGAGGTCACGTCGACGACGGAGAACCCGCCGACATGCGCCTTGCTCTCCGGGTACGGGCAGTCGGCGACCGTCCCGTCGGTGGCCACCACGCTCATCTCCTCGTGGGGCGACAGCCCGCCGCCGAACACCCACACCCCGGCGTCCATCGCCTCTCGAACCACCGCGTGGGCAGCTTCCGCCACGTCGGGCAGAAATCCTCCTCGGGGAAGGTCATCGCGCCTTCGTCGAACGAGATCAGATACCGAGTCATCTCATGCTCCCTCTCTCGGCGGCCTGCTCCGGCCGCACCTCACCGCCACGGACACGCACGAAGCACGAGACCGGCGAACCGCCGAGGACTCATCGCCGATCCGCCGTGGCCCGGCGTCACGCGCGGGTTGCGACCACCTCGAGGTAGTCGGCGGCGATCACAGCCGCCCGGTCTCCGGTGCGGTTGTAGCGCCTGCCCGATGTCGAGCATCTCCTCGGCGAACTCGGCGTGGCGCTCCGGCTCGATCCGCTCGAACGCGGCGATCGTGGGCCCGAAGTAGCGGCGGAAGAGCTCGAGCCAGTGCTCGGGCGAGTGGAAGCGCTGCGTGCAGACGAGTTGTCGCGTCTCGAGCGAGGAGACGCCGTCGCCGAACAGCTCGCGCAGACGCTCCTCGGTGCCCCAGGCGACCGGCGGGACGAGGCCCGGCGGCGGCGGCAGGTAGCGGGACGTCGAACGGAAGATGTCCGCGACGAAGCCGGTCGGCAGCCAGTTCGCGAGTCCGATCCGTCCGCCCGGGCGGGTGACGCGCAGGAGCTCGGCGGCGGACAGCTCCTGGTCGGGCGCGAACATCACGCCGAAGCACGAGAGCGTGGCGTCGAACGTCGCGTCGGGAAAGGGCAGCGCCTGCGCGTCGCCTTCCACGAGCTCGACGGGCAGGAACTCGGCGTCCGCGCGCACCCGGGCGCGATCGAGCAGCGCCGGCACGAAGTCGAGGCCGGTCACGTCGGCGTAGCAACGGGCGGCGGCGATCGCCGCGTTCCCGCTGCCGCAGGCGACGTCGAGCACGCGCTCGCCGGGGAGGACGTCGACGGCGTCGACGAGGCGGTCGGCGACGATCTGGATCACGGGCGCGACGTGCGCGAAGTCGCCTTTCGACCAGATCTGCTGTTGCAGCTGCGTCACGGCGTGGAGGTCGGGTACTGCCTGCGGCGCGGGCGCCTCTTGCTCGGGCATCCTGTTCCTCTCGGTGAGCGTGCGGACGCGTCGATGCTAGAGGGCCGACGCGAGCCGCTGCAAGCCGACCGCCGGCGGGCTCGCCACCCGTGCGGAACCGCCCGGACGGCGGGCGTTCCGGCGCGTGGTCGCCGGTCAGGCGAGCTTCGCCACGATCTCGACGAGGTTGCCGTCGGGATCCCGGAGCAGGGCGTTGCGGTTCCGGTTGCCATCTTCGCCGTGCGCGGCGGCTGAACGACGGGCACGCCGGCGGACGCCAGCCGCTCGTAGGCGGCATCCACGTCGTCCGTCCAGACGACGACGACCATCGCGGGGCTGCCGGGCGACGCGTCGACGCCGTGTACCCGCTTCGCCGCCTCCACCGTGCCGAGCCCGAGGGCGAAGTCGCCGAGCCTCAGCGCGACGTGCTCGACGACGCCTTCCTTCGGCGCACGAAAGGTCTCCGCGAACCCGAGGAGGTCGCGATAGAAGCGAAGTCCGGCCTCGATGTCGGCCGTGTAGAGGTTGACGAATCCGGTGGCGAACATCGTCGCCACGCTCGTCCAGACGTGACGAGGCCGTCCAGGCCTGCGGGAGCCGTTCCCGCAGCGCTGAGGTGCCGCCGGCGGCTAGAGCCCGGCGAGCAGGTCGCGGAGCGCCGCGGTGTACGTGTCGAGCGCCGTGCGGCCCCGGGCGGTGAGCGCGACCGTGGTGCGCGAGGCCGGCCCGTTGCCGCTCTTCTCGACGCCGATGTAGCCCGCATCCTCGAGCTTGCGCAGGTGCGTGATCAGGTTCCCCGGAGTCAGCCCGATCAGGTCCTGGAGCCGGGTGAACGAGAGCGCGTCGCCGTCGGGCAGCGCCGCGAGCGTCGCGACGATGCGCAGCCGTGCCGGGACGTGGATCAGCGGGTCGAGCTCCTCGGCGGTCATCTACGCCGCCTCACGCGCGGCGCTGCCGGAGCTGGGGCCGCGGTGCCGAGCAGGAGCAGGATGCAGAGGCCGACGCCGACGACGCCCCAGACGCCGGCGGGGCCGGCGAAGGCGGCGACGGCGCCGAGCAGGACCGCCGCGAGCGCGAAGCCCGCCGAGACCCGGCGCTCGCGTGCGACCTCGTAGCCGGCCGCCGCCGCGCCGACGACGATCAGCGGGGCCACCGCCGGGTAGACGCCGTAGGCGATCGCGTGGCTCGGGTCGGCGTGGTACAGCGGGGCCTGGAAGACGTAGACGCAGATCCAGATCCCGGCGAACACGATGCCCTCGAGCCGCCGCCCCCGCGACGAGCGCCCGCGGAGCGCGCGTCCGGAGCACCAGGACGTTCAAGGCGATCCAGGCTGCCAGCGTCCCCGTAGAGCACGGCCAGCGCCGTGCCGCTCGGGCCCGAGTAGGGGTGCTGGTGGCGCACGGAGAGCCAGACGGCGCCGTAGGCGAGCGAGCACCGTCACCGCCGCGGCGAACGTGAGCAGCGGCGGTCTGGGGGGTCGAACCGTCGCTCCGCGCGCCGGGTCGTCTGCTCGAGCAGCGCCGCCGCCTCGCGGGGATCGAGCCCGCCGCCCTCGTCGGCCTGCTCCGGTTCGGTCGCAGTCGTCGCGGGATCCGGCTCCGCCTGCGGAGAGCAGGAACGTGTCGAATCGCTCGCTCATCTCACCACCTCCGGTGGACTTTGTACGGCAAAGCATACTGCACTTTGTCACACAAAGTCAAGCGCCCCACCCGGTGTCAAAGGTCGAGGTCACGTCTGGCCCGGCGTCGCGTGACCGGGCAGCCCGGGCCTCCACATCGACAGTTCGGACAGCGTCGAAGGAGGATTGCGAGTGGCCGGTCTGATCAAACGTTTCGAGGCGCCGGAGACCCGGCCTTCGCCGGCGGCACGGGCAGGGTGGACATCGTCGGCGTCGGCGAGCTCAGCATCGGCCGCGGGCTGTTCGAGCCCGGCTGGCGCTGGTCGGAGCACGTGCAGCCGCTCGCCGGCACCCCGTCGTGCCAGGCCGCGCACACCGGGCTACGTCCTCGAGGGGCGGATGGTCGTGCGGATGGACGACGGCGAAGAGGTCGAGTACGGCCCCGGCGACGCCTTCTACATGCCGCCGGGACACGACGCGTGGATCGTCGGCGACGCGCCGTGCGTCCTGCTCGACGTCACCGGCATGTCCAACTACGCGACGGGCGCATAGCGCGACTCGGACGCCCGTCAGGCTCGTTGCGGTTGTTGCATTGACGGCGGCGCCGTCAGGCGATCTGATGTCCTCTCGCGACCGAAGGCGGCCCGCCCGCCGGAAAGGGGCCTCGATGAACCTCTACGCGATCATCCGCCGGGACGGCTGGACCACGCCCGGCGACCTCGGGCCGCCGCCGCCGCTGGTCGCCGTCGGCGACGACGAGATGCCGGCGGACATCCGCTGGATCCGCAGCTACGTCCTCGCCAAGGACTCCGGGAACCTCGGCACCGTGTGCATCTACGAGGCGTCGAGCCCCGAGGCGATCCGCGACCACGCCTCCCACGCCGACCTCCGTCACCGAGATCATCCCGATCGCCGACACGGTGCTGGTGCGGCCGGATCCGGTGGCCGCGTAGCTGACCCGTACGCGTGACCGCCCCGGGCGAACCGAGGCGGTCGGGGGTGCGCGCCGGTCGTGCCGGGCCGCTCAGAAGCGGTCGGCCAGCAGCGTGAACGCGCGCAGGTGGTTCTGCGAGCCGGCGAGCAGGCTGCCGAAGACGACCTTCACGTCGGGCGCCGTGACGACTGCGAGCCGCGCCTGCAGGTCGGCGATGTCCTGCGTCTCGACGAGGACGCCCACGTCGGCGGCCGCGCCGGGCGACACCATGCCCTTGGCGAGCAGCCGGTCGTACAGCGCCTGGAGGGTCGGGTCGGAGAACATCCCGGCGACGTGCTTCGCGGCCGGGTCGGCGAGGCCGTACCGGTCGAGCAGCGCCTTCACCGCGGAGGCGTGTTGCGTCTCGGAGGCGGCGATCCGCGCGAACGACGGCACCGAGCCGACTTCGCGGCGAACGCCACGTACAGGTCGTGCGCGACGAGCTCTTCCTCGCGCATGTAGCGGAGCGCGGCCTTCTCCTGGTCGGAGAGCGACGCGGCCGGCGCGATCGCCTCGACGGCCTGACCCACCGCCAGGCCCGGAGCGCCAGGCCCGCGCGCCGCGGCCGAGGCCGCGAACGCCACGCCTGCGAGCAGTGCGAGTGCCGCGACCGTGAGGGCGGCGACAGCCGCTCGCCGGGTCTTCGAGCTCTCGTGGGTCATGTTCATGATCGTCTCCTTCGTCGTCGTGATCGGATGACTCCAGGGAAGCGGGCGGCGGCGGAGCGGCCGTGGAGCCGATCTGGAGACGGGATGGAGATCGCGGCCCGCGCGCCGCGGATGCCGCAGAATGGCGGGGTGCCCGGACGCGACACCGCCGCCACGGCGGCGCTCCGGGACGCCGGCCGTCGATCTCTGGCTCGACGATCCCGGCCGTCCGCCCGCGCGGCCGCCGCTCGAGGGGGACGCCGAGGCCGACCTCGTCGTCGTCGGCGGCGGCTTCACCGGGCTCTGGACGGCGCTCCTGGCCGCGAGCGCGACCCGGCCGCGAGGTCGTGCTGCTCGAGGGCGACCGGATCGCGTCGGGGGCGAGCGGCCGCAACGGCGGCTTCGTCGGCGCCTCGCTCACACACGGGATCGCGAACGGCGCCGCCCGCTTCCCGGCCGAGATCGACGGCTCGAACAGCTCGGCCGGGAGAACCTCGCCGCGATCGGCGAGACGTCCGCCGCCACGGGATCGACGCGGCCTGGGAGGGGACCGGCGAGCTCGCCGTCGCGACGCGCTCGCACGAGCTGCCCGGGCTCGCGAGCGGCCGAGTGCTGCGCCGCCACGGCCGCGACGTCATCGCGCTCGACGCGGCCGAGATGCAGGCCGAGATCGCGTCGCCGAGGTACCTCGGCGGCGTCTGGAACCGAGACGGCTGCGCGCTCGCGAACCCGGCGCGGCTCGCGTGGGGGCTCGCGGCCGCCGCCGAGCGCTCGGCGTCCGCTTCCACGAGAGACCCGGCGACCGGGCTCGCCGAGCCACGGAGGCGGCGTCGGCGTCGGGACCGCCGCCCGGCCGGGTCCGCGCCCGGCGCTGCGTACTCGCGACCGACGCCTTCCCGCCGCTCCTGCGCGCCATCCGGCGGCTCGTCGTGCCGGTCTACGACTACGTGCTCGTGACCGAGCCGCTCTCGCCAGAGCAGCGGGACGCGATCGGCTGGCGGCGCCGCCAGGGCCTCGCCGACTCCGGCAACCAATTCCACTACTACCGGCTCACCGCCGACGATCGGATCCTCTGGGGCGGCTACGACGCCGTCTACCGCTTCGGGAACGACATCGGCCCGCACCACGACCAGCACGCTCGACCACGCGGCGCTCCCCGCAACTTCCTCGCCTCGCTTCCCGCAGCTCGAGGGCATCCGCTTCACGCACCGCTGGGGCGGCGCGATCGACACGTGCAGCCGCTTCTGCGTCACCTTCGGAACCGGCCCTCGGCGGGCGCGTCGCCTACGCGGTCGGCTTCACCGGGCTCGGCGTCGGTGCGAGCCGCTTCGGGGCGCGGGTCGCGCTCGACCTCGTCGACGGGCGCGACACGGAGCTGACCCGGCTCGAGCTCGTGCGCCCCCGGCCGCCGCCGTTCCCGCCGGAGCCGTTGCGCTGGCTCGGGATCACGCTCACCCGCCGCGAGCTCGCCCGCGAGGACGCGCCCGGCCGCCGCGGCCTCTGGCTGCGCGCCCTCGACGCGCGCCGGGCACGGCTTCGACAGCTAGAGCGACGTGCGCCGCTGGAGAACGGCGTTCAAGCGAGCGCGATGCCGCCGACGAAGATCAGGGTCCCCATCACGAACACCTGCGGCGGGATCCCGACCTTCACCGCGCCGTACACCCAGAGCGGGAACGTGAGCGTCTGGCCGGCGACGAACTGCGTGATGATGAAGTCGTCGATCGACATCGCGAACGCGAGCAGGCGCGCCGCGACGATGCCCGGGAAGATCAGCGGCAGGGTCACCGTGCGGAACGCCGTCCACGGGCCGGCGCCGAGGTCGGCGCGGCCTTCTCGATCGAGCGGTCGAGGCCGAGGGCGCGCGCGCGGACGACCACGACGACGAACGCGACGTTGAACGCGACGTGCGCGATCAGGATCGTCGCCAGGCCGCGCGCGACGTTGAGCGTGATGAAAAGCGAGAGCAGCGAGGCGCCGACCACGACCGAGGGCGCGGCGATGTCGGTGAAGATCACGGAGTCCACCGCGCCCGTCCCCCAGAAGCGATGACGGGCGAGTGCGAGCGCGAGCGGCGTCCCGAGCACGAGCGCGATCGCGGTCGACCCGAACGCGAGCTCGAGCGAGTGCACGAGCGCGCTGGTCAGGTCGGTGATGTCGAAGACGTGCTGGTACCACTGGGTCGTGAACCCCTGCCAGTGGAAGGTGAGCCGGCCCGACGGCGCGTCGTTGAAGCTGTAGGCGACCATCACCCCGATCGGGACGATCGTGTACGCGATCACGAGCCACGTGTAGACGGCAGGAGGAACCGGCCGGCCGACGCGCGCCGGCCGCGCCGCGGCGGGCGGCGCGCGGGCGCCGTGGCTCACGCGTACTCCTGGATCCGCGCCGTCCCGAAGCGCGCGCGTAGAGGAAGATGACGATCAGCATCCCGGCGATCAGGAGCGACGAGAGCGCCGACGCCGCGGGTAGTCGAAGTTCTGGAGATAGCTGGACTGGATCACGTTGCCGATCATCGTCGTCCCCGGTCCGCCGAGGATCGCGGCGTTCACGTAGTCGCCGACGTTGGTGACGAAGACGAGCAGGAAGCCGGCGAAGATGCCCGGCGAGGACAGCGGCAGGATCACGCGCAGGAACGACGACGCCGGCCTCGCATAGAGGTCGTCCGCCGCGCGGACGACCCGTCGGTCGATCCGCTCGATCGCGACGTACAGCGGCAGCGCCATGAACGGCAGCGCGTTGTAGGTCAGCCCGGCGACGACGGCGGCCGGGGGTCGAGAGCACGTGGAGACTCCGGCAGCAGGCCCCAGCTCTTCAGCGTGCCGAGCACGATCCCGTTGTCGGAGAGGATGAACTGCCACGCGAGCGTCCGGATGACGAACGACACGAAGAACGGCAGCAGGACGAGCAACAGGTACGTCGACTTGTAGCGGCCGCCGTGAAACGCGATCCAGTAGGCCATCGGGAAGGCGACCACGAACGCGATGACCGTCGAGATCGCCCCGTACCCGAACGAGCGCAGGAACTGGGTCGTGGTACTGCGAGAGCGGTCGACGAACTCGTGAAGTGCCAGGTGAGCGTGAACCCGGTGTCCGGGTTGCCGGTCTGCAGCGACAGCGACAGCACCGCGAACAGCGGCACGACGAAGAAGACCGCCAGGTACGCCCGCCGCCGGGCAGTGCCCGCGCAGGTACGGCGCGAGCCGCTGCGAGCGGCCCGCGGCGCGCGCACGTCGCCGCGGTCACGCCTGGATGATCGGGTTGAAGGTCTTGTTCCAGGTGTTGAAGTCGTTGTAGTTCTTGTACATGTAGTAGTCGTGCACCTTGGCGTCCATCGCCGTCGTCGGGAAGACCAGCGGGCTGTTCGCCGACCGCCGGATCGTCGAGCTGCTTCGCGATAGTGCTGGCGGCCGGGACGGCGAGACGTAGTTCACCCAGTCGGCGACCTCGGCCGCGATCTTCGGCTGGTAGTAGAAGTCCATCCACTTCGAGCGCGTCGACCGGATGCGTGGCGTGCACCGGGATCACATGTTGTCGGTCCAGAACATCACCCCCTCCTTCGGCACGACGAACTTCAGGTGGGGGTAGCCGGAGACGTTCGCCTGGAAGACATCGCCCGACCACGCCTGCGTGATCCACGTGTCGCCGTGCTCGAGCGCCTTGATGTAGCTCTGGTCGTAGTACTGCCGGACGATCCCCTGGTCGCGCTGCTTGCTGCAGCAGCTTCGCGGCCTTCTTCCAGTCGGCCGGCGTGGAGTCGACCGGCTCGATGCCGAGGGCGAGCAGGCCGAGCGAGCCGAGCTCGGTGTTGTCGCTCATCATCCCGACGTGGCCCTTGAACGCCGGGTCCCAGAGATCGTTGACGCTGGTGATCTCCCGCTCGGTCAGCTTCGGGTTGTACGCGATCCCGGTGAAGCCGGACTGCCACGCGACCGTGTACTTGTTCCCCGGATCGAAGTCGGGGTTCTTCACGAGCGGGCTCGCGTACTTGACGAAGTTCGGGAGCTGCGCGTGGTCGAGCGGGATCAGCCACAGTGGTTGATCAGCTCGATCAGCTGCCAGCCGTTCGTCATCACGACGAGGTCGTAGCTGATCGATTGTCCGGCCTGGAGCGTCGGCGCGATCTGCGCGTAGAACGGCGCATTGTCCTGGATGACCTCCTGGTAGTTGACCTTGATGCCGGTCTCCTTCGTGAACTGCTCGAGCGACGGATGCTTCCCGTGGCTCACATCGATGTACAGCGGCCAGTTGGCGAAGTCGAGCACGCCGGTCTGATGCTGCTTCTGCCACAAGGCCGCCCAGTCGACGCCGCTGCTGCCGCCTCCGTCGTGTGCCGGAGACGCCGCACGCCGCGAGGAACGCTCCCAGGCTGAGCGCGCCGGCCGCCGCGCCCGCGCGCTTGAGCGCCTGCGCGCGCGTGTAGCGCGGCTCGGTCAGCCCGCGGAGCAGGGCGGCGTCGAGCGCGTCGTGGTGGTCGTGCTGGTACGTGGCCTCGCTCATTGGTGTCACTCCTTCGCTGCGGCTAGACGACGAATGTGTGCTCCGGGAGCCAGAGCAGCCGCACGGCGTCGCCGAGCGTCGGCGTGCGGCTCGCTCCGAGGTTCTGGACGTAGACGGTGATGGACGCGCCGCCGGGCCCGGCGACCGTGTACTGGTGGCTCACGCCGAGGTAGCTCGCGAGCACGACCGTTCCGGTGAGGTTGTTGTAGTCGTCGTGCTGTGCGTCGCCGGCGGGCTCGAGGAGCAGCTTCTCCGGCCGCACGCCGATCCGCACGGCGTCGCGCCCCGCGGGGAGGCGGTCAGCGGGAACGCGGACGACGCCGCCGCCGGCGAGGGCGACGGTCGCGTCGGCGCGCGTCGTGCGGCTGACGACGGTGCCGTCCAGCAGGTTCGACGTGCCGAGGAATCCGGCGACGAAGTCGGTCGCGGGACGCTCGTAGACGTCCTCGGGCGAGCCGAGCTGCTCGATCCGGCCCTGGTTCATGACCGCGAGGCGGTCGGACATCGCCATCGCCTCCTCCTGGTCGTGGGTGACGTAGAGGAAGGTGATGCCGACGTCGCGCTGGATGCGCTTGAGCTCGAGCTGCATCTGCTTGCGGAGCTTCAGGTCGAGCGCGCCGAGCGGCTCGTCGAGCAGCAGCACGCGCGGCTCGTTCACCAGCGCGCGTGCGAGCGCGACGCGCTGCTGCTGGCCGCCGGAGAGCTGGGCGGGCTTGCGCTGCTCGAACCCGGGCAGCTCGACGAGCGCGAGCACATCGCGCACGCGGCGGGCGATCTCGTCCTTGGCGGCGCGTCGCCGGCGCAACCCGAACGCGACGTTCGTCGAACACGTTGAGGTGCGGGAACAGGGCGTAGGACTGGAAGACGGTGTTGACGTCGCGCGGTACGGCGGCACATTGCTGACGTCGCGGCCGCCCAGGTAGACGGTCCCGCTCGTGGGCATGCTCGAAGCCGCCGACCATCGGCAGCGTGGTCGTCTTGCCGCAGCCGGACGGCCCGAGCAGGCTGAAGAACTCGCCGTGGAGGACGTCCAGCGTCAGCTCGTCGACGGCCACGGTGCTGCCGAAGCGCTTGACGACCTGCTCGAGCCGGACGTCGGTCGCCGCCCGCCAGCGCGGCCCACGCCGGGTTCGCACGCTGGGCCGTTCGTGCTCCACGCGGGCAGGGACACCGAGATCCGCGAGCCGCTGCGGGCCGCAGCGCGAGGGTCGTGGCGAGCACGTCCGCCTCCGTCGCGCTCGTGCCGACGACGGTCGCGGCCGTCTGCGCGCCGGGGGCGCCGGTCGCCGGGTCGATCAGGTGATGGGCGATCCGGCCGTCCCCGTTCTGCCAGCTGCGTCGCCGCCAGCTCGAGGTCGCGGCCGCGTCGCCCTCGTCGAGCGGGATCCATGCTCCGGGCGCTCCGTCGACGGCGACGAGGTGGGAGCCGCGGGCGGCGACGAGGTCTCCGCCAGCGTCGACGAGGATCCGGCCGCCCGGTTCCGCGAACCGCAGTAGGGCGGCTGCGCGGTCGGCCATCCAGCCCTTCGCGATCCCGCCGAGATCGAGCTCTGCGCCGGCCGGAACGAGGACCAAGGCGCAGTCCGGGTCGAGCTCGACCCGTCCGACGATCGCGGACTCGCCGGGGCTCGTCGCGGCGTGGGGCGCGCGGTCGTGCATGCTCGACGCGTAGCCCCAGGCGCGAAGCGACGTGCCGACGAGCGGGTCGAAGACTCCTCCGGTCTGCTCGCGCCAGGCGGCGCAGGCCTCCAGCAGCTCGAACGTCTCCCACGAGACGTGGACGGGCTCGCCGGCGCCGGCGTTGAGGCGGGAGAGCTCGCTCGACGGGCGGAAGCGCGACCACCGCTCCTCGTCCTCCTCCACGAGCTCGCACACGAGCTCGGCGAGCTCGCCGTCGACGCACCCGTCGTGGTGGATGCGCCACATCGTCCCCGTGGCGCGCCACTCCCAGGCGACCTGGGTCAGCGGCTCGGGGAGCAGGGTCTGCGTCCCCGCCGGCGACTCCCTGGGGTCAGGCGAGGAGGTCAAGGAGGCTCTGGGAGGCCGAGCGCGCGGCGGCCGCGGTGGGCGGTGCCGTGCTCGACCCCGGGTCGGTGGACGGGTGGCTGGTGGTGGCCGTGCCGGTGCCGGTTGACCGCGCGGCTCACGACCTGGTCGAGCGCCTGCTGGTTGACCGGCGCGAGGCCCTTCGAGGCCCGCTTCTGCTGGACCTGCTGCTCGATGTACGAGACGATCGAGCTCGTGCTGACGCCTTTCTGGGCGGCGACGTCGGAGATCGACGAGCCCTGCTTGAGCGCGCTGCGGAGGTTGTCGGTCGACATGCCGAGCATGTTCGCGACACCGTCGAGCGTGCCCTGGAGGTAGGGCGCGGGGGGTGCGCTCGCGGAGGTCGTCGGCATGATGCCGGACACCTCAACGGGCGGCTGCGAGCCGATGGGGGCGAGGGACGACATGGCACTCCTTGGTCCGAGAACAGGCCTGCCGGGGGTGGTCATCGACCGGAAGCCGCCCGGCTTGACCCGGGCGTCCGCAACGCCCGGGTCTTCGGATCAGGAGTGGCAGTTCTTCTCGGCCCAGGCGGAGATGTTCTCGGAGGCCTTCGTCAGCTTGGCGGTGTCGATCTCCGTCGCGAGCTTCGTCAGCTTCCCGAGCGCCGCCGCATCGGGCACCGAGCCCGTCTTCAGGTTGCCGACCGCGTCGGCGATCTTCGCGTACGCGTCGGCGACGACCTGGAAGTCGGGCCGGATCTCCGACGGCGTCTTCGCGGCGAACTCCTGCAGGAGCTGCGCGACCTTCTTCGTGTCCTGGGCGTCGGTTCCGCCCATCGCCTGCGAGAACGACGTGCCGAGGTCGGCGAGCTGCTTGCAGTTCGCCGCCGACGCGAGCCCGGAGAGATCGGGCGTCGTGGTTGCCGCCTTCGTCGTCGCCGGCGCGGTGGTCGCCGCCGCCGTTGTTGCCGGTGCCGTGGTCGCGGCGGTGTTCTTGCTCCCGCCGCCGCAGCCGGCCGCGACGAGCACGAGCACCGCGAGGGCGATCGGGCCGAGCGCGTGAATCGACCGCTGTCTCATGCGAGGTTCCTTTCGAGCGGGGTTTGCCCGCAGTTAGGAGCAACTCTCTCGCCTCGGCCCGGCCCTGCCATCGGGGAAGCCCCCGAGGGTCGGATAGGCGGTTTGGCTTGCTCTGCGGGTGCCGCATGCGTTTCGGCGGCGACGACCCGGCCGCCGCGCGACCAGGAGGCGACCGCGGCGACGAGGCAGGCGGCGATGGCGAACGCGAAGGCCTCGTGGAGGCCGTGGCGGAACGGGTCGCGATCAGGTGCGGGAAGAAGCTGCGGCCGCTGATCGTGGCGGCGTCGTGGGCCGGGATGTGCGCGAGCACGTGCGGCCCGATCAGCTCCTTCGCCGGGTTGTAGCCGAGGAAGGCGGCGAACAGCACCGAGACGGGCGGCAGGTGGCTGACGTCCGCCGCGGTCGCCGGCCGGGACGCCGTGCGCGGTGAGGCCGGCGAGGAGCGCGTGCGGGAGCGTCGCCGAGAGGCCGACGATCATCAGCGTGAAGAAGATCCCGATCGAGAGCACCTGGGCGGAGTTCTGGAACGTCTGGTTCATGCCGCCGCCGGCGCCGCGGTGCTCCGCCGGGAGGCTGTTCATGACGCCGGCCCGGTTCGGGGAGGCGAACGCACCCATCGAGAGGCCCATCAGCAGCAGGATCGCGGCGAAGAGCGGGTACGCGAAGTCGACCGGCAGCAGTGCGAGCAGCACGAAGCTCGCGGCCGAGCCGAGCATGCCGCCGGTCGCGAACGGGCGTGAGCCGTAGCGGTCGGAGAGGAACCCCGAGACCGGGCCGGCGAGCAGGAAGCCGACGGTGAGCGGCAGCATCCGGATCCCCGCCCACAGCGGCGTCGAGGCGAAGTCGTAGCCGTGCTCGGGCAGCCAGATCCCCTGCAGCCAGATGATCAGCATGAACATCAGGCCGCCGCGGGCGATCGCGGAGAGGAAGCTCGAGAGCGCCCCGAACGTGTAGGCGCGGATCCGGAAGAGCCCGAGCCGGAACATCGGGTCGGCAGGCGCGCGTCTCGACGGCGACGAAGACGACGAGCAGCAGCGCCCCGGCGGCGAGGCAGGCGTCGACGAACGGCGACCGCCAGCCCATCGCCTGGCCGCGGTAGGGGCGGATGCCGTAGGTGATCCCGATCATCACGAGCACGAGCCCGGCCGCGAAGGTGAGGTTGCCGGCCCAGTCGATCGGGGCGCGGCTGCGGACGCCGATCTCGCGCAGGCTGCGGTACGACCAGACCGTCCCGGCGAGCCCGAACGGGACGGAGACGAGGAAGATCAGCCGCCAGGAGATCGGGGCGAGGACGCCGCCGAGGACGAGGCCGATGAACATGCCGCTGATCCCGACGACGTTGTTGATCCCGAGCGCGAGGCCGCGCTGGTTCGCCGGGAACGCGTCGGTGAGGATCGCGACGGAGTTCGCGATCAGGAAGGCGGCGCCGATCCCCTGCAGGATGCGGAAGCCGATCAGCCAGTCGGCGCCGGCGCGCCCGTGCAGCCAGTCGATCGTCAGGAGCAGCGACGCGAGCGTGTAGACGACGAAGCCGAGGTTGTACATCCGCACGCGGCCGTAGAGGTCGCCGAGCCGGCCGAGGCTGACGACGAGCACGCTCGAGACGACGAGGAAGCCGAGGATCATCCAGAGCAGGTAGAAGCTGTTCCCCGGCTGGAGCGGGTCGAGGCGGACGCCGCGGAAGATGTCCGGCATCGCGATCAGCACGATCGAGCCGTCGATCGTCGCGAGCAGGACGCCGAGCGTCGTGTTCGAGAGCGCGATCCACTTGTACCGGTCCGGATCGACAGGCAACCTGTTCAGTTTACCTGCGTACACTGTCGGCGTGCCGCGCCCGTCCGACAGCGCCGGCTTCGCGAGCGAGCTGCGGATCGTCCTCGGCCAGCTCGTCCGCCGGCTGCGCAGCGAGAACGCGTTCCCGATCGCGCAGGCGAGCGTGCTCAGCCGCCTCGACCGGGAGGGGGCGATGACGACGAGCGCGCTCGCGGCGGCCGAGCGCGTCCGGCCGCAGTCGATGGCGCAGACGCTCGCCGAGCTCGCGGCGAGCGACCTGATCGCCCGCCGGCCCGACCCGGACGACGGCCGTCAGGTGCTGATCGAGCTCACCGCGAGCGGCCGCGAGCGGCTCGGCGAGGATCGCAGGCGCCGCGAGGGCTGGCTCGCCGCGGCGCTCGCGGAGCTGACCGAGGACGAGCAGCGGACGCTGGTCGCGGCGGTGCCGCTGCTGCGGCGCCTCTCCGAGTCCTGATCAGGCGGCCCAGTCGGGGAGCTCGAGCTCTTGCTCGGAGACCATGCGCCGCACGCCCGGGAGCGCGAGCGTCCGCAGGAAGTGGGCGCGGATGTTCGGGCGGCTCCAGGCCGCGGGCTCGAGGCGGCGCCCCCAGCGGGTGAGCATGAAGAGGAAGAGATCCGCCGCCGTGCGGTGCTCGGCGACGAGCCACTCCCGCCCCTCGAGCGTGCGGTCGAGCAGATCGAAGTGGCGGCCCGCCTCCGCGGCCGCGATCTCGCGAACGGTCTCGTCGCCGTACCGCTCCGGGTAGAAGACGCGGAGCAGGGCCGTCTGGAGCGTGTTCGTCATGAAGACGAGCCAGCGGTAGAGCTGCGCGCGGTCGAGGGGCGCGAGGCGTGCCTCCGGGTAGCGGTCGGCGAGATAGAGCAGGATCGCTGCGGACTCGGTCAGGACGAGGTCGCCGGCGACGAGCGTCGGGACGACGCCGAGCGGATTGAGCGCGAGGTAGCCGGGGTCCGTCTGCGCCTCGTCGCGCTCGATCCGCACGAGCTCGTACGCGACCCCGATCTCGGCGAGCGCGGCGTGAGGCGCCATCGAGGCCGTGCCGGGGCGCCAGTAGAGGGTGAGCGGCTCCACGGCGCGACCCTACCGGGCCGGACACGGTGCTAGCGTGACCGGCGATGTCCGATCCCGTCTCGTGGTTGCAGATCGAGCAGGGCTGGAACGTGATCACGTCCGACGGCGTGGTCGTCGGCTCGGTCGCGCAGGTCGAGGGCGACAAGCAGAGCGACATCTTCGACGGGCTCGCGGTCGAGTCGGCCCAGTCGCAGGAGATCCGCTACGTCCCGGGCGAGCAGGTCGGCGCGATCCATCCCGGCGAGGTGACGCTCAAGATCGCGTCCGCCGCCATCGGCGAGCTCGCGCCGTTCCGCGCGCCCCCGCCCGAGACCACGTGGCGCCCGGGGAAGGAGCCGCTCGCGGCCCGGCTGTCGAAGTGGCTCGGCGGACAGCGCCGGCCCCGCGGCTGATCGCCGGCGGCCGCTCGACGCCCTTGCCGTGGCCGATCTGCGGGGGCGCCGGCGCTTGGTTGCGGGCGATGACTTCGGACAGATTCCCGTGGTACGGTCGGCGCGATGGCTGTTATGTCGAAGCGGGCGAGGACTTCGAGCGCGACCCGGTACCGGTCGAGGTCGACTTCGGCGAACGACGGCCCCAGCGCCGCTGGCGGTCGCGCTTCAGTTGCTGCTCGCGCTCCCGCAGACGGTTGTGCTCGTCGTTCTCCTCCTTGGAGCCGGTGTGCTCCTCGTCGTCGGCTGGTTCGGCGCGCTCGTCCTCGGTCGCCTACCCGCGTCGATCGCGACGTACCTCCAGCACGTGCTCGAGTACGAGCTTCGGTCGGGGCGTACGGATGGCTGCTCGTCGACCGGTATCCGCCATTCCGCCTTACGCCGCGGGACTACCCCGTCCACGCGATCGTGCGTGCCGTCTCGGGTGCGGCGGCTCGCGGTGCTGTTCCGCCTCGTGCTGTTCCTGCCGGCCTGGTTCCTCGTGGTCCTCCTGGGCGGCGGGATCACGGTGCTCTCGCCGGTGGTCTGGGACGATCGTGCTCGTGCGACGGACGATGCCCCGGCCCTCCACGAAGTGGTCGCGGTGACGGCTGCCGGACCACATCCGCTTCACGGCCTACGCTGGATGCTGACCGGTGCCTACCCGAGGGGCGCGTTCGAGATCCAGCGGCCCCCGAACCGCCCGATGCGGAGGAGTCGCCGCTAGCGTCGCCCGTGCCGCCCCTCACGCTCTCACGGGGCGCGAAGAGGCTGGTGGCCGTCGTACTCGTGCTCGGCGCCGTATACCTGGCAGGTGGCGGCTACGCGGATGTGAAGCTCCGGCAACCGTCTCGTACCGCGGGCGAGCGCACCGCGGTGGCCCGAGACTACGAGCAGCTCGCGGTTTCGATGAGCCTGTATGCCCAAGGCGTGGGCGCTGCAAGAACACGGCTTCGGAAAAGTCGTGCATCGACGAGCTCGAGCCATGGTCGTCACGGCGCTCGACGTCTTCGCGGGCCAGCTCGAACAGGTCGATCTGATCGGGTCGCCGCGCGCCGAGGCGGACATGGCGGCGCGCGACAGCCGGGAGATGGCTGCCAGCCTTAAAGGGGCTGTCGCAGGCGATCTCCACGCAGGCGTACGTCCAGAGCACCACCCGGGGCGAAGCCGCCGCTGAGCGGCTCGACGCCGCGATCGACCGCGCTTCTCGAGCAGTTGCAGTGACCGCTGCTTCTCGCCGCGTTGTGCGGACAACGGTGCCTGAGGCGGACAACGGTGCCTGGGCATGCCCAGGCACCGTTACGTGAGGGGTCGCGAAACGATCACGTCCGTGTCGCCGCGACCGACCTGCGCGGGCGCGGCTCGTGACGCCAGACCTCTGCGCCGCGAGCCGGCACAGCCGGCTCGCACCCGAGCGAGCGGAAAGCGGAGCGCTTGGGCACCGCGCGCGTAGGCGCGCGATGCCCCAGCGCAGCGGGCGAAGCGGGAACATGGGCCGGGCAGGGATCGAACCTGCGACCTTGGGATTAAAAGTCCCCTGCTCTACCAGCTGAGCTACCGGCCCTCGCAGGCGAGGGTAGCGCGGCGCGGGCGGCTGCGTACGATCCCTGCGTGACCGACTACGCGGCCCTCTTCCCGTCGCTCGAGTTCGACCGGCCCGCCGACGGGATCCTCCGGCTCACGCTCCGCGCGCCGGGGCGGCTGAACGCCGTCGACGCGGCGATGCACGGCGAGCTCGCGGCCGTCTGGCCCGAGATCGGCCGGGACGCGGAGACGCGCGCGGTCGTCGTGCGCGGCGCGGACGGGGCGTTCAGCTCCGGCGGCGACCTCGACCTCGTGCTCGAGATCGCGCGACGACGCGGAGACGCGCCGGCGCGTGTTCGGGGAGGCGCGCGACCTCGTCTACAACCTGCTCGCGTGCCCGACGCCGATCGTCTCGGCGATGACCGGGCCCGCGGTCGGCGCGGGGCTCGTCGTCGGGCTGCTCGCGGACGTCTCGATCGCGACGCCGAAGACGCGGATCGTCGACGGGCACACGAAGCTCGGCGTCGCCGCGGGCGACCACGCGGCGATCGTGTGGCCGCTGCTCTGCGGGATGGCGAAGGCGAAGTACCACCTGCTGCTGTGCGAGCCGCTCGACGGCGTCGAGGCGGAGCGGATCGGGCTCGTCTCGCTCTGCGTCCCCGACGACGAGCTCGAGGAGACGGCGCTCCGGATCGCCGGCCGGCTCGCCGCCGGCTCGCGGGCTGCGATCTCGCACACGAAGCTCGCGCTGAACGACTGGCTCCGCCAGGCAGGCCCGATCTTCGACGCGTCGCTCGCGCTCGAGTTCCTCGACATGACCGGGCCCGACGTCCACGAGGGCGTCGCCGCCGTGCGCGAGAAGCGCCCGCCCGACTTCAGCCGCTAGCCTGCTGCCGCTCCCACGCGTCGAGCAGCTGCTCGACGTTGCGTCGCTGCGCGTCGCTGAAGTCGAACGTTCCCACGAGCCGGCGCGCCTCGGCCGGGTCGTCGTGCTCGACCGCCGCCTCGAGATGCTCCCGCATCGGGGTCGGCTGGCGGAGCTGGCGGCGGAGCCAGCGGAGAAGGCTCACCTGCGCGGCTTCCACGCCGCAAGTCTCGCACGTGCCGGGCGTACGCTCACCCGGTGCTGAAGCTCGTCCTCTTCGTCGTGCCGCTCGGGCTCGACACGTTCGCGGTCTCCGCGGCGATCGGCCTCGGCGGGCCGACGAGGCGGGAGCGGTGGCGGATCAGCCTGCTCTTCTCCGCGTTCGAGCTGGCGATGCCGGTCGTCGGCCTCCTCGCGGGGCGCTCCCTGGGCGGAGCGATCGGCGGAGTCGCGGACGTCGTGGCGATCGTCGTGCTCGCAGCGCTCGGCGTCTGGATGCTGCTCGAGCAGGAGGACGTCTCCACGGACCGTGTCGCGAGGCTCTCGGCCCGGGGCGGGGTCGGCCTGCTCGCGCTCGGGCTGAGCGTCAGCCTCGACGAGCTCGCGATGGGCTTCACGATCGGTCTGCTCCGCCTGCCGGTGTGGCTCGCGATCGCGCTGATCGGCGCGCAGGCGTTCCTCTTCGCCCAGCTCGGCCTCCGCCTCGGGCAACGCCTCGGCGAGGCGCTGCGCGAACGAGCCGAGCAGGCCGCCGGCATCGCGCTCCTGGGACTGGCGTCCTGCTGCTGGTCGAGAAGCTGACCTAGACCGGGGTCGTGATGCGGCCGGCGGTGATCTACAGCTCGCGCTTGCGGACGCGGTTGGTTGCCACCCAGAGCGACACGACTGTCGTCAGGCCGGCGATGAGCACGGCGTGCCAGATGCCGGCGGCCGAGTGGTCTGATGAGAGCTGCGCCGCTTCCGGCGAGGCGGGTCGGTAGCCACGATGAGGCGGCTGCGAGGTTGCCGAGCAGCCCGAGGGCGAGCAGGAAGGCTATGGATCCGCCGACAGCGGCACCGATGCTGCGGGTCATGGTCGTGACGAGCGCGACGACACCGGTGACGAAGCAGAACCAGAGCGCTTCGAGTGCGAGACCTCCGAGAAGGCCGCTGAAGGCGACCGGCCCGAGCAGAACCCGTGTCTCGTACCAGGCGCAGAGTGTGCCGAGCGTGAGTGCTCCGATCGCTGCCGCGGTGACGATCAGGTAGCGGGGGAGCGAGGAGGAGGAAGGAGGCGCGAAGTCGTGTCCTGTAGAAGGCGGCGAGGACGGGGTGAGCGTCGAAGGCGAGGGTTGTCGCCGCGATGATCGCGACGACGAGCGTTCCGAGTTGCCCGACGTTGCTCGCGAATCCCGTGATGCCGTCGGCGGCGGTCGGTTTGGGCGCGATGATCGTGACGCCGTTTCCTGCGTTCTTGACGAGCTCCGGGAGGTAGTAGGTGAGGACGGGTTCGCCCAAGCCGAGGATCCCGAAGGTTGCGAGGAGCACGATCAGTCGGCGCGTTCGTCGTATGCGCAGGAGCTCGAGGCGCCATGGTCCCATCAGCTCTGCCTCGTTGCTTCTTGCTGTGCGGGGCCTGTCGCGGTCAGTTCGAAGAAGATCTCTTGCAGGCTGGCCTGGGCGCGTCCGACCTCGATCAGGCGGGATTCGCAGTCGGCCAGCAGAGCTGGAAGCTCGTGTTCGGCTTGGCTTGCGTCGCTGACGTCGAGCACGAGCTCGCCTGGCTCTGCTTCCCGGACCGAGCGCACCCACGGAGCAGCACGGAGGGCGGCGATGAGGCGAGCGGCCGGGGGGCGGACGACCACTCGGAGTGCGGGGCCGGCCTTCTCGAGCAGCTCGCTCGTTGCGCCTTGGTAGACGAGCTGTCCCTCTGCCATGACGCCGATCTGGTCGCAGATCCGCTCGACGTCGGGCAGGTCGTGGCTGGACACGATCACGGTCGCCGACCCCGCGAGCCCGGCCAGGAGGTCGATGATCTCCCAGCGGCCGGCCGGGTCGAGCGCCGCCGCGGGTTCGTCGGCGATCAGGAGTGCCGGCTTGCCGATCAATCCTGCTGCGAGCCCCAACCGTGAGCGCATGCCGCGGGAGAAGCCGCCCACCCGGCGATCGGCCGCATCGGACAGCCCGACTCGATCCAGCATCTCCTCGAGCTCCGGGCGGGAGCGCGGCTTGCCGAGCAGACCCGCAGCCACGTCCACGACCTCCAGAGCGGTGAGCCATGGCTCGAACTCCGGCGCGTCCGGGCAGTACGCCAGGGAGCCCGGGTCGACGCCCAGCTCGACGCGGCCGGCGGTCGGCCGACGGAGCCCGGCGAGGATCTCGAGCGCTGTCGTCTTGCCCGCGCCGTTCGGGCCGACAAGCCCATAGACCGAGCCGGCCGGAACGTCCAGGTCGACTCCGGTCAGCGCCTCCGTCGTCCCGTAGGTCTTCACGAGCCCGACAGTGCGCAGATCGCTCAGCGAGCCCTCCCAAACAGCAAGTAGACGATCCCGCCGAGCGGGATCGAGATCACGCAGATGATCGCCCACGCCCACTTCGGCAAGAAGCGCACTCGGTCGGCTCGCTTCACGTCCACCAGGCAATAGACGGCAAACGCACCCGCCAGGACAGCGATCGGGATCAGCGCAGCAGCTGTGTGTGCTCATCGGGACGCCTTGGCGTTCAGTTCCGTGGTATGTTCTCACAAATGAGAATATTAGCATCGCTGTGACTGAAGGTCTAGACTCGACTCGTGACGACCGCTGACCTCCTCCTTCATCCCGTGCGTCTCAGGATCGTGCAGGCGTTCCTCGGAGATCGCGCGCTCACCACGACCGAGCTTCGAGCCGAGCTTCCCGACGTGCCGGCGGGCAGCCTCTACCGCCACGTCGCCCGCCTCGTCGCCGGCGGCGTGCTCTCCGTCGTCAGCGAACGCCGCGTACGGGGCGCCGTGGAGCGCACCTACGTCCTACGCACCGCCGCCGCCCGGATCGGCCCCGGCGAAGTCGCCAAGATGACCGCCGAGGAGCACCGAGCCGCCTTCTTGGCCTTCGTCGCCGGGCTGATCGGCGACGCCGACCGCTACCTCGCCCGCGACAGCATCGACCCCGCACGCGACGGAGCAAGCTACAGCCTCGCAGCCATGTGGCTCGACGACACCGAGTTCACCGAGTTCCTGCGCGAGCTCGTCGCTCTCGTCCAGCCACTCCTCGCACACGCACCGAAGCCCGGCCGCAAGAGACGGATCTTCGCGACCGTCCTACTCCCGGGAGCTGAATCCGACAATGGGCGGTGACGGGCTCGAACCGCCGACCCCCTGGGTGTAAACCAGGTGCTCTCCCAGCTGAGCTAACCGCCCGGGCAGGCGAACGGTACCGAGGTTGTGCGACGCCTGGCGCCCACCGGTCGATGCTCTGGCGCCGCGACCGACATGTGCGGGCGCGGCTCGTCGACGCAGTGGTCTCGAGGAAAGAAGGGGGCGCACGGGGGAAACATGGTTTCCCCCGTGAAGCGAGCGAAGCGAGGCGTCGCTCGCCCAGCTGAGCTAACCGCCCTCCGGTTCGACATATCGTGGGCCCTCGGCCGTCGTGTCCGATTTCCGCTAGCGAAGGCCGGGTACGCCGTGGCAGGGTGGAGCGGTGATCGTCGATTCCGACCGGTTCTGGCAGGCCGTCGAGGCGGCCGACCCGCGCTTCGACGGCTGGGTCACGTGCGCCGTCACCTCGACCGGGATCTACTGCCGGCCGAGCTGCCCGGCGCGGACGCCGAAGCGCGAGAACGTCCGCTTCTACCGCACCGCCGCGGCCGCGCAGGCCGCCGGCTTCCGCGCGTGCAAGCGCTGCCGCCCCGACGCGTCGCCCGGCTCGCCGGAGTGGGACCGCCGCGGCGACCTCGTCGGGCGCGCGATGCGGCTGATCGCCGACGGCGTCGTCGACCGCGACGGCGTCGCCGGGCTCGCGCGGCGGCTCGGCTACACCGAACGGCACCTCCACCGCCAGCTCGTCGCCGTCGTCGGCGTCGGGCCGATCGCGCTCGCCCGCGCGCAGCGCGCCCAGAGCGCGCGCGTCCTGCTCGAGACGACCGAGCTGCCGGTGACGGCGGTCGCGTTCGCGGCCGGGTTCGGCAGCGTCCGCCAGTTCAACGACACGATCCGGGAGGTCTTCGCGGTCGCGCCGGGCGCGCTGCGCGCGCGGGCGAGGCGGGGCCGCACCGACGCGGGCGACGCCGTGACGCTCCGCCTGCCGTACCGGGCGCCGCTCGACGCGGCCGGGCTCGTCGCGTTCTTCGGCGCCCGCGCCGTGCCCGGCGTCGAGGAGGCGGCGGACGGCGCGTACCGGCGCAGCCTGCGGCTGCCGCACGGCGGCGGCGTCGTCGAGCTGCGGCCGGCCGACGGCCACGTGCAGGCGCGGTTCTGGCTCGACGACCTGCGCGACCTCGCGACGGCCGCGCAGCGCTGCCGCGTCCTGCTCGACCTCGACGCCGACCCGCACGCCGTCGTGGAGTCGCTCGGAGCCGACGCCGTCGTCGGGCCGCTCGTGCGGGCCGAGCCGGGCCGGCGCGTTCCCGGGTACGTGGACGGGGACGAGCTCGCGGTGCGCGCCGTGCTCGGCCAGCAGGTCTCGCTGCGCGGCGCGGCGACGCTCGCCGGACGGCTCGTCGCCGCCTGCGGGGAGCCGCTCGCGCGGCCGGTCGGCGGCGTCACGCATCTCTTCCCGTCCGCCGCGGCGCTCGCCGCCGTCGATCCGGAGACGCTCGCGATGCCCGCCGCGCGCCGCCGCGCGCTGCTCGGCCTCGCGGAGGCGCTCGCGCGCGGCGAGGTCGTGCTCGACGCGGGCGCCGACCGCGACGAGACGGTTCGGCGCCTGCTCGCGCTCCCCGGGATCGGGCCGTGGACGGCCGGCTACGTCGCGATGCGCGTGCTGCGCGACCCGGACGCGTTCCTGCCCTCCGACCTCGGTGTCCGCCACGCGCTCGAGCGGCTCGGCCGGGACGGGAGCCCCGCCGCCGCGACACGGCTCGCCGAGGGCTGGCGGCCGTATCGCGCGTACGCGCTGCAGCACCTCTGGGCCTCGCTCGCGGAGCCCGCCGCCGGCCGGGCCGCCGCGTGATCGCCGCGACGCTCGACACGCCGATCGGCGAGCTGCTCCTGCTCGGCGACGGGCGCGTCGTGCACGAGATCCGGTTCGCGGGCGAGCCCGCGCCCGACGGCGCGGAGCGCGACGACGCGGCGTTCGCGGAGGCACGCGGCCAGCTCGCGGAGTACTTCGCCGGCGGGCGCACGGAGCTCGACTTCCCGGTCGCGCCCGCGGGCACGCCGTTCCAGCTCCGCGTCTGGGAGGAGCTGCGACGGATCCCGTACGGCGAGACGATCAGCTACGCGGAGCTCGCGCGGCGGATCGGCCGGCCGACAGCCGTGCGGGCCGTCGGCCACGCGAACGGGCGCAACCCGCTCCCCGTCGTCGTCCCGTGCCACCGCGTCGTCGGCTCGGACGGGACGCTGACCGGCTACGGCGGCGGGCTCGAGCGCAAGCGGGCGCTGCTCGAGCTCGAGGCCGCTACTTCTCGTCGAGCTTGAGCGCGGCCGAGTTGATGCAGTAGCGCAGGCCGGTCGGGCGCGGGCCGTCCGGGAAGACGTGGCCGAGATGGCCGCCGCACGCGGCGCACATCACCTCGGTGCGCCTCATCCCGTAGGTCGTGTCCGTCTCCTCGTCGATCGCGTCCTCGGACGCGGGCGCGAAGAACGCGGGCCAGCCGCAGCCGGAGTCGTACTTCGTCTCGGACTCGAACAGCTCCGCGCCGCAGCCGGCGCAGCGGTACGTGCCCGGCTCGAAGACGTGGTCGTACTCGCCGCTGAACGGCGCCTCGGTGCCCTTCTCGCGCAGGACGCGGTACTGCTCGGGGTCGAGCTCCGCGCGCCACTCCGTCTCGGTCTTCTCGATCTTCGTCATGGGACGAGGGTAGCGGCCGGGCTTCTTGCCGATTTCGTAAATCCTCCCCGGCTGCGGCGCGGGTCCGGAGGCGGCGACCGAGTAGCCTCGGGGCATGTGGACGCTCGACGAGGACCGGGCTCCCGCCGACCCGGAGGCGCGGGAGCTGCACGTCACGCTCGCCGCGTCCGGGCCCCGGTTCGCGACCCCGGACGGGGAGTTCGCGATCTGGTCGGCGACCGTCGGCGAGGAACGGGACGGCGAGCCGGTGACGCTGCGCGGCGCGCTCGGCCACGTCCAGGCCGGGCGAGCAGCTCGTCGTCGCGGGCGCGTACGAGCAGCACGCGCGCTACGGCTGGCAGTTCGGCGTCGAGACGTTCCGGTCGGCGCTGCCGGTCTCCGCGGACGGCGTCGCGCTCTGGCTGCGCCGCCGCGTGCCCGGGATCGGCCCGACGTTCGCGCGGGCGATCGTCGACCACTTCGGCGCGGAGCACGTCTTCGCCGAGCTCGACGGCGACCCGGAGCGGCTGCGCGAGGTGCGGACGAAGGCGGGCCGCGCGATCTCGCGCAAGGCCGTCGACCGCGCCGTCGCCGCGTGGCGCGAGGTCGCCGCGATCCGCGAGGTCGAGACGTTCCTCTTCGCGCACGGGATCGGCGCGGGTCTCGCCGCGCGGCTCGTGCGCACGTACGGCGGCGACGTCGTCGCGATCCTCACGGACGACCCGTACCGGCTCACCGAGGTGCCGCGGATCGGCTTCCGCGTCGCCGACCGGATCGCGCGCTCGCTCGGGATCGAGCTCGACGCGCCGCAGCGGCTGCGCGCCGGGCTCTGCTTCGTCCTCGACGACGCCGCCTCCGACGGGAACGCGTTCCTGCCCCACGACGAGCTGTGGCGCGCCGCCGCCCGGCTGCTCGAGGTGCACGACGTCGAGCCGCTCGAGGCCGCGCTCCGCCGGCTCGTCCTCGACGGCGAGCTCGTCGCCGAGGGCGAGCGCGTCTACCGGGCCGAGCTCTGGGAGACGGAGCAGCGGCTCGGCGCGGCGCTCGGCGAGCGCGCCCGCGCGGAGGACGCCGAGCTGTTCGAGCCGCCGCGGCGCCCGGACGGGGTCGACGTCTCCGACGAGCAGTGGAGCGTCGTCGAGCTCGTCCGCACGCGGCCGCTCGTGCTCCTGACCGGGCTGCCCGGCGCGGGCAAGACGCACACGCAGCGCGTGCTCGTCGACGCGGCGCGGCGGTCGGGCGTCCGCGTCCTGCTCTGCGCGCCGACCGGCAAGGCGGCGCGGCGGATGCGCGACCTGACCGGCCACGACGCGATGACGATCCATCGCGCGCTCGGCTACTCGCCGAAGGAGGACCGGTTCCTGCGCGACGAGGACGACCCGCTCTCGAACGACGTCGAGCTCGTGATCGTGGACGAGGCGTCGATGCTCTCGCTCGAGCTCGCGGACGCGCTCTTCCGCGCCGCCGGCGACTGCCACGTCCTGCTCGTCGGCGACACCGACCAGCTGCCGCCGATCGGGCCGGGGCGCGTCCTCGCCGACCTCGTCGCCTCGGCGGTCGTGCCGCGCGTCCACCTGACGGCGATCTACCGGCAGGCCGCCCGCTCGCTGATCGTCCGCAGCGCCCGCCGCATCAACCGCGGCGAGCCGCCGTACCTGTCGCTCGAGGAGGCGAAGGCGGAGCTCGGCGGCGAGGAGCTCGACGAGGACTTCTTCTTCGTCTCGCGCAGCGGGCCGGAGACGCTGCGCGAGGCCGTGCTCGAGCTCGTGTGCGAGGCGCTGCCGCGGCGCGGCTTCGACCCGCGCACCGAGGTGATGACGCTCGTGCCGATGCGGCGCGGGCCGGTCGGGCTCGAGGCGCTGAACGCCGAGCTCGAGGCGCGGCTCAACCCGGGCGACCGGCCGGTCGTCGTCGCGCGCTCGGGCCTGCGCGTCGGCTCGCGGATCGTCCAGACGCGCAACGACTACACGCCCGACCGCGAGGTGATGAACGGCGAGGTCGCGTTCCTCGCAGGCCTGGGACGAGGAGGAGGGCGAGGCGCTGCTCTCGCTCGACGACGGCGAGCGCGAGATCGCGGTGCCGGCCGCGGCGCTCGAGACGTACGACCTCGCGTGGGCGCTGACCGTGCACCGCGCGCAGGGCTCGCAGTTCCCGGCGGTCGTCGCGCCGTGGTCGATGCAGTACGCGGTGATGCTCTCGCGGCCGCTGCTCTACACCGCCGTGACGCGGGCGCAGCGGCTGTGCGTCCTCGCGGGCGAGCGGCGCGCGCTCCTCACCGCGGTCGCGCGCGGCGAGGGGCGGACCCGGCATTCCGGGCTCGCCGAGCGGATCGTCGACGCGTAGGCCGCCGCCCGCTCAACCGGCGTCCGGCCGCTGCCGATCACCCGGCCATGCCGTCCCTCGGCTCCCGTCGGTCGCCGACCGTGAGCCCCGTGCCCGGAGGTTCCAGATGACGACGCTGCCGTACGAGGAGACGACCGCCGAGCGGCGCGACGAGCTCGAGCTCGGTCAGTTCATCCCGCTCCACTACCACTTCAACATGCTCGCCGACGCCGCCCGGACGGGCGCGTTCGAGGAGGCGATCGACCTCGCCGTGCCGGAGGGCGGGCGCGTCGTCGAGCTCGGCGGCGGCACCGGTGTCCTCTCCTTCTTCGCCGCCCGCAAGGCCGCGCGCGTCTGGTGCGTCGAGCGGAACCCGGAGCTCGCCGACGTCGCCCGGAAGCTCCTGCGCGAGAACGGCGCCGACGCCGTCGAGGTCGTCCAGGCGGACGCGACCGCGTGGCTGCCGCCGGATCCGGTCGACGTCGTCGTCTGCGAGATGCTCCACGTCGGCCTGCTGCGCGAGAAGCAGATCCAGGTGCTGTCGGCGTTCGCCCGAGGGCTACCTCGACCGCCACGGCTCGCCGCTGCCGCGCTTCCTGCCCGAGGCGACCGTCCAGGCGATCCAGCCGGTCGAGCAGGACTCCGACTTCCACGGCTACTTCGCGCCGACGCCGCTCTTCCAGGATCCGCACGCCGAGCAGGCGCGGACGCTCGAGCTCGGCGAGCCGGTCGTCTACCACTCGTTCCTCTACGAGAACGAGCTGTCGGAGCGGATCTCCTGGGAGGGCCTGCTCGCGATCGGGACGGGCCGGCCGCCTCGACGCGCTGCGCGTGATCACGAAGAACCTGCTCGCGATCGTCCCGCAGGAGAACCGGAGCGTCGACTGGCTCATGAACTACCTCGTCGTGCCGCTCGCCGAGCCGGTCGACGTCCTGCCCGGCGACGCGATCCGGGTGCGTCTCGACTACCGGGCCGGCGCGCCGCTCGCCTCGTTCGCGCCCGCGGTCGAGCGCATCGTCGCGTAGCGCCACGGAGTGACGAGTCCGTAGCGGGCTCGGGGAAACCCCGATACCGGACGCGCGCCGGCCTGTCTACGATCGGCCGCATGGAGGCGCTTCTCCAGGCCCGCGGGCTGACCAAGCGGTTCGGGAAGGTGCTCGCGCTCGACCGGGTCGACGTCGAGATCGGCCGGTCGGTCACCGGGCTGCTCGGCCCGAACGGGGCGGGCAAGAGCACCCTGATCCGCATCTTCCTCGGCCTGCTCGAGCCGACCGAGGGCGTCGCCGAGGCGCTCGGGCAGAACGCGTCGCGCAACGTCTCCGCCCGGTCCCGGCTCGGCTACATGCCCGAGCACGACTGTCTGCCGGGGAACGTCTCGGCGGCCGAGTTCATCAGCCACATGGCGGAGGTGAGCGGCCTGCCGCGCGGCCAGGCCCGCTCCCGCGCCGCCGACGCGCTGCGCCACGTCGGCCTGTTCGAGGAGCGCTACCGGCCGATCGGCGGCTACTCGACCGGGATGCGGCAGCGCGTGAAGCTCGCGCAGGCGCTCGTCCACGACCCCGTGCTCGTCTTCCTCGACGAGCCGACGGCGGGGCTCGACCCGACCGGCCGCGAGGAGATGCTCGCGCTGATCCGCAAGACGAGCCGCGAGTTCGGCATCAGCCTGCTGCTCTCGTCGCACCTGATGGGCGACGTCGAGCGGACGTGCGACCGGATCCTCCTGCTCGAGCGCGGCGCGGTCGTCCACCACGGCGACGTCGCGACCTTCACGAGCGAGACCGAGACGGTCTACGTCGAGGTGACCGGCCGCCGCGACGAGTTCGTCGCCGCGCTGCGGGAGCGGCGGCTCGAGCCGCAGCTCGAGGGCTCGGCGGTCGTCGTCCACGACGTGGTCGACGCGCACTACGACGCGATCCGCGACGCGCTCGTCGCGTCGGGCGCGCCGCTGCGCCGGCTGGCGCCGCACCGGCGCACGCTCGCCGAGCTCTTCAGCGGCGACGGCCGGGAGGAGGCGGCGCCGTGAGCCAGGCGGCCGACGTCACGGGGCGCGTCTACGACCTCGGCTTCCGGCGCTACGAGGGGCCGCGCGGCGGCCGCCGGCAGGCGATGCTCGCCGTGTACAAGGACGGGCTGCGCGCCGCGACGGGCCTCGGCCGCGGCGGCCGGGCGAAGATCGTCCCCTGGCTCGCCGTCGGCGCGGCGCTCGTCCCCGCGATCGTGATGGCGCTCGTCGCCGGCGCGGCGAACCGGCTCGCGCCCGGCTTCGACGCCGCGAGCGACCTCCCCTCGCACGCCGGCTACTACGGCCTCGCGTCGATCATCCTGCTCATCTTCGCGGCGGCGGTCGGCCCGGAGCTCTTCTGCCCCGACCGCCGGAACGGGACGATCAGCCTCTACCTCGTCCGGCCGCTCGAGGCGCTCGACTACGCGGTCTCGCGCTGGGCGGCGCTGCTGACGGTGCTCGTCGCGGCGGCCTGGCTGCCGCAGCTGGTGCTGCTCGCCGGGCTCGTGCTCGGGGCGCCGGATCCGGGGCACTACGTCGCCGTGCACTGGCTCGACGTGCCGCGCTTCCTGCTCGCCGGGCTCGCGCTCGCCGCCTGGACCGGCACCGCGGCGACGCTCGTCTCCGCCTTCACGACCCGCCGGGCCTACGCCGCGGCGTTCCTCGTCGGCCTGTTCATCGTCAGCGCCGCCGTGATCGGCGGCGTCACGGACGCGGTCTCGTCGGGGACGGCCCGCTGGATCGCCCTGCTCAGCCTCCCGGACGTGCCGCTCTTCGTGAACGACCTCGTCTTCGGCGGCAAGGCGACCGCCGGCGCGAGCGCGGCCGAGACGCTGCCGGCCGCCGTGCAGGTGGGCTGGTACCTGCTCGCCCTCGCGGCGATGGCGCTCGTCGCGCTGCGGCGCTACCGGAGGCTCACGGCATGAGCGCGCCCGAGCCCGTCGTCGCGGTCGACACGGTGTCGAAGTGGTTCGGGAGCGTCGTCGCGGTCAACGACGTCTCCTTCGCGGTGCGGCCGGGGATCACCGGGCTCCTCGGCCCGAACGGCGCCGGCAAGACGACGCTGCTCCGGCTGATCTGCGGGCTCGCGGCGCCGTCGCAGGGGACGGTGCGCGTGTTCGGCGTCGACCCGCGGAGCGAACGCGAGCTGTACCGCCGCATCGGCGTCATGTCCGAGCACGAGTCGACGTACGAGTTCCTGTCGGGCCGGCAGCTCGTCGAGCTCGCCGCGAAGCTGCACGGCGTCGACGACTCCGCCGGGGCCGCGCGCCGGGCGATCGGGCAGGTCGACCTGGCCGAGGCGGCCGGCCGGCCGGTGCGGACGTACTCGCGCGGGATGAAGCAGCGGATCAAGCTCGCGGCGACGCTCGTGCACGACCCGGAGCTGCTGATCCTCGACGAGCCGCTGAGCGGCGCCGACCCGCGCCAGCGCGCGTCGTTCCTCGAGCTCCTGCACGAGCTCGCCCGGGAGGGGCGCACGATCCTCGTCTCCTCGCACATCCTCGAGGAGGTCGAGTCGCTCGCCTCGACGGTGCTGCTCGTGGTGAACGGGAAGCTCGCCGCCGAGGGCGACCATCACGCGATCCGGGCGGCGCTCGACGAGCGTCCGTACCACGTGCGCGTGGTGTGCGACGCGCCGCGGGAGCTCGCTGCCGGGCTCGTGCGGCTCGAGACCGTCGACTCGGTCGACGTCGGCTCCGACGGCGACGTCGTCCTGCTCAGCCGCAACGTCGGCGCCGTCCAGCTGGCGCTGCCGGCGCTCGCCGCCGACCTGGGGATCCGGGTGCGCCGCGTCGAGCCGCTGGACGACTCGCTCGAGAGCGTCTTCGAGTACCTGGTGGAGCGGTGACGCGCGCCGTCTACGTGCTGTCGATCCGCCAGCTCACGGGCCGCTGGCGGCTGGCGATCCTCCTCGTCCTCTGCGCGGTGCCGTTCGCGGTCGCGGTCGCCGCGGGCGTCTCCGCCGACAAGCCGACGGCGTCCGACCTGGACGACGCGCTCCTGAACGGGCTGCTCGCCGCGGCGATCCTGCCGATCGTCGTGCTGACGGTCGCGACGGCGGCGTTCGGCAACGAGCTCTCGGACAAGACGCTCGGCAACCTGACGCTCGCGCCGGTCGCGCACGCGCGCATCGTGCTCGCGAAGCTCGCCGCCGCGATCACGGTCTGCCTGCCGCTGCTCGTCGGCGGGGCGGCCGGCAGCGTGTTCCTCGGCTTCGACCTCGCCGGCCTCCCCGGCGCGGGCCGGGCGGCGACGGCGGCCGGCGTCGCGATCGCGGTCGGCGTCGCGCTGTACGCCGCCGTGTTCCTCTGGGCGGGGCTCGTCACGTCGCATCCGCTGATCCTGGGGCTCCTCTACGTGTTCGTCTGGGAGGGCCTCTTCGGCACGTTCGTGAACGGCGTCAAGTACCTGAGCATCCGCCAGTACACGCTCGGCGTCGCGAAGGCGGTCGACGCGTCGCGGTTCAGCGGGGATCGACCAGCACGTGCTCGGAAGCGGCGCCGCGATCACCGGCTCGGCCGTCGTGTTCTGCGCGTTCGCCGCGCTCGCCGTGCGCCGCCTGCGGCGCATGGACGTGCCGTGAGCAGGCGTGCGCGGCGGAGTGCCCGGCCTGTTGCGGCAGGAGCTCGTTGCTCCGATCGCCGGCCGCTACGGGTGTCGGGCGCATTCGCGTCTGAGTGAGATCGCGAGGCTTGGTATGAGGAACGAGGCGAGGAAGAGCGGCAGGATGTTCTTCCCGCTGCAGCGGAAGGCGACGACTTGGCCGTCGGCGGCGTCGACGGTCATGGTGCGGCTCGAGTTTCGGCCGTTGCGGATCTGCAGGGTGTGACGTCCGGGTTCGACGTGCATCTCGATCGTGTCGTTCATTTCGATCGACGCGACGTGCTTGCCGTCGACGATGACGTCGAACGTGCCGCGGCGGACCTCCACGCCGATCGTCTCGTCGCGTCAGCTTGATCGTTGCGGGCACTTCGATTCTCCTTCTTCACGTGTTCCGTGATCAGTCCGGGATCGTGATCGTGCGGACGGTCGGGCGCTTCGGTGTGGCGCCGGTGATGAGGCGCTCGCGGTTGAAGAGGGTGGCGACGAGGCGCCAGCCGGCGAGGTCGACGGCGAGCAGGGTTCCGGCGAGGACGATGGCGAGGGTGAGGGTGGGGTTGATCACGCCGAACCCCATCAGCGAGGTGACGGCAACCGGGGGAAGGCTGCCGAGGATCGCGAGCTGCTGGGCGACGCGGACGTCGCTCGCGCGGGTGGAGATCGCGATCCCGACCCAGATCGACCAGGCGGTGAGCAGGGGGATGAAGACGGGCTGGGCGAGGACCTGGTTGCTGTGGAGGACGGCGCCGGCGACGAAGGGGTGGGCGAAGAGCTCGACGGCGAGCAGGAAGAGGCCGAAGACGCCGTAGGCGATGGCGAGGGCGGGCATGGCGATCGCGGTCGCCTTGCCGAGCAGGATCTCCTCGGGACGGACCGGGGTGGTGAGGAACGGCTCCAGGGTTCCTGCTTCGCGTTCGCCGACGATCGCGTAGCCGGCGATGGTCGCCGGCACGATCATCGGGATGAGCAGCATGTAGAGCAGCGAGAGCCCGATGTGCTTGCTCAGGCCGGCGCTCGCGACAGCGGGTTGCCGGGCGAAGAAGGTGGCGATCGGCAGGGCGGTGAAGATCGCCGGGTAGACGATCATGGTGCCGACGAGGAAGCGGTTGCGCCGGTACTCGCGCAGCTCCTTGGCGATGACGGCGGCGATGCGGGTGCGGCTCATCGCTTGGCGGCCTCGACGTCGTCGTCGACGAGCTGGAGGTAGACGTCCTCGAGCGAGTGGTGGCCCTCGCCGATCGAGAGCACATCGGCGCCGGCCGCGACGAGCGCCCGTGTCAGCTCCGGCGCGACCGCCTCGGGATCGGTGACGGTGAGCGTGTAGCTTCGCGTGTCGTCGCTCTGCCAGCCGGGTGACGCCGGGGACGGCTGCGAAGAGCTGCTCGGGGTCGGCGAGCGGCTGCCTGGTCGTGACGATCATGGTGGCGGTGAACAGCTGCGCGCGGAGATCCTGCGGGCGGCCGATCGTGCGCAGGGTCGTGTTCAGGATCGCCACCCGGTCGCACAGCCGCTCTGCCTCCTCGAGCCGGTGCGTGGTCAGAAAGACGGTCACGCCGCTGGTCGCGAGCCCGTCGATCAGCTCGTGCACCTCGCGGGTCGCGACCGGGTCGAGGCCGGAGGTCGGCTCGTCGAGGAAGACGAGCTGCGGGTCGTTCAAGAGCGCGCGCGCGAGCCCGACCCGCTGGCGCAGTCCCTTCGAGAGGCTGCCGCACGGATCGTCGCGCGGCCGCTGAGGTTGACAGTTCGAGCGCCCGAGCGATCCGGCCGTCCGGATGGCGCAGCCCGTAGAGGCCGGCGAAGAAGCGGAGGTTCTCCTCGACGGTCAGACGCAGGTAGAGGCCCGGATTCTCCGGCATGACCGAGATCCGCTGCCGGATCTCGACCCCGTTCTCCGGCGCGAGCGGGAGCCCGGCACACCAGCGCGACCCGGACGTCGGCTCGATCAACGTCGCCAGCAAGCGAACGGTCGTCGTCTTGCCGGCCCCGTTCGGGCCGAGAAAGCCGAAGACCTCACCCGCCGCCAGGCGGAACGACACCTCCGACACGGCGAGCCGCTCGCCGAACCGCTTGGTCAACCGCTCGACAACGAGCACGTCGGTCGGGCCGGGATGCGTCGGCGGCACGGTGCGGCCCTCGAGTGAGCTAGGCGTCGGCGTCAGGCAAGTCTAGAGGCGCAAGCGCGGCGGGCGAAGCGCCTCGAGCTGAGCCGGGCGCGTCGGTACGGCTCCGCCGTGGCTCGGCGGACGAGATCGGGGTTCGGGTCGGTCGTCTCAGTCGACGTCGCGGCGGGCGGTTGCCGCGACGCCGGCGATCGTGAGGGCGACAGCCCAGGCGAGAAGGACGGCTGCGCCGGCGGCGGCGGGGAGGAGGTGCCTGGTGGTGAGGCCTTCGAGGGCGTTCTCGGCGCGGTTGGGGCTGTAGCGGCCCACGGAGGGAACGAAGGCGAAGAGCAGGCTGTCGATGATCAGTCCCCAGGCGAGCAGGCCGACGATCGTGCCGACCTGGCTGCGGACGATCGCGCCGACGGCGACGCCGATGACGCCCCAGAGGGCGACGCTCGCGAGTCCGCCTCCGATCAGGAGCGTCGCCTGGCCGGCGGTGAGCGCGAGAGGGATGCCGCGGGCGGTGAGGGCGAGGATAGCCGAGCCCGAACCCGAGCGCTTCGCCGACGACGCCGAGGGCGACCCCGGCGAGGAGGCTGGCGATCGCTTTGGCGGCGAGCACGTGGGCGCGACGAGGCTCGAAGAGGAAGGTGGGTCTGATCGTGCCGTGGCGGTATCGCTGGTGATCAGCATGACGCCGGCGAGGGCGGAGAAGAGGCCGGCGATCTGCCGACGTTGAGGAGTCCGCGCTGGTCATCCGCGGTCGCGAGGTGCGGGGCCTTGGTCAGGAGGCCGGTGAGGAGCGCGAAGAGGACGATCAGGCCGATCATCCCGGCCACGAGTCCGAGCGTCGTGCGGGTCGTGCGGATCTTCAAGAAGCTCGGCTCGTACCTGGGCGATCACGGCTGCTCCTGGGCGGTGAGCTGGAGGAAGACGTCTTCGAGGGACGAGCTCTCGGCGACGAGCTCGTAGAGCGGGACGCCGGCGGCGAACGCGATCTCGGCCGACGCGGTCGCTCGCTGGTTCCGTGCGCGAGCAGCGCGTCGCTCGTTGGAGCGAGCTGGTCTCGATCTGCTCGCGTTCGAGCGCTGCCCGGAGCCGGTCGGGCTCGGGGGTGCGGACGCGGACGGAGCCGCTGACGCGCGCGGTCAGCTGGGCCAGGGGCGACTCCGCGACGAGGCGGCCGCGGTTGATGATCAGCGACCTGGTCGGCGGTCTGGGCGACCTCGGCGAGCACATGGCTGGAGATGAGCACCGTCCGGCCTTCGGCGGCGAAGCTGCGGAGAAAGTCGCGCAGCCAGCGGACGCCTTCGGGATCGAGGCCGTTGGCCGGCTCGTCGAGGATCAGCAGCTCGGGCTCGCCGAGCAGGGCGGCCGCGAGGCCGAGCCGCTGCCGCATTCCCAGGGAGTAGCCCTTCACTCGCCGCTTCGCCGCCTGCTCGAGCTCGACGCGGCGCAGCGCCTCGTCGGCGTGCAGGTCGCTCAGGCCGACCGACCTGCTCAACGTGCGTAGGTGGTCGCGACCGTTGCGGCCCGGGTGGAAGTCGGTCGCCTCCAGCACCGCGCCGATCCGCACCGCCGGCCGCTCCAACTCTGCATAGACGGAACCGAACACGAGCGCCCGTCCACTGCTGGGCGCGGTCAGCCCGAGCAGCATCCGCAGCGTCGTCGTCTTCCCCGCGCCGTTCGGCCCGAGGAAGCCGGTGATCGCCCCCGGCGCGATCGCGAACGAGAGGTCGTCGACGGCGAGGACGCTGCCGAACCGCTTGCTGAGCGACTCGGCCCGGACAGCCGCCGTCCCGGTCGGCTCAGGCATCGTCGAGTCGCTTCCGCGCCGCGGCGCGGATCGATTCCCAGGTGGGCGAGCAGCTCTGCCGCGGGGTCCGGCCGCTCGAGCTCCAGCACCGCAGCGAGCACGTGAGCCGCGCTCTGATCCCAGCGCCCCCGTCGTCGGCCGTTCTTCGCGGCCTCGAGCACCTTTTTCGCGACCGGGGTCATCTGCAGCCGGCCGTGCAGGACGGCCTTGAGGGTCGGTCGGCCAGGGAGCTCGCGCGGTGGCGCCGGCTCGCGGGGCTCCAGCCGCAGGTCGATCCCCGCCGCGGCAAGCGCCCGCCGGTCGAGCTCGGCGAGGCCGGCCCGCGCCGCCTGGTCGTTCACGCCGACTACCTGCGCGAGCGCGGGCTCCAGCAGCAGCGCCACGAGCAGGTGCTCGGTCCCGACGCGGCGGTCGCCGCGTGCGCGCGCCTCCTCGCGGGCGGCGATGTAGGTCCCCCACGGATGGTAGGCGGCTGCGTTCGTCCGGGCTGCACGTGGCGGGGTCAACGTCGGTCGCTCCCGTACTTCGTGTGGATCGACTGTCGCGTGACGCCGAGCGCGTCGCCGATCTGTTGCCACGACCAGCCCTGCTCCCGCGCGAACGCGACCTGCCGTGCCTCCACCCGCTCCGCCAGCCGCCGCAACGCCAGCACCGCGTGAAATTCGACCGCCGGATCGCCCGTCTCGGGCGCCGCCGCGAGATCGACCGAGCCGGAGGTCTCCGCTTCCATGATTGTCAATCTAGACTGACACGGGCGATGCTGTCAAATCAAACTGACAGCGCGCCCGACATGGGCGGCTGCGGTTCACTGCCGCGTGGCATCGAGCCGAAGAAGGGGGCCCACGGAGGAAACATGGTTTCTCCCGTGAGGCGAGCGAGCGCGGCGAAGCCGCGCTCGCGATGCGTCATGCCCCCAGCGGGATTCGAACCCGCGCTACGGCCTTGAAAGGGCCGCGACCTGGACCGCTAGTCGATGGGGGCGGAGTGGTCGCAGGCTAGCGCGAGGTCGGGTGTCGTGGTGTTGCGGGACTGCGCGGCCCCGGCGAGGCCGGGGCCGCGCAGGAGATGCGGTCCCTAGTGCTTCACGGCGCGCAGCAGCGCAATGGCCATCTGGAAGTAGCCGCGGCTGTTCGGGTGGACGTTCTGGTACGAGCTGCACTCCCAGGTGCGGAGGCACACGAAGACGCCTTCGGCCGGCGAGCCTGCCTTGTGGTTGATCGCCGAGAAGGCGTCGGCGACGGGCGCGCCGAACGCGGCGGCGAGCTGGCCGATGGCGTCGTTGACGGCCGCGATGAGCTGGTCGCTCCCGGGCAGGGCCACCGCGAGCGGGTTGTAGAGGTTGAACACCACGAGCCGCGCCTGCGGCGCGGCGGCGTGCAGTGTGCCGAGGATGACGGTGTAGTTCGAAATGAGCGTGCTCAACGTCGCCGGTAGGCCGCCGGCGATGCACGCGATGTCGTTGCTGCACCCGCTGATCAGGGCGAGCAGGTCGTTGGAGCCGATGTCGACGCTGATCAGCGAGGTCTCCGGATGGGCGGTCAGGTAGGCGGTCGCGGCGGCGAGCTGCGACCCCGGTGCGGTGACGTGCAGCGCGGCCGCGGGCCACGGGCAGCCGCCGCCGATCAGGGAGGCGGTCGTCTCGCCGGGGCAGCCGAAGTTCGCGAGCGTCATGCCACGATGCACGGCGGCGTAGTCCTCCGCATAGCTGCGGTAGTCGGCGGGGTTGGTAGTCGCCGGCCGCGACCAGGTCCGGTTGGTAGCCGAACGCGAGCGAGTCGCCGAGCGACACGTACGTCGACGGCGGCGGCGCGGCGGCCGCGGAGGCGGCTCCCACGGCGAGCACCAGGCCGCCGCCAGCGCCGAGACGATCCCTGGACCACCGGCGAACGAATGCTTGCGCGCTGTTCCACGAGGATCTCCCCAATCTGGCCGCGCGGGGCGGCCTGCTGGCTACGGAACGGCGCCGACCGAGCATAGACACCGCGCGCGGGCCCTCCTCCCGCCTACGCCGCGAGCGGCGCGAGCACGAGGACGGCGTCGCCGAGCTGGGTCTGCGAGAGGCTGAACGAGTAGACCTTCGGGTCGGTGACCGCGTCCACGAGCCGGACCTCGCGCGCCGGGATGCCGTTCGGGAGCGGCGTCTTCGACCGCAGCGTGTCGGCGAGCGGCACCTTCAGCTCCTGGCTCAGGTCGCTCTTCTGGAGGTAGAGCGACGTACTGCGGCTGCGAGCCGGGCTTCGGCGGCATGAACGCGATCACGCTCTGCATCCCGGGCACGTACTTGAACGTGTAGAGCGCCAGCTCGAGGATCTCCCGGCGCACGAGCCGGCCGCGCGCGACCGAGGCGGTGCCGGTCGCGATCGCGCAGGACGGGCCGAGGCCGCAGAGCGAGTACATGACGCTGTCGGACGGCGAGACGTCGAAGGTCTGGTACTGGCTTCCCTTCGCGCCGCGGATCGCGACGTAGTGGATCGGGATCGCCGTCTTGCCCGGCGAGACCGACGGCGCCTTCGCGATCACGTCGACGAGCTGGCTGCCGCCCGGCAGCTTGTACGCGGCGCCGACGTGCGCGGCGATCTCCTTCGCGGCGCCCTGGCCGCCGCCGTGGGGCCGCCAGGCCGACCAGGCGGGGGCCGGGTGGATGCTGCGGCTCGCGTAGACGGCGACACCGGCGATCGCGCCGCCGAGCGCGAGCCCGAGCAGCCCGTACACGGCGAGGAAGCGGAACCGGTGCGGCCAGTGCTGCTCGCGGGCGGACGGGGTCGGCGAGGCGGGGGCGGGCGGCTCCGCGGGCGGCTGGACCGCCGGCAGCAGCGACCCGGTGTCGCCGGTCACATCAGTGGCCACGTCTCCTCCTTCGCCCAGTCGATGTCGGGCCGGCGGAGGCCCTGCGTGTTCAGGAGGCGCATCAGCTCGTCGCCGTAGAGCTCCTGCCGCTCGATCACGAGGTCGGCGATCCGCTCGACCGCGTCCTTGTTCTCGCGCACGAACGCGACCGCGGTCACGAACGCCTGGCCGAGGATCTGCGCCGCGAGCGCCCGCTTGCGCGGGTCGGAGAGCACCGACGCGATCGGGTCGCCCTGCTGGGCCGCGCCGCGGGTCCGGTTCATCAGCTGCGAGCCGACGTCCTCGAAGCGCTTCATGATCCGCTCGCGCGCCTCGTCCTCGGTCTCCTCGGCGGGCGTGCCGTTCGTGAGCTCGACCCGGTTCGGGCCCATGCCTGCCGCGCCGACCATCGTCGCCACGCGGGAGGTCGCGTACTGGAGGTCGCCGCCGACGCCGCTCGAGGTCTCGGCGTAGAAGACGAACTCCGCCGCCATCGCGCCGAGCACGTGCACGAGGTCGCCCATCGCCTCGCTGTGCCACTGGCTGAACCGCTCCTCCTTCTGGAACGCCTGGTGGTGGCCGAGCGAGCCGCCGCGCATCTTGATCGAGAGGCGGCTCGACTCGAGGTCGGGCCGGTACACGTGGGCGCAGGCGGCGTGGCCGGCCTCGTGGATCGCGACGGCGCGCGTCTCGTGCTCGACGTAGCGGACGCCGACCGCGGTGCCCGACTCGATCCCGGTCATCGCGTCGACGAGGTGGTCCCAGCCGAACGTCGAGCTGGCCCTCGTGGTGCGCGTTCGTCAGCGCCATCGAGCAGATCTGCTCGATCATCGCCGGCGAGTAGCCGTTCGTGATCCGGGCGATCTCGTCGCGGCGCTCCGGCGTGTCGAGCTCCGGGGTCGTGCGCGACGCGGTCGAGGTAGAGGTCGAAGATGTCCTTGCGGTCGTCCTTCGTCGGCGTCCGGAACCAGACGTGGCGGCCCATCCGGCCCGGGCGGGTGAGCGCCGGGTCGAGGTTCTCCATCGGGACGTTCGTCGCGCCGATGAAGTAGATCTGCGCGCCGAGCGGCCGCGGCGGCGGCAGGCGCAGGCTGACCGAGCCGATCCGGCGCGGGACGATGTAGCTCGCGTCGAGCAGCGAGTTGACGCGGTTCGTGACGAAGCGGCGCATGAACGGCGGGTTGTCGATCCCGTCCATCGTCACGAGCAGCTGGTTCAGCGCCAGCTGGCCCATGCCGCCGCCGCCCATCATCCCGGGGAAGACGCCCTGGTTGACGAGGTTGCCGAGCCGCAGCGCCCAGCCGGGGTACGGCGACGTCCGCTCGGGCGCACGCTGCTCGAACATCCGCTCGCGCCAGGCGCGCGTCTCGACGATCAGGTCGCCGCTCGCGGTGAGCGAGCCGAACGGGCCGTACAGCGGCAGGTCCTCGCCGAGCGGGCTGAACGTCGGGCCGCCGGCGAGCGCCTGGCGGCGCATCCCGACGGCGTCGATCTCGTCGATGAAGACGATGCACTGGCCGCCCCACTTGCGGGCGAGCTTCTTCGCCTTGCGGGCGAGGAAGCGGACGATCAGCGCGTCGATGCCGATGAACGTCTGCGCGAAGCCGGAGCCCGGGATCGAGACGAACGGCGAGTTGAACCCGGTCGCGATCGCCTTCGCGAGCATCGTCTTGCCGGTGCCCGGCGCGCCGAGGAACAGCAGGCCGCGCTCGCGCTTGCCGCCGGCGCGCTCGAACGCCTCGCCCGACTGCCACAGCGTGACGATGCGCCGCACCTCCTCCTTCGCCTCCGCCTGGCCGCGGACGTGCTCGAGCTTGACGCCCCACTCGGCGTCTCCCGGCTCGTAGCCGCGGATCTGCGAGATGCCCATCATCATCATCGGGCCCAGGAAGATGAGGAAGTTCGCCGATGAAGAGGAACCCGACGAAGGCGATCTGGATCCAGAACGTCTGGCTGTGGAACAGCAGGCTCGCCTTCGTCAGGACGCTGTGCGTCGTGCCCCACCAGCTGACGCTCGTGCCGGCGGGCGCCGTGAGGACCTTGTAGAGGTAGAGGAGCGTGAAGAAGCCGCCGACGAACACCGTCAGGCGCAGGAAGAAGCGCCACGTCCAGGAGCGGCGGCGGTTGGTCACGTCCTCCTCGCGCAGCCGTGTCTCCTCCGTGCCGAACAGGCTCGGCCACGGGATCAGCCGGCGGATCACGAGGTCGACGACGCCGCGGAAGCCGATCACGACGCCCGCGGCGGCGGCGATCGCACCCCAGACGCCGAGGCCGACCTGGTGGTGGAACCAGAAGAACGCGGCCGGGCTCGTGAGCAGCGCGACGATCGTCGCCACGCGGGCGAGCTTGCGCAGCTGGGAGGCGAGCGCTACCGACTCCTCGCTCGACCGCAGAGCACCGCCCACTTCCAGGGTCGCCATCTGGTTCGGGAGTGTAGCCGCGCGCTTCATACTCCTCTTGCGCGGTGGAGCAGTCCTTAGATTTCTCTCACGAGGAGCGCCGGCGGGGGCGTGCGTACCACCGGCCGCTGTACCTCGCGGCGGCGGTCGACGGCGCGCTCGGGGCGGCCGTGCTCGCTGCGCTGGCGTGGGGCGCGCCGGGGCGGTGGCTCTACGGCGCGGTCGACGAGCTCGGCTGGGCCGGGCTGCGGCCGCGGGCTACGCGGCGCTCGTGGTGGCGGTGTCGGCGGCGGTGCGGCTGCCGCTCGCGTGGTGGCGCGGGTTCGTGCGCGAGCGGCGGTGGGGCTTCTCGACGCAGCGGGCGTCGGGGTGGCTCGCCGACGCGGCGAAGGGGCTCGCGGTCTCCGTCGTGCTGATGGCGGCGCTCTGGACGGGCGTGGTCGGGCTCGCGCGGGCGCTGCCGGGGTGGTGGGCGGTGCCGGCGGCGGCCGCGCTCGCGGCGGCGATGCTCGTCCTCTCGTTCGTGGCGCCCGTCGTGCTCGAGCCGCTCTTCAACCGGTTCCGGCCGCTCGCGGACGAGCGGCTCGCCGGGGAGCTGCGGGCGCTCGCGGCGCGGGCGGGCGTGCCGGTGCGGGACGTGCTCGTCGTCGACGCGAGCCGGCGGAGCACGAAGACGAACGCGTACGTCTCCGGGCTCGGGCGCACGCGGCGCGTCGTCGTCTACGACACGCTGCTCGACGCCGCGGACGAGCGGGAGCTGAAGCTCGTCGTCGCGCACGAGCTCGGGCACCGCCGGGAGGGGCATGTGGCGCGGTTCACGGCGCTCGGGATGCTCGGCGCCGCCGCGTCGGTCGCGCTGCTCTGGGCGGTGCTCGGCACGCGGGTCGGCTCGCCGCGGGAGCTGCCGGCCGCGCTGCTGCTGATGCTCGGCCTCCAGGTCGCCGGGATGCCGCCCGGCGCCGCGCTCTCGCGCCGCTGGGAGCGGGTCGCCGACCGGTGCTCGCTCGAGCTGACCGGCGACCCCGACGCCTTCGAGCGCGTCCACCTCTCGCTCGCCCGCCGCAACCTCGCCGACCTCGCGCCGCCGCGGCTCGTCTACCTCTTCCTCTTCAGCCATCCCACCGCGCCGGAGCGCCTCGCCCTGGCGCGCGAGTGGGCCCGGGCGCACCCCGGAACATGACCCTTACGGCCACGTCCGGTGCCAGGCACCGGACGTGGCTCCGCACGACACGTCCGCTCAGCACACGTCCCGGGACCTGGTCCGACGTCCCGGACGACGCCGCAGGTGCGGCTCCGCGCGAGCGTGGCCGGCCGCTCGCCGCGGCACGTCCGGGACCTGGTCCTGGACATGCCTCCGGCGGCAGTCCTGCGACCTGGTCCCGGGCGTCCGGGAGGACGCGTACGCTACGGGCGATGCACGCGCACGAGCACGGCGTCGCGCACGGGCATGCGCACGCCCACGGCCTGGGGAGCCGCGAGCAGGATCGCCGGGCACTCGGGATCGCCCTCGCGCTGATCCTCGCGTTCATGGCCGGCGAGGTCGTCGCCGGGATCCTCGCCGGCTCGCTCGCGCTTCTCGCCGACGCCGGCCACATGCTCACCGACGCCGCCGCGCTCGCCGGCGCCCTCGTCGCCTCGCGGATCGCCGCGCCGCCGCGCCAAGGGGATCTGGACGTTCGGCTTCGGCCGCGTCGAGATCCTCGCCGCCCAGGCGAACGGCATCTCGCTCCTCCTCGTCGCCGCCTGGATCGTCTACGCCGCCGTCCGCCGCCTGATCGCGCCGCCGGAGGTGCACGGGCTCGTCGTCGTCGCGGTCGCCTGCGCGGGCATCGTCGTCAACCTCGCCGCCACCGCCTCGCTCCTGCGGGCGAACCGCGAGAGCCTCAACGTGCGCGGCGCCTACCTCCACGTCCTCACCGACCTCGCCGCGTTCGTCGGCACGGCGATCGCCGGCGGGCTCGTCCTCGCCACCGGCTGGTCCCGCTTCGACCCGATCGCCGGCCTCCTCGTCGCGGCGCTCATGCTCCGCTCGAGCTGGTCGCTGCTGCGCGAGTCCGGCCGGATCTTCCTCGAGGCGTCGCCGACCGGGATCGACCCGGACGAGGTCGCCCACGCGCTCGTGGACGAGCACGACGTCGTCGAGGTGCACGACCTGCACGTCTGGCAGGTCACGAGCGGCTTCCCCGCGCTCGCCGCGCACGTCCTCGTCGCGCCCGACACCGACTGCCACGACGCGCGCCGCCGGCTCGAGCATCTGCTCGAGGAGCGGTTCGGTCTCCGCCACACGACGCTCCAGGTCGACCACGTCGCGCGCCGCAGCCAGGACGTGGAGCTCGGGTCGCTCACGTCCGCGTTAGAGTCAGCCCATGGCCACGCTCGACCTCTCCGGCAAGACCGCGATCGTCACCGGCGCCTCGTCCGGGATCGGCCGCGCCACCGCGCGGGCCCTCGCCGCGGCCGGTGTCCGCGTCGCCGGCGGCGCCCGGCGCGTCGAGCGGCTCGAGACGGAGATCGCGCTCCCGCTCGACGTCACCGACCCGGCGAGCAGCGAGCGCTTCGTCGCCGAGGCGGTCGAGCGGCTCGGCGGCCTCGACATCCTCTTCAACAACGCCGGGCTCGCGCTCGGCCGCGCCCCGTTCGACGAGTCGAGCGAGGAGGACGAGGCGACCGTCTTCGGCGTCAACGTCACCGGCCTCGTCCGCATGACCCGGCTCTGCCTGCCGCACTTCCACGACTGGGGCCACATCGTCAACATGGGCTCGGTCGCCGGGCGCGCCAGGCCTACCCGGGCGGCGCCACCTACGTCGCCGCGAAGTTCGCCGAGCGCGGCTTCACGTACGCGCTCCGCGAGGATCTGCTCGGCCGGCCGATCCGGATCACGACCGTCGACGCCGGCATGGTCGAGACGGAGTTCTCGCTCGTCCGCTTCAAGGGCGACGCCGCGCAGGCCGCGGCCGTCTACGAGGGCGTCGACGCGATGTCGGCCGAGGACATCGCCGACTGCGTCCTCTTCGCGCTCACCCGGCCCTGGCACGTGAACGTCGACGAGATCGTCGTCAAGGCGCGCGACCAGGCCTCCGGCGCGCGCGTCCACCGCGCGGGCTGAGCGAAGCGCCTAGCCCGCGGCCTCGGCGCGCTTGTCGGCCCAGCGCTTGAGCCCGGCATACGACTGCCGCAGCGGCATCGCGTCGTCGTAGAACGCCCCGTCCTCGCCGGAGTCCTGGAGCTCCTCGAGCACGAACCGGACGAACTCGTCCTCGCCGGCGCCGCCCTCGACCGCCTCGGCCCAGTCGAGCAGCGTGAGCCGCAGCTCCGCGAGGTGCGGGACGGGATCGGTCGCGACGCCGAAGTGGATCAGCGCCAGCCGGTCGGGGTCGCGGCGCTCGATCTCGTCGAGCGTCCGCTCCCACGCCTCGACGTCGATCTCCGGCGGCGGCGTCGGCGGCAGCACCGTGCGGTTCGGCTGGATCCGCACGCCCGCCGCGTCGCCCGCGTAGAGCGTCCCGTCGGCGTGGAGGTAGCAGACGTGGTGCCCCGCGTGGCCCGTGCTCGGGAAGCACTCGAGGCCGAGCACGCGGTCGCCGACGAGGTGGACGTTCGCCTCCGGCACCGGTGCGAGCTCGCCCCAGAGCGTGTCGAAGGCGTCGCCGTACAGCCGGCGCGCGCTCCGCTCGAGCCGCGACGGGTCGACGAGGTGCGGCGCGCCGACCGCCGACACGTGCACCTGGAGCGCCGGGTGCTCGCGCACGAGCACGCCCGCGGCGCCCGCGTGGTCGAGGTGGATGTGGCTGAGCAGCAGGTGGCGGACGTCGGTGAGCGCGAGCCCGCGCGCGGCGAGCCCGGCCTTCAGCGTCTCCACGGTCGTCGCCGGCCCGCAGTCGAAGAGCGCCGGGCCGTCCTCGGTCTCGAGCAGGTAGCTCGCGATCACGCGCTCGCGGCCGAGGTGGCGCAGGTCGATCGGCTCGGGCGTCGCCATGTCGCAAATCCTATGCGGGCGTCTATCGTCACGGGATGGCCCTCCGCGGCGGCATCGATCTCGGCGGGACGAAGATCGAGGCGATCGTCGTCGACGACGCGAACGAGATCCGCGGGCAGGCGCGCCGCGAGACGCCCCGGGCCGGCGGGCCGCCCGACGTCGTGCGGGAGCTCGCGGCCGCGCTCCGCGAAGCGGCGGCCGCGGCGGGCGTCGAGCCGGGCGCGCTCGCCGGGGTCGGCGTCGGGTCGCCCGGCCAGGTCGACACGGCGGCCGGCACGGTCGGGCGCGCGTCGAACCTCCCCGACTGGGCAGGACGCGTTCCCGCTCGCCGACGCCCTCGCCGAGGAGCTCGGGACACGGGTCGCGGTCGGCAACGACGTCCGGGTCGCGGTCGAGGCGGAACGCGTGCTCGGCGCCGGCAGGACGTACCGCTCGTTCCTCGGCGTCTGGTGGGGGACGGGCGTGGGCGGAGCCGTCGTCCTCGACGGGAGGCTCTGGCTCGGCCGAGGCTCCGCCGGCGAGCTCGGCCACGTGGTCGTCCGCCGCGGCGGGGCGCTGTGCCCGTGCGGCCGCCACGGCTGCCTCGAGGCGTACGCGGGCCGCGGCGCGATGGAGGCGCGCGCCCGGCGCGAGCACGAGAAGGGCGTGAAGACCGACCTGTTCGAGCTGATGCGCAAGCGGGAGCGCGACCGGCTCGACGAGCGGCGTCTGGGCGGCCGCGCTCATGCACGGCGACAAGCTCGCGACGCGGCTCGTCGAGCGCGCGCTCGCGGCGCTCGGTGCCGGCGTCGCCTCGGCGATCAACCTCCTCGACCTCGACGCCGTCGTGATCGGCGGCGGGCTCGGCACGCGGCTCGGAGCTCCCTACGCGGAGCGGATCGCGGCGGCGATGCAGCCGCACCTGTTCGTCGCCGACCGGCCGCCGGCGGTCGTGACGACGGAGCTCGGCGACGCGGGCGGCGCGCTCGGCGCCGCGCTCCTGGTTGCGTCCTCAGCTAGCTCGCCGACGCGCGCCCGGGCGGCGGCGACGATCTCCTCCGCCTCGTGGCGGTTGCCCCAGCCGCGCGTGTCCGTCCGCTTCGACGGCTCGAGGTCCTTGTAGCGCTGGAAGAAGTGCTCGATCTCGTCGCGGAGCTCCGCGTTCACGTCGTGCACGTCGCGGACGCGCTCGAACGACGGGTCGCCGAGCGGCACGCAGAGGAGCTTCTCGTCGGGGCCCTTCTCGTCCGACATGTGGAAGACGCCGATCGTGCGGACGCGGATGCGGCAGCCGGGGAACGTCGGGTCGGACGACGAGGACGAGCGCGTCGACCGGGTCGCCGTCCTCGCCGAGCGTGCCCTCGATGAAGCCGTAGTCGGCCGGGTACGCCATCGCCGTGAACAGGCGCCGGTCGAGGACGATCCCGCCGAGCTCGTCGTCCCACTCGTACTTGTTCCGCGAGCCCGCGGGGATCTCGACGAAGACGACGTCCTGCGGCGCGCTCACGGGACGAGCGCCTCCTCGAGGTCGGCGACGAGGTCCTCCGCCGACTCGATCCCGACCGACAGCCGGATCAGGTTCGGCGGGGCGGCGAACGGCGCGTCCGCGGTGGCGGCGTGCGTCATCCGGGCCGGCACCTCGATCAGGCTCTCGACGCCGCCGAGCGACTCGGCGAGCGCGAACAGCTTCGTCCGGCCGGCGATCGCCGCGGCCTCCTCGGGCGAGGCGGCGAGGAACGAGACCATGCCGCCGAAGTCGCGCATCTGGCGCGCCGCGATCTCGTGGCCGGGATGCGTGGGCAGGCCGGGGTAGAGGACGCGCTCGACCGTCGGCTGGCTGAGCGAGCATGCCCGCGACCGCGGCCGCGTTCTCGCAGTGCTTGCGCATCCGCACGGCGAGCGTCTTGATCCCGCGCAGCACGAGCCACGAGTCGAACGGGCCGGGCACCGCGCCGAGCGACTTCTGCAGGAAGCGCAGCCGCTCCGCGATCGCGTCGTCATTCGTGGCCGCGAAGCCGCCGATCACGTCGGAGTGGCCGCCGAGGTACTTCGTCGTCGAGTGGACGACGACGTCGGCGCCGAGCTCGAGCGGGCGCTGGAGGTACGGCGTCGCGAACGTGTTGTCGACGACGAGGATCGCGCCGGCCGCGTGCGCGGCGTCGGCGGCGGCCCGGATGTCGACGACGTTCAGCAGCGGGTTCGACGGCGACTCGATCCAGACCATCTTCGTCCGCTCGTCGAGGTGCGCGGCGAGGTTCCCGAACTCGTCGGCGGGGACGTAGTCGAAGACGTAGCCCTTCGGCTCGTAGACCTGCGAGGTCATCCGGTAGACGCCGCCGTAGACGTCGGCGATCAGGACGACGCGGTCGCCCGGGTCGAGCAGGTGCATCAGCGTCGTCGTCGCGCCGAGCCCGGACGAGTACGCGATGCCGTGCGCCGCCGACTCGAGCGAGGCGAGCGCCGTCTCGAGCGCCTGCCGGGTCGGGTTCGCGACGCGCGAGTAGTCGTAGCCCTTGTGCTCGCCGACCGCGTCCTGGACGTAGGTCGACGTCTGGTAGATCGGCGTGATGATCGCCCCGGTCGCCGGGTCCGGCTCCTGGCCGGCGTGGATCGCTCGCGTCTCGAAGTCCATCAGCGGGATCGTACGGCCCCTCGACCCGTTCGGCGCCGAGGAACCGTCCGAGCTCGGCGAGCGGCTCGTCGAGCGGAGACCGGCTCGGCGCCGTCCTCCCACCAGAGGCCGTTCACGCGGAGGACGCGCTCGCGCCGGTCGAACACCGGCTCGATCCGGCCGACGAGCCGGTCGCCGTGCAGGATCGGCAGCACGTAGTAGCCGTACGCGCGCTTCGCCTTCGGCACGTACATCTCGAGCCGGTAGTAGAAGCCGAAGAGCGCCTCCGTCCGCGTCGCGGTCGTGGATCAGCCGGTCGAACGGGGAGAGGAACGTCGTGCGCTCGGGTACCGGCCCGTCGGCGGCGTCGGGATGCGCGACCCAGTCGCCGCCGCGGTCGAGCCGCACGCCGAGCGAGCGGAACCGCTGCTCGGCGATCAGCTTCTCGGCGGCCGGCCAGCGGATCGTCTCGGTCTCCGGGTACCAGCGCTCCGCGAGATCCCAGACGCGCTGGCCGCCGCGGCGGCCGACGACGGCGACCTCGCCGCGGGCGGCGAGGATCTCGAGCATCAGCCCCATCTTGCGGGCGCCCCACCAGTCGTGATCCTCGCGGCGCATCGTGTGGTGGTCGTCGATCTCCCGCGACAGCAGCGGGCCGCGGCGCTCGAGCTCGCGCAGCACGTACCGCCGGAACGCCCGGTTCTCGTCCATGAAGCGGACGTCCGAGTGCGTGCCCGGCGTGCGCGCGCGGCGGCGCATCCGCGCCTTGAGCAGCGGCAGGTCCTCGGCCGGGTAGATGAACGCGCGCCACTCGATCAGCTGCCGCTCCTCCCAGAGCAGCCGGTCGAGCTCCGCCCGTTCGAACGGGCCGAGGCGGCTCCAGAGGACGAGGTGCTGCGGCGGCGCCACCGTCGAGATCGGGTCGATCTGGAGGAAGCCGAGCCGGCGGACCGTCTCGAGGACGCCGCCGGCCGAGCCGTCGAGCAGCTGCGAGCGCACCGCGATGCGGCGCGCTTCTGCGAGGCTCACGACCGTGGACTTCACGGGCTTCGTTCTAGCAGCACCTGCCCCCGGCTCCGGCGCGGGTGCTCGAGGTCGGCTGCGGGCGCGAGGGCGGCGTCGTGCCGGCGCTCGCCGCGGCCGGGTACGAGGCGCTCGGCGTCGACCCCGACGCGCCCGCGGGGGACGGGTTCGTCCGGGCGCGGTTCCAGGAGCTCGAGCCCGGCGGGTGGGACGCGGTCGTCGCCGGGCGCGTGCTCCACCACGTGCACCCGCTCGACGAGGGGCTCGACCGGCTCGCCGCGTTCGCGCCGCTCCTGCTCGTGGACGAGTTCGCCCGGGACCGGGTCGACGCCGCGGCGCAGGACTGGTACGAGGCGCAGCACCGCCTGCTCGCCGCCGCCGGGGCCGAGCCGCCCGGCCCGCCGTCGCTCGACGAGTGGCGCCAGCGCCACCCCGGCCTCCACCCCTACGGCGTCCTCCTCGACGGGCTGCGCGAGCGCTACGAGGAACGGACGCTCGACTGGGTGCCCTACCTCCACCGCTGGCTCGGCGGCCCGGCGAGCGAGGCGCTCGAGGCGAGCCTCGTCGCGGCCGGCGCGTTCCCGGCGATCGGCTGGCGCTGGGCGGGACTGCGACGCGGAGAGCCCGGCACGTTGTAGGTTGCCGCCATGCCGCGTCGTCGCCGCAATCCGTGGGTCTCGATGGGCGAGGTGCTCGTCTGGGTGCTCTTCGCCGTGCTGCTCTTCCCGGTCGGCTTCGCCGGCTGGGCGGTCGGCCACTACACGACGCTCGGCGGCGCCAAGAGCCCGGCCGCGAAGACGGTGACGATGACCGTGACGACGTCGGCCGCCGCCACCACGGCCCCGACGACGACCGCGGCCGCGACGACCGCTCCCGCGACGACGACCACCGCGGCCGCGGCCGGCGACCCGACGAAGGGGAAGGCGGTCTTCACCGCGTCCGCCTGCGCGACCTGCCACACGTTCAAGCCCGCCGGCTCGACCGGGACGATCGGCCCGAACCTCGACACGGCGCCGACCGCGGACGCGAAGAAGGCCGGCATGGCCCTCGTCGCGTTCCTGCACCAGTCGATCGTCGACCCGAACGCGTACGTCCCGTCGGGCTACGCGAAGGGCCTCATGCCCGCGAACTTCGCCCAGCAGCTGTCGAAGACGCAGCTGGACGATCTCGTCGCGTTCCTCGCGAGCGGCGCGTCGTAGCGCGTCGCGCTACGCGCGCGTGCCGCTGACCACGTCGACGACGTGCTCCTCGGCGCCGTCGCGGTAGCCCGCGCCGAGCTTCGCCTCGAGGATCCCCGGCAGCTCGCCCGAGTCGGCCAGCTCCTGCGTGATGTCGGCGCCGCCGACGAGCTCGCCGCCGACGAAGACCTGCGGGATCGTCGGCCAGCCGGAGAGCTGGGAGAGCTCCTGCCGGATCGACGGGTCGGGGAGGATGTCGACGGCGGTGACCGGCGCGCCGGCGGCGCGGAGCGCCTCGAGCGCGCGGCCGCTGTTGCCGCACATCACGAACTGCGGCGTCCCCTTCATGAACAGCACCACGGGCTCGTCGGCGATCAGTTGCTGGATGCGGTCGGAAAGCTCGCTCATGTGGTTCCTCTCGTCTTGATGCGGAGCTCGTGGATGGTGCCGTCGCGGAGCGGGTCGGCGAGCGCCTCGTTGACGAGGCGATGCTGATCGAGGAGCGACAGGCCGTCGAAGCGGGGGCTCGCCACGGTCACCTGGAAGTGGTCGCCGCCGCCGGTGCGGTCGTCCACGCGGAGCTCGCCCGCGTCGGGGAACGCAGTGCGGAGGAGGGACTCCAGGCGCTCGACGGCCACGGACGCAATGGTAGGCGAGGGCACGTACCCTGCGGGGAATGGAGGAGATCGGCCTCTTTCCGCTCGGGATCGTGCTGCTGCCGAGCGAGCTCGTGCCGCTCCACGTGTTCGAGGAGCGCTACCAGGAGCTCGTCGGCGAGTGCCTCGAGCACGGCCGCGAGTTCGGGCTCGTCTACGCCGACGACGACGGCCTGCGCGAGACGGGGACGCGCGCCCGGGTGACCGAGGTGCTCGAGCGGTTCGACGACGGACGGCTCGACATCGTCGTCACCGGCGGCGAGCGCTTCCAGGTCGAGCGGCTGACGCGCGGACGCTCGTTCCTCACCGCCGAGGTGGAGCCGGTCGACGACAGCTGGGACGAGCCGGACCCGGACGCCGCGCGCCGCGCCGTCGAGGCGTTCCGCGCGCTCGCCGCCGTCGCCGGCGCCGAGACGGACGAGCCGGACGCCGCCGCGCCCGCCCTGTCGTTCGAGCTCGCCGCGCGCGTCGAGATCGTCGCCGACGCGAAGCAGCAGCTGCTCGAGCTCCGCTCGGAGGCCGAGCGGCTCGCGTTCGTGACCGACCTGCTCGACACCGCCCGCGAAGCGATCCTCGCCGCCCGCCGCCTCGGCGACCACGCGAAGACCAACGGGCACCGCGGCTAGCGCAGCGCGAGACGCTGCGCGTCTCGCGCTGGGACAACGGAACTGCGCGAGCCGGAGAGCGCGGTCTCCGGCTCGCTCCGTGCTGTTTCGGCTGGCGATGCTCTGGACGAGATGCCTGCCCGGCGCGGCCGGTCGTGGCTTCGCCAGGACCGGCCGCTGGTTCGGCCTCCGGCTAAGCCTGCTGCGCTCGGCTTAGCCTCCGGCCTGGGGCGGCTGCGTACCTCTCTAACGGTTCAGGCCTCGGGCTAACGCAGCCGCAGGCGCGTTAGGTCGAGGCGAACCAGCGGGTGCGCCCGGCCGGAGGCCGCGCGCGACCGCGCCGGGGCAGGCAACTCGTCCAGATCCGTTCTTGGTCGACTCGCGGTCCCGTCCGCGGAGGGGCGACCGCGCTCGCCCCGCAGCGCCACCACGCCCCGCCACGTCCCCGCCGAAGGAGGGGAGCCCTGAGGGGACCTTGCGCAGCGACGCGGAGGGCGACCGCGCTGCCCCGAAGGAGGGGGCCCGCGGGGAACTCCGTTCCCCCGCTCAGTTCCCCTCAGCGCTTATGCGCGAGGAACTCGAGCAGGTCGCTGCGGGTGAGGACGCCGATCGGCTTGCCGTCGCGGGCGACGACGACGGCGTTCATGCCGCCGCTGAGCGTGCCGAAGACGTCGTCGAGCGACGCGGACTCCTCGATCGTGGCGAGCGGCGGCTGCATCGCGACGGCGACGTCCTCGTGGAACGCGTCCGGGTTGCCGAAGACGCGCTCGAGCAGGGCGCGGTCCTGGAGCGAGCCGATCACGTCCGCGAGCGACTCGCACTCGCCGTTCCGGACGACGGGCAGCTGCGAGATGCCGTACCGCTGCATCGTGTCGATGCCCTCGCCGACCTTCGCGTGCGCGGAGATCGTGACGAGCTCGGGCAGGGCGCCGCCGTGCTTCGCGTGCAGCACCTCGGAGACCGTCGGGACGGGGGCCTGCCGCTCGACGAAGCCGTGCTCGAGCATCCAGTTGTCGTCGTAGAACTTCGACATGTAGGAGCGGCCCGAGTCGGGGATCAGGGCGAGGATCGTCGCGGCCGGCGTGAGGCGCTCCGCCACCTGGATCGCGGCCCAGAGCGTCGAGCCCGCGGAGCCGCCGGCGAGGATGCCCTCCTCGTGGGCGAGCCGGCGCGCGGTCAGGAACGACTCGCGGTCGGAGACGCGGATCCACTCGTCGACGACGTTCAGGTCGATCGTCTCCGGCCACGTGTCCTTGCCGATCCCCTCGACGAGGTACGGGTGGAGCTCCGACTCGTCGGCGGCGGTGTAGATCGAGCCTTCGGGGTCGACGCCGACGATCTTCACCTCGGGCCGGTGCTCGTGGAACCAGCGGCCGACGCCGGAGATCGTGCCGCCGGTGCCGACGGAGATGACGATCGCGTCGAGCTCGCCGCCGGTCTGCTCGAAGATCTCGGGCGCGGTCACGTCGTAGTGCGCCTGCGGGTTCGCCATGTTCGAGTACTGGTCGGGCTTGAAGCCGCCCGGGATCTCCTCGGCGAGCCGCGACGAGACCGAGTAGTAGCTCTCGGGCGAGTGGTGGTCGACGGCGGTCGGCGTGATCACGACCTCCGCGCCGTACGCGCGCAGCATCGAGATCTTCTCCTGGCTCATCTTGTCGGGCATCACGAAGATGCAGTGGTAGCCCTTGCCCGCCGCCGCGATCGCGAGGCCGACGCCGGTGTTGCCGGACGTGGGCTCGACGATCGTCCCGCCCGGCTTCAGCTTCCCGTCGCGCTCGGCCGCCTCGATCATCGCGAGCCCGATCCGGTCCTTGACCGAGCCGCCCGGGTTCAGGAACTCGAGCTTCGCGAGGATGCGCGCGCCGCCCGGCGGCGAGAGCCGGTCGAGCCGGACGATCGGCGTGCCGCCGACGAGGTCGAGGAGCGTGGGGTACTCGCGCGCCATGCCGCCGGAAGTCTAGATGGCCGCCGTCACCGCCTCCGCCTCCACGACGACCTCGCCCGAGCGGACGAGCAGCGCCGCGGCCGCGACCGACGCGGCGCCGAAGCCGGCGAGCACCCAGAAGGCGAGCCCGAACCCGCCCGTCAGCGCCTCCGGCTGCGTGTGCCCCGACACGAGCAGCGTCTTCACGTGCGTGAACGCGACGGTCGAGGCGATCGCCACGCCGAGCGCGCCGCCGATCTGCTGCGACGTGTTGATCAGGCCCGACGCGAGCCCCGCCTCCTGCGGCGCGACGCCCGCGAGCGCCGCGATCGAGACGGGGATGAACGCGAACGCCATCCCGACGCCCATCATCAGGTAGCCCGGCAGCAGGTCGCCCGCGAAGCGCCCGTGCACCGGGATCTGCGCGTACCAGAGCATCGCGCCGGTGATCAGCGCGAGCCCGACGGTCATCACCGGGCGGACGCCGATCCGCGTCACGAGCGCCTGCGACGCGCCGGCGACCGGGATCACCGTGCCCGCCGTGGCGAGGAACGTGAGCCCCGTCTTGAGCGCCGAGTAGCCGAGCACCTGCTGGACGTAGAGCGTGAGCACGAAGAAGCTCGAGTAGACGACGGCGCCGAGCAGGAAGCCGGCCGCGTTCGCGCCCGTGAGCGTCTTCGTCCGGAAGATGCTGAACGGGACGAGCGGCGAGCCCTGGCGCGCCTCCACCGCGACGAACGCGGCGAGCAGGACGGCGGCGGCGACGAGCAGGCCGATCGTGCGCCCGGCCGCCCAGCCGACGTCGGGCGCCTTCGAGATCGCGTAGACGAGGAGCGCGAGGCCGCTCGTGACGGTGACCGCGCCGCCGGCGTCGAACCCGCGCAGCCCGGGCGCGCGGCTCTCGCGGACGACGCTGCGCGTCAGCGCGAGCACGAGCGCGCCGACCGGGACGTTGACGAAGAAGATCCACTCCCAGCCCGCGTACTTCGTCAGGATCCCGCCGAAGAGGACGCCGGCCGCCGCGCCGCTGCCGCCCATCGCGCCCCAGATCCCGAGCGCCTTGTTCCGCTCGGCCCCTTCGTCGAACGTCGTGGTGATGATCGAGAGCGTCGCCGGCGAGATGATCGCGGCGCCGATGCCCTGGGCCGTGCGCGCGGCGATCAGGACGCCGATCGAGCCGGCGAGCCCGCACACGAGCGACGCGGCCGAGAACAGCACGAGCCCGACCATGAACATGCGCCGCCGCCCGAGCAGGTCGGCCGCGCGGCCGCCCAGCAGCAGGAAGCCGCCGAACGTGATCGCGTAGGCGATCAGGATCCACTGCAGGCTCGTGTCCGAGACGCCGAGCGAGGTCTTGATCGACGGCAGCGCGACGTTGACGATCGAGACGTCGAGCACGGTCATGAAGAAGGCCACGCAAACGAGTGCCAGCGCCTGCCAGCGCCTTGGATCGGGTCCAGTCACAGTTCTCTCCCCTCCGGTCGCATCTGCGGGAGGGTAACGCGACGGGGCGCCCGGGTATTTCCCGAAGCGGCTCTAGTGCCGGAAGTGGCGCCGGCCGGTGAAGACCATCGTCACGCCGGCCTTCTCGACCGCGGCGATCACGTCCGCGTCGCGCTTCGAGCCGCCCGGCTGCACGATCGACGGTCGCGCCCGCGTCGAGCGCGATCCGCGGCCCGTCCGGGAACGGGAAGAAGGCGTCCGAGGCGAGCGCCGCGCCGGTCACGTCGTGCCCGAACTGCGCCGCCTTCTCGACCGCGATCCGCACCGAGTCGACGCGGCTCATCTGGCCGGCGCCGATCCCGATCGTGGCGAGGTCCTTCACGAGCACGATCGCGTTCGAGGAGACGTGCTTGCAGACGCGCCACGCGAAGATGAGGTCGCCCATCTGCCGTTCGTCCGGCGCGCCGCAGACGACCTGTCCAGCCTTCGCGATCCTCGATGTCCCCGTCCGGGTCCTGGACGAGCATGCCGCCGATCACGCGCTTGTAGTGGCGGCTGCCGGGCTCGTCGACGCGCCGTTCCCGGTCGAGCAGGATCCGCGTGTTCTGCTTGCGGCGGAGCGCCTCGAGCGCCTCCTCGGAGTAGCCGGGCGCGAGCAGCACCTCGACGAACTGCTCCGCGAGCTTCTCGCCGAGCGGGCCGTCGACCTCGCGGTTGAGGACGACGATGCCGCCGTAGGCCGAGGTCGGGTCGGAGGCGAGCGCCTTGTCGTAGGCCTCCTCCGCGGTCGCGCCGATCGCGACGCCGCACGGGTTCGCGTGCTTGACGATCACGCAGACCGGCAGCGCGAACTCGCGGGCGACGAGGCGCGCGCCGGAGAGGTCGTTGAGGTTGTTGAACGAGAGCTGCTTGCCGTGGAGCTGCTCGACGCGCGAGAGCAGGTGCCGGCGGGCGCCGCGGTCGGCGTAGTAGGCGGCGCGCTGGTGCGGGTTCTCGCCGTAGGAGAGGTCGAGCACCTTCTCGAACGGGACGACGAGCGTGTCGGGGAACGGCTCGCCGACCGCGAACCACGCCGCGATCGCCGCCTCGTAGGCGGCCGTCGTCGCGAACGCCTCGGCCGCGAGCCGGCGGCGCGTGTCGAGCGACAGCTCGCCGCTCTCGCGCAGCTCGTCGAGGACGAACCCGTACTGGTCGGGCCGGGAGAGCGGCGCCACGTGCGCGAAGTTCTTCGCCGCGCCGCGCAGCATCGAGGGGCCGCCGATGTCGATCATCTCGACCGCCTCCGCCTCGGTGACGCCCCGCTTCGCCGCCACCTGCTCGAACGGGTAGAGGTTGACGCAGACGAGGTCGAACGGCTCGATCCCGTGCTCGGCGAGCGTCGCCACGTCGCCCGGGTCGTCGCGGCGGGCGAGGATGCCGGCGTGGATGCGCGGGTGGAGCGTCTTCACGCGGCCGCCGAGCATCTCCGGGAACTCCGTCACCGCGTCGACGGGAACGACGGGGAGCCCGAGCTCCTCGATCGCCGCGGCGGTCTTGCCGCTCGCGACGAGCTCCCAGCCGAGCTCGGCGAGCCCGCGCGCGAGCACGTCGAGGCCGGTCTTGTCGTACGTCGAGATCAGCGCCCGCACAGTTCCCTCACCACCGTGGGCAGGAGCCTATGCTCCACGGCCTTGATGCGCTCGTGGAGCGTGTCGGCCGTGTCGCCCGCGAGGACGGGCACCCGCTCCTGGGCGAGCACGGGGCCGGAGTCGACGCCCTCGTCGACGAGATGGACGCTCGCGCCGGACTCGCCGACGCCCGCCGCGAGCTGCTCCTCGACGGCATGCGCGCCGGGGAAGTCGGGCAGCAGCGAGGGGTGGACGTTCACGACGGCCTCCGGGAAGCGGTCGAGGAACGCGGGCGTGAGGATGTGCATGTAGCCGGCGAGGACGACGAGGCTGACGCCGCGGGCCTCGAGCCAGTCGGCCATCGCCGCGTCGCGGGCGCTCCGGTCGGGATAGCCGCCGAGCTCGAACACCTCCGTCGCGACGCCCGCTGCCCGCGCCCGGTCGAGCGCGCCGGCGCCGGACTTGTTGCTCGCGACGGCGACGACCGGCAGGTCGGCGTCGAGGAGCGCCTGGAGGTTCGTGCCGCCGCCGGAGACGAGCACGCCGATCACGCCGCGGCCAGCTCCCCGATCACGACGGCGCCCGCCGGCGCCTCCGGCACGACGGCGCACATGCCGATGCCGCAGTTGAAGACGCGGCGCAGCTCGTCCTCGGCGACACCGCGCTCGGCGAGCCAGGCGAAGACGGGCGGGCGCTCCCACGCGTCCCAGTCGATCCGCGCCTCGACGCCGTCGGGGAGGACGCGCGTGAGGTTGCCGAGGATGCCGCCGCCGGTGACGTGGGCGAGCGCCTTCACGTCGGCGCGGGCGCGCAGGTCGCGCACCTCGTCGACGTAGAGCCGGTGCGGCGCGAGCAGCAGCTCGGCGTCGAAGTCGCCGTCGCCGACGAGCGAGCGGACGAGCGAGAAGCCGTTCGTGTGGATCCCGGCTCGAGGCGAGGCCGACGACGAGGTCGCCGGGCGCGCAGCGGGCGCCGTCGATCACGCGGTCGCGGTCGACGATGCCGACGCACGTGCCGGCGAAGTCGAGCTCGTGCTCGCGGTAGACGCCCGGCAGCTCCGCGGTCTCGCCGCCGATCAGCATGCAGCCGGCGGCGCGGCAGACCTCGGCGGCGCCCTCGACGAGCTCGGCCACCTGCTCGAGCTCGATCCGGTTCGCGGCGACGTAGTCGAGCAGGAAGAGCGGGTCGGCTCCCGCGCAGAGGACGTCGTTGACGCAGTGCGCGGCGAGATCCATGCCGCCCCAGCGGAGCGTGCCCGCGCGCCGGTGCAGCAGGAGCTTCGAGCCGACGCCGTCGGTGGTGGCGGCGAGGAAGCGGCGCTCGTCGAGCGGGTAGAGGCCGGCGAAGTGCCCGAAGCCGGTCGCGCCGGTCGACTCGACCGCGGCGCGGAGCCGCTCGACGACGGCGTTCGCCGTGGCGAGCGAGACGCCCGCGGCGTCGTAGGTGCGTGCGTCCCCGGTCAAGGAGTCGAGTCTACGGCGAGCCCGGGACGGCGGCCCCCATGACGCTTTCGTGACGAAGGTGCCTGGCACCGCGCGCCGGCGCCGTCACGGCCTCGTGACGGGTGCACCGCATGAACAAGCCGTCCGTGACGCTTTCGGCACGAACGTGCCTGGCACTTCGGGCGCGTCAGACGAACATCTCGCCGTACAGCTCCGGGCGCCCGTGGGTCGCGCCGGGGAGGAAGCGCACGAGCGTGTCGCCGACCTCGACGTCGGTGCCGACCCGGTCGCAGTCGAGGATCTCGGCGAGCGCGGTCGCCTTCGCCTCCGGGTCGTCCGCCTTCAGGTGCAGCTCCGCGAGGCGCAGCCGGTCGCTGCGCGCGACGAGGTCGTCGATCCAGTCGCGCGGCGGGTGCAGCTCGAGCCGGTAGCCCGCGTTCGTGGAGACGAACGTGCGCCGCCCGCCGTGCTCCTGGACGCGCAGGTCTCCGGCCTCGGCCCGCACGAGCGCGTCCTCGAACTCGTCCTCGTCGAGCGCGAGCCCGAGATGGTCGACGCGCGGCAGCGGCCACTGTCCCGGCTGGACGACGACGTTCACCCCGCCGTGCTGGAGCTCGGAGAGCCTCAGCTTGAACCCGATCGCGTCGAGCTCCGTCCACGAGACGCCCGGCTCGTAGGAGGCGAGATCCTCGCCGACCCGGCCGTGGCGGGCGACGAGGTCGAAGCCGAGCTTGCCGATGTAGCGGGCCTCGACCTCGCGCACCCTGCTCGTCACGAGGTGGTAGTGGAAGAGGCGCACGGCCCGCCATGGTACGAGGCCCGTGCAGGAGGTCGCGCCGGTCCGTCGAAGCCGCGTTGGATCGTCATGCGCTCCGCCGGCGTCCATCACGTCGATCTCGTGGTCTCCTCGATCGAGCGCAGCCTGCCCTTCTACCGCGAGCTGCTCGGGCCGCTCGGCTGGCACGGGATCAGCGAGGTCGAGGGCGAGCGCGGCGAGACGATCTGGTACCTGCTCGGCCGCGACACGGCGATCGGGCTGCGCGAGGCCCAGAGCGAAGGGGTCGCCGACCGCTACCGGATCGGCCTCCACCACCTCGCCTTCGAGGCCCCGTCGCGGGCGGTCGTCGACGAGCGCGCCGAGTGGCTCCGCTCGATCGGCGCCGAGATCGAGAGCGGCCCGGAGGAGTACGCGTACTCGCCCGGCTACTACGCCGTCTTCTTCTACGACCCGGACGGGCTCAAGCTCGAGCTCGTCCACGTGCAGCTGCTCGCCGCGTAGCTATCCGCGCAGCCAGGCGACTCGCCGCCGCGGACGATTCGCTCGAGCCGGGGCACGAGCTCGTTCCCGGCAAGTGACAACGTGTTACTTGGCGGGAGGGGATGGTGCTCGAGCTCCCACGCGAGTCACTTGTTGTACGGGCGCACGCGGCCGTGGACGGCGAACAGGAACTCGAGCAGCCACGGCACCGACTCGGCCGCGTCCAGGAGCGACGCCGCCGTCAGGCCGAGCCGCGTCGTTCTTCAGCGACCGGTAGAGCATGTTCACGTAGCCGTCGAGCGGCTCCGCCGCGGTCGCGGGGTCGACGCGCACCGCCTCGCGCAGCGCCGCCGCGACCTCGCCCGTCTTGTCGAGCTCGGGCTCGAGCCAGGCGAGCGAGTAGCGCGCCCGCGCCGGCGGCTCGCGCAGCGGGTCGAGCGTGATCTCCGCGAGCTCGAGTCCGCCGCCGCGCTCGGTCTACCCAGCCGCCGCGCAGCTCGCGCACGACGACGAACGCGTCCCAGTCGCTCGCCTCGGTGACGAGACTCGCCCTTGCCGCGCGAGCCGGAGAGCACGACCCCGACGACGTTCTCGTCCCGGATGGCCCGGGCGACGACGGCCTCGAGCTCAGCGGCCAACCGGCTCGAAGCGGAGCTTCGCCTGCTCGGTCGGCAGCGCCGTCGGGTACTCGCCCGTGAGGCAGCCGCGGCAGAGCGACGACGCCGGCCGCCGGGTCGCGCTCGACGAGGCCGTCGTGGGAGAGGTACGCGAGCGAGGTGGCGCCGATCTGCTCGCGCACCTCCTCGATCGTCTTGCCGGCGGCGACCATCTCCGCCGGGTCGGCGAGGTCGATCCCGTAGAAGCACTGCCCGATCACCGGCGGCGACGAGACGCGGATGTGCACCTCGGTCGCGCCCGCGTCGAACAGCATCCGCACGATCTGCCGCGTCGTGTTCCCGCGCACGATCGAGTCGTCGACGGCGACGATCCGCTTGCCCGCGACCTCGGCCACCGGGTGGTACTTGAGCCGGGCGCCCTGCTGGCGCATCTCCTGGTCGGGCTGGATGAACGTGCGCCCGACGTAGCGGTTCTTGATCAGGCCCTCGCTGAACGGGATCCCGAGGGCGCGCGCGAAGCCGATCGCGGCCGGCGTCCCCGAGTCGGGGATCGGCAGGACGAGGTCGGCGTCGACCGGCGCCTCCACGGCGAGCCGCTCGCCCATGCGCACGCGCGCCCCGTGCACCTCGACGCCGTCGAGGGTCGTGTCCGGGCGGGCCAGGTAGAAGAACTCGAAGATGCAGAGCGCGCCGCCGTCGGCGAGCTCGACCGCCGGCAGCGCGCGCAGCCCGTCGCCGTCCACGACGACGACCTCGCCCGGCGCGACCTCGCGGACGAACTCGGCGGCGACGAGGTCGAGCGCGCACGTCTCCGAGGCGACGATCCAGTCCGAGGCGTCGTCGGAGGCGGCGCGGTCTTCCGGCCGGGCGCCGGCGGCTTCGCCGGCGGCGCTTCCAGCTCCGTGGATGCGCCCGAGCACGAGCGGCCGGAAGCCGTGCGGGTCGCGGAACGCGACGAGCTGCCCCTCGGAGAGCGCGACGATCGAGTACGCGCCCTCGAGCCGCCGCATCGCGTTCGCGACGGCCTGCTCGAGCGGCGCCGGGTCGTTCGCGATCAGCGCCGCGATCAGCTCGCTGTCGGAGGTCGAGCGGAGCGTGATCCCCTCGGCGGCGAGCTCGGCGCGCAGCTCGGTCGCGTTGACGAGGTTGCCGTTGTGGCCGAGCGCGACCGTGCGGACGGAGCCGTGCTGGACGAGCGGCTGCGCGTTCGACCACTGCGAGGAGCCGGTCGTCGAGTAGCGCGTGTGCCCGATCGCGACCTGGCCGCGCAGGCCGTGCAGCTTCTGCTCGTCGAAGACCTGCGTCACGAGCCCGAGGTCGCGCAGCGCCGTCAGCCGGCCCTCGTCGGAGACGGCGATCCCGGCCGACTCCTGGCCGCGGTGCTGGAGCGCGAAGAGGCCGAAGTACGAGAGCCGCGCGACGTCGCGGTCGGGGGCGTAGACGCCGAACACGCCGCACATCAGCGCACCGTGCCGATCTGGACGAACCCGCGCGAGCCGAGCCGGGCCACGTCGCCCGGGGCGCACGCGAGCACCGCTGCGCCGAGATCCGGGTCGAGCGCCGGCAGCTCGACGTCCGCCGCGAGCCCGCCGCTCCACGCGGCCGCCTCGGCGAGCGCTTGCTCGAGCCCGCCGCTGCCGACGTCGTGCGCGAGGGAGAGCACCGGCGCCGCCTTCCAGAGGAAGCGGACGAGCGCCGCCTCCGCCTCGAGGCTCGCCTCGGGCGCGGTCGCGAGCAGCACCGCGTCGCCGCGCTCCCAGCCGCCGGGCGCGTGGCGCACGTCGGCGACGACGCCGACGCAGCCGACGACCGGCGTCGGCGGGATCGGCCGCCCGTCGGTCTCGTTGTAGAGCGACACGTTCCCGGAGACGACGGGCACGCCGAGCGCGTCGGCGGCCTGGGCGATCCCCTCGATCGCCTGCGCGAGCTCCCAGCCGATCTCGCCCTTCTCCGGGTTGCCGAAGTTGAGGCAGTCCGTCAGCCCGATCGGCTCGCCGCCCGCGCACGCGACGTTGCGCGCCGCGCCGAGCACGGCCTGGACGCCGGCGCGGAACGGATCCTGCTCGCCGGGCAACGGCCCCTGGAGCGCGACCGCGAGCCCGCGCAGCGACGGGCGCAGCCGCAGCACCGCCGCGTCGAGGCCGGGCCGGCGCACCGTGCGCGAGCCGACGAGCTGGTCGTACTGCTCGTAGACCGCGGCGAGGTTCGTCGACGCGCGGCGGCTTCGCGCTCGCGGCGCGCGGGCTCGGTGCGCGGTTCCTGCGGCACCTCGTAGCGCGGGCACTCGTCGGTCAGGAGCGACGCCGGGATCTCGCCCACCGGCTCGTCGTGCCAGAGCACCCGCAGCAGCGGCCCCTCGGTGACGGTGCCGACCGGCGTGCACGCGAGCTCCCAGCGGGCGCAGACCTCCTGCACGGCCGCGAGCATCTGCGGCCGGACGACGGCGACCATCCGCTCCTGCGACTCGGAGATCATGATCTCCCACGGCTCCATGCCCTCCTCGCGGAGCGGCACGCGGTCGAGATGGACGTCGATCCCGGCGCGCTCGCCGGCCATCTCCGAGAGCGCGGAGGCGAGCCCGGCGGCGCCGCAGTCCTGGAGCGACTCGACGAGCGCCCGACTCGACGAGCTCGACCGAGACCTCGATCAGCTTCTTGCCGGTGAACGGGTCGCCGACCTGCACGGTCGGCCGCTTGTCGGCGTCGTTCTCGCCGAGCTCCTGGCTCGCGAGCACCGACGCGCCGCCGATCCCGTCGCGGCCGGTGGTCGCGCCGAAGAGGACGACGTGGTTGCCCGGGCCGCTCGCCTTCGCCGAGTGGAGCCGGCCGGAGTCGAGGAGCCCGACGCACATCGCGTTGACGAGGCAGTTTCCCGCGTACGCGTCGTCGAAGACGGTCGCGCCGCCGACGTTCGCGACGCCGACGCAGTTGCCGTAGTGGCCGATGCCGGCGACGGCGCGCCAGAAGTGGTAGTCGGGGGCGCCGAACCAGAGCCCGTCGAGGAGCGCGATCGGGCGCGCGCCCATCGCGACGATGTCGCGCAGGATCCCGCCGACGCCGGTCGCGGCGCCCTGGAACGGCTCGACCGCGGACGGGATGGTTGTGCGACTCGACCTTGAACGCGACCGCGAGCCCGTCGCCGAGGTCGAGGACGCCCGCGTTCTCGCCGGGGCCCTGGAGGACGCGCTCGCCGGCCGACGGCAGGCGCCGCAGCAGCGGGGCGGAGTGCTTGTAGCCGCAGTGCTCCGACCAGAGGAGCGAGAAGACGGCGAGCTCGAAGTGGTTCGGGTCGCGACCGAGCAGCTCCCGGATACGGCTCGCCTCCCAGTCGGTGAGACCGAGAGCGCGGTGGAGCGGCTGTTCTGCGACCTCGCTCAGGTGATTCAGTCTAGCCGGGCCCCCGGTCGCCTACTTGTACGACCACGGCGCGAGATCGAGGAAGCCCTCGAGCGGACGGGCCATGATCGTGCCGATGTTCCGGTCGACGTAGACCTGGACGTGCGACGCGCTCTCGTAGCGGAACGCGTCGAAGTCGTACGCGTAGATGGTGTCGTGGTCGTCCTCGCAGAAGACGAACCGCGAGTTCATGTAGAGGATCGCCCGCTCGCGCAGCGCGACCCGGACCTGGGGGCCCTGGCCGACGCCGAGGCCGGCGAAGATCCGCTTCAGGTGCTCGCAGCCGGGGACGCCGCGGATGCTCGCCCACCAGCCCTCCTTGAACAGCCGGTAGTTCTCGCCGTCCTGGAGCCCGTTCGGCGCGACCCGCGTCTTGAAGACGATCTTCTCCGGGACGTAGACCGACTCGGTGTTCGGGAACGCCGGCTTGATCAGCTTCTCCTCCTGGTCGAGCCAGCCGCCGGGACGGCACCGTCGCGGCGAGCGTCTGCGCCTCGGCGTCCGAGTACACGCGCGCCCGCACCGGCACGTTGAGGGTCACGGGCGCCCCCGAGGTGTCCGTCGTCGTGACCTGCTTCGTCGTCCCGGTCGGGGCCTGGTACGTGTAGAGGTTGAGCCTGACCGTGAGCAGCGCGACCGCGGCGGCGTGGTAGGTCGCGTACCAGTCGCGCACCTGCGGCGCGAGCAGCGAGGTGAAGAACGGGTACATCGCGTCCTGGAGGCTCCGGCCGCAGGAGAGAAGCGCGCCGTCCACGATCGTCGTGTGGAGCTGGTGCTGGTCGGTCGCCAGCTGGCCGAGGTTCTCGTAAAGCCGGTCGAGGCGCGATTCCCGCGAGAGAAGTCGGGGAGGGTGGAGGCGGCCACGAGCGCCTCGAGGCTCGTCTTCGCCCGGCTCACGATCTCGCGCAGCGTGCCGACGTGGGTCGCGCAGAGCTGCCGCGACGCGAGGTGGTCCTGGTGGATCTGGAGCTGCGTGAGCTTCGCGTCGAGTGCCTCGAGCTGGGCGCGGATCGCCTTGATGTTCGCCGCGTTCGGGTCGATCTGCGCCTCGAGGTCGGGGGCGAAGTGCGCGATGCCCGGCCTTCACGCCCTGCGTCGCGAGCTCCTTCGCGACACCGGCGGCGATCCCGGACGCCCGGGCGGCCTGGGCGCCGGCGAGGAGCGCGGCGACGACGACGAACGCGACACAGGCGAAACGCTTCATGACGACCCCTCCTCGATTCCGAGCCGGCGACTCGGCCGGCGGAACCTACCTGTGGAATCTCACGTTGTCACGCGTCGTTTCGTTTCATCGGAGATGCGGCGCAACCCGGTCATGCTCGTGGCGCTCGCGCTGATCTGGGGCGCGTCGTTCATGTTCATCAAGGTGGCGGTGCGCGACCTCTGCGCCGGCGACGCTGATCATGGGCCGGCTCGGGACGGCGGCGCTGACGCTCCTCGTCGTCGCGCTCGTCTCGGTCGGCGGCCGCGAGACGCTCCGCGAGCTGCGCGCGCACTGGGCCTGGCTCGTCGTGGTGGCGCTCGTGAACACGGCGTTCCCGTTCTGGCTCCTCTCCTGGGGCGAGACGAGGATCGACTCGGGGCTCGCGTCGATCATCCAGGCGTCGGTGCCGCTCTTCAACGCGGCGATCGCGTTCGGCTTCTTCCACGAGTTCCGCGTCACCGGGGCGAGGCTCGCGGGCGTCGGGATCGGCTTCGTCGGGGTCGCGCTCCTCGTCGGCGCCCAGCCGAACGGGAAGGTGCTCGGCGCGCTCGCCGTCGTCGGGATGGCGCTCGGCTACGCGGCCGGCGGCCTGCTGATGGGACGGCATCTGAAGCCGGTGCGGCCGCTCGTCGTCGCGCTCTCCTCGACGGCCGTCTCCGCGCTCGTCGCGCTGCCGGCCGGTGTTCTGCAGGCGCCGCACCGTGTCGCCGGGCTGGAAGGCGATCGGCTCGGTGCTCGCGCTCGGGATCCCGGGGACGGCGCTCGCGTACCTCCTCTTCTTCGCGCTGATCCTCGGCGCCGGCTCCGCGTACGCGTCGCTCGTCACGTATCTGATCCCGCCGATCGCGCTCGCCTACGGGGCGGTCTTCCTCGGCGAGGGCTTCAGCGGCGCGGCGTTCGCCGCGCTCGTGCTGATCCTCGGCGGCGTCGCGCTCGGCACCGGCGTCGTGGCGCCCCGGACGGCTGCGGCGGCGTCTAGCCTCCGATCCGTGAGACGCCAGTACACCGGGCTCCTGCTCGTCCTCGGGGCGATCTGGGGCTCGTCGTACCTGTTCATCAAGGTCGGCGTCCGCGACCTCTCGCCGGCGGCGCTGATCGAGATCCGGCTCGCGTTCGCCGCGCCGATCCTCGTCGCGTTCGCGTGGCGCCGGTACGGGCCGCGCGCGCTCGTCGCCGCGTGGCGGCAGGGGCTCGTGCTCGGCGTGATCAACGCGGCCGTCCCGTTCATGCTCATCGCCTGGGGCGAGAAGACCGTCGACTCGGGCACCGCCGCGGTCGCGAACTCGTCGGTGCCGATCTTCGTCGCGCTGCTCGCGGTCTGGTTCGTGCCGAGCGAGCGGTCGACGGGGCTGCGGCTCGTCGGGGTCCTGTTCGGGCTCGCCGGGGTGGCGATCCTCGCGGGCGTCCATCCGCAGGGCGGCTGGCGCGGGACGCTCGGCACCGGCGCGATCGTGCTCGCGTCCGTCTCGTACGCGGCCGCGAACCTGTACGCGGGGAGGCGCATGTCGGCCGGCGGGCCGGTGCTCGCCGCCACGTCGATGGTGGTCGCGTTCGTCGTGCTCGCGCCGGTCGCCCTGGCGACGCTGCCGGCGCACGCGCCCGGCTGGCGCTCGGTCGGCTCGGCGGTCGCGCTCGGCCTGTTCGGGACGGCGATCGCGCAGATCCTCTCGTACCGGATGATCCGCCTCTACGGCTCCGCCCGGTCGGTGCTCGTCGCGTATCTGCTGCCCGGCGTTCGCGCTCTTCTACGGGGCGGTCTTCCTCGCCGAGCCGGTGACGCTGCAGAAGCTCGCCGGGCTCGTGCTGATCACCGGCGGCGTCGGTCTCGGCTCGGGCGTGCTGCGGCTGCGGCCGCGGGCGCCCGTGACGCAGGCGGTGAGCCGGGATGCCGGCGAGCCGGTTCTGGCAGGATCAGGGCATGACGAGCTTCCTGCACACCATGGTCCGGATCACGGATCCGGAGAAGAGCCGCGCCTTCTACGAGGCGCTCGGCTTCACGTTCGAGAGCGAGATGGACATCGTCCGCGGCGGCGAGCGCGAGGCGACCAACTACTTCTTCTCGCTGGGCGACCAGAAGTCGGTCCTCGAGCTGACGTTCAACCACGACGGGCGCACGTACGAGCTGGGGACCGGGTACGGCCACATCGCCGTCGCCGTCGACGACCTCGCCGCGACGCTCGCCGGGCTCGCCGGGCAGGGCATCGCGCCCGAGCGGGAGCCGTACCGCGTCCGCGAGGGCGGCTCGCTCATCTGCTTCGTCCGCGACCCGGACGAGTACCGGATCGAGCTGATCGACCGCAGCGGCGCGTAGCGCGCGCGGTCCTAGCCGGCTTCCGTGCCGGCGGGTGCCGACTCGAGGTCGCCGACGGCGTGCGGCCCGAACGTCTCGTCGGGGCGCCGCTGCGGGATCGCGAAGCCGACGAGGACGCCGAGCAGCAGCGCGACCGCGCAGAACGCGAACGCCACGGTGTAGCCGTGCGCGGTCGGGTAGCCGCCGCCAGGGCCGATCGTCGCCGCGAGGAGCGACGCGGTCGCCGCGCCGCCGAACGCGCCGCCGATCGTCCGCGTCACCGTGTTCATGCCGGTCGCGACGCCGGTCTCGCCGGGGCCGACGTTCTCGATGATCAGGTTCGCCATCGCCGCGAACGCGAGCCCGATCCCGGTGCCGAGCAGGCAGCATCGCGACGTAGATCTCCCACGTCGCGCCGTGGGCGAGCGAGCAGGACGAGGAACGACGCGAGGCTCGCGAACCCGCCCGCGAGCAGCGGCGGCTTCGAGCCGAACCGCCTCTCGAGGCGCCCGGTCTGCGAGCCGACGAGGAGCATCGCGAGCGTCGACGGCAGCATGAACAGCCCGGCGCTCGTGACCGTCGCGCCGAACCCGTAGCCCTCGCCGCGGGGCGTCTCGACGAACTGCGGCACGAGGATGAACGACGAGTACATCCCGAAGCCGAGCAGCAGCGCGACCGCGTTCGTCGTCCAGACGCCGCGGATCCGCATCATCCGCATGTCGACGAGCGGCTCCGCCGACGCGGACTCGCTGCGCACCCAGAGCACGAGCAGCACGAGCCCGACCCCGATCGTGCCGAGCGTCTTCACGGTCAGCCAGTGCCAGCTGCACCGTCTCGCTGACCGCGACGAGCACGGCGACGAGCCCGCGCCGTCATCAGCGCCGCGCCGGCCCAGTTGACCCGGCCGGGGACGCGGATCGGCGACTCCGGCACGAGCAGGTGCGTCAGCACGGTCGCGGCGACGATCGGGATCAGCGGCAGCCAGAAGAGGTAGTGGTACGACAGGTTGTCGACGATCGGCCCGGCGAGGATCACGCCGGCGCCGCCGCCGACGCCGAGCAGCGCGGACATCAGGCCGACGCCGCCGGCGACCCGCTCGCGCGGGAACTCGTCGCGGATGATCCCGAACGCGAGCGGGAAGATCCCGCCGGCCGCCCCCTGGACGACCCGCCCGGCGAGCATCAGCGGCAGCGACGACGCGGCCGCCGAGACGAGCGTCCCGACGCAGAGCAGCCCGAGCACGATCACGAGCAGCCGCTCCTTCCCGAACATGTCGCCGAGCCGCCCGATCACCGGTGTCGCCACCGACGCGCTGAGCAGGTACGCCGTCAGCACCCAGCTGACCGAGTTCTCGGAGGTGTGCAGCGCGTGCTCGATCTCCGGCAGCGCCGGCGCGACGAGCGACTGCAGCAGCGAGTACGAGACCCCGCCCAGCGCGAGGACGGCGAACGTCACGCTGTGATGCCGGCGGCCGGCGTCGGCTGTCATCGCGTCGTGTCCCGGCCGTTCAGCGCTTGCGCTTGAGGAGGCCCTTCGCCAGCCGTTCGGCCGTGTCGTCGGGCTCGGGCGCCGGCGCCGGGGGCGGCACGACGAGCGGTGCGGGAGCGACGTAGCGGTAGCGGCTGAACGCCGCCTCCGGAGGCCGGCGCGGCGTCGGGCGCGCGGACGATGCGCGAGGGAGCAGGCGGGGTCGACGATCACGCCGACCAGGCCGGTCTCGTCGCGTCGCTGCGGCGCCGTCGTCGGTCACCGCCCAGGCGAGGATCCGCGACTGGCTCTCGCCGCCGTCGGGCTCCTTGAAGACCGCCTTCCAGCCCGGCTCGGCCGGGACGAGCTGCCGGATCTGCATGGCGGGATCCTACGGCTCGGGACGTGCCGACCGGTCCGGTCCGGCGCGCACCTCCCGGACGAGGGCTCGCGCGGCGGGCAGGGCCGGCAGCCCGGCGACCGTCGCGGCCGCCAGCGCGCGGCGGATCGTGAGTCCGCGCACGGGCCGCGCCACGAGGGAGCCGAGCGCGAGCTCGCGCCTGATCGTCAGCGTCGACACGATCGACACGCCGAGCCCGGCCTCGACGACCGCCTTCTGCGCGTCGATGCCGGACAGCTCCGCCACGACCCGCAGCGCCGCGGGGTCGGCGCCGGCGGCCGCGAGGGCGTCCTCGGCGACCTGTCTCGTGCCGGACCCCGGCTCGCGCACGACGAACGGCTCGCCGAGCAGATCCTCGAGCTCGATCTCGTCCAGGGCGGCGAAGCGATGATCCGGCGGCGCGATCACGGCGAGCTCGTCGTCGAAGAGGTGCTCGAGCTCGATGCGTCTGTTCGACACGGCGCCTTCGACGAGCCCGAGGTCGACGTCGCCGGCGATCAGCGCCCGGACGACGTCCTCGGTGTTGCGCACCCGCAGCGTGAGACGCACGTCCGGGTGGTCGCGCCGGAACGCGGTGAGCGGGCGCGGGAGGACGTAGCCCGCGATCGTCAGGCTGGCGGCGATCCGCAGGTCGCCCGCGACGCGGCCCTGCGCCGCGGCGATCGCGCGCCGGGCCGACTCCATGTCGGCGAGCAGCGCCTCGGCGCGTTCGAGCAGCGCGGCGCCCTCGCGGGTCAGCGAGACCCGGCGGCCGGAGCGGACGAGGAGCGCGGCACCGACGTCCTGCTCGAGCGCCGCGACCTGCTGGCTGATCGCGGACTGGGAGAGATGGAGGGTCGCCGCGGCCTGGGTGAAGCTCCGCTCGCGCGCGACGGTCACGAACGCCCGCAGACGGCGTGGATCCACCTGGCTCTTCTATCACGTTTGGTAATGCGAGCAATCGGGAAGACGCCGGGCGAATCGGGGCGGGTTCCGCGACCATCGTCTCGATGGATCACGAAATCGCATTGCCGAGCGCCGAGCCGGCGGGGCGCGCTCCTCTCGGGCGCCGCGGCGGCCGGGGCGGTCGCGGTCGTCGCGTACCCGCTCGGGCGGGCGCTGCCGCTCGTCGGGCCGCCGGTCTTCGCCCTCGTGCTCGGGATCGTCGCGGCGGCGATCCGCGCGCCGGACGCGCGGCTGCGGCCGGGCATCGCGTTCACCGGGAAATACGTCCTGCAGGCTGCGATCGTCGCTCTGGGGGCGACGCTCGGGCTGGGCCAGGTCGCCTCCGTCGGTGCGGCGACGCTGCCGGTGATGGTCGGGACGCTCGCCGCCGCGCTCTCCGTCGCGTTCCTCGCCGGCCGGCTGCTCGGGATCGACGGCAGGCTGCGAACGCTGATCGGCGTGGGCACGGGGATCTGCGGCGCCTCCGCGATCGCCGCCGTGTCGGGCGTCGTGGAGGCGACGGAGTCGGAGATCGCCTACGCCGTCTCGACGATCTTCGTCTTCAATCTCGTCGCCGTCCTCACGTTCCCGCCGCTCGGCCACCTGCTCGGCCTCGATCAGCAGGCGTTCGGGCTCTGGGCCGGCACCGCGGTCAACGACACGTCCTCCGTCGTCGCCGCGGCGTACGCATACGGCCCCACCGCCGGAGCGCACGCCGTGCTCGTCAAGCTCACGAGGACGACGATGATCGTCCCGATCGCCGGCCTGCTCGCGGTCGGGCGCGCGCGCCGGACGGCGGGCGGCGCGTCGCGCGTCCGCTGGCGCGCGATCGTGCCCTGGTTCCTGCTCTGGTTCCTGGCGGCGGCCGGGCTCCACACGCTCGGCGCGCTGCCCGCGGGCCTCGTCGACCCGCTCCGCCAGGTCTCGACGCTGCTCATCACCGCCGCGCTCGCGGCGATCGGGCTCTCCACCCGCCTGGGCGACCTCCGCCGCGCCGGGCACCGGCCGCTGCTCCTCGGCACGCTCGTGTGGGTGTCGGTCGCCGCCACGAGCCTCGTGCTCCAGCACCTCACCGGCGGCTGGTGACCTCGCGGCCGGCTCCGGCGCGTCAGCAGACGTGCGCGACGCGACCGGTGTCGACGTCGTAGACGAAGCCGCCGACCCGGAGGCCGGCGAGATACGGGAAGGAGCGGATCCGCTGCACGTCGCCGCGGAGCGCAGCCTCCTGGTCGGTCGTCACCTCGAACGTGAGACTGCGCGTGTCCGGGCCGCCCGCCGTCCGGATCGCCTCGTGCACGGCCTCCTCGTTGTCGGCCGCCATCCGGCAGTTCGTGTGCGCGACCACCATCGCGCGGTCGACGCCGAGCAGGTACGAGGCGAGGACGAGCGTGCGGAGCACGTCGCCCGTGACGCGCGCGCCCGCGTTGCGGAGGATCTTCGCGTCGCCCTGCCGCAGCCCGAGCATCTCGAGCGGCTCGATGCGCGAGTCGATGCACGTGAGCACGGCGAGCCCTCGGGCCGCCCGCGCCGGCAGCCCGGCGAGCGCGAACCCGTCCGCGTAGGCGCCGTTCGCCTCGAGGACGTCCGCGAAGGTTTCGTCACCGGTCATGCCCGGAGCCTAGCCGCCCGGCTGTCGCGGCCTAGGAGGGCTTGACGGAATAGCGGCTATGCCTCCGGGCCGCGCTGAGCGCCGCGACGCGGCGTCCTCAGTCGCCCCGATAGCAACGGCTATCGCGGCTCCCGCGTCCTTGCCTCGCAACGCTCATCGCACCCCGGCGACGAGCACGACTCCGCGCCAAACCTCCTAGCCGGTCTTGCCGAGCAGCGCCTGCTTCAGCGCGGCGAGCGTCTTCGCCCCGGCGACGCCGTCGGCGGTGAGGTTCGAGGCGCTCTGGAAGGCGACGACGGCCGCCTTCGTCCCCGGCCCGAAGATGCCGTCGGCCTTCCCCTTCAGGTAGCCGAGCTTGATCAGCGCCGCCTGGAGCTGCTTCACGGGCGTGCCCGAGTCGTTCGGATGGACGGTCGCGGTCGGGAGCTTGAGCGTGGGCGCCGTCACCGGCGCGGTCGGCGTCGTCGCGGGCGTCGTCGCGGGCGGCGTCGTCGGAACGGTCGTCGGGGGCGCCGACGGGGTTGCCGCCGCCGCTGAACGCGCCCGCGGCGGCGAGGATCGCGAGCAGGAGCGCGATCGCGAGCGCGCCGAGCAGCGCGACCTGGGCGCTCGAGAGCGTCCGGCCGCCGACCGCGAACACGCGCGGCTGCGCGCGCCGGACGCGCACGGGCTCGTCCTCGAGCGTCACCCACGGGTCGCCGTCCGGCTCGACTTCGACCGGGCGTCGACCGCCACGCCGACGGCGCGGGGGCGACGCCTCTGGCTCGTCGAACCAGTCGTCGACCTCCGGGTCGCGTTCGGTGTCGCGACCTTCCATGGCATGACGGTAGCGCTTCGGGCGGCCGGAGGCCACTCGCTCGGTCGCGAGCGCGGCCTCTGCCGCTACGGCTCGATCACGTGGCTCGGGTCGGGGCCGTCGCCCTGGCTGTAGTCGGCGAAGAGCCGGTCGCGCTCGGCGACCGCCGCACGCACCCCCTCGCGCTCCGCGAGCTCGACGAATCGCCGGGCGTCGGGCGTGTTCCGCATCAGCCCGTCGAGGATCGGGCCGAGCGTCTGCGTCGAGGCGAGGCCCATGTTCTCGTAGGCCTGGTTGACGATCAGCTTCATCGCCGCGAGCTGGGAGGCGGGGATCGAGGCGAGCTGCTCGGCGGTCTCGCGCACCTCCGCCTCGAGCCGCGCGAACGGCACCGCGCGGTTGACGAGCCCGGCCGCCGCCGCCTCGACGCCGGTCAGCGGCTTCCCGGTGAGCGCGAACTCCTTCGCGCGCGTCAGGCCGAGCCGGTACAGCCACATCCCCGTCAGGTACGACCCCCAGAGGCGCGAGTACGGCGTGCCGATCCGGGCGTCCTCGCTCGCGATCACGAGGTCGGCGCAGAGCGCGAGGTCGCTGCCGCCGCCGACGCACCAGCCGTGCACCTGCGCGATCGACGGCTTCGGCGCGCGCCAGAGGCTCATGAACTTCGGCACCGGGCCGTGCGTCGGCGAGGTCGCGAACGCGAAGTCCTTGCCGGGATCCCAGGTCGCCGCCGCTCGTGATCCGCTCGTCCCAGTGGTGGAAGCCGTCGCCGAAGTCGAAGCCGGCGCAGAACGAGCGGCCGGCGCCGCGCAGCACGATCACCTTCACCGCGTCGTCGGCGACGGCCCGGTCGACGGCCTGCTCGAGCTCGTCCGGCAGCGGCGGGACGATCGTGTTCAGCGACTCCGGCCGGTTGAGCGTGATCGTCGCGACCGGCCCGTCGACGGCGTAGAGGAGCGTTCCGTACAACTCCCGGAAAGCCTACGCCTCCCGTCGCTACCGTCCCGGTGATGGAGCTCGTGGTCCAGAAGTACGGCGGCACCTCGGTCGCCGGCCCGGAGCGGATCCGCCGCGTCGCGGAGCGCGTCGTCGCGACCGCCGCGACCGGCGCCTCGGTCTGCGTCGTCGTCTCGGCGATGGGCAAGGCGACCGACGAGCTGATCGACCTCGCCCAGGAGGTGTCGCCGCGGCCGCACCCGCGCGAGATGGACATGCTCCTGAGCGCCGGCGAGCGGATCTCGATGGCGCTCCTCGCGATGGCGATCGTCGACCTCGGCCGCGACGCGGTCTCGTTCACCGGCTCGCAGGCGGGCATCGTCACCGACACCCGCCACGGGAAGGCGAAGATCCTCGAGCTGCGCGTCGACCGGGTGCGCGACGCGCTCGAGGCGGGGCGGATCGCGATCGTCGCCGGCTTCCAGGGCGTCTCCACCGACCTCGACGTGACGACGCTCGGCCGCGGCGGCTCCGACACGACGGCGGTCGCGCTGGCGGCGGCGCTCGGCGCCTCGGTCTGCGAGATCTACACCGACGTCGACGGCGTGTTCACCGCCGATCCGCGCCTCGTGCCGGGCGCGCGCAAGCTCGCGGCGGTCTCGTACGAGGAGATGCTCGAGCTCGCAGGCGCGGGGGCGGGCGTTCTGGCGCTGCGGTCGGTCGAGTACGCTCGAAACCACGGCGTGCGGATCCACGTGCGGTCGTCCTTCGCGCAGGCGGAGGGAACCTGGATCGTGAAGGAGGAAGACGTGCTGGAGCAGGCGATCGTCTCGGGAATCGCGAGCGACACCGGCGACGCGAAGGTGACGATGCTCGGCGTGCCCGACCGGCCGGGGATCGCGGGCCGGATGTTCCGGCCGCTCGCCGACGCCGGGATCCACATCGACATGATCGTCCAGAACGTCTCCTCGGCCGGGCAGACGGACATCTCGTTCACGCTGCCGAAGGCCGACCTCGCGAACGCCGAGCCGGTGCTCGACGGGCTCGCCCGCGAGGTGGAGGCGAGCGGCTTCGCCGTCGACCCGGACATCGGCAAGGTCACGGTCGTCGGCGCCGGGATGCGCAGCCATCCGGGCGTCGCCGCCGCGATGTTCGAGTCGCTCGCGGACGCCGGCATCAACATCGAGATCATCTCGACCTCGCCGATCCGGATCTCGTGCGTCGTCCGCGGCGGCGAGCTCGAGCGGGCGGTGCAGGTGCTGCACGAGCGCTTCCGGCTCGCCGACGACGTCGTCCTGCAGGGCGACGCGGCCGCCGGACTCTAGGCCCGCGCACCTGCCGCAACGTCACGGTCGCGTGACGGTCACGTCACACCTGCGGACCGACGAAGCACCGATGGGAACCGGCGGCGGCAGCGAGATCCGGGCGTTTTCCACAACCCCGGTGCTTCGGCATGCCGAAGCACCGTCACGCGAAGGTGGCGGAACTGTGACCCGGCGGCGAGGCCGCGACGAGCTTCCCGCCCTCGAGGGCGAGCACCTCGTCGAAGCGGTCGAGGCGCAGCGGCGAGTGGGTGATCAGGAGCAGGCCGGTGTCGCCGGAGGCGGCGAGCAGGTCGTCGAGCACGGCGGTCGCCGTCTCCTCGTCGAGGTGCGCGGTCGGCTCGTCGAGGATCAGGATCCGCGCGCCGGAGAGGAGCGCCCGGGCGAGCGCGATCCGCTGGCGCTGGCCGCCCGAGACGAGCGCGCCCTCCTCGCCGACGAACGTGTCGAGCCCGTCCGGCAGCGAGTCGAGCCAGGCGCCCGCGCCGGCGCGGCGGAGCGCGGCGAGCACGTCCTCGTCGGGGGCCTCCGGCCGGGCGAGGCGGACGTTCTCGCGGATCGTCGTCGCGAAGAGGTGCGCGTCCTGGCCGCAGAGCGCGACGACGCGACGCACGTCGTCCTGGGCGTACTCGCGCAGGTCGTGGCCGTCGAGGGTGGCGCGGCCGCCGTCGAGGTCGCGGAAGCGGACGAGCGCGTGTGCGAGCGAGGTCTTGCCGGCGCCGCTCGGCCCGACGAGCGCGACGCGGCGGCCGGGCGCGAGCTCGAGGTCGGCGCCGTCGAGGAGCCACGGGCCCGTCGCCGTGGCGCAGGCGCGCGCCCTCGAGCCGGAGCAGGCCGTGGCCGGCGAGCGGGCGCGGCTCGGCCGGGTCGCGCACCGGCGGCTCGCGGTCGGTGATCGCGAACAGCCGTCCGGCTGCGGCCTCCGTGCCCGCGAGGTGCTGCGCGGCGAGCGGCAGCGCGCGCACGCCGTCGAAGGTCGCGAGCACGAGCAGCGCGAGCATCCCGAGCAGCACGCCGTCGAGGCGGCCACCGCCGACCGCCGGCACCGCGGCTGCGAGCACGGCGGCGACGGCGAGCCCGCCGAGCGCCGTGACCATCCCGTCGCCCATCCCGGCCGCGAGCGCCTCGCGCACCTGCGCGCGGTGCAGCCGCCGGTCGGCCTCCTCGAGGCGGGCGAGCCGCTCCTCGGCCGCGCCGTAGGCGACGAGCTCGGGGAGGCCCGCCAGCAGCTCGACGGTGCCGCCGGCGAGGCTCGGCCCGCGCGAGCGGGCGGCGGCGTCCGGCGGCGCGCGCGAGCCGCGCGACGGCGAGCGGCACGACGACGGCGCCGAGGACGAGCGCGACCGCGACGGCGAGCCCCGCCTCCGGCACGAGCAGCGCCGCCGTCAGCGCGGCCGCAGCGCCCACGGCGAGGGCGGCGAGCGGCGGCGCGACGACGCGCACGAGCAGGTGCTGGAGCGCGTCGACGTCGGCGACGAAGCCGCTCAGCAGCTCGCCCGGCCGCGACCCCGGCAGGCCGCCCGGGACGAGCGGCTCGAGCCGGCGGAAGAGGTCGACGCGGACGCGCGCGAGGAAGCGGAACGCCGCGTCGTGGGAGACGAGCCGCTCGAGGTAGCGGAGCGCCGCGCGGGCGAGCGCGAAGAAGCGGACGCCGACGATCACGACGGTCAGCGAGAGGATCTCCGGCCGGAGGGCGGCGCGCGAGATCAGGTAGCCGGACGACGCCATCAGCCCGGCGCCCGCGGCGAGCGCGAGCGTCGCGAGCAGGAGCGCGAGGGCGAACCGCCGCCGCAGCGGGCGGGCGAGCGCGAGGACGCGGAGCAGCGCCCTCACCCGTGACACCTTCTTGACGGTGTCCGACACCAGGACATGTCCCGGCAGCGGCATCACCGCCGGTGGTCTCCGGCGAAACGCCTGCAGGTGGACGAAAACGACCGTCACGAAGCCGTCACGCTTCCGTACGCACGTCTGACACCGGGACATGGCCGAAGCGGGCGCGCGGGAGGTGGGTCGGCCGGCCGTCGCGGAGCTCGAGCGCCCGGTCGACGATCCCGAGCACGGCCGGGTCGTGGGTCGCGAGGAGCACCGACGTCGTCCGCGGCAGCGCCGCGAGCACGGCGAGGACGTTCTGCGCCGACGCCGCGTCGAGGTGCGCGGTCGGCTCGTCGAGGAGCAGCAGCGGCGCGTCGCGCAGGAGCGCCCGCGCGAGCGCGACCCGCCGCGTCTCGCCGGCCGACAGCGTCACGCCTCCCGGCCCGACGCGCAGGTCGTCGGCCGAGACCGAGCCCGACCGCGGCGAGCGCCGCGTCGACCTCCGCGTCGGTCGCGTCCGGCCGGCCCGAGCCGCACCGCGTCGGCGAGCGTCCCCGCCTCGAGCAGCGGCCGCTGCGGCACCCACGCGAGCCGGCGCCGCCACGCGTCCGGGTCCGCGGCGAGCACGTCGTCCGGGCCGACGAGGATCCGCCCACCGGCCGGGTCGAGGAAGCGCAGCAGCAGCGCCAGCAGCGTCGACTTGCCGGCGCCGCTCGGCCCGTAGAGCGCGAGCCGCTCGCCCGGCGCGAGCTCGAGCGAGACGCCGTCGAGCACCGGCCCGCGTCCCGGGTACGCCGCCGAGACGCGCTCCAGTCGCAGCGGCGCCCGAGCGGGGTCGGGGGCGGCGCCACCTGCCAGCGCCACCACCGACGGCTCGAGATCGATCAGCTGGAACAGCCGCCGCGCCGCCGCGAGCCCGTCCGCGCTCGCGTGGAACTGGACGGCGCCGTTCCGCCACGGCAGGAAGAGCTCCGGCGCGAGCACGAGGATCGTGAGCGCCGGCTCGAGCGCGATGCGGCCGTCCGCGAGCCGGATCCCGATCTCGACCGCGACGAGCGCGGTGCCGAGCGAGGCGGCGAGCTCGAGCACGAACGCCGACAGGAACGCGATCCGCAGCGTCTGCATCGTCCCGCGCCGGAACTCGTCGGTGTGCCGCTCGATCGACTCCACCTGCGCCGGGCCGCGCCGGTACGCGCGCAACGTCTCGAGGCCGCGGACGACGTCGAGGAAGTGCGTCGACAGGTGGGAGAGCGTCTCCCAGCGCCGCGCCGTCGCCCGCTCGGTGCCCCTGCCGATCAGGATCCCGAAGACCGGGATCGTCGGCAGCGCGACCGCGAGCACGATCGCCGAGGTGACGTCGTGCCAGCCGATCCAGACGAGCAGGGCAGGCGGCACGACGGCGCCGAGCACGAGCTGGGGCAGGAACTTCGCGAAGTACGGCTCGAGCGCCTCGCCGCCGTCCACCGCGGCCGCCGCGACCTCGCCCGAGCGGAGCTCGCCGAGCCCGCCGGGCCTCGCCTTGACGAGGTGCGCGAGCAGCCGCCGCCGCAGCGACGCGACGGTGCCCGCCGCCGCGAGCGAGCCGCCGGTCTCGAAGCCCCAGGTGAGCGCCCCCCGCGCGACCGACACCGCGGCGAGCGCGGCGAGCGGCACGGTCAGCGAGCCGAGCCCGCGGTGCCCGAGGAACGCGCCCGCGACGACGTGCGCGAGGAGCGCCGCCTGCGCGACGATCGCGACCGCCGACGCGGCTGCGAGCGCGACGCAGACGCCGAGGAAGCGGCGGGCGGCCGGCACCTCCCGCAGGAGCCGGGGATCGAGCGGGCGCACGCCGGCGCCTCGCTACTTCCCGCGCTGTGGGGAGCCGCCGCCGCCGAGCGGCGTGCGGTCGAGCACGTCGAGCGGCGAGCGGATCGCGGCCGCGCTCTCGTCGCCGAGCCGCGCCCGGAAGACCCAGTACGTCCACGCCTGGTAGACGAGGACGAGCGGCGTGAAGACGAGCGCGACGACGGACATCACGATCAGCGTGTAGTGCGACGAGCTCGTCGTGAAGATCGTCGGGCTGAACGCGTTGTCGGTGCTCGAGACGAGCGCGCGCGGGTAGAGGTTGAGGAACAGCGTCAGCGTGATCAGCGCGATCGAGAGCGCGGTCGCGGCGAACGCGAGCCCGTCCTTGCCGGCGCGGACGAGGGCGCCCGCGCCGAACGGCAGCAGCATCGCCGCGATCGGGATCACGCCGGGGACGAGGCCCTTGTTGTGCGCCGAGGCGGCGTTCACGTACGTCCAGACGAGGAAGCCGAGCACGAGCGCGGCCGCGGGGAACGCGAGCGTGACGGCCGCCCGCCGCGCCCGCGCGTGGAGCTCGCCCGTCGTCCGGAGCGTCAGGAAGAGCGCGCCGTGGAAGGTGAAGAGCGCGAGCGAGGTGAGCCCGCCGAAGAGCGCGTACGGGCCGAGCAGGTCGAGCAGGTTGCCGGTGAACTCGCCGTTCCGGTCGATCGGCACGCCGTGGACGATGTCCGCGAGCGCGACGCCCCAGAGGAGCGCGGGCAGCGCGCTCGAGACCGCGAGGGTCACGTCCCAGCGCGACCGCCACACGTCGCCGGGCTGCTTGTTGCGGTACTCGATCGCGACCCCGCGGACGATCAGCCCCACGAGGACGAGGAAGAGCGCGAGGTAGAAGCCGGAGAAGAGCGTCGCGTACCAGCCCGGGAACGCGGCGAACGTCGCGCCGCCGGCGACGAGCAGCCAGACCTCGTTCCCGTCCCACACCGGCCCGATCGTGCGGATCAGCGTCCCGCGCTCGGCGACGTCGCGGCCGACGAACGGGAGCAGCGTGCCGACGCCGAAGTCGAAGCCCTCGAGCACGAAGTAGCCGACCCAGAGGACGACGATCAGGAAGAACCAGAGCGTCTGGAGGTTCCAGTAGCCGTGCGTGGAGGCTGCGAGCAGGGTCGTCATCAGTAGGTGAGGGCGGGGAGGCGGACGGGGCGGCCGTCGGGGTCGGACTCGCCGCCGGTGAACGTCCCCTCCGGGTCGGGGCCGGCCTTCGCGGCGCGCATCATCAGCGTCGCCTCGACGACGGCGAGGAGCCCGTAGAGGAGCGTGAAGCCGGCGAGCGTGAGCCCGACCGACCACGGGCCGACCGACGGCGAGACGGCGTCCTTCGTCTGGAGCAGCCCCTGCACGATCCACGGCTGGCGGCCCATCTCGGTGAAGACCCAGCCGGCGAGGTTCGCGACGAACGGGAGCGCGATCGCCCAGACGGCGAAGCGCAGGAACCGGGTCGAGCGCTCGAGCCGCGCCGGCGCCCGCGCGAGCCAGAGCCCGAAGGCCGCGATCACGACGGCGAGGAAGCCGAGCCCGGTCATGATCCGGAACGTCCAGTACGTGATGCCGACGATCGGCTTGTAGTTGCCGGGCCCGTACTTCGCGACGTACGACGCCTGGACGTCGTTGATCCCCTCGACGGTGCCGTTCCACGAGTTGTCGGCGAGGATCGAGAGCGCATGCGGGATCGCGATGTTCGCGACGTTCTTGTTCGGGTAGCGCGACCACGGCCCGAGCGCGAAGAGCGAGAAGTGGGCGCCCGACTCGGTCGTGTAGAGCGCCTCGGCCGCAGCCATCTTCATCGGCTGCTCCTTCGTCATCAGCTGGCCCTGCGTGTGCCCGATGAGGACGGTGACGATGCCCGCGACGAGCGTCGCCCACAGCGCGATCACGGCGACGGGGCGGAACAGGGCCGCCTCGCCGCCGCGGCGGAGGTGCCAGGCGGCGACGCCGAGGAAGAGCATCGCGGCGGTGAGGACGGCCGCCGCGATCGTGTGCCCGAACGCGCGGATCAGCGTGTTGTTCGTGAGGATCTGCGCGATCGAGGTGAGCTCGGCCCGGTGCGTGACCGGGTTGATCTTGTAGCCGACCGGATGCTGCATCCACGAGTTCGCGGCGAGGATGAAGTAGGCCGAGGCGGTCGACCCGATCGCGACGAGCCAGATCGTGGCGAGGTGGACCTTCGGGCGCAGCCGGTCCCAGCCGAAGATCCAGAGGCCGAGGAACGTCGACTCGAGGAAGAACGCGGCGAGGCCCTCGATCGCGAGCGGCGCGCCGAAGATGTCGCCGACGTAGCGCGAGTACGCCGACCAGTTCATCCCGAACTGGAACTCCTGGACGATGCCGGTGACGACGCCGAGCGCGAAGTTGATCAGGAAGAGCTTCCCGAAGAAGCGCGTCAGGCGGAGCCAGCGCTCGTCGCGCGTCCGGTACCAGGCGGTCTGCATGCCGACGAGGAACCAGGCCGTCCCGATCGTGACCGGCACGAACAGGAAGTGGTAGAGCGTCGTGACGGCGAACTGCCAGCGCGCGAGGTCGAGTGCCACGCGCCAAGGCTTGCGTCTGCGCGGGCGGCGCGGCATCGTGCCGTCTGCGGCGTCCGTGTGCGGCTTACTACGGATCCCGCGGCGCCCGCCAGTAGGCTCGGCCGGTGACGGCGCTCCTGATCGTGCTCGCGCTCGCGTTCGCGTGGAGCATGGGCGCCCACTACACGGGCGCGACGATGGGGATGCCGCACGCGCTCGGCGCGATCCGCGCCCGGCCCGCGCTCCTGCTGATGGCGCCGCTCGTGCTGCTCGGCGCGACGTTCGCGAGCCACGCCGTCGAGCGGCGCGTCGGCGCCGGGCTGACCGACGCCAGGCTCTCCGTCTCGGCGCAGGCGGTCGTGATCGGCGTGGCGTTCGCGCTGACGACGCTCTTCAACCGGCTGCGCGTGCCGACCTCGACGATCCAGATCCTCGTCTTCGCCGTCGCGGGGACGGCGCTCGCCGTCGGCGCGGGCGTGCGCTGGGGTGAGATCGGGCGGCTCGCGGTCGTCTGGGCGTGCGCGCCGCTCGCCGCCGCCGTGCTCGGCTTCGCGCTCACGCGGGCGCTCGACCGGGTGCGCGCGCCTCCCCGGCGCGTGGCTCGGTGCCGGCCTCGTCGCGATGGGCGCCGCCGCCTCGTTCGCGATGGGCGCGAACGACGTCGCGAACGCGAGCGGCGCGCTCGTCGGGACGCACACGTTCTCGGTGCTCGAGGCGGGCGCGGTCGGCGGCGCCGGGCTCGCGGCCGGCGTCCTCACCTGGGGCCGCCCGCTGCTGCGCCGCGTCGCGTTCGAGATCGTCGCCGTCGACCGCGCGATGGCGACCGCCGCGCAGCTCGTCCAGGCCGCCGTCGTCGCTCAGCGCCGTCGCGTTCGGCTTCTTCACCTCGCTCAACCAGGCGCTCGTCGGCGCGATGGCCGGCGCGGGCGCCGCCCGCGGCCGCGAGACCGGTCCGGGTCGAGACGCTGCGCGGGATCGTGCGCGGCTGGCTCGCCGGCCCGGCTGCGGCGCTCGTGCTCGCCTGGGCGCTCGGGCTGCTCGCCCGCTAGAGAGACGGCACAGTCCCGTGACGGTTTCCCGGCTAGCGTCGTTGTCGTGGCGAAGCGGACGGCGACACCGTGGGGACCGGCACATCTCGTCGAGGAGCTGACGCTCCGCCAGCAGGCGGGCGCCCGGCGGTTCACGTCGAAGGTGCAGCTGCTCGAGACCGCGAAGGGGGAGCGGCTCGTCCGCGTCGCCTACGCGACCGGCGGCACCGTCAGGCGTGGCCCCGTGACGCTCCGGGCGGGGGACATCGCGCGGTTGAGAGCCGCCCTTTCGCAGCATCCGGCGCTCGCGGAGGCGTTCGGGATCTAGCGCGGTGCGTCGCCGCGGTCGCGCTCAGGCGGCCGTGGCCGCGCCGCGCTCGGGATCGCCCCCGCGACGGCGCAGGAGGGACGAACGCCGGCGCGAACGGGCAGGTGTCCGTTCGTTCGATCAGAAGGCGGTCGCGAGACCATGCCTCTCAAGCGCAACGCGGCCAAGGCCGCGAAGGCACCCGACCGCAAGCCGGCCGTCCGCCGGCCGCGGCGGAAGACGATCGGCCCGGAGGAGATCGCCGTTCGCGCGTACTACCTCCACCTCGAGACCGGCGGCGACGCCGACGAGAACTGGCTCCGCGCAGAGCGCGAGCTGCTCGCCGTCTAGACGACGCAGTCCAGACCACGAGGACACAGAGGAGCCGGGGAGGCGACACGGACGCGTGACGCCTCCCCGGCCGGCGGGGAGCGGCTCGTCCGCGTCGCGTACGCCTCGGCTCAGGCGGCCGCGACCGCGTGCTCGCGCGCGGACTCGACGAGCGACGCCAGGAGGAGCGCCCCGTCGGCGGAGCCGAGCAGCGGATCGACCGCGTGCTCGGGATGCGGCATCAGGCCCATCACCGTGCCCGACTCGTTGCAGACGCCGGCGACGTCGCCGACCGAGCCGTTCACCGGCTCGGTGTAGCGCAGCACGATCTGGCCGTTCGCCTCCAGCTCGGAGACGAGCTCCGGCGGCGCGAACCAGCGGCCGTCGCCGTGCTTGACCGGGATCGAGAGCCGCTGACCCTCGCTGCACCGCAGCGTGAACGGGAGGTCGTCCCGCTCGACGCGCACGCCGACGTCGCGGCAGACGAACCGGAGCGTCTCGTTCTGGAGCAGGATCCCCGGCAGCAGCCCCGCCTCGCAGAGGATCTGGAAGCCGTTGCAGATCCCGAGCACGAGCCCGCCCGCCTCCGCGAACCGGACGACCGCCGCGGTCGCCGGCGAGAAGCGGGCGATCGCGCCGCAGCGCAGGTAGTCGCCGTACGAGAAGCCGCCCGGGAGGACGACCGCGTCGAGATCCGGCAGCTCCGGCTCGTCGTGCCACACCGGCACCGCCTCGGCGTCGAGCGCCGCGAGCGCCCAGAGCGCGTCGTGGTCGTCGTTCGACCCCGGATACATCACGACCCCGATCCTCGGCTGCGGACTAGCCATCACGCCTCTGGCCGCCTTTCGCTCCCGCGCCGCGGAGCGGCGCTCCGCGAAAGGCTGACGGCGCCAGAGACGTGAAGACGTCAGCAGATGTCAGCGCGGACTCCTCGACTCGTACGACTCGATCAGCGGGTTCGCGAGCAGCTTCACGCACATCTCCTCGACCCGCGCCCGCGCCTCGGCCGCGTCGGCCGCCTGCACCTCGAGGTCGATCACCTTGCCGACCCGGGCGCCTGCGACCGCGAAGCCGAGGTGCTCGAGCGCCGTCTCGACCGCCTCGCCCTGCGCGTCGAGGATGCCGGGCTTCGGCCGGACGAGGATCGTCGCCTTCATCCGCAGCACCACGTCCGGGTTGGCTCGAGGTAGCGCTCGAACGGGATCGTCGTCAGCTGCTCGAACGCCTCCACGTACTTCGCGCGCGTGCCCTGCACGACCTCGTCGGGCAGCTCCGGCCCCGGGTCGGTCTTGTCCCAGCCGGTCGTCTCGCAGTAGTCGCGCACGTACTGCTTGTCGAAGGAGTCCTGCGCGCGGCCGGGCTCGTAGGCGTCGGCGGGCCAGAAGCGGGAGGAGTCGGGCGTCAGCGCCTCGTCGCCGAGGACGAGGTTCCCGTCGGCGTCGAGGCCGAGCTCGAACTTCGTGTCGGCGATGATGATCCCCGCCTCGAGCGCGTGCGCGGCCGCCGTCTCGTAGAGCCGGATCGCGACCTCCTCGACCTCGCGCATCCGCTCGGCGCCGACGAGCTCGGCCGCCTGGTCGCGGCTGATGTTCTCGTCGTGGCCCTCCTGCGCCTTCGTCGCGGGCGTGAAGATCGGCTCCGGCAGGCGGTCGGACTCGCGCAGCCCCGCCGGCAGCGCGTGCCCCGACGTCGAGCCGGTGGCCTGGTAGTCCTTCCAGCCCGAGCCGGCGAGGTAGCCGCGCACGACGCACTCGATCGGCAGCATCTCGAGGCGGCGGCACTCCATCGAGCGGCCGTCGTCGCGGATCGCGAGCATGTGGTTCGGGACGATCTCCCGCAGCAGCGTGAACCAGTAGCCGGAGAGGCCGGTGAGCACGCGACCCTTGTCCGGGATCTCGGTCGGCAGGATCACGTCGAACGTCGAGATCCGGTCGGAGGCGACGAGCAGGAGACGGTCGTCGTCGAGCGCGTAGAGCTCGCGCACCTTTCCGGACGCGACGTGCTGGGCCTCAGGCATTGACGGGCTCCTCCTTCTGGGCGAGGGCGTGCAGGCGGGTGAAGACGGTGCCGACGTGGCGCGTGTAGGCGCCGAGGTCGAAGACGGCGTCGAGGTCGATCCGGCCGGCGATCTCGCCGTCGGCGCGGCAGAGGTCGCGGAAGTCGAGCTCCTCGTCCCAGGCGCGCATCGCGTTGCGCTGGACGAGCCGGTACGCGTCGTCGCGGGCGAGGCCGGACTCGACGAGCGCGAGCAGGACGCGCTGGCTGAAGAAGAGGGAATGGCTCGCCTCGAGGTTGCGGCGCATCCGCTCCTCGCGGACGACGAGGCCCTCGACGAGCCAGGCGAAGCGGTCGAGCATGTAGTCGAGCGCGAGGAACGCGTCCGGGATCACGACCCGCTCGGCCGACGAGTGCGAGATGTCGCGCTCGTGCCAGAGGGCGACGTTCTCGAGCCCGACGAGCGCGTGCGAGCGGAGGACGCGCGCGAGCCCGCAGATCCGCTCGGCGACGACGGGGTTCCGCTTGTGCGGCATCGCCGAGGAGCCCTTCTGGCCGCGGCCGAACGGCTCCTGCACCTCGGCCACCTCGGTGCGCGCAAGGTGGCGGATCTCGAGCGCGAACGAGTCGAGCGAGGAGGCGACGACGGCGAGCGCGGCGAGCAGCTCGGCGTGCCGGTCGCGCTGGAGGATCTGCGTCGAGGTCGGCGCCGGCTCGAGGCCGAGCCGCTCGCACGCGATCCGCTCCAGCTCCGGGTCGGTGGCGGCGTACGTGCCGACGGCGCCGGAGAGCTTGCCGACGCGCATGCCCTCGAGCGCGCGCGCGACGCGGGTGCGGCCGCGCTCGAGCTCGAACGCCCAGCCGGCGAGCTTCAGCCCGAACGTCGTCGGCTCGGCGTGGACGCCGTGCGTGCGGCCCATCTGCAGCGTCTCGCGGTGCTCCTCGGCGCGCGCGACGACGGCGGCGAAGGCCCGGTCGATCCCCTCGAGGATCAGCGCTCCGGCGGAGTGGATCTGGACGGAGAGCGCGGTGTCGACGACGTCGGACGAGGTGAGCCCGTAGTGGAACCAGCGGCCCTCCTCGCCGAGGCGCTCGGCGACCGCGTCGACGAACGCGGCGGTGTCGTGGTGGAGCGTCGCCTCGATCTCGGCGACGCGCTCGGGGGTCGGCGCGGTCGCGTTCGCGGCGAGCGCTGCGGCCGCGTCGGCGGGGACGACCCCCAGCTCGGCCCAGGCGGCGGTCGCGGCGAGCTCGACCGCGAGCCAGGTCGCGAGCTTGCCCTCGTCCGACCAGATGCTGGCCATGGCCGGGCGGGAGTAACGCGCGATCACCCCCTCATCCTAGTCGGGGCGCCGGAGAGAGCTGCGCTCTCTCCGGCGGGGGCAGGAACTGCGCCGAGCGGAGAGCGTGGTCTCCGCTGGGCTCCGTGCTGTTGTGGCTTTCGATGCTCTGGACGGGTTGGCTACCGCGGCGCGCGCCGAAGCGCTTCGCGGGTCGTCGCGCTCGTCCGGCCGGCCGCTACGACGGCTGCGCCTGCCGTAGCGTCCGGCCTGGGCGGCTCCGAAGCTCGGCGATCAAGGCCTCGGACTAACGCAGCGCGTTAGACCGAGCGCAGGGCGGGCATGCCCGCAGGGCACGGCCGCCCGCGCCGGGGCAGGCACGTCTCGAGACCGCCGGCTCAGAGAACAGCACGGAGCTCAGCGGAGACCGCGCTCTCCGCTGAGCGCAGTTCCGTTTCCCTCGGATCTTGCGCGCCTAAGCGCGCAAGATCCGAACCGCAAGGACGCCGGCGTTCTTCGCGTTGTCGACCCCGACCGCGGCGACCGGGACGCCGGGCGGCATCTGGGCGATCGCGAGCAGCGCGTCGAGGCCGTCGAGGACGCTGAGGCTCGAACGGAGCGGCACGCCGATCACGGGCAGGTCGGTGTGCGCGGCGACGGCGCCGGGCAGCGCCGCGGCGAGGCCGGCGCCGCAGATGAGGACGCGGATCCCGCGGTCGCGGGCGGTGCGCGCGTACTCGGCGACCGCGTCGGGCGTCCGGTGGGCCGAGCGCACGTCGAACTCGTAGCCGACGCCGGCCTCCTCGAGGACGGTTATCGCGCCCTGCATCCGCTCGCGGTCGGACTCCGAGCCGACGAGGATGCCGACCTTGAGCTCGGGCTCAGCCATGGCGGGGGAGGGAGGCGATGTCGGAGCGGTAGCGCACGCCGGGGAACTCTACGCGGCCGGCCGCCTCGTAGGCGCGGGTACGCGCCTCGGCGATCGTCGCGCCGAGCGCGGTCACGTTCAGGATCCGGCCGCCGTTCGTGACGAGCCGGCCGTCGTGCAGTGCGGTGCCCGCGTGGAAGACGAGCGCGCCGGCGGCCTCGGCGTCGGCGACGCCGTCGATCGGGCTGCCCGCGTCGCCGCGCGCCGGGTACTCGCCGGCGGCGAGCACGAGCGTGACGGCGGCGTCGTCCGAGGCGGGGAGAGCAAGCCCGTCGAGCTCGCCGGCGGCCGCGGCGGCGAGCGCCTCGAGCAGGTCGCCGCTCGAGCCGCGGCAGCAGCGACTGGGTCTCCGGATCGCCGAAGCGGCAGTTGAACTCGAGCACGCGCGGCCCGTCCGCGGTCAGCATCAGCCCGGCGAAGAGCGCGCCGACGAAGGGCGCCCCCCGCCGCTCGAGCTCGGCGAGCACCGGCCCGCAGACCGACTCCACGAACCCGGACACCTCGTCGTCGGAGAGCCGCGGCACCGGCGAGTACGAGCCCATGCCGCCGGTGTTCGGGCCCTCGTCGCCGTCGTCGATCCGCTTGTAGTCCTGGGCGGCGGGCAGGCCGAGCGCCGTGCGTCCGTCGCAGAGCGCGAAGATCGAGACCTCCTCGCCCTCGAGCATCTCCTCGACGTGGAACGGCTGCCCGAGCGCCTGGGCGGCGCGCAGGCCCGCGTCGAGCTCCGCCTGGGTGCGGCAGACCCAGACGCCCTTGCCCGCGGCGAGCCCGTCCGCCTTGACGACGCAGGGCGGGCGCGCGACGGCGAGCGTTCGCGCGGTCGGCACGCCGGCGGCGTCCATGACCTCCTTCGCGAAGCGCTTCGAGCCCTCGATCGCGGCGGCGGCGGCGCCGGGGCCGAAGACGGCGATGCCGCGGCGGCGCAGCTGGTCGGCGAGGCCGGCCACGAGCGGCGCCTCCGGCCCGACGACGACGAGGTCGATCTCGAGCTCGCGCGCGAGCGGGACGAGCGACGCGGCGTCCTGGGCCCGGACGGGATGGCACTGCGCGAGCGCCGCGATGCCCGGGTTGCCCGGGGCCGCGTGCAGCTCGGTGAGCGACGGGCTGCGGGAGATCGCCCAGGCGAGCGCGTGCTCCCGGCCCCCCGATCCGACGACGAGGACCTTCACCCGGCGATCGTATGCGACCGCCTGGTCGAGGATCGCGCCGCTTCCGGCGCCGCGGCGGTCGCGCAGCGCGGCACCGGAAGCGGGGGCGGGAGCGGGCTAGGCCAGCGCGAGCTTGAAGCGGCCGACGAGCGACTGGAGCTGGTCGGCGGTCGTCGCGAGCTCCTGAGCGGACGAGGCGATCTGCTGGGTGGACGCCGAGGTCTCGTGCGTCGAGGCCGACACCTGCTGCGTGGAGGCCGACGTCTCCTCTGCAACCGAGGCGACCTGACTCGGTGGCGTCGACGATCTCCGCGACGCGCGCCGTCACGTCCTCCACCTGGTCGCCGATCAGCTGGAACGCCTCGCGCGCCTTCGCGACGACGGTGACGCCGTCCTCCGTCCGGCGCGCGCCCTCCTCGACGACTGCGACCGTCCGGTGAGTCTCCACCTGGATCTGCTCGATCAGCTCGGCGATCTGGGTCGCCGCCGCCTGGGACTCCTCGGCGAGCTTGCGCACCTCCTCGGCGACGACCGCGAAGCCCTTGCCCTGCTCCCCGGCACGGGCGGCCTCGATCGCCGCGTTGAGCGCCAGCAGGTTCGTCTGGCCGGCGATCCCGGTGATCGTCTCGACGATGCCGCCGATCTGCTCGGACTTCGCCGCCAGCTCCCCGATCGCCTGCGTGACCGAGCCGGTCGACTCGCGCACGGCGTTCATCGCCTCCGACGCCTCGTGGGCGGCCGCGACGCCCTCGCGGGCGGCGCTGCGGGCCTCGTCGGCCTGCGAGGCGGTCAGCTGCGCCGAACGGCGCGCGTCCTCGACCATCTTCACCTGGCGCTCGGCGCCGGAGGCGACGTTCGAGACCGCGCTGGCGATCTCGCCGATCGCACGGCCGGCCTGGTCGGAGCTGGCGGCCATCTGCTGCGACGTGCTCGAGAAGCCGGCGGAAGCCGCCTGGATCTCGCCCACCATCCGGCGCATGCTCTCGGCGAGGTCGGCGAACGCCACGCCGAGCACGTCGCGCTCGGAGGCCGGCTCGAAGGTGGTCGTCAGGTCACCGGACGCAACGAGACGCGCCTCGGTGGCGAGACGGCGCAGGTAGTCGATCACGCTCGCGAACGCGCTGGCCATCGCTCCGATCTCGTCGTGGCCGCGGACGGCGATCGACTGCTCGATGTCGCCCTTGCGCGATCGCCTCGGCGACGTGCTGCATCTCGCGCAGCGGCCGGCGGATCGAGCGGACGAGCAGAGAGCCGAGCGCGAGCGCGGCGAGGATGGCGGCGCGCGGTGCTCGCGATCATGAGCCACGTTGCGAGGCTGCGCGCCGAGTTGAAGTTGGCGACGGCGGTCGCCTCCTCCGCGTTCGCGGCGGCGAGGTAGCTCGACGCTGCGCCGGCGAGCGCGTCCGCGGCGTCGTTGGCCGCACCCTCGACGAGACCCTTCGCGACCGTGATCTTCCCCGCCTTCGTCGCGGCGTAGAGGACGAGATCGAAGTGCCTGACGGTCGCGAACGCCTTCTGGATCGCGGCGAGCTTCGCGCGGTCGGCCGGGGTGACCGAGTCGTGCGCGAGCGTCGCCAGCGCGCTCTTGAAGTCCTTCACGTCACCGAGGTGGTCGTTGTAGCTCGAGCCGCTGTCGAGCACGAACCGCGTCTGCGACTCGTGGATGTAGGACGACATGCCCTCCACCGTGTCGGCGGCCTGCGCCTTGACCGCGGCAACTGCCGCGATCTCGTGTGTCGAGCCGGCCATGCTCGTCGTGGCCCAGAAGGCGATGCCGGCGACGACCGCCAGGAGCGCGAGGATGATGGCGAAGGCTCCTGCGAGCCTCGTGGCGATCGAGAGATTGCGCAGCGTGTTCATGAAGATGGGGTCTCCAGATGTCGAGGGGTCGGCGCGGCGCGCCGCCTGTCGACGCCGCATCCACCGTGATGCGATGGAGTAGTCGGTTGGCGCGGCGGGCCTCTTGAGCTGCGCGCCGCCGCCGCCGGCCCCGGCGTCCTACTCTTCGCGGATGGAGACGCCTCCGTACTCCGCGGCCGCGGTCGACGTCGTCCGCCTGCCGGCCGGGCGCAGCGAGCGCGACCTCGTCGCGGTCGAGGAGCCGCTCGAGATCCGGATCGGCGGCAGCGCCGGTCGCGGTGACGATGCGCACGCCGGGCCACGACGAGGAGCTCGCGCTCGGCTTCTGCCTCTCGGAGGGCCTGCGGCCGGCCGGCGCGCGCCTGCCCGACGATCTCGCCGCGAACACGGTCGAGGTGGACGCGCCCGGGTTCGACCCCGCGCGGCTGCAGCGGAGCTTCTACACCTCGTCGTCGTGCGGGGTCTGCGGCAAGGGCGCGCTCGACGCGGTCTCGGTCGACGCGCCGCGGGTCGAGTCGGAGCTGCGGGTGCCGCTCGCGCTCGTCGCGTCGCTGCCGGACCGGCTGCGCGAGGCGCAGGCCGCGTTCGAGGCGACCGGCGGGCTGCACGCGACGGGGCTCTTCTCCGCGGCGGGCGAGCCGCTCTGCGTGCGCGAGGACGTCGGCCGGCACAACGCGTTCGACAAGGTCGTCGGCTGGGCGTTCCGCGCCGGAGCGCTGCCGCTCGCCGACTCGGTCGTGTGCGTGAGCGGGCGCCTCTCGTTCGAGCTCGTGCAGAAGGCGGCCGTCGCGGGCTGCCCGGTGCTCGTCGCGGTCGGCGCGCCGTCGAGCCTCGCGGTCGAGCTCGCGGCCGACCGCGGCGTCACGCTCTGCGGCTTCGTCCGCGGCGGCTCGGCGAACGTCTACACCGAGGCGTGGCGGATCCAGGCGTAACCGGCGTCCTGCTCGTCGGCGGGGCGAGCAGGCGCTTCGGCTCGCCGAAGGCGCTCGCGCGGCTCGGCGGCGAGACGCTCGCCGAGCGGACCTGGCGCGTGCTCGGGCGAGGCGTTTCCCGTGCGGATCGCGGTCGGCAAGACGGCGGACGGGCTCGAGCTGCCGTTCCCGGTCGTCGACGACGGGTGCGAGGTGCGGGCGTCGCTCGCCGGGATCGTCGGCGGGCTGCGCGCGGCCGCGACCGAGGTCGTCGTCTTCCTGCCGGTCGACTGCCCGCTCGTGGACGCGGCCGCGCTCCGGGCGCTCGCGGCGGCCTGCCGCGACGCCGCCGTGTCCGAGACCGACCCGCTCCCGGCCGCCTACCGGCGGCGCGCCCTGCCGGTGCTCGAGCGCCGGCTCGCCGCCGGCGAGCTCCGGCTGCGCGACGCGCTCGCGGAGCTCGACGTCGCCCGGGTCGCGCTCGACCCGGCCCTGCTCGCGAACGTGAACGAGCCGGCGGATCTCGCGCGGCTCGAAGCCGGTCAGCGCCCTCGCTAGTCGAGATGGACGACGGTCGCGCCGTCGGCGGAGTCGGACTCGTGGCTGGTGACGAGCCGGTGGGCCGCGAGCTCCTCGCGCACGGCGGAGCGGACGGCGCCGGTGCCGCGGCCGTGGACGACGCGGACGCGCGGGAGGCCGGCGAGCGCCGCGTCGTCGACGAACGACCGCACCGCCTCGCGCGCCTCCTGGGCGCGCAGCCCGCGCACGTCGAGCTCGTCCGGGACGTCTGCCCGCGCGCTCGCCTGGATCCGCACCGCCGGCTCGGGCGCAGCCGCGGACGCGGCGCCGCGCGGATCGGGGCGAAGCCGGTCGAGCGGCACGCGGACCCGTGAGCCGCCGGGGCCGATCACCTCGGCGTCGGCGGCGTCGATCCGCACGATCGTGCCGCGGACGCCGAGCTCCGGCACTCGACCGGGTCTCCCTCGGCGAGCGGCGCCGTCGTCTCGACCGGCTCGTCGAGCGCGCGCAGCGCCTGCTCGGCGCGCGCCGCCCGCGCCGAGGCGGCCCCGAGGCGCCGGTCGCGCTCGCGCTCCGCGCGCGGGGCGCCTGCCGGGTCGGCGCGGCGGCGCTCCCGCTCCCGCGCCGCGCGGCCCGGATCTCCTCGCGGAGCTCGCGCAGCTCCGTCGCGCGGCCTCCGCGAGCTCCCGCTCCGTCGCCTCGACGGCGCGCCGCCGGTCCTCGGCGGCGGCGGCCCGGACGGCCTCGATCTCCGCGCGCAGCTCGGCCTCGCGGTCGCGCAGCTGCGCCCGAGCTGGTCGGCCTCGTCGGCCCGGCGCTGGGCCGCGGCGAGCGCCTCGGCGGCGCGCTGCTCGGCCGCCTCGGCCTCGGCGAGCAGCTCCTCCGTGCGGGCGCGCGCCGGCTCGATGCGCGCCCGCGCGTCGGCGACGAGCGCGGGGTCGAGCCCGAGCTGCTCCGCCACCTGCAGGGCCCGTGACGTGCCGGCGCCGGCCGATCGCGAGCCGGTAGAGGGGCGCATGCGTCTCGGGGTCGAAGCCGGTGGCGGCGTTCGCGACGCCGTCGGTGGCGCTCGCCCACTCCTTCAGCTCCGGGAAGTGCGTCGTCACGACGGTCGAGCCGCGCCTGCCCGGCGAGGCGGGCGACGAGCGCCTGCGCGAGCGCCGAGCCCTCGTCCGGATCGGTGCCCGCGGCGAGCTCGTCGAGGAGCACGAGCGAGCGCTCGTCCGCCGTCGTCGAGGATCTCGACGATCCGCCGGAGGTGGCCCGAGAACGTCGAGAGGCTCATCTCGATCGACTGGCGGTCGCCGATGTCCGCGAGCACCCGGTCGAAGACCGGGAGCGCGGCCTCGACGGCGGGCGGCCGCAGCCCGGCCTGGTGGAGCAGGGCGGCGAGGCCGAGCGTCTTCAGCGCCACCGTCTTGCCGCCGGTGTTCGGGCCGCTGACGACGAGCGCCCGCAGGCCTGCGAGGTCGAGGTCGATCGGCACCGCGGCGTCGCGGTCGAGCAGCGGGTGGCGCGCGCCGAGCAGACGGACGTCGGTCGAGACCGTGACGGGGGTGCCGCGCCAGCCGCGCGACACGGCGCCGCAGGCGAGCGCGAGGTCGACGTCGGCGACGGCCTCGACGAGCGCGGCGAGCGCCTCGCCCCGCGCGCCGACCTCCTCCGAGAGCCCGCGGAGGATGCGCGCGACCTCGTCGCGTTCCGCGCTCGCCGCCTCCGCGAGCCGGTTGCTCCGCTCGACGACCGCGAACGGCTCCACGAACAGCGTCTCGCCGCTGCTCGAGGCGTCGTGGACGAGACCGGGGACGCGGCCGCGCGCCGACGCCTTCACCGCCAGCACCGGGCGGCCGGCGCGCTGGGTGACGAAGCGCTCCTGGAGGAACTCGTCGAGCTCCGGGGAGCGGGCGAGGCGCTCGAGCTCGGCGGCGATGCGCTGCCTGCCGGTCTGCAGCTCCCGGCGGAGCCGCCGCAGCTCGGCCGACGCCGAGTCGCGCAGGTCGGAGCCGTCGTCCTCGACGCACCGGCGGACGGCGTCCCGGACGGTCGCGAGCGCCGGGTCGACCGGCTCGAGCCGGTCGTGGAGGAGCGGCGCGAGCTCGCCCGCCGCCTCGAGCGCGTGCGCGCGCGCCGAGCCCGGCGTCGATCGTCCGGGCCACCGCGCCGAGCTCGGCCGGCCCGAGCAGGCCGCCGCGCGCGGCGTGCTCGGCCTCGCGGCGGACTCGGTCGCGCCGGCGAGGTCCGGCTCGGCGGCCTCGTCGAGGAGCGCGACCGCCTCGGCGGTCAGCGCCTGCCGCCGGGCGACCTCGGCCGGTCGCCGGACGGCTCGAGCGCCGCCGCGAGCGCCGCGCCCTGCGGGGTCGCGGTCGCCGCCGCGAGGCGCTCGACGATCGCCGGGTACTCGAGGACCGCGAGCGCGTCGGCGTCCACGTCGTCAGTCTAGGAGGCCCCCGGTGGCGCAGGGACGTGCGCCAGGCCGTTCGCCGTGCCCGACCGCGCTCGGGCGCGGCCCACCGCGGCCCCGCTTCCGGACCACCGTTTCGCAGACGACGCTGTTCCCGAGCAGCAAAGCGAAGCGGTGCGAAGGGAACAGAGCGAGCCGCGCAGCGGCTCGCTCAGGCAGTCAGGATGCGCTCGCGGTCGGCGCCGGTGCCGACGAGCGTCACCTCGACGTCGAGCTCGTGCTCGACGAACTCGACGTAGCGGCGCGCCGCGTCGGGGAGGTCGTCCATCGAGGAGCACGCGTCGAGCGGCTGCTGCCAGCCGGGCAGCGTCTCGTACACCGGCGCGGCGGCATGGAAGTCGCTCTGGTGCGCGGGGAAGTCGGGCGTCTCGCTGCCGTCGCGCAGCCGGTAGTGCGTGCAGACCGGCAGCTCGGCGAACTCGGAGAGGACGTCGAGCTTCGTCAGCGCGAGCTGGTCGATCCCGTTCACCCGCACCGCGTAGCGGAGCGCGACGAGGTCGAGCCAGCCGCAGCGGCGGCTCCGGCCGGTGACGGTGCCGTACTCGTGCCCGATCTCGCGCACCCGGTCGTGGTCGGGGCCCTCGATCTCGGTCGGGAACGGCCCCTCGCCGACGCGGGTCACGTACGCCTTCGCGACGCCGATGATCCGGTCGAGCCGGCCCGGGCCGACGCCGACGCCGGTCGCTGCGTTCGCGGCCACCGGGTTCGACGAGGTGACGAACGGATACGTGCCGTGGTCGAGGTCGAGCAGCGTCGCCTGCGCGCCCTCGAAGAGGACGACCTTGCCGTCGCGGAGCGCGTTGTCGACGTAGAGCGACGTGTCGGCGACGTACGGGCGCAGCCGCTGCGCGTACGTCTCGTACTGCGCGGCGACGGTCTCGAGGTCGAACGGCTCCGACTCGTAGACGCGCTCGAGCCAGAGGTTCTTCTCGGCGAGCGCGACCTCGATCTTCTGGCGGAGGATCTTCGGGTCGAGGACGTCCTGGACGCGGATCCCGAGCCGCATCGCCTTGTCGGCGTAGCAGGGGCCGATCCCGCGGCGCGTCGTCCCGATCGCGAGCTTGCCGAGCCGCCGCTCGCTCGCGCCGTCGATCGCGACGTGCCACGGCATGATCAGATGGGCGTTGCCGGAGACGTAGACCTCGCCGGTCGAGTGGCCGCGGCGCTCGAACTCGTCCAGCTCGCCGATCAGCACCTCGGGGTCGACGACGCAGCCGTTGCCGATCACACACGGGATGCCGCGGACGATCCCGCTCGGGAGGGCCCGGATCTTGTACGTCTCCTCGCCGACGACGATCGTGTGGCCGGCATTGGGGCCGCCCTGGTAGCGGCAGACGACGTCCGAGTGCTGCGCGAGCAGGTCGACGATCTTGCCCTTGCCCTCGTCACCCCACTGCGCGCCGACGATGACGGTCGCTGGCACGAGCCGAAGTGTGCCGGACGGAGGGGACGTGGCGGCGGACGAGTCGTCCGGATTGGCGGTCGCTTCGCCTGCGCGCGGCCGCAGAACGTACGCTCAGCATCGTGGCCGAGCTCACGCACTTCGGCGGCTGGATCTCGATCGTCGCGGGGGCCTTCCTCGCAGCGGTCGTCACGTCGCGGCTCGCGGAGCGGTTCCGGATCCCGCCGGGCGCGCTCTTCCTGATCGTCGCCGCCGTCGCCTCGGACGTCTTCCCCGGCCTCTCGCACCTCTCGATCCGCGACGTCGAGCGGCTCGCGTCGGTCGCGCTCGCGGTGATCCTCTTCGACGGCGGCCTGCGCGTCGGCTGGCGGCGCTTCCGCGACGCGGCCGTGCCGATCGTCTCGCTCGGCCTCGTCGGCACGTTCATCACGGCCGGGCTGCTCGCGCTCGCGGCCCACTACCTGCTCGGGTTCCAGTGGTCGACGTCGGGCGTGCTCGGCGCGGCGCTCGCGCCCACGGACCCGGCGATCATGTTCTCGGTGATGGGCCGCCACGAGATCGCCGGGCGCACCGGGACGATCCTCGAGGGCGAGTCGGGCGCGAACGACCCGGTCGGGATCGCGCTGACGCTCGTGATGATCCAGGCGGCGACCGGGGGCGGCTCCGTCGGGAGCGCGATCCTCGAGTTCTTCGACTCGCTCCTGATCGGTCTCGCGATCGGCGTCGTCGCGGCGCTCGCGCTCCACCCGCTGCTCGTGCGGCTGCCGCTCCGCGACGAGTCGCTCGGCCCGCTGCGCACGCTCGCGTTCGCCGGGCTCGTCTTCGGTGTCGCCTCGTACGCGCACGGCTCCGGGCTTCCTCGCCGCGTACATCGCCGGCGTGCTCGTCGGCGACGCCTCGTTCCAGGGCAAGCGCGCGGTCGCCCGCTTCCACACCTCGCTCGCGAGCCTCGCCGAGATCGTCGTGTTCGTCGCGCTCGGCCTCACGATCCACCTCGGCGACGTGTTCCACGGCGGCGTCTGGAGCGACGGGCTCGTGCTCGCCGTGCTCGGGATCTTCGTCGTGCGGCCGCTCGCGCTCGCGCCGCTGCTGGCGCCGATCGACCTGACCCGGGGCGAGCGCGCGTTCGTCGTCTGGGCCGGGCTGAAGGGCGCGGTGCCGATCCTGCTCGCGTCGTTCGCGCTGCTCGGCGCGGTCGACCACGCGGAGCGGATCTACCTGATCGTCTTCGTCGTCGTCGCGATCTCGGTGACGCTCCAGGCGGCGACGATCCCCTCGGCGGCGCGGCGGCTGCGCGTGCCGATGCTCGAGCTGCGCGAGGAGGAGTGGGAGTAGCGGTCGCCTAGTCGAGCGCGCGCGAGCGGCCGAGCAGGACCGGCGCCCGGCGCGTCTCGCGGCCGTTCCCGTCGAACCAGATCGCCTCGCCGACGACGTCGTCGGCCCAGGCCTCGCGCGGGAAGCGCTCGACGACGGCGCGGCGCACGAGGCGGCCGTCGTGGCCGTACTCGGACGCGCTCGGCCTCGCCGGTCTCGTCGTCCCAGCGGGTGATGCTGACCGCCACGATGGGCGACGTGCACTCGACGCGCTTGGAATGGATCACGGGCACCCTCTCCTTTGCAGGTCAGGCCGCGACCGTGGACGCCGGGCCGGCGGCGGCTCGCGCACGCTGCACGCGCACCGCATGCCCGTTACGACATAGAAATATGCCACGTTCCAGGTCGAGATCAAGCCGGCCGGCGAACGTGGCGCCGGCCCAGCCCTCGCCGTCGCTCTTCCTGGGCGCAGCGGTTGCAGAGCACGCTGAAGTTCGTCACGCGGCGCGCGATCGTCTCGGTCTGACCGATCTCGAGGCCGGCTCGCCGCCGCGCGCTCATGCGGCTGCGAGGTCGGCGAACTTCGCGTAGCGCTTGAGGAACGAGAGCTTGAGCGAGTCGGTCGGCCCGTTGCGGTGCTTCGCGACGATCACCTCGGCGAGACCCTGCTGGTCGGAGTCCTCGTTGTAGTACTCGTCGCGGTAGATGAACATGACGACGTCCGCGTCCTGCTCGATCGAGCCGGACTCGCGCAGGTCGGAGAGGAGCGGGCGCTTGTCGGTGCGCTGCTCGACGGCGCGCGAGAGCTGCGAGAGCGCGACGATCGGCACCTCGAGGTCGCGCGCGAGCATCTTCAGCGAGCGCGAGATCTGCGAGACCTCCTGCACCCGGTTCTCGACCGTGCCGCCGGAGGTCATCAGCTGGAGGTAGTCGACGACGATCAGCCCGAGGTCGGGGCGCCGCGCCTTGAGCCGGCGCGCCTTCGAGCGCACCTCCATCAGGTTGATCGTGCCGCTGTCGTCGACGTAGATCGGCGCCTTCGAGAGCTTGTCGCACGCGGCGGTGAGGCGGGGCCAGTCGTCCGGCGCGAGCTTGCCGGTGCGGAGCCGCTGCGACTCGACCTTGCCCTCGCTGCACATCAGCCGCTGCGTCACCTCGGCCTTCGACATCTCGAGCGTGAACAGGCCGACCGGGACGCCCTTGCGGACGCCGAGGTTCGCGGCCATGCAGAGCGCGAGCGCCGACTTCCCCATCGACGGGCGGGCGGCGACGATGATCAGGTTGCCGGGCTGGAAGCCGGACGTGATCCGGTCGAGCTCCTTGAAGCCGGACGGCGTGCCGGTCACCTCGACGCCGGACTCGTAGAGGGCGGTGATCCGCTCGAAGCTCTCCTTCAGCAGCGACTCGATGTCGGTGAAGTCGCTCGTGACCCGCGACTGCGAGAGCTGGAAGAGGAGCTGCTCGGCCTGGTCGACGAGGTCGGGCGTCTCGCCGGGCCGCTCGAGGCCGAGCCGGGCGATCTCGCTGCCCGTGCGGACGAGCCCGCGCAGCGTCGCCATCTCGTGGACGATCTTCGCGTAGTGGGCGACGTTCGCGGAGGCGGGCACGAGCGCGGCGAGCTCGTGGACGCGGACGCGGCCGCCGACCGCCTCGAGGTCGCCCCGCTGGTCGAGCTCGTCGACGAGCGTGATCGCGTCGACCGGCTCGCTGCGCTGCTCGAGCGCGAGCGCGGCCCGGTAGATCTTCGCGTGCGACTCGCGGTAGAAGTCGCCCGCGCTCGAGGATCTCGCCGACGACGCCGATCGCGCCCGGCGAGAGCATGATCGCGCCGAGGACCGACTCCTCCGCCTCGAGGTTCTGGGGCGGGACGGGCGCACCGACGGAGCCGTCGGCGGGGACGGGTGCGAGCTGGGCCACGGCACCGGATTCCAGCAGTCTCCGGGGGTGATTGCCACCTGGTGAAATGTCCGTTCCGTCCCTGTCTTTTGCTGTCATTTGCAGGCGAATCGCTCATCATTGCAGGCAGTGCCGGACGGTGCATCTGTGGATGGTTCTTCCGCTCTGAGCGGGAAGTTTCTGCGGCTGTCCACAGGCACCGGCGGGCCTGTGGAACGACGAACGGCGCCTTGCGGGCGCCGTTCGTGACGAGCGGGAAGCGGGTGCCGGGCTAGTAGCGCTCGTCGCCGAGAGCGGCCTCGGCGTCGGCGCGCCAGTCGGGCTCCTCCTCGGCCGGCTCGGCCTCGGTCTCGGCTCGGCGGCCGGCTCGGGGAGCGGCTCGGGCTCCTCGACGGCGGCCGGCTCCTCCTCGGGCGGCAGCCCGGCGGCGACGCGGCGGGCCGCGGCCTCCTCGGCCTCCATCGCCGCGAGCTCCTCGTCGGAGGGCAGCTCGCCGCCCTCGGGCACGACGAGCGTCTGCACCGTCGACGCTGACGTCGGCGAAGACGTCGATCGGCACGTCGTAGCGGCCGATCCGCTTGATCGTGTCGATGCCGATCTTGCGCCGGTCGACGCGGATCTTGCTCGTGCTCCCAGATCTCGTCGGCGATGTTCGTCGGCGTGACCGAGCCGAAGAGCGACCCGGTCGGGCCGGCCTTCACCTCGAAGCGCAGGACGACCTTCGCGAGCGCGCCGGCGATCTCCCGGGCCTGGTCGGCCGTCTTCGCCTCGTGCCGGGCCCGTCCGGCCTCGCGCTTGCGCAGCTCCGCCACCCGCGCCGCGGTCGCCTCCTCGGCGAGCCGGCGGGGGAGCAGGAAGTTGCGGGCGTACCCGCGTGCGACCGAGACGACCTCACCGCGCAGGCCGACGTGGTCGACGTCCGAGAGCAGGATGACGTCCATCAGCGATCCCCGCGGTCGCCGCGATCGCCGCGGTCGCGCCGTCCGCCGCCGCGCTCGCTGCCCTCGACGCCCTCGGCGACGTACGGCAGCAACGCCATCTCGCGGGCCCGCTTGACCGCCGTGGCGACCTGCACCTGGTGGCGGCGGCAGGCGCCCGTGATGCGGCGGCTGCGGATCTTGCCCTTCTCCGAGATGTAGCGCCGGAGCTGGTTGACGTTCTTGTAGTCGACCTCGGCGATGTGGTCCTTGCAGAAGTAGCAGTTGCGACGCTTGATCGCCCCTGCGGGCCCGCCGGGCCGCTTCCGCTGCTGTGTTCTCTCGCGTGCCATACCTCTCCTAGAACGGGATGTCGTCGTCGGCCGCTGCCGGGAAGTCGGCCGTCTCCGGAGGCCGCGCCGGACGGGACGAACTGGTTGCCGGCCGAGCCGCCGCCGGGGATCTCGCCGTCGCCGCGGCCGCCGAGGAACTGGACGCTCTCGGCCACGATCTCGACCGCCTCGCGCTTCGCGCCGTCCTGCGCCTGCCACTCGCGCCAGTCGAGGCGGCCGTCGATCGCGACGGGGCGTCCCTTGGCGAGGTACTGGGCGCAGCTCTCGGCCTGGTTGCCGAAGACGGAGACGCTGAAGTAGTTCGGCTTGTCCGACCACTGGCCGGACTCGTCGCGGCGCCGGCTGTTCACGGCGATGCGCAGGCTGCACACGGGCGTGCCGCCCGGGGTGTGCCGCAACTCGGGGTCGCGGGTCAGGTTCCCGACCAGCACGACCCGGTTGATGCTCGCTGCCATGGGGTTCCCTCCTACTCCTCGTCCGAACTGGTGTTCGCCTCAGCGTACTCCGGCTCGGGGACGGCGGGGGCCGCAGCGGGGGCGGCGACCTCGTCGCGCGGGGCTGCGGCGGGGGCAGGGGTCTCGTCGCGCGGGGCTGCGGCGGGAACGGGGGTCTCGTCGCGCGGAGCGCTCAACCGGGAGCCCTCGATGTGCTTGGTGGCGAGCAGGCGCATCACCGCGTCGTCGATCTTGAGCACGCGGGTGATCTCGTCGAGCGTCGCCGCGTCGGCGTCGAACACGACGAGGTGGTAGACGCCCTCGGCCTTGTGGTCGATCTCGTAGGCGAGGCGACGCCGGCCCCAGGGGTCGTGGCTGCGCCACGTGCCGCCGCCGGTCTCGACGAGCTCGCGCACCCGTGCCACGATCTCGTCCTGACGGGCCTCGGCGTGCTCCGGGTCCAGCATGAGCAGGATCTCGTAGGTCGTCACAGTCCCGATGTCCTCCCTTCCCATGGTCTCGTACGTCGGCCCCGACTGCCGGCGCCGCTCGGGACGAACGGCACGATGACGGGGCAGGAAGCGGCGGCCAGTGTAGCATCGCGCCCGTGCGCCGCCTGACTGCCTGGCTGGCCGGCGCGGCCGGTGGAGCGGCCGCCTTCCGGCTCCTGCGCCGCCGTCCGCGGCGGTGCGCTTCCCGCTCCCGCTGCGGCGCCGGAGAGGCGCCGCGGGCGCCGACCCGCGCGCGGACGAGCTGCGCGCGAAGCTCGACGAGGCCCGGCGCGAGCCGGCGAGCCGAGCCGGCGACGAGGCGCCGCCGGAGCCGGAGGCCTCGCCCGAGGAGCGCCGTCGGCGCGTCCACGAGCAGGGCCGCGCGGCGCTCGACGAGATGCAGCCCGAGTAGCTTCAGCGTCCTCCCGGATGATCGGAGGCTCCTCCGGCTGGAGAATCCCCACTTGGGGTTTCGAGCGCAACGGGAGGCGCAGTGGACGCAACGATTCGCGAGGGGCACGCGCCGGCGGTCGTCATCTCGCTCGCGGCCGGCGAGAAGCTCGTCGCCGAGGCGGGGGCGATGATGTTCCTGTCCGGCGACGTGACGATGGACGCCGAGCTGCAGGGCGGGCTGATGGGCGGCCTGAAGCGGAAGCTGCTCGCAGGCGAGAGCATGTTCCTGACGACGTACACCGCGCACGGCGACGGCGTCGTCGGCATCTGCGGGCCGTTCCCCGGCTCGATCCGGCAGGTCGAGCTCGACGGCGAGCTGATCTGCGAGAAGCACGCCTACCTCGCCAACAGCGGCGAGGTGGCGATCGAGGCGGTCAGCGCCCGCTCGCTCGGCGCGGGCCTCACCGGCGGCGGCGAGGGCTTCTTCCTGCAGCGGCTGACCGGCCGCGGCACGGTCTGGATCCACGGCGGCGGCGACTTCGTCGACTTCGACCTCGCCGAGGGCGAGCGGCTCCAGGTCGACACCGGCTGCGTCGTCGCGCTCGAGCCGAGCGTGCGCTACGAGGTCAAGCTGCAGGGCGGGATCAAGAAGAGCCTCTTCGGCGGCGAGGGCCTGTTCCTCGTCCATCTCTCCGGGCCCGGCAAGGTGACGCTGCAGACGCTGCCGTTCTCGCGGACGGTCGACCGCATCGTCGAGGCGGGTCATCGGGCGCAACCAGGGCGAGCGGTCGGGGCCGCTCGGCGGACTGTTCAACACCTAGAGGAGGACGCGATGGGGTTCCTGGACAAGGCGAAGGCCGCGGCCGAGACGGCCGCGCAGAAGGCGAAAGAGGGCGTCGAGGACGTGCAGGCGCGCAAGGATCTGCACGGCGCGTACGTCGAGCTCGGCAAGAAGACGGCGGAGCTCGTCGACGCCGGCGCGCTCGAGCACGGCGACCTGACCCCGCTCGTCGGCCGCGTGGCCGAGCTGCGCGCGAAGCTCGAGGACGCCGCCGAGCCGGCGGCCGGAGCCGGTCTCGTCGGGCCCGCCCGCCCGGCCGCTCTAGGGAGCAACGGAAAACCCGCAGCGACGATCGGCCGCGCACCCGATGCGGCCGCGTCGCCGCGCGGGCACGCTCGGTGGGACAAGGAGGAGTGATGGCACGCATCCTGCTCGCCACCGACGGCTCGCCCTCCGCGGCGAAGGCCGTCGCCGAAGCGGTCGACCTCGCCGGCGCGACCGGCTGGCCGCTCACGATCGTCACCGTCTGGCACGTCCCGGTGACCGGGTTCGCCTACGAGCCGCTCGTCGCCGTGCCGGAGGTCGAGGACGTCGTGCGCGACCGCGCGCGCGAGGCGTTCGAGACCGCCGTCGCCACCGCGCGCGCCGCGGGCCTCGAGCCGGAGGCGCTCCTCGCGGAAGGGATGCCGGCCGACGAGGTCTGCTCGCTCGCGGCGGAGCGCGAGGCGACGCTGATCGTGATCGGCTCGCACGGCTGGAGCGGTGTCCGGCGGCTCCTGTTCGGGAGCGTCTCGTCGGCGGTGCTCCACCACGCGCCGTGCCCGGTGCTCGTCGTCCGCGGCGACCCCGAGCCGGAGCAGGCCGGCTAGCTCGGCTGCGCAGGACGCTGTTCTGTCGCCGCGACCGACCTGCGCGGGCGCGGCTCGCGACGCGGGGTCGCCCGGTGGCGCGAGCCGCCTCCGGCGGCTCGCTTGCCGAGCGAGCGGAAAGCACAGCAGCGACCCGTGCGCCGCCGGAGGCGGTGGACGCGTCGCCGCGAAGCGGGCGAAGCGCGAACGGAGCGGCGCAGGAGTCGAACCTACCCAGCCGTGGGTTACACGACCTCACCGGTTTTGAAGACCGGCTGGGCCACCGGGCCCGTGCCGCTCCGCTCGAGAGCGTAGTCGTCGCGGCGCGGGCGGGCGGATTGTGGGTCTCGCGCAGCGACGTTCAGGGGATTCGCGGATGGGTGCCCGGCGGGTGTCCGTGATCGTCTGACCATCCCGCAATGCACGGTGGAGGTGGATGATGATGAAGCACCGGATCGCGACGATCGACGCCCACTTCGACGACAGCCCCGGCCGGCCGCGGCTGCTGATCGAGGATCCCGACGCGTGGGCGTACGCAGACCACTTCACGTCGCTCGGCTACAACGTCGCCACGTGCAGCGGCCCCCAGCCCGAAGGCCCCGACTGCAGCCGCTGCTCGCTCGTCTGGGAGGGCTCGTGCTCGGCGGTCGACTCCGCCGACGTGATCCTCACGGCGCTGCCGCTCGACGTCGCCCTGCCGATCGTCCAGGCGGTCGGCGAGCGCGCAGGCAGCATCGCGACGGTGCTCCACGTGCCCGAGCAGCACGCCGCCCGCTACGAGCAGCTGCTCGGCGAGGTCACGATCGTCCCGTTCCCGGCGTCGCTGCCGGAGCTCGAGGCCGCGGTGCGCCAGGCCGTCGAGCCCGCCGGCGCGGCCGCCTGAGCTCCCGCCGGCAGGGCCGAGCGGGATCGGCCCGGGTCCGGCGGGGTCATGCCTCCGGCGACCCAGTCGCGCGTCAGCGTGAGCCAGAACGCGAGGCCCGCCCACTCGCGGTAGCGGCGGAAGCGGCGCTCGATCGTCGCGTCCTTCGTCGCGCGGCCGACGAGGCGCGCGTACGTCGGGCGCGTCCACGAGTCGAGCACGAGCCGCGAGTAGCGGCCGAGGCTCGTCAGCATCACGTGCGCGGCGCCGTACGGGCCGATGCCCGGGAGCGCGAGCAGGCGCGCCGCCGCCTCGTCGTCGGGGAGCTCCGGATCGGCGAGCGCCTCGAGGTCGACCTCGCCGGACGCGACCGACGCGGCGAGCGCCCGCAGGTACGGCGCCCGGTAGCCGGAGCGGGCGACCTCCCGGTAGAAGGACTCGTCCGCCGCCGCCATCGCCGCCGGCGTGGGGAAGGCCCGCCGCCCGTCGGGTGACCGCTCGCCGAGGTGCTCGACGAGCGCCGTCGCCATCTTCGTCGTCAGCGCCCACGAGCAGTTCGTCGTGCAGACGGTCTTGACCACGTCCTCGAAGACCGTCGGGCTGCGCACCATCCGGCCCGCGCCCGCCGTCACCCAGGCGAGGTCGGGGTCGGCGGCGGCGAGCGCGTAGAACGGCGAGAGATCCTCGTCCAGCCGCAGCATGTGGGCGACCGTCGCGAGCAGCGCCTCCCGCTGCCGCGCGCCGGTGCGCCCGGCGACGAGCGCGACCGCCGCCCGGCCGCGCGACCCGGCGCGGACGGAGACCGTGCGCGCGCCGCCGCCGGGGAGCGCAAGCGTCGTCTCGAGCGTCCACGCCTCCTCGTCGAGCCGCTGCGGCGGCAGCGTCGCGACGCCGTGCGAGGCGAGCGTCCGCCGCAGCCCGACCGGCTCGCCGCCCGCGCCCCTGAGCGGGAGCTCGCCGAGGAGCTCAGCCACCGAGCGCGGAGGTCTCCCACTCCGACGGCTCGAACGCGCGGCCCGCCCAGCCGCCGAGCGCGAGCACGGCCGTGCCGTCCGCGGTCGCGACCGCCGCGCGCTCGAGCCGCGGGTCGCCGACGAACACGAGCGTGCCGGCCGGGGCGTCGACCTGCTCGCCGCCGACCTCGAACGTCGCGTGTCCGCTCAGCACGAGGTAGAGCTCCTCGTGGCCGTCTCCGGCCTCGTCGTGCCGCCCGATCACCTCGTCGCCCGCGCCGCCGCGCCAGCCGTTGACGCCGAACGCGCCGATCCCGAAGTGGTGCCGGATCGGCGCCCAGGCGGGGTCGTTCCCGGCCGTGATCTCATCCAGATGCGTCGTGCTCCACCCGCTCATCGGTCCTCCTCGTCGTAGTAACCAGTGATAAGCTATTTAGTGGTTATGAGCCTCGTCAAGCCCGAGCTTCAGCTGATCGTCGACTTCGTCAACACGCTCGACCGCGAGAGCGGTGCGGACGAGCTCGCGGACGCGCGCGGGCTCGGCGACTGGCTGCGCGCCCGCGGGCTCTGGCACGGCCGGCCGGGCGCCGCCGACGCGGCCGCCGCGCGCGAGCTGCGCGAGGCGCTGCGCGCGCTCATGCACGTCAACAACGGCGGCGACGAGGACCGCGAGGCGGCGACGGCGACGCTCGACGCGGTCGCCCGCGGAGCGAGGGGATCGCGGTGCGGTTCGGGACGCGCGGGATCCGGTTCGACGCACCCGCCGGCGGCGTCGGCGCCGTGCTCGCCGCCGCGGGCGAGGCGATGGCCGACGGCTCGTGGCAGCGGCTCAAGGCGTGCCGCTCCGACAGCTGCCGCTGGGCCTTCGTCGACAACGCCCGCAACCGCTCGCGGCAGTGGTGCTCGATGAGCGTCTGCGGGAACCGGGAGAAGGCGCGCACGTTCCGCCGGAGACGCGCCGTCCGTGCGTAGAGGCGTCCGCGTCGCCGCGCCGCTCGTCCCCGCCGCGTTCGCGCTCGGCGCCTCCTTCGGCGTGCTCGCGCGCACGGCGCACTTCGGCGCCCTCGCCGCCGTCGTGATGTCGGCGACGACGTTCGCCGGCTCGGCGCAGGTCGCCGCGGTCTCCGTCCTCGGCGCGGGCGGCGGCGTCGCGGCCGCGATCGTCGCCGCGCTGCTCCTGAACGCGCGCTACGCGCCGATCGGGATCAGCGTCGCGCAGTCGTTCCGCGGCCACGCGCTGCGGCGGCTCGGCGAGGCGCAGCTCGTCGTCGACGAGTCGTGGGCGCTCGCCGGCGGCGGCACCGCCGCGTTCCAGCGGCCCGTGATGCTCGGCGTCGGCGTCTCGCTCTGGTTCGCGTGGGTCGGCGGCACCGCGGCGGGTGCGCTGCTCGGCTCGCTGATCGGCGATCCCGGCTCGTTCGGGCTCGACGGCGCGTTCGCCGCGCTCTTCGTCGCGCTGCTCGGCTCCCAGCTCCGCGGCCGCCGGCCGGTCGCCGCCGCCTGCACCGGCGCCGCGATCGCCGCGCTCCTGACCCCGTTCGTGCCGCCGGGGATCCCGATCGTCGCCGCGACCGCCGGCGTGCTCGCGGGCCTGCGGAGGAGCGTGTGAGCGCCGCCTGGGCCTCCGTCGTCGCGATCGGCGTCGGCACGGTCGCGTTGAAGGCGGTCGGCCCGGTCGGGCTCGCCGGGCGGACGGCTGCCGCGCAGGCTGACCGAGCTGCTCTCGCTCCTCGGCCCCGCGATCCTCGCCGCGCTCGTCGTGGCGGAGGGCTTCGCGAACGGCCGCGCGCTCGTCCTCGACGCGCGCCTCGCCGGCGTCGTCGCGGGTGCAGTCGCGGTGGCCGTCCGGGCGCCGATCTGGGTCGCCGTCGTCGCCGGCGCGGTCGCGACCGCGCTCGTCCGGCTCGCGTTCTAGGCCAAGCGCGCGAGCAGCTCGTCCGGCGGCAGGTCGGCGAGCGAGTCGAGCACGAGGTCGGCCTCGTCGAGCCCGAGCTCGCGCGTGACGCCGTTCGGGACGCCGACGCAGAAGATCCCCGCCGCCTTCGCCGCCCGGATCCCGTTCGGCGAGTCCTCGAACACGACCGCCTCGTCCGCCGCGACGCCAGCCGCTCGAGCGCCTCGAGGTAGAGCGTCGGCGCGGGCTTCGCGCGCGCCGGGTCGTGGTCGGCCGCGAGGATCAGGTCCCAGCCGACGGCCTCCTCGAGCCGGCGCAGGTGCAGGTCGATCCAGCGGACGCTCGAGCTGGAGACGATCGCCCGCTTCAGGCCGTGCCGCCGCGCCGCGGCGAGGTACTCGGCGACGCCGGGCCGCAGCGTCTCCGCCTCGATCAGCGACAGCTCGTGCGCGTAGCGGCGCTCGTTCAGCGCCTCCCGGTCGAGCGGCCCGCCGACGAGCTGCTCCAGGTGCGCCATCGGGTCCCACGCCTCGAGCGTCCCGACGACGAGCGCCCACTTCTCCGGCGGCAGCTCGTGGCCGTGCTCGCGGTAGAGCCACTGCCAGCCCGCGCGCGACGGCACCTCCGTGTCGAGGATCAGGCCGTCGAAGTCGAAGAGGAAGGCGCGGACCGGCACGGGGATGCAGAGTACGCACGTGGCGATCCTGGGCGTCGACGTCGGCGGCACCTTCACCGACGCCGTCCTGCTCGTGGACGGCGAGGTGCGCACGGCGAAGGTGCCGACCGCCGAGCGGCAGGAGGAGTCGGTGCTCGCGGCCGCGCGCGCGGTCGGCGCCGGAGCACGGGCGTCGAGCGGTTCGCGCACGGGACGACGGTGGCGACGAACGCGCTGCTCGAGCGGCGCGGCGCGCGGACGGCCTACGTCGGCAACGAGGGCTTCGAGCACCTGCTCCACCTGCGCCGGCAGACCCGCGCGCACCTCTACCGGCTCTGCGCGGCGCACCCGGAGCCGCTCGTCCCGCTCGAGCGCTGCCACGGCGTGCGCGGCCGGCTCGGCCCCGACGGCGAGCTCGAGCCGCTCGACCTCGCGACGCTGCCGGACGTCGGCGACGCCGAGGCGGTCGCGGTGTGCCTGCTCTTCTCGTTCCGGGACGACGCGCACGAGCGGGCGGTCGCCGACGAGCTGCGGCGGCGGCATCCCGGCGTCCACGTCGTCGCCTCGCACGAGGTCGCGCCGGAGTTCCGCGAGTACGAGCGCGCCTCGACGACCGCCGCCGACGCGTACCTCGCACCCGTCGCCGCGCGCTACCTGCGCGCGCTCGCGGCGGGGGCGCGCGAGGCGGGGCTGCCGGAGCCGCTCGTGATGCTCTCCTCCGGCGGCGTCGCGACCGTGGACGAGGCGGCCGCGCATCCGGCGACGATCCTCGTCTCCGGGCCGGCGGGCGGGGTCGTCGGCGCCGGGATCGTGGCACGGCGGGCCGGATTCGAGAACGCGATCGCGTTCGACATGGGCGGCACCTCGACCGACGTCTGCCTGCTGCCGGGCGGCCGCGCCGAGCGCGTCGCCGGGCACGACGTCGGCGGCTTCCCGATCCGGCTCGCCACGGTCGACCTCCACACCGTCGGGGCGGGCGGCGGCTCGCTCGTGCGGCGCGACGCGGGCGGCGCGATCCGCGTCGGGCCCGGAGTCGGCGGGCGCGCATCCCGGGCCCGCCTGCTACGGCGCGGGCGGCGGCGCGACCGTGACCGACGCGAACCTCCTGCTCGGGCGGCTGCCGGCGGAGCTGCCCGGCGGGCTCGTCCTCGACCGGGACGCGGCGGCCGCGGCGCTGGGCGACATCGACCCGGCGGCGGCGATCGAGGTCGTGAACGCGGAGATGCTGCGCGCGCTGCGGGTCGTCTCGGTCGAGCGCGGCCACGACCCGCGCGACTTCGCGCTCGTCGCGTTCGGCGGCGCCGGCCCGCTGCACGCGTGCGCGCTCGCGGAGGAGCTCGGGATCGAGAGCGGTGCTCGTCCCGCAGGCGGCCGGCGTCCTCTCCGCGCTCGGCCTCGTCGCGAGCGACGAGCGGCGCGACCGCGTCGTCTCGCACGTGCGCCCGCTGGCCGAGGTCGCCGAGCTGCCGGCCGCGGGCGAGGCCGATCTCCGCTACCGCGGCCAGTCGTTCGAGCTGACCGTGCCGCTCCAGCCGGACCTCGCCGCCGCGTTCCACCGCGCGCACGAGGAGCGCTACGGGTACGCCGACCCGGCGCGGGAGATCGAGCTCGTCGCCGTGCGCACCGCCGACGTCGTGCCCGGCCCGGACGTGTCCTTCCAAGTGACAACGTGTTACAAGGTCGAGGGGCCCGAGCTGGTGGAGCTCCCCGGCGCGACGTGCTGGGTGCCCGCCGGCTGGCACGGCGAGACGAACGACGACGGGACGCTGGTGCTGCGCCGATGATGGACGTCGAGCTCCAGGTGCTCGGCAGCGCGCTGCGCGCGGTCGCCGAGGAGATGGGCGCGGTGCTGATCCGCTCCGCCTTCTCGGCGAACATCAAGGAGCGGCGCGACTGCTCGACGGCGATCTTCGACGAGGCGGGCCGGATGGTCGCGCAGGCCGAGCACATCCCCGTCCACCTCGGCGCGATGCCCGACGCGGTCGCCGCGGCGATGGGGCTCGGCCTCGCGCCCGGCGAGACGTGCGTCCTCAACGACCCCTACACCGGCGGCACGCACCTGCCGGACGTGACGCTCGTCTCGCGCACCGCGCTCGGCTACGCGGTCTCGCGCGCCCACCACGCCGACGTCGGCGGGATGGAGCCGGCGAGCCTGCCCGCGTTCTCGCGCGAGCTGTACCAGGAGGGGCTGATCCTGCCGCCGGTGCGGCTCACCGACGAGGTCGTCGCGCTCTTCCTCGCGAACGCGCGCAACCCGGACGAGCGGCGCGGCGACCTGCGCGCCCAGATCGCGGCGCACCGGCTCGCCGAGCGGCGCATCGACGAGCTGTGCGCGCGGCGCGGGCGGGAGCGCGTCGCGGCGGCGATGGACGAGCTGTACGCCTACTCGGAGCGGATGGTGCGGGCCGCGATCGCGGCGCTCCCCGACGGGCGCTGGCAGGCCGAGGACGTCGTCGAGGCCGTGGCCGGCGAGCTCGCGATCCGCTGCGCCGTCGAGGTCGCCGGCGACGAGATCCGGATCGACTTCGCCGGCACCGCGCCGCAGGACTCCGGCAACCTGAACTGCCCGCTCGCGGTGACGCGCTCGGCCTGCTACTTCGTCGTCCGCTGCCTCACCGAGCCCGACCTGCCCGCCTCGGGCGGCGCCTTCGCGCCCGTCACCGTCACCGCGCCGGCGGGCTGCCTCGTGAACGCGCGCCCGCCGGCCGCGGTCGTCGCCGGCAACACGGAGACCTCGTCGCGCATCGTCGACACCGTCTTCCGCGCGTTCGGCGAGGCGCTACCGGTGCCTGCGCAGGGGCAGGGGACGATGAACAACGTCGCGCTCGGGAGCGCCCGCTTCACGTACTACGAGACGATCGGCGGCGGCCAGGGCGCCTGCCCGGACGCGGACGGGCCGAGCGGCGTCCACGTCGCGATGTCGAACACGCTGATCACGCCGGTCGAGGCGCTCGAGCTCTCGTACCCGCTGCGGGTCGAGCGCTGGAGCCTGCGCGAGGGCTCCGGCGGCGCGGGGGCGCAGCGCGGCGGCGACGGTGTCGTGCGCGAGCTGCGCGTGCTCGAGGACTGCCGGCTCTCGGTGCTCGCGGAGCGGCGCGCGCGTGCGCCGAGGGGCGCGCGCGGCGGCGCCGACGGCGCGCGCGGCCGGACGCTCGTGAACGGCGAGGAGCAGCCGGCGAAGGTGACACGGCAGCTCGCCGCGGGCGACGTCGTCCGGATCGAGACGCCGGGCGGCGGCGGCTTCGGCGAGCTCGGATCCGGGCTTGCGCGAGTGGGTGCGGCTCCGGCCGCCCGACGAGGAGACCTGCGTCGGCTACGCTCGTCGAGGCGCGCAACGCCGTCGGCAGACGCTGGAGGCGCCGCCGCGGCCGTCTCAGCCGCGGCGCCGCAGCACGCGCTCGTCGCCGACGCGGCGCGTGAGGCCGTCCGCGTCGAAGCGCTCGAGCAGGAGCTGGGCGGTCTTGCGGCCGACGCCGAGCAGGTCGCGGAAGCGCGCGAGCGTGATCCGGCCCGCCGCCTCGCATTCGGCGACGAGCGCCGCGCGGGCCTGCTCGTACGCGGCCGGCGCGACCGCGAGGCCGTCTCCGACGCGGACGAGCCGTCCCTGCTCCTCGAGGAAGCGGGCGAGCGTCCGGTCGTCCACGCGCACGGGCTCGAGCCCGAGCTCCGCCTCGAGCGCGGCGGCGGCGTCGGCGCGGGCGCCGAGCTCGGCGGCGGCGCCCGGCCGGTAGAGCTTCGCGCCGCGGCGCTCGAGCCCGAGCAGCGGCTCGACCGCGGCCGCCCACGGCGCCGGCGGCGGCGGCACCCCCGGGTCGAGCGGGTCGGCCTCGCCGATCCGCCGCTCCAGCCCGGCGCGCAGGCCGTCGAGCCAGGAGCGTGAGAAGACCCAGCCGCCCGCGCGCTCGACGCCCTCGAGGGGGCCGTCGGCGAGATGGCGGAGCGTCTCCTCGCGCACCGGCTCGTGGACGGTCGCTGCGATCTCTCCCCGCTCGACGAGCTCCAGCCGCTCCGTGCTCGCGTGCCGCGGCGGCGCCGGATCGAGCACGACGCCGCCGCCGACGGTCGTGCCCGCACGCAGGACGACGCGGTCGCCGCGCGCCGCGACCACCGGCTCGGCGAGCCGCAGCTGCGCGTACCGCTCGCCTGCGCGGACGACCCGGGCGAGGACGTCGGCGGTGCCGTGGTGGACGCGCACGCGCGCCGGGATCTCCGCGAGCTCGGTCGAGCGCGACGTCGAGCCGGTAGCTCGCCGGGAACGCGCCCGGCGTGACGAGCGCGTCGCCGCGGCGGAGCTCGGTGCGCTCGACGCCCGGGAGCGCGACCGCGACCCGCTGCCCCGCCTCCGCCCGCTCGACCGGGCGGTCGTGCACCTGGACGCTGCGGACGCGCACGTCGCGTCCCGCCGGCTCGACGCGCAGCTCGTCGCCCTCGCCGAGCGAGCCCGACCAGAGCGTGCCCGTCGCGACCGTGCCGATCCCGCGCAGCGTGAACACGCGGTCGACGTACAGGCGTGTCGCGGTGCCGCCGCGGGCGGCGCCCGCGCCGGCGGCGACCTCCGCGAGCGCCGCGCGCAGCTCGTCGAGCCCGGCGCCGGTGCGGGCGCTGCAGGCCACGACCGGCGCGCCGGGGACGAGCTCCTCGGCCTCGGCGCGCGCGAGCTCGGCGAGCTCCGGGTCGACGGCGTCGGTCTTCGTCAGCGCGACGACGCCGCGCTCGATCCCGAGCAGGCGCAGGATCGCGAGGTGCTCGTGCGTCTGCGGGCGCGCGCCCTCGCCCGCGTCGATCACGAGCAGGAAGAGGTCGATCCCGGTCGCGCCGGCGACCATCGTCCGCACGAACCGCTCGTGGCCGGGCACGTCGACGAGCGACAGCTGCGTCCCGTCCGGCAGCTCGAGCGGCGCGTAGCCGAGGTCGATCGAGATGCCGCGCTCCTGCTCGGCCGGCAGCCGGTCGGTGTTCTTGCCCGTCAGCGCCTCGACGAGCGTCGTCTTGCCGTGGTCGATGTGGCCCGCGGTGCCGACGGTCAGTGGCATGACGAGGACGCTACCGCCTCGCGCGCCGGCCGCCGCCGAGCGCCGGCGTCGGAGCCGGGCCGCCGTTGACGATTCCGTCAGCTCCCCGTGACGGTGCTTCGGCATGCCGAAGCACCGGGGTTGTGGAAAACCGGGGAGACCGGCCTCGCTCCGCCGGTTCCGGGCACGGGCGAGGCGCCCGCTCGTGTGACCTGGGCGTGACGGATGTGTGACGCCGAGCCCGCCGCTCAGGCGCGGGCGCGGGCGACGGCGGCCGCGACCTCGTCGGCCTCGGCGTCGGTCAGCGTCAGGCAGTCGAGCAGGAGCCTGCCGTCGCGGACGATCCCGACCACCGGCGGCTCGCCGGCGCGCAGCGGCGCCGCGAGCGACTCCTCGAGCGAGCACGCGAAGCTCGGCAGCTCGGCGAGCGGCAGCGCGCCGCCGCCGACCCGGCCCGTCGTCTCCTCGACCGCGCCGCCGGTCGCCGCCGCGAGCCGCTCGGCCCGCGCCCGCACCGCCGCCGGCTCCTGCGCGAGCATCCGCAGCACCGGGATCCGCTCCGGCGCGTCGAGGTGGAGCAGCAGCGTCCCCTCGAGCGCCGCGAGCGAGAGCTTGTCGATCCGCAGCGCCCGCTGCAGCGGATGGCGGCGCAGCTTCTCGACGAGGTCGGCGCGGCCGACGACGATCCCCGCCTGCGGCCCGCCGAGCAGCTTGTCGCCGGAGAAGCAGACGAGGTCGGCGCCCGCCGCGAGCGACTCGCGCGCCGTCGGCTCCCGGTCACCTAGTGACAACGTGTTACTTGGCTGGAGGGCGCCGGAGCCGAGGTCGTCGACGAGCGGCAGCCCACGGCCGTGCGCGACGGCGGCCAGCTCCTCGAGGCGCGGCAGCTCGGTGAAGCCGACGACGCGGAAGTTCGACTGGTGCACGCGCAGGAGCAGCGCCGTCTCGTCGCCGAGCGCGCGCTCGTAGTCGGCGGCGCGCGTCCGGTTCGTCGTCCCGACCTCGACGAGCCGCGCGCCGGAGCGGGCGAGCACGTCGGGGATCCGGAAGCCGTCGCCGATCTCGATCAGCTCGCCGCGCGAGACGATCACCTCGCGGCCCTCGGCGAGCGCGGCGAGCGCGAGCAGCACCGCGCCGGCGTTGTTGTTGACGACGAGCGCCGCCTCGGCGCCGGTCAGGCGGTGGAGGATCCCGGCGAGGTGATCCTGGCGCGAGCCGCGCACGCCCTCGTCCAGGTCGAGCTCGAGGTTCGAGTAGCCGCGCGCCGCGTCGACGACGCGGGCGAGCGCCTCCTCGGGGAGCGGCGCGCGGCCGAGGTTCGTGTGCACGAGCACGCCGGTCGCGTTGAGGACGCGGCGCAGGCCCGGCGCCCGCGCGGCCGCGAGCTCGTCGCGCAGGCGCGCGGCCAGGTCGCCCGGCTCGGCGCCGGCGCGGATCTCGTCGCGGGCCCGCGCGAGCACCGCGCGGGCCGCCTCGACCGCGAGCGGGTCGCCGGCCGCGCGGGCCAGCTCGTCCACCGACGGCAGATCCCTGAGCTCCACGGCCGGAAAGGCTACCCCGCCGCCGCGCGCGCTAGAGCCGCGCGAGAGCCGCGGCGTCCTCGCGGCGGCCGAGATCGAGCAGGAAGCCCTGCAGGAACAGCGGCTCGCCGTGCTCGTCGTGCGACGGGCACCGTCTCGTCGCGGACGGAGACGATGCGGCCGTCGCTCGCGATCAGCCGGTACTCGGCGCGGAAGGCCTCGCCGGACTCGCGCGTGCGCTCCGCCGCCGCGACGCACCGTGTCGCGGTCGTCCGGATGCACGCGGCTGACCCAGAAGTCGGCCTCGTCCAGCCAGCGCTCGGCCGGGAAGCCGAGCAGGTCCTCGATCTGCGGGCTGATGTACGTCGTCGTGATCGGCAGCCCGAGCGGGTTGACGTACGTGACGAGCGACGGCAGCCGCTCGACGAGCATCCGGAAGCGCACCTCCGACCGGGTCAGCGCCTGCTCCGCGGCGACGCGCTTCGACGCGTCGAGCGCGATGCCGCCGGCGCCGACGATGCGTTCCTCGTCGCGGAGCGGCTCGACGTGGACGTCGAACGCCCACCGGCGCCAGTGCTCGACGAACGTCGCCGACTCGCCCGCGAGCGCGCGCCGGTGCGCGTCGAGGATCGTCGTGCCGCCGTCCGAGGTCGTGCCGCCGAGCAGCGTCGCGAGGTCGCGGCCCACGACCTCGTCCGGATCGTCGATCCCGAGCAGCGCGACGGCGCCGCCGGCGATCGACGTGAGGCGGAGCTCCCGGTCGGTCGTCCAGACGAACGACTGCGGCAGCTGCGCCACGAGCAGCGCAAGGTCGCGCTGGGAGGGACGACGAGTCCGGAGCACCGACCCACTCATCGGCAGCGCGCCGCGAGCGGGCTTGAGCTATCCGGCGGGCCGTCGCCGTTCAGCCGCGCGTAGCCGGCGAGCACGTGCCCGAGCGCGACCGCCGGCTCGTCGGTCACGGTCAGGAGCGCGAGATCCGTCGGGCGAGACCATCCCCTCGGCGACGGCGCGGTCGCGCACCCAGTCGAGCAGCGGCGTCCAGTAGGCCTCGTCGAGCAGGACGACGGGGAAGTGCAGCACCTTGCCCGTCTGGATCAGCGTCAGCGACTCGAACAGCTCGTCGGCGGTGCCGAAGCCGCCGGGGAAGACGCAGAACCCCTCCGCCGCCTTCACGAACATCGTCTTGCGCGCGTAGAAGTGGTGGAACGTGAGCGAGAGGTCGACGTAGGGGTTGAGCCCCTGCTCGTGCGGCAGCTCGATGTTGAAGCCGACCGAGAGGCCGTCGCCCTCCTTGCAGCCGCGGTTCGCCGCCTCCATCACGCCGGGGCCGCCGCCGGTGACGACCGCCCAGCCCGCCTCGCCGAAGAGGCGCGCGGTCGCGCGGGCGAGCTCGTACGGCCGCGAGCCCTCGGGCGCGCGCGCCGAGCCGAAGAAGGCCGCGGCGGGCCGGTCGATCCGGTCGACCGCCTCGAAGCCGGCGAGGAACTCGTTCGCCGATCGACTCGGTGTGGCGGCGCAGATCCTCCGGCGTCTCGTGCGCCTCGAACATGCCCCGGTCGTGGTTCGAGCTCACAGCGCCCCGTTCGGCCGGGTCGCGAGCAGCCCGATCACGAGCAGCGCCGCGAGGCCGACGTAGAGCGCGGAGATCGCGAGCGCGCGCGCCCGGTCGGGCGCGAACGCCTCCACCGGCACGGCGCCCTCGAAGCGGATCACCGGCATCCGCCACGCCTCGACCGCGGAGCGGTAGATCGAGCCGCCGTCGAGGAAGCCGATCGGGAGCAGGTTGAACGCGTTGAGGAGGAAGCCCATGTTCGCGAGCACCTCGAGCATGTTCGAGCCGCGGGCCGCGCCGACCGCCCACACGGCCGCGGCCGCGAGCCCGCCCGCGAAGGGGCCGGCGAGCGAGATGAGCGCGTTCCGCCACGGCGAGAGGCCCGCGTGGCGGATCGTCACGTACGCGCCGATGAACGGGATGAACGTCGGCGCCGAGACCTCGAGGCCCTGGCGGCGCGCCTCGATCGCGTGCCCGAGCTCGTGGACGAGGATCATCAGCACGAAGCCGAGCGCGAACGTCCAGCTCCCGAACCAGAACGTGTAGGCGGCGACGGAGATGAAGAAGCCGAAGAACTTCGCGAACACGAAGCCCCACTTGAGCGCGGTGCCGCCGATCAGGACGGCGAGCCCGCCGATCCGCTCCAGCGTCTTCTTCAGGCTGAAGCCGCCGCCCGGCTGGATCGGCTCGTACTCGCGGTAGCTCGTTCACGATCCCCTTCCGATCCATTCCTCGCCGCCCGCGTACACCTCTTTCTTCCAGAGCGGGATCGTCTCCTTCAGCGTGTCGATCGCCTCGCGGCACGCCTCGAGGGCGGCGGCGCGGTGCGCGGCGGAGACGGCGATCACGACGCTCGGCTCGCCGATCTCGACGCGGCCGATCCGGTGGTGGATCGCGACGGCGCAGAGCCCGTGCCGCTCGGTCAGATCGGCCACGAGCCGGTCGAGCATCGGCTCGGCCATCTCCTCGAACGCCTCGTAGTCGAGGAACTGGACGTCGCGGCCGCGCGAGCGGCGGCGCACCGTGCCGACGAACGTCGCGATCGCGCCCGCCTCGTCCGTCTCGACCTCGGCCACGGCGGCGGCGAGGTCGAGCGGCGTGGCGAGGATCCGGCACGCGCCGCCGCTGACGGGCGGGATCAGCGCCACCTCGTCGCCGTCCTGCGAGCACGTGCCCGCGCTCGACGTAGACGCGGTTGACGGCGTGGACGAGACCGGGCGGCTCGTCGCCGAGGCCGAGCCGCGGCCAGACGTCGTCGACGGTCGCCACGTCCTCGAGCTCGAGCCGCGCGACGCCCGCGCGCTCGCGCAGGCCGGCGAAGAGACGGACGGTGACGCGCACGCCTGAGAGTGTGCCGCACGGCGTACCCTGCTCCGAGGATGGGGATGTTCTTCCACTCGTCGGCGCCGCCGCCCGAGCGTCCGGCCGACCCGGCGGTGCGGCGGGCGAACCTGCGCCGCATCGGCCCGCTCTTCGGGCCCTACCGGCTGCGGCTCACGGGCCTGCTCGGGCTGATCGTCGTCAGCGCCGCGCTCGGCGTCGTCCCGGCCTTCCTGCTCAAGCGCGCCCTCGAGGCGATCGGCAGCCACGACACCACCGCGCTCTCCTGGAGCGCCGGCGGGATGATCGCGATCGCGGTCGTCACCGGCGCTCTCGGCGTCGTGCAGACGCTGATGTCGAACCAGGTCGGCCAGCGCGTGATGCACGACCTGCGCGCCGCCGTCTTCCGCCACCTGCAGCGGCTCTCGCTCGCCTTCTTCACGCGCACGCGCACCGGCGAGGTGCAGTCGCGGATCTCGAACGACATCGGCGGCGTCCAGAACGTCGTCACGAACACCGCCACCTCGATCGCCCAGAACGTGACCACCGTCGTCGCGACGATCGTCGGCATGCTCCTGCTCAGCTGGCAGCTGTCGCTGTTCGCGCTCGCGCTGATCCCGGTGTTCGTCGTGCTGACCCGGCGGGTCGGGGCCGAGCGGCGGAAGATCGCGAAGACGACGCAGGAGACGCTCGCCGACATCTCGAGCCAGGTGCAGGAGTCGCTCTCGGTCTCCGGGATCCTGCTCGGCAAGACGATGGGGCGGACGGACGAGCTCGCCGACCGCTTCGAGGCCGACTCGCTGCGGCTCGCCGACCTCGAGGTGCGGCAGCGGATGGCCGGCCGCTGGGTGATGGCCTCGATCCAGACGAGCTTCGCGGTCATGCCGGCCGCGGTCTACTGGTTCGGCGGGCTCGCGCTCGCGCACGGCTCGCACGTGTCGGTGCCGATGCTCGTCTCGTTCACGACGCTCCAGACGCGGCTGTTCTTCCCGGTCGGCTCGCTGCTCGGCGTCTCGCTCGACGTGCAGACCTCGCTCGCGCTCTTCGACCGGATCTTCGAGTACCTCGACGCGCCCGTGGACATCGCCGAGAAGCCCGGCGCGCGCGACTCCGCGCGGCCCGGCGACGTCGTCTTCGACCGCGTCTGGTTCGGCTACGAGGCCGGGAGCGGACGGCGCGTGGACGCTCGAGGACGTCAGCTTCACCGTGCCGGAGGGGACGACGACGGCGCTCGTCGGCGAGACGGGCTCCGGCAAGACGACGCTCGGCTATCTCGCGGCGCGGCTGTACGACGTCGGGCGCGGCGCGGTCACGATCGGCGGCGTCGACGTGCGCGACCTGTCCTTCAAGGCGCTGACGGATCTCGTCGGCGTCGTCTCGCAGGAGACGTATCTCTTCCACGCCTCGGTGCGCGAGAACCTCCGCTTCGCGAAGCCGGACGCGACCGACGCGGAGATCGAGGCGGCGGCGGAGGCGGCGCGCATCCACCACGTGCTCGCGGCGCTGCCGGACGGCTACGACACGATGGTCGGCGAGCGCGGCTACCGCTTCTCCGGCGGCGAGAAGCAGCGGATGGCGATCGCGCGGACGATCCTGCGCAACCCGCCGATCCTCGTCCTCGACGAGGCGACCTCGTCGCTCGACACCGAGACGGAGCGGCTCGTGCAGGAGGCGCTCGACCGGCTCTCGGCGGGGCGGACGACGATCGCGATCGCCCACCGGCTCTCGACCGTGCGCGACGCCGAGCAGATCGTCGTCCTCGACCGCGGCCGCGTCGTCGAGATCGGCCGCCACGAGGAGCTGCTCGCCGCCGGCGGGCGCTACGCGGCGCTCGTCAGCCGCGACGCCGACCTCGCGCCGCCGCTTGCCGCCGGCGGGGACGGCCGGCGGCTGCGCGTCCGCAGCCGCCGCTTCATCGCGCCCCGAACCGTCCTTCCCGGGCGGCCGCGCCGTGAGTACGCTCGCGGGAATGCACCTCCGCCGCGGGCTCGTCCCGGCTCTCGCCCTCGCCCTCGCGTTCGCCGCGCCCGCCGCCGCGAAGACGCCGATCCCCGGCCTGCTCTCGCCCTCCGGGAACATCCGCTGCCTCGAGGTTCCGGCCCGCCGGCGCTGCTCATCTGCTCGCTCGGGCACGCCGACTACGGTGCGGCGCTCCAGCGCCGCTGCCTCGGCCCGGACGGGATGGGCGTCGACTGGCACGGCTTCAGCCTCGCGGCGACCGGCCGCGGCCGGCTGCTCTGCTCCGGCGGGATCCTCTGGAGCCCGGCCACGCAGCGCCCGGTGTACACGACGGTGCCCTACGGCGGCGCCTGGCACGCAGGCCCGTTCACGTGCCGCTCGCGCACCACCGGCGTGACGTGCACGAACCGGGCCGGCCACGGTCTCTTCCTCGCCCGCGCATCCTGGCGTGTGTGGTGAGCCGCGGCCGCGCGAAAGGAGAACCGCCGGCCGGGTCTAATCGGAAAATCACGGATGCACGCGGCGTCTCGAGCCGCAAGGATGCCGCCCCATGAGCCACTACTCCGCTTCCTTCTCGGTCACTCTGCGCGTCCGCCTGGTCGACAGCCCGGGCTCGTTCGCCGACCTCGCCCGCGTGATCGCCGACGCCGGCGGCCTGCTCGACGCGATCGACCTCGTCCGCGTCGAGGCCGGCGCGAAGATCCGCGACGTCTCCGTCCTCGCCACCGACGCCGACCACGCCGACGCGATCGTCGCCGCGTGCCGCGCCGTCCCGGGGATCGAGGTCGAGGCCGTCTCCGACCGCACGTTCCTGCTCCACCTCGGCGGCAAGATCCACATGAGCTCGAACGCGCCGGTGAAGACGCGCGACGACCTCTCGATGGCGTACACGCCCGGCGTCGCGCGCGTCTGCCAGGCGATCGCCGACGATCCCGAGAAGGCGTGGAACCTGACCGTCAAGCGGAACACGGTCGCGGTCGTCACCGACGGCAGCGCCGTGCTCGGGCTCGGCGACATCGGCCCCGAGGCCGCGATGCCGGTGATGGAGGGCAAGGCGCTCCTGTTCAAGGAGTTCGGCGGCGTCGACGCCTGGCCGATCGCGCTCGCGACGAAGGACGTCGACGAGATCGTCGCCGCGGTCGAGGCGATCGCGCCCGGCTTCGGCGGCATCAACCTCGAGGACATCTCCGGGCCGCGCTGCTTCGAGATCGAGGAGCGGCTGCGCGAGCGGCTCGACATCCCGGTCTTCCACGACGACCAGCACGGCACCGCGGTCGTCGTCCTCGCCGCGTTCCTGAACGCGCTGCGCGTCGTCGGCAAGCGGATCGAGGACGTGAAGGTCGTCGTCACCGGCATCGGCGCCGCCGGCGTCGCGGTGACGCAGATCCTCCAGGCCGCGGGTGTGCGCACGGTCGTCGGCTGCGACAGCAAGGGCGTCGTCCACGCCGGCCGCGACGACCTCACGTCGGTGAAGCGGCGCTATGCCGAGGCGACTGCGCCGGCGGAGACGGGGAGCGCCGACGAGGCGCTCGCGGGCGCGGACGTCTACATCGGCCTCTCGCAGCCGGGCGCCGTCTCCGTCGACGGGGATCCGCAGCATGGCCCCCGACGCGATCGTCTTCGCGATGGCGAACCCGACACCCGAGGTGCTGCCCGAGGAGATCGCCGGGCTCGCCGCGGTGATCGCCACCGGCCGCTCCGACTATCCGAACCAGATCAACAACGTGCTCGCGTTCCCCGGCATCTTCCGCGGCGCCCTCGACGTGCGCGCCTCGGCGATCACCGACGCGATGGAGGTCGCCGCCGGGCACGCGATCGCGGCGACGATCTCCGAGGAGGAGCTCTCGGCCGACTACATCGTCCCGAGCGTCTTCAACCGGGACGTCGTCGTCTCGGTCGCCGCCGCCGTCGCGGCCGCCGCCGAGGCGGACGGCGTCGCGCGCCGCAGCCGGGACGCCGAGACCGTCTAGGCGATCCGGACGAGCGTCGACGCCACGAGCTCGGGCCGGCGCCCGAGGCCGAGCGGTCCGCCCCGCACGAGGCGGAGGAGCGCGTCGACGACCGCCGGATCGAACTGCGTGCCCCGGCAGCGCTCGAGCTCGGCGAGCGCCTCGGGCAGCGTCAGGGCGCGCCGGTAGGGCCGGTTCGTCGTCATCGCGCTGAACGCGTCGCAGCACGAGACGATCCGCGCCACGAGCGGGATCTCCTCTCCGGCGAGCCCGTCGGGGTAGCCGCCGCCGTCCCAGTGCTCGTGGCAGGAGCGGACGATCCGGCCGACCTCCGACAGCCGCCCGCCGACCCGCTCGAGCAGCCGCTGGCCCTCGATCGTGTGCATGTTCATGATCGCCCGCTCCTCGGGTGTCAGCGGGCCCGGCTTGTTGATGATCTCGGCCGGCACGCGGATCTTCCCGATGTCGTGGAGGAGCGCGACGAACTCGACGTTGAGGCGGGAGCTCGCGTCCACCGGGAGCGCGTCGGCGACGGCGAGCACGAGTCCGAGCACGTCGCGGCTGTGGGCGCCGGTGTACTCGTCGTCCGCCTCGACGACGTCGCCGAGCAGGAAGGCGGTGCCGCGGTACGCGTTCGAGAGCTCGAGCGCCTGGTCGATCCGCCGCTGCCGCTCCAGCGTCGAGACGCCGATCACGGCGAGCAGCGGCAGCGGCAGCAGCAGCGCCGCCTGCCCATGCTCCGCGCCGATGGCGGCGAGCAGCGCGAGGGGAGTCAGGACGAGGTCGATCGAGAACGCCCACGCGAGCGGCGCCATCGAGCTGAGCGGGGCGGACTCCGAGCGCCGCCCGTTCGCGCGCCGCCGACGAGACGAGGTCGAGTGCGAACTGCGCCGCCACGGCGGCGCCGAGGACGAGCAGCGTGCGCGTCTGGAGCGAGGCGGTGGGCGTGCCGCCGATCTCGAAGACGAGAGCAGGGGCGAGCGAGAACCAGGAGCTGCCCAGCAGCGACGAGCCCGCGCTCCGGCGGCTGGATCCGGAGCACGTACTCGGGGAGCTCGCCGAGCAGGGCGCCGGCGGCGACCCAGAGCGGGACCTGCGACGGGCGGCAGGACGAACAGCATCTCGACGAAGACGAGCTGCGTCGCGACCGCGGCGCCGCTTCCGACCTCGAACACGAGCCGCGAGGCGAAGGCGAACGCGACGACGAGCACGAGGATGACCCACGCGGCCGGCTGGCGGTGATCGTGTCCGAGCAGCGCGAGCGTGGCCGCCGCCGCGAGGAAGCCGGCCCCGGAGCTCCAGTAGACGAGCCGCTCACGCCTCGAGAGGAGGCGCGTCGTCCGCTCGCGGGCCTCTGCGAGCAGCCGCTCGGCGACGGGGTCGTAGGCGGATGTCTTCTGCTCGGGCATCAGCGGGCGGAACGCCGTGGGGCCGGCGCGGTGCCGGCCCCACGGTCACGGTCCGACGGTTCTCTATCGGCTGGTGAACGGATCGACGTAAACGCCCGTCGATCGAGTACGACTCGCCCGGCTTGAGGCCCTGGGTCGTGAAGCCGAACGAGACCGGCGTCCAGCCGTCGATCGAGACGGGGCCGAGGACGTTGACGCCGATCGGGATCACGGGGGAGGGCTGCCAGGTGTCGGTCGCGTTCACGGTGGCGAGCGTGAGCGTGCGCGTCTTCCCCTTCGTGTCCTGGTAGAGGACGTAGACCTCGAGTGCGGACTTCGACTGCGGGCCTGCGTGCGAGACGAAGAACCGCATGGTCGGGGTGTTCAGGTTGACGCACGTGACCGGCGACTCGGCGCTCGGCTTGTGGCCGGTGAGCTCGACCGAGCCCGCGGCGCCCGAGTACGGGTCGTGTGCGGCGACGACGGTGGCGCCGTCGAGCGACCAGCTGTCGCTCGCCGCGAGGTCGCCCTGCGGTGCGAGGTTGTAGTCGGCCGCGTCGCCCCAGGGCAGGAAGACCTGAGCGGTCGCGCCGTAGTTGCAGTCGGCGAGGGCGCTGAGGCTGCCGGGCGCCGACAGCTTCCCGTCCGCCTGGAGCCTTGCCGCCTGCTTCGCGAGGTTCGCGACGTGCGCGTCCGCGCTGTTGCCGCCGCCGGGGCCGCCGGCGAAGCTCGAGCCGGCTGCGACCGACCCTGCCGCCACGCAGACCGCGACCAATCCGAAAACGCGCCACAGTGCCTTCATCGCTCCTCCTCCATTCGCGCGTCAATGCCTGACGCAGCTGTCTCAGTAAAGGCCTGCGGCACGTGGACAGCGTCCCCCGTCGGGTTCCGGCGCCGGTGGGATGCGCTCGTTCGCGTCACCCGAAGCGGGCGGGCGAGACGGGGTATTCCCGCAGCCGCCGATCCGTCGCGTGCCCTGCCCTCTACGATCCCTCGCATGGCGGGGAGCCGACGACCGGCGTACCGAGTCCGGCATCGAGGTGAAGCCGGTCTACTCGGCCGCCGACGCGCCGGGCGAGCTGGAGGGGCCGGGCGAGTTCCCGTTCACGCGGGGGCCGTACCCGGACATGTACCGCGGCCGGCCGTGGACGATCCGCCAGTACGCGGGGTTCGCGTCGGCGGAGGAGTCGAACGAGCGGTACCGCTATCTGCTGGAGCGGGGCCAGACGGGGCTCTCGATCGCGTTCGACCTGCCGACCCAGCTCGGCTACGACTCGGACGATCCGCGTGCGCTCGGCGAGGTCGGCCGGACGGGGGTCGCGGTCGACTCGCTCGCCGACATGGAGATCCTGCTGGCGGGGATCCCGCTCGGCTCGGTGTCGACGTCGATGACGATCAACGCGCCGGCGGCGCTGCTGCTGCTCCTGTACGAGCTCGTCGCGGAGGGGCAGGGCGTCGCGCCGGCCGACCTGCGCGGCACGGTGCAGAACGACATCCTCAAGGAGTACGTGGCGCGCGGGAACTACATCTTCCCGCCCGGGCCGTCGATGCGGCTGACGACGGATCTGTTCGCGTATTGCGCGGAGCGGATCCCGCACTGGAACACGATCTCGATCTCGGGGTACCACATCCGGGAGGCGGGGGCGAGCGCGGTGCAGGAGCTCGCGTTCACGCTCTCGAACGGGATCGCGTACTGCGAGGCGGCGGTCGCGGCGGGGCTCTCGCCGGACGAGTTCGGGGCGCGGCTGTCGTTCTTCTTCAACGCGCACAACCACTTCTTCCAGGAGGTGGCGAAGTTCCGGGCGGCGCGCCGGTTGTGGGCGCGGATCATGGCGGAGCGGTTCGGGGCCACGAATCCGAAGGCGCTCGCGCTCCGCTTCCACGCGCAGACGGGCGGCTCGACGCTGACGGCGCAGCAGCCGGAGAACAACATCGTGCGGGTCGCGATCCAGGCGCTCGCCGCCGCGGCGGGCGGCGCCCAGTCGCTGCACACGAACTCCTTCGACGAGGCGCTCGCGCTCCCGTCCGAGCATGCGGCGACGATCGCGCTGCGCACCCAGCAGATCCTCCAGGCCGAGGCGGGCGCGACCGACACCGCCGACCCGCTCGGCGGCTCCTACTTCATCGAGGCGCTCGACGGACGAGCTCGAGCAGCGCGCGCTGGAGCTGATCGCCCGGGTCGACGAGCTCGGCGGCGCGGTCGCCGCGGTCGACCGGGGGTTCGTCCAGGACGAGATCGAGCAGTCCGCGTTCGCCTGGCAGCAGCAGGTCGAGTCGGGCGAGCGCACGATCGTCGGCGTCAACGCCTACCGCGACGAGAGCGAGGAGCACGTCGAGCTGCTCCGCATCGACCCCGACGCCGAGCGGCGCCAGCTCGAACGCACCGCCCGGGTGCGCGCCGAGCGCAACGCCGAGCAGGCCGCCGCCGCGCTCGCCGCCGTCCGCGAGACCGCCCAGGGCGAGGCGAACCTGCTGCCGCCGCTGCGGGAGGCCCTCCGCGCCCGCTGCACCGTCGGCGAGATCTGCGAGACCCTCCGCGCGGAGTGGGGCATGTACGACACGCTGCGCGCCCGCGCCTAGCTGGGACGACCGACGCTCAGCCGGTGTGGCCGACGAGCAGCTTCAGGCCGCCCGGGCCGGCCTCGAGGTCGAGCGTGTCGCCGGGGTCGAGCCAGACGAGGCTCTCCGGCTCGAGCGGCCCGAGCGTCGACGCGCCGCGGCCCTCGACGACGTAGGCCATCGTCTCGCCGTCGCCGGCGAGCTCCATCTGCGCCCCCGGCGCGAGCTCGAGCAGCCGCAGCGCCAGCCCCGGCACCGCGACGCCGCCCTCGGCCATGTCCCGGATCACGCGCGCCATGAACTCAGGCGCCCCGCTGCCACGTTCAGGTGTCGTCCGCGTCGATCCAGACGGTCTCCGCCGGCGGCGGCGCCCAGAACTCGACGAAGGAGAAGTTCGCGTCGGTGTCGTTCTCGAACCAGTGCGTCTCGAGCTCCTCGACCGTCGCCGCCATCCCCGGCTCGAGCCGGAAGCTCTCGTCGCCCGCGTGCATGACGCCGCTGCCCTCGAGCACGACGAAGACGTGGTCGCAGCCGACGTGGTAGTGCGCGGCCGCCGTGTCGCCCGGGTGGTAGACGACCCGGTCGGCCCGCAGCCGCTTCGCCCCGACGGGGACGTTGTCGGTGACGAGGTCGAGCCGGTCGCGCGTGTCGCGCGTCGACTCCCAGTGCGGCAGCTCGGATTGTGCGAAGACGCGGGCCACGCGCGGAGCTTACGCCGATGCGACGATGACGTGCCCGGGGTGAACGCCCCGTCTGCCGCCACGACGTCCCGGATCGGTCAAGCTGCGCGGGTGCGGATCCTGCTCGTCTCGCAGATGTACCCGGGCCCGGACGCGCCCGACCTCGGCACGTTCGTCGCCCAGATGGAGCGCGCGCTCGTCGCGCGCGGCCACGAGGTCGAGCGGGCGGTGCTCGACACGCGCGCCGGCGGCAAGGCCCGCTACCTGACGCTCGCCTCCCGGGCGCACCGCGCCGGCCGCCGCTTCCGGCCCGACGTCGTCTACGCGCACTTCCTCGTCCCGTCGGGGCTGATCGCCGCGCTCGCGCCGGGGACGCCGCTCGTCGTCACCGCCCACGGCCGCGACGTCCGCAACGTCGGCGAGCTCCCCGGCGTCGCCGCGGCCACGCGCTTCGTCGTCCGCCGCGCCGCGACCGTCGTCTGCGTCTCGGAGTACCTGCGCCGCGAGCTCGAGACGCGGCTGCCGGAGGCGAGCGGCAAGACGGAGGTCGTCTCGAGCGGCGTCGACCGGGAGCAGTTCGCCGTCACGCCGCCGCCGGACGGCCCGCCGCGGTTCCTCTGCGTCGGCGCGCTCGAGGAGCGCAAGAACGTCGTCCGGCTCGCCGACGCGTTCGCCGCGCTCGGCGAGGGGACGCTGACCTACGCCGGCGACGGCTCGCTGCGCGGCGCGCTCGAGGGCCGCGACGGCGTGCGCCTCGTCGGCCGCGTCCCGCACGACGAGATCCCGGGCCTCCTGGCCGAGAGCCACGTCCTCTGCCAGCCGAGCCTGCTCGAGCCGCTCGGCCAGGCGCTGCTCGAGGCGATGGCGTGCGGCCGGTCGGTCGTCGCGACGTGCGTCGGCGGCCCGCCCGAGTTCGTGCCGCCCGGCGGCGGGCGTCCTCGTCGATCCGCTCGACGTCGCGGCGCTGACGCGCGCGCTCGCCGAGGCGGCTTCGCTTCCGCGCCCGAACGAGGCCGCCCGCGAGGCCTCCGCCGCGCACGACGTGCTGCCGCCAGGCCGAGCGGATCGAGGCGATCCTCGCCCGCGCCGCCGCCGGGCGCCGCTGAGCCCCGGCTCAGAGCCCGCCGAAGGCGAGCCGGACGCCGAAGAGGACGAAGACGCCGCCGACGACGCGACGCACGGTCGCGCCCGAGGCGCGGGCGGCGCGGGCGAACGGGCGCGTCGAGAAGACGACCGCGAGCGTCGTGTGCCAGATCGCCGAGTCGACGACGACGACGCCGACGGCCGCCCCGCGAAGCCACAGCGGCGCGTGCGCCGGCACGAGCGCCGCGAAGACGCTTGCGAAGAAGAGCATCGACTTCGGGTTCGTGAGGTTCACGAGCAGCCCGCGCGCCACGAGCGACCGGTTCGAGCCGCCCCGGAGCCGCGGTTCCACGGGCTCCGTCGAGGCGGGTTTCCGGCGGGCCAGGACGTGCCGGAGCCCGATCCAGACGAGGAAGGCCGCACCTGCGAGCCGCAGCCCGGTCTCGACCCCGGCGGCGTGGGTGAGGACGGCGGCGAGCCCGAACGAGGCCGCCGACGACCAGACGACCGCCCCGACCGTGACGCCGAGCGCGACCGCGACGCCGGCGCGGCGCGACCGCGTGAGCGCCGTGTGGGTGACGGCGAGCACGTTCGGTCCCGGGACGAGCAGTCCGAGCGCGTGCACACCGGCGATCGTGAGCAGCGTCGCCCAGGCGCTCATCGGCTAGATGGCCGGCCGGTCGAGGTCGGCGAGCCTGACCTCGACGAGCGGGCGCACCTGCTCCTCGAGCCCCGCCGCCCGCGCGACGGCGAGCGCCTCCTCCCAGCTCTCGCGCACCCGCTCGGGCGCGACGCCCTGCTTCAGCCGGTTGTCGCCGGTGAGGAGGAGCTTCCGGATGCGTTCGCGCGCCTCGTCCGCCGCCACCGCGCGAGCGTAGCGCTCCCGCTACCCTTCCGCCGTGGTCTCGTTCCTCGCAGTCACCCAGGTGCTGTTCGTCGTCGGCCTCGTCGCGACCGTGCTCATGCACAGCGGCCGCGACGCCGGCATGGGCGGGATGGGCTTCACGCCGACCTCGCAGGGCGGCACCCACATCGTCGAGCGGAACCTGACCCGCGTCACGCTCGTCTTCGCGATCCTCTTCGTCGCGAATTCGGTGGCGCTGTTTCACTATCTGAAGTAGCGCGCGACGCCGGCGGCGGCGGGCACGTTCTTCAGTTCTGTTCCCTTCGCACCGCTTCGCGGCGGACGCGCCCTGCGGGCGGGTCGCCGCTGTGCTTTCCTGCTCGGGAACGGCGTCCGGGGCGGACGGCGGTCCGGAAGCGGGGCGGCGGTGGGCGCGCCCGCACAGGTCGGTCGCGCGAACGAGCGGAAGAACCCACACCCTCGTGCCCGCCGCTACACTACGGCCGCTCTCGCGCTGGTGGCGGAATTGGTAGACGCGCTAGGTTGAGGGCCTAGTGGCCGCATAGGCCGTGGAGGTTCAAGTCCTCTCCAGCGCATTGAAGCCCGGATGCCGAATGGCTCCGGGCTTTTTCGTGGCCGCGGCCGACCTGCGCGGCCGCGGCTCATCACCGCTTGCCGGCAGCAGCCGCGTCCCGGCGGAGCCGGGGCGCGTTCTGCGAGCGGAAAGCGCAGCGCCGGGCACCGCGCGCGAAGCGCGCGTTGCCCAGCGCGAAGCGGGCGAAGCAGGAGCAAGCAGGTTCAAGTCCTCTCCAGCGCATGACGAAGGGTCGCCTGCGGGCGGCCCTTTTCGTGGCCGCGGCCGACCTGTGCGGCCGCGGCTCACTGCGGCTGGCCGGCAGCAGCCGCGCGCTCCGGACCGGCGGGTCTGCGAGCGGAAAGCGCAGCGCCGGGCACCGCGCGCGGAAGCGCGCGTTGCCCAGCGCGGAGCGGGCGAAGCAGAAGAGGTCTGCGAGACGGGGCGCAGCAGCCGTTTCCGGGTTTTTCCGCGATGCGGCGCGCGCCGGACGACCCCTAGCCTCGTGCGCATGGCGTACGTCATCGCTGGAGAGAGCACTGCGTCCGGGCCGCTCGCCGGCCTCGTCGAGGCGCTCCACGGTGCGCTCGAGCGCGCCGGGTTCGAGCCCGCTCGCCGACGACGCACCGACCGCGCTCGTCGTGAACGTCGTCGACCGGGAGCGGCCCCGGCCGTTCCGGCGCGGCTCGCGCGGCACGTTCGTCGCCGCGCTCCACGTCCTCGACGGGCCGCCGGCCGATCCGCTGCGGGAGGGCTACCCGATGCTCGTCCGCGCGCTCGCCAACGTCTCGCTCGCCTACGTCCCCGGCCAGGGCGTCTGGTTCACGACGCTCGAGCGCGGCAGCTACCTCGTCGCCGAGGAGAACGGCGCCGCCTCGCTCGCCGACGGCGTCGTCGCCCGCCTCGCGCCGCTCGCCCGCGCCCGGCTCGTGATCGACAACGAGTTCCGGCCCGACCTCGAGCCGGAGCTCTGGGCAGGCGACGAGCACACCGAGTCGATCGCCGCCGCCGGCCGCGCGCTCGACGGGCTCGGCCTGCTGCCCGCGCCGTTCCCGGTCGAGGAGCTCGTCAGCGAGCGCGACCTGCGCCACATCAAGCGGCTGTACGGCATCGGCGGCCTCTCGTACGGGAACCTGTCCGAGCGCTGCGACGAGACCCGCTTCTGGATGAGCGCGAGCGGCGTCGACAAGTCGAAGCTCGAGACGCCGGGGCGCGACATCCTGCTCGTGTCGGGCTACGACGACGACGCGGGCCGGATCGTCCTGAGCGTGCCGCCGGGCGTCGAGCCGCGCCGCGTCTCCGTCGACGCGATCGAGCACTGGAAGATCTACCGCGACCATCCCGACGTGGGCGCGATCCTGCACGTCCACGCCTGGGTCGAGGGCGTCGCCGCCACCGAGGTCAACTACCCGTGCGGCAGCGAGGAGCTGGCCCAGAACGTCGCCGACCTGCTCGCCGCCGAGCCCGACCCGGCGCACGCGATCATCGGCCTGCGCAACCACGGCATCACCGCCACGGGCGCCAGCCTGGAGGAGATCCTCGGCCGCATCGTGCCGACGCTCCTCCCGCAAGTCCCGATGACCTGATCCGCGCCGCGTCGCCCGCTTCGCGCGAGGCAGGCGCGCTGCGCGCGCGTGCCTTCGCGCTGCGCTTTCCGCTCGCTCGGCAGCGAGCCGGCTGCGCCGGCCCGCGCCACCTCGGAGTCGAGCGGTGGTGAGCCGCGCCCGCTCAGCGTCGGGCGCGGCCGGCAGGCCGACGGCTTCGCGGAACGAATTGACTCCGTCCGGAGGAGTCTCTACCCTGATGACGAACACACGTTCGACATCGAGCTTCCCGAGACCCTGGAGCGTGACCACGGATGGACAAGACAGCCGAGCTGACCGGACGCCAGCGCGAGATCTGGAGCTTCCTCGTCGAGTACGTCGACGCGCACGGGTATCCGCCCACGGTGCGCGAGATCGGCGAAGCGGTCGGGCTCGCGTCGCCGTCCACGGTGCACGCGCACCTCGCGAATCTCGAGCGGGCAGGCCTGCTGCGCCGCGACCCGACGAAGCCGCGCGCGCTCGAGCTCGTCGGTCGCGACCGTCCGGCCGAGGCGCCGGCGGCGGAGCTGCCGAAGCTGCCGCTGCTCGGCCAGATCGCCGCAGGCGGACCGCTCCTCGCCGAGCAGAACGTCGAGGAGGAGATCGCCGTGCCGGAGACGCTGCGGGGCGACTTCCTCCTGCGCGTCCGCGGCGACTCGATGATCGACGCGGGGATCCTCGAGGGCGACGTCGTCGTCGTCCGCCGTGCCCAGGACGCCCGCAACGGCGAGATCGTGGTCGCGCTCGCCGGCGACGACGAGGGCGCCGACGAGGCGACGGTGAAGACGTTCTACCGCGAGGACGGCCGCATCCGGCTACAGCCGGAGAACAGCGCGCTCGAGCCGATCTACGCCCGGCACGTGCAGATTCTGGGCAAGGTGGTCGGCGTCTTCCGGGATCTGGGGTAGGGGCGATGCACGGCGTCGCGCCTCTCCACCGGACGCTCGAGCAGGAGCTGTTCGCGCTGCTGCGCGGCGCCTCGCTCGAGTGTCCCGTCTGCGGCGAGTTCGTCCTGCACGACGGGCCGTCCGTGCACTGCCCGGAGTGCGGCATGACGCTGCACGGCCGCGTCGAGGCGGCCGGCGCGGTGCGCGAGACGGGCACGCTCGCCGGCTGACCGGCGGCCTCCGGCGAGGCCGCCTACGATGTCGGCATCCGCCGACTCGTCCTCCCGACGATCCTCGCAGCGGCGCTCATCGCGGCAGCGGGCGCCGGGGCCGCGCCGCTGAGCGATCGCGGCGTACTACTACCCGTGGTACAGCGCGGCGGGGGACGGCTGGGGCCCGGGCTTCCTGCGCGGCGCGCTCGCGGCGCCGCAGCTGCCTGCCCTCGGCGAGTACGACAGCCGCGACCCGGCGGTGATCGCCCAGCACTACGAGTGGGCGCATACCTACGGCGTCGACGCGTTCTTCGCCAGCTGGGCGGGCGCCGGCTCGTTCTCCGACACGACGATCCGCGACGACCTGCTGCCGTCGCCGGCGCGCGGCCCCACGCAGGTCGCCCTGCTCTACGAGTCGCTGGAACAGCTCGGGATCGGCCCGGACGCCCGCATCCAGCTGGACGCGACGAAGATCGCGAAGCTCGTCTCCGACTTCGACTACATCGCGCGGACGTACTTCGGCGACCCCGGCTACTACCGGATCGACGGGCGCCCCGTCGTCGTGCTGTACGCGTCCCGGATCTACCGCGGGCCGGTCGCCGAGGCGATCCACGCGATCCGCAGCCATCTCGAGGCCGCCTACGGCGTCGACCCGTATCTGATCGGCGACGAGGTCGACTGGGACACGGCGCCCGACCCGGCCCGGATCGGCCTCTACGACGCGATCACCGGCTACACGGCGTACAGCCGCACCCAGGACGCCGGCTGGCCGAGCCAGACGCAGTTCCTCCAGGCGGTCGGACGGCGCGTTGCCGCCTACCACGCGGTTGCCGCCGCCGAGGGCGTCGCGTTCGTGCCGGACGCGCTCCCCGGCTTCAACGACCGGGGCGTCCGCCTCGGGCGGGACCACCACGTGCTGCCGCGCCGGCTCGGCCCGTCGGCCGGCGCCGACTCGCTGTTCACGGAGTCGCTCGACGCCGCGGGGCCGCTCGTCGATCCCTCGCGTCGGTCTGCTCACCGTCACGTCGTGGAACGAGTGGCAGGAGGACACGCAGATCGAGCCGACCGCTCCGGCGCCGCCGAGCAGCGGGCCGATCGCGCTGACCCAGGGCTTCCCGTACGCGTCGTACGGCACGACGCTGCTCGAGGACCTCGCCGCGTTCAGGCAGCGGTGGGAGCGGCAGCGGCGGCTGCCCGCCCGCGGCGCCGCCTCGTCGTCGTAGCGGGGCTACCATTCACCGTGCAGGCCGGGCGACCGCGGCGTCCCTCCGGGGGCGTCGAGGAAAGTCCGGACACCGCAGGGCAGGACGCTCCCGCGAGGGAGGCGGCGAAAGCCGACGGAAAGTGGCACAGAGAACAGACCGCCGGCTGCACGTTCTCCGGAGGTGCAGCCGGTAAGGGTGAAACGGTGGGGTAAGAGCCCACCAGCGGCCCTGGCGACAGGGCCGGCTCGCCAAACCCCGTCCGGTGCAAGGCGAACAGGCTCCGCCGACGCGGCCCGCCGAGGAGCCGGGTAGCCGCCAAGATGGATGGTCGCCCGAGACAGAATCCGGCTTACAGGCCTGCTACGGAAAAAGCCCTGGCAACGGGGCTTTTTCTATTGCGCGGACGGCTGCTTCGCCAGGCGCTCGCGGGAGCGGCTACCCGGAGAGAGCCGTGACGAGGTGGCCGATCCCGAAGCCGACCCCGGCGCTGATCGAGCCGACGATCATCACCTGCACGCCGGAGCGGAGAAGGGAGAGGCGGGTGATCCGGCCCTTCGCGACCCCCACGGAGAAGAGTGCGAGCAGCGTGCAGGCGAGGCTCGTCGCGAGCGCGACGCCGAGGGAGAAGAGGAAGTAGGGCCAGAGCGGGACGATCGCGGCCGCGAGGTAGGTGGCACCGACGACGACCGCGTCGCCGAGTGCGGCGCCGCCGGTGTCGGGTGACAGCCCCAGCTCCTTCTCGACCTTGGTGCGGAGGAAGACGTTCGGGTTCGACGCCAGTCCCTGCGCAACCTGTTCGGCCTGCTCGCGGGCGAGGCCCTCACGCTCGAGGACGAGGGCGAGCTCTCTGTTTCCCGCTCCGGGAACTCGTCGATCTCGCGGCCCTCGGCGGCGATCTCGGACGCGTACAGCTGCTCTTCGGCCTGGCTTGCGAGGAAGGAGCCGCCGCCCATCGAGATCGCCCCGGCAACCGCCTCGGCGAGGCCCGCGACGATGATCAGCGAGCGGGCGGGGTGCGCGGCCGCCATGCCGGTGACGACCCCGAGCGGCACGAGCAGGCCGTCCTGCGCTCCGAGGACGAACTCGCGGATGCGAGAGAGCCGCCCGATCCGGGCGGCCTCGCCGAGCGAGTGCTCCTGGATATGCCGTGCCGCCTCCGCGAGAGCGGCCCCGTCCGGCGGCGGCGAGGCGCTCTCGGGTTCGTCGGTCACCTTCGCCTCACCGTAGTGGGTCGCTCGATCGTCGCGCAACACGACGCCGTCGTCGGTGAGAGCCGTCGCTGGTCGTGCTCACGGCGGCTCCTACCGCACCGGCTCGGTGGCGACGTCACGAGGCGAGCTCGTCGGGGTCGGCGGCCTGTGCGACGGCGGCGCCGGGGAGGGGCTTTGCCGGCGGCGCCCGGCGCGGTTTCGCCTTGCGCGTGCGCGCGGGTCGCGTCTTGGCGCTCGCCGTCGGCTTGGGCGCCGTGTCGTCAGGCAGGACGTCGGCCGCGGGCTCGCCGTGGAGGAGCCGCTCGAACTGCTCCCTGTCGATCGTCTCGTGCTCGATCAGGATCGCGGCGATCTCGTGGAGGGCCGGCTGGTGGTCGAGCAGCACCTTCGCGGCGCGCTGGTGGGCGTCGTCGATCAGGCGGTAGATCTCCTCGTCGATCTCCTGCGCCATCTCCTCGGAGTAGGACGGCTCGGCTCCCAGCTCGCGCCCGAGGAACGGCTGGTGCGGATCGGAGCCGAAGACGCGCGGCCCGAGCTTCTCGCTCATCCCCAGCCGCGTGACCATCTGCCGTGCCATCGCGGTCGCCCGCTCGAGATCGTTCGCGGCGCCCGTGGTGATCTCCTGGAAGACGAGCTCCTCGGCGGCGCGGCCCCCGAGCACCATCGCAAGCTGGTCCATCAGCGCCGAGCGCGACGTCAGGAAGCGGTCCTCCGTCGGCAGCGAGACGGTCAGGCCGAGCGCCTGGCCGCGGCTGACGATCGAGATCTTGTGCACCGGGTCGGTGTGCTCGAGGAAGTGTCCGACGAGCGCGTGCCCCATCTCGTGGTACGCGGTGATCCTGCGCTCCAGCTCCGAGAAGACCCGCGTCTTCCTCTCCGGCCCGGCGATCACCCGCATCACGCCTTCTTCGAGCTCGGCCTGGCCGATCGCCGTCAGGCCGCGCCGCGCGGCCAGGAGTGCGGCCTCGTTGATCAGGTTGGCGAGCTCGGCGCCGGTGAGGCCCGGTGTCCCCGCGGCGAGGCTGTCGAGGTCGACCTCGGGAGCGAGCGGCTTCCCCTTGGCATGGACGGCGAGGATCTTGCGCCGGCCGACGCGGTCGGGGCGGTCGACGACGATCTGCCGGTCGAAGCGACCCGGGCGCAGGAGCGCCGGATCGAGGACGTCGGGGCGGTTGGTGGCGCCGATCACGATGATGTTCTGGTTGGCGTTGAAGCCGTCCATCTCGACGAGCAGCTGGTTCAGCGTCTGCTCGCGCTCGTCGTTGCCGCCGCCGATTCCCGCGCCGCGATGGCGCCCGACCGCGTCGAGCTCGTCGACGAAGACGATGCAGGGAGCGGCCTCCTTCGCCTCCTTGAACAGGTCGCGCACCCGGCTGGCGCCGACGCCGACGAACATCTCGACGAAGTCCGAGCCGGAGATCGAGAAGAAGGCGACTCCCGCCTCGCCCGCGACCGCGCGCGCGAGCAGCGTCTTGCCGGTTCCGGGAGGGCCGTAGAGCAGCACGCCCTTGGGATGCGCGCTCCGAGCGCCTGGAAGCGCCGCGGGTCGGCGAGGAACTCCTTGATCTCCTGCAGCTCCTCGACCGCCTCGTCGACGCCGGCCACGTCCTTGAAGCCGACCTTCGGCAGATCCGGGGCGAGGCGGGTCGCCTTGTGCTTGCCGAAGCTCATCGCCTGGCCGAGGCCGCCGCCGGCGCCGCCGCGCATCCGCCGCATCACGAAGATCCAGACGGCCGCGATCAGGAGCAGCGGCAGGAGCGAGTCGAGGATCGACGTCAGGGCCGACTTGTGGCTCGGCGCCTTCGCGGCGAAGTCGACCTTCTTGCGCTCGAGCAGCGTCTGCAGGCCGAGCGCGGACTGGTCGCTCGGATAGTTCGCCGTGAGCGCGTCGCCGCTGGCCAGCGTCGCGGTCACGAGCAGCGAGCCGGGATCGAAGACGACGCGGCTGACCGAGCTGGGCTTCGTCTCGACGCGGGCGATCAGCTGCGAGAGATCGGTCGCCGTCGTCGTGTGCGCCGGCGTGCTGCGCCGCGATGCCGAGAGCTCGTAGGCGAACACGGCAACGAGGAGCAGCGGCAAGACGAGACGAAGCACCTGCGGCGACGGGCGGCGCATCACGCGACCTCCGCGGGCGGTCAGCGGCGCGGATGCGCGTGTCGGGCCGATCGGTCGCGAACATGTCCACCAGTGGTCCTCCTCGGCACGATCTGTCGTGACCGACCGTGATGGTCGGGCCGACCGGCTGCCCCGACCTGCGCTGCTGAGGAGGGCTCTCGCGGGGTCGATCTCGTGCGACCACCGCCTGGCGGGCGACGCCTCGTTCGTTGGAGCGCCGCCCGCAAAGTGTAGCGCGGGCCCTTTCGTGTGGACGGGTTCGGCCGGCCGCGGCGCGTGCCCGGCGGTGGGGTGGCGGAAGCGGGACGCCGGCGCTACGGCTGCGGACGCTCTTCGCGGGTCACTGTCGTTCTGCTTCCGACCCCTTGGAATCCTCCCCAGCTCGACCAGAAGAAGAGCGAGATCACGAACCCGACGATCCCGGCGATGAGCAGGATCACGCCGACGGTGTGGATGTTCACCCCGCTGGTGGTCGCGCTTACTGCCCAGATCAGGATCGCGCCGACGGCGCTCAGGAGCAGACTTGCGGTGACGCCCATCTCGATACCTCCGTGTGCGTAGGTGAGTGGCGGGAAGGCTCCGTCGAGAACCTCAGTGCGACGGCGACCTCCGCGCGAAGAGCCCGACGAGCAGGGCGACGACGAGGACGAGGAACAGGAACTTCGAGATCGCGATCCCGCCGACGACTGCGATCACGAGCAGCACGAGCAGTGCGATCCACAACATCGTTCTCACCTCTCCTCGAGGGCCGGCACGAACGTAGCGCCTGACCGGAACCGACGCGTGCGCTTGCCCTGTCGGCCGCCAAGATCACCGTCTCCATCTCGATCCCACCCCTAGCTTCGGTCGACGAAACCTGCTCCGACCCGGCTATGTGAGGGTGGACCTCCGCGCGACGCCGATCCATGTGGCTGTCGCTGGAGAGCACGCGAACCCGAATCGCTATGGGTCGCACGACGAAGCGTAGCCACCGCGCGGGGCCGATCCCCGACCGCCCGGCGGAGCTCCCGGTCGGAGTGATAGGCTCGGGACTCGCGGCGCCGCAAGGAGTTGGCGCAGCGGAGTGCTCGTCGGGTCTCACGCCACGTGGCCCGACGAATCGTCCTCCCACAGGCGTGCGGGATCAAGGCCAGGTGCCGGCCAGCCCAGTCAGCGTGTCGGCGATCCGTTCGATCACCGGGGAGACGATGGCCGAGGTACGGGTAGTGGCAGTCCCCCAAGGAGTGGGGGTGGCGGATCGAGGCCGCTCCGAGCGTGGTGGGGCCGAGGTCGCCGGCGCAGACGCCGGACCGCGCAACGCGTGAGCGGATCCCGGCGAACCCGCTCGCTCTGAGCGAGGCGCGGCGCGCCTGGAACCGGGGCCGCACCGGTCTCTCTCCTGCCTTCACTGCGAATGCGCGACGGCCGAGATGCCGGGGCAGGATGAACCCATCGTCGCCGAG
>CAWFFI010000011.1:0-39439 GCA_963815005.1 uncultured Actinomycetes bacterium
TCAGCCGCGCCGGTCGAGCACGCGGAGCGCCTTGCCCTCGCTGCGGGCGACCGTGCCCGGCCCGCCGAGGTCGACGCGCGCCGTCAGCCCGAGCGCCCGCCCGAGCCGCTCCTCGACGAGCGCCTGGAGCCGCTCGCCCCCGTCCTCGCCCTCGCGCAGCTCCGCCGCGACGGTCAGCTCGTCGAGATGGCCGGGCCGCTCGACGACGAGCTGGTAATGCGGCGCCAGCTCGGGGATCGCGAGCAGCGTGCGCTCGATCTCGCTCGGGAAGACGTTGACGCCCCGGATGATCAGCATGTCGTCGGTGCGCCCCACGACGCGCGACATCCGCGCGAACGTTCGCCCGCACACACACGGCTCGCGCGTCACCGAGGCGAGGTCGCCGGTGCGGTAGCGCAGGAGCGGCAGCGCTTCCTTCGTCAGCGTCGTGAAGACGAGCTCGCCCACCTCGCCGTCCGCGAGCGGCTCGCCGGTGCCGGGGTCGACGACCTCGACGAGGAAGTGGTCCTCGTTCACGTGCGCGCCGTCGCGGCCCTCGAGGCACTCCGAGGAGACACCCGGCCCGACGATCTCCGAGAGGCCGTAGATGTCGACCGCCGCGAGGTCGAAGGCGTGCTCGATCGCCTCGCGCAGCCCCTCCGTCCACGGCTCGGCGCCGAAGAGACCGGCCCGCAGCGAGAGCCGGGCCGGCTCGGAGACGTGGTCGGCGATCGCGAGCGCGTAGCTCGGCGTGCAGCAGAGGATCTCGGCGCCGAGGTCCTCGAGCAGCTGCGCCTGGCGCGGCGTGTTCCCGCCCGACGCGGGGACGACGGTGCAGCCGAGCCGCTCGGCGCCGTAGTGGAGCCCGAGCCCGCCGGTGAAGAGGCCGTACCCGTAGGCGACGTGCACGACCGTGCCGGGCCCACCGCCCGCGGCGGCGATCGCGCGGGCGCAGCAGTCCGCCCACAGCGCGACGTCGTTGCGGGTGTACGCGACGATCGTGGCCTTGCCGCGCGTGCCGGAGGAGGCGTGGATCCGGATGCACTCCTCGCGCGGAACGCGGAGCAGACCGTAGGGATACGCCTCGCGCAGATCGGACTTGACCGCGAACGGGAGCTCCGGCAGCGCCTCGACCTCGACCCCGAAGCGTTCATGCAGCCGCTGCCGCTGGAGCGCCTCGAGCTCCCGCAGCGGCATCGCCTCCAGCTCGGGCTGGAACAGCATCGGGATATCGTAGGCGCGTGTCGGGGAGCACGCTCGCAGCCGGGCTGGCCGTCGCGGCCGGCCTCGCCGGCTCGATCCAGGTCGCGCTGATGTCGCGCCTCGGCGAGCGGATCGGCGTGATGGAGGCGCTCGGCTTCTCGGCGGCGCTGACCGCGGCCCTCGCGGCGGTCGCGCTCGTGATCGCGCGCCGCAGCTTCGCCGGCTACGAGCGGGCGCTCCACCAGCCGTGGTGGATGCTGATGGGCGGCGTGATGGGCCTGTTGATCGTCTTCACGGTCACGTATGCCGGCCCCCGCATCGGCGTCGCTGCGACCGTCGGCATCCTCATCGCCGGGCAGCTCGTGATGGGGGCCGCGATCGACCGCTGGGGCCTCTTCCGCTCCGAGCGGATCCCGCTGCACTGGCCGCGCCTCGTCGGGATCGCGCTGCTCGCCATCGGCGCGGCGCTCTCGCTGAAGCGGTAGCGATGCCGGCCGAGCGGCGCGCGTCGGCGGTCGGGCTCGTCCTCGGGGCCGCGTGCTCCGTGCAGGGCGGCGCGGCGGTGGCGAAGTCGATCTTCCCCGAGCTCGGGCCGCCGGGGGTCGTGTTCCTGCGGCTGCTCTTCGGGTCGGCCGCGCTCTGGGCGATCGCGCGGCCGCGCCTGCGCGGGCGAGCGCGGGGCGAGCTCCGGCTCGTCGTCGCGCTCGGCGTCGTGCTCGTCTCGATGAACCTCTCCTTCTACGAGGCTCTCGACCGGGTGCCGCTCGGCGTCGCCGTCACGGTGGAGTTTCTCGGACCGCTCGCGGTCGCCGTGCTCGGGTCGCGCCGGCCGCTCGACCTCGTCTGGGTCGCGGCCGCAGGGGCCGGTGTCGCGCTGCTCGCGAACGGCGGCAGCGCGCGGCCGCTCGGTCTCGGTCTCGCCGCGCTGGCCGGCTTCTTCTGGGCCTGCTACATCCTGCTCGGCGTCCGCGTCGGGCGCGCGTTTCCGGGCGCGTCCGGGCTCGCGCCGGCGATGGCGATCGGCGCGCTCCTCTCGGCCCCGTGGGGGATCGTCTCGGCGGGCAGCCATCTCGGCGACGCGCAGCTGCTCGGCGCGGGTGTCGGCGTCGGGCTGCTCTCGTCGGCGCTGCCGTGGTCGATGGAGCTCGAGGCACTGCGCCGGCTGCCTTCGCACGTCTTCAGCGTCGTGCTGAGCCTCGAGCCGGCCGTCGCCGCGCTCGCCGGCTTCGTCTTCCTGCACGAGCACCTGCGGCCCCGCTCATGGCTCGCGATCGGCCTCGTCGTGGTCGCGAGCGCGGGCGCCGCCCGCAAGCTGAAGCCGCCGCTGCCGCCCGACGCGTAGCCCGCCCGCGTGACGGTCCGGGCACACGCGCGTGACGGTGCTTCGGCATGCCGAAGCACCCTGACGCTGTGGAAACTGTGGAAAACCGTGGCGGCGGCGAGGGAGCGGCCGCGTCAGCCGCCGGCCGCGGCCCGCTGCCACAGCTGCCACGCGAGGAGCTCGGCGGGCGCCGTCTCGACGAGGGCGGCGAGATCGGGATCGTCGGCGTCGTCGAACGGGACGTGAACCGCGGCGCCCGCGACCGGGCGACCGACCGCGACGAGCGTGCCGTCCCGCCGCCGCAGCCAGTCGAGCAGCTCGTCCTCCCAGGCCGAGCCGCCGAGGAGGAGCAGCCGGTAGCCGGCGTGCTTCGAGAGGTAGACGTCGACGTGCGACCAGTCGCCGGTCTCGCACGCGTCGGCCGGGATGCGCGGGCCTTCGCGGAGCATGAGCGCCGACTGCTCCGCGGAGGCCAGCCGCTCGGCGGGTGCCGCCGACGTAGAGCGGGCCCTCGCCCACGGCCGCGACGAGCTCCGGCAGCCAGTCGACGCGGCCCGCGAGCAGCTCGTCGAGCACGTCGGCAGCGCGCCGGATCCGCGCGAGGACGGGCACCGCGTCGTCGCCGGCGAGCCGCGCCGCGAGCAGCTGGAGCACCGCGACGGTCGCGTGGTACGTGCGCGACGCGACGCCGCCCGCCTCCTCGCCGGCGCGAAGCGGCAGGACGAGCTCGCAGGCGGCGGCGAGCGGCGAGTCCGGCTCGTTGGTCACCGCGACCGTGCGGCTGACGCCCGCGTGCGGCTCGAGCGCGCGGAGCGTCTCCTTCGAACCGCCGCCCGCGGAGACGGCGACGCAGAGCGTGTCCGGCGACGGGGGCTGCGGGCGCCCCGTCGACGCGTACTCCGCGTACGCGTCGAGCCCGCGCGCCCGCAGCGCCGCCGCGCAGGCACCGGCCGCGAACCGCGACGAGCCCATGCCGAGGAAGAGCACGCGCCGCGCGTCCGGCAGCGCCGCGAGGGCCTCGCCGTCCGCGTAGGCAGCGGCGACCGCGCGCAGCACCGCCGGCTCGGCGAGCACGTCGGCGAGGAAGCCCTCCGGGTTCACGCGAGCACCGACGGCAGCGCCCGCCGCGGCACCTCGAGCCACGAGGGCAGGAAGCGGGCGGCGTAGACGAACTCGTACGCGGCTTTCTCGGCCTCGAACGCGGCGAGCAGGCGTGGGTCGACGCTCAGTGGGGCGCCGAGCTCGGCGAGCCGCGCCTCGTAGGCGACCCGGATCGCCGCGCGCGCGGAGGCGATCCACGCGGCGGCGACCGGGCCGGCCTCCTCGCCGCGCGCGAGGCACGCCCAGTGCGCAGCGTGGTCGACGGAGCGGAGCAGCCCGGCGAGGTCGCGCAGCGGCGAGGCAGGCGTCGCCGCTCGGCTGCGCTCTTCGTCGGCTCGCCCTCGAAGTCGACGAGCGCAGGGATGCCGTCGGCGCGAAGGAGGAACTGGCCGAGGTGGAGGTCGCCGTGGACGCGCGTCAGGAGCGGCGGCTCCGCCTCGGCGAAGAGTGCGAACCGGGCGCGGAGCGCGGGCGCCGCAGCGGCGAGCTCCGCGCCGGCCTCGCCGCCGACCCGCGCGAGCGCCTCGTCGAGCTCGGCGCCGGCCAGAGCGGCGAGGCGCTCCGCGTCGGCCGCGGTCGCGCGGCGCGGTGCGAGCGCCGGCTCGTCCGCCGTGGCGAGCAGCGCGTGCAGCTCGGCGGTCGCCCGGCCGACACCCGGCGCCCACGCCTCCGGCGCCCGTGCCGCCGCCTTCGGGTCACCCGCGTCGAGCAACGCGCCGAGCTCCGCCTCCGCCGCGAGCCAGCCGTCCCGCCCGTCGGCGACGAAGTCCTGGAGGAGCAGCGCGCCCGCCGGCTCGCCGCCGCCGAGCGAGACGGTCGCGCTTCCGTGCACGGCGGGCAGGCAGGCGAGGCCGCGCCCGCTGAGCCACCGCGTCAGCTCGATCTCCGGATGCTCGCCGGGTGCGACGCGGCGGTAGCACTTGAGCACCGTGCGCCCGCCGAGCACGACGGAGGTGTTCGACTGGTCGATCCCGAGCGGACGAACGTCCTCCGCCGCGACCGGCGCGGGCACCGGCCCGGCCGTGCCCGCGAGCACGATCCCGTCGCCGGCGAGCGTCGTCCCGTCGAGACACGCCGTGGCCAGCGCCTGCCAGAGCGGGCCCTCCGCCTCGACGATGCGCCCGTCGCGGAGCGCCGCCGGGACGAGGTACGCGTCCCCGCCGACCCGGAGCGCGAGCAGCACCTCGCCGCCGACCGGAAGCGAGCCCAGCAGCTCGACCGGACCGACCGGCCCGTCCTTCGCGCCGAACCACCGCTCCTCGGCGAGCGCGTCGGCCGAGAGCGCCGCGACGGCCGCCCGCAGCTCCTCAGCCGGCACGAAGGACCGGCTCGCCGCCGACGGCCACGCGCTCGATCAGGTCGGCGGCGACCGCCGTTCCCGGTCGCCGCCGGAGCCGCTCGCCCGCGGCGGCGGCTCGGCCGCGCAGCGCCTCGTCGCCGAGCAGCCGCTCGACCGCGGCGACGAGCTCGTCCTCCGCGAACGCGTACGTCGGCAGCCGGACGCCGTACCCGGTCTCGTGCACGCGCTGGGCGTTGTCGTGCTGGTCCCAGAAGATCGGCAGGACGAGCATCGGCTTGCCGAACCACATGCACTCGGTCGTCGTGTTGTTGCCGCCGTGCGTGATCACGGCGTCGACGTGCGGCAGGACGGAGGTCTGCGGCAGGAACTCCTCGCCGACCATGTTGTCGGCCAGCTCGTAGTCGGCGTGCTGGGGCCCGCGGCTGACGACGTAGGTGTGCGGCGTCTCGGCGAGCACCTCGACGAGCCGCCGCATCAGCGCGACGTCGGCGGAGCCGAGCGAGCCGAGGCTGAGGTAGACGAGCCCGCCGTCGTGCGCGGGCGGCGACCACGGCTCGTCGGTCGCGCGGACGCTCGTCTCGAGGTTGTGCCACGTGGGCGCGAGCGGCCGGCTGCGCGGGTAGTCGAGCTCCGCCGGGTAGAGCGTCAGGTTGAGCCACGGCGACTCGTGGATCAGCTCGAGCTCCGGCAGCGGCGGCGCGCCGCGCTCGACGCAGAACGCCGAGAAGTCGGCGTGCATGCGCGCCGATCCGCTGCGCGTACTCGGCCCGGAACGCGTCCCACTCCGACCGGTCGGCGAGCGGCAGCCCCGAGAACGGCGGCGGCAGCGCGGGATCCTTCAGCTCGAGCGGGTTGCACGAGACGATGCGCACCCACGGGCGGCCGCTCGCCGGGATCGCCGGGAACGCGCACACGTTGTCCTCGACGACCGCGTCCGGCTCGAGCTCGCCGAGGATCTCGACGAGCCGGTCGTCCACGTAGCGCGCCCCGTCGAGGAGCGCCTGCCAGGTCGGCGCGATGAAGTCGCCGAGCTGGTCGAACGTGCTCTCCGCGGAAGACGGGCGCCGTGTCGCGGATGAAGTCCTTCCAGAACTGCCCCGGCTCCTCGGGCTCGGCGGGCGCGGGCGCGAGCCGCATCAGCCGCTCCTCGAACCCCTTCGCCTCGAGCGTGCCGGCGAACGACTCCTCGACGACGAAGACGACCCGGTGGCCGCGCCGCCGCAGCACGTCGCCGATCCCGACGCAGTTGTTCGTCGGGCCGAACGCCCCCTCGGGGAAGAAGACGATGGTCCTGGCTCTCGTGTCCGCTCATGGCGCAATACGCTATTCGCGTGGCGCAGGCGGCAGAGCGGCTTCGGTTCCGAAACCTCGTCGGCGGCGCGTTCGTCGACGGCTCCGGTGGCGTCGAGGAGATCGTCAATCCGGCCACCGGCGCGGTCGTCGCCGAGGTCCCGCGCTGCACCGCGGCCGACGTGGACGCCGCGGTCGAGGCGGCCGGACGCGCGCTGCCAGGCTGGCTCGACGCGACGCCGAAGGAGCGCTCGGAGCTCCTGCTGCGGCTCGCGGCGACGATGGAGGAGAACGCCGAGGAGCTGGCGCGCCTCGAGTCGCTCGACGTCGGCAAGCCGATGCGCGTCGCCCGCAGCGACCTCGAGTTCGCCGTCGACGGCCTCCGCTTCTTCGCCGGCGCCGCCCGCAACCTCGAGGGCAAATCGGCCGGCGAGTACATCCCCGGCACGACGTCGATCATCCGGCGCGAGCCGCTCGGGATCGTCGCCGGCATCTGCCCGTGGAACTACCCGCTGCTGATGGCCGTCTGGAAGCTCGGCCCGGCGCTCGCCGGCGGCAACGTCTCGATCCTGAAGCCGTCGGAGCTGACGCCGCTGTCGCTCCTCCGCTTCGCCGAGCTCGCCGCCGGCGTCGTGCCGGCCGGCGTCCTGAACGTCGTCACCGGTGACGGCGTCCCGGTCGGGGCGCGGCTCGTCTCGCATCCGGACGTGCGGCTCGTCTCGCTCACCGGCGACGTCGAGACCGGCAAGACGATCGCCCGCAACGCCGCCGACACGCTCAAGCGCGTCCACCTCGAGCTCGGCGGCAAGGCGCCGATGGTCGTCTTCGACGACGCCGATCCGGTCGCGGTCGCGAAGGGGATCAAGGTCGCGGGCTACTGGAACTCCGGCCAGGACTGCACCGCCGGCACGCGCGTGATCGCCGGGCCGAAGATCTACGACCGCCTGCTCGAGGAGCTCGTCCCGGTCGTCGAGTCGCTCGCCGTCGGCGACCCGGCCGAGGGCGAGGAGATCCGGATGGGCCCGCTCGTCTCGCGTGCCCAGCAGGAGCGCGTGCTCGGCTTCCTCGAGCGCGCGCAGGGCGCGACCGTCCTCACGGGCGGCGGCACGGGCCGCGACGCGGGCTGCTTCGTCGAGCCGACGGTCGTCACCGGCGTCGCCCAGAGCGACGAGATCGTCCAGAACGAGGTGTTCGGGCCGGTCGTGACGGTGCAGCGGTTCGCCGACGACGACGAGGCGATCCGCTGGGCGAACGACGTCCGCTACGGGCTCGCCGCCTCCGTCTGGACGCGCGACGTCGGCCGGGCGATGAACGCGGTGCGCAGGCTCGCAGTTCGGGACCGTCTGGGTCAACGACCACCTGACGCTGACGAACGAGATGCCGCACGGCGGCACCAAGCAGTCCGGCTACGGCAAGGACATGTCGCTGTACTCGCTGGAGGAGTACACGCAGATCAAGCACGCCGCGTTCAAGCTCGACTGACGCCGGGCTACTCGCCGACGACGACGGGCACCGGCGCGGGCGAGGGGCGCGCGAGCGGCGAGCGGCCGAGCAGGGCGAACGACGACTCGATCACCGGCCCGACGAGGACGGCGAAGAGCACCGTCCCGGCGCCGAACGTGCCGCCGAGCAGGATCCCGCCCACGAGCGCGCAGAGCTCGAGCACGCCGCGGACGATCCCGACGCGGACGCCGGTGCGCCGCGTGCCGACGAGCATGAGCGTGTCACGCGGCCCGGCGCCGAGGTCGGCGCCGATGTAGAAGGCGGTCGCCGGCCCGATCAGCCAGATCCCGGCCGCGAGCAGCCCGATCCGCGCCGCGAGCCCGCTGTGCGCGAGCTCCGTGACCGCGTGGATCGAGGTGAAGCCCTGGATGAACGTCCCGACGAGCACGGCGTTCGCGAGCGTGCCGATCCCGGGCCGCCCGCCGAGCGCCCAGCCGGCGACGAGGACGGTGAGCCCGACCGCGACGTTCGCCATCCCGAACGAGAGCGGCGTGTGCCGGGAGAGGCCCTGGTTGAGGACGTCCCACGGCGAGAGCCCGAGCCGCGACTCGAGGATCAGCACGATCGCGAACGCGAAGAGCACGAGCCCGAACAGGAGGCTGGCCGCGCGGGCGGCGAGGCCGCCGCGCACTCTCGGATGGCTCTTCACAGCCCGGACGGGTCGAGAGCCATGGCCTCCGGAACCTACCGGTTGCGTTCCGCCGCGGGCGACGGACCACGTGCTGGATCCGAGAACACGACTCCCGAGGCCCGTGACCTCCGCTACAGTCTCGTCTCGGATCCGAACGACCGTGAGAGGAGACCTGATGGCGAGCACGATCCACGTCGAGGCGGCGCGCATCCCGGATCGCGACCGGCTCCTGCGCGAGCTCGCCGCGAGCGGGCTCGAGGCGCGCGCCGTGGACGAGGTCGGCATCGAGGTGCCCTGCGACGGCGACGAGCAGCGGGTCTCCGCCGACGTCTACGCCCAGGTCGAGAACCTGATCATGAAGATCGGCTCGTCGTTCGTGCCGATCAAGCACGACGGCGTGATCTACATCAGGCCGCCGGTCGGCTGACCCGCAGCCGCCCGAGCGCAGAGACGAGCCGGTCGAGGTCGGACTCGTCGTTGTAGTAGTGCGTCGAGACGCGGATGCCGCCGACGCCGGCCGTGTAGCGGATCGAGACGAGCACGCGCTCGTCGAGCAGGCGCGCGAGCAGCCGCGTGTCGTCCTCGGGATCGCGCGACGAACGGAACACGGTGATCCCGGACGGCGCCTCCGGATGCGACACGAGCTCGAGCCCGAGCGCGTCGATCTCGTCCCGGAGCTGCGCGGACAGCTCGAGCACGCGCCGCTCGGCGTTCGCGATCCCGACCTCGTTCACGAGGGCGAGCGACGCGGCGAGCGCGGCCGCGCCCGGATAGTTCGAGGTGCCGCCGAGCTCGAGCGCACGCGCGGTCGCCGGAAAGTCGTAGGGCCGCAGCGGCGTCGTCGTCGGGTCGCCGAAGTACGCGGGCCAGCCGCCACTCGGCGGATCCATCGCGAGGTAGCCCCACCAGGGCTGCCGCAGCACGGGCAGCACGCGCCGGTCGACGTAGAGGACGCCGCACCCGTACGGCGCGTTCAGCCACTTGTGGCCGCCGGCGACGAGCAGGTCGACGGGCGTGTCGCGCACGTCGAGCCGCAGCGCACCGAGCTCCTGGATCGCGTCGACGACGAGCAGCGCACCCGGTCTCGCGGCAGAGCGCGCGCAGCGCACGGAGGTCGAGCCGGTAGCCGTTGCACCACTGCACCGAGCTGACGACGACCGCGCGCGTCCGCTCGTCGACGACGCGCGCGAACGCCTCCACCGGCAGGGCGCCGTCGATGTTCCGCGCGAGCCGCACCTCGGCGATCCGGCCCTGCTCGGCGAGCTTCACGAACGGGATCGCGACCTGGAGGAACTCGAGGTCGGCGATCACGACGTTGTCGCCCGGCTCGAACGGGATCGCGAGCGCGGCGAGGTTCAGGCCCTGCGTCGTGCTCTCGACGAGCGCGACCTCGTCCTCGCCGGCGCCCAGCAGCACCGCCGCCTCGCGCCGCGCGTCGTCGCGGATCGCGTCGAGCGCAACGTGGTGCTCGGAGGCGTCCCGCTCCTCGCAGACGGCGCCGCGCCGGGCCACCTCCTCGACGGCGCGGACCGCCTGGATCGGTGCGAGCCCGACGCAGGCGCTGTCGAGAAAGGCCGAGTCCTGCAGTCCGGGGAAGCTGGCGCGTGCCGCGGTCGTGTCCATGCGCGGAATCGTGCGGGCCGGAAAACGGCCCGGCATCGTGGCGGACTACGGAACGGGGCGGGCGCTACGCGCGCTCGAAGAGCGCGGCCTGGCCCTGGCCGACGCCGACGCAGAGCGTCGCGAGCCCGTAGCGGCCGTCGCGGCGGCGCAGCTCGTGCAGGAGCGAGACGACGAGCCGGGCGCCGCTCATCCCGAGCGGGTGCCCGAGCGCGATCGCGCCGCCGTTCACGTTCACCTTCTCGGGGTCGAGCCCCAGCTCGCGGACGACCGCGAGGCTCTGCGAGGCGAACGCCTCGTTCAGCTCGACGAGGTCGAGCTGGGAGACGTCGACGCCCGTGCGCTGCAGCACCTTGCGCACCGCCGGGATCGGGCCGACGCCCATCACGCGCGGGTCGACGCCGGCGACCGCGCTGCCGACGAACGTGCCGAGCGGCTCGACGCCGAGCTCGCGCGCCCGCTCCTCGGAGGCGATCACGACCGCCGCCGCGCCGTCGTTGATCCCCGACGCGTTGCCGGCGGTGACGGTGCCGCCCTCCCGGAACGCGGGCTTGAGCGTGGCGAGCTTCTCGAGGGAGGTGTCGGGGCGCGGATGCTCGTCGCGCGTCGTCTCGCCGACCGGGACGAGCTCGTCGGCGAACCGGCCGGCCGCGTCGGCGGCGGCCCAGCGCTGCTGCGACCGGTACGCGAACGCGTCCTGGTCCTCCCGCGAGACGCCCCAGCGCTCGGCGACGTTCTCGCCCGTCTCGCCCATCGCCTCGGGCGGGAAGAGCTCCTCGAGCTTCGGGTTGACGAAGCGCCAGCCGAGCGTCGTGTCGTACAGCGGCCGGTCGCCGCGCGCAAAGGGCTTGTCGGGCTTCGGCGTCACGAACGGGGCACGGCTCATCGACTCGGCGCCGCCGGCGACGAACAGGTCGCCGTCGCCCGCGATCACGGCGTGACAGGCGCCGACGATCGCGGCGAGCCCGGAGGCGCAGAGCCGGTTGACGGTGACGCCGGCGACCGAGTCCGGCAGCCCCGCGAGAAGCGCCCCCATCCGGGCGACGTTGCGGTTGTCCTCGCCCGACTGGTTGGCGGCGCCGAACCAGACGTCCTCGATCTCGCCGGCCGGCACGCCCGCCCGGTCGACCGCCTCGCGGATCACGAGCGCGGCGAGGTCGTCGGGGCGCACGCCGGAGAGCGCGCCGCCGTAGCGTCCGATGGGCGTCCGCACGCCGGAGAGGATGACCGCGCGACTCACTCGGCGAATTCAACCCGAACGGCGCCGTCGTACGCGCCGACGCCTTCGGCACGGGCAAGGAGCTCCCGGACGGCCGCCCGGCCCTCGTCGCCGTAGTCGCGGGTGAGCTCGTTCACGTACATGCCGATGAAGCGGTCGCCGCGCTCGTCGTCGAGGCCGCGGCCGAACCCGAGTGCGAACTCGAGCGCCTGCATGCGGCTCGCGAGCGACGCCTCGATCGAGTCGCGCAGCACGGCGGAGACGTCGCGGATCGCCGCGGCCCCGAGGTCGCGCCGGATCGTGTTCACGCCGAGCGGGAGCGGCAGCCCGGTCTCGAGCAGCCACCACTCGCCCAGGTCGAGGCACTTCTCGAGCCCCTCGTCGCCGTAGGTGAGCTGGCCCTCGTGGATCAGGAGCCCGGCCCGCGCCCGCCCGGAGACGACCTCGTCGAGGATCTCGTCGAACGGCAGCGCCCGCGTCGCGACGTCCCGGCCGAGCGCCATGCGCAGGACGAGGTAGGCCGTCGTCAGCGTCCCGGGCACGACGATCTCCTCGTGCTGGAGCTCGTCGAGCGTCAGCGGCTCGCGCGCGACGACGATCGGGCCGTAGCCGGAGCCGATGCTCGCGCCGTGCGGAAGCAGGACGTAGCGGTCCTGCACGAGCGGATACGTCGCAAGCGACATCGCGGTCACCTCGAGCCGGCCCTCGAGCGACCACTCGTTGAGGGTCTGGATGTCCTCGGTCACCGGCTCGAACTCGTAGCCGCGACGGTCGACCGCACCCGACGCGATCCCCCAGTACATGAAGGCGTCGTCGGGGTCGGCGCTGAAGCCCACGCGAATCAGCATCCGCAGGACCCTAGCCCGGTACAGTCAGCGCATGCCGCAGGAGCCGCTCTCCGAGGCGATCCAGCACTACCTGCGCGAGATCTACAAGCTCGGCGTGGGCGGCGGGCGCGTGTCGGTGACGGCGCTCGCACGAGCCCAGCACGTCTCGCCCGCGTCGGCGAGCGCGATGGTCAAGAAGCTCGACGCGCTCGGCCTCGCCCACCACGAGCGCTACCGCGGCGTCGCCCTGACGGCGGCGGGCGAGCGGGTCGCGGTCGAGGTGATCCGCCACCACCGGCTGCTCGAGCTCTACCTCGCGGAGACGCTCGGCGTCCACGTCGACGACGTCCACGACGAGGCCGACCGGCTCGAGCACGCGCTCTCCGAGGAGCTCGAGGCGCGGATCGACCAGGCGCTCGGGTACCCGACGCACGACCCGCACGGCGACCCGATCCCGGACGCGAACCTCGAGTGGCCGAGCGCCGCCCGGCGCTGATCGCCCGCGACACCGATCCGTAGCCAGCACCGATGGGGTCGGCGTGGCGTGCGGCGAGGCTCCGGCCGGGAGGTGAACCGCATGTCACTCACCCGCAAGGACGCGGCGTCCACCGTCATCGCGGCGCTCGTCGCGCTCGTCTATCTCGCGAACACGCACGACTGGGGCTTCCTGACGAGCAATCGCTGGGCGGCCGGCGCGGTCGGCCTGCTCGGCATCGTCACGTGCACCCTCGGCCGTGGCTTCGACGAAGGCGCGAAGCTCTCGGTGGGTCTTCTCGGCGCGCTCGGGGTGGCGACTCTCGGCCTGCTCGTCGCGGCGATCTGGACGGGTGCGCAATGGGCGCTCGCCCTGCTCGTGCTCGCCACGCTCGTGCTCTGGGCCCTCGCGACGCTGCGGCACGCGGCGACCGACGCGATCCGCGGGCCGCACCCCGCGTGACGCTCACGACGACTGGGCGGCGTGCCCCTGGCGCTCGGGCACGCCGCTCAGCGGCCGAAGAACCAGGCCTCGAGCGGCTTCAGCAGCTCGTCGCGCGTGAACGGGCGGAGATGCTCGGCTCGTCCGTCCTGCTCGGAGACCGTCAGGTCGTCCTCGAGCGCGGCGTTCGCCTGCTCGAGCGTGTCGGCGAGCTCGTAGCCCTCGAAGACGTAGTCCTCGGGGCGCGGCTCCCGCACCTCGCGCTGCTCGGGGTTCACGGCACGGCCGACGGCCCACAGCGCGCCCGCCTTCCGCTCGATCCAGATCACGATGGTCTCGGGCTCGCCGGCGTCGTCGACCCCGCGGAGCACCCGCTCCGCGAAACGACCGCGGTCGGACGTGGCCTGCACGCTTCGACTATACAATCGCCGCGATGCTGAGGCTGGCCAGCTTCCTGCGGCTCCCCATGTCCTTTCTCTTCGCGCGCAGCGCGAAGGAGGAGCGCGTCGCCGAGTACCTGATCCGGGAGCATCACAGCGGCCGCAGCCTCGAGGAGATCCTCAAGGATCACTTCGTCCAGAACCGGCTCTCGCCGCAGCAGCAGGCACGCTGCCTGGAGCGGCAGGACGTGATCGACGCGGTCGGCCGCGACGACCGTCGAGGCCGCGCGCGGCTATCTCGCGCGGATCACCGACAAGACCGTCTAGAGCTCCCGGCCGGCGCCGGCCGCGCGCGCGCGCTCGACGACGGCGGCCGCGGCGGCGACGTCCCAGGCGGCGAGCCCGTTCGACTTGAAGAGGACGACGTCCTCGTCGGAGGCCCGCCCCGGCAGCGCGCCCGCGACGACCTCCTGCAGCTCGTGCACCTCGAGCCAGTCGAGGACGCCGCCGGCCACCGGCTCGATCAGGTCGGCCGACTCGAGCCGCGCGTTCTCGACCGAGTCGCAGCACACGAACGAGGCGCGCTGGACGACGACGTTGTCGACCTCGCGGCGGCGCCCGTCGTTCGCGCCGACGGCGCAGACGAGCGCGCCGGGGCGCAGCCATTCGCCGCGGAGGACGGGGTCGCGGGAGTTGGTGACGGTGACGACGACGTCGCATTCCGCCGCGTCGCGGTGGCTCTCGCCGGGCTCTGCGCCGGTGCGCTCGCAGAAGTCGCGCAGCGTCGACTCGGTGCGGCAGTAGGCGACGGCGCGCTCCAGCGTGGGCACGGCGGCGCGAATGCAGGCGAGCTGCGACTCCGCCTGCCAGCCGCAGCCGATCAGCCCGACGGTCGTCGCGCCGGCCCGCGCGAGGTGCCGGGCCGCGACCCCGCTGGCGGCGCCGGTGCGCAGCTGGCCGAGCTTGTCGGCGTCGATCACGGCGACGAGCTCGGGCGCGTCGGCGCGGAAGAGCAGCACCTCGAACCGGGCGCCCGTACCGAACCCCGCGTAGACCTTGGCGCCCGCGTAGCCGAGCCCGAGGTCGGAGGCGGCCATCACCGCGAGCGCGCCCGACTCGAGCCCGAGCCGGTAGCGCGGCCGGTTCTCGACCACGCCCTCGGCCATCCGGCGGAAGCAGGCCTCGACGGCCTCCACCGCCTCGGCGGGCGAGAGCAGCGCCGCGACGTCGGCCTCGGAGAGATGCAGGGTCACGCCGGGATTCTCGCACCGCGCCGGTTTCTAAGCTCCAGTCTTAGGAATCGCCGGCCGTTCGTGCGATATGCATCGGGTCACAATGGTTACGAGGTGGTCGACCCTACCGGCGTGGGCGACGCGGCAGCGCGTGCTCGGGGCTCTCGCCCTGCTCGGCTACGGCGCGTTCGTCGTCAAGGTGCTGCTCTCGCTCCACGGCGTGCCCGCCTCGCGCGATCTGCTCGTGCCGATCATGCTCGGCGGCTTCCTCGCCGTCTCGATCACGAGCGTCCGGCGGATGCGCCGCCTCGTCGTCGGCCTCCTGCTCGACTGGACGCCGTTCGTGCTCGCGCTCTGGCTCTACGACCTGATCAGAGGCATGGCCGACGGCGCGTGGCTCGGAGCGCAGTTCGCACCGCAGATCCGCTTCGACGAGACGGTCGGCGGCGGCACCGCGCCCACCGTCTGGCTGCAGCAGCATCTGTGGCACGGCGCCTCGAGCGTGCGCTGGTACGACTACGCGACCTGGGTCGTCTACATCAGCTACTTCTTCGGGACGACGGCCGTCCTCGCGGTGCTCTGGTGGCGGTCGCGGTCGCTGTTCCGGCGCTTCGCGGCCAATGTCGTCCTGCTGGCGTTCGTCGGCTGCGCGACGTTCGTCCTCTACCCGGCCGACCCGCCGTGGCTCGCGTCCGAGGAGGGACACATCGGCGCGGTGCAGCGGCTCGTCGCACCGATCGGCGGCCACGTGCCTCTCGTCAGCTTCGACGCGCTCTGGGAGACGGGCACCCGGTACGCGAACAACGTCGCCGCGATGCCGTCGCTGCACGCGGCGTACACGCTGCTGATCTCGCTCTTCCTCGTGCGCCGGCTGCACAGCCGCTGGCGGCACCTGCTCTGGCTCTACCCGCCGGCGATGGCGTTCGCGCTCGTCTACACGGGCGAGCACTACGTCGCGGACATCGTGGCCGGCTGGATCTACTGCGTCGCCGTGTACGCGGCGATCGAGTGGGCGGCCGCGAGCATGGGAGCGGCGGCGCTCTCCCGAGCGTGTCTCGCAGCCGGAGACGGCACCCGTCGAGAGCGCGTGACGGCGAAGCGAGAGAAGAAAGGCCCCACGGGGGAAACATGGTTTCCCCCGTGAAGCGAGCGGGCCGGCTCCGCCGGCTCGCCATGCGTGTGCGCCCGGCAAGATTCGAACTTGCGACCTCTGCCTCCGCAGGGCAGCGCTCTATCCCCTGAGCTACGGGCGCTGGGGACGGACAGTGTAGCCGCGGTCTAGCGGCGGCCGAGCAGGCGGGAGAACAAGCCGGATCGGGGCTGCGTGCGCCGCCACTCGTCGTAGCTCGGCAGGCGTCCGTCGCGGCGCGCCGCCTCGGCGCACTCGGCGTGCGCGTGCCGGCGGCGGCTCGTGTCGCCCTCCGGCGCGATCAGGACATGCGGGGTCATGGCGTGCAGCCGGTAGCCGCAGAGCGGGCAGCGATACGTCGCCGGCTTGAGACTCTGCGCCCGGCGAACCGACCACCACTCGGCGGGCTCGAGCCTCGCCACGGTCAGCCCGCAAGGTCGAGGTGCGCGTCCTCGGGCACCTCGGCGCGCACGTACGCGAGCGCCACGACCGAGCCGTCGGGACGCCGAGCCGCGCTCGTGACCCGGCCGACCGGCTTGCCCTCGTGGACGAGCTCCATCGCGCCGGCGGGAGCGTCGGGCAGCTCGACCACGCGCAGGCCGCGGTTCGGGTGCCCCCGGTAGTGCAGCCTCGCCACCGGCTCCTGCCCCGGGTAGCAGCCCTTCGTGAAGCTCACGTGCGTGCGATCGAGCCCCGCCTCGGCGGGAAGGATCGCGTCGTCGATCTCCCGGCCCCAGCGCGGCGCGCCGGCCTCGATGCGGCGCAGCTCGAGCTCGTCCGGGGAGAGCGTCGGCTCGAGCCCGGCGTCGAGCACCTCGACCGCGCCCGGCACGTCGCCGGGGATCCCGTCCTCGCCGCCGAAGACGAGCACCGCCGCGTGCTCCTCCGGCTCGATCTCGCAGCGCGAGCGCAGGCGCATGCGGACGAGCAGCGCGCGGACCGCCTCGCCGAGCTCCGGCTCGGTCAGGAGCAGGTAGTCCTCCTCGCCGCGCCGCCACACGAGGAGCGGCGCGAGCACGCGGCCCTTGGCGGTGAGCAGCAGCGCCGGGCACGACCCGCCGGGTGCGAGCGCCTCGACGTCGTTCGAGACCATCCGCTGGAGGTAGTCCGCGGCGTCCGGTCCGGCGACCCGGAGGAACGCGCGCTCTCGTCTCGCCACGTCCACACGATTAGTCTAGGCCCGGGATGCCGCTCTTCCGCTCCAAGGCCGAGCAGAAGGTCCGCGACGCGGGCTTCGACCCGGCGCGGCTGCCTCCCGGCCAGTATCTGACCGACAAGTGGCCGGTGCTGCACGCAGGCGAGGTGCCGTCGATCGACCTCGACTCGTGGCGGCTCCGCGTCTACGGCGAGGTCGAGGAGCCGCTCGAGCTCTCCTACGACGAGCTGAAGGCGCTGCCCGCGACCGACGGTGACGACCGACATCCACTGCGTCACCCGCTGGAGCCGCTTCGACGCGGGCTTCACCGGCGTCCACTGGCGCGAGCTCGCCGCGCGCTGCTCGCCGAAGCCGACCGCGCGGTTCGCGATCGCGCACGCGGAGGCCGGGTTCACGGCCAACGTGCCGCTCGCGGCGCTCGAGGCGGACGACGCGCTCGTCGTCTACGAGGCCGACGGCGAGCCGCTGACCGCCGAGCACGGCGGGCCGGTCCGGCTCGTCGTCCCGTCGAAATACTTCTGGAAGAGCGCGAAGTGGCTGACCGGAATCGAGCTGTCCGCGGTCGACAAGCCGGGCTTCTGGGAGCGCTACGGCTACCACAACGACGCCGACTTCCTGCTCGAGCAGCGCTACGGCTTCTGAGCGCCGCTAAAGAGCAGCCGCCTTCCGGCCGATAACACCGTCGATTCACCCCTCCCCACCTCCGACGAAACGGCGCTCGAGCGGGCGCCGTTTCGTTATCCGTCGATCCGCGCGCCCGCGGCCGTGACGTTCACGACTCGCCGAGCGTCTTGCGCAGGGCGTCCTCGAGCAGGCGCATCGCCGCGAGAATCTCCTCCGGGTCGCCGGCGAGATGGCCACGGACGGCGTCCATCTCCTTCCGGAACCGCTTGCGCGATCGCCTGCTGCGTCGCGCGTCCCTGCTCCGTCGGCTCGAGGAGGTAGGAGCGGCCGTCGTCGGGGTTGCGGACCCGGTGCAGCTGCCCCTTCTGGACGAGGCGCTCGATCATGGCCGAGATCGTCGTCGGCGACATGCCGAGCGCCTGGACGACCTCGCTCGGCGTCGCGTTCCCGGCGACGTTGATCCAGCTCGTGACCGCGAACTCGGAGCCCGTCACGTCGCTCCCCTCGACGATCCGGCCGATGACGGCGCCCACGAGCTGATCGAGGACGTGCGGCTGCAGGAACAGTCCCGGCTGCACCTTGACAGTAGTACGCTTTCGCATCATATTACTGCGATACTCGTACTACTTGTCCGAGGAGCCGACATGATCCGCGCCATCATCGCAGGCCTGCTCGCCTCGACAGCCGTCTCGGCGGGCGGCCCCGCCACCGTCGCCGCCACCGTCCCGATCGGCGGCCAGGCGTGCGGGATCGACCGCGGCCGGCCGCTACCTCTACGCGGACAGCTACGCGCTCGGGGCGCTCGCGAAGGTGAACCCCGCGACGAACCGCGTCGTGAAGCGGATCCTCGTCGGCGAGAACCCGTGCGGGATCGCCGCGGGCGCCGGCGCGCTCTGGGTGGAGGACTGGACGGGGAACGCGATCGTCCGCGTCGACGTCAGGCACTTCCGCGTCACGAACAGGATCCACGTCGGCCGTAAGCCCTGGGACGTGGCGTTCGGGTTCGGCTCGGTGTGGGCCTCGAACCAGGCCGACGGCACCGTCTCCCGCATCGACCCGAAGAGCCGGAAGGTCGTGAAGACGATCGACACCGGCGGCAGCCCCACCTGCCTCCGCGCCGGGCTCGGGGCGATCTGGGTCGGCTCGCAGTTCGACGACAACGTCTACCGGATCGATCCGGCGACGAACGCGGTGCAGACCGTCCACGTCGGCAACGGCAGCGAGCTCTGCGTCGACCCGCAGCCCGACGGCATCTGGGTGGTCGACAACACCGCGAGCTCGGTGACCGAGCTCGACCCGGCCACGCATGCCGTCGTTCGCACGATCGCCGTCGGCCAGAACCCGACCGACGCGGTGCGCGGAGCCGGACGGCCTGGAGTGGGTCACGGGCCGCGCCGCCGGCACCGTCTCCCGGATCGACCCGGCCTCCGGAAAGGTCGTCGACACGATCGCGACCGGCGGCACGCCGTTCGTGATCCGGCCCGGCTTCGGCGACGTCTGGACCGCCGACTTCTCGGGCACCTCGCTCTGGCGGCTGCACCCCTCCTCCTGAGCCGCACCACTCCCCCGCCGCAGGGGACGCGAAGGGCCGGCTCTCGCCGGCCCTTCGCCGTACCGGAGCCCGAAGGCTCGTTACATCATCCCGCCCATGTCGGGCATTCCGCCGCCGCCCATGCCGGCCCCGGCCTTCTCGGGAGCCTCGGCGACGATCGCCTCGGTGGTGAGGATGTTCTTCGCGATCGACGCAGCGTTCTGGAGCGCCGAGCGGGTGACCATGGTCGGATCGCCGATCCCGGACTTGAGCAGGTCCTCCAGCTCGCCGGTCTCGATGTTCACGCCCCAACCGGGCTTCGCACCGCGGACCGACTGGACGATGACGGAGCCCTCGAGGCCCGCGTTCGTCGCGAGCTGGCGGAGCGGCTCCTCCAGCGACTTGATGATGATCTGCGCACCGGTCTTCTCGTCGCCCTCGAGCTTGCCGAGGACGGCGTCCTTGACCGCGTCCGCCGCGTTGATGAGCGCGACGCCGCCACCCGGGACCTGACCCTCCTCGAGGGCCGCACGGGCAGCCTGCAGCGCGTCCTCGACGCGATGCTTCTTCTCCTTCATCTCGGTCTCGGTCGCAGCGCCGACCTTGACCACCGCGACGCCGCCGGACAGCTTCGCGAGCCGCTCCTGGAGCTTCTCGCGGTCGAAGTCGGAGTCGGTGTTCTCGATCTCGGACTTCAGCTGCTTGATCCGACCCTTGATCGCGTCGGTCTCGCCGGCCCCGTCGATGATCGTCGTCGAGTCCTTGTCGACGACGATGCGGCGGGCCTGGCCGAGCTGCGAGAGCTTCGTGTTCTCGAGCTTGAGGCCCATCTCCTCGGTGATCACCTCGCCGCCGGTGAGGATCGGCGATGTCCTCGAGCATCCGCTTGCGGCGGTCGCCGAAGCCCGGCGCCTTCACGGCGACGGCCTGGAAGGTGCCGCGCAGCTTGTTGACCACGATCGTCGCGAGCGACTCGCCCTCGACGTCCTCGGCCACGATCAGCAGCGGCCGGCCGGCCTGGATGACCTGCTCGAGCACCGGCAGGATGTCCTTGACCGCGCCGATCTTCGAGTTGGCGACGAGGATGTACGGATCCTCGAGCACCGCCTCCATCCGCTCGGGGTCGGTGATCATGTACGGCGACAGGTAGCCCTTGTCGAACTGCATGCCCTCCGTGAACTCGAGCTCGAGGCCGAGCGTCTGGCCCTCCTCGACGTTCACGACGCCGTCCTTGCCGACCTTCTCGATCGCGTCGGCGATCACGTCGCCGATCTCCCGCTCACGCGAGGAGACGGTCGCCACGCGGGCGATGTCCTCGCGGCCGGAGACGTCCTTCGACTGCGACTTGAGGTTCTCGACGACCGCCTCGACGGCGACCTCGATGCCGCGCTTGAGCCCCATCGGGTTCGCGCCTGCGGCGACGTTCTTCAGCCCCTCGCGGACGATCGCCTGCGCGAGCACGGTCGCCGTCGTGGTGCCGTCGCCGGCGACGTCGTTCGTCGCCGTCGCAACCTCGCGCACGAGCTGTGCGCCCTGGTTCTCGAACACGTCCTCGAGCTCGATCTCGCGTGCGATCGTGACGCCGTCGTTCGTGATCGTGGGGGCGCCGAACTTCTTGTCGAGCACGACGTAGCGCCCCTTCGGGCCAAGGGTGACCTTGACCGCGTCGGCGAGGACGTTGACGCCCCGCTCGAGCGCGCGGCGCGCGTCCTCGTTGAACTTGAGCTCCTTGTGAGCCATCTGGTCTTCCTACCTCCGTCTTTTCCTAGGCCTTCGCGCCGGCCGGCTCGCGCGTCCCGACGACCTTCGCGAGAACATCCGACTCGCGCAGGATCAGGTACTCGTCCACGCCGACCTTGATCTCCGTACCGCCGTACTTGGAGAAGACGACCTCGTCGCCCTCCTCCAGGTCCATGGCGACGAACTTCCCGTTGTCGTCCCGGGAGCCGGGACCCACGGCGAGGACGCGGCCGCGCTGCGGCTTCTCCTTCGCCGTGTCCGGAAGCACGATGCCGCTCGTCGTCGTTTCCTCTTCCTCGAGGACCTCGACGATCAGGCGGTCACCAAGCGGCTTCAGGTTCATGCAGATGCCTCCTGACTGCACCGTCGCGGCGTTCTGCGCGACCTGCTCGTACCATGCTGGCACTCTCCACACGAGAGTGCCGGGCCATTGTACGACTGGCACTCTCGACCCGCAAGTGCCAACCCCGTCGGCAGGTGCCCGGTCTGCTAGAACCGAGCCCGTGCTGCGCGAACTCTCGGCCGGCGGCGTGCTCGTCCGGAACGTGCGCGGCCGGCCGTCCGTCGCGGCGATCCGGCCCCGCGGCAAGCCGGCCGGCGTCTGGGCGCTGCCGAAGGGACGGATCGAACGACGGCGAGCGGCCCGAGGAGACCGCCGTCCGGGAGGTGCGCGAGGAGACGGGCGTCACGGCCGGCTGGTCTGCAAGCTCGGCGACGTGCGCTACGTCTACACCTGGCCCAGGGGCGCCGGAGAAGCCCCGTCTTCCGGCCGGGCGGCGGCGGCTTCGCCGACGACGCTTCCAGCTTCCGGCGAGCGCATCTTCAAGATCGTGAGCTTCTACCTCCTGCGCGCCGGGCGCGGGCGGATCGGCGCGATCGAGGAGCGGATGCGCATCGAGGTGGCCGAGGCGCGCTGGCTGCCGCTCGAGGAGGCGCCGCAGCTCCTGGCCTACAAGGGCGAGCGCGAGATGGCCGCGAAGGCGCTCGAGCGCATGCGCTAGTAGGGTCGCAGGCATGCAGCAGCCCGTCTGCGTCGCCGACTACGAGCGCCTCGCCGAGGAGCGGATCGCACCCGACATGTGGTGCTACTTCGCGGGCGGCGCGGAGGACGAGGTGACGCTGCGCGCGAATCGCGGCGCGTTCTCGCGCTGGCAGTTCCGTCCGCGCATGCTGGTCGACGTCTCCGGGGTCTCGACCGAGACGGAGGTGCTCGGCACGACGGTCTCGCTGCCGGTGCTCGTCGCGCCGACGGCGCTGCACGGCCTGCTCACGCCCGACGGCGAGCTCGCGGCCGCCCGGGCGGCCGCCGGCGGCGGGGACGCTGATGTGCGTGTCGACGATCACGACGCGGCGCCACGACGAGATCCGCGATGCGGCGCCGGGCGCGCCACGCTGGCAGCAGGTCTACATCCTCACCGACCGCGGCCGGACGGAGGAGCACCTCGACGAGGCCGCGGACTGCGGCTACTCCGCGGTCGTGCTCACGGTCGACACGCCGTTCTGGGGGCGACGCGAGCGCGACCTGCGGCTCGGCTTCCGGATCCCGCCCGAGGTGCCGCTCCCGTACGCCTCGAACGACGAGTCGGCACGCGCGGGCGGCATCGCGTACGTGCCGGTCTCGGCGTCGGTCTCGTGGCGCGACGTCGAGTGGCTCGCGGGACGCTCCGGCCTGCCGGTCGTCGTCAAGGGTCTGCTGACCGCGGAGGACGCGCTGCTCGCGGTCGAGCACGGCGCCGCCGCGGTCGTCGTCTCGAACCACGGCGGCCGCCAGCTCGACTCCGTCGCGGCGAGCCTCGACGCGCTGCCGGAGGTCGTGGACGCGGTCGCCGGCCGGGTGCCGGTGCTGATGGACGGCGGCGTGCGCCGCGGCACCGACGTGCTGAAGGCGGTCGCGCTCGGCGCCCGCGCCGTGCTCGTCGGCAGAGCCGATCCTCTACGGCCTCGCCGCGGACGGGCGAGGAGGGCGCCCGGGACGTGCTCGAGCTCCTGCGCGAGGAGACCAGGCGCGGGCTCGCTCTGCTCGGCTGCACGCGTCCGGCCGATCTGACGACCGCCCACGTCCAGCGGGTCGTCCCCTATGATTCGCCCGCCTGACCGCTCGCCCAGCAGATGGAGCCCCTCGAGCCGATGTACGCGCTGAACTTCTACTCCCCGATGGTGGCCGACCAGCTGCGCAGCGGCAGGAAGTCGGCGACGATCCGGCTCGGCGACAAGTCCGGCAAGTACCGGAAGGGCATGGTCGTGCAGGTGCTCTGCGGCGTCCGGTTCGGAGCGCGCGAGCGGATCTTCGAGGCGGTGATCGACAAGGTCGAGGTGAAGACCCTCGGCGAGCTGTCGCCGCGCGAGATCGAGCACGACAACCCGGAGATCCGCCACACCGAGGAGATGGCGACGTTCCTGGGCCAGCTCTACAACCGTGACGTGCACGTCGACGACGTCGTCACGGTGATCCGCTTCTCGCAGATCACGAACGGGCCTGTGACGGGCTTCCGCAGCGAGAACGACCTGCTTCTTAGCGCGCGGGGGAACCCGTGGTTCCCCCGCGGACCCCCTCCTTCGTCGCACGCGTGACGAGACGCACTCGGCGCTCCGGGGAGAGCGCGGTCTCCCCTCCGCGCGCGGAGCGCCACCCACCAACCAGCCGGACTACTGCTTGCGCCGGCGCTTGATCGGCGAGCCGAAGAGCTCGTCGGGGCGGACGGGCTTGCCGCACTCCTCGCAGTCGACGACCGCGATCGAGGAGAACGGCGCGCCGCAGGCCTTGCAGCGGCGCAGCAGCTCGCCGCCGCACTGCGGGCACGCGTCCGGCATCTCCGCCTCGTACGCCTCGAACCAGCGCTTGGCGGCGCCGCAGCCGAGGCAGAAGGCGACCCAGTCGCCGAGCACCTTCCGGCGCTCCTCGCGCAGCCAGTCCGCGGCCTTGCCCACGCCGTGACTGTAGCCTCGGCGCCGATGACCGGGCTCGGTACGTATCCGAAGATCGAGCTGCACGTGCACCTCGAGGGCACCGTGCGCCCGGCGACGCTGCTCGAGATCGCGCGCCGCAACGACTACCCGCTGCCGGCCGACACGGTCGAGGGGCTCGAGGAGCTGTACCGCTTCCGCGACTTCCGCCACTTCATCGAGGTGTGGATCCTCACGACGAACGCGCTCCGCACCGCGGCGGACTTCCGGCAGATCGTCGTCGACTACGCCGCCGAGGCGGCCTCGCACGGCGCCGTGTACCTGGAGGGGATCTTCAGCCCGGCCGAACGGGTGCGCCGCGGCTGCGCCTGGCAGGAGATCTTCGAGGGCGTCTGCGACGGTGCCGCCGAGGCGCGCGAGCAGCACGGCGTCGAGATCCGGCTCACCCCGGACATCCCGCGCGGGTTCACGCAGGAAGAGGCGCGGGCGACGGTCGAGTGGTCGGCGCGGTTCCGCGACCGGGGCGTCGTCGGCGTCGGCCTCGGCGGGCTCGAGGCGGAGTTCCCGCCCGAGCCGTACGAGGACGTGTTCCGGCTCGCGCACTCGCTCGGGCTCGGCTCGGTGCCGCATGCAGGCGAGGTCGCGGGCCCGGCCTCGGTGCGCGGCGCGCTCGAGGCGCTCGGGGCGGACCGGCTCCGCCACGGCATCCGCGCGGTCGAGGATCCGGGCCTCGTCCGCGAGCTCGCCGGACGCGGCACGGTGCTCGACGTGTGCCCGCTCTCGAACCTCCGCACCGGTGCGGTCGCCTCGCTCGCCGAGCATCCGCTGCCGGTGCTCGCCGCCGCCGGCGTCCGCTGCTCGATCTCGACCGACGACCCGGCGATGTTCGACACCGACCTCTCGCGCGACTACGAGGCGGCGACGTCGTTCGGGCTCGATCCGCGCTCCTTCTACGAGGCCGGCGTCGCGGGCGCGCTCTGCGACGACGCGACCCGCGACGCGACTCCAGCGGATCGGCGCCGAGCACGACTGGACGCCGTGACGCCCACGTCACAAAGGTGCCTGGCACCTCGCGCCGGCGCCGTCACGCTCTCGTAACAACGACCCGCATGAACAGCGCCTCGTGATCCTTTCGTCACGAAGGTGCCTGGCACCGTGCGCCCGGCCGCCGCCGTCGGCAGGTCACTCCCCGGCGCGCACGGGCACAGTCGTTAGAGTCCCGACGGCAGCTCTCACGGCTCGCCACCAAGGGGATTTGCACATGGCCATCGCCAGAGAAGCAGAGCCGGTCGGCTCGCTGCACGAGGTCAAGGAAGCCGGCCTCGACCGCGAGGACCTGCTCGGCATCTACCGCAACATGCTGATCACGCGCGGGATCGAGGAGCGCGGACACATCCTCTACAAGCAGGGGAAGATCCCCGGCTCCTTCTACACGGGGCGCGGCAACGAAGCCTCCTCCGTCGGCGTCGCGACGGCGATGGGCGCCGACGACGTCGGCACGCCGCTCCACCGCGACATGGGCGTGCACATCGTCCGCGGCGTCGAGCCCTGGAAGGTCTTCGCGCAGTACATGGGGCGCGCCGACGGGCCGACGCAGGGCCGCGACGGGAACGTCCACATGGCGGAGGTGCAGCTCGGCCTGATCGCCATGGTCAGCCACCTGCCGGCGATGCTCCCGGTCGCCACCGGCGCCGCGCTCGCGTTCCGGATCCGCGAGGAGCCGCGCGTCGCGGTCGGCTGGTTCGGCGAGGGAGCGTCGGCGCGCGGCGACACGCACGAGACGATGACGCTCGCCGGGACGCGCCGGCTGCCGGTCGTCTACGTCTGCGACAACAACCAGTGGGCGTACTCGACGCCGTCCTACCTCGAGTACGCGAGCGAGCACGTCGCCGACCGCGCCCAGGCGTACGGCTTCGAGGGCGTCGTCGTCGACGGCACCGACGTCCTCGCCGTCTACCGCGAGGCGAAGCGCGCGATCGAGAAGGCGCGCGCCGGCGGCGGCCCGACGCTGCTCGAGTGCGTGACCCTCCGGATGGAGGGCCACGCCGTCCACGACGACGCGTTCTACGTCCCCAAGGAGATGTTCGAGCGCTGGGCCGAGTCCGACCCGATCGAGCGCTACCGCACCTGGCTGCGCGAGAACGCGGAGCTCACGGACGAGCTCGAGGCCCAGATCGGCGAGCAGGTGAAGCACCTGCTGAACGAGTCGCTCCGGCGCGCCGAGGAGTCGCCGCTCCCCGACCCGGGGCAGCTCCTGGAAGGCGTCTACGCGACGCCCGAGGACCTCGACACGCCGCACCACAAGTAATGGCCGAGCTCACCTACCTCCAGGCGATCTCCGACGGGCTCCGGACGGAGATGCGGCGCGACAAGCGGGTCTTCCTGATCGGCGAGGACGTCGGCGTCTACGGCGGCGCGTTCAAGGTGTCGCTCGGCTTCCAGGAGGAGTTCGGCCCCTGGCGCGTGATCGACGCGCCGCTCGCCGAGACGGCGATCATCGGCGGCTGCACCGGCGCCGCCCTGATGGGCCTGCGCCCGGTGGCGGAGATGCAGTTCGCGGACTTCATCTCGTGCGCGTGGGACCAGCTCGTCACCGTCGCCGCGAAGCAGCGCTGGCGCGCCGGCACCCCCGTGCCGATGGTGATCCGCCTGCCCTCGGGCGGCGGCTTCTCCGGCGGGCCGTTCCACTCGCAGAACCCCGAGTCGTCGTTCGCGCACATCCCCGGGCTCAAATGCGTCTGCCCGTCGACGCCGGAGGACGCGAAGGGGCTGCTGATCAGCGCGATCGAGGACCCGAACCCGGTGCTCTTCTTCGAGCACAAGCACCTGTACCGGCGGATCAAGGCCGAGGTGCCGGAGGAGCGGTACACGATCCCGCTCGGGAAGGCGCGGATCCACCGCGAGGGCGGCGACCTGACCGTCGTCACGTGGGGCGCGATGGTGCACACCGCCGCCGAGGCGGCGCAGCAGCTCGAAGCGGACGGCGTCTCGGTCGAGGTCGTCGACCTGCGCACCGTGCTCCCCTGGGACAAGGCGGCCGTGCTCGAGTCGGTGCGGAAGACGTCGAAGGTGCTCGTCCTCCACGAGGACACGCGCACCGGCGGGTTCGGCGCCGAGATCGCGGCGACGATCGCCGAGGAGGCGTTCGAGGATCTCGACGCCCCCGTGAAGCGGGTCACCGCGCCGGACACGCCGGTCCCGTTCTCGCCGCCGCTCGAGAAGGCATTCATTCCTCAGGTCGACGACGTCGTCGCGGGCTTGCGCGAGCTCGCCGAGTACTAGCAGGGAAGGGAGTCGAAAGTCGCATGGCCACGGAGACCGCAGTCGACGTCGTGATGCCGCAGATGGGTGTGTCCGTCTCGGAGGGGACGGTCACGAAGTGGCTCAAGCAGGAGGGCGAGCACGTCGAAGCCGACGAGCCGCTGCTCGAGATCTCGACCGACAAGGTCGACACGGAGGTGCCGAGCCCCGCCTCGGGCACCGTGACGCAGATCCTCGCCCAGGAGGGCGAGACGGTCGAGGTAGGCACGACGATCGCCGTGATCGGCGGATCCGGCGCGCCCGCCGCGGCGGCGCCGCGCCCGAGCCGGCGGCGCGGCCGCAGCCCCGGCGGCGCCGGCCGTGCAGGCCGAGGCGCCCGCGCCGGAGCCAGCCACGCCCCCGCGGCCGAGCACTCCGGCAACGGCAAGACGTTCGTGTCGCCGGTCGTCGCCCGCATCGCCTCCGAGCACGGCGTCGACCCGGCCGCGGTCGAGGGCACGGGCCGCGGCGGCCGGGTCACCAAGAAGGACATCCTCGCCTTCGTCGAGTCTGGCGCTCCGACGAAGGCTAGCCAGGAGGCGCCCCCGCAGCCGAAGGCACCGGCGGCGCCGCCGCAAGCCGCGGCCGTCCCTAGCGCCCCACCGCCGCAGGCGGGGGAGACGCATCGAGCCGATGACGGCCATGCGCCGCGGCATCGCCGAGCACATGCGCCGCTCGCTCGACACCTCCGCGCACGTCACGAGCGCGATCGAGGTCGACATGTCGCGCATCGTCGCGGCCCGCGAGACGCTGAAGAAGGAGTACCAGTCCGCCTACGGCGTCAACCCGACCTACCTCGCGTTCATCGGCAAGGCGACGGTCGAGACGCTGCGCGAGTTCCCGCTCGTGAACGGCGAGATCCGCGGCGAGTCGATCGTGACCCGGAACTTCGTCAACCTCGGCATCGCCGTCGAGCTCCAGGACGGCAAGGGCCTGATCGTCCCGGTGATCCGGAACGCGGAGACGATGAACCTGCTCGGGATCGCGAAGGGCATCGCCGACATCGCCGCGAAGGCGCGCAACAAGCAGCTCCTGCCCGACGACGTCCAGGGCGGCACGTTCTCGATCACGAACCCGGGCGGCTACGGCACCTTCCACGGCACGCCGGTGATCAGCCAGCCGCAGTCGGCGATCCTCGGCACCTACGCGCTCGTGAAGCGGCCGTGGGTCGTCCAGGACGAGCTCGGCAACGACGTGATCGCGATCCGCCCGCTGATGAACATCACGCTCACCTACGACCACCGCCTCGTCGACGGCGCGTACGCGGGCCGGTTCCTGAAGGCGCTCCGCGAGCGGCTCGAGGGCTGGGAGGGCGACGGCGGCTAGCCGCTACGCCCGGACGTAGGCGAGCGCCGCGGCGATGTCCTCGGCGATCAGCCGACGCGTGCTCGTCTCGACGAAGAACGCCGGGCCCGCCTGGAGGGTAGGACGGGAAGACGCGCAGACCGCGGAACCGGTACTCGCCGCCGTGGATCCGGAGGACGGCTTCGGCCGGCACCGGGCGAGGCTCGCCGTGGCGCTTCGCGATCCGGTTCACGGCCGCGATCGCCGTGTCGCCCATCAGCATCAGGGCACGCGCGAGCGGGAAGAGGCCGAGCTCCTCCTCGAGCAGCCGCGAGCACGATTCGATCGTCGCGGTCGAGACGGCCGTGGCTCGCCTGGCCGCACTTCACGGCCGTCGTCAGGTAGACGCCGAGCGCGAGGACGTCGGCGATCGTCTCCACCTCTTCGCCGGCGTCGCGGAACGCCTGCACCGTCGTCCGCCGCGTACAGCGCGTCGTCCCCGGCGAAGAACCAGTCGGCGGGATCGGCCGGCGGCGCCTCCGCGACCATGAGCAGCGTCACCTCGTCGGGGTTCAGCGGGGCCGGGCGGGATCGTGTAGCGGTCGGGGTCGACGTCGACACACGAGAAGGCATCGCACCAGACGAGGTCACTGACGTCCACGGGGTGACCGTCGGCCGAGCCCGGCCGGCCCCCATCGGTACTTCGCCGCTAGGAGAGGTCGTCGACGGTGCGGTCGAGCGCGGCGAGCGCCTCGGCCGCCACCGGCCGCATCCCCTCGGCGTGGCCGTACTGGGCGAGGATCGCGTTGAGGAAGAGCGCGAGCACCCGGGCCCGCAGCAGCGATCCCTCGGAGACGGGGCCGTACTCGTCGAGGAACGCGTCGCGCCCGGCGGGCGGCAGGAAGCTCCAGAGGAGCTGGAGGTCGACGCCGGGGTCGGAGCGGCAGACGTCGACCCAGTCGATGATCCCGGTCAGGTCGCCGCCGTCGACGAGAAGCTGGCGGAAGTGGAGGTCGCCGTGGCAGACGGCGGCCGCCACGGGCGGCGGCGAGCGCGAAGGCCTGCTCGAGGAGGTCGGAGACCGCGGGGGGAGGCGCCCACAGTCCGAGCACGGCGACCGCGTCGAGCGCGTCGCGCGTCCGCTCGACGCGCACGGCCATGTCGGCCCGGCCGATCGGGTCGAACGGCAGCAGGTCGCCGACCGCCGCGAGCGTCTCGGCGGAGTGGAGGCTCCGCAGCGCCTGGGCGAGCGGGCGCGCGAGCCGCACGCGGTCGGTGTCGGAGAGCGCCGCCTCGCCCGCTTCGACCCCGGGCAGGAAGCGGGAGCCGTAGAAGAGCCACGGGAACGCGGCGCCCGGCCGGCCGACGTGAACCGGCACCGGCACCGGCACGGGCAGCAGCCGTCCCAGCTCGGGGAGCACCGCGAGCTCGCGCTCGGCTCCGGGGACGACGACCGCCCGACGCGGGAAGCGGAACGTCCACTCCTCGTCGACGAGGTGGACGGCGTAGTCCCAGCCCTCGCTCAGGAGGGTCACCGACCGCTCCGGCAGCGGCGCGAACTGCTCCGCGACGAGCCGCCCGGCGAGCTCCTCCGTCACATGCGTCTCGGCCGTCCACTGCACGACCCCGAACGGTATCGCCGGTACGCTGGCGCTGTGGCACGCGGGGCCTACCTGATGCAGCTCGGCGAGGTGCCGTACCTCGAGGCCTGGGAGCTGCAGCGCTCGCTCGCGGGCGCCGTCTCGCAGGGTGCGATCCCGGACACGGTGCTCCTGCTCGAGCACCCGGCGGTGGTCACGCTCGGCCGCCGCACCGACGAGGCGGCGGAGCTGCACGTGCCCGCCGGCGCCGCGGTCGAGGTCGTCGAAACCGACCGCGGCGGCAAGTCCACGTTCCACGGCCCGGGACAGCTCGTCTGCTACCCGATCCTCGACCTGAAGCGCCACGGCCGCGACGTGAAGCGGTACGTCCGCCTCCTCGAGGAGGCGCTGATCCGGACGGTCGCCCCGTTCGGGCTCGAGGGCGAGACGGATCGAGGGGCTGACGGGCCTCTGGCTGACGCGGCCGCCGCGGAAGATCGCCTCGATCGGCGTCCACGTCTCCCGCTGGGTGACGACGCACGGCTACGCGCTGAACGTCGACCTCGATCCGGCCCCGTTCACGGACTGGATCACGGCCTGCGGCCTCGAGGACGCGGCGTTCACGACGATCGCCCGCGAGGCCGGCCGGCCGGTGACCGTCGACGAGGTGCGCCCGCACGCGGTCGCGGCGCTCGCCGAGGTGTTCGACCTCTCCTTCGACGAGCTGCCGGCCGACGACGGAGCGGGCCTCTGGGGCCAGCCCGTCCACGCCGGGCTCGCGGCGCGCGGCTAGAGTCGGGCAGCCAGCCGTCGCGGTAGCGCGTCGGCTGCCGTTTCGTCCAGGCCGCATACGCCTCGTCCGGCAGCGACGTCTCCGTCTCGACGCTCGCCCCGTAGCGGGCCGCGACGTCCGAGACCGGGTAGCCACCCCAGTCGGGGTTGTCGACGGAGTCGATCCGCGCGCCGACGGCGAGGATCACCGACGGGCCCGAGCCGGCGCCGACGATCACGTGCCTGGTCCGCGGCGGACAGTGGACGAAGTCCCACCGCCGGAGCGGCCGCTCCTCCTCCTCGACGATCAGCAGCGCCTCGCCGGCGAGGACGAGGAAGTCCTCCTGGTCCGCCTCCCAGTGGTAGCGACAGAGCGGCTGGCCGGGTTCGAGCACGTTGAGGTTGATCCCGAGCTGCGGGAAGCGCTGCTCGCCCTCGAGATCGCAGAGCGCGGGCCGCCCCTCGGCGTGGTACCAGTGGATGTCGCGCGCGTTGGCGACGAACCAGCCCTCGCCGCTCGCGACGAGCCCGGCCTCGGTCTGCTCCAGAGGCGCCTCCGGAATCACGCGCTAGACTATTCCAGATGAGCGAGCGGCTGGACAAGGTGGCTGCGCTCTACGACGGCGCCCGAGACCTGGCGATCTCTTCCGAGCGCAGTCCCGCGACGATCACGTCGGGGTGCCGGCTGGCCGCCGGAATCAGGTCGAAGACGTCCGCCGTCGAGAGCCCCGGCCGCAGGGCGCCCGCCTCCTGCGCCTTGCGGACGAGCCGGTCGGCGCCCTCGAGCAGCTGCGCCTTCTCCGGCGGGGTCTCGCAGCGCTCGAAGCCGCCCTCGACGAGGGCGCGGTTCCGCGCGTACCCCGCAGCCGCCGCCCGGAAGAAGCGCTCGAACCCCGCCCACGGATCGGGATCGGCGAGCCCCTCCTCGGCGGCCGCGGCGAGCACGCCGAGCTCCTGGGCCAGCACCGCCTGGAGGAGCGCGTCCTTCGTCGGGAACCGGCGGAACACGGTGCCGTGGCCGACACCCGCCCGGCGGGCGATCTCGTCGACGCTCGCGTCGAGGCCGTGCTCGGCGAAGCACTCCGCCGCGGCCGCGAGCAGGCGGTCGCGGTTCCGCTGCGCGTCGGCGCGGAGCCGCGACGGCGTCAAATCGGCGCCGCGCCCGCCGTCGCCGCCTCGGCCTCGATGCCCGTGACGTGGTGGGCGCGAAGCATCGCGGTGAAGGCGACGAGGCCGAGCGAGGACGAAGACGACGCTCCCGGCGAACGCGTAGTGGAACCCACCGACGAGCGCCGCCGAGCCCGCGCCGCCGAGATGGGTCGTCCGGCTCGCCGCGACCGTCGAGAGGATCGCGAGACCGAGCGCGCCGCCGACCTGCTGCGACGTGTTGAACAGCCCGGACGCGAGCCCCTGGTCGTCGTCCTCGAGCCCGGTCGTCGCCACGAGCGTGAGCGGGACGAAGACCGCGCCCATCCCGAGCGAGACGAGCAGGAGCGAGGGCAGGACGTCCGCGAGATACGTGCCGTGCACGGCGATCCGGGTCAGCAGGGCCAGGCCCGCGCTGGAGAGGATCATCCCGACGGTCGCGACGATGCGGACGCCGATCTTCGGCGCGAAGTTCGACGCGAGGCCGGCGGAGACGAGGATCCCGCCGGTGAACGGCAGGAACGCGAGACCCGCCTTGAGCGGCCCGTACCCGAGCACGCGCTGGATGTAGAGCGAGTTGAAGAAGAACATCGCGAACATCCCGGACATGACCAGGAGCATCACGACGTTCGCCGTCGCGAGCGAGCGCACGCGGAAGATCGAGAGCCGGACGAGCGGCGCCTTCGCGCGCAGCTCGATCGCCGTGAACGCGCCGAGCAGCGCCACCGCCACGACGAAGGTGCCGATCGTCTGGGCGGAGCCCCAGCCCTTCTGCTGCGCCTGCACGATCGCGTAGACGAGCGTCATCAGCCCGCCGGTGACGGTCACCGCGCCCGGCACGTCGAAGCTCCGGTGCATCGCCTCGTCGCGGGACTCCGGGATGAGCCGCAGCGACAGCCCGAGCACGACCACGCCGACCGGGACGTTGATGAAGAAGATCCACGGCCACGAGAACGTCTGGGTCAGCGCGCCGCCGAGCACGAGCCCGACCGCGCTGCCGCCGATCGCGATCGCCGCCCAGATCCCGAGCGCCTTCGCCCGGTCCGAGCCCTCCTTGAACGTCGTGGAGATGATCGCGAGCGCCGCCGGCGAGATGAACGCCGCGCCGAGCCCCTGGAGGGAGCGGGCGCCGATCAGCATCCCCTGGCTGCCGGAGAGGCCGTCGAGGAGCGACGCGGCCGTGAAGACCACGAGGCCGCCGAGGAACAGCCGCTTGCGCCCGAGCAGGTCGCCGGCGCGGCCGCCGAGGAGCAGGAAGCCGCCGAAGACGAGCGTGTACGCGTTGACGATCCACTGGAGGTTCGCCTCGGTCATGTGCAGGTCTTTCTGGATCGACGGCAGCGCGACGTTCACGACCGTCGCGTCGAGCACGACCATGAACTGCGCGAAGCAGATGAGGACGAGGATCACCCAGGGGTTCGTCGAGTGGCGCATCGGTCTCCGATCGGAAGCGGACTCCAAAGTCCGGTTACCGTAGCCGACGCGCGGCGGTCTACGTCGGCTACCCGCGCTCGAGCGGGAGGCTGCGCTGCGACCAGTCGCTCCACGAGCCGGGGTAGAGGCGGCCGTCACGCCCGGCGAGCGCGGCGCGGTGCAGCGTGAGGCAGGCGGCGACCCCGGAGCCGCAGTAGGCGACGAGCTCCCCCGGCGGCAGCGGCTCGAGCGGCTCCGACCACGGGGCGCTGAGCGCCCCCGGGATCCGTCCCGGCGGGTCGTCGATCTCGTTCGGCTCGCCGCGCCAGCGGTGCGCGGGGCGCGCGTCGACGAGGACGAGCGAGCGGTCGCCGAGCCGCCGTGCGATCTCGTCGGGCCCGATCGTGTCGCCCTCGCGCTCGCGCGGGACGAACGCGCCGGGCTCGACCGTTTCCTCGCCGGCCCGCAGCGGGCCGCCCCACGCGTCGAGCCCGCCGATCAGGACGGCGCAGTCGTCGTGCCCGAAGTGGCGCAGGAGCCACCAGAGCCGCTCCGCTCCGCCCGAGCGACCCGTAGGCCACGACGAAGACGCCGGGGCCGATCCCCGCGCGGGAGGCGGCCGCCGCGAACCGCGCCGCCGACGGCAGCGGGTGCCGGCCCTGGCCCTCGACCGAGAGGTCGGAGAGGTCCGCGTCGAGGTCGAGGAACGAGGCGCCGGGGACGTGCCCCGCGAGGTAGAGCTCGCGGCCGCGCTCCGGCGCTCCGAGCTCCCAGCGGCAGTCGACGAACTGCGTGCGCACGCTCCCGACCCTACCCGGACGAGCCTCCCTCACTCGACGACGGCGGATCGGCGCTCGAGCAGCAGGACGTCCCGCCACACGCCGTCGAGCCTGCCGACGCGCTCGCGCACGCCGACGAGCCGGAAGCCGCAGCCGAGGTGCAGCCGCAGCGACGGCTTGTTCTCCGGGAAGATCCCGGCCTGGAGCGTCCAGATCCCGGCGGCCTCGGAGCGCGGGATCAAGCACGTCGAGCAGCGCGCGGCCGACGCCGTGGCCGCGCTGCCGGGAGGAGACGTAGACGCTCTCGTCCGCGACCCCCGCGTAGCAGCAGCGGTCGGACACGGGCGAGAGCGCCGCCCAGCCGACGACCTCGCCGGCGCGCTCGGCGACGAGCCGCAGCTCGGTGTGGGCCGCGTTCCACGCCTCCCAGGAGGGCACGCCGGTCTCGAAGGTCGCGTTCCCGGTGCGGATGCCCTCCTCGTAGATCTCGGCGACCCGCGGCCAGTCCTCCGGCAGCAGGTCTCGCACGATGGTGTCGGTCTGGACGGGCACCCGGTGACATCAGGGTAATACGCGCGGCCGCGCTGCTCGACCCTCACCGTTCGGCGACGCTCCTGGACTTGACGCCGGCTCGTCGCCGTCGCTATAACGTTCGACAGGTGAGCCGCCCTTCATAGGCGGCCCGAGGCGCTGAGGCCTGAGGACTCTTCGGAGTCCTTGGGCCTTTTTTGTTGCGGTTTTCGACAACAGGAGGATGAGGTGGCGAAGGTCAAGCTCGAATACATCTGGCTCGACGGGTACGAGCCCGTCCCGAACCTCCGCGGCAAGACCCGCGTGGAGGAGTTCGACGCCACGCCGTCGCTCGAGGAGCTGCCGATGTGGGGCTTCGACGGGAGCTCGACGCGCCAGGCCGAGGGCCACGACTCGGATCGCCTCCTCAAGCCGGTCGCCGTCTACCCGGACCCGACGTGGGACAACGCCATGCTCGTGATGTGCGAGGTGCTCATGCCCGACGGGACGCCGCACGCGAGCAACAGCCGCGCGACGATCCCGGACGACCCCGGCACCTGGTTCGGCTTCGAGCAGGAGTACTTCCTCTACCGCGACGGCGTGCCGCTCGGCTTCCCGCCGGTCGGCTTCCCCGAGCCGCAGGGCGAGTACTACACCGGGGTCGGCTACCGCAACGTCGGCGACGTCGCCCGCGAGATCGTCTACAAGCACCTCGACCTCTGCCTCGCGGCCGGCATCAACCACGAGGGGATCAACGCCGAGGTCGCCAAGGGCCAGTGGGAGTTCCAGATCTTCGGGAAGGGCTCGAAGAAGGCCGCGGACGACGTGTGGATGGCGCGCTACCTGCTCCTCCGCCTCTGCGAGTCGTATCGCGTGGACGTCAACTTCCACCCCAAGCCGCTCGGCATGGAGTACGACTGGAACGGCTCCGGGATGCACACGAACTTCTCGACGGCGCACCTGCGCGAGACCGGCGGGAAGGACTACTTCGAGGCGCTGATGGCCGCGTTCGACGAGCACAAGGACGCCCACATCGCGGTCTACGGCCCCGACAACCACATGCGGCTGACCGGCCTCCACGAGACCGCGGCGATCGACGAGTTCACGTACGGGCTCGCGAACCGCGGCGCCTCGATCCGGATCCCGCACAGCTTCATGAACAACGACTACAAGGGCTACCTGGAGGACCGCCGCCCGAACGCGGCGGGCGACCCGTACAAGATCGCGGGCCGCATCCTCCAGACGATCCTGACGGTGCCGACCGACGCCGCCGGCGCGGCGGAGTCGATGCAGGAGGCCGTCGCGGTCTAGAACGGCGGGCGGCGCTCCCCGGGTCGGCGAGACCGGGGAGCGCCGCCCGAGTCACGACGTGCGGTGCGGCGACCAGACGGCCGCGGCGACGCCGAGGCCGATCAGGACGCTCCCGCCGAACCAGCGCTCGAAGCGGGCGATCCCGGCGGAGCCGCGTAGCCGGTCGGCGACCGTGCCGGCGGCGAGCGCGTAGAGGCTGTCGCTGACGAGGCCGAGGCCGGCGAGGCTGAGACCGAGCACGACGATCTGGAGCCACACGTGGTGCGCGTGCGGATCGACGAACTGCGGTACGAACGCGAAGACGAAGACGATCGTCTTCGGATTCGTGAGATTGACGACGACACCCTGCGTGTAGGCGCGGCGGAGCGTTCGCGGCGCCGCCTCCGCCGGGGCCTCCTCGGCCAGTCCGCGTCAGCAACCGACGCACGCCGAGGAACACGAGATACGCGGCGCCGGCGTAGCGGACGATGTCGAAAGCGACCGCCGACGCGAGCACGAGCGACGAGAGCCCCGCGGCCGCGAGCGTGATGTGCACGACGGTGCCCGTGGTGATCCCGGCGACCGAGGCGATCCCGCCGGCGCGGCCCATCTCGACGCTCCGCGTGACGATGTACAGCACCGCGGGCCCGGGCACGACGAGCAGCGCGAGCGCGGTCGCGAGGAACACCGCGTACGTGGAGAGCGAGGGCACTAGCGCGGAACGTACAGCGCAGCAACCTCGCGGGCGGTCGCCGCGACCCGCTCGCGCAGCGCCGCCGGCTCGAGCACCTCGAGGTCGGGCCCGAAGCGAAGCACCGCGCGGTAGGCCTCGGCGAGGCTCTCGAACCCGACGACGACGCTCCCGTCCGGCGCGATCCGCCGGTCGCGCGGCAGGTGGCGCCGCATCTCCTCGGAGGCCCGCACCGTCACCTCGACGCGCGGCCGGTCGCGCTCGAACGCCTGCGACCACTCCTCCCAGTAGGCGCCGAGCTCGAAGCCCGACGGACGCTCGAACGGCTCCTCGAGCGGCCGCACCGAGGCGACGCGCGAGACGCGGTAGACGCGCATCCCCGCCGAGCGGTGGGCGACGAGATACCACGCGCCGCCCTTGAGGACGAGCCCGAGCGGGTCGACCGTGCGGCGGACGACCTTCTGCGCCCTCGCGGTAGCGCAGGCGCACGCGGCAGCCGCGCCAGACGGCGGCCGACAGCGCCGGCAGATGCGGGACGCGATCCTCCGCGCGGAACCAGCCGCGGGTGTCGAGATGGAAGAGGCGCTGGGCGCGCGTCGCCCGCTCCTGCAGCTCGGCCGGGAGCGCGGCGAGCACCTTGAGGCGTGCTGCGGCGAGCTCGCCGCCGAGCCCGAGCTCGACCGCGGGGCCGGTCATCCCGGCGGCGAAGAGCGCCTCGGCCTCGTCGGCGGTCAGCCCCGTGAGCCGCGTCCGGTACCCGCCGGCGAGCCGGTAGCCGCCGGCCGGGCCGCGGACGGCCTCGAGCGGGACGCCCGCCTCGGCGAGCGAAGCGACGTCACGGTGGACGGTGCGGATCGAGACCTCGAGGCGCTCGGCGAGCTCCGCGGCGGTGAGCTGCCGCCGGGTCTGGAGCAGCAGGAGCAGGGAGACGAGTCGGGTCGCGCGCATGGTTCGAGCCTACGCGCCAAACATGCCAGAAGATGGCCTCTTTGCGTCGTACGCTCTCTCCATGGGCGACACGGAGAGAACGGAGGACGCGATGGAGGAGCGTGAGGTGGAGCGGCGCGCGGCGTCGAGCTGCTGCTGCGCGAGCCGGAGATCGTCGCCTGGCTCGACGACTACCGGCGCAGACGCCGCGACGACGACGAGGACGAGCCGCCACGGGCCGCCGCGGGCCGCCCGGAACGCCGTCGAGCCCGGCGAGGCGACGGCGCGGGCCGGTCTCCCCTGGAAAAACCGGACATTTGACGGTCCGGCGGCGAGCGCCTACCCTTTCGCTCGCCATGTTGCTCCGGAACGTGATGAACAGGAAGGCGCGCACGCCGGGCGGCCGTTAGGTCCGCCCGCCGCCTCGCGCGCGCCTTCTCCCGTTCTCCGTCCCCGGTTCGTTTCTCTCGAGGAGCAGCATGTCCACTTTCGCAGCACCCAGGTCCAGCTCGTCCCCGTCCACACGTCGCGACGTGCCGGCGGTCGAGGTGCACGACCTCCGCAAGGAGTTCCGCCGCCGCGACCGCAGCGCCGGCCGCTTTGCGCGCAAGGCGTGGCCCGCGCTCGTGGACGTCACGTTCACGATCGAGCGCGGTGAGTGCGTCGCCATCCTGGGCCAGAACGGCTCGGGCAAGTCGACGCTCGTCCGCCTGCTCTCGACCCTGCTGATCAACGACGGCGGCGAGGCGCGCATCTTCGGCCACGACGCGTTCCACGAGGAGCGGGCGATCCGCCGGCTCGTGAACCGCGTCTCGGTCGAGGCGAGCTTCTTCAAGAAGATGTCCGCGGCGGAGAACCTCTCCTACGCGGCCCGCTTCTACGGGATGACGCCGCGGCAGACCCGCGACGCGATCCCGGCCATCCTCGAGCAGGTCGGGCTTCCCGGCCGAGCGGCGCGGCGAGGCGATGGAGAACCTCTCGCGCGGCATGCAGCAGAAGGTCGCGCTCGCGCGGGCGCTCCTGACCGCGCCGGTGCTGCTGCTGCTCGACGAGCCGACGACGGGTCTCGACCCGCGCTCGAAGCTGGAGGTGCAGACGTTCATCCGGCAGGTGCGGGCCGAGCACGACGCGACGATCCTGCTCTGCACCCACGACATGGCCGAGGCGGAGGCGCTCGCCGACCGGGTCGGCGTCCTCGACCGCGGCCGGCTGCTCTTTCTCGAGCCGGTCGAGGACGTGAAGCGGCGCTTCGGCGTCGCCACGCTCGAGGAGGCGTTCTTCGCCGCGACCGGGCGCGAGTTCGAGGCCGAGCACGAGGACGACGACGAACGGGAGGTGTTCGCGTGAGCGAGCTTGCGGTCACCCTGCGCAACGAGCTCGTCGGCCTCGGCGGGATCGTCGAGCGGAACGTCTACCTCACGAGGCGCTACTTCCTGTGGGACCTCGCGTTCATGGTCTGGACGATCGCGAACACGCTCACGATCGTCTTCATCGCCCGCGTCGAGCACCTGGCGCCCGCCGCCGAGAACCGGCTCGCGACGATCCTGCTCGTGGGCGCGGTGATCTGGGCCTTCCTCGGGATCATCTTCGAGTTCGTGACCGAGACCGTCGCCTGGGAGCGCTGGGAGGGGACGATCGAGTACACGTTCATGGCGCCGATCTCGCGGCCGGTGCACCTGTTCGGCATGGCCGCATTCGCCGTGCTCTACGGCCTGATCCGGGCGACGATCCTGTTCTTCGCCGTCGTCGCGTTCATCGGCATCCACATCCCCGACGCGAACTACGGCGCCGCGCTCGCCCTGCTCGCGATCGCGTCGCTCTCGTTCATGGGGATCGGGATCATGACCTCGGTGCTGCCGCTGATCTCGCCCGAGAAGGGCGCGCAGCTCGGCTTCATCGCCCAGGGCCTGATGCTCGTCGTCTCGGGCGTCTACTACCCGGTGACGGTGATGCCCCAGTGGATGCAGTGGGTCTCGAAGATCTCGCCCGCGACGTACGCGCTGCGGGGCGACCGGCGGGCGATCATCGACGGCGCCGGCATCGCGTGGGCGGACGTCTGGCCGCTGCTCGTGATCGCAGCCGCCGCGATCCCGCTCGGCCTCGCGACCTTCCGCACCGGCGAGCGCTACGCGAAGCGGCACG
>CAWFFI010000012.1:0-73989 GCA_963815005.1 uncultured Actinomycetes bacterium
TCTTCGCGAGCCAGCGGTCGCCCGCGGTGAGGCGCCGCTCGAGCTCGTCGATCGTCGCCTGCGCGATCCGGCGGACGCCCGCGAGCCGGTTCAGCTCCGAGTTCACCTGCGCGTGCGTGAGCCCCGTGCGGCGGACGAGCTCGCGCGCGACGGTCGCGTTCGCGTCGCGGAGGTGCACCTTCTCCTCGCGCCGCGTCAGGCCCGTGCTCACCTTGTAACAACGTGTCACGAGCGAGGAGGGGCGGCGGCGCGAGGGTCAGCTCCACCGCGTCGTCGATGTCGTCGTCGCCGTCGTCCCAGTGCTCGTCGTCGCCCGCGCCGTCGGCGCCGGTCGCGACCGCCGAGATGACCGCGAAGAGCGACAGCTGCTCCGCCGGCGCCTCGTCCCGCTCGGCGCGCTCGGCGTCGAGCACCGGCTCGCCGTCGGGCTTGCGCAGCGAGTGCCGCCGCTGCTCGGCGATCCGCGAGGCGAGGAGACGCAGGCGCGGGTCGTCGGGGATGTAGAGCCACGCGCGCTGGCGCGGCACGCCGCGCGTCCAGCGGACGAGCCGGCCGACCGCCTGCCGGAAGAAGAGCTCGGTCGCGGTCGTCGTCGCGAAGACGCCGACGCGCAGCCGCGGGATGTCGACGCCCTCCGAGACCATCCGCACCGCCACGAGCCACGGCTCGCGCCCGGCCGCGAAGCTCGCGATCGTCGCCGACGCGCCGGGGTCGTCGGAGGTGGCGACGCGCGCCGTGACCCCGAAGCGCGTCCGCAGCATCGCCGCGATCCCGCGCGCGTGCTCCTGATCGGTCGCGATCACGAGCCCGCCCGCGTCCGGCTGGTCGCGCCGCACCTCGGCGAGGCGGTCGTTCGCTGCGCGCAGCACCGTCGGCAGCCACTCGCCCTCGAGCGAGAGCGCCGTCCGCAGCCGCTGCCCCGCGCGCGCCGCGTCGAGCGCGTCGTCGAAGCTCGCCGAGTGCAGCGAGCCGTCCGGCGCCGACCACTCCATGTGCCCGTTCGTGCGCGGGAAGTAGACGGGCCGCACGACGCGCCGGTCGGCGAGCGCGTCCGCGTAGCCGTACTCGTAGTCGGGCACGGCCTCGTCGCCGCGGTAGGAGATGAACGGGATCGCGCGGGTGTCGGAACGGAACGGCGTGCCGGAGAGCGCGAGCCGGCGGCGCGCGCCGACGAACGCCTCGCCGATCGCCGCGCCCCACGCCCGGTCCTCGGCCGCGTGGTGCAGCTCGTCGAAGACGACGAACGCGCCGCCGGCGATCCGGGAGAGCAGCCGCGCGCTCGACGCGACCTGCTGGTACGAGGTGACGACGCCGTGCATGTCGGCCGGCAGCGGCCCGTCCGACGGCGACCAGGCCGGGTCGAGGTGGAGCGAGAACGCCGCCGCCGCGCGGGCCCACTGGAGCTTCAGGTGCGCCGTCGGCGCGACGACGACGAGCCGCGACGGATGCTCCGCGAGCTCGTGGCGGGCGGCCGTCAGCGCGAACGTCGTCTTGCCGGCGCCCGGGGTCGCGACCGCGAGGAAGTCCCGCCGCCCCGCGGCGAGGAAGGAGTCGAGCGCGGCCTTCTGCCACGGTCTGAGCCGGACGGTGCGAGTCATGAAGTCGGCGCGCCCGGCGAGTGACCCCCACCGCCCCGGCGCGAGCCGCGACGATAGCGGCCGCGGCGGCCGACGCTAGTCGCGGGCGACGAACGCGCGCAGCTCGGCGTTCGCGCCGCCGACGACCGGCACGCCGTGCGCGAGCAGGAGCAGGTCGAAGTCGAGCTCGCAGAGGCCGCGGTACGCCTCGCGCAGCCCGGCCTTCGTCCCCTCCGGATCGTCCATGAACCCGTCCGGGACGAACGAGAGCCCGTCCACGCCCGGCCAGCGGATGACGCCGTCCGCGACCGCAAGCGCGCGATGCGCCGGGATGTGGAACGCGCACTCGTCCGGGCAGATCGCGCCCACCTCGTAGGCGACGATCCCGCCGGGCAGCTCGTCGCCCGGCTCGAACGTCTCGACGAGGCCGCGCCCCTCGAGCTCGTGGGCGCCGCTCGCGACGCAGTGCACCGCGCAGCCGAACGCCTCGCGGAACTTCCAGGAGTCGCGGTCGTGGTGGCGGTTCGAGAGCAGGACGTGCTCGGGAGCGCCGTGCCCCTCGAACCAGCCGAGCCCCTCCGGCGGCAGCATCGGGTCGAGCAGGACGCGCTCGCGCTCGAGGTAGTACGAGCTGACGTCGTGCCCGATCGAGTCGCGCATCGCCGTCCAGTGCCAGAGGCCGGGCGAGATCTCTTCCATGGCGCGGGAGACTAACGTGACAGGCCGCCTCGCGCAGGAATCCGGCGCGCGACTCACCCGCGTACTTAGATTCTGCTGCGAGAATCGCGGGCTCACCGACTGGGGAGGTCTCCGTGTCCGAGCAGGCGAACGGCTCCTCGCTGACTCCGGCAGAGATCAGCGAGCGGCTGGAGCAGGCCCTCTTCGAGATCCGGCGGGTGATCGCAGGGCAGGATGCGATGCTCGAGCGCGTCCTCGTGTGCCTGATCGCGCAGGGCCACCTGCTGATCGAGGGCGTGCCGGGGCTCGCGAAGACGCTGACGATCAAGACGACCGCCGACGTGCTCGGCGGCTCGTTCGCGCGCGTCCAGTTCACGCCCGACCTCGTGCCCGCCGACCTCGTCGGCACGCGCATCTACCGGCCCGACCGGGGTACCTTCGACACGGAGCTCGGGCCGGTCTTCTGCAACTTCCTGCTCGCGGACGAGATCAACCGCGCCCCCGCGAAGGTGCAGTCGGCGCTGCTCGAGGTGATGCAGGAGCGTCAGGTCACGATCGCCCACGAGACGTTCCCGGTACCCGAGCCGTTCCTCGTGATGGCGACCCAGAACCCGATCGAGTCGGAGGGGACGTACCCGCTGCCGGAGGCGCAGATCGACCGGTTCATGCTCAAGATCCTGATCGGCTATCCCGAGCACGACGAGGAGCTGACGATCGTGCAGCGGCAGCTCGTCGCCGCGCCGGAGCTGCGCGAGGCGCTCTCCCTCGCCGAGCTGCGCGCGCTCCAGGCGGCCGCGTTCGAGGTCTACGTCGACCCGTCGCTCGTCTCGTACGCGGTCGCGCTCGCCGCCGCGACACGCGAGCCGGCGGAGGCGGGGCTGCCCGACCTCGCCGAGTACATCGAGTACGGCGCCAGCCCGCGCGGGCCGATCAGCGTCGTCCAGGCCTCGCGCGCGCTCGCCCTGCTCCGCGGCCGCGACTACGCGACCGCCGAGGACGTGCGCGCGCTCGCGAAGGACGCGCTCCGCCACCGCCTCGTCCTCAGCTATCAGGCGCTCGCCGAGAACGTGACGCCGGACGCGATCCTCGAGCGGGTGCTGAACGCGGTGCCGATGCCCGACGTCAGCCCGATGCGCCCGCGCACGGCATGACCGGCGACTCGCTGCTCGGGAAGACGACCCCCGAGCGGCCGGGGCCCGGAGCGCTGCCGGTCGCGCTCCTGCGGGCGCTCCAGATCGAGGTCGGCCGGCGGCTCGAGGGGATGCTCGCCGGCGACTACCGCTCCTCCCGCTACGGCGACGGCGTCGAGCTGGCCCAGGTGCGGCCGTACGTCGCGGGCGACGACGTGCGGAAGATCGAGTGGAACGTGACCGCGAGGACCGGCATGCCGCACGTGCGGGTCAACCTCGCCGAGCGGGTGCTCGTCACGTGGCTCGTGCTCGACACGTCGCCGTCGATGCACTTCGGCACGGCGGAGCGGCGCAAGGCGGACGTCGCGGACGGCGTCGCGATCGCGGTCGGCCACGTCGCGACGCGGCGCGGCAACCGGCTCGGCGTCGTCACGTTCGGCGACCGGGAGCCGGCGACGCTGCCGCCCGCGCAGGGACGCCACGGGCTGATCGGTCTGCTGACGGCGCTCCGGCGGGAGCCGGAGTCGGAGCGGGTCGGCGCGACCTCGCTCGGGGCGGCGCTCGCGCGCACGGGCGCGCTCGCGCGGCAGCGTGGGCTCGTCGTCGTCGTCTCCGACTTCCGCGGCCCGCTCGACTGGCGCAAGCCGCTGCTCGAGCTGATGAGCCGCCACGAGGTGCTCGCCGTCGAGGTGCGCGACCCGCGCGAGCAGGAGCTGCCCGACGTGGGCGAGCTGTGGCTCGTCGACCCGGAGACCGGCCGCCAGGTGCGCGTCGACACCTCGAGCGCCGCGCTGCGCAGCCGGTTCGCCGCCGCTGCCGCCGAGGAGCGGAGCGGCGTCGCGCGCGTCCTGACCGCGCTCGGCGTCCCGCACGTCGTCCTCTCGACCGGGGACGACTGGCTGCGCAGGTTCGCCGCCTTCCTCGGGAGCCGCCGGTGACGTTCGACCGGCCGCTGGTGGCTCATCGTGTTGGCGGCGGTGCCGTTGCTCGTGCTGCTCTGGCGCCGGGAGGAGGGCCGGCGCCGCGCCGGCGCCGCCCGCTTCGCGAATCTCGCGCTCGTTCCGAACCTGATCGACCGGGCGCCCGGACGCCGCCGTCTCGTCCCGCTCGGGCTGCTCCTCGCCGGGTTGACCGCGCTCGTCGTCGGGATGGCGAAGCCGCACGCCCGCATCAGCATCCCGCGCAAGGAGGCGACCGTCGTGCTCGCCGTCGACGTGTCGCGCTCGATGAGCGCGACCGACGTGCAGCCGACCCGGCTCGCCGCGGCGCGCCTGGCGGCGGGCCGCCTCCTCGACCGCATCCCCGCGACGTACAGCGTCGCGCTCGTCGGCTTCGGCAGCCGGGCGTTCGTGGCCGTGCCGCCGACCCGCGACCGCGACCTCGTCCGCCAGGGGCTCGCCGACCTCCACCCCTCCGAAGGCACCGCGATCGGCGACGCCGTCGCGCTCGCCGCCCAGCTCGGCCAGCGGCAGCGCGCGACCGACGGGACCGTGCCGCCGACCTCGGTGCTGCTGATCTCGGACGGCGCCCGCGACGGCGGCCGGCTGACGCCGCAGCAGGCGATCACCCGGGCGAAGAGGCTGCACGTGCCGGTCTCGACGGTGCTCGTCGGCACGCCGCAGGGCATCGTCGTGAGGCTGACCGGCGGGTACACCGAGCAGATCCAGGTGCCGCCGAGCCCGACGACGTTGAAGCAGATCGCCCACGGCACGGGCGGCGAGTACTTCGCCGTCCGCACGAGCAAGGCGCTCTCGCAGGTCTACGAGCGGCTCGGGACGCGGATCGGCCACCGGATCGAGGACCGTCAGATCACCGACGCGTTCGCGGGCGGCGCGATCGTGCTGCTGCTCGCCGGCGGCGCGCTCTCGAGCTTCTGGTTCCGGCGGGTGTTCCCGTGAGGCGGCTCGCGCTCCTCGCCGCGACGGTGGCGGGGCTCGCCGCGGTCGCCGCCGGGCCGGCCGCCGCGACGAACGAGTGTCGCGGCCTCCCGGTGTGCGTGCCCGTCGCGGGCCCGTGGGTGCTCGCGACGAGCCGGACGCAGACGCAGTACCAGCTCGCCTGCCCGCCGCGGTTCGTCGTCGCCGGTCTCGACGCGGAGCTGACGACCAGGCTCCTCGACGTCGACTTCTTCGGGTCGCTCGGCACGCCGGTCAACCCGGGGATCACGACCTCGGCGACCGCGACCTTCCTCGGCCGGCTCGCGCGCGGAGTGGATCCCGCGGCGACCTTCCGGCCGCACATCGGCTGCGTACCGGCCTCGGGCGGCGGGCAGCGCATCCCGATGAGCGTCCGCGTCTACCCGCCCGGGAAGCCGACGACGACGCGCGCCACCGAGATCGCGGTGCGCGCCGGGGCGACCGTGCGCACCGTCCAGACGTGCAACGCGGGCGAGCGGCTCGTGAGCGCGAGCCATGCGATCGGCTTCTACACCGATTCCCCGCCGAAGCGCGCGCTCGCCACCGCGGTGCACGTGTCCCGGACGGTGAAGGAGGGCCGCGTGCGGACCGTCGTCCGTGCCGGCCGCGCCGTCGCCGGCGCGCGCGCCGTCGTCCAGGTCGATCTCGTCTGCGTCGGGGGCGCGCATGAGCTTCGGGCAGCCGTGGCTGCTGATGCGCTGCTCGTGATCCCGCTCGCGCTCGGGCTGCACCGGCTCGCCGAGCGCCGCCGGATGCGCTACGCCGTCCGCTTCACGAACGTCGACGTGCTCGCGTCGGTGGCGGGCGGCCGCTCCTGGCGGCGCACCGTCCCGGGGGCCGTCTTCCTGCTCGCGCTCGCGACGCTCGCGGTCGCCGTCGCGCGGCCGCACGTGACAACGAACGTCGCATCGGACAACGCGACCGTGATCCTCGTCCTCGACGTCTCCGGCTCGATGCAGGCGGAGGACGTCAAGCCGACGCGGCTCGCCGCGGCCCAGAAAGCGCTCCACCTGTTCCTCGACAAGGTGCCGAAGCGCGTGAGGGTCGGCCTGATCCTGTTCGCGGCCGAAGCGCAGGTGGCGGCGCCGCCGACCACCGACCACGAGCTCGTCGGGCAGGCGGTGGACCAGGCGGGCTACTTCAACGGGTTCGGTGGGACGGCGATCGGCGACGCGCTCGACGCGGCCGTCCGGCTCGGCCAGCAGGTGACCGGCACGAACGGGCAGACGGCCGCGCCCGCAGCGGGCCGTCAGCTCACGGCGCTCCGTACGGCGGCCGCCGGCAACGGCGTCGCGAGCACGCTCGTCTCGATCCTCTTCCTCTCGGACGGCCGCCAGACGCGCGGCGTGCTCCAGCCGCTGCAGGGCGCCGCCGAGGCGAAACAGGCCGGGTTCCCGGTCTACACGGTGTCGCTCGGGACGACGGGGAACACGACGCTGCGCGGGTTCGACCCGAACAGCGGCGGCTTCTTCGGGCAGAGCGGCGGAGGCTCTGGCGGCTTCGGACGCGGGCTCCAGCCGGACCCGGCGATTCTGCGGGCGATCGCGAACGAGACGGGCGGCCAGTTCTTCCGGGCGAAGTCCGCCGGGGCCGTCGAGGCCGCCTACTCGAAGCTCGGCTCGAGCCTGGGCCGCAAGCCGGGCCGCAGCGAGGTGACGGCCGACTTCCTCACCGGGGCGGCGATCCTGCTCGTGCTCGGCGGCGTGCTCTCGGCGCTCTGGGCGCCGCGGCTCCCGTAGGGCTGGCCAGCAGCGCCGCCCGATTGCGAGCACGTTTCCGCCGGGGGCCTGCGACAGCGACCCGCAGGACGGCGACCCGAGACCTCGTGCCGGGGATGGTCGACGACGGGGGCGAGGGTCCGCGGCTACATGATCACCAGCAACCGGCAGAGCCTGGCGCTCCACTTCCGCGGCCGGAGGAGCGTCGAGGGCCGATCTCGCGCGGATCGCGACGCTGACGCGCGGGCAGCCGGAGCTCTCGACGCGGCTGGAGCGCTGCGCCACCGAGGTACGCGTCACGCGGCTCGCGGAGGGCGGCGAGGAGCTCGTCCCGGTGGAGCTCGAGGGCGAGGAGCGCTGGATCGCGCCGAGAGCGAGCCGGTTCGACGGCGAGGGTCGTGCTGACGGTGCGCGACGTGACGGCGGCGCATCTGCTCGAGCGGGCGCGCACCGAGTTCGTCGCCACCGCCTCGCACGAGCTGCGCTACGCCGCTCACGTCGATCTGCGGCGCCGCGCAGACGCTGCTCGGCCGGGAGGGCCTGAGCGAGGAGGTGCGCCACGAGCTGATGCGGATCATCGGCAGCGAGTCGGTGCACCTGGCCCGGATCGTCGACCAGCTCCTCGTCACCGCCCAGCTCACGCGCGGCCCGCTCACGCTGAACGAGGGCGACTGCGACGTGCGCGCGCTCTGCGCGGACGTGCTCGCGGTGGCGGAGACGCGGCTGCCGGCGGGAGCGACGCTCGCGCTCACGGCGCCACCGGTGGTCGAGCGGTACCGCTGCGACGAGGGGCTGCTACGGCAGGTGCTCGTGAACCTCGTCGACAACGCGCTCAAGTACTCGCCGGACGGCGGCCTGGTCGAGATCCACCTCGAGGACGGCCCCGACCTGGTGCGGATCGAGGTGCGCGACGAGGGGCTCGGGATCGCGCCCGTCGGAGCAGGAGCGGATCTTCGAGAAGTTCTACCGCCTCGACGCGGAGATGACCCGCGGCGTCGGCGGCTCCGGGCTCGGCCTGCACATCACGCGCGAGATCGTCGAGCAGATGGGCGGCACGATCTCCGTCCGCTCGGCCCAGGGCGAGGGCTCGACGTTCACGCTCAGCCTGCCGCGCGTCTGACCGTCGGACCCGTGGCACTTTCGTTACGAAGGTGCCTGGCACCGAACGCGACGCCGTGACACTCTCGTGACGCGGCCACCGCATGGTTGAGCCATCCGTGACGCTCTCGTCACGTTCGTGCCTGGCACTTCGGGCGCGGCGCGCCGGCCTCAGGCCTGCGGCGTCGCGAACGACCACTGGTGCCCCTGCGGGTCGGCGCAGCTGTAGCGGCGGTGCCCGAACGGCGTGTCGACGAGCTCCTCGAAGACGCTGGCCTCGGCCTCGCCCGGTCGTGGTGCGCGTCGAGATCCGGGACGAGGACGTAGATCATCGAGGTGGAGCCGGCCTCCGCCGGGTTCGGAAGCCCTGCCAGGCCGTCCGAGGTAGATCCGCCCGCCGAGCTCCGTCTCCACCTCGAGGTGGAGCCCGCCGCCCAGGCCGATCCGGCGGTCGACCTCACGGAACCCGAACGCGCGGCAGCAGAACCGATCGCGGCCTCGCCGTCCTCGTAGAGCAGACGACGTGACTGCCTGTCGCCGGTGTCCGGCGGGACAGCTCACGAGCGGCGTGCCGGCCCCGCGGCGCTACGCCGAGCGCGTGAGCGGCTTGTACTTGATGCGGTGCGGCTCGAGCGCGTCGGGGCCGCGCGTCTCCTTCATCCACTCGACGTAGTCGCCCCACCCGCCCTCGAACCAGATCGTCTCGCTGTTCCCCTCGAAGGCGAGGATGTGCGTGGCGACGCGGTCGAGGAACCAGCGGTCGTGGGTGATCACGACCGCGCAGCCGGCGAAGTCGAGCAGCCCCTCCTCGAGCGCGCGCAGCGTGTCGACGTCGAGGTCGTTGGTCGGCTCGTCGAGCAGGAGCACGTTGCCGCCGGAGCGGAGCACCTTCGCCAGATGGACGCGATTGCGCTCGCCGCCCGAGAGGTCGCCGACGCGCTTCTGCTGGTCGCCGCCGCGGAAGTTGAACCAGGACGTGTACTGGCGCGAGTTGATCTCCCGCTTGCCCAGCTCGATCGTGTCGAGGCCGCCGCTGATCTCCTTCCAGACGGTGCTCGCCGGGTCGAGGTCGGCGCGCGCCTGGTCGACGTAGGCGAGCTGGACGGTGTCGCCGACGCGCAGCGTGCCGCCGTCGGGGCTCTCGTCGCCCGCGATCATGCGGAAGAGCGTCGTCTTGCCGGCGCCGTTCGGGCCGATCACGCCGACGATCCCGGCGGGCGGCAGCGAGAAGCTGAGGTCGTCCACGAGCAGCCTGTCGCCGAAGCCCTTGCGCAGGCCCTCGGCCTCGATCACGACGTCGCCGAGCCGCGGGCCGGGCGGGATGTGGATCTCGACCTTGTCGAGCTTGACGTTCTGCTCCTCCGCGAGCAGCTGCTCGTAGGCGCCGAGACGGGCCTTCGACTTCGCGTGGCGCGCGCGCGGGCTCATGCGCACCCACTCCAGCTCGCGGGCGAGGGTGCGGCGGCGGGCGGACTCCGTCTTCTCCTCGACGGCGAGCCGCGCCTGCTTCTGCTCCAGCCAGGACGAGTAGTTGCCCTGGAACGGGATGCCGCGGCCGCGGTCGAGCTCGAGGATCCAGCCGGCGACGTTGTCGAGGAAGTAGCGGTCGTGCGTGACCGCCATCACCGTGCCCTTGTAGTCGGCGAGGAAGCGCTCGAGCCACAGGACGGACTCGGCGTCGAGGTGGTTCGTCGGCTCGTCCAGCAGCAGCAGGTCGGGCGCGGAGAGGAGCAGGCGGCAGAGCGCGACGCGGCGCCGCTCGCCGCCCGAGAGCGTCGCGACGTCGCGGTCGCCGTCCGGGACGCGGAGCGCGTCCATCGCGTGGTCGAGGTGGTCGTCCAGCTGCCACGCGTCGGCGCGGTCGATCGCGTCCTGCACCTTCGCCTGCTCCGCGAGCAGCGCGTCGAAGTCGGCGTCCGGCTCGGCGAAGGCGGCGGAGATCTCGTTGAAGCGGTCGAGCAGGTCGCGCAGCGCGCGGACGCCGTCCTCGACGTTGCCGCGCACGTCCTTGGCGGGGTCGAGCCACGGCTCCTGCTCGAGCAGGCCGACGGTCGCGTTGGGCGCGAGCTCGGCGACGCCCGAGGACGGCTCCTCCTTGCCGGCCATGATCCGCAGCAGCGTCGACTTGCCGGCGCCGTTGGGGCCGAGCACGCCGATCTTCGCGCCGGGCAGGAACGAGAGCGAGATGTTCGCCAGCACCTGCCGGTCGGGGCCGTAGAACTTGTCGGCCCGGTACATCGTGTAGACGTATTCGCTGCTCACGGCGACGCACTGTAGTCGCTTACACGCCGATTGCCGGGCGCTTGCACACGGCGCGTACCGTGGCGGATCGTGCCTCGGCGCCTGCTCCTGGTTCCCGGTCGCCCTCGTCGTCGTCCTCGTCGCTCGCCAGGACGACTCGCGCGCGCGGCCGCCCGCGGGCCGAGGTTCCCGAACGACTCGGCGCCCGTGTGGTCGTTCGACGAGCACGACGTCGCGTTCACGCGCGTGGAGGCCCACACGGGGACGCGCCGCGGCTGGGCGGCGCCCGCCGGCGGTGCGCGGCCGCTATGGCGTCTCGATCGGCGTCGGGCCTACCGGCACCTGGCGGCCAGGGAGCGACTGCAGCTGGTCGCGCCCGGACGGGGTGCCGCAGCGACCGGGCGATCGGCGTCGAGACAGATCCGCGTGACGCACGAAAGCTGGCGCGTCTGCTCGCCGGCGGTCTGCTCGAGCCGACCGCGCCCGCATCGCCTACGAGCGCGGCGGCTCGCATCTACGCCGCCGACGCGCGCGGGGACGCGCGGCTCGATCGGCTCGCGTCCGGCCACCGGCTGTCGAAGTCTGCTCGGCCCGGTGTGGTCGCCGCCGACGGGGCCGCTGGCCGTCGTGCGGCGCAAGTGGCCGGCGAGCGGGACGAGCTCCAGCCTGCTCGCGGTCGCCGCGGACAGCTCGGGCGCGCCGCACGGTCTTCTCCGGCCCGGGCGAGAACGTGAACCCGAGCTAGGGTCGCCGAGACCGCCGAGCAGGACGCTGGCGTTCGAGTCGGACGCCGGCGGCGCTGGCGCGTGCTCGGGGCCGCACGCCGACGGCTCGCGGCGCGCGCACGCTCCCCGGCGACTGCGACCGCGCTTGCGCCGCCGAGTTCTCGCCCTCGGGCGCGCTCGCGCTCGAGCAGCGACCGGCGAGCAAACCCGGGCCAGGCGAGCCGGTACCAGCTACGCGCTCTACGTCGACGGCGACGAAGGTCGCCGACGACGTCGCACCCCGCCTCGCCGCCGCGCTGGTCGCCGTACCGGGACGCGGATCGCGGTCGCCGCCGCGGGCGAGTGCCGCCGCTTCGGGATCGAGCTCGTCGACCCGGCCGCACCGCGCCGACCGGCGACGCGCGCCTCGAACCTCTGCCGCTTCGTCGGCGGCGCCGGCAACGACGTCGCTGCACGGAACCGCCTTCCCGACTTCCTGCGCGGCCTCGCCGGAAACGACCGACTACTTCGGCGGCGCCGGCAACGACCGGATCGAGGGCAACGCCGGCAACGACGTGATCGTCGCCGGAGCCCGGGAACGACGCCGTCTTCGGCGGCCCGGCGGAACGACCGGATCCTCGGCGGCCCCGGCAACGACCTGCTCACCGGCGGCCCGGGGCACGACACCGATCCTCGGCGGTCCGGGCAACGACCGGATCGAGGCGCGCGACGGCGTCCGCGACGTCGTCGACTGCGGGCCCGGCCGCGACGTCGCCGAGGTCGACCGGATCGACGTCGTCCGGAACTGCGCGACGGTGCTCGGGCCGTAAGCTCGAAGCGTGTCCTGCCCGTGCTGCACGCCGCCGTCGGAATACCGCCGCTTCTTCAACCGGCGCCTGGCTGGTCGCACGATGCGCGCCGGTACCGGCGGCGCGGGCTGCCCGCGACGGCCCGCGGCCTCGTCGCGCTCGCCGGCGACGTCACCGGCGCGAGCGTGCTCGAGATCGGCGGCGGCATCGGCACGCTCGAGCTCGAACTGCTGGAGGCGGGCGCCGCCCGCGGCACGAACGTCGAGCTCTCCGGCGGCTACGAGGAGGCGGCCGCCGCGCTCCTCTCCGAGCACCGGCTCGGCGACCGGGTCGAGCGGCGCGTCGCGGACTTCGTCCTCGAGGAGGGGGTCGTCGAGCCGCACGACGTCGTCGTGCTGCACCGGGTCGTCTGCTGCTACCCGGACGTCGACGCGCTCGTCGAGGCGGCCGCAGCTCACACCGGGCGCCGCCTGCTGCTGACGTATCCGCGCGACCGGGCGCTGTCGCGGCTGGGCGTCCGGACGGTGAACCTGTGGCTGCGCCTGACCCGCTGCGGCTTCCGCACCTACGCGCACCCTCTGGAGAGGATCGCCGCCGCCGCCGAGCGGCGCGGGCTCTTGCTCGAGTCGCGCGAGCCGCGCGGCGCGATCTGGGAGAACGCCGCGTTCGTCCGGCGCTAGGGCGTCAGCGCGTAGACCGACGACGTACCGCCGCCGGCGATCACGATCCGCTTGCCGACGGTGGTCGCGGTCGGGTCGCTGAGCGAGACCGGGAGCGTCGCGGCGACGCTGATCGCGCCGGACCTGGGGTCGATCCAGAGGACGCGGCGGCCGCCGACGTAGTAGAGCTTGCCGCCGAGCGCCGCGAGGGCCGCGTGATCCTCCGGCGCGGGCAGCGTGGCGATCCGCCGCACCTGCCCGTGCAGCGCGAGCGCGTACACGGCGTTGCTCGCACCGGCCGTCGTCAGCCCGCCGGCGACGTAGATCGTGGTACCGATCGTGGTCACGCCCGCGTAGCGCGTCCCGTCGGGAAGACGCGCGACGGTGGTCGTCCCGCCGCGCGGCAGGTAGCGCAGGATCGCGGAGGCGAACTGCGAGCCCGTGTACCCGCCGACGAGGTAGACGTGGCCGCCGATCGCCGCCGCGCCGAGGTCGGAGAGCGGCTCGTCGAGCGCGGGAGCAGTCCTGGCCGCGCCGGTGCGCGGGTCGATGCGGACGACGCTCGTCACCGAGACCGCCTGGCCGCCGCCGAAGACGTAGACGGAGCCCTTGAAGAGCACCGAGGCCGCGTCGTGCCCGGGCGTCGGCAGGTGGCCGACCGGGCGCAGCCGGCCGGGCGGGCCGGCGAGGATCGTGTCGACGGAGCTCGAGCCGACCTCGCCGCCGATCAGCATCAGCCGTCCACCGGGGAGCGCCACCGCGGACGCCTTCGAGATGACCTGCGGCAGCGAGCCGATCCGTGTCAGCTTCGCGCGCTTCGCTCGCGACGGTCTGTTCCTCGCCTTGGGGGCGGCAACCGCGGACGACGTGCTGCGCGTCGCCGCGGCGCCCGGCACCCCCGGCAGCAGGTCGAGCCCGTCCGGCTTGCTCAGGAACCCGGCCGCGCTGCTCGGCTGGTTCAGGTGCCCGTACGACCAGACGACCCGTTTCGTCTTCGGGTCGACCACGACCACGCGGTGGTGCCAGTCGTCGGTGATCGCGATCATCCCGTTCGGCCAGCGCTCGGCGAGCGAGGGGCGGTCGAGCGACCAGTACCCGGTCGGCGCGTACGTCCAGACGACCTTCCCCTGCGGCGTGATCTCGTCCACGCGGCCCGGCGTGTTGAAGCCGGCGACGAGGATGTTCCCGTCGGGGAGCAACTGCGCGTCGGACGGGTACGTCGTCGGCGTGCGGAACGAGTAGACGAGCCTGCCGCTCCTCGAGATCCGGTCGACCCAGCCGCCGATCTCGGTCACGAGGACGCCGCCGTCGGGGAGCGGCGTGGCGCCGTTCGGCGAGGAGAGCGAGACCGGCGGGTTGTGGGTGCAGTTGGCGGCGCTGCCGAGCGCCCGCACGACCTTGTGCGCGCGGTTGACCCAGAGGACGCGACAGTTGCGGATGTCGGCGACCTGGAAGAGCCCGTTCGGGAGCAGGTAGGCGTCGTCGGGGTTCGAGAGGTAGCCGTACGCCGAGCCGGCGACGCCGGGATGCCCGAACGACCACACGATGCGGTGCGTCTTCAGGTCGATCTCCGACATCGTCTGGTTGTACTCCTCGTTGATCGAGATGCTCTTGTAGCCGGGCGTGAAGAACGCGTCGTCGGGGTCGTGGAACGACTGGCCCGGCTTCACGTCGCCCGGCCGCGGGAACTGCCAGACGATCTTCTTCGTCCTCGGGTTGAGGATGATGATCCGGTTGTTGTTGCGGTCGGCGATCATCAGGTAGCCGGGAACCGGCCCCGGCTTCAGCGGCGGCAGCCCGAGAACGCTCTGCGCCGGCGTCGGCGGAGCCTTCGCGACGGCCGTCGCGGTCGCGGTCGCGACGCCGCCGGTCGTGGTCGTGGCCGCGTGCGCGCCGCCGCAGCCGGCGGCGGCGAGCACCGCGAGGATCACGGCGGCCCTACGCATGCAGCTTGATCTCCCCGACGACGCCGGAGCCGTTGTCGGCCGGAGCCCAGCTCGCATCCACGTGGCGGCGCTCGCCGTTCGGGAGCGTGCAGCTCCCGGCGAAGCTCGTGCCGCCGATCGCGGTCACCTTCCCGCGGCAGACGTCGCCGCTCGGGAGGTACTCGAGCTGGAGCGACGTCGAGTCGAGCCTGCTCGGCGTGACGAGCAGGTCTGCGCGGACGAGCAGCTTCTGCGGGCTCTGCGCGTTGCCGACGAAGGAGACGATCTGCTCGACCTGGGTGCCGTTCTGGACGACCTGCCCGGTGAGCGGCTCGCTGACCTGCGCGGCGTTCCACGCGGAAGGCGACTTCTGGAAGGGGCCGAGCATCAGCACGGGCAGGGCGACCACCGTAGCGGCACCCGCGGTGGCGACACCGGGCGAGCGGAGCACGACGCCGCCGAACCGCCACAGGACGAGCATGGCGACGGTGCCGACGGCGACGCCGTAGAGGATCACGAGCCAGACCGCGCTGCGGTCGGTGCCGGAGAGGAGCCCGTGAACCGACGCGAGCGTCCAGACAGCGAAGTTCGCGTAGTGGGCGACCCGCCAGAGCCCGTAGGGCAGGCGGCGCCGGTAGTGATTCGTGATCGCGAGCGCAACCAGCAGCTCGGCGGCGGCGATCCCGAGACCGGTCCACAGCGGACGGTAGGTGGACGTGAAGGGGACGACGAGCTGCAGGAGCGAGAAGGGCAGGAACGAGTCGATCGCGATCGCGACGACGTGCACGCCGATCAGCGAGCCGACCAGCAGCCCGCCGAACCGGTGGATGTCCTCGACGGAGAATCGCGGCCAGCGCACGCTCTGGGCCTTGCCGGCGAGGCCGAGCCCGATCGCGACGACGGTGGTGAGGACGACGTACGCGGCGACGCCGGAGGCTCGCGCGGCATACCAGATCGCCGGGTTCGAGGTCAGGTGCACACGGCCTCCGCCGAGATCCCGGCCCGCCAGGCCTGGTTTGGATGCACGGCGCCGTCGGCGGCGACGAAGCGGCCGGGGAGGCCACGCCAGTCGAGCCAGTCCGGCCCGTCCGGGCCGAGCAGGAACGCGGCCTTCGCGGCGACGTCGGAGGCGAGGCACGAGGCGCCGGCGACCGTGACCTCCCGCCACGGCGACCGGCTCGGCCGGCCCGTGCGCGGGTCGACGAGATGGTGCTGCGGGACGGCGCCGCGACGCCAGGCGCGTGTCGAGACGCCGCTCGTGGCGAGCCCGCCGCGGACGAGCCGCACCGCGCCGCCGCCGGGGAGCCCGACGTCGACAGGGCCGCGGGCGGCAAGATCGCCGCCGGCCGAGACGAAGCCGTCGCCGGGAAGCCCGGCCGCCGCCTCGTCCACCGCGAGCGCCTTGACGACGCCGTTCAGGTCGAGGACGAGGCCCGGCGGACGGCGCAGGATCGTCCCGTCGAGGCTCAGCTCTCCCAGCCTCGACGGGGCCGCGGGCCCGAGCGGGCCGTCGGCGGGCAGGAGCGCGAAGTCGCGGTCGTAGCCCGCCGCCTCGAGCGCGGCGCCGAGCGTGGGATCGACGAGCCCGGCGGTGTCTGCCGCCGCGTCCAGCGCGGCGCGCAGGGCGCGGGCGAAGAGCGGCGACACCAGGACGCCCGGCTCGGGGGAGGCGTTGACGCGCGAAAGCTCGCTCTCGTCGAGGAACCGGCTGAACGTCGCCTCCCAGCGGGCGAGGACGCCCGCCACCGCGGTCGGGTCGCCGCCTGCGCAGACGATCTCGCAGCCCATCGAGCGGAAGCGGTGCACCGCGGTCACGACGTGCTCGTCACCACCGACGGCGGCTGGACCGGCGGCGCGATCTGGCCCGCCTGGAGGGCGCTGCGGCGGACGGCCGTCTCGAACGAGACAGGCACTCCGAGCGGCCGCGCCTTGTGCTTCACGTGACCGGGCGCGTGCGAGCGCGCACCGACGAACGCGACGCCGAATACGAGCGTCGTCAGCGCACCCAACACGAGCTTCGCCCCGCGGGCACGCGACCGCGCCTCCTCGATCCGGGATCCACCGGCCACGGCCTCCAGTATCCGCGGCGCTTGATGAAAGGACGATGGGAGGCCGGTTAACCCGTGGTTGCCCGGGTACGATGGCCGCGTGGCAGTGTCCGCGAGCACGCAGAAGCTCGACGCGCACGCGCTCCGGGCTGATTTCCCCATCTTCGAGCAGAAGATCCACGGGAAGCCGCTCGCGTTCCTCGACTCGGCCGCGAGCTCGCAGAAGCCGCGCCAGATGCTCGAGGCGATGACGGCGTTCTACGAGACCTCGTACGCGAACGTCCACCGGGGCGTCTACGAGCTCGCCGAGCGCGCCACCGAGGGGCTCGAGCAGGCGCGCGAGAAGGTGCGCGGGCTCCTGAACGCGCCGGACGTGCGCGAGGTGATCTTCGTCCGCAACGCGACCGAGGGGATCAACCTCGTCGCGTACGCATGGGGGCTCACGAACCTCGGCCCCGGCGACCTGATCGTCGTCACCGAGCTCGAGCACCACTCGAACTTCGTCCCCTGGCAGTTCATCGCCGGCAAGACCGGAGCCTCGCTGCGGATGATCCCGCTCGACGACCACGGCGAGCTCGAGCTCTCGGGCCTCGACGAGCTCGTCGCCGGCGGCACCGTGAAGGTCGTGGCGACGAACCTCGTCTCGAACGCGCTCGGGACGATCAGCCCGGTCGCGAGGCTCGCCGCGTGGGCGCACGACCAGGGCGCGATCTTCGTCTGCGACGCGGCCCAGGCGGCGCCGCACATGGCGCTCGACGTGCAGGCGCTCGACGTCGACTTCCTCGCCTTCTCGGGCCACAAGATGTGCGGCCCGAGCGGCATCGGCGCGGTCTGGGGACGCACCGAGCTGCTGCGCGGGATGGAGCCGTTCCTCACCGGCGGCCACATGATCAGCTCGGTGCGGATCGACAGGACGACGTGGGGCGAGCTGCCGCACAAGTTCGAGGCGGGCACCGCGCCGATGGCGGAGGCGGTCGGCCTCGGCGCCGCGATCGACTACCTCGACGCGGTCGGCTTCGACGCGATCGAGGCGCACGAGCACGAGCTCGCCGCCTACGCGCTCGGCCGCCTCGCCGAGGTGCCGGGGATCGAGCTCTACGGGCCGCCCGCCGACCGCCGCGCCGGGATCGTCTCGTTCAACCTCGACGGGATCCACCCGCACGACGTCGCGCAGATCCTCGACACGCACGGCGTCGCGATCCGCGCCGGCCACCACTGCTGCCAGCCGCTGATGCAGCACCTCGGCGTGGCCGCGACGAACCGGGCGAGCTTCTACCTGTACACGATCCCCGAGGAGATCGACCAGCTCGTCGACGGGCCTCGCCGCCGTCCATAAGGTGTTCGCATGACGGACGGGTTCGAGCAGATGTACCGCGAGGTCATCCTCGACCACTACAAGAACCCGCGCGGGCACGGGGTGATCGAGCACGCGGACGCGGAGGCCGAGGGGCAGAACCCGCTCTGCGGCGACGAGGTCTCGATCACCGTCGCCTTCGCCGAGGACCGCGAGACGATCGACGAGGTCCGCTTCTCCGGGCGCGGCTGTGCGATCTCGCAGGCCGCGACCTCGATGCTGACCGAGCTGGCGAAGGGCCGGACGGCGACCGACATGGCGACGCTCGACAAGGACGAGCTGCTCGACCAGATCGGGATCCCGCTCACGCCGGTGCGGCTCAAGTGCGCGATGCTCGGCCTGACGACGCTGAAGGTCGCGCTGCACAAGGCGAAGGGCACACCACTCCCCGAGGGCCTCGCCGGGTACGGCGAGCTCGACCTGAGCTAGGCTCGCCGCCGTGCCGGAGATCGACGTCGCGCCCGCGGACGAGTTTCCGCCCGGTTCCGTGAAGATCGTCACGGCCGGGACGGCGATCCACGTCGGCGTCTACAACTGCGGCGGCTCGCTCTACGCGATCGAGGATCGCTGCTCGCACGACGACGGGCCGCTCTGCGAGGGCGACTGGGACGAGGATCTCTGCCGCGTCGTCTGCCCGCGCCACGGCGCCCAGTTCGACCTCGCGACCGGCAAGGCGCTGACGCTGCCCGCCTACGAGCCGGTCGCGACGTACCCGGTGCGGATCGTGGATGGCGTGGTTCGTGTCGACGTCGACTGACGGCCGCGCGCGCTGCTGGCCGACGACCGACGCGCTCTACGTCGCCTACCACGACGAGGAGTGGGGCCGGCCGGTCGCCGACGAGCGCGGCCTCTACGAGCGGCTCTGCCTCGAGGGCTTCCAGTCCGGGCTCTCCTGGCTGACGATCCTGCGCAAGCGCGAGGGCTTCCGGGCCGCGTTCGCGGGCTTCGAGCCGCAGCGGGTCGCCCGGTTCGGCGAGCGCGACGTCGAGCGGCTGCTCGGCGACGCGGGCATCGTCCGCCACCGCGGCAAGATCGAGGCGACGATCGCGAACGCGCGCGCGACGCTTGCGCTCCGCGAAGCCGGCACGCCGCTGCACGAGCTCGTGTGGGCGCACCGGCCGGAGCGCTACGGCGTGCCGAAGCGGATGGACGACTGGTTCGCCCAGACGCCGGAGTCGGTCGCGCTCTCGAAGCGACTGAAGGCGGCCGGCTTCCGCTTCGTCGGCCCGACGACGGTGTGGGCTGCGATGCAGGCCTGCGGCGTCGTCAACGACCATCTCGCCGGGTGCTGGGTCCACGACGCGGTGCAGCGGGACCTGGACAACTCGTTGCAGATGTAACACGATGCGACCGGAATGGCTCGCCGGACGATGCTCCTCGTCGCGCTGGCTGTCGTCTCGGTTGCGGCGCCGGGAGCGGTCGCAGCCGTGCGCACCCCCACCGGGGGGATCCCGCCGAACGGGCCGGACGGGCTGATCGTCTTCACGCGCTGCTGCACGCCGACCGGCATGTTCACGCTGTCGCCGATCACCGGCGCCGAGCGGCTGGTCTTCAAGCCGAAGGCCGACGACGCCCCGCTCGACCCCGCCTGGTCCCGAACGGGCGCGTGATCGCGTACACGCCGGGGGCCGAGGCGCCCGGCGTCTGGACGATGAACGCGAAGGGCGGCAACCGGCACCGCGTCGTGCGCGGCCTGGGCGACGCCGTCGGCGTGGACTGGTCGGAGACCGGGACGAAGCTCGTCTACGGCGACCTCGGCCGGGTCCACGCGAAGCAGCACGACATCTGGATCGTCCGCACGAACGGCACCGGCCTGACCCGGCTGACGAAGACGCCGCCGACGAGGGCGGCCCGAAGTGGGCGCCGACGACAGCGCGATCATCTACCAGCGCGGCCGCGCCGTCTGGACGATGCGGACGAACGGAACCGGCCAGCACAAGCTGATCGCGAACGCCTCCGCCGCGACGTGGTCGCCGGGCGCGACGCACATCGCGTTCATCCGCAACGGCGACCCGTGGGTCGCGAACCGGAACGGCAGCGGCGCGCACCCGATCGCGCACACCGCCGAGCAGGACGCGGGCGTGACGTGGTCGCCGGACGGGAGCTGGCTGCTCCTCACCCCGGTCGACCGCGGCGACATCGTGATCATGCGCTCAGACGGCTCGACGAGCCAGCCACTGACGAACCAGCCCGGCCTGTTCAACTCCTGGCCGGACTGGCAGCGCAAGCCCGGCTCGTGACCGCGGCGTCCGGCTAGCCCGACTCGAGGAGCTGCTTCAACCGCTCGAAGTCCCGGCGGAACTCCTTCTCGACGCGGCGCGCCATGATCCCGGCCGCGAAGCCGGGCAGGAGCCCCGCGTCGCCCTCGCCGACGACGGTGACCAGCGTGCCCTCGCCGGCGGGCTCGAGCTCGTGCCGGACGGTGAACTGCACCGGACCGTCGAGCGCGCGCAGCACGAACAGGTGCGGCGGCTCGTACTCGGCGACCTCGAGCGTCGTGCGCAGCTCGCGCCCGAGCAGGTGCCGCGACTCCTCGATCCGCGCGCCGAGCTCCGCCGGCCCGCCGCCCACGATCGCGGCGGCGCGGACGCCCGACTGCCACGCGGCCAGGTTCGACACGTCCGCGAGGTAGGCGAAGACCTCCTCCGGCGACCGGGCGATCTCGACGGTCAGCTCGACGCGCATGCCCGGAGGATAGGCTCAGCGCATGCTGGACGACCGCGTGCGCGCCGTGCTCCACCGCCTCGAGGAGGAGGACGCGGCCGAGCGCAAGGAGGGTCTGCCGCAGGCGGTGCGCGCCCGCGCGGTCGCACCGACGACGGGCCGCTTCCTGTTCTCGCTCGTCGCGCCGCAGACCGGCTGCGAGGTGCTCGAGCTCGGCGGCTCGCGCGGCTACTCGTCGATCTGGTTCGCCGCCGGTGTCCGCCACCTCGGCGGCCGCGTCCTCTCGATCGAGCACGACCCGCTCAAGATCGAGGCGTGGCACCGGAACGTCGAGGAGGCCGGGCTCGAGGACACGGCGCAGCTCCTCGAAGGAGATGCGCTCGCTGCGCTCCCGGGCATCGACGACGTCTTCGACGTCGTCTTCGTCGACGCCGAGAAGGAGGACTACGAGGAGCTCTTCAGGCTCGCCCGCGACAAGGTCGAGCCGGGCGGGCTCGTCGTCGCCGACAACGTCCTCTCCCACCCGGATCCGCTCGCGCTGTACAGCGCCGCCCGCCAGGCCGACCCGACGCTCGAGAGCGTCACCGTGCCGCTCGACCGCGGACTCGAGCTCAGCGTGGTCTTGCGCTGACAGACGGGTTCGCTATTCTCGGACTACCGCGGAAAGGAGGTGGTCCGGCAGTGATTTCAGACAGTACGGGCAGTGGAGGTACCAGCCGGTAGAGGTGCTGTCCCCGGGACCTACGGGGAACCGCCTAGCCAGCGTGGGGGACGACGCGTTCCGCGCCGCCCGGCCGGCCCGAACGGAGCCGTGCCGGAGCAGGAAAGCGCCTCTGCCAATACGAGCTGGTAGCCGAGTCGAGGGGCCCCTGCAAGGGGCCCCTCTTCATTTCTGCAGCGCCTCGCAAGGGCCTCTTCATCTAGGCCGCGACGCGCGTCTGCGCGACCGCGAGCCGCCTCGGCGGCGAGCGTCTCCAGGTGGAGCCGGAGCTGCTCGCGCACCTCGGCGTCGAGCAGGCGGCCCGCCGCGTCGAAGCGCTCCTGGGCGCGGGCGACCGGGATCTCGGTGCCGACGACGCGGGCGCCGGCGGCGCCGAGGATCTTCTTCAGGTCGGTCTGCGCCCAGAGGGCCCCGAACTGGCCGGTGCTCGCGCCGACGACGGCGACCGTCTTCCCTGTGAGCGCGGCCTCGAACTTCGGCCGCGACGCCCAGTCGATCGCGTTCTTCAGGCCGCCGGGCACGGAGCCGTTGAACTCGGGCGTGGCGAAGAGGATCGCGTCCGCCGCCCCCCAGTCGGCCCGGAGGCGCGCGACGGACGCCGGCACGGCGCCGGACTCGAGATCCTGGTCGTAGACCGGCAGCTCGCCGATCCCCTCCCACAGCTCGAGCTCGACGCCCGCCGGCGCGACCTCGGCGGCGGCGCGCAGGAGGCTCGTGTTGTACGAGTCCCCCCGCAGGCTGCCGGAGACGGCCAGGACCTTCATCGTTACGCCTCCTGCCGGACGAGCGCGAGCTCGGCGATCAGCTTCACGTCGGTGCCGAGGTAGTCGCCGCCGCCCTGGTTCGGCGCGTTCCAGCTGACGCCGTAGGCGGTGCGGTCGATCGTCGCCTCGAGCCGGAGGCCGAGGCGCTCGCGGCCGAACGGGTCGACCGACGGGGCCGCTGCGACGACGCCCGCGAGGGAGATCGGCGCGGTGACGCCCTTGATCGTCAGCTCGCCGGTGCCCTCGACGCGCCCCCCGTCGAGCACGTGCAGCTCGGTGGCGGCGAACGCGATCTCCGGGTAGCGCGCGGCGTCGAAGAAGTCGGGCGTCTGGAGATGGCCGTTCAGCTGCTCGTCCTTCACGTCGACGCTCGCGACCTTCGCCGAGCCGGAGAGCTCGGACTCGTCGCCGGCCTCGAGGACGGCCGAGAAGTCGGTGAAGCTGCCCCGGAAGGTGTTCACGCCCGCATAGGCGACCTCGAAGGACACGTGCGAGTGGACGGGATCGGCGGCCCAGGTGCCGGCCGGCGCGATCCGATTGGTGCTCTCGATGACGGACATGTGAGAATTGCCTCCTGATCAAACGGTAGATATACTTGAGATCGCAATCATCCTAGCGAGGAACACTTGTCTAGTCAAGTATTGAGCGCACAAGTATCTGCACAACCCGACCTCACGCCCTGGTTGCGCTTCCTGCGCGCGCACGCCGCGATCACCCGCGAGCTGTCGTCGCGTCTCGAGGCACGCCACGGCCTGACGCTCAGCGACTACGACGTGCTCGTCCAGCTCTACTACGCGCCGAGCCGACAGATGCGCCGGGTCGACATCGCGCGCACCGTCCTGCTCACCGCCTCCGGCGTCACGCGGCTGCTCGACGGGCTCGAGCGCGCCGGCTGGGTCTGCAAGGCCCGCTGCCCCGAGGACGCGCGCGTCACGTACGCCGTCCTCACCGACGCCGGCCGCGAGACGTTCGAGGCGGCCCAGGCCGGCCACCTGGCCGACATCGAGGAGCTGTTCGGCTCGAAGTTCGACGCGCACGAGCGCGCGTCCCTCGGCGAGCTGCTCGGACGGCTGCCGCTCGCCGAGACGTCCCCCGCCTGCAGCGAGAAGGAGGTCTCCGCATGAGCTACGCGTTTTCGTCGCTCGACGAGCTGGGCGACGGGCCCGGCTTCCGCAAGATCCGGTCGGCGCTCGGCGTGACCGCGTTCGGCGTGAACGCGCTCGTGCTCCCGCCCGGACACGACGGCTTCCTCCACTACCACGACACCCAGGACGAGCTGTACTTCGTCCACCGCGGCCGGATCGCGGTCGAGGTCGACGGCGAGACGCACGAGGTCGGCGAGGGCGGGCTGTTCCACGCCGAGTCGACGACGCCGCGCAAGGTCTCGAACCCGTTCGCCGAGGAGGCGGTCGTGATCGCGGTCGGCGGCAAGGGCGGCTACGTCGAGCGCGACGGCCACATGGTCGACGACGCGGACATCGCGCGCCGCGCGAGCTTCGGCAAGCCGACGAGCTAGAGCTTCACGACGGCGCGGATCTCGCCGCCCTGCCCGAGCCGCTCGAGGCGCTCGGGCACCTCGTCGAGCGAGATCACGCTCGTGACGAAGCGGCCGAGGTCGAGCCGCCCGTCGAGGGCTGCCCGGGCGAGGAAGGGGAAGTCCTCCTGCGGCAGCGTGTCGCCGCCGTGCGTGACCGCGAGCGAGACCTTCGGCCCGAAGACGTCCGCGTCGAGGTCGACGTCGAGCGTGGCGCCGGGCGAGGGGACGCCGACGAGGGTCGCCGTGCCCGCGTAGGCGCACATCCGCACCGCCTGGGCGAGCCCGGCGCCGCGCCGATCGCCGAGAACGCGAACTCGACGCCGGCGCCGCCCGTCAGCTCGCGCACCTGCGCGACCGGGTCGCCCGCGGTCGCGTCGACAGCGTCGGTCGCCCCGAGCTGCAACGCGGCCTCGAGCTTCTCGGCGGCGACGTCGACGGCGACGATCCGCTCCGCGCCGGCGAGACGGGCGCCCTGCACGACGGCGAGCCCGACGCCGCCGCAGCCGATCACCGCCACCGTGGAGCCGGGCCGGACGGGCGTCGTCCAGAGCGCGGCGCCGGCGCCGGTCGAGAAGCCGCACGCGATCAGGCACGCCTGCTCGACCGGCAGCTCCGCGGGCACCTTCACGGCACAGGCCTCGTGGACGATCGTGCGGTCGGCGAACGTGCCCGCACGGAGGACGGGGCTGAGGAGCGCGCCGTCGGCGGCGCGGTGGAGGCGCCGCTTCGCGCGCGGCCAGGAGGAGCAGCGCCGCGGATCGCCGCGCAGGCACTGTGGACACTCGCCGCACGGCGCCCGCCAGGCGATCACGACGCGGTCGCCGGGCACGACGCCGGTCACTCCCTCGCCGACCTCCTCGACGACGCCCGCCCCCTCGTGGCCGAGCAGGATCGGGAAGCGCATCCCCCAGCCCTCGGTCTCGAGCACGTGGACGTCGGAGTGGCAGAGCCCGCTCGCCTCGATGCGCACCTGCACCTCGCGCGGCCCCGGCGGGTCGAGCACGATCTCCTCGACCGCGGGCTTCGAGCCGGCTCCGCGTAGACGACGCCGCGGGTCAGGCGAAGGACGCAGCGGCCCGGCGCAGCTGCTCGTCCAGCGGCACGAGCGGGACGCCGAAGGTCTCGGCCGCCGCGCCGTCGGTGACGACGTTGTCGCCGAGCGCGAGCATCGTCAGCTGGTCGCGCGAGACCGGCGCGCCGGGCAGCCGCTCCGTCAGCGCCGCCTGCAACCGCATGACGCCGAACGGAACGTGCACCGACGGCCGGCGCACGCCGAGCACGCGCTTCAGCCGCGCCCAGAACTCGTTCCACGTCGGCGCGTCCGGGCCGCCGACCTCGAAGACCGGCCGGCCGCCTCCGGCGACCTCGAGCGCACGGACGAACGTCTCGGCGAGGTCCTCGACCCAGATCGGCTGAAGCCGTTGCGTCCCCGGCCCGACGATCGGCGTCACCGGGGCGAGCCGGGCGAGCCGCACGAACGTCGGCAGGGCGCCGCCGTCACGCCCGAAGACGAAGCTCGGCCGCAGGATCACGTGCTCGACCCCACCCTCGCGGACGGCCCGCTCCATCTCCCATTTCGCCGCGTAGTACGGGACGGCGTCCTTCGTGCGCTCGTCGAGGCCGAGCGCGCTCGCGAGCACGAGCCGGCGCACGTCCGCGCCCGCCGCGGCGGCGACGAGGTCGCGCGTCCCCTGCGCCATGATCCGCTCGAAGTCCGCGGGCGAGCCCTTGATGATCGCGACGAGATGGACGACCGCGTCGGCGCCGGCGCACGCCTCGCCAGCGACCCGGGATCGGTCACGTCGCCCTCGACGAGCTCGACGCCCCACGAGGCGAGCCGCCCCGCGCGGTGCCGGTCGCGGACGAGCGCCCGTACCGGCACCTCGCGCGCACGGAGCGCGTGCACCACGTGCGCGCCGACGAACCCCGTCGCGCCCGTGACGAGGACGGTCATTCGAAGTTCTTGAAGTAGCGGCTCGCGGTCGGCCCGCGCTGGCCCTTGTACTTCGAGCCGAGCGAGCCGGATCCGTACGGCGTCGTCGCGGGCTCCGTCATCTGCATGAAGGAGATCTGCCCGATCTTCATGTCCGGATAGATCGTGATCGGCAGGTTCGCGACGTTCGAGAGCTCGAGGGTCACGTGGCCGTCCCAACCGGGGTCGATGAAGCCGGCCGTCGAGTGGATCAGCAGGCCGAGGCGACCGAGGCTCGACTTGCCCTCGAGCCGCGCGACGAGGTCGTCGGCGAGCCGCACCCGCTCGAGCGTCGAGCCGAGCACGAACTCGCCCGGGTGGAGGATGAACGGATGGTCGTCGTCGACCTCGACCAGCTCGGTCAGCTCCGCCTGCTCCTTCTTCACGTCGATGAACGGGTAGCGGTTGTTGTGGAAGACGCGAAACAGCCGGTCGACGCGGACGTCGACGCTCGAGGGCTGGAGCAGCGCCGCCTCGTAGGGGTCGATCTCGATGCGCCCCTCGGCCAGGCAGCGTGCGATCGTCGCGTCGGAGAGCACCATTTGCAGCGATTCTACGGGTCGCGGCACCCGGCAGATCGTGCGAGCAGACACTACGATTCCGGGCCCCATGGCGATCGCGGGGCACATCGACCAGGCGGAGGCGCGCGAAATCCGGCGCGAACGCCGCCGCAGGCAGGTGCGCCGACGCCGGATCACGGCGCTCGGGATCGTCTCGCTGCTATCGCCGGGGGGATCGGACTGGCACGGCTCGCCGGCGGCTCCTCGGCCGCGGGGAGCGTCGTCCTCGCGCCGGCGCGCGTCGCGTTCCCGCCGAGCCCGTTCCACACGCAGACGCCGACGGAGATCCGCGGCGTCCACATGACGATGGACCTCGCCACGATCCCCGGCAAGCTCGACTCCTACCTGGCCATGCGCAGCCAGGGGCTGAACACGCTCGAGCTCGACGTCAAGGACGAGAACGGGAACGTCGGCTTCGTGACGGGCGCGCCGGCGCTCGCCCGCCAGGACGGCGCCGCGCGGCGCCTACTACGACCCGAGCGCGGTCGCGCGCAAGGTGCACGCCGCCGGCGTCTACCTGATCGGCCGCGTCGTCAGCTTCGAGGATCCGGTCACCGCCGTCCGGCACCCGGAGATGGCCGTCCACCGCCCTGACGGATCGGTCTGGACGACGAGCGGCGGGCTCGCCTGGCTCAACCCGTACTCGCGCGCGGCATGGCGCTACGACGTCGACGTCGCGGTCGCGGCGGCGAAGGCGGGCTTCGACGAGATCCAGTTCGACTACGTCCGCTTCCCGAGCGACGGCGACCTCTCCCAGATCCGCTACCCGGGGCCTCACCCGCAGCCGATGAAGCAGACGGTCGCCACGTTCCTGCGCTACGCGGTCTCGCGGCTCCACCCGCTCGGCGTGCGCGTCTCCGCCGACGTCTTCGGCCTCTCGGCCACCCACGACCTCGGCATCGGCCAGTACCCCGGCCAGATCGGCGACGTCGTGGACGCCGTCTACCCGATGGCCTACCCGTCCCACTACACCGCCGGGGAGTTCAACCTGCCCGACCCGAACGCGGCGCCGGGGCCGACGGTCTCGCACACGCTCCACGACTTCCGCGCCCAGCTCGCCGGCTCGACCGCCGTGATCGTCCCGTGGCTCCAGGACTTCTCGCTCGGCCGCACGTACACCGCCGCGGACGTGGCCGCCCAGATCGCCTCGGCGCGGGCGTGGCAGACGGGCGGCTACATGCTCTGGAACGCCGCCGGCGTCTACACGCCCGGCGAGCTCGAGCCGGGCCCGCCGCCCGAGCTGCCGGATCTCGCGCGGCCCGCGCTCTAGCCGCGCGCCCGGGCCGGCCGATTGTATCGGCGTTATACGTCTATACGTTCGGATATCGTGGGAGGCATGGCCACCACGCGCGCGATCCGCATCCAGACCGAGATTCCCGGCCCCCGCTCCCGCTCGATCGTCGAGCGCAAGGAGCGCGTCGTCGCCGATCCGCTGTCGCTGTACCTGCCCGTCGTCGCGGCCGAGGGCCGCGGGGCGACCCTGACCGACGTCGACGGCAACACGTTCATCGACTTCGCCGGCGGCGTCGGCTGCCTCAACGTCGGCCACGCCCATCCGCGCGTCGTCGAGGCGGTGACCGAGCAGGCGGCCCGCTTCCTCCACACCGACTTCACGATCGTCCCGTACGAGGTCTACGTGACGCTCGCGGAGCGGCTGCTCGCGGTGGCGCCGTTCTCCGGCCCGGCGAAGGCGGCCTTCTTCAACGCCGGCGCCGAGGCGGTCGAGAACGCCGTCAAGATCGCGCGCGCCTACACGGGCCGCCCCGCCGTGATCGGCTTCGAGGGCGCCTTCCACGGCCGCACGCTGCTCGCGCTCACGCTCACCTCGAAGACGCACCCCTACAAGGCGGGCCTGGGGCCGTTCGCGCCCGAGGTCTACCGGGTCCCGTTCCCGAACGCCTACCGGGACGTGACCGCCGAGGACTCGCTCGCGGCGCTCCGGAACGCGTTCCTGACGCAGGTCGCGGCCGAGAACGTGGCCGCGATCGTGCTCGAGCCCGTCCAGGGCGAGGGCGGCTTCATCCCGGCGCCGCAGGCGTTCGTCGAGGGCGTGCGTGCGCTCTGCGACGAGCACGGGATCGTGATGATCGTCGACGAGGTGCAGACCGGCTTCGGCCGTACCGGGCGCATGTTCGCGATCGAGCACTTCGGCGTCGAGCCCGACCTGATGACGGTGGCGAAGTCGATCGCCGCCGGGCTGCCGCTCTCCGGCGTGCTCGGCAAGGCCGCGATCATGGACGCACCCGGCGACGGGGCGATCGGCGGCACGTACGTCGGCAACCCGGTGGCCCAGGCCGCGGCCCTCGCCGTGCTCGACGTGTTCGAGGACGAGGGGCTCGTGGAGAGCGCCCGGCACATCGGCGAGGTCATCCGCGCCCGGATGCTCGAGTGGCAGGAGCGCTTCGCGGCCATCGGCGACGTCCGCGGCCTCGGCGCGATGCTCGCGCTCGAGTACGTGCGCGACCGGGCGACGAAGGAGCCGGCGCCGGAGCTCGCGTCGCGGGTCGCCGAGGAGGCGGCCGAGCGCGGGCTGCTGCTGCTCAAGGCCGGCGTCCACTCGAACTGCAACCGGGTGCTCTGCCCGCTCGTGATCACCGACGACGATCTCGCCGAGGCGCTCGACGTCTGGGAAGAGGCGCTGGAGGCGGCGCTCTCCTAGGTCAGTACTGGAGCGTCGAGCGGCGCTCGTGCCGCTCGAGGGCGAGCTCGATCAGGCGGTCGAGCGCCTCGGCGTAGCCGATCCCGGACGCGTCGAAGAGCTTCGCCCAGACGCTCGTCTCGGTGAAGCCCGGCATCGTGTTCAGCTCGTTCAGCACCACCTCGCCGTCGGCAGCGCGGACGAAGAAGTCGACGCGGGCGAGGCCCTCGCACTCGCAGGCGACGAACGCCTCGACCGCCCGCCGCTGCACGAGCTCGATCGTCTCCGACGGCAGCTCCGGCGGGATCACGAGGTCCATGCCGCCCTCGTCGTACTTCGACGCGAAGTCGTACCACTCGTGCTCGAGCGTGTCGATCCGTCCGGGCAGCGACGCGACCGGCGGCGGGACGCGGTTGCCGAGCACGCCGACCTCGACCTCCATCCCGTCCACGAACTCCTCCACGAGCACCTTCTCGTCATGGCGGAACGCAAGCTCGACCGCCGGCCCGAGCTCCGCCTCGGAGTGCGCCTTCGAGATCCCGACCGAGGAGCCGAGCCGCGCCGGCTTGACGAACACGGGATAGCCGTACGGGTTCGCGACCTCGTCGCCGAGCCGGATCGCGTGATGCGAGGCGACCGGGATGCCGCTGTCGCGCATCACCTTCTTGAACAGGTCCTTGTCCATCGCGAGCGCCGACGCGGCCACCCCGGCGCCGACGTACGGGACGCCCGCGAGCTCGAGGAGCCCCTGCACCGTCCCGTCCTCTCCGAACGGCCCGTGCAGCATCGGCACCACGACGTCGACGCTGCCGAGCGCCGCGAGCGTGCCTCGGTCGGCCGGAACGGGCAGCGTCTCGACCGGACGTGTCCCGGGGTCTGACCCCAGGACAGGTCTCGGGGAGCCGCTCTCGAGCGCCCAGCGTCCGTCACGCCCGATCGCGACACCGACCACGTCGTAGCGCTCCGGGTCGAGTGCGGCGAGCACCGACCGGGCCGACGCGAGCGAGACGTCGTGCTCGCTCGAGCGGCCGCCGGCCACGAGCGCCACCCGGAGCCGGCGACTCACGGCGACGACGTCGTCGTCGTGTCCGTGCTCGTGACGAGTTGGCCGACGGTGAGTGTCACCGTCGACCCCTGGGGCGCCTGACTGGTCGGCGACGGCGACTCGGCGAGGACGACGTTGTCCTGGGTCGGGTCGAGCGTGGGCTGGGGCTGCGTCTGCACCTTGAACCCGGCGCTCGTGAGCGTCTGCGTCGCCGCGTCGGCGGTCTGGCCCGTCACGTCCGGCACGGGCACCGTCGCCGGGCCGCTCGAGACGGTGAGCGTGATCGTCGAGCCCTTCGGCGCGGTGGAGCCGGGCGCGGCGCTCTGGTCGGTCACCTCGTTCGCCGCCGCCGGATCCTGCTGGAACGTCGGCGTGACGACGAAGCCGAGCTTCTGCAGCCGCGACGTGGCGACGTCGAGCTGCTTGCCGACGACGTTCGGGACCTTCACCGGTTTCGGGCCGGAGGTGACGTTGACGCGGACCGTCGTCCCCTGGTCGACCTTCTTCCCGGGCCCGGGATCCGTCGCGGTGACGATCCCGGCCTGCTGGCCGCCGGGAACCTGGTGCACCTCGGGCTTCAACTTCAGGCCGGTCAACGCCTGCTCGGCGTCGGCCTGCTGCTTGCCCTTCAGATCCGGCACCGTCACCTGCGGCTTGCCGGTCGAGACCCAGATCGTGACCGGGTTCCCCTGCGCGATCTTGTGGCCGGCCTGCGGATCCTGCCTGAACACGAGCCCCTTCGCCGTGTCCTGGCTCGGCGCGTTGATCACCTTCGGCACGAGGTGGATCTGCCGGATGTTCAGCTCGGCCGTCGCCTGGTTCTCGTTGACGTACAGCTCGACGTTGACGGGCGCGTTCGAGGAGATCTGGTTCGAGATCTGGTCGTAGACGTACCAGCCGCCGATCCCCGCCGCGAGCACGAAGACGAGCGCCGCGAACCACGGCCACAGCGGCCGGCGGCGCGGCCGCTCCTCCTCGAAGTAGCCCAGCGGCACCGGCGGCATCAGACCGCCGCCGCCACCGCCACCGCGCCGGAGCGGCGGCGCGATCATCGTGGCCGCGGTCGGCGCGCTCGCGGCGATCGGCAGAGCGGGGGCGCGGATGATCTGGGTGGCCGTGTCCTCGGTCTCGGCCGAGACGGCCGCGCCGCGCAGCACCCGCTCGAGGTCGGTGTCCATCTCGTCGGCCGACTGGTAGCGATCGTCCGGATGCTTCGCGAGCGCGCGCGTCACGACCCAGTCGAGCTCCTCGGGCAGCTCGGGACGGAGCGCGGACGGCGGCTCGGGCGTCTGCGAGAGGTGCTTCATCGCGATCTCGACCGGCGTGTCTCCGTCGAACGGCGACTCACCCGTCAGGAGCTCGTAGAGGACGACGCCGAGCGAGTAGAGGTCGGAGCGCGGGTCGACGCCGGCGCCGCGCGCCTGCTCCGGCGAGAGGTACTGCGCCGTGCCGACGATCGAGCCGGCCTCGGTCATCTCGCTCGTGCCGGCCCGCGCGATCCCGAAGTCCGTCACCTTGACCCGGCCCTCGCCGTCGACGAGGACGTTGTGGGGCTTGATGTCGCGGTGGACGATCCCGTGCCGGTGCGCGAACTTGAGCGCCGAGAGGATCTGGCGCGCGTAGTCGATCGCGACGTTCACCGGCGCAGGCCCGCGCGAGACGATGAGCTCCTTGAGCGTCTTCCCCTCGAGGTACTCCATCGCGATGTAGTACGTCCCCTCGGCCTCGCCCCGGTCGAAGATCGCGACGATGTTCGGGTGCGAGAGCGCGGCCGCGTTCTTCGCCTCCTGCCGGAAGCGCGCCACGAACTGCTCGTCGTTCGCGTGCCGCTCGTTCAGGATCTTGATCGCGACGCGCCGGCCGAGCTCCTCGTCCACGGCCAGGTAGACGTTCGCCATCCCGCCGGCGCCGAGCTTGCGCTCGATCCGGTAGCGACCGTCGAACAGCGAGTCGATGAGGGAATCGGTCACGGCCAGAGTCCGTACAGGGTAGAGGCCAGCTCAGCCATTCAGCAGCTTCTCCAGCACGGCCTTCGCGATCGGCGCCGAAACCGAGCCGCCGAAGCCGTTCGGCTGCTTCTCGACGACGACCGCGACGGCGACGCGCGGATTGTCGGCGGGAGCGAAGCAGACGAACCACGCCGTGTACACGTGGTTGATGCCCGTCTCGGCGGTGCCGGTCTTGCCCGCCACCTGGATTCCCGGGATCTGGGCGGCGGTGCCGGTGCCCGCCTGGACGACGGAGACCATCATCTGCGTCAGCTCCGCCGCGGTCTCCGGCTTGATCGCGCGTCCGAGCGTCTGCGGTGTCGTCTGGCTCACGATCGACCCGTCGTGACCGACGACGCGCTCGACGACGTACGGCCGCGGCACCTCGCCCCCGTTCGCGATCGTCGAGGCGACGAGCACCATCTGCAGCGGCGTCACCTGCATCCGCTCCTGGCCGAACGCGAGCCGGCCGACGTCGACCGCGTTCGGATCCTTCGGGAACCACGTCTTCCCGTTCACGTACAGCCCGCTCGCGGCGCGCTCGTCCACCGGCGTCTCGAGCGGCGGCACCGAGTAGAAGCCGAACCGCTTCGCATAGTCGAGGATCGTCGTCGTCCCGATCTTCTCGCCGACGTTGCAGAAGACCGAGTTGATCGAGTGCTGGAAGCCCTGCGCGAGCGTGACGCGGCCGAACGTCTCCGGCCCGGTCTGGTCGGGGTTGCCGGAGTTGAAGACCTTCTTGCCGTAGTCCATGCAGTAGCCGGGGTCGTGGAAGATCGAGTCCGGCGTGTATGCGCCCGAGTCGAGCGCGGCCGCCGCGGTGACCATCTTGAACGTCGAGCCCGGGGTGAAGAGGCCCGCCGTGGCGCGGTTGAGGAGCGCGGACGAGTCGCCGCAGTCGCCCTTCGTCTGGAGGATCTTCGCGTAGCCGCCGGGCTTGTTCATCAGGTTCTGGTCGTACGTCGGCGTGGAGGCCATCACGTAGACGGCGCCCGACTGCGGGTTCATCGCGACGACTGCGCCGCAGCGGGTGCCGAGCAGCGAGAGCGCGAGCCGCTGGGCGGCCGGCTTGAGCGTGAGGACGAGGTTGTTCCCGTGGACGGTGCCGCCGCCGAGCCGGTCGAGCGTGTGCTGGAACGCGTTCGACAGGTTCGTGTTCGCGCCCGTCAGGTAGTCGTTCATCGACGCCTCGAGCCCCGAGCGCGAGCCGACCGAGGTCGAGTAGCCGACCGTCTGCGCGGCGAGCCCGTGCAGTGGATAGCGGCGCGTGAAGAACATCTGCCCGTTCACGCGCTTGCCCGTGTCGTCGGCGAAGCGCTTCTTGCCGTCGGCGCCGAGGATCAGCCCGCGATCGACCGCGAGCTGGGCGACGAGCTGGATCGCGTTGTCCTGGCGGGCCTGGAGGCCGCCGGCCGCCCACGACTGCCAGTACGTCGTCGCCACGACGAGCGAGACGAGCAGCACCATCGAGGCGACGGCGAGGCGCGTCAGCTGCCGGTTCACGCCGCCCTTCCCCGGTTCGCGCGGTCGGAGACGAGCATCAACCCGGCGACGACGAGGAAGTTCGACACGACCGCCGAGCCGCCGTAGGAGACGAGCGGCAGCGTGATCCCGGTCAGCGGGATCACCCGCAGGATCCCGCCGACGATCACGAACGTCTGCAGCGCGAACCCGAAGGCGAGCCCGGCCGCGAGCAGCTTCGAGAACCCGTCCGAGGCGGCGAGCGAGACGCGAAAGCCGCGCAGCACGAACACCATGTAGACGAGCAGCAGCGCCGAGGCGCCGACGAGCCCGAGCTCCTGCGCGAGCGCCGAGTAGATGAAGTCGGTGTTCAGGTCGGGGATCACCTGCTGGCCGCTCTGCGTGGTGAAGGTGCCGCTGCCGAGCCCGGTGCCGGCGAAGCCGCCGTGGGCGATCGAGTACAGCGACTGCACCTCCTGGTAGCTCTGGCAGTCCTGCCGGTAGGTCATCCCGCCGCTCAACGGGCAGTAGATCTTCTGGGTCGTCCACGGCTGGAGCCAGTTGAGGACGCGCTCGCGCACGTGCGGCGTCCCCTGGTACACGGCGAACGAGCCGGCGAGGAAGAGACCGAGCCCGGCGGCGACGAACGCGATCCGCGCCGTCGCGACGTAGAGCATCGCGAGGAAGATCCCGTAGTAGAGGAGCGCGCTGCCGAGGTCGTCGGTGGCGAAGAGGACGAGCATCGCGCTGCCCCAGATCACGAGCAGCGGCCCCCAGTCCTTGAGCCGGCCCTGGGCGAGCACCTCGCGGTTCTCGCGCAGGTATGCGGCGAGGAAGACGATCAGCGCGATCTTCCCCAGCTCGCCCGGCTGGAACTGGAGCGGCCCGAGGTGCACCCAGAGCCTGGCGCCGTTGATCTGGAGCCCGAGGCCGGGAGTGAGCGGCATGAAGAGCAGCAGGATCGCGCCGATCCCGAAGAGGTACTTGTAGCTCTCGAGCACGCGGTAGTCGCGGCGGAGCCAGAGCAGCGTGACGGAGAACACGGCGACGCCGATCACGACCCAGAGGCCCTGCCGGAACGCGTCGCGCGGGCCGAGGCGGTAGATCTCGGTCAGCCCGATCGCGGTGAGGAGCCCGGCGATCGGCAGCAGGTACGGGTCGGCGTACGGGACGGTGAAGCGCGCGACGACGTGCGCGGCGAGGTAGAGCGCGAAGAAGAACACGGCGTAGGTCAGGGACGCGCCGGAGACCTCCGCCTTGCGTGCGATGTAGACGCTCGCGAACCCGATCCCCGTCAGGACGCCGACCGCGACGAGGCTCAGCAGCTCACGGTTCCTGTAGCTGAGCGTCACACGCGCCCCTCGCCGTCGCCGTCTCCGAGCGGGCGGAGCCCGCTTCCGACGACGACTGACGCCGCCCGAGGAACCCGCGTGGACGCTCGCGTGAACGCGAGACGTCTCAGTGGAGCAGCCCCCAGACGAGCAGGACGACGGCGATCGCGAGCAGGACTGCCATCGTCAGCAGCAGCCGCACCCGGCCGCCGGTCGACGCAGGTTCGCGCTGCGGCACGGCGGCCGCGGCCGCGGGCGATCCGGGCGCCAGGAGCTCCTCCTCGACGCGGTCGGGCGGGATCACCATCGTGTCGACGGCAGGGGCCGGCTCGACCGACTCGAGGGTCGTCTCGTCGGGCTGCTCCGCGAGCGCCGACAGCACGACCGTGTCGCCGCCGTCCGCGGCGATGCGGAAGACGACGGCGGTGACGTTGTCCTCGCCGCCACCGCGGTTCGCGGCCGTGACGAGCGCGCGCGTCGCCCGGTCGGGATCGTCGGCGTGGCGGGCGAGCAGCTGGAAGATGTCGGCGTCGTCGACCATGTCGGTGAGACCGTCGGAGCAGAGCAGGAAGACGTCCCCGTCCTCCACGTCGACCGTGAACGCGTCGACGTCGACCTCGGGGTCGGTGCCCACGGCGCGGGTGATCACCGACCGCTGCGGGTGCACCTCGGCCTCCTCGGGCGAGAGCTTGCCCGTCTTCAGCAGCTCGTTCACGAGCGAGTGATCCTCGGTGAGCTGCTCGAGCCGGCCGCCGCGGAGGAGGTACGCGCGCGAGTCGCCGACGTGGCCGATCGCGACCGCCCGGCCCTCGGCGAGCGCGACGGTCATCGTCGTGCCCATGCCCGAGGTGGACGGATCGGCGACCGAACGCTCGAAGACGCGCCGGTTCGCCTCGCGAATCAGCGACGCGAGCTGCGCCGTCCCGGCGAGCGTCCCCTCGACGGACGCTTCGAGCACGCCCGCGGCGAGCTTCGATGCGACCTCGCCCGCCTGCGCGCCACCCATCCCATCGGCGACCGCGAAGAGCGGCGGCGCGACGACGTAGGAGTCCTCGTTGCGGCGCCGCTTGCGCCCCGTGTCCGAGGCGACGGAGTACGCACCCACTCTCACTCTGCGTACCTCAGGTCGGTCTCGCCGACGCGCAGGACGTCGCCGGGGACGAGCCTGCGCGCGTCCTCGAGCCGTTCGCCGTTCACGTAGGTGCCGTTCGTGGAGCCGAGGTCGTGCGCCCAGACGCCTTCGCCGTGAGGCTCGACGCGGGCGTGCCGCGCCGAGGCGAACTCGTCGCCTTCGAGCGCGAGATCGTTCTGGCCGCCGCGCCCGATCGTGAGCGCCACCGAATCGACCGCGTACTCCTCGCCCTCGTCGAGGATCGGGCTGCGCTGGACGACGAGCCGGGGCCGGCCGACCGCCTCCTGCGGCTCCGCGAAGCCGGCGGCCGCGACGTCGGCCCGCCGCAGGATCGCGCTGTCGGCCCGGGGTACGCGCAGCTCGCGACCGGCGGTGCGGACGATCGTCCAGATGAAGAGGTAGAGGAGGACGAGGAACGCGAGCTTGAGCGCGAGCAGGACCTCCTGGAGGGTGGTCGACGCTAGGAGCACGGTCACTCGCGCTCGGTCGTGAACGCCACCTCGGTCTCGCCGACCATGAACGTGTCGCCAGGCTCGAGCCGGGCGCGCTGGACGCGCCGGCCGTCGACGGCGATCCCGTTCGTCGAGCCGAGGTCGACGACCCAGTACTCGGATCCCTCCTGCACGAGCTCCGCGTGCCGCCGCGAGACGCTCGGGTCGTCGATCGCGACGTCGCAGTCGCGGCCGCGACCGAGCACGACGCGTCGCTTGTCGACCCTGACCCGGTGTCCGTCCCACGAGAGCACGACCACGTCGTGCTCGACCGCGAGCTCCTCGAACTCCTCGAGCTCCGCGAGCGAGACCGACTCCGTGGGCTGGGTGCGCGGCTTGTAGATCATCGTCGCGCCCGACTCGACCGGCTCGTCCGGCTCGTCCTCGTCGCGGCTGCCGTGGCGCGCCTGCACCATCCGCGACGCGATCCCGAAGTCGCCCATGCCGAGGTCGTCGTCGGTCTCGAGCACGACGCGCGGCGGCGTGAGAACGGCGTAGCGCTCGCGCTGCGCATGCTCGGCGAGGTACTCCTCGAGCTCGGCGACGAGCGAGTTCTCGTACCCCTCGAACTGCTCCCGGTCGCCGGACGAGAGGTAGACGGTGTACTCGTTCGGCACGTAGACGCGCGAGACGGAGACGGAGCGATGGTCGTCCATCTCCTTCGCGAGCTTGCGCGCGAGCTCGACCGGCTGCACGTTCGTCCGGAAGGCGCGGCCGAACACGCCTTCGAACAGCGCCTCGATCTTCTGCTCGATCGCCCTCAGGACCATGGATGCGAGCCTGACTGTACCCCCGAGAGGGCTCGATCAGACATGCGGGTGCTCAGGAGACGGGTCTCACGGCGACGACTGCGGCAGTGATCCAGGCGGCCGCCACCAGCGGCAGGGCGGCAGCGCCCGGCGCGACGAGCAGCGTCAGCATCAGCATCGCGGCGCCGAGACCGGCGGCGCCCCACACGCCGCGGGCGCGGGCGTGCGGCAGCACGAGAGCGACGAGCGCGAACGCAGCGGCCTCGAGCAGGAGGCCCTGGTGAGCCGCCCCGGCGCGCACGAGCGAGCCGGCGACGTCGAGCGGGTCGTTCGCGCCGGCGACGCCCGCGCCGAGCGGCGCGGCGCCGCCTACGAGCGGCAGCGACCCGTGCCGGACACCCGCGACGACGAGGGCGAGGAGGACCGCGACACCGGCCTGCACGGCCCGTCGCGGCGCGGAGCGGACGCCGGAGACCGCGAGCGGGACGAGACCGAGCGCGGCGAACGGCGCGAGCGCAGGTCCGAGCGCGGCCAGCAGCCCGCTGCGCGGGTCGCGCCAGGAGAGGCCGAGCCAGGCGAGCGCGAGCGCCCCGTAGAGGAGCGCGAGCCCGAGCGAGACGTTCCCGAGCGGCAGCACCGGCACGGCGAGCGCGACGGCGAGCCCGAGCCGCTCCCGGAAGAACGTCACGGCCGCCGCGGCGAGCGCGAGCCCGGCCGCCCAGCCGTGCGGATAGAACGGAACCTCGGCGGCCGTCCAGCCGGCGAACGCTCCGGCCAGCAGCGACGCCGCGACCCGGGACGCCGGCGCCGGCACCGCGAGGCGGCCGACGCGTGGGCTCTTGCGGCGGCGCGGCACGGCCGCGCCGCGCAGCGCCGCCGCGAGATCCGAGGCCGACGGGCGCCTCACCGGGTCGAGCGAGAGCGAGCGGTCGACGAGCCGGAGCAGCCCGTCCGGCAGATCCGGCCGGAGCTCGTGGAGCGGGTGCGCGCCCTGCTCGATCGCGCGGGCCGTCTCGAGCATCGAGGTCTGCCAGAACGGGTGCGTCCCGGAGAGCGCCTCCCAGAGCATCACGCCGACGGCCCAGACGTCGGCCGCCTCGGTCGCGTCCTCGCCCGCGAGCCGCTCCGGGGCGATGTAGGCGAGCGTTCCCGGCACGTCGCCCTGCGCGGTGAGCGTCTCCGCCTCGGCCATCCGGGCGAGCCCGAAGTCGAGCAGCCGTACCGACACGTCGTCGCCGTCGGCGAGGAGCACGTTCGAGGGCTTCACGTCCCGGTGGAGGATCCCGTGCGCGTGCGCGTGGGCGAGCCCGTCGCAGATCTGGGCGCAGGCCTCGATCGCCTGCGCGTCGCGGAGCTCGCCCGCGCGCATCGTCTCCCGGAAGGTGCGTCCGGGAACGAACTCGTAGGCGATGTAGACGTGACGCGGATCGCGCGCGAACGCGTACGCGCGCAGACAGCTCGGGTGACGCAGACGCGCCGCCGCCTGCGCCTCGCGCTCGGCGCGGGCGGCCGCCTTGCCTTCGCGGGCGACGATCTTGAGCGCGACGTCCAGGCCGGTCTGCTCGTCGCGGGTGAGCCAGACCGAGCCCGACCCGCCGCTTCCGAGCGGACGAAGAGGGCGGTAGCGCCCGAGAACGAGCTCGCTTCCTTCGAGTGCGAGCGCAGCGCTTGACATGCGTCACGCTAGGTTGGCGAACGCGTCGGACTTTCCTCCGTTCCGGGCTCGCTTTCGCCGCCGACCCGAGTACAGTGGGCCGCAGCCGGGACCGGCGGCCGACCGTATGGGCAACTACGAAAACGACATCGAGTTCGACTTCTTCGACGAGGAGCCGGAGACCCAGGAGGCGACTCCTCGCCGCCGCCGCCCGGCCTTCGGCGGCGGACGCGGCGACGGCCCTCCGCGCCGTCCGCCGGTGCGCCCGCCGACCGGCGCCGTCGCGCTCGCCCGGCTCGTCGGCCTCGTCGCGATCGCGATCGCCGTCGTCGTCGGGCTCGTGTTCTGGGTCGGTGCGTGCCAGGGTGAGAGCAAGCACGACGAGTACGCCGCCTACACCAACCAGGTGCGCGCCTTCGCGACCGCGTCGCATCAGGTCGGCGTCGAGTTCACGAACAAGCTGATCTCCCCCGACCTGAAGCTCGCCGACCTCGAGACGAGCCTCGAGCAGTGGTCGCAGCAGGAGCAGCAGGCCTACGACCAGGCGCAGCTCGTGCGGCCTCCGGGCCCGCTGCGGCAACTCCATCAGCAGCTCCTCGGCACGCTGGAGCTTCGCGCGATGGGGCTCGCCGGACTCGCGTCGACGCTGACGCAGACCGCCGCGACGAAGAAGGACACGGCCACCGCGGCCGCCGACCTGACGGCGCAAGCCCAGCTCCTCGGCGCGAGCGACGTCGTCTGGGCGGACCTCTACCGCCAGCCGGCGACCGACGAGCTGAAGCTGCAGGGCATCACCGGCGTCGTCGTGCCGCAGTCGCAGTTCGTCACGAACGCCGACCTGCTCAGCAACCGCTCCTTCACGCTCATCCTCGGCCGGCTCGCCGGTGCGACCGGCACCTCCGCCGGCGGCACGCCGAGCGGCTTGCACGGCTCGAGCCTCATCGGGACGCAGGCGACACCGCAGGGGGTCTCGCTCTCGACGACCGCGCCGACGACGATCAAGGTGTCGGCCGACCTCGCGTTCGCGGTGACCTTCGAGGACTCGGGCAACTTCCAGGAGGCGAACATCCCGGTGAAGCTGACGATCGACACCGGCAGCGGCAAGCCCCTCGTGTACAAGCAGACCGTTCAGGTGATCCAGCCGTCCGAGCAGAAGACGCGTCAGCTTCGGGAACCTCCAGCTTCCGACGAGCGCGTTCGGGAACAAGGTCACGCTGACGGTCTCGATCGCCAAGGTGCCGGGCGAGACTCGCCTCGACAACAACACCGCGAGCTACCCGGTGTTCTTCACGCTTGGGTAGGTTCGCGCAGTGCACGTGAGCGCCTCGGTCGCCGCCTGGATCGCCGTCGGTGCCGCCGCAGCAGGCGCCGTGGCGATCGTGATCGCCGCGGGCGCCGTCCGCGCACTGCGGAAGGTGCGCGCCGCGCAGAACGCGCTCCTCGGCCGGCGGCTCGAGAGATGTCGTGGACTTCGCCGTCTCGCTGCAGGGCCGGGTCGACGACCTGCACCGGATCGTCGACCAGCTGAGCGGAGAGGTGACCCGGGTCGACCGGCGCGTCGACGCGAGCCTCGCCCGAACGGCGCTCGTCCGCTACGACGCCTACGAGAACACGGGTGGCCAGCAGTCGGCGTCCGTCGCCCTGCTCGACGCGACACGCAGCGGCGTCGTCCTGAGCGCGATCCAGGGCCGCGACTACGCCCGGATCTACGTGAAGGAGGTCGAGCGCGGCCGCGCCTCGATCGCTCTCTCGCCCGAGGAGCAGACGGCGGTCGAGCGCGCAATGGGCTCGTAGCCGGGCCGCCTCGATCGCGCCGGTGGCGCACAGGGGTCGCACTGGTACCTTTCGGCCAGGTTGCAGCACGTTCTCGTCCTGAACGCGAGTTACGAGCCGCTCAACGTGTGCACGGTGCGGCGCGCCCACGTGCTCGTCTTCAAGGGCAAGGCCGAGGTGGTGGAGCGCCTCGACCAGCCGCTCCGCTCCGCGACCGGCAGCTTCATCTGGCCGCACGTGATCCGGCTCCTCCACTACGTGCGCGTGCCGAGGGCGATCCAGCGGAAGATCTCGCGCCGGGCGCTCTTCGCCCGCGACGGCTGGCGCTGCGTCTACTGCGGCACCTCGAACGGGCGCCTGACGCTCGACCACGTCGTCCCTCGCTCGAAGGGAGGCGAGTCGATCTGGGAGAACGTCGTCACCGCCTGCGCGCCGTGCAACCTGCACAAGGGCGACCGCACGCTCGAGCAGGCGGGCATGGCGCTGAACGCCCCGCCACGGCCGCCGGCGCCGGTGCTTTTCATCAAGCTCGCCGCACCGCGCATCCCGCACGGCTGGACGCCGTACCTCGGGGAACTCGGCACCGCCGCGGCGTGGGCTCGATGTGACGTTTCGCCACCGCGGCGCCGTATCCGTGACATGAGACGCTCACTCCGCATCCTCCTCGCCGCGGCCCTGCTCCTCGGAGCCGCCGCGCTCGCCGGTGTCGCCCGGCCGCAGGCCGGCAAGACGGCGATCCCGGCCCCCATCACTCCTCGCACGATCACCGTGAACGGCAACGGCGCGGTCACGGCCGTCCCCGACCGGGCCACGTTCGACTTCGGCGTCGAGACCCGCGCCGCCACCGCCACTGCCGCCCTCGCCGCGAACGCGAAGGACGCGACCGCCGTGATCGCCGCGTTGAAGGCCGCAGGCGCCGCCGCCGCCGACATCCAGACGAACCAGGTCTCGCTCTCGACGGTCAGGAACGCCGACGGCACGGCGATCATCGGCTACTCCGCCTCGAACGACGTCACCGTCTCCACGCCGATCGGCAAGGCCGGCGCGCTCGTCGACGCCGCCGTCGGCGCGGGCGCGAACGGCGTCTCTGGGCCGAGCCTCGCCGTCTCCCAGCAGGATTCGCTCTACCGTGACGCGCTCGGCAGGGCGGTCGCCGACGCCAGGGCGAAGGCGCAGGCGCTCGCGGCCGCCGCCGGACGTGCAGCTCGACGCCGTCCAGAGCATCGTCGAGGGTGGCGGCGCGACGCCGATGCCGTTCGCGGTCAAGGCCGCGCCGTCCGCCGGCGCCGTCCCGATCGAGGCCGGCTCGCAGGAGATCGACGCGTCGGTGACGGTGACCTACGTCGTCTCGTAGCACCTAGACTGGCCGGGATGGAGAGCTCGCTGCCGGTCGCCGAGCGGCCCCGCCGCCCGGAGTGGATGAAGGTGCGGGCACCGTCGAAGGACGGCGCCTACTTCGACGTGCAGAGGCTCGTGCACGGTCTCTCGCTGCACACGATCTGCGAGGAGGCGCACTGCCCGAACATCTCCGAGTGCTGGGGCAAGGGCACCGCGACGTTCCAGATCCTCGGCGAGACGTGCACGCGCGCCTGCCGCTACTGCTACGTCAACTCCGGCAAGCCGGAGGCGCCACCCGACCCGCTCGAGCCGCTGCGGCTCGCCCAGGCTGCGGCGCAGATGAAGCTCAAGCACGTCGTCGTCACCTCGGTCGACCGCGACGACGTCCCCGACCGGGGCGCCGGCCACTACGCGGCGACGATCCGGGCGCTGAAGGCGAAGCTGCCGGAGTGCTCGATCGAGGTGCTGACGCCCGACTTCCTCGGCGTCGAGGAGGAGGCGCTGCGCACGGTCGTCGGCGCGCGCCCCGAGGTCTTCAACCACAACATCGAGACGGTCCGCCGCCTGCACGCGCGGATGCGCGGCGCGAAGGCCGACTACGACAGGGCGCTCTGGCTGCTCCGCCGCGCGAAGGAGCTCGCGGACTATCCGGTGCTGACGAAGTCGGGGATCATCGTCGGGCTCGGCGAGACGAACGACGAGGTCGTCGAGACGCTGCGCGACCTGCGCGCGAACGGCGTCGACGTCGTCACGATCGGCCAGTACCTCCAGCCGAGCGCGAAGCACGCGGAGATCGACCGCTGGGTGCACCCGGACGAGTTCCGCTGGTTCCGCGAGCAGGGCGAGGCGCTCGGCTTCGGCTCGGTGTTCTCCGGCCCGCTCGTCCGCTCGAGCTACCGCGCCGACGAGCAGCGCCACGCGGCCGAGACCGGCCGCGGCGCCGTCGCGTACTAGAGGTCTGCAGCAGAAAGGGCCGCCCGAGGGCGGCCCTTTCTCGTTGCGTGCTTCGGCGTTGCGCTAGTGGTCGTGCTTGTGGCCGCCGCCGTTGTCGCCGCCGTGGCCGGGGACGCCGCCGTGGCCGCCGCCGTGGCCGCGCCGTCATGGCCGCCGCCGTTGTGGCCGCCGTGGTCGTTGCCGCCGTAGTTGCGGTCACCGCGGAAGGCGTTGAACGCGAGGTACGGCACGAGCCTGCTCGCGATCGGCGAGCCGAGGCCGGTGGCGAGGTCGTAGCCCGGCACCGCCGTGAAGCCGTCGATCGGCGTCCCGTACGAGTCGCCGAGGTACGGCGTCAGGTCCGGGATCGAGTTGTTCGAGCCGTCGGCGACGTCGTGGAAGAACCACGACGAGAAGTGGCTCCTGCCGATGTCGTACAGCGGCGTGTTGATCGAGCCGACACGGCTGTGTGCCAGCTGGTCGGCGATCGCCGTGATGCCGGCCCACTGCGGCGAGCCGGCGCTCGTGCCGCCGAACCGGTAGTAGCCGCCGCCCCACACCGCGATCACGCCGGTGTAGACGCCCGCGTTGTAGGAGACGTCCGGCACCGTCCGCATGTCCGTGCCGTGGACGAGGCGTTCCTGGTAGTCCGGCTGGTCGTAGACGACCGAGACGCCGCCGCCGCCGGCGACCGCGTCGCCGAAGACCGTCGACTCGTTCCACGTCGACTCGGACTGGTACGCGCCGCTCGTCCCGTCCGCGTTCAGCGCGGTCCCGCCCACGGAGGTGACGTACGGGTCGCTCGCCGGCGTGCTCGTGGCCTTGAAGTAGCCGGAGCCGTCACAGGTGAACTGGCCCGCGCCCTGGTCGCCGGAGGATGCGAACAGCGTGATCCCCCTGCGCGTCAGGCTGTGGAACAGATCGTGCTGCTGCTGGAGGAGCGCCGGGTCCATGCACTGCTCGGCCTCGCCGTAGCTCTGCGAGAGCACGTCGCCGGCGTTGTGGTCGAGCACCCACTGCGTCGCGGCAAGGATGTCGGCGTCGTCGCTCGACTTCGCCACCACGAGCAGGATCTTGGCGCCCGGTGCGACCGCGTGCGACCACTCGACGTCGAGCGACGTCTCGCCGGCCCAGCCGTCGGCGGTGGTCTGGTCGGTCGGGTCGACGCCGAACGGCGCGACGACCTGGAAGCTCGACGGATCGGGGAGCCCCCAGAGCGAGTCGAACGCCGCGAGGTCGGACTGGATCGTCGGGCTGCCGTACGCGTCGATGATCGCGATCGTCTTGCCGCTGCCGTCGAGGCCGCGGTCGAGCAGCGGCTGGATGCCGTAGGCGGCGCGGATCTGGTCCGGGCCGTAGCAGGCTGCGGGTACGGCGAGCTGGCAGCCGAAGAGCACGGTGCCGCTCGCGCCGCTGAGCGGCTGCCCGATCGAGCGGTACAGGACCGAGCCGCCGGCGCGATCCGCGGGCGTCATGACGTGTTGCGCCGCGGAGACGCGACCGGCCGTCGCAGCCAGCGCGGCGAACGCCACGCCGAGCGCGACCAGTGCGAGCACGACCAGCCACCGTTTACGTGCGTAGTTCATGGAGACTCCTCCCCCTTCTTTTCCCCTGTGCGGAGCGAGATCATCTGGAGGAGCGACGACGCGCCCTCTTCAAACGCGAACCCTCGCATCCTGTGCGCGGACGGCCGGATTTTCAACCCCGGTTCGAGGGATCGCGCTCGGCGAGCTAGAATGAAAGGCGTGCGCAGGGTGACGGCAGCGGTCGTCTGCCTCGCCGGACTGGCCGTCGTCCCGGCCCAGGCGGCGATGAGCCCGCCCGTGATCAGCCGGCCGATCGGCAATCCCCTTCCGGCGAAGCTCGGTGCGGTCCACCCGCCTGGGACGTTGACGGTGAAGGTGACCGGCTTCCCGCTCGTCTGCGGACGCCCGCTCGGCATCGTGAAGATCGTCCTGCCGGCGGCGGCGCGCCTGCCTCACCGGATCGCCGGCACCTCGGTACGGCTCAACGGCGCCACCGCGCTGCGGGTCGTCGTCGCCGGACACACGGTCTCCGTTACGGCCGCGCTGCCGACGGGGATCACGTGCCACTCGATCGTCGCCGGGCAGCTGAAGCTCGTCTTCGCGCGACAGGCGGGCGTCTCGCTGACGCCGCCGCGGACGCGCACCGTGCCGGTGCGGCACGGTGCGCAGGTCTATCGCGGCGTGCTCGTGCTCTCCGCCTGACGCCTTCGGCCGTCGCGCGCTAGCCGAGCACGGCGACGAGCCGGGAGGCGCTCGACGAGCCGCCCGGACGGCCAGACCCCGTCGCGTCGCCCAAGCGTGCGGACCGCGGCTCAGTGGTCGTGCTCGTGGCCGTCGCCCTGACCGGGGCTGCCGCCGCCATGGCCGCCACCACCGCCACCGTCGCTACCGCCGCCATGGCCGCCACCGCCGCCATGGCCGCCGCCGCCGCCACCCTGCTGATCGCCGCCGTGACCGCCGCCGCCCTGGCCGCCGCCACCCTGCTGATCGCCGCCAGGCCGCCCCAGCCACCGCCGTCGCCACCGCCGCCGTAGCCGCTGCCACCGCCGTGGCCGCCCTGCTGGTCGCCGCCGTGACCGCTGCCGTGACCGCCGTCGCCACCACCGCCCTGACCGCTGCCGCCGCCGTGTGCCGCCGTCGCCCTGGCCGCCGTGGCCGCCGTCGCCCGGCCGCCGTGGCCGCCGTCGCCCTGGCCGCCGTGGCCGCCGTCGCCACCGCCGCCCTGCTGGTCGCCCCCTGCCGCCGCCCTGGCCGCTGTCGCCGCCGCCCGGCTGGTTGCCCCCGCCGCTCCCGTCACCGTGGGAGGCGGTGTCGGCGAGATACGGCACGAGCGTGTTCGCGATCGGGGAGCCGAGGCCGGTGGCGAGGTCGTAGCCCGGCACCGCCGTGAAGCCGGTCGATCGGCGTTCCCAACGGTGCTCCGAAGTACGGCGTCAGGTCGGGGACCGAGTTGTTCGAGCCGTCCGCGACGTCGTGGAAGAACGCGGAGGCGGCGTGCCCCCTCCCGGCCGCGTAGAGCGGCGCGTTGATCGCTCCGACTCGGCCGTGCGCGATCTGGTCGGCGATCGCCGCGAGCCCGGCCCACTGCGGCGAGCCCGCGCTCGTACCGCCGAACAGGTAGCCGCCGCCGCCCCACACCACGATCACGCCGCCGTACACGGCCGCGTTGTACGAGACGTCAGGCACGGTGCGCATGTCGGTCCCCCGCACCACGCGCGACTGGTAGTCCGGCTGCCGGTAGATGACGGACACGCCGCCGCCGCTCGCCGCCGGGTCCTGCGGCCCGCCCGTCGGTCCGTCGATCTGGTTCAGGAGGTCGGTCTGGTTCCAGGTCGACTCCGACTGGTAGGCGCCGGAGCTGCCGTTCGCGACGAGGGTCGTGCCGCCGACGCCGGTGACGTACGGATCGCTTGCCGGCGTGCTGGCCGCCTTGAAGAAGCCTGAGCCGTCACAGGTGAACTGGGCCGCCCCCAAATCGCCGGAGGAGGCGAAGAGCGTGATCCCCTTCCGCGTCAGGCTGCGGAACAGATCGTGCTGGCGCTGGAGCAGCGCCGGGTCCATGCACTGCTCGGCCTCGCCGTAGCTCTGCGAGAGCACGTCGCCGGCGTCGTGGTCGAGGACCCACTGCGTCGCGTCGATGATGTCGGCGTCGGAGCTCGACTTCGCCACGACGAGCGTGATGTCGCTCCGGGTGCGATCGCGTGCGCCCACTCGACGTCGAGCGAGGTCTCGCCCGCCCAGCCGGCGGCGGTGCCCGGATCGGCCGGGCCGACGCCGAACGGCGCGACGATCTGGAAGCTCGGCGGAGCGGGGAGGCTCCAGAGCGCGTCGAACGTCGCGAGGTCGGACTGGATCGTCGGGCTGCCGTAGGCCTCGACGATCACGATCGTCCTGCCGCTGCCGTCGAAGCCGCGGTCGAGCAGCGGCTGGATGCCGTACGCGGCGCGGATCTGGTCCGGGCCGTAGCAGACGGCCGGATCGCTGGTCTGGCAGCCGAAGAGCACGGTGCCGCTCGCCCCGGCAAGCGGGTGCCCGATCGCGCGGTAGAGCGCCGGCGAGCCGGTGCCGCTCGCCGGTGTCATCACGTGCGACGCGACGGAGCCGCGGCCGGCGGAGGCGCGGCGAAGACGACCGCGAGTGCGGCCGCCGCGAACAGGATCGACCACCGCCTGCGTGCGTGGTACGTGAAGACTGCCTCCCCCTTCTTCTCCGGCACGGAGCGACGACGCGCCGCCCCGGAGCGTGAACCCACGCATCCTGCTCGCCCGGCGATCCGCTCTTCAACCTCCGTTCGAGGGGTCCATGGTCTAGAGATGGTCGGCGATCGTGGTCCAGCGCGTTGCTCGACCGTCGTCCAGGTTCGGGTTCGCCACGGACCGGGCGGCGCACCGCTCGCGCCGACGCGGCCGCGCACCGTGCCGGTCCGGCACGGTGCGCGGGTCTATCGCGGCGTGCTCGTGCTCTCGGCCTAGCCGTGCGGCTTGGCCATCGCGCGGTAGTCGAGCGCCGTGTCGAGCACGTCGTCCTCGACGCCCTTCTCCCGCGCCACCTCGCGCAGCGACCGGCCCGAGGCCGCCGCATCCTTGACGATCTCCGACGCCTTGTCGTACCCGATGTACGGGTTGAGCGCGGTCGCCGCGGAGAGGGTCAGCTCGGCGTAGTGCTCGCACGTGTCGCGGTTCGCGACGATCCCGTCCACGCACTTCTCGGCGAAGAGCCGGGAGGCGCTCGCGAGCAGCTTGATCGAGTCGAGGATGTTGCGCGCCAGCAGCGGCACGAACACGTTCAGCTCGAAGTGCCCCTGCATGCCGCCGACCGCGATCGCGGTGTCGTTGCCGATCACCTGGGCCGCGACCTGGGTCACGACCTCGGGGATGACGGGGTTGACCTTGCCCGGCATGATCGAGCTGCCCTTCTGGAGCTCGGGCAGCGAGATCTCGGCGAGCCCGGCGCGCGGGCCGGAGCCGAGGTAGCGGATGTCGTTCGCGATCTTCGTCAGCGAGACGGCGAGCGTCTTGAGCGCCCCGGAGGCCTCGACGATCCCGTCGCGGGCGGCCTGCGCCTCGAAGGGGTCGGCGGGCGCCGAGATCGGCAGTCCCGTCTCCTTCGCGAGCAGCTCGCGGACGCGCGCGGCGAAGTCGGGATGCGTGTTCAGGCCGGTGCCGGTGGCGGTGCCGCCGAGCGGGATCTGCCCGAGCCGCGGCAACGCGTCGCGGACGCGCGCCTCGCCCTGGCGAACCTGGGCGGCGTAGCCGGCGAACTCCTGCCCGAGCGTGACGGGCACGGCGTCCATCCAGTGCGTGCGCCCGGACTTGACGACGTCGTCGAACTCGACGGCCTTCGCCGCGAGCGACGCGCCGAGCTTCTCGCAGCGCCGGCAGCAGGTCGTTCGTGAGCTCGTCGAGGGCGGCGAGGTGCACCGCGGAGGGGAAGACGTCGTTCGACGACTGGCCCATGTTGACGTCGTCGTTCTGGTGGACGCCCTCGCCGGCGAGCGTGGCGATGACCTCGTTCGCGTTCATGTTCGAGGAGGTGCCGGAGCCGGTCTGGAAGACGTCGATCGGGAACTGGTCGTCGAGCTCGCCGGCGGCGATGCGACCGGCGGCGGCGGCGATGCGCTCGGCCTTGTCGGCGTCGAGCAGCCCGAGGTCGGCGTTGACGCGCGCGGCGGCGCCCTTGACGCGGCCGAGCCAGCGCGCGACGGGCGCCGGGATCGGCTCGCCGGAGACCGGGAAGTTCGCGATCGCCTTGGTCGTCTCCCCGCCCCAAAGCTGCTGTTCTGGCTGTGTCTGGCTCATGGAGTCGAGTGTAGAGACGGTGCCGTTCCCTTGCGGCATGCTTCGGTCCTCCTCTGATCGTGGCCTGGAGCTCAAGGCTCGCGGGCACGGCCCGGGAGGAGCATCCGCGGGACCGCGGATCGGCGCTGCGGAGGGTTACGCGACCCGGAGGCGGCGGTGCTCGACCGACCGCTCGCGGAGCGTCCGGCGCTCGGTCTCGGTCAGGTCGGCGGACGGAGCCCAGCCGAGGTAGCCGCAGCGGGGGCACTCGCAGGACTCGACGTGCCGCCAGACGGTGCGGCGCGCCGGGCGCGAGGTTCCGCAGCGGAGGCACTCGACGGTGAAGGTCTCCATCGCAGACGTCATCGGCGGCGCGGCCGCCCGGTTCACTCCCCCGATCGGGGGAGACTTACGAGCGGGGTGCCGCGGCGCCGGCGGCGCCGAGCAGCTCGTCCCAGGTGCAGAGCTTCACGCGCGGGCGCCCGGCCGCCTCGCCCGCGGCCCGCTCGGCCTCGTCGATCGCGAGCCAGCCGGAGTAGAGGACGGGATGGACGCCCCGCTCGGCGAGCAGCGCGTCGACCGCGTCCGCGCTCGCGGCGGCGTGGCGCGGCAGCCGGCCGGCGCGCAGGTCCTCGAGCAGGAGCTCGACGGTCTCGGTCGCGTCCTTCTTGTTCGTCCCGATCACGCCGCTCGGGCCGCGCTTGATCCAGCCGGCGCAGTAGACGCCCGGCAGCGGCTCGCCCTGGTCGTCGAGGACGCGGCCGCGGTCGTTGCGGATCGTGCCGCGCCGCTCGTCGAACGGCACCTCGGGGAGGGCGACGCCGCGGTAGCCGACGCTGCGGAAGACGATCCCGCAGTCGAGCGTCTCGTGCTCGTCGGTGGGGACGGCCTTGACGTAGCCGCTGCCGTCGTCCTCGAGCCGGTTGCGCACGAGCTCGATCTGCTCGACGCGGCCGTCGCCGCGGATCTCGACGGGCGAGACGCAGAAGCGCAGGACGACCCGCCGCGGCTTGCCGGCGGGCTCGCGGGCGGCGTACCCGCGGAGCACCTCGAGGTTGCGCTGCGCGTTCGTGTCGCCCTCGAGCGCGGCCTCGCTCGCCGGGTCGAGCTCGAGGTCGGCCGGGTCGACGATCACGTCGGCGCCGGCGAGCTCGCCGAGCTCGATCAGCTCCGGGGTGGTGAACGCCGCCTGGACGGGGCCGCGGCGCGCGACCATCACGATCTCGCGGACGCCGGCGGCGCAGATCGCGTCGATCGCGGCGTCGGCGGTGTCGGTCGGCGCGAGCTCCTCGGGCGTCAGCGCGAGCATCCGGGCGACGTCGACGGCGACGTTGCCGGCGCCGATCACGACCGCGCGCTCGCCGGAGAGGTCGAACTCGAGCCCGTCGTGGTCGGGGTGGCCGTTGTACCAGGCGACGAACTCGGTGGCGGGCCAGGAGCCGGGCAGGTCCTCGCCGGGGATGTTCATGCGGCGGTCGGTCTGCGCGCCGACGGAGTAGACGACCGCGTCGTAGAGGCGGGCGAGGTCGGCGTGGTGGAGGTCGCGGCCCACCTCGACGTTGCCGACGAAGCGGAAGCCCGGCCGCTCGGCGATCTTCTCGAACGCGCGCGAGACGGACTTGATCTTCGGGTGGTCGGGCGCGACGCCGAGCCGGACGAGCCCCCAGGGCGTCGGGAGCCGCTCGATCATGTCGACCTCGACGGGCTCGTCGGCGGCGAGCAGCGCCCCGGCGGCGTAGAAGCCGGCGGGGCCGGAGCCGACGACGGCGACGCGCAGCGGCCGCTCGTTTCCGTTCGCGCTCATCGGAGCGGATGGTAAACAGCCGGGCCGCGGCGGGAATGGGGACCTTTCCGCGAAGCGGCCTCGGGAGCCCCGCGACGTCGGTCGTGGCCAGGGCCGAGGCGAATCGTGTGCGCCTGCGCGCGACCGCGCTCGCGCGCAGGCACGACGTCGTCCGGCGACGCGAAGGCGCCGGCCCGAGCCGTCACTGAGAAGTCCGCAGGACTTCTCAGTGACTACAGCCGCTGCCGCAGCCGGCGCCCGCGTCTGCGGGGGCCTCGCCGTCGGCGACCTGGAAGGAGTGGCCGCAGCCGCACGAGGCGACGGCGTTCGGGTTGTCGATCTTGAACCCGGACTCCTGGATCGTCTCGAGGTAGTCGACGGTGGCGCCGCTGAGGTAGGGGGCGCTGAACGGGTCGACGACGACCTTGACGCCCTCGCACTCGAACTCGTGGTCGCCTTCCTGGGCGCCGTGGTCGAAGCCGAGGCCGTACTGGAAGCCCGAGCAGCCGCCGCCCTCGATCGCGACGCGCAGGACGGAGACGTCGGTCTCGGTCTCCATCAGCGCGCGGATCTTCTCGGCCGCGGCCGGCGTGAGCGAGACGATGCTGGCGGTGCGCTCCTGAATCTCCATGCCTGCATCGTAGCAACGTGCCCCAGCCCGAGGACGCCGCGCCCCGGCGCGTGCCGGGCCCGAGTTTGTGACACCCGGCTCCAGCTAGGAATCTGCGTTTCGGTACCCGCAAGTTCGGCCGTCCGCGCTTGATAACGTCACGCGTCGGGTGGGTGGTTCAACCTGGTACGCGGAGCAAGGAGAAGCGCGGTAGATGCTGCGCGACTGGCTGCCATTTCTGATCTACGGCCTGATGGCGCTCGCCATCCCGGCGTCGATGATCGTGATGTCGTTCAAGTTCGCGCAGCGCCCGGCGCGCCGGACGCGTGCGCGCACCGTCCCGTTCGAGTCCGGCGTCTCGCAGGGACAGATGCGGCCGCAGCGCTTCACCGTCAGCTTCTACCTGACCGCGATGCTCTTCATCGTCTTCGACATCGAGATCGTGTTCCTGTACCCGCTCGCCGTGCAGCTGCACGCGCTCGGCTGGTTCGGCTTCGTCGAGTTCGCGTTCTTCGTCCTGATCCTGCTGATCGCCTACGTCTACATCTGGCGCAAGGGCGCCCTCGAGTGGTGAGCGTGCGGAATGGCTGACCGGCCGGCGCGCCTGCGCGACTACGGCCTCCAGTCGGAGCGGCTGCTCTGGCCGACGAAGGGCCCGTCCCACTTCGAGCAGGAGATGGGCGTCGACGAGCTCGAGAGCGCGCTCGGCCTGACGACGCTCGAGAAGGCGGTGCGCTGGGCGCAGACGAAGTCGATGTGGCCCGACACGTTCGGGCTCGCCTGCTGCGCGATCGAGATGATGTCGATCGTCTCGTCGCGGTACGACCTCGCCCGCTTCGGGATGGAGGCGTTCCGCTCGTCGCCGCGCCAGGCCGACCTGCTGATCATCTCCGGCCGCGTCGCCCACAAGATGGCCGCGCCGCTGCGCCAGATCTACGACCAGATGCTGGAGCCGAAGTGGGTGATCGCGATGGGCGCCTGCGCCTAGTCCGGCGGGATGTTCAACAACTACACGATCCTCCAGGGCGTCGACCGGATCGTCCCCGTCGACATCTACGTGCCGTTCTGCCCGCCGCGCCCCGAGGCGCTGATGGAGGGGATCATCCGCCTGCACGAGGCGCACCTCGCCGGCGTGCCGCCGGCGTACGAGCGGCGTGAGGTGGCCACATGAGCAGCTGGGCCGACCTGCCCGGCTACGTGTCGGAGCGGGAGTCGTTCGGCGAGACGACGGTGACGATCGAGGCGGACCAGATCCGCGCGGCGTGCCTGCACGCGCGCGACGAGCTCGGCTTCGACATCTGCGTCGACGTCGTCGCGACCGACTACCTCGACTGGGGCGCCACCGGCGTCTCCGGCTACATCGGCACCGCGGGCGGGCGCGACATCGTCCACCCGGCGACGCAGGGCCTCCAGGCCCTGCCCGCGGCCAAGCCGAAGCGGTTCTCGCTCAGCTACCACCTGCTCGCCCTGCGGGAGGGCGCCCCGCGCGTCCGGCTCCAGTGCTGGATCGACGAGGGCGAGCACGTGCCGAGCGTCGTCTCGGTGTGGCCGACCTGCGACTGGCACGAGCGCGAGCAGCACGACCTGATGGGCATCCAGTTCGACGGCCACCCGAACCTGAGCCGGATCCTGATGCCGGACGACTGGGAGGGGCACCCGCTGCGCAAGGACTATCCGATCGGCGGCGAGCCCGTCCGCTTCACGGACGCGGAGTGACGACATGACGATGGCTCCCGAGAGAACCGGACGCACCGGCGCTGGCCGATCGTCGAGGCCGGCCAGTACGAGGGCTCCCGCATCCCCGCGCGCGTCCCGACGATCCTCGACGTGCCCGCCGCGCTGCGCGAGACCGGCGACATCTTCACGATCAACTTCGGGCCGAACCATCCGTCGACGCACGGCGTGCTCCGCCTGATCGTCGACCTCGACGGCGAGGAGGTCGTCGGCCTCGAGGCGGTGATCGGCTACCTCCACACCGGCTTCGAGAAGACGATGGAGCAGAAGACGTGGTGGAAGTGCGTCACGTACCCGGAGCGCATCGACTACGTCGGCTACCAGAACAACGAGCTCGTCTTCGTGCTCGCGGTCGAGCGGCTGCTCGACCTCGAGGTGCCGGAGAAGGCGACGTGGATGCGGATGCTGCTCTGCGAGCTGAACCGGATCCACTCGCATCTCGTGTTCCTCGGCACGTCGGCGCTCGAGCTGGGTGCGATCTCGATGTTCTGGTACTGCTTCCGCGAGCGGGAGCAGATCCTCGACCTGTTCGAGCTCGTGACGGGGCAGCGCATGCACACGCGCTACTTCCAGATCGGCGGGCTCGCCGAGGACATCCCGGACGGCTTCTACCCCGAGTGCCGCGCATTCGTCGAGTGGATGCCGAAGGCGCTCGACGACTACCTCGCGCTCCTCGACCGCAACCAGATCTGGCTCGAGCGGACGAAGGGCGTCGGCGTCCTGTCGGCCGAGGACGCGATCGCGCTCGGGCAGACCGGCCCGAACCTGCGCGCCTCGGGCGTCGACTGGGATCTCCGCCGCGACCAGCCGTACCTCGCGTACGACCAGGTCGACTTCAAGGTGCCCGTCTACGCGAACGGCGACGTCTACGACCGCTACCGCGTCCGCATGGACGAGATGGCCGAGTCGGTGCGGATCGTCCGCCAGTGCCTCGACAAGCTCGAGCGGATGGACGGCAAGCCGTGGATCGCGGACGACCGCAAGGTCGTGCTGCCGCCGCGCGAGGAGCTCCACACCTCGATGGAGTCGCTCATCCACCACTTCAAGATCGTCACCGAGGGCTTCCGCGTCCCCGAGGGCGAGGTGTACGCGGCGATCGAGTCGCCGCGCGGCGAGTCCGGCTGCTACGTCGTCTCCGACGGCGGCCCGAAGCCGTGGCGGATCCACTTCCGGGCGCCCTCGTTCGTCGCGCTCGAGGCGACGGCGACGTGCATGCACGACGCGCTCGTCGCCGACCTGATCGCGATCGTCGGCTCGCTCGACGCGGTGATGGGAGACACCGACCGGTGAGCAAGCTGTACGACGAGATCCAGGAGGTGCGGAAGCGCTATCCGGCCGAGGCGCGCTCGGCGGTGCTGCCGGCGCTGCGGCTCGCGCAGGAGCGCTACGGCTGGCTCTCGCGCCAGGCGTTCGAGGAGGTCGCCGACGCGCTCGAGCTGACGCCGGCCTACTGCTTCTCGGTCGCGAGCTTCTACGACATGTTCCACCTCGAGCCCGTCGGCAAGCACACGATCGAGGTCTGCACGAACGTCTGCTGCGGGCTCGTGAACGCGCAGGCCGTCTTCGAGGCGTTCCAGCGCGAGCTCGGCGTCGGCCCGGGCGAGACGACCCCCGACGGCGAGATCACGCTGCGCGCGGTCGAGTGCCTCGGCGGCTGCTCGACGCCGACGCTCGTCGCGGTCGACCACCGCTACCACCAGTCGGTCACGCCCGGCGACGTGCCCGCGATCATCGCAGGAGCTCCGGCAATGGCTGACGGCCCCATCCTCGTCCTCGCCGGCTGCGGAGGAGAGCCCGCTCCGCGACCTCGCCGACTACCGCGCCGTGGGCGGCTACGCCCAGCTCGAGCGGGTGCGCGCGATGGCGCCGCAGGACGTGACCCAGGAGCTGATCGAGTCGAACCTGCGCGGCCGCGGCGGCGCGTTCTTCCCGACCGGGCGCAAGGCGAGCTTCATCCCCTCGCCCGACAAGGTCGCGAAGCCGATCTACATCACCGTCAACGCGGACGAGTCCGAGCCGGGCACGTTCAAGGACCGCGAGATCATGCTGCGCGTCCCGCACCGGCTGCTCGAGGGCTGCCTGATCGCGGCGCACGCGATCCAGTCGAAGCGCGTCTACATCTACATCCGCGGCGAGTACCTCGCCGAGGCCGAGTCGGTGCAGGGCGCGCTCGACCAGGCGCGCGCCGCCGGCATCCTCGGCGACGTCGAGATCGTGATCCACCGCGGCGCCGGCGCGTACGTCTGCGGCGAGGAGACCGGCCTGCTCGAGTCGCTCGAGGGCAAGCGCGGCCAGCCGCGCTCGAAGCCGCCGTTCCCGGCCATCTCCGGCCTCTACGCCTCGCCGACGCTGATCAACAACGTCGAGACGATCACGACGATGCCGAAGGTGCTCGAGGTCGGCCCGGCCGAGTTCGCGCAGATCGGCGCGCCGCCGAACTCGACCGGCACGCGCGTCTTCTGCCTCTCCGGCAACGTGCAGCGCCCCGGCGCCTACGAGCTGCCGCACGGGATCACGGCGCGCCACCTGATCGAGGAGATCGGCGGCGGCGTCGAGGAGGGCCGGACGCTGAAGGCCGTGATGATGGGCGGCTCGTCGTTCCCGGTGATGACCCCCGGCGACCTCGACACGCACGCTCGACGCCGACTCGCTCGGCGCGAAGGGCTACTTCATCGGCTCCGGCGTCGTCACGGTGATCGACGACCGGACGTGCATCGTCCAGTTCGCGCTGCGGGTCGCGCAGTTCTACATGCACGAGTCGTGCGGCAAGTGCACGCCGTGCCGCGTCGGCACGCGCTGGCTCGTCCAGATCCTGCGCGCGGTCGAGAACGGCACCGCGTCGGAGCGCGACCTCGACCTCGCGCTCGACGTCTGCGACCGGATCATCGGCAAGTGCCTGTGCGTGCTCGGCGACTCGGCCGCGATGCCGGTCGCGAGCTGCGTGACGAAGTTCCGCGACGAGTTCCGCGCGCACGTCGAGCAGGGCTCGCTGCCCCTACGGGCACGACTCGCAGCTCGACGGCCTCTTCTCGCCGGTCGACCAGCACGGCGATTCGCACACGCGCGAATCGCTCGTCGGAGAGCCGGCATGTGAGCGCGCCGGAGCTCGTCAGGGTCACGATCGACGAGCGCGAGGTGCACGTCCCGAAGGGGACGGGCATCGTCGAGACGGCGCTCGAGGCGGGGATCGAGATCCCGGTCTTCTGCTACGAGCCGCGGCTCGGCGCGCCGGTCGGCGCCTGCCGCATGTGCCTCGTCGAGGTCGAGGGGATGCCGAAGCCGCAGGCCGGCTGCACGCTGACCGCGCAGGACGGGATGGTGGTCCGCACGGCGCGCAGCTCGGAGAAGGCGGCCGAGGCGCAGAACGCGACGCTCGAGTTCATCCTCGTCAACCACCCGCTCGACTGCCCGGTCTGCGACAAGGGCGGCGAGTGCCCGCTCCAGGACCTGACGTTCCGCTACGGCCCCGGCTCGACGCGGATGACCTTCGAGAAGTCGACCTTCGAGAAGCCGATCCCGATCTCGCCGACGATCTCGCTCGACCGCGAGCGCTGCATCCTCTGCTACCGCTGCACGCGCTTCAGCGAGATCGGTCTCCGAGGACGGGCAGCTCGTGGCGCGCAACCGCGGCGCGCTGTCGATGATCACGACGTTCGACGACGAGCCGTACTCGGGCCCGTTCACCGGCAACGTCACCGAGCTCTGCCCCGTCGGCGCGCTCCTGCCGACGCAGTACCGCTTCCAGGCGCGCCCGTGGGACATCGCCGAGGTGCCGACGGTCTGCAGCCTCTGCCCGGTCGGCTGCAACGTCAGCGCGACCGTCCGCGAGGGCAAGGTCAAGCGGATCCAGTCCCGCAACCACCCGGAGATCGACGAGGGCTGGATCTGCGACAAGGGCCGCTTCACGTTCCCGCACCTGCGCGCGCCCGACCGGATCGTCGACCCGCTGAAGCGGGTGCGCCTGCGCGGGCTCGAGCCCGTCTCGTGGGACGAGGCGCTCGACGAGGCCGAACGGCTGCTGCGCGCCGCGCGCGGCCGCATCGTCACGGCGCTGTCCGGCTCGGAGAGCGTGGAGCAGGCGTTCGCGCTCGGGGCGCTGCTGCGCCGCGGGCTCGACTCGCACCAGGCCGTCATGCCGGAGGAGATCTCGGGCGCGCTCGACGCGTACCGGCTGCCGCTCTCGGCGATCCGCGACGCGCAGGTCGTCGTCGTGCTCGGCGACGTGCCGCTCGCCGAGCGGGCGCCGATCGTCGACCTCTGGGTCAAGGCGGCCCGCCGCAACGGCGCCCGCGTGCTGACCGAGGTGGACGAGGAGGCCGTGCGCGGCGCCGAGAAGGCCGTGCTGATCTGGTGCGGCCCGGGCGGGCGCGGCGGCGCGACGGTCGCGCAGCTCGCGGAGCGCCTCGGCCTCGCCGGCAAGGAGGGCTCGGGCGCGGTCTACGTCCCCGAGACCCCGAACGCGCGCGGCGTCGCCGACGCGTGGGCGGCCTGCTGCGACGAGGAGGGCGAGAGCCCGGAGCCGATCGGGCTGCTGCTCGTCTCGGGCGACGAAGCGGCGAACGACCCTAGCGTCCGGTCGCTCGCAGAGCGAGCGGACGCGGTGATCGCGATCTCGATGTTCCACGGTCTCGCGGCCGGCTGGGCCGACCTCGTCCTCCCCGGGACGAGCTACCTCGAGCGCGACGGCACGACCGTCAACCTCGAGGGACGGCTCCAGCGCCAGCGCCGCACCTCGACGCCGCCCTGCCCCGACGAGCTCGAATGGCTGTCGCAGCTCGCGGCCCGCTTCGGGGTCGAGATCTCGCCGCACGCCCCGATGGTCTTCGCCGCGGTCTCCGAGCTCTGCTTCGGCGGCATCTCGTACGGCGACGTCGGCGAGCGCGCGCCGCTCGGCGGCTACCCGGAGGCGCCCGCGCACGTCGAGCCGGAGGCGCTGCCCGAGCCCGCGCCGCGCGCCGGCGGGATCCACGTCGTCGCCTACAAGCCGCTCTTCTCCGGCCCCGCGGTCGAGCGGGTCGAGGAGCTCGCCTTCCAGCGGCCCCGGCCCGAGGTGGCACTGGCGCGCGCGGACGCGCGCGCTCAGAGGCATCTCGGCAGGCGATCTCGTCACGGTCACGACCGACGGTCACTCGGTCGAGCTCGCGGCACGCCTCTCGAGCGACGTCCGCCCGGGCGTCGCCCTGATCGCCGCCGAGCACGCGCAGGGCCTGACCGGCCCGGTCTCGCTAGCGCTCTCGCCGCCGAAGGAGGCGAAAGCGCCGTGACCGAGCCCTGGTGGATCTCGCTGATCAAGGCGGGGATCATCGTCAACCTCGTGCTCGGCCTGTTCGCGTACCTGACGCTGATCGAGCGCAAGCTGATGGGCCGGATGCAGCTCCGCTACGGGCCGAACCGGGCCGGCAAGTTCGGGCTCCTGCAGCCGATCGCCGACCTCGTCAAGCTCGTCCGCAAGGAGGCGTTCGCGCCGTCGAGCGCGATCGGCATCCCGTACATCATCGCCCCGATGATCTCGGCGTTCACGGCGCTCGCCGCGTTCTCGGTGATCCCGTGGGGCCCGGGTTGGACGGTGCACGGCTGGCGGATCAACGGCGAGGTCGCGAACGTCTCGATCGGCCTGCTCCTGATCTTCGCGCTCGGCTCGATCGGCATCTACGGCTTCATCGTCGGCGGCTGGGCCTCCGAGTCGAAGTACTCGATCCTCGGCGCGATGCGCACGTGCGCGCAGCTCGTCTCCTACGAGGTCTCGCTCGCGCTCTCGGTGCTCGGCGTCGTCATCCTCGGCCGCTCGCTCAACCTGCCGGAGATCGTCCACCGGCAGGGCGAGTTCCTGCCGTTCGTGGCGCCGCAGTTCATCGGCATGCTCGTCTTCTTCTTCGGCGGCATCGCCGAGACGAGCCGCGCCCCGTTCGACCTCCCCGAGGCCGAGCAGGAGCTCGTCGCCGGGTACCACACCGAGTACTCGGGCATGCGCTGGGGCCTCTTCCAGATGGCCGAGTACATCAACCTGATCACGCTCTCCGGCCTGATGGTGACGCTCTTCTTCTCCGGCTGGCACGGCCCCTGGAACCTCGGCCCGCTCTGGTTCCTGCTCAAGCTGATGGGCGTCCTCTTCGTGTTCATCTGGCTGCGCACGACGCTGCCGCGCCTCCGCTACGACCAGCTGATGCGCTTCGGCTGGAAGATCCTGCTCCCCGTCGCGACACTCAACGCGGTCGTCACGGCCGCCCTGGTGGTGGCGTTCAGGTGAGCCTCACATGAGCCCGCAGCCCTTCTCCACGCTCGGCGGCTTCGGCGTCACCTTCAAGCAGATCTTCAAGAAGCCGATCACGCAGCAGTACCCGGAGTACAAGCGGCCGGTGTACCCGCGCTTCCGCGGCCGGCACCGGCTGCACCTGCACGAGAACGGGCTCGAGAAGTGCATCGGCTGCTCGCTCTGCGCCGCCGCCTGCCCGTCCGACTGCATCCGCGTCGTCGCCGAGCCGAGAACACGCCGGACAACCGCGTCTCGGCGGGCGAGCGCTACGCGCGCATCTACGAGATCAACATGAGCCGCTGCATCTTCTGCGGCTACTGCGAGCTCGCGTGCCCGTTCGACGCGATCACGCTCGGCAACGAGTTCGAGATCTCCGAGCACAACCGCGACGACCAGATCTACACGAAGGACATGCTCCTCGCGGCGCCGCAGAAGCAGGTCCCGGTCGCCGACGCCGACCTCTACGACACGCCGATCCCCTACTACAAGAGCCATTCGTGAGCCCCCTGCTCGCAGCAACCGCCGGAGGCGTGCTCGTCTGGATCGTCTGGGTCGCGGCCGGCTTCTCGTGCCTCGCCTCGGGGATCGCGGTCGTCTCGTTCTCGAACCCGTTCTACTCGGCGCTCGCGCTGATCGGGAACCTCGGCTCGCTCGCGGTGCTGTACCTGCTGCTCTCGGCGGAGTTCGTCGCCGCGGCGCAGGTGCTCGTCTACGCGGGCGCGGTGATGGTGATGTTCCTGTTCGTGATCGCGTACGTCGGGCCGCGGCTCGAGACGCCGTGGGCGGGCGGGCCGAGCTGGCAGTCGCTCGGCGCCGTGCTCGCCGCCGGGTCGCTCCTCGTCGAGATCATCGTCGTGATCGGCCTCAAGGCCGGCGGGCGGCTCTCCCACTCCGACCACGTGAGCGCGACGTTCGGCTCGCCGGGCTGGATCGGGCGGCTCTTCCTCACCGACCACCTGCTCGCCTTCGAGATCACGTCGATCGTGCTGCTGATCGCGGCCGTCGGCGGCGTCATCCTCGGCGCGCACACGCGCCGGCAGCCGCCGCCGCTCGAGACGAGCGGAGAGGCCGGATGAGCGGCCCCGGCGTCGCCTGGTACCTCGGCATCGCCGCGTTCCTGTTCGGGACGGGCGCGCTCGGCGTGCTCATCCGCCGCAACGTCCTGATCGTCCTGCTCTCGCTCGAGATCATGCTGAACGGGGCGAACCTCGCCCTGATCGCGTTCTCGCGCCAGGTCGGGAACGGCGACGGGCAGATCTTCGCGCTCGCCGTGATGGCGGTCGCCGCCTCGGAGGTCTGCGTCGGGCTCGGCCTCGTCGTCGCGCTCCACCGCCGCCGCCTCGCCCTCGACGTCGACACGCTCTCGGAGCTGCGCGGATGAGCAGCGTCGACTCGATGGCCGCCGGCGCGTGGCTCTGCCTGCTCGCGCCGCTCGCCGGGACGATCGTGATCCTGCTCGGCGGCTCGCGGATCTCGCGCCGCGCCGCGGCCTGGGTCTCGACCGGGAGCGTCGCCGTCGCGTTCGCGGGCGCCGTCTGGGCGTTCCTCGCCCTGCGCGGCCAGGCCGGCCACGCGGGCACCCTCTGGACGGCGTGGACGTGGCTCCAGAGCGGCAACTTCGCCGTCGGCCTGCAGGTGCTCGTCGACCCGCTCAGCTCGCTGATGATGCTGATCGTCAGCGGCGTCGGCGCCCTGATCGTCCTCTACTCGATCGGCTACATGGACGGCGACGAGGAGGAGCGGCGCTACTTCGCGTACATCTCGTTCTTCGTCTTCTCGATGCTGATGCTCGTCGAGGGCGGCAACCTGCTGCTGCTGCTCGTCGGCTGGGGCCTCGTCGGGCTCTCCTCGTACCTGCTGATCGGCTTCTGGCACGAGCGGCCGAGCGCGGTCGCGGCCGCGAAGAAGGCGTTCGTGATGAACGCGTTCGGCGACGCGACGCTCGCGCTCGCGCTCTTCGTCCTGATCGCCCACTCCGGCTCGCTCTCGTTCGCGCTCTCGTTCCACACCGCCGGCACGCTCTCGTCGACGACCGTCGACCTCGTCGCGCTCGGCCTGCTCGGCGGCGCGGCCGCGAAGTCGGCGCAGATCCCGCTGCACACGTGGCTGCCGGACGCGATGGAGGGCCCGACGCCGGTCAGCGCCCTGATCCACGCGGCGACGATGGTCACCGCCGGCGTCTACCTGATCGCGCGCACGCACCCGATCTTCGAGCAGGCCCGCACGATCGAGCTGATCGCCGCCGGGATCGGCGCGCTGACGCTCGTCGTCGCCGGCCTCGTCGCGCTCGTCCAGACCGACATCAAGCGCGTGATCGCGTACTCGACGATGTCGCAGATCGGCTACATGTTCCTCGGCGTCGGCGTCGGGGCGTACTCGGCCGGGATGTTCCACCTGATGACGCACGCGTTCTTCAAGGCGCTGCTCTTCATGGGCGCCGGCGTCGTCATCCACGCGCTCTCGGGCGAGCAGGACATCCGCAAGATGCGCGGGATCGGCGCGCTGATGCCGTTCACGAAGTGGTGCTTCCTCGCCGGCGCGCTCGCGCTCGTCGGCGTGCCCCCGTTCAGCGGCTTCTTCTCGAAGGACTCGATCGTCGCCGCGACCCTGAACCTCGGCTGGTACGGCTGGGTCTTCTGGGCCTGCGGCGTCGCCGGCGCGCTCCTGACCGGCCTCTACACGTTCCGGCTCTGGTTCCTCGTCTTCCCGGGCGAGCCGAGCGAGCACGTCCGCGAGCACCACCACGCGCACCACGGCAAGGAGGGCCCCTGGACGATGCTCGTGCCGGTCGGGCTCCTCGCCGTGCTCGCGACCGTCGGCGGCTGGCTCCAGTGGGCGCCGAAGTGGCACTACCTCACGACCTGGCTCGAGCCGGCCGCGCGGACGCTCGCGATCGCCGAGCCGACCACGCGCCAGGAGTACTTCACCTCGGTCGCGACCGTCGTCGCCGGCCTCGTCGGGATCGCGTCGCCTGGGCGATCTACGGCCGGGAGCGCGCCGCGGTCCCGAGCGTGCCCCCGCTGCAGCGCGCTGCTCGAGCACAAGTTCTACTTCGACGAGCTCTACGACGCGGTCTTCTACCGGCCCGCCGCCGCGATGGCCACCTGGTGGGGCCGCGACTTCGAGGAGCCCGTCGTGCTCGCGACCGGCACGGAGCTCGGGCAGACCGCGCTCGACGTCGGCGGGCTCGTCCGCCGCCTCCAGACCGGGCTCCTGCGCACGTACGTCTTCTTCGTCGCGGCGGGCACCGCCGTGATCGCCCTCGTCTTCCTGCTCACGAAATGACGATCTCCTCGGTCACCTCCCTGCTCGTCTGGCTGCCGATCGGCGCGGCGCTCGTCGTCTGGCTGCTGCCGCTCTCGCGCTACGCGACCGGGAGCCTCGCCGTGCTCGTCTCGCTCGTCGAGGTCGGCTTCTGGGTCGAGCAGGCGGCGCGCTTCGACTTCGGGCACAGCGGCCTCCAGTTCGCCCAGCGCGGCTCGTGGTTCTCCGACCTGCACGTCTCGTACCACGTCGGCGAGTACGCGTTCTCGCTCTGGCTCGTCGGGCTCACCGTCGTCGCGATGGCGGCCGCGATCGGCTACGGCTTCTGGGTCGGCCGCGACCGCTCGCGCGCGTACTTCGGCCTGATGCTCTTCCTCACGGGCGCCACCGTCGGCGTCTTCGTCGCGCAGGACCTGCTGCTCTTCTACGCCTTCTTCGAGGCGATGCTGATCCCGCTCTACATCCTGATCGGCGTCTGGGGCGGGGCCGGCCGGCTCGGCGCGACGGTGAAGTTCCTCATCTACACGATGACCGGCTCGCTGCTGATGCTCGCCGCGATCATCGTCTACGGGCTCCAGGCGGGCACGTTCGACCTCGTCGACGGGCCGACGAGCGCGAGCCGCTGGCTCTTCCTCGGCTTCATGCTCGCGTTCCTGATCAAGGCGCCGCTCTTCCCGTTCCACGGCTGGCTGCCGGACACCTACCGCGAGGCGCCGCCCGAGGTGAGCGCCGTGCTCTCGGGCGTGATCGCGAAGGTGGGCCTGTACGGGATGCTGCGGATCGCCCTGCCGAAGTTCCCCGACCCGTCGAGCTACTACCGGACGACGGTGCTCGCGCTCGCGGCCGCCGCGCTCGTGTACGGGTCGCTGCTCGCGTTCCGCTCGCCCGACTTCCGCGGCGTCGTCGCGTACTCGTCGCTCGCCCAGTCGGGGCTGATCGCGCTCGGGCTCTTCTCCGGCACGAACCTCGGCCTCGACGGCGCCGTGCTGCAGATGGTCGCGCACGGGCTCGTCTCGACCTCGCTGTTCCTGATCGCGGGCGCGGTCGAGCGGCGGACGACGACCGGCGAGTTCGCGCTGCTCGGCGGGATGGCGCGCGGGCGGCCGGCGCTCGCGACGCTGCTGATGACCGTCGGCGTGATCTCGCTCGCCGTGCCCGGGTCGGCCTCGTTCGCGGGCGAGTTCCTCGTCCTCGCGGGCGCGTTCCAGCGCGCCTGGTGGTGGGCGGCGATCGGCGCCGGCGCGATCGTGCTCGCCGCGATGTACATGCTCCGGCTCATCTCCGCGGTGCTGCACGAGGCGCGCGGCTCCGTCGTCACCGACGACGCGCTCGACCTGCGCGCCGGCGAGCTCGCGCTCGTCGTGCCGCTCGTCGCCGTGCTGCTCGCGCTGTCGGCCTGGCCGGCCGGGATCAGCCACCACTCGTTCGCCGGCGACCAGCCGACGATCGCCGTCCAGGGGGACTACAAGTGATCGCGACGCCGCACGTCGACTGGTTCGCGATCTCGACGATCCTCGTCCTGCTCGGCGCCTCCGGGATCGCGCTGCTCGGCGCGGTGCTCGTGCCGAAGCCGCTCCGCCGCGCGTTCGCGGCGTCCGTCGCCGCCGCCGGGTTCGCGGGCGGCATCGTCACGTCGGTCTGGCTCTACGTCGACAGCGTCGACGGGCACCGCGTGATCGCGAACGGCTTCTACCGCGACCGCTGGACCGCGCTCGCCCAGGTGATCCTCTGCAGCATCGGCTTCGCGACGACGCTCATCTCGGTGGAGCACGTGCCGGGCTGGGGCCGCAACGCCGACCGCTCCCGCCGCGACGACCACGTGGCCGAGTACTTCTCGCTGCTGCTCGCGTGCGCGGCGGGGATGGCGTTCTTCGTCGGCTCGGCGAACCTGATGACGCTCTTCCTCTCGCTCGAGTGGTTCTCGATCGCGCTCTACGTGCTCTGCGCGATCGACTACGACCTCGAGGGCTCGCTCGAGGCCGGGCTCAAGTACCTCGTGATCGGCTCCTTCGGGTCGGCGGCGCTCCTCTTCGGCTCGGCGCTCGTCTACGGCGCGACCGGCAGCATCGGCTTCGTCGAGATCGCGAACGCCGTCGGCGGGCAGGGGCTCTCCGGCGACCTGATGCTCGTGCTCGGGCTCGCGCTGATCGTCGCCGGGCTCGCGTTCAAGTCCTCGGCGGCGCCGTTCCACATGTGGACGCCCGACGTGTACGAGGGCGCGCCGACGCCGGTGACGGCGTTCATGTCGGCGGCGACGAAGGTGGCGGCGCTGCTGCTCGCGCTGCGCGTCCTCGAGACGTCGTTCGGGCAGGAGTCGCGTCTGTGGACGTGGGCGTTCGCCGGGATCGCGGTCGCGTCGCTCGCGATCGGGAACCTCGCCGCGCTCGTGCAGCACAACGTCAAGCGGATCCTCGCGTACTCGTCCGTCTCGCACGCGGGCTTCCTGCTGATCGGGCTCAGCGCCGGCACCGCGCTCGGCGGGCGGGCGGTCATGTACTACCTGATCCCGTACTCGGCGATGGCGTTCGGCTCGTTCGCCGTCGTCGCCGCGCGCGAGCGGGAGCTCGGGCGAGGCGGTGACGCTCGAGAACCTCGCCGGCTTCGGCTGGGAGCGGCCGTTCCTCGGCGTCGCGATGTGGTTCTTCCTCTTCGGCTTCGCCGGGCTGCCGCTCGGCGGCGGCTTCGTCGGCAAGTTCTACGTGCTCGCCGCCGCGTACGACCACGGCTGGGCCTGGCTCGTGATCGTCGGCGTCCTGGCGACGCTCGTCAGCCTCTACTACTACCTCGGGATCGTGCGGGCGATGTACATGCGCCCCTCCGCGGAGCGCGGGCTGGGCACGCCGGCGGTCGCCGGCGGCTCGCCGCCGCGCGAGGCGCTCCTGCATGCCGCGGTCGGGCTGGCGCTCGCCGTCTCGGTCGGGTCGCTCTTCGCCGTCCAGCCGCTGATCGACCTCGCGCGGCACGCGGCACTCTCGCTGCCCTTCTGAGGTCGACACCGGTCACAGTGATACGGTGGTGTCGTGGTCCGCAGGCTGCCGTTGCTCGCCGTGCTCGCGCTGCTGCTCGCCGCCTGCGGCGGCTCGTCCCGGCCGCCGGCCGCCGCGACCGCGACGACCTGCACGAGCCCCGCGCAGGTGCGCGCGCTCGCCCGGCTGCGCGCCGACGTGACGGCGCTCCGCCGCGCCGCCGCGCTGCCCGTGCGGAACACGCTCCAGGGGAACGCGGCCGTCAACCGGGCCACCGACCGCTTCCTGCAGGACGTGCAGACGGCGCCCGTCGATCCGCTCGTCCGCAACCGGATGATCGACCACGCGGCCGCCGCGCTCGTCGGCGCGTGCCAGCAGTGCTTCCAGGCGCTCGAGGCCGATGCGGCCGATCCCGGAGGTCATGCACGCGCACCAGGGCGCGGCCTGCGCGACCAAGTGACAACGTGTTACTAGGCTGCTAGGGCGTCGGCGTCATGCGGACCGCGGCGGGGCGCGCGTGGGGGCGCGTCCGCGCGTGCGGCAGCCGGATCGGCTCGAGCACCCACACGACCGCGGGGAGCGCATACGCGATCAGCGCCGCGACGAGCGCGTAGCCGACGAGAGCCGGAACGGCCGCGCCGTGCGGCGCGTTCTCCCGGACCGCGGAGCCGAGCACGAGCAGCGTCAGCGCGAGCCCGCTCGTGACCGCCCGCAGGAGCGCCCGCTTGCCCTCGAGCACGTCGCTGATCGAGACGAACGACGCGGCGGCGGCGGCGGGCACGGCGGCGAGGCCGAGGTAGAGCGCGAGGTGGTGGAAGGCCGCCGCATCGGCGAGAATCGCGGCGAGCACGAGCGACAGCGGCAGCAGCCGGGATCCCATCTGGGAGATAGCTTCGACCCCGGACCGGACGGTCCTTCCCGCCGCGCAAGCTGCATCGCCTCGGTTACGCTCGCGCCGTTACGCGCCCAAAGGAGACCGATGGCCGACACGACCCTGACCTGGCTCGGACACTCGAGCTTCCGCCTCGACACACCGGGCGGCAAGCGCATCTACGTCGACCCGTTCCTGCACGGAAACCCGAAGTGCCCGGAGGCCGAGCAGGAGCCCGAGCGGGTCGACATCGTCGCCGTCACGCACGGCCACGGCGACCACGTCGGCGACACCGTCGCGCTCGCGCAGAAGCACGGCGTGCAAGGTCGTCGCGCAGGTCGAGCTCGTCGGCTGGATCGGCGCCCAGGGCGTCGACGCCGGCCAGCTCCGCGACCCGAACAAGGGCGGCACCGTCGACGTCGACGGCGTGAAGTTCACGCTCACGAACGCGTTCCACTCCAGCTCCACCCCGGACGGCTCCTACGCAGGCCAGCCGTGCGGCATCGTGGTCGAGGTCGAGAACGGCACGAAGCTGTACTTCGCCGGCGACACGTGCGTCTTCGGCGACATGCAGCTGATCGGGCGGATCTACGAGCCCGACATCGCGATCCTGCCGATCGGCGACCACTACACGATGGGCCCGCGCGAGGCGGCCGTCGCGCTCGAGCTGCTCGGCGTGAAGCGCTGCGTCCCGTGCCACTGGGGCACGTTCCCGCCGCTCGTCGGCCGGCCCGCGCAGCTCGCCGAGCTCGCCCCGCGGCGTCCAGGTGGAGCAGATCGAGCCGGGCGACTCGGTGGCGGTGTGAGGGAGCGCTGGTGGGGGGCGAGCGGCCGGCGCGTGCCGGAGCTCGCCGCGGAGGGCGACGTGGCGGTGCCGGTCGCGGAGGCGCTCGTCCTCGACGGCGCCGACGACCTGGAGCGGCTCGGCGAGGCGTTCGCCGCGGGCACCCCGGTCGTCGTCCGCGCCGCCTCGCCGGAGCAGATCAAGGCCGCGCTCGCCCGTCCCGAGGTGGCGGCGGTGCTCGTCCCGGCCGACCGGCCGGAGCTGCTCGACGTCGACCTCACGGAGCTGACGTATGGCTAGACGCGCGCCGATCGTCGCCACGTACTCGATCGCCGCGTGCGATCTGGAGGCGAAGCAGTGGGGTGTCGCGGTGCAGTCGAAGTTCCTCGCGGTCGGCTCGGTCGTCCCGTGGGCGGAGCCCGGCGCGGGGGCGGTCGCGACGCAGGCCTACGCGAACCCGCGCTACGGGCCGGACGGGCTCTCCCTGCTCCGGCAGGGGCTCGCGGCCGACGAGGTCGTGGAGCGGCTCGTGGCGGCCGACGACGACCGCGGCGAGCGCCAGGTCGGCGTCGTCGACGCGAAGGGGCAGAGCGCGAGCTGGACCGGCGAGGAGTGCCTCGACTGGGCCGGACACCGCAACGGCCGCTGCTACGCGGCCCAGGGCAACATCCTCGTCGGGGCGGAGACGGTCGACGCGCTCGCCGTCACGTTCGAGGCGACCGCTCAGCTGCCGCTCGCGCAACGCCTGCTCGACTGTCTCGCGGCGGCGCAGGCGGCGGGCGGCGACCGGCGCGGCCAGCAGTCGGCGGCGATCCTGATCGTCGAGCGGGACGCGGGCTACGGGCATCTCTCCGACCTCGTCGTCGACCTGCGCGTGGACGACCACGCAAGGCCGGTCGAGGAGCTCCGCCGCCTCTACGTCGCGCACCAGCGTCTGTTCGGCGTCACCCGCGACGAGGACTGGCTCGACGTGGACGAGACGCTCGCCGCGGAGCTGCGCGACCGGTTGGGACGGCTCGGCTACCCCGGCGAGCTCGCGGTCGCGCTCGACCGGTGGGCAGGCGTCGAGAACCTCGAGGAGCGCGTGCACGGCGCGGAGCGGATCGACCCGGTCGTGCTCGAGGCGCTCCGCGAGGCCTCGTCCTGAAGCGGCGCTCTTTCGGGTAGACACGTCTCTGCGGGACACGTCTGGTGCCAGGCACCGGACGTGTCCGAAGACGCCATGGCCCGACGGCGAAGCGGCTCCAGCAGAGGGCTCGCCGAACGGACACGTCTTCGAGAGCCACGTCCGGTGCCTGGCACCGGACGTGGCTGGAGACGGCATGCCCTCAGGAGTCGCCGGGGAGGCGGACGCCCGCCGCCAGGGCGCGCAGCGCCGGCACCGGGTCGGACTCCGGGCGCGCGACGAGGAGCACGGCGCCGTGGCCGGGCTCGGCGACGAGCGCGTCGACGAGCAGCTGGAGGCCGACCGCGAGCGCGAACGCCTTGTGCGCGTCGTCGCCGCCGAAGGGGACGAGCTGGTCCTCGGTCGCGAGGCCCGCGACGACGTCGCCCCACGTGACCGCGCCCATCGAGACGTCGGCGACCACCGGGTCGCCGCCGGAGCTCGGGATCCCGATCGCGAGCGGGTTCGTGCCCGTCAGCTTCGCCCCGCCGGCCGGCGGCCCGAGCCGCCGCGGCGAGGTCGCCGTCAGCACGCCGACGAGACCGCCCTCGGCGAGGCGGCGCACGTGATGGCCGAGCATCCCGGTCGGGAACGTCCGCTCGCAGACGACGAGCCGCGCGCCCTCCGGCGGCCGCGCCAGCTGCTCCGTGACGACCCGCCCGAGCACGAGATAGCCGACGGCGCCGTTGCCGTCCCAGCGCTCGAGACCGTCGCCTCCGCCCACGCGCCGCGGCTGCGCGACCGGGTCGAAGCCCGCGAGCCCCTCCAGCCACGGGATGCGAGCGTGCCCGTGGCTCGGCTTGCCGCGCGCCTCCGCGTCGTCGAAGTGCGCCCAGAGCGTCTGCGCGTCCGCCTCGGCGAAGCCGAGCGCGCGCAGCCGGGCGAGTCCCTCCTCAGCGTCCACGGCGCCTCGACGCGAGCACCGCGGCCGCGCCCGCGAGCAGCGGCAGCCCGAGCAGCCCGGGCCACAGCCGGCGGCGGGCGTGCGGGTAGGCGCGGTCGCCGAACTCGAGCACCGGCCAGCCGCGATCGCGCGCGATCCGGCGCAGCTCGCGGTCCGGGTTGACGACCACCGGGTGCCCGACCGCCTCCAGGAACGGCAGGTCGGTGTGGCTGTCGGAGTACGCGGTGCACTCGGCGAGGTCGAACCCCTCCCGCTCCGCCAGCTCGCCGAGGCACGCCGCCTTCGCCTCGGCGTGCAGAGCGCGCAGCGCCCTGCCCGTGTAGACGCCGTCGCGCACCTCGCAGACCGTGCCGAGCGCGCCGTCGAAGCCGAGGTCGTCCGCGATCGCCTGGACGATCTCCTGCAACGTCGCGGAGACGATGTAGACGCGGTCGCCGCGCACCCGGTGCTGCTCGACGAGGTGGAGCGGCTCGGCGTAGACGAGCGGCCGCAGCACCGGCTCGAGCGCGTCGCCGACGAGGCTCTGCAGCTCCTCGGGCGTGAAGCCCTCGAGCACGCGCAGCCCGTCCTCGGCCATGCGGCGCACCGCCTCGTGGCTCGCGCCGCGGGCGACGAACAGGAGCTGCCACGCGGCGGCCTTCGCGAGGTCGAGCCGCGAGATCAGCCCGCGCTCGCGGAACGAGCCGGCGAGCGCGAGCGCCGACGAGCGGCGCAGCAGCGTGCGGTCGAGATCGAAGAACGCTGCGGCGGGCACGGGCGCCTCTACGCCTTCAGGCCGGTCGCCTCGAGCGCGTCCTCGCGGCGGGCGTAGTCGCGCATGGCCGCGATCCGGCCGCCGCGCAGGACGACGACCTGGAAGAGCTTCGGGACGAAGCCCTTGCCGCCGAGCCGCTCGAGCCGGCGGCCGCGCAGCTGGAGCAGCACCCGGTCGCCGAGGTCGATCATCTCGGCCGGCCGGAGCCGGTTCATGCTGCGCGCGCCAGACGAGCGTGCGGACGATCTGGTCGGCGTCCCGGCACGGGTTCCACACGCCCTCGCGCGCCGGATGCCAGGTCGCCTCGTCGAGGATCCGCGTCCGCAGCGTCCGGTGGTCGCCGCGCCGGGCCAGCTCGTAGGCCTCACGGACGGCGTCGACGTTCGCTCCGGCCACGGCACCTCAGCCGACGAGCGGCAACGACTTGACGATGCTGCCCGCCTCGCGGCGCGCCTCGATCGCCTTCGCGATCTCGACGATCGCCTGCGCCGAGGCCGCCTCCGGGTGCGCGGCGACGATCGGCTCGCCGAGGTCGCCCTGCTCCCGCAGCAGCGGGTCGAGCGGCACGGAGCCGAGCAGCGGGACGCCGAGGTCGGCCGCGAGCGCCTCGCCGCCGCCGGAGCCGAACACCTCGCCGGTCATGTTCTCGATCACGCCGAGCACGCGCATGTTCGTCTTGCGCGCCATCGAAGCCGCCCGCGACGCGACGTCCTGGGCGAGCTTCTGCGGCGTCGTCACGACGACCACCTCGGCGCGCGGCAGCAGCTGGCCGAGCGAGATCGAGACGTCGCCGGTGCCGGGAGGCATGTCCACGACGAGCAGGTCGATGTCGCCCCAGTGCACGTCGGTGAGGAACTGCTCGAGCGCGCGGTGGAGCATCGGGCCGCGCCACATCACCGGCTCGTTGCCGTCCAGGAAGAAGCCGATCGACATCAGCTTCAGGTCGCCCTTCACCGGCGGCAGGATCATCTCGTCGACCGCGACCGGCTTCTGGCGGATGCCGAGGATGTGCGGGATCGAGTGCCCGTAGATGTCCGCGTCGAGGACGCCGACCCGGTGGCCGAGCTCCGAGAGCGCGACGGCGAGGTTCGCGGTCAGCGACGACTTGCCGACGCCGCCCTTGCCGCTCGCGACCGCGATCACGCGGCAGTCGCTCGGCAGCCGGATCACGTTGTCGCGCTCGGGCGCGCCGCCGCGGAGCTTCGTCGTCAGCGTCTGGCGCTCCTCCGGGGTCATCACGTCGAACGAGAGCGCGACGCCCGTCACGCCCGGGACCGCCGAGAGCGCCTTGTCGACCTGCTCCTCGAACGAGTTCCGCAGCGGGCAGCCGGCGATGGTGAGCACGATCGTGAGCGAGACGACGCCGTCGTCGACGCGCACGTCGCGCACCATGTCGAGCTCGGTGACCGGGCGCCGCAGCTCCGGGTCGATCACGGCCTCGAGCGCCTTCAGGATCTGCGCTTCATCGACTGCCATCAGCGCTCCGAGCGTACCTCACGGGGCCCGTCCCCCCGTCGGCGCACACAACGTCGCCCGGACGCGCGAAGATCAGGGAGTGACGTGGTTCGGGCTCGTCTGGAAGAACCTGATGCGCCGGCCGGTGCGGACGCTCCTCACCTCGGCGGGCGTCGCGATCGGGGTCGGCCTGATCGTCGCGCTGCTCTCGATCTCCGCCGGCGTCCGCCGCACCGCCTCCGACCTGATCCATCTCGGCCGCGCCGACTTCGGCCTCTTCCAGAGCGGTGTCTCCGACGCGACCCGCTCGCTCCTGCCGGACGCGCTCGAGGCGAAGGTCGCCGCCGACCCCGGCGTCGCGCAGACGGCGCGCATCTTCCTGCTCGTGACGACGGTGAACGGCAAGCCGTCCTCGCTCGTCTTCGGCCTCGCGCCGGACGAGTTCCCGGCGCAGCGGCTGACGCTGCTCAGCGGCGACCGCTCCGGCGCGCTCGTCGGCGACAACACCGCGAAGACGTTCGGCCTCCGCACGGGCTCGGAGGTGACCGTCGCCGGCCGGAAGCTCCGCGTCTCCGGGATCTTCCACAGCGGCGACCGCTTCGAGGACCAGGGCGTCGTGCTGCCGCTGCCGCTCGTGCAGGCGCTCGCGAAGCGGCCGGGCGAGGTGACGACGATCGCCGTCACCGTGAAGCTCGGCAACCGGCCCGCCGACGTGGCGAAGCGGCTCGAGCGGCGGTTCGGGATCTCGGCGATCGTCGAGCCGGGGCAGGCGGTGAAGGTCGACACGTCGTCGCGGCTCGTGCTCGACGTCGGCTGGGTGATCTCCGTGCTCGCGCTGATCGTCGGCGGGATCGGGGTCACGAACACGATGGCGATGTCGGTCTTCGAGCGGATCCGCGAGATCGGGATCCTGCGCGCCGTCGGCTGGCGCGGCCGCCGGATCGCGGCGCTGATCGTGAGCGAGGCGATCGGGATCGCGCTCGTCGCGCTCGCGCTCGGGCTCGCGCTCGGGCTGCTCGCGGCCGACCTGTTCACGAGCCGCACCGGCCTCTCGAGCCTCGTCTCGCCGCAGTTCACCGCGGGCGTCTTCGCGTGGGGGCTCGCGTTCGCGCTCGGCGTCGGGCTGATCGGCGCCATCTATCCGACGTTTCGCGCGCTGCGGCTGAGCCCGATCGAGGCGCTCCGGCGCGAGTAGCCGCGGCAGGAGCCGCCGCGCCCGCGTCGAAGCGCGGCGCATGTCTCGTAGCTCCAGCTGGCCGGTCGCCGAGCCGGTGCGCCGGCAGGCGGCCTATCCGGCCCGCCGCAAGAGGAAACAGGGCATCCCCAGGATCACGTGGGTGCTCACGGCTGCGGCGTTCCTCGCCGGTGCGCTCGTGAGCGGCGCGTTCTTCTCGGTCGGGTGGCGAAGCGCGGCGCAGCGCGACACCTCCGCGCAGACCGCGCTCGCGGCCGCGACCGCCCGGAACCAGACCCTCTCCTCGTCGCTCGCCGCCGCCCGGTCGGCCGCGGCGGACGCGGCGGCGAAGGCGAAGGCCGCGCAGAAGGCCCGCTCCTCGGCGACCGCGGCCGCCCAGGCGGTGTCGGCGCAGGCCTCGCAGCTCGCGGGGATGCTGCTCACCGCCGGCCGCTCCGCCGACTCGGTCTCGTCCGGCGCCTCGTCGGTCGGCACGAGCGTCGACCGGCTCGCGAGCGAGCTGAAGACGCTGACGAGCTACCTGACGACGACGCCGACCGCGCAGCTCGACGGCGGCTACGTGGCGACGCAGACCGCGTACCTGTCGAAGCAGCTCGCCACGCTGCAGGCCTCGCGCAGCGACCTCGACGCCGCGATCGGCGACTTCGACGCGGCCGCGAAGAAGCTCGCCGACCGCGCGGGCACGCTCTCCGGCCGCAACTAGCGGCCGAGCCGGAGCTCGGCCTCGTCCGCCTCGAGCCTGCCGTCGCGAAGGCGCAGCACCCGGTCGGCGGCGGCGGCGAGCGCGTCGTCGTTCGTGACGAGCAGGATCGTCGTCCCGTGGTCGTCGCGGACGCCGCGGAGCAGGTCGACGATCTGCTCGCCCGTGGCCGAGTCGAGCGCGCCGGTCGGCTCGTCGGCGAGCAGCAGGCGCGGGCCGTTCGCGAGCGCCCGCGCGATCGCGACCCGCTGGCGCTCGCCGCCGGAGAGGGTGGGCGGATAGGCGGAGACCCGCTCCGCGAGCCCGACCTCGCTCGAGCAGCTCGCGCGCTCGCCGCTCCCGCTCGCTCCGGCCGCTGCGCCGACCGAGCATCGGCACCTGGACGTTCTCGACCGCGGTGAGCGTCGTGATCAGGTTGTGGAACTGGAAGACGAAGCCGACGGTCTCGGCCCGGTAGGAGGCGCTGTCGGCGAGATGGGCGACGTCCTCGCCGCCGACGCGGATCGAGCCCGCGTCCGGCCGGTCGAGCGCGCCGATCAGGTTGAGCAGCGTGCTCTTGCCGCACCCCGACGGGCCGGTCAGCGCGACGAGCTCGCCGGGGTCGAGCCGGAACGAGACGTCCTCGAGCGCGTGGATCCGGCCGCCCTCGAAGCCCTTGCGGACGTGCTCGACGACGACCTCGGCGCCGGTCACTTCTTCACGACGACGGTCCAGCGCCCCGTGCCGGCCCGGTAGCCCTTCGCGGTCGCAGTCGCCCGCAGGACGAGCGCCTGGCCGACGGCGGCGGGCGGGAACGCGTCCTTGCCCTTCGCCGGGATCGTCTCCTTCCAGACGCCGTCGGCGACGACGTGGACGCCGACCTCGCCGACGACCATGCCGCCGAACAGGAACTGGAGGTGGATGCGCGCCGCGACCGGCTTGCCCGCCGGGTCGGTCACGTGCACCTGGTACGTCCACGTGCGGCCGACGACGGGGCTGTGGCTCTCGGCCGTGAGCGCGACGCGGAGCGCGGGCTTCGCCGCGGGCGCCGTCGTCGTCGCGGCGGCCGTCGTCGTCGCGGGCGCCTTCGACCCGCCGCCGCAGGCCGCGGCGAGAAGCACGACGGGCAGCAGCGCGAGGACGCGGGCCACGCGCTGATCG
>CAWFFI010000013.1:0-36679 GCA_963815005.1 uncultured Actinomycetes bacterium
CGGCGACGCACTGTAGTCGCTTACACGCCGATTCCCGGGCGCTTACACACGGCGCGTACCGTGACGGTCGTGCCTCGGCGCCTGCTCCTGGTTCCCGTCGCCCTCGTCGTCGTCCTCGTCCTCGCCGGGCAGCTCGCGCGCGCGGCCGCCCGCGGGCCGGCAGTCCCGAACGACTCGGCGCCCGTGTGGTCGTTCGACGAGCACGACGTCGCGTTCACGCGCGTGGAGGCCCACACGGGAGACCACCGCGTCTGGGAGGCGCCCGCCGGGGTGCGCGGCCGCGCCCATCTCGTCGGCGTCGGCGACCTGCGCGGCTGGCGGCCGGGAGCGAACGAGCTGCTCCTCCAGACGGGCGGCCGGACGGAGGTCGTCGCCGAGACAGGCACCCGGCTCGCGACGATCGCCGGCACCGACGCCTCCTGGTCGCCCGACGGCGCCCGCATCGCCTACGAGCGCGGCGGCTCGCTCTACGCCGCCGACGCGCGCGGGGGCGGCGAGTCTCTGCTCGCGTCCGGCCTCCGCCGAGCGACCCGGGACGTGCTCGGCCCGGTGTGGTCGCCGGACGGGGCCGAGCTGGCCGTGACCTCCGCGGCCGCCGACGGGACGAGCTCCAGCCTGCTCGCGGTCGCCGCGGACGGCTCGGGCGCCCGCACGGTCTTCTCCGGCCCGGGCGCGAACGTGAACCCGAGCTGGTCGCCGGACGGCAGGACGCTCGCGTTCGAGTCGAACGCCGGCGGGCGCTGGCGCGTGCTCGAGGCCGCCGCCGACGGCTCCGGCGCGCGCACGCTCCCCGGCGCCGGCGACGCGCGCTTCCCGCAGTTCTCGCCCTCGGGCGCGCTCGCGCTGATCAGCGACCGGCAGCACATCCCGGGCCAGGCGAGCCGGTACCGCTACGCGCTCTACGTCGACGGGACGAAGGTCGCCGACGACGTCCACCCCGCCTCGCCGCCGCGCTGGTCGCCGACCGGGACGCGGATCGCGGTCGCCGCCGCGGGCGAGTGCCGCCGCTTCGGGATCGAGCTCGTCGACCCGGCCGCACCGCGCCGTCCGGCGACGCGCGCCTCGAACCTCTGCCGCTTCGTCGGCGGCGCCGGCAACGACGTCCTGCACGGAACCGCCTTCCGCGACTTCCTGCGCGGCCTCGCCGGGAACGACCGACTCTTCGGCGGCGCCGGCAACGACCGGATCGAGGGCAACGCCGGCAACGACGTGATCGTCGCCGGAGCCGGGAACGACGCCGTCTTCGGCGGCCCGGGGAACGACCGGATCCTCGGCGGCCCCGGCAACGACCTGCTCACCGGCGGCCCGGGGCACGACACCATCCTCGGCGGTCCGGGCAACGACCGGATCGAGGCGCGCGACGGCGTCCGCGACATCGTCGACTGCGGGCCCGGCCGCGACGTCGCCGAGGTCGACCGGATCGACGTCGTCCGGAACTGCGAGACGGTGCTCAGGCCGTAAGCTCGGGGCATGTCCTGCCCCTGCTGCACGCCGCCGTCGGAATACCGCCGCTTCTTCAACAGGCGCCTGGCGGGCCACGATGCGCGCCGGTACCGGCGGCGCGGGCTGCCCGCGACGGCCCGCGGCCTCGTCGCGCTCGCCGGCGACGTCACCGGCGCGAGCGTGCTCGAGATCGGCGGCGGCATCGGCACGCTCGAGCTCGAGCTGCTCGAGGCGGGCGCGGCCCGCGGCACGAACGTCGAGCTCTCCGGCGGCTACGAGGAGGCGGCCGGCGCGCTCCTCTCCGAGCACCGGCTCGGCGACCGGGTCGAGCGGCGCGTCGCGGACTTCGTCCTCGAGGCGGGCGTCGTCGAGCAGCACGACGTCGTCGTGCTGCACCGGGTCGTCTGCTGCTACCCGGACGTCGATGCGCTCGTCGAGGCGGCGGCGGCCCACACCGGGCGCCGCCTGCTGCTCACGTATCCGCGCGACCGGGCGCTGTCGCGGCTCGGCGTCCGGGCCGTGAACCTGTGGCTGCGCCTGACCCGCTGCGGCTTCCGCACGTACGCGCACCCGCTGGAGCGGATCGCCGCCGCCGCCGAGCGGCGCGGGCTCTCACTCGAGTCGCGCGAGCCGCGGGGTGCGATCTGGGAGAACGCCGCGTTCGTGCGGCGCTAAGGAGTCAGCGCGTAGACGGACGAGGTGCCGCCGCCGGCGATCACGATCCGCTTGCCGACGGTGGTCGCAGTCGGGTCGCTGAGCGAGGCCGGGAGCGTCGCGGCGACGCTGATCGCGCCCGACCTGGGGTCGATCCGGAGGACGCGCCGGCCACCGACGTAGTAGAGCTTGCCGCCGAGCGCCGCGAGCGCCGCGTGATCCTCCGGCGCGGGCAGCGTGGCGATCCGCCGCACCTGCCCGTGCAGCTTGAGCGCGTATACGGCGTTGCTCGCACCGGCCGTCGTCAGCCCGCCGGCGACGTAGATCGTGGTGCCGATCGTGGTCACGCCCGCGTAGCGCGTCCCGTCGGGAAGGCGCGCGACGGTGGTCGTGCCGCCGCGGGGCAGGTAGCGCAGGATCGCCGAGGCGAACTGCGAGCCCGTGTAGCCGCCGACGAGGTACACGTGGCCGCCGATCGCGGCCGCGCCGAGGTCGGAGAGCGGCTCGTCGAGCGCGGGCGCCGTCCTGGCCGCGCCGGTGCGCGGGTCGATGCGGACGACGCTCGTCACCGAGACCGCCTGGCCGCCGCCGAAGACGTAGACAGAGCCCTTGAGGAGCACCGAGGCCGCGTCGTGCCCAGGCGTCGGCAGGTGGCCGACCGGACGCAACCGGCCGGGCGGGCCGGCGAGGATCGTGTCGATGGAGCTCGAGCCGACCTCGCCGCCGATCAGCATCAGCCGTCCACCGGGGAGCGCCACCGCGGAGGCCTTGGAGAGCACCTGCGGCAGCGAGCCGATCCGTGTCAGCTTCGCGCGCTTTCCTTGTGACAGTCTGTTACTTGCCCTGGGGGCGATCGCCGACGACGTGCTGCGCGTCACCGCGGTGCCGGGCACCGCCGGCAGCAGGTCGAGCCCGTCCGGCTTGCTCAGGAAGCCCGGTGCGCTGCTCGGCTGGTTCAGATGCCCGTACGACCAGACGACCCGCTTCGTCTTCGGGTCGATCACGACCACGCGGTGGTGCCAGTCGTCGGTGATCGCGATCATCCCGTTCGGCCAGCGCTCGGCGAGCGAGGGCCGGTCGAGCGACCAGTAGCCGGTCGGCGCGTACGTCCAGACGACCTTCCCCTGCGGCGTGATCTCGTCCACGCGGCCAGGCGTGTTGAAGCCGGCGACGAGGATGTTCCCGTCGGGGAGCAGCTGCGCGTCGGACGGGTACGTCGTCGGCGTGCGGAACGAGTAGAGGAGCTTGCCGCTCTTCGAGATCCGGTCGACCCAGCCGCCGATCTCGGTCACGAGCACGCCCCCGTCGGGGAGCGGCGTCGCACCGTTCGGCGAGGAGAGCGAGGCCGGCGGGTTGTGGGTGCAGTTGGCGGCGCTGCCGAGCGCCCGCACGACCTTGTGCGCACGGTTGACCCAGAGGACGCGGCAGTTGCGGATGTCGGCGACCTGGAAGAGCCCGTTCGGGAGCAGGTACGCGTCGTCGGGGTTCGAGAGGTAGCCGTACGCCGAGCCGGCGACGCCGGGATGCCCGAACGACCACACGATGCGGTGCGTCTTCAGGTCGATCTCCGACATCGTCTGGTTGTACTCCTCGTTGATCGAGATGCTCTTGTAGCCGGGCGTGAAGAACGCGTCGTCGGGGTCGTGGAACGACTGGCCCGGCTTGACGTCGCCCGGCCGCGGGAACTGCCAGACGATCTTCTTCGTCCTCGGGTTGAGGATGATGATCCGGTTGTTGTTGCGGTCGGCGATCATCAGGTAGCCGGGCACCGGCCCCGGCTTCAGCGGCGGCAGACCGAGGACGCTCTGCGCCGGCGTCGGCGGAGCCTTCGCCACGGTCGTCGCGGTCGCGGTCGGTCGACCCCGCCGGTTGTGGTCGTGGCCGCGTGCGCGCCGCCGCAGCCGGCGGCGGCGAGCACCGCGAGGAGCACGGCGGCCCTACGCATGGAGCTTGATCTCCCCGACGACGCCGGAACCGTCCTCGGCCGGAACCCAGCTCGCGTCCACGTGACGGTGCTCGCCGTTCGGGAGCGTGCAGCTCCCGGCGAAGCTCGTGCCGCCGACCGCCGTGACCCGCCCGCGGCAGACGTCGCCGCTCGGCAGGTACTCGAGCTGCAGCGAGGTCGAGTCGAGCCGGTTCGGCGAGACGAGCAGGTCGGCGCGCACGAGCAGCTTCTGCGGGCGCTGCGCGTTGCCGACGAACGAGACGATCTGCTCGAGCTGGGTGCCGTTCTGGACGACCTTCCCGGTCAGCGGCTCGCTGACCTGCGCGGCATTCCACGCGGAGGGCGACTTCTGGAGGGGGCCGAGCATCAGCACGGGCAGGGCGACCACCGTAGCGGCACCGGCGGTGGCGACTCCGGGCGAGCGGAGCACGACGCCGCCGAACCGCCAGAGGACGAGCACCGCGACCGTGCCGACGGCGACCCCGTAGACGACCGCGAGCCAGGCCGCGCTGCGATCGGTACCGGAGAGGAGCCCGTGCACCGATGCGAGCGACCAGACGGCGAAGTTCGCGTAGTGGGCGGCCCGCCAGAACCCGTACGGCAGGCGGCGCCGGTAGTGATTCGTGATCGCGAGCGCCGCCAGCAGCTCGGCGGCAGCGATCCCGAGGCCCGTCCAGAGCGGCCGGTACGTCGACGTGAACGGGACGACGAGCTGCAGGAACGAGAAGGGCAGGAACGAGTCGATCGCGATCGCGACGACGTGCACGCCGATCAGCGAGCCGACGAGAAGCCCGCCGAAACGGTGGATGTCCTCGACGGAGAAGCGTGGCCAGCGCGGGCTCTGGGCCTTGCCGCCGAGGCCGAGCCCGATCGCGACGACCGCGGTGAGCACGACGTAGGCGGCGACGCCCGAGGCGCGGGCGGCGTACCAGATCGCCGGGTTCGAGGTCAGGTGCACGCTGCCTCCGCCGAGACCCCGGCCCGCCAGGCCTGGTTCGCGTGGACTGCGCCGCCGACGGCGACGAAGCGGCCGGGGAGCCCACGCCAGTCGAGCCAGTCGGGCCCGTCCGCACCGAGCAGGAACGCGGCCTTCGCAGCGACGTCGGAGGCGAGGCAGGAGGCGCCCGCGACCGTGACCTCCTGCCACGGCGACCGGCTCGGCCGGCCCGTGCGCGGGTCGACGAGATGGTGCTGCGGGACGGCACCGCGGCGCCAGGCGCGGGTCGAGACGCCGCTCGTAGCGAGCCCGCCGCGGACGAGCCGCACCGCGCCGCCGCCGGGAAGCCCGACGTCGACGGGGCCGCGGGCGGCGAGATCGCCGCCCGCCGAGACGAAGCCGTCGCCGGGGAGCCCGGCCACCGCCTCGTCGACCGCGAGCGCCTTGACGACGCCGTTCAGGTCGAGGACGAGGCCCGGCGGACGGCGCAGGATCGTCCCGTCGAGGCTCAGCTCTCCCAGCCGCGACGGCGCCGCGGGCCCGAGCGGGCCGTCGGCGGGCAGGAGCGCGAAGTCGCGGTCGTAACCGGCGGCCTCGAGCGCGGCGCCGAGCGTGGGATCGACGAGCCCGGCGGTGTCGGCCGCCGCGTCGAGCGCGGCGCGCAGGGCGCGCGCGAAGAGCGGCGACACGACGACGCCCGGCTCGGGGGAGGCGTTGACGCGCGAGAGCTCGCTCTCGTCGAGGAACCGGCTGAACGTCGCCTCCCAGCGGGCGAAGACGCCCGCCACCGCGGTCGGATCGCCGCCCGCGCAGACGATCTCGCAGCCCATCGAGCGGAAGCGGTGCACCGCCGTCACGACGTGCTCGTCACCACCGACGGCGGCTGGACGGGCGGCGCGATCTGGCCCGCCGCGAGGGCGCTGCGCCGGACCGCGGCCTCGAAGGACGCCGGCACGCCGAGCGGCTGCGCCTTGTGCTTCACGTGTCCGGGCGCATGCGAGCGCGCACCGACGAACGCGACGCCGAAGACGAGCGTCGTCAGCGCGCCCAACACGAGCTTGGCCCCGCGAGCACGGGAGCGCGCCTGCTCGATCCGGGATCCACCGGCCACGGTCTCCAGTATCGGCGGCGCTTGATGAAAGGACGATGGGAGGCCGGTTAACCCGTCGTTGCCCGGGTACGATGGCCGCGTGGCAGTGTCCGCGAGCACGCAGAAGCTCGACGCGCACGCGCTCCGGGCGGATTTCCCCATCTTCGAGCAGAAGATCCACGGGAAGCCGCTCGCCTTCCTCGACTCGGCCGCGAGCTCGCAGAAGCCGCGCCAGATGCTCGAGGCGATGACCGCGTTCTACGAGACCTCGTACGCGAACGTGCACCGGGGCGTCTACGAGCTCGCCGAGCGCGCCACCGAGGGGCTCGAGCAGGCGCGCGAGAAGGTGCGCGGGCTCCTGAACGCGCCGGACGTCCGCGAGGTGATCTTCGTCCGCAACGCGACCGAGGGGATCAACCTCGTCGCCTACGCGTGGGGGCTCACGAACCTCGGCCCCGGCGACCTGATCGTCGTCACCGAGCTCGAGCACCACTCGAACTTCGTCCCCTGGCAGTTCATCGCGGGCAAGACCGGGGCCTCGCTACGGATGATCCCGCTCGACGACCACGGCGAGCTCGAGCTCTCGGGCCTCGACGCGCTCGTCGCCGGCGGCACCGTGAAGGTCGTGGCGACGAACCTCGTCTCGAACTCGCTCGGGACGATCAGCCCGGTCGCCAAGCTCGCCGCGTGGGCGCACGACCAGGGCGCGATCTTCGTCTGCGACGCGGCCCAGGCGGCGCCGCACATGGCGCTCGACGTGCAGGCGCTCGACGTCGACTTCCTCGCCTTCTCGGGCCACAAGATGTGCGGCCCGAGCGGCATCGGCGCGGTCTGGGGACGCACCGAGCTGCTGCGCCGGATGGAGCCGTTCCTCACCGGCGGCCACATGATCAGCTCGGTGCGGATCGACAGGACGACGTGGGGCGAGCTGCCGCACAAGTTCGAGGCGGGCACCGCGCCGATGGCGGAGGCGGTCGGCCTCGGCGCCGCGATCGACTACCTCGAGGCGGTCGGCTTCGACGCGATCGAGGCGCACGAGCACGAGCTCGCCGCCTACGCACTCGGCCGCCTCGCCGAGGTGCCGGGGATCGAGCTCTACGGCCCGCCCGCCGACCGCCGCGCCGGGATCGTCTCGTTCAACCTCGACGGGATCCACCCGCACGACGTCGCGCAGATCCTCGACACACACGGCGTCGCGATCCGCGCCGGCCACCACTGCTGCCAGCCGCTGATGCAGCACCTCGGCGTGGCCGCGACGAACCGGGCGAGCTTCTACCTGTACACGATCCCCGAGGAGATCGACCAGCTCGTCGAGGGCCTCGCCGCCGTCCGTAAGGTGTTCGCATGACTGACGGGTTCGAGCAGATGTATCGCGAGATCATCCTCGACCACTACAAGAACCCGCGCGGGCACGGGGTGATCGAGAACGCGGACGCGGAGGCCGAGGGACAGAACCCGCTCTGCGGCGACGAGGTCTCGATCACCGTCGCCTTCGGCGAGGACCGCGAGACGATCGACGAGGTCAAGTTCTCCGGCCGCGGTTGCGCGATCTCGCAGGCCGCGACCTCGATGCTGACCGAGATGGCGAAGGGCCGAACGGCGACCGACATGGCGACGATGGACAAGGACGAGCTGCTCGACCAGATCGGGATTCCGCTCACGCCGGTGCGGCTCAAGTGCGCGATGCTCGGCCTGACGACGCTGAAGGTCGCGCTGCACAAGGCGAAGGGCACACCGCTCCCCGACGGCCTCGCCGGGTACGGCGAGCTGGAGCTCTCGTAAGTGCCCGAGATCGACGTCGCGCCCGCGGACGAGTTCCCGCCCGGCTCCGTGAAGATCGTCACGGCCGGGACGGCGGTCCACGTCGGCGTCTACAACTGCGGCGGCTCCCTCTACGCGATCGAGGACCGCTGCTCGCACGACGACGGGCCGCTCTGCGAGGGCGACTGGGACGAGGATCTCTGCCGCGTCGTCTGCCCCCGCCACGGCGCCCAGTTCGACCTCGCGACCGGCAACGCGTTGACGCTGCCCGCCTACGAGCCGGTGGCGACGTACCCGGTGCGGATCGTGGACGGCGTGGTTCGTGTCGACGTCGGCTGACGGCCGGCCGCGCTGCTGGCCGACGACCGACCCGCTCTACGTCGCCTACCACGACGAGGAATGGGGCCGGCCGGTCGCCGACGAGCGCGGCCTCTACGAGCGGCTCTGCCTCGAGGGCTTCCAGTCCGGGCTCTCCTGGCTGACGATCCTGCGCAAGCGCGAGCGCTTCCGGGCCGCGTTCGCGGGCTTCGACCCGGAGCGGGTCGCCCGGTTCGGCGAGCGCGACGTCGAGCGGCTGCTCGGCGACGCGGGGATCGTCCGCCATCGCGGCAAGATCGAGGCGACGATCGCGAACGCACGCGCGACGCTCGCGCTGCGCGACGAGGGCACGCCGCTGCACGAGCTCGTGTGGGCGCACCGGCCGGAGCGCTACGGCGTGCCGAAGCGTACGGCCGACTGGTTCGCCCAGACGCCGGAGTCGGTCGCGCTCTCGAAGCGCCTGAAGGCAGCCGGCTTCCGCTTCGTCGGCCCGACGACGGTGTGGGCGGCGATGCAGGCCTGCGGCGTCGTCAACGACCATCTCGCCGACTGCTGGGTGCGCGAGGCTGTCGAGCGCGAGCGGCACGCCGCCTTTCCCTCGTAACAGACTGTCACGAGCAGGGACGACGGAACCGCCAGGAAGCCGCGACCATCCCGGCACGGCTCGGCGGCGACGATGCAGTGTGGTCGCGAGCGCGCCGAGGATCCAGCCCCGCCTGCTCGGCGAGATCGCGCGCCTCTCGACGCGGCGAGGCCACGATTGCGGAGATCAACCGGACGTGGGTGCCGCCGCGGCACGGCTGCGGCTGTACAAGCCGAGCTACGAGCAGGTGCGCGTGCTCGTGCACGCCGCCCGGCGGAGTGCGCCGGGCCGTCAGGAGGAGCCGCGCGACCGCAGCTCCCGACATCGCGTTCGGCACGAAGACGTCCTGGGCGCTCCTCGATCTGCTGTGGCGGTCGGCCGAGCCGCAGCACGACGAGCGCGGCCCACCGGCGGGTGACCGCCGGGAATCGTCAGGTCTCGAGGATGTGCTTCAGCCGCTCGAAGTCCCGACGGAACTCCTTCTCGACCCGGCGCGCCATGATCCCGGCCGCGAAGCCGGGCAGGAGACCGGCATCGCCCTCGCCGACGACGGTGACCTGCGTGCCCTCGCCGGCGGGCTCCAGCTCGTGCCGGACGGTGAACGGCACCGGGCCGTCGAGCGCGCGCAGCACGAACATGTGCGGCGGCTCGTACTCGGCGACCTCGAGCGTCGTCCGCAGCTCGCGGCCGAGCAGGTGCCGCGACTCCTCGATCCGGGCGCCGAGCTCCGCCGGCCCGCCGCCCACGATCGTGGCGGCGCGGACGCCCGACTGCCACGCGGTCAGGTTCGAGACGTCGGTGAGGTAGGCGAAGACCTCCTCCGGCGACCGCGCGATCTGGACGGTCAGCTCCACGCGCATACCCGGAGGATAGGCTCAACGCATGCTGGACGACCGCGTGCGCGCCGTGCTCCGCCGCCTCGAGGAGGAGGACGCGGCCGAGCGCAAGCAGGGTCTGCCGCAGGCGGTGCGCGCCCGGGCGGTCGCGCCGACGACGGGCCGCTTCCTGTTCTCGCTCGTCGCGCCGCAGACCGGCTGCGAGGTGCTCGAGCTCGGCGGCTCGCGCGGCTACTCGACGATCTGGTTCGCGGCGGGCGTCCGCCACCTCGGCGGCCGCGTCCTCTCGATCGAGCACGACCCGCTCAAGATCGAGGCGTGGCACCGGAACGTCGAGGAGGCCGGACTCGAGGACACGGCCCAGCTCCTCGAGGGAGACGCGCTCGCGGCGCTCCCGGGCATCGACGACGTGTTCGACGTCGTCTTCGTCGACGCCGAGAAGGAGGACTACGAGGAGCTCTTCCGGCTCGCCCGCGACAAGGTCGAGCCGGGCGGGCTCGTCGTCGCCGACAACGTCCTCTCGCACCCCGACCCGCTCGCGTTGTACAGCGCCGCGCGCCAGGCCGACCCGACGCTCGAGAGCGTCACCGTGCCGCTCGACCGCGGACTCGAGCTCAGCGTGGTCTTGCGCTGACAGATCGGTTCGCTATTCTCGGACTACCGCGGAAAGGAGGTGGTCCGGCAGTGATTTCAGACAGTACGGGCAGTGGAGGTACCAGCCGGTAGAGGTGCTGTCCCCGGGACCTACGGGGAACCGCCTAGCCAGCGTGGGGGACGACGCGTTCCGCGCCGCCCGGCCGGCCCGAACGGAGCCGTGCCGGAGCAGGAAAGCGCCTCTGCCAATACGAGCTGGTCACCGAGTCGAGGGGCCCCGCAAGGGGCCCCTCTTCATTTCGATGCAGCGCCCCGCAAGGGGCCCCTCTTCATTCCGATGCAGCGCCCCGCAAGGGAGCCGCTCTTCATCATTTGGGAGCGCGATGTGTCAGCTACGCAGCGACCGCGTGGGGCGCGGCTTCGGCGGCGAGCGTCTCCAGGTGGAGCCGGAGCTGCTCGCGCACCTCCGCGTCGAGCAGGCGGCCCGCCGCGTCGAAGCGCTCCTGCGCGCGGGCGACCGGGATCTCGGTGCCGACGACCCGGGCGCCGGCGGCACCGAGGATCTTCTTCAGGTCGGTCTGCGCCCACAGGGCCCCGAACTGACCGGTGCTCGCCCCGACGACGGCGACGGTCCTGTTCGTGAGCGCGGCCTCGAACTTCGGCCGCGACGCCCAGTCGATTGCGTTCTTCAGGCCGCCCGGCACGGAGCCGTTGAACTCGGGCGTGGCGAAGAGGATCGCGTCCGCCGCGTCCCAGTCGGCTCGGAGGCGCGCGACGGGCGCCGGCACCTCGCCGGACTCGAGATCCTGGTCGTAGACCGGCAGCTCGCCGATCCCCTCCCACAGCTCGAGCTCGACGCCCGCCGGCGCGACCTCGGCGGCGACGCGCAGCAGGCTCGTGTTGTACGAGTCCTCCCGCAGGCTGCCGGAGACGGCCAGGATCCTCATCGCTACGCCTCCTGCCGGACGAGCGCGAGCTCGGCGATCAGCTTCACATCGGTGCCGAGGTAGTCGCCGCCGCCCTGGTTCGGCGCATTCCAGCTGACGCCGAAGGCGGTGCGGTCGATCGTCGCCTCGAGCCGGAGGCCGAGGCGCTCGCGGCCGAACGGGTCGACGGACGGAGCCGGCGCGACGACTCCCGCGAGCGAGATCGGCGCGGAGACGCCCTTGATCGTCAGCTCGCCGGCGCCCTCCACGCGCCCGCCGTCGAGCACGTGCAGCTCGGTGGCGCGGAACACGATCTCCGGGTAGCGCGCGGCGTCGAAGAAGTCGGGGGTCTGGAGGTGGCCGTTCAGCTGCTCGTCCTTCACGTCGACGCTCGCGACCTTCGCCGAGCCGGAGAGCTCGGGCTCGTCGCCGCCCGCGAGGACGGCCGAGAAGTCGGCGAAGCTGCCGCGGAAGGTGTTCACGCCTGCGTACGCGACCTCGAAGGACACGTGCGAGTGGACGGGATCGGCGGCCCAGGTGCCGGCCGGCGCGATCTGCTTGGTGGACTCGATGACGGACATTGCGATACTTGCCTCCTACGAGAACATCGATATACTTGAGTCGTCAAGGATCGTAGCGAGGAAAGCTTGCCCCGTCAAGTATTGACCGCACAACAATCTAACGACGCCGCGCTCGCGGCGTGGCTCCCGTTCCTACGGGCGCACGCCGCTGTGACGCGCGCGCTCTCGACCCGCCTCGAGACCGGGCACGGGCTGACGCTCAGCGACTTCGACGTGCTCGTCCAGCTCTACAACGCGCCGGATCACAGCCTGCGCCGCGTCGACATCGCGCGCACCGTGCTGTTGACAGCGTCCGGCGTGACGCGCCTCCTCGACGGGCTCGAACGGTCGGGCTGGGTCGAGAAGGGCCGCTGCGCCGAGGACGCACGTGTCACGTACGCCGTGCTCACCGACGCCGGCAAGGCGAAGTTCGAGGCGGCACGGGCCTCCCATCGCGCGGACGTCGACGAGCTCTTCAACGCGCACTTCGACGAGCAGGAGCGGGCGACCCTCGCCGAGCTGCTCCGGCGGCTGCCGCTCGCCGAGACCTCCCCCGCCTGCGGCAGCGGCGAGGAGGCCTCCGCATGAGCCACGCCTTCTCGTCGCTCGACAAGCTGGGCGACGGCCCCGGCTTCCGCAAGATCCGGCCGGCGCTCGGCGTGACCGCGTTCGGCGTGAACGCGCTCGTGCTCCCTCCCGGGCACGAGGGCTTCCTCCACTACCACGACACTCAGGACGAGCTGTACTTCGTCCACCGCGGCCGGATCGCGGTCGAGGTCGACGGCGAGACGCACGAGGTCGGCGAGGGCGGGCTGTTCCACGCCGAGTCAACGACGCCGCGCAAGCTCTCGAACCCGTTCGCCGAGGAGGCGGTCGTGATCGCCGTCGGCGGCAAGGGCGGCTACGTCGAGCGCGACGGCCACCTCGTCGACGACGCCGACGCCGAGCGGCGAGCGAGCTTCGGCAAGCCGAAGAGCTAGAGCTTCACGACGGCGCGGATCTCGCCGCCCTGCCCGAGCCGCTCGAGGCGGTCCGGCACCTCGTCGAGCGCGATCCTGCTGCTCACGAAGCGAGCCAGATCGACCCGCCCGTCGAGTGCGGCGCGGGCGAGGAAGGGGAAGTCCTCCTGCGGCAGCGTGTCGCCGCCGTGGGTGACCGCAAGCGAGACCTTCGGCGCGAAGACGTCCGCGTCGAGGTCGACGTCGAGCGTTGCGCCGGGCGAGGGAACGCCGACGAGCGTCGCCGTGCCCGCGTAGGCGCACATCCGCACCGCCTGGGCGAACCCGGCCGCCGCGCCGATCGCCGAGAACGCGAACTCGACGCCGGTGCCGCCGGTCAGCTCCCGTACCTGCGCGACCGGGTCGCCCGCGGCCGCGTCGACCGCGTCGGTCGCGCCCAGCTGCAACGCGGCCGCGAGCTTCTCGGCGACGACGTCGACGGCGACGATCCGCTCCGCGCCGGCGAGGCGAGCGCCCTGCACGACGGCGAGCCCCACCCCACCGCAACCGATCACCGCCACCGTGGAGCCGGGCCGGACGGGCGTCGTCCAGAGCGCGGCACCGGCGCCGGTCGAGAAGCCGCACGCGATCAGGCACGCCTGCTCGACCGGCAGCTCAACGGGCATCTTCACGACGCAGGCCTCGTGGACGATCGTGCGGTCGGCGAACGTGCCCGCGCGGAGCACGGGGCTGAGGAGCGCCCCGTCGGCGGCGCGGTGGAGGCGTCGCTTCGCGCGCGGCCAGGACGAGCAGCGTCGCGGATCGCCGCGCAGGCACTGCGGACACCCGCCGCACGGCGCCCGCCAGGCGATCACGACGCGATCCCCGGGCGCGACGCCGGTCACTCCCTCGCCGATCTCCTCGACGGTGCCCGCGCCCTCGTGCCCGAGCAGAATCGGGAAGCGCATCCCCCAGCCCCCGGTCTCGACGACGTGGACGTCGGAGTGGCAGAGCCCGCTCGCCTCGACGCGCACCTGAACCTCGCGCGGGCCGGGCGGGTCGAGCACGATCTCCTCGACCGCCGGCCGCGAGCCCGGCTCAGCGTAGACGACACCGCGCGTCATCCCCGGGAGCCTACTGTCCGCTTGCTTGTAACAGTCTGTTACGAGCGGGAGCGCTACGCGGCAGCGCGGCGGAGCTGCTCGTCGAGCGGCACGAGCTGCACGCCGAACACCTCGGCCGCAGCCGGATCAGCGACGACGTTGTCGCCGAGCGCGAGCATCGTCAGCTGGTCGCGCGAGACGGGCGCGCCGGGCAGCCGCTCCGTCAGTGCCGCCTGCAGCCGCATCACGCCGAACGGGACGTGCACCGACGGCCGCCGCACGCCGAGCACCCGCTTCAGCCGCGCCCAGAACTCGTTCCAGGTCGGCGCGTCGGGGCCGCCGAGCTCGAAGACGCGGCCCGCCGCCTCCGGCACCTCGAGCGCGCGAACGAACGTCTCGGCGAGATCCTCGACCCAGATCGGCTGGAGCCGCTGCGTCCCCGGCCCGACGATCGGCGTCACCGGGGCGAGCCGGGCGAGCCGTACGAAGGTCGGCAGGACGCCGCCGTCGCGTCCGAAGACGAAGCTCGGCCGCAGGATCACGTGCTCGACCTCGCCCTCGCGGACAGCCCGCTCCATCTCCCACTTCGCCGCGTAGTACGGAACCGCGTCCTTCGTGCGCTCGTCGAGGCCGAGCGCGCTCGCGAGCACGAACCGGCGCACGTCCGCGCCCGCCGCGGCGGCGACGAGGTCGCGCGTCCCCTGCGCCATGATCCGCTCGAAGTCGGCGGGAGCGCCCTTGATGATCGCGACGAGGTGGACGACCGCGTCGGCGCCGGCGCACGCCTCGCGCAGCGACCCGGGATCGGTGACGTCGCCCTCGACGAGCTCGACGCCCCACGAGGACAGCCGTCCCGCGCGGTGCCGGTCGCGGACGAGCGCCCGCACAGGCAGATCGCGCGCACGAAGCGCGTGCGTCACGTGCGCGCCGATGAACCCCGTCGCGCCCGTGACGAGAACGGTCATTCGAAGTTCTTGAAGTAGCGGCTCGCGGTCGGCCCGCGCTGGCCCTTGTACTTCGAGCCGAGCGAGCCGGATCCGTACGGCGTCGTCGCGGGCTCCGTCATCTGCATGAAGGAGATCTGCCCGATCTTCATGCCCGGATAGATCGTGATCGGCAGGTTCGCGACGTTCGAGAGCTCGAGGGTCACGTGGCCGTCCCACCCGGGGTCGATGAACCCGGCCGTCGAGTGGATCAGCAGGCCAAGGCGGCCGAGGCTCGACTTGCCCTCGAGCCGCGCGACGAGATCGTCGGCAAGCCGCACCCGCTCGAGCGTCGAGCCGAGCACGAACTCGCCCGGGTGGAGCACGAACGGGTGGTCGTCGTCGACCTCGACGAGCTCGGTCAGCTCCGCCTGCTCCACCTTCACGTCGATGAACGGGTAGCGGTTGTTGTGGAAGACGCGGAAGAGCCGGTCGACGCGCACGTCGACGCTCGACGGCTGCAGCAGCGCGTCGTCGTACGGGTCGATCTCGATGCGCCCCTCGGCCAGGCAGCGCGCGATCGTCGCGTCGGAGAGCACCATTTGCAGCGATTCTACGGCTCCGGCGCGCAGCAGATCGTGCGAGGAGGCACTACGATTGCGGACCCCATGGCGATCGCGGGGAACATCGAGCAGCCGGAGGCGCGCGAGACACGGCGCGAGCTCCGCCGCAGGCAGGTGCGCCGGCGCCGGCTCACGGCCCTCGGGATCGTCGCGCTGCTCGTCCTTGCCGGGATCGGACTGGCACGGGTCGCGGGCGGCTCCTCGACCGTGGCGACCGTCGTCCTCTCGCCGGCGCGGGTCGCATTCCCGCCGAGCCCGTTCCACACGCAGACGCCGACGGAGATCCGCGGCGTGCACATGACGATGGACCTCGCGACCATCCCCGGGAAGCTCGACTCGTACCTCGCCATGCGCAGCCAGGGACTGAACACGCTCGAGCTCGACGTGAAGGACGAGAACGGGAAGGTCGGCTTCGTGACGGGCGCGCCGGCGCTCGCACGCGAGGACGGCGCCGCCGGCGCCTACTACGACCCGAGCGCGGTCGCGCGCAAGGTCGCACGCCGCCGGCGTCTACCTGATCGGCCGCGTCGTCAGCTTCGAGGATCCCGTCACCGCCGTCCGGCACCCGGAGATGGCCGTCCATCGCCCTGACGGATCGGTCTGGACGACCAGCGGCGGGCTCGCCTGGCTCAACCCGTACTCGCGCGCGGCGTGGCGCTACGACGTCGACGTGGCGGTCGCGGCCGCGAAGGCGGGCTTCGACGAGATCCAGTTCGACTACGTCCGCTTCCCGAGCGACGGCGACCTCTCCCAGATCCGTTACCCGGGGCCCCACCCGCAGCCGATGAAGCAGACCGTCGCCGCGTTCCTGCGCTACGCGGTCTCGCGGCTCCACCCGCTCGGCGTGCGCGTCTCCGCCGACGTCTTCGGCCTCTCGGCCACGCACGACCTCGGTATCGGCCAGTACCCCGGCCAGATCGGCGACGTCGTGGACGCCATCTATCCGATGGCGTACCCGTCCCACTACACCGCCGGGGAGTACAACCTGCCCGACCCGAACGCGGCGCCAGGGCCGACGGTCTCGCACACGCTCCACGACTTCCGCGCCCAGCTCGCCGGCTCGACCGCCGTGATCGTGCCGTGGCTCCAGGACTTCTCGCTCGGCCGCACGTACACGGCCGCGGACGTGGCCGCCCAGATCGCCTCGGCGCGGGCATGGCAGACGGGCGGCTACATGCTCTGGAACGCCGCCGGCGTCTACACGCCCGGGAAGCTCGAGCCGGGCCCGCCGCCCGAGCTGCCGGATCTCGCGCGACCCGCGCTTTAGCCGCCGCCCGGGCCGCCGATTGTATCGGCGTTATACGTCTATACGTTCGGATATCGTCTGAGCCATGGCCACCACGCGCGCGATCCGCATCCAGACCGAGATTCCCGGGCCCCGCTCCCGCTCGATCGTCGAGCGCAAGGAGCGTGTCGTCGCCGACCCGCTGTCGCTGTACCTGCCCGTCGTCGCGGCCGAGGGCCGCGGCGCGACCCTGACCGACGTCGACGGCAACACGTTCATCGACTTCGCCGGCGGCGTCGGCTGTCTCAACGTCGGCCACGCCCACCCGCGCGTCGTCGAGGCGGTGACCGAGCAGGCGGCCCGCTTCCTCCACACCGACTTCACGATCGTCCCGTACGAGGTCTACGTGACGCTCGCGGAGCGGCTGCTCGCGGTGGCGCCGTTCTCCGGCCCGGCGAAGGCGGCCTTCTTCAACGCCGGCGCCGAGGCGGTCGAGAACGCCGTCAAGATCGCGCGCGCCTACACGGGCCGCCCCGCCGTGATCGGCTTCGAGGGCGCCTTCCACGGCCGCACGCTGCTCGCGCTCACGCTCACCTCGAAGACGCACCCGTACAAGGCGGGCCTGGGACCGTTCGCGCCCGAGGTCTACCGCGTCCCGTTCCCGAACGCCTACCGCGGCGTGACCGCCGAGGACGCGCTCGCCGCGCTCCGGAACGCGTTCCTCACGCAGGTCGCAGCCGAGAACGTGGCGGCGATCGTGCTCGAGCCCGTCCAGGGCGAGGGCGGCTTCATCCCGGCGCCGCAGGCGTTCGTCGAGGGTGTGCGCGCGCTCTGCGACGAGCACGGGATCGTGATGATCGTCGACGAGGTGCAGACCGGCTTCGGCCGCACCGGGCGCATGTTCGCGATCGAGCACTTCGGCGTCGAGCCCGACCTGATGACGGTGGCGAAGTCGATCGCCGCCGGGCTGCCGCTCTCCGGCGTGCTCGGCAAGGCCGCGATCATGGACGCACCCGGCGACGGGGCGATCGGCGGCACGTACGTCGGCAACCCGGTGGCGCAGGCGGCTGCGCTCGCCGTCCTCGACGTGTTCGAGGACGAGGGGCTCGTGGAGAGCGCCCGGCACATCGGCGAGGTCATCCGCGCCCGGATGCTCGACTGGCAGGAGCGCTTCGCGGCGATCGGCGACGTCCGCGGCCTCGGCGCGATGCTCGCGCTCGAGTACGTGCGCGACCGCGCGACGAAGGAGCCGGCGCCGGAGCTCGCGTCGCGCGTCGCCGAGGAGGCCGCCGAGCGCGGGCTGCTGCTGCTCAAGGCCGGCGTCCACTCGAACTGCAACCGGGTGCTCTGCCCGCTCGTGATCACCGACGAGGAGCTCGCGGAGGCGCTCGACGTCTGGGAAGAGGCGCTCGAGGCGGCGCTCGCCTAGCCCGCTCAGTACTGGAGCGTCGAACGGCGCTCGTGCCGCTCGAGGGCGAGCTCGATCAGGCGGTCGAGCGCCTCGGCGTAACCGATCCCCGACGCCTCGAAGAGCTTCGCCCAGACGCTCGTCTCGGTGAAGCCCGGCATCGTGTTCAGCTCGTTCAGCACCACCTCGCCGTCGCCGGAGCGGACGAAGAAGTCGACGCGCGCGAGCCCCTCGCACTCGCAGGCGACGAACGCCTCGACCGCCCGCCGCTGCACGAGCTCGATCGTCTCCTGCGGCAGCTCCGGCGGGATCACGAGGTCCATGCCGCCGTCCTCGTACTTCGAGGCGAAGTCGTACCACTCGTGCTCGAGCGTGTCGATCCGCCCGGGCAGCGACGCGACCGGCGGCGGCACGCGGTTGCCGAGCACGCCGACCTCGACCTCCATCCCGGCCACGAACTCCTCGACGAGCACCTTCTCGTCGTGGCGGAACGCGAGCTCGACCGCCGGGCCCGAGCTCCGCCTCGGAGTGCACCTTCGAGATCCCGACCGAGGAGCCGAGCCGCGCCGGCTTGACGAACACGGGGTAGCCGTACGGATTCGAGACCGCGTCGCCGAGCCGGATCGCGTGGTGGGAGGCGACCGGGATGCCGCTGTCGCGCATCACCTTCTTGAACAGGTCCTTGTCCATCGCGAGCGCCGACGCGGCCACCCCGGCGCCGACGTACGGGACGCCGGCGAGCTCGAGCAGCCCCTGCACCGTCCCGTCCTCGCCGAACGGCCCGTGCAGCATCGGCACGACGACGTCGACGCTGCCGAGCGCCGCGAGCGTGCCGCGCGTCGGCCGGAACCGGCAGCGTCTCGACCGGACGCGTCCCGGAGTCTGACAGCCAGAACTTGGCCGGCGAGGAGCCGTCGAGCGCCCAGCGTCCGTCGCGCCCGATCGCGACGCCGACCACGTCGTAGCGCTCCGGGTCGAGCGCGGCGAGCACCGAGCGGGCCGAGGCGAGCGAGACGTCGTGCTCGCTCGAGCGGCCGCCGGCCACGAGCGCCACCCGGAGCCGGCGGCTCACGGCGTCTGCGTCGTCGTCGTGTCCGTGCTCGTGACGAGCTGGCCGACGGTGAGCGTCACGGTCGACCCCTGGGGCGCCTGGCTGTTCGGCGACGGCGACTCGGCGAGGACGATGTTGTCCTGGGTCGGGTCGAGCGTGGGCTGGGGCTGCGTCTGCACCTTGAACCCGGCGGCCGTGAGCGTCTGCGTCGCCGCGTCGGCGGTCTGGCCCGTCACGTCCGGCACGGGCACCGTCTGCGGCCCGCTCGAGACGGTGAGCGTGATCGTCGAGCCCTTCCCGGCGGTGGCGCCGGGCGCGGTGCTCTGGTCGGTGACCTCGTTCGCCGCCGCCGGGTCGTGCTGGAACGTCGGCGTGACGACGAAGCCGAGCTTCTGCAGCTGCGACGTGGCGACGTCGAGCTGCTTGCCGACGACGTTCGGCACCTTCACCGGCTTCGGGCCGGAGGTGACGTTGACGCGGACCGGTCGTGCCCTGGTCGACCTTCTTCCCGGGCGGCGGGTCGGTCGCGGTGACGATCCCCGGCCTGCTGGCCGCCGGGCACCTGGTGGACCTCGGGCGTCAGCTTCAGGTCGGTCAGCGCCTTCTCGCGCGTCCGCCTGCGCCTGGCCCTTCAAAGCCGGCACCGTCACCTGCGGCTTGCCGGTCGAGACCCAGATCGTGACCGGGTTCCCCTGCGCGATCTTGTGGCCCGCCAGCCGGGTCCTGCTTGAAGACGAGCCCCTTCGCCGTGTCCTGGCTCGGCGCGTTGATCACCTTGGGCACGAGGTGGATCTGCCGGATGTTCGACTCGGCCGTCGCCTGCGTCTCGTTGACGTACAGCGCGACGGTGACGGGCGCGTTCGAGGAGATCTGGTTCGAGATCTGGTCGTAGACGTACCAGCCGCCGATCCCCGCCGCGAGCACGAAGACGAGCGCCGCGAGCCACGGCCACAGCGGCCGGCGGCGCGGCCGCTCCTCCTCGAAGTAGCCCAGCGGCACGGGCGGCATCACGCCGCCGCCGCCGCCGCCACGCCGGAGCGGCGGTGCGATCATCGTCGCCGCCGTCGGCGCGCTCGCCGCGATCGGCAGGGCCGGGGCGCGGATGATCTGGGTGGCCGTGTCCTCGGTCTCGGCCGAGACGGCCGCGCCGCGCAACACCCGCTCGAGGTCGGTGTCCATCTCGTCGGCCGACTGGTAGCGGTCGTCCGGATGCTTCGCGAGCGCGCGCGTCACGACCCAGTCGAGCTCCTCGGGCAGCTCGGGCCGGTGCGCCGACGGCGGCTCGGGCGTCTGCGAGAGGTGCTTCATCGCGATCTCGACCGGCGTGTCGCCGTCGAACGGCGACTCGCCCGTCAGGAGCTCGTAGAGGACGACGCCGAGCGAGTAGAGGTCGGAGCGCGGGTCGACGCCGGCGCCGCGCGCCTGCTCGGGCGAGAGGTACTGCGCCGTGCCGACGATCGAGCCGGCCTCCGTCATCTCGCTCGTGCCGGCGCGCGCGATCCCGAAGTCCGTCACCTTGACGCGGCCCTCGCCGTCGACGAGGACGTTGTGGGGCTTGATGTCGCGGTGGACGATCCCGTGCCGGTGCGCGAACTTGAGCGCCGAGAGGATCTGGCGCGCGTAGTCGATCGCGACGTTCACCGGCGCCGGCCCCCGCGCGACGATCAGCTCCTTGAGCGTCTTCCCCTCGAGGTACTCCATCGCGATGTAGTACGTCCCCTCGGCCTCGCCCCGGTCGAAGATCGCGACGATGTTCGGGTGCGAGAGGGCGGCCGCGTTCTTCGCCTCCTGGCGGAAGCGCGCCACGAACTGCTCGTCGTTCGCGTGCCGGTCGTTCAGGATCTTGATCGCGACGCGGCGGCCGAGCTCCTCGTCCACGGCGAGGTAGACGTTCGCCATCCCGCCGGCGCCGAGCTTGCGCTCGATGCGGTAGCGCCCGTCGAACAGCGTGTCGATGAGGGGGTCGGTCACGGCCACGGAGTCCGTACAGGGTAGAGGCCAGCTCAACCATTCAGCAGCTTCTCCAGCACGGCCTTCGCGATCGGCGCCGAAACGGAGCCGCCGAAGCCGTTCGGCTGCTTCTCGACCACGACCGCCACGGCGACGCGCGGATTGTCGGCCGGGGCGAAGCAGACGAACCACGCCGTGTACACGCGGTTGATGCCCGTCTCGGCGGTGCCGGTCTTGCCCGCCACCTGGATTCCCGGGATCTGGGCCGCCGTGCCGGTGCCCGCCTGGACGACGGAGACCATCATCTGCGTCAGCTCCGACGCGGTCTCCGGCTTGATCGCGCGCCCGAGCGTCTGCGGCGTCGTCTGGCTCACGATCGACCCGTCGGGACCGACGACCCGCTCGACGACGTAGGGCCGCGGCACCTCGCCCCCGTTCGCGATCGTCGAGGCGACGAGCACCATCTGCAGCGGCGTCACCTGCATCCGCTCCTGGCCGAACGCGAGCCGGCCGACGTCGACCTGGGTCGGGTCCTTCGGGTACCGACGTCGAGTCCCGTTCACGTACGTAGAGCCCGCTCGCGGCGCGCTCGTTCACCGGCGTCTCGAGCGGCGGCACCGAGTAGAAGCCGAACCGCTTCGCGTAGTCGAGGATCGTCTGGGCGCCGATCTGCTCGCCGACGTTGCAGAAGACCGAGTTGATCGAGTGCTGGAAGCCCTGCGCGAGCGTCGGGTTGCCGAACCGCTCCGGCCCGGTCTGGTCGGGGTTCGACGCGTTGAAGACCTTCTTGCCGTAGTCGATGCAGTAGCCGGGATCGTGGAAGCGCGAGTCGGGCGTGTAGGCGCCCGAGTCGAGCGCGGCGGCCGCGGTGACCATCTTGAACGTCGAGCCCGGCGTGAAGAGGCCCGCCGTGGCGCGGTTCAGGAGCGCGGAGGAGTCGCCGCAGTCGCCCTTCGTCTTGAGGATCTTCGCGTAGCCGCCGGGCTTGTCGATCAGGTTCTGGTCGTACGTCGGGGAGGACGCCATCACGTAGACGGCGCCGGACTGCGGGTTCATCGCGACGACGGCGCCGCAGCGGGTGCCGAGCAGCGAGAGCGCGAGCCGCTGCGCCGCCGGCTTCAGCGTCAGGACGAGGTTGTTGCCGTGCACCGTGCCGCCGCCGAGCCGGTCGAGCGTGTGCTGGAACGCGTTCGAGAGGTTCGTGTTCGCGCCGGTCAGGTAGTCGTTCATCGACGCCTCGAGCCCGGCACGCGAGCCGACCGAGGTCGAGTAGCCGACCGTCTGCGCGGCGAGCCCGTGCAGCGGATACCGGCGCGTGAAGAACATCTGCCCGTTCACACGCTTACCGACGTCGTCCGCGAACCGCTTCTTGCCGTCGGCGCCGAGGATCAGCCCCCGGTCGACCGCGAGCTGCGCGACCTGCTGGATCGCGTTGTCCTGGCGGGCCTGGAGGCCGCCGGCCGCCCACGACTGCCAGTACGTCGTCGCCACGACGAGCGCGACGAGCAGCACCATCGAGGCGACGGCGAGCCGGGTCAGCTGCCGGTTCACGCCGCCGCCTCCACGGTTCGCGCGGTCGGAGACGAGCATCAGCCCGGCGACGACGAGGAAGTTCGACACGACCGCCGAGCCGCCGTACGAGACGAGCGGCAGCGTGATCCCGGTGAGCGGGATCACGCGCAGGATCCCGCCGACGATCACGAACGTCTGCAGCGCGAACCCGAAGGCGAGCCCGGCCGCGAGCAGCTTCGAGAACCCGTCCGACGCGGCGAGCGCGACCCGGAAGCCGCGCAGCACGAACACCATGTAGACGAGCAGGAGCGCGGAGGCGCCGACGAGTCCGAGCTCCTGCGCGAGCGCCGAGTAGATGAAGTCCGTCTTCAGGTCGGGGATCACCTGCTGGCCGCTCTGCCCGGTGAACGTGCCGCTGCCGAGCCCGGTGCCGGCGAAGCCGCCGTGGGCGATCGAGTAGAGCGACTGCACCTCCTGGTAGCTCTGGCAGTCCTGCCGGTACGCCATCTGGCCGTTGAACGGGCAGTAGATCTTCTGCGTCGTCCAGGGCTGGAGCCAGTTGAGGACGCGCTCGCGCACGTGCGGGGTGCCCTGGTACACCGCGAACGAGCCGGCGAGGAACAGCCCGAGCCCGGCGGCGACGAACGCGATCCGGGCCGTCGCGACGTAGAGCATCCCGAGGAAGATCCCGTAGTAGAGGAGCGCCGAGCCGAGGTCGTCGGTCGCGAAGAGGACGAGCATCGCGCTGCCCCAGATCACGAGCAGCGGCCCCCAGTCCTTGAGCCGGCCCTGCGCGAGCACCTCCCGGTTCTCCCGCAGGTACGCGGCGAGGAAGACGATCAGCGCGATCTTCCCCAGCTCGCCCGGCTGGAACTGGAGCGGGCCGAGGTGCACCCAGAGCCGGGCGCCGTTGATCTGGAGGCCGATCCCCGGCGTCAGCGGCGAGAAGAGCAGCAGGATCGCTCCGATCCCGAACAGGTACTTGTAGCTCTCGAGCACGCGGTAGTCGCGGCGCAGCCAGAGCAGCGTGACGGCGAACACGGCGACGCCGATCACGACCCAGAGGCCCTGCTTGAACGCGTCGCGCGGGCCGAGCCGGTAGATCTCGGTGAGCCCGATCGCGGTCAGGAGCCCGGCGATCGGCAGCAGGTACGGGTCGGCATGCGGGACGGTGAAGCGCGCGACGACGTGCGCCGCCAGGTAGAGCGCGAAGAAGAACACGGCATAGGTCAGCGAGGCGCCGGAAACCTCCGCCTTGCGCGCGATGTAGACGCTCGCGAACCCGATTCCCGTCAGAACGCCGACCGCGACGAGGCTCAGCAGCTCACGATTGCGCAGGCTCAGACTCAGTGGAGCAGCCCCCAGACGAGCAGGACGACGGCGATCGCGAGCAGGACGGCCATCGTCAGCACCATCCGGACGCGCCCGGGCTCGGGCTCGCGCCGGACGGCCGCCTCCGCCTCGGGCGAGCCGAGCGTCAGCAGCTCCTCCTCGACGCGGTCGGGCGGGATCACCATCGTGTCGACGGTGGGAGCCGGCCCGACCGCCTCGAGGGTCTCCTCGTCCGGCTCGCCGAGCGCGGACAGCACGACCGTGTCGGCGCCGTCGGAGGCGATGCGGAAGGCGACCGTGGTGACGTTGTCCTCGCCGCCGCCGCGGTTGGCGGCCGAGACGAGCGCGCGCGTGGCCCGGTCGAGGTCGTCGGCGTGACTGTCGAGCACCTCGAAGATGTCGGCGTCCCCGACCATGTCGGTGAGACCGTCGGAGCAGAGCAGGAAGACGTCGCCGTCCTCCACCTCGACCGTGAACGCGTCGACGTCGACCTCCGGGTCGGTGCCGACGGCGCGGGTGATCACCGACCGCTGCGGATGCACCTCGGCCTCCTCGGGCGAGAGCTTGCCCGTCTTCAGCAGCTCGTTCACGAGCGAGTGGTCCTCGGTGAGCTGCTCGAGCCGGCCGGCGCGGAGGAGGTACGCGCGCGAGTCGCCGACGTGGCCGATCGCGACGACCCGTCCCTCGGCGAGCGCGACGGTCATCGTCGTGCCCATGCCCGAGGTGGACGGGTCGGCGACCGAGCGCTCGAAGACGCGCCGGTTCGCCTCGCGGATCAGGGAGGCGAGCCGCTCCGGCCCCGCGAGCGCTCCCGCGGTGGACGCCTCGAGCACGCCGGCCGCGAGCTTCGACGCGACCTCGCCCGCCTGCGCCCCGCCCATCCCGTCGGCGACCGCGAAGAGCGGCGGCGCGACGACGTAGGAGTCCTCGTTGCGGCGCCGCTTGCGACCCGTGTCGGACGCGACCGCATACGAGCCGACCCTCATTCCTCGTACCTCAGGTCGGTCTCGCCGACGCGGAGCACGTCGCCCGGGACGAGACGGCGCGCGTCGACGAGCGGCTCGCCGTTGACGGTGGTGCCGTTCGTGGAGCCGAGGTCGTGCGCCCACACGCCGTCGCCGCGCGGCTCGACCCGCGCGTGCCGGGCCGAGGCGAACTCGTCGCCTTCGAGCGCGAGATCGTTCTGGCCGCCGCGCCCGATCGTGAGCGCCACCGAGTCGACCGCGTACTCCTCGCCCTCCGTGAGGATCGGGCTGCGCTGGACGACGAGCCTGGCCGTGCCATGGGGCGTCTGCGACTCCACGAAGCCCGCCGCCGCGAGGCCCGCCGGCCGCAGGATGACGCTGTCGGCGCGAGGCACCCGCAGATCGCGGCCCGCGGTGCGGACGATCGTCCAGATGAACAGGTAGAGGAAGACGAGGAACGCGAGCTTGAGCGCGAGCAGGACTTCCTGGAGCGCGGTCGACGCCAGGAGCACGGTCATTCCCGCTCGGTCGTGAACGCCACCTCGGTCTCGCCGACCATGAACCTGTCACCGGGCTCGAGCCGGGCGCGCTGGACGCGGCGGCCGTCGACGGCGATCCCGTTCGTCGAACCGAGGTCGACGACCCAGAACTCCGATCCCTCCTGGACGAGCTCGGCGTGGCGGCGCGAGACGCTCGGGTCGTCGATCGTGACGTCGCAATCGCGGCCGCGGCCCAGCACGACGCGCCGCTTGTCGACGCTGATCCGCTGTCCGTCCCACGAGAGCACAGCCACGTCCTCGTCGACGCCGAGCTCTTCGAGCGGGACCGCCTCGACGGGCTGTGTGCGCGGCTTGTAGACCATCGTCGCACCCGGCTCGACCTGCTCCTCCGGCTCCTCCTCGTCGCGCTGGCCGTGGCGCGGCTGCACCATCCGCGTCGCGATCCCGAAATCGCCCATGCCGAGCTCGTCGTCGGTCTCGAGCACGACGCGCGGCGGCGTCAGGACGGCGTAGCGCTCGCGCTGCGCGTGCTCGGCCAGATACTCCTCGAGCTCGGCGACGAGCGAGTTCTCGTAGCCCTCGAACTGGTCGCGGTCGCCGGACGAGAGATAGACGGTGTACTCGTTCGGCACATAGACGCGCGAGACGGAGACGGAGCGATGGTCGTCCATCTCCTTCGCGAGCTTGCGCGCAAGCTCCACCGGCTGCACGTTCGTCCGGAAGGCGCGGCCGAACACGCCCTCGAACAGCGCCTCGATCTTCTGCTCGATCGCCCTCAGGACCATGGATGCGTGCCTGACTGTACCCCCGCGGCGGCTCGATCAGCCGGACGGGCGCTCAGGAGACGGGTCTCACGGCGACGGCGACGGCAGTGATCCAGGCGGCCGCCACGAGCGGCAGAGCCGCGGCGCCGGGCGCGACGAGCAGCGTCAGCGTCAGCATCGCGGCGCCGAGACCGGCGGCGCCCCACACGCCGCGGGCCCGGGCGTGCGGCAGCGCGAGCGCGACGAGCGCGAAGGCGCCAGCCTCGAGCAGGAGGCCGTGGTGCGCCGCCGCTGCGCGCACGAGGGAGCCGGCGACGTCGAGCGGGTCGTTCGCGCCGGCGACGCCCGCACCGAGCGGCGCCGGGCCGCCCACGAGCGGCAGGGATCCGTGCCGGACGCCGGCGACGATCAGGGCGAGCAGGACGGCGACACCGGCCTGGACGGCCCGTCGCGGCGCCGAGCGGACGCCGGAGACGGCGAGCGGGACGAGGCCGAGCGCGGCGAACGGCGCAAGCGCCGGCCCGAGCGCGGCGAGCAGCCCGCTGCGGGGGTCGCCCCAGGACAGCCCGAGCCAGGCAACCGCGAGTGCGCCGTAGAGGAGCGCGAGGCCGAGCGAGACGTTCCCGAGCGGCAGCACGGGCACGGCGAGGGCGAGCGCGAGCCCGAGCCGCTCCCGGAAGAAGGTCGCCGCCGCCGCGGCGAGCGCGAGCCCCGCCGCCCAGCCGTGCGGATAGAAGGGGAGCTCCCCGGCGGTCCAGCCGGCGAACGCGCCGGCCAGGAGCGACGCCCCGACCCGGGACGCCTGCACCGGCACGGCGAAACCGCCGGTGCGCGCGCTCTTGCGGCGGCGCGGCACGGCCGCGCCGCGCAGCGCCGCCGCGAGATCGGCGGCCGACGGCCGCCGCGTCGGGTCGAGCGAGAGGGCGCGATCGACGAGGCGGAGCAGCCCGTCCGGCAGGTCGGGCCGAAGCTCGTGGAGCGGGTGCGCGCCCTGTTCGATCGCGCGCGCCGTCTCGAGCATCGAGCTCTGCCAGAACGGGTGCGTCCCGGAGAGCGCCTCCCAGAGCATCACGCCGACGGCCCAGACATCGGCGGCCTCGGTCGCGTCCTCGCCGGCAAGCCGCTCCGGGGCGATGTAGGCAAGCGTGCCGGGGACGTCGCCCTGGGCGGTGAGCGTCTCCGCCTCGGCCATCCGGGCGAGCCCGAAATCGAGCAGCCGCACCGACACCTGCCCGCCGTCGGCGAGGAGCACGTTCGAGGGCTTCACGTCCCGGTGGAGGATCCCGTGCGCGTGCGCGTGGGCGAGCCCGTCGCAGATCTGGGCGCAGGCTTCGATCGCCTCCGCGTCGCGGAGCTCGCCCGCGCGCATCGTCTCCCGGAACGTGCGGCCGGGGACGAACTCGTAGGCGATGTAGACGTGGCGCGGGTCGCGCGCGAACGCGTACGCGCGCAGGCAGCTCGGGTGGCGCAGGCGCGCGGCCGCCTGCGCCTCGCGCTCGGCGCGGGCCGCGGCCTTGCCTTCGCGGGCGACGATCTTGAGCGCGACGTCCAGGCCGGTCTGCTCGTCGCGGGTGAGCCAGACCGAGCCCGATCCGCCGCTTCCGAGCGGACGAAGAGGGCGGTAGCGCCCGAGAACGAGCTCGCTTCCCTCGAGTGCGAGCGCAGCGCTTGACATGCGTCACGCTAGGTTGGCGAACGGGTCGGACTTTCCTCCGTTCCCGGCTCGCTTCGGCCGCCTACCCGAGTACAGTGAGCCGCGACCGAGGCCTGCGGCCGACCGTATGGGCAACTACGAAAACGACATCGAGTTCGACTTCTTCGACGAGGAACCGGAGACGCAGGAGGCGACCCCTCGCCGCCGCCGCCCCGCCTTCGGCGGCGGACGCGGCGACGGCCCTCCCCGCCGCCCGCCGGTGCGCCCGCCGACCGGCGCCGTCGCGCTCGCCCGGCTCGTCGGCCTCGTCGCGATCGCGATCGCCGTCGTCGTCGGGCTCGTGTTCTGGGTCGGCGCGTGCCAGGGCCAGAGCAAGCACGACGAGTACGCGGGCTACACCGACCAGGTGCGCGCGTTCGCGAACACCTCGCATCAGGTCGGCGTCGAGTTCACGAACAAGCTGATCTCGCCCGACCTGAAGCTCGCCGACCTCGAGACGAGCCTCGAGCAGTGGGCCCAGCAGGAGCAGCAGGCGTACGACCAGGCGCAGCTCGTGAGGCCTCCCGGCCCGCTGCGGCAGCTCCATCAGCAGCTCCTCGGCGCACTCGAGCTGCGCGCCATGGGCCTCGCCGGGCTCGCGTCGACACTGACGCAGACCGCCGCGACGAAGAAGGACACCGCCACCGCGGCCGCCGACCTGACCGCGCAGGCCGCGCTCCTCAGCGCGAGCGACGTGGTATGGGCGGATCTCTACCGCCAGCCGGCGACCGACGAGCTGAAACGGCAGGGCATCACCGGCGTCGTCGTGCCGCAGTCGCAGTTCGTCACGAACGCCGACCTGCTCAGCAACCGCTCCTTCACGCTCATCCTCGGCCGGCTCGCCGGCGCGACCGGCACCTCGTCCGGCGGCACGCCGAGCGGCCTGCACGGGTCGAGCCTCGTCGGAACGAAGGCGGCGCCGCAGGGGATCGCGCTTTCGACGACCGCGCCGACGACGATCAAGGTGTCGGCCGACCTCGCGTTCGCGGTCACCTTCGAGGACTCGGGCAACTTCCAGGAGGCCAACATCCCGGTGACGCTCAGGATCGACACCGGCAGCGGCAAGCCGCTCGTGTACAAGCAGACCGTCCAGGTGATCCAGCCGTCCGAGCAGAAGACGGTCAGCTTCGGGAACCTCCAGCTCCCGACGAGCGCGTTCGGGAACAAGGTCACGCTGACGGTCACCATCGGCAAGGTGCCCGGTGAGACGCGCGTCGACAACAACACGGCGAGCTATCCCGTGTTCTTCACGCTTGGCTAGATGGTTGCTGCCACGAGATCGTCTGTTCCGGGGCGTGGGCTGGTGCGTCTGGGGCGCCGCGGGCGCTCGCCGCTGCCGGTGGCAGCGGCGAGGGGTCGACGGGGCGAAGCGCCCCGACGGGGGCCGGCTCCGCCGGCCGCAGACGGGCCGAAGCGGCCCAGGCGTGCCAGACCGCGCAACCGGACGCGCGCGATCGTGGCAGCAATCATCTAGGCTCGCGCGGTGCACATGAGCGCCTCGGTCGCCGCCTGGATCGCCGTCGGCGCCGCCGCAGCAGGCGTCGTGGCGATCGTGGTCGCCGCGGGTGCCGTCCTGGCGCTGCGGAAGGTGCGCACGGCGCAGAGCACCCTTCTCGGCGGCGGCTCCGCGGATCTCGTCGACTTCGCGGTCTCGCTCCAGGGCCGGATCGACGAGCTCCACCGGCTCGTGGACGGCCTCACCGGCGAGCTGACCCGGGTCGACCGTCGCGTCGACGGCACCGTCTCCCGGACGGCGCTCGTCCGCTACGACGCCTACGAGAACACCGGCGGCCACCAGTCCGCCTCGATCGCGCTGCTCGACTCGACCCGCAGCGGCGTCGTCCTGAGCGCGATCCAGGGCCGCGACTACGCCCGGATCTACGTGAAGGAGATCGAACACGGCCGCGCCTCGATCGCCCTCTCCCCCGAGGAGCAGACGGCGGTCGAGCGCGCGATGGGCTCGTAGCCGCGACGCCTCGACCGCGTCCGGGGCGCACAGGGGTCGCCCTGGTACCTTTCCTCCAGGTTGCAGCACGTTCTCGTCCTGAACGCGAGTTACGAGCCGCTCAACGTGTGCACGGTGCGGCGCGCCCACGTGCTCGTCTTCAAGGGCAAGGCCGAGGTGGTGGAGCGCCTCGATCAGCCGCTCCGCTCCGCGACCGGCAGCTTCATCTGGCCGCACGTGATCCGGCTCCTCCACTACGTGCGCGTGCCGCGCGCGATCCAGCGGAAGATCTCGCGCCGGGCGCTCTTCGCCCGCGACGGCTGGCGCTGCGTCTACTGCGGCACGACGAGCGGTCGCCTGACGCTCGACCACGTCGTCCCGCGCTCGAAGGGGGGCGAGTCGATCTGGGAGAACGTCGTCACCGCCTGCGCGCCGTGCAACCTGCACAAGGGCGACCGCACGCTCGAGCAGGCGGGCATGGAGCTGCACGTCCCACCGCGGCCGCCGGCGCCGGTGCTGTTCATCAAGCTCGCCGCGCCGCGCATACCGCACGGCTGGACGCCGTACCTCGGCGAGCTCGGCACGGCCGCGGCCTGAGAGCTCGAACGATGTGACGTTTCGCCGCCGCGGCGCCGTATCCGTGGCATGAGACGCTCACTCCGCATCCTCCTCGTCGCGGCCCTGCTCCTCGGAGCCGCCGCGCTCGCCGGTGTCGCCCAGCCGCAGGCCGGCAAGACGGCGATCCCGGCCTCCGTCACTCCTCGCACGATCACGGTGAACGGCAACGGCGCGGTCACGGCCGTCCCCGACCGGGCCACGTTCGACTTCGGCGTCGAGACCCGCGCCGCCACCGCCACCGCCGCCCTCGCCGCGAACGCGAAGGACGCCGCCGCGGTGATCGCCGCGTTGAAGGCCGCCGGCGCCGCCGCCGCCGACATCCAGACGAATCAGGTCTCGCTCTCGACGGTCACGAACGCCGACGGCACGGCGATCACCGGCTACTCCGCCTCGAACGACGTCACCGTCGCCACGCCGATCGGCAAGGCCGGCGCGCTCGTCGACGCCGCCGTCGGCGCGGGCGCGAACACCGTCTCCGGGCCGAGCCTCGCCGTCTCCCAGCAGGATTCGCTCTACCGGGACGCGCTCGGCAAGGCCGTCGCCGACGCCCAGGCGAAGGCGCAGGCGCTCGCGAGCGCCGCGGGCGTGCAGCTCGGCGCCGTCCAGAGCATCGTCGAGGGCGGCGGCGCGACGCCGGTGCCGTTCGCGTCCAAGGCCGCGCCGTCGGGCGGCGCCGTCCCGATCGAGCCGGGATCGCAGGAGATCGACGCGTCCGTGACGGTGACCTACGTGGTCTCCTAGCGTCGCGAGTCTAGACTGGCCGGGATGGAGAGCTCGCTGCCGGTCGCCGAGCGGCCCCGCCGCCCGGAGTGGATGAAGGTGCGGGCACCGTCGAAAGACGGCGCCTACTTCGACGTGCAGAAGCTCGTGCACGGCCTCTCGCTGCACACGATCTGCGAGGAGGCGCACTGCCCGAACATCTCCGAGTGCTGGGGCAAGGGCACGGCGACGTTCCAGATCCTCGGCGAGACGTGCACGCGCGCCTGCCGCTACTGCTACGTCAACTCCGGCAAGCCGGAGACGCCGCCCGACCCGCTCGAGCCGCTGCGGCTCGCCCAGGCGGCGGCGCAGATGCAGCTCAAGCACGTCGTCGTCACCTCGGTCGACCGCGACGACGTCCCCGACCGGGGCGCGGGCCACTACGCGGCGACGATCCGGGCGCTGAAGGCGAAGCTGCCGGAGTGCTCGATCGAGGTGCTCACGCCGGACTTCCTCGGCGTCGAGGAGGAGGCGCTGCGCACGGTGGTCGGTGCGCGCCCCGAGGTCTTCAACCACAACATCGAGACGGTCCGCCGCCTGCACGCGCGGATGCGCGGCGCGAAGGCCGACTACGACAGGGCGCTGTGGCTGCTCCGGCGCGCGAAGGAGCTCGCCGACTACCCGGTGCTGACGAAGTCGGGGATCATCGTCGGGCTCGGCGAGACGAACGACGAGGTCGTCGACACGCTGCGCGACCTGCGCGCGCACGGCGTCGACGTCGTCACGATCGGCCAGTACCTCCAGCCGAGCGCGAAGCACGCGGAGATCGACCGCTGGGTGCACCCGGACGAGTTCCGCTGGTTCCGCGAGCAGGGCGAGGCGCTCGGCTTCGGCTCGGTGTTCTCCGGCCCGCTCGTCCGCTCGAGCTACCGCGCCGACGAGCAGCGCCACGCGGCCGAGACCGGCCGCGGCGCCGTCGCCTACTAGCCCGAGGGCCTGCACAGAAAGGGCCGCCCGAGGGCGGCCCTTTCTCGTTCCGTGTTTCGGCGTTGCGGCTAGTGGTCGTGCTTGTGGCCGCCGCCGTTGTTGCCGCCGTGGCCGGGGATACCGCCGTGGCCGCCGCGTCGTGGCCGCCGCCGTTGTTGCCGCCGTGCTCGTTGCCGCCGTAGTTGCGGTCACCGCGGAACGCGTTGAACGCGAGGTACGGCACGAGCCTGCTCGCGATCGGCGAGCCGAGGCCGGTGGCGAGGTCGTAGCCCGGCACCGCCGTGTAGCCGTCGATCGGCGTCCCGAACGAGTCGCCGAGGTACGGCGTCAGGTCCGGGATCGAGTTGTTCGAGCCGTCTGCGACGTCATGGAAGAACCACGACGAGAAGTGGCTCCTGCCGACGTCGTACAGCGGCGTGTTGATCGAGCCGACCCGGCCGTGTGCCAGCTGGTCGGCGATCGCCGTGATGCCGGCCCACTGCGGCGAGCCGGCGCTCGTGCCGCCGAACCGGTAGTAGCCGCCGTCCCACACCGCGATCACGCCGGTGTAGACGCCCGCGTTGTAGGAGACGTCCGGCACCGTCCGCATGTTCGTGCCCTGCACCAGGTGCTCCTGGTAGTCGGGCTGGTCGTAGATGACCGAGACGCCGCCGCCGCCGGCGACCGCGTCGCCGAAGATCGTCGACTCGTTCCACGTCGACTCGGACTGGTACGCGCCGCGTCGTCCCGTCCGCGTTCAACGCCGTCCCGCCCACGGAGGTGACGTACGGGTCGCTCGCCGGCGTGCTCGTGGCCTTGAAGTAGGCGGAGCCGTCGCACGTGAACTGGCCGGCGCCCTGGTCGCCGGAGGAGGCGAACAGCGTGATCCCCCTGCGCGTCAGGCTGTGGAACAGGTCGTGCTGCTGCTGGAGCAGCGCCGGATCCATGCACTGCTCGGCCTCGCCGTAGCTCTGCGAGAGCACGTCGCCGGCGTTGTGGTCGAGGACCCACTGCGTCGCGTTCAGGATGTCGGCGTCGTCGCTCGACTTCGCCACCACGAGCAGGATCTTGGCGCCCGGAGCGACCGCGTGCGACCACTCGACGTCGAGCGAGGTCTCGCCGGCCCAACCGTCGGCGTTGGTCTGGTCGGTCGGGTCGACCCCGAACGGCGCGACGACCTGGAAGCTCGTCGGATCGGGGAGCCCCCAGAGCGAGTCGAACGCCGCGAGGTCGGACTGGATCGTCGGGCTGCCGTAGGCGTCGATGATCGCGATCGTCTTGCCGCTCCCGTCGAGGCCGCGGTCGAGCAGCGGCTGGATGCCGTACGCGGCGCGGATCTGGTCCGGGCCGTAGCAGGCTGCGGGAACGGCGAGCTGGCAGTTGAAGAGCACCGTGCCTCTCGCGCCGGCGAGCGGCTGCCCGATCGAGCGGTACAGGACCGAGCCACCGGCGCGATCCGCGGGCGTCATGACGTGCTGGCGCCGCGGAGACGCGGCCGGCTGACGCGGTCAGCGCGGCGACCGCCCCGCCGAGCGCGACCAGTGTGAGCAGAATCAGCCACCGCTTACGTGCGTGGTTCATGGAGACTCCTCCCCCTTTTCTCCCCTGTGCGGAGCGACGACTCCTGGACGGAGCGACGACGCGCCCCTCGTCAAACACGAACCCTCGCATCCTGTGCGCAGACGGCCGGATTTTCAACCCTGGTTCGGGGGATCGCTGGGAGGGATCGGGCGGAGCTAGACTGAAGGGGTGCGCAGGGTGGCGGCAGCGGTGGTCTGCCTCGCCGGACTGGCCGTCGGCCCGGCCCGGCGGCAATGAACCCGCCCGTGATCAGCCGGCCGATCGGCAATCCACTTCCGGCGGCGCGCGGCGCCGTCCGCCCGCCGGGGACGCTGACCGTGAACGTGAGCGGCTTCCCGCTCGTCTGCGGACGCCCGCTGGGCATCGTGAAGGTCGTCCTGCCGGCGGCGGCGATCCTGCCGCACCGGATCGCCGGCACCTCCGTGCGGCTCAATGGCGCCGCCGCGCTCCGCGTCGCGATCGCCGGACACACGGTGTCCGTCACGGCCGCTCTGCCCAAGGGGATCACGTGCCACTCGATCGTCGCCGGGCAGCTGAAGCTCGTCTTCGCGCGACAGGCAGGCGTCTCGCTGACGCCGCCGCGGACGCGCGCCGTGCCGGTTCGGCACGGTGCGCAGGTGTATCGCGGCGTGCTCGTGCTCTCCGCCTGACGGCGTTGGCCGTCGCGCCGTAGCCGAGCTCGGCGAAGAGCCTGAAGGCGCTCGACGAGCCGCCCCGGCCGGCCGACCCGGGTCGCGCCGCCCTGCGGACCGCCGCCGTGGTCGTGCTCGTGGCCCTCGCCCTGACCGGGGCTGCCGCCGCCGTGGCCGCCGGCGCCACCGCCGCCCTGCTGGTCACCGCCGCCGCCCTGCCGCCACCGCCGCCGCCCTGCTGATCGCCGCCTCCGCCGCCACCGCCGTCGCCACCGCCGCCCTGGCCGCCGCCGCCGCCATGGCCGCTACCGCCACCACCCTGCTGATCGCCGCCACCGCCGCCGCCTGGCCACCGCCACCCTGCTGGTCGCCGCCATGGCCGCCCCAGCCACCGCCGTCGCCACCGCCGCCGTGGCCGCTGCCACCGCCGCCGCCTGCTGATCGCCGCCGGACCGCTGCCGTGACCGCCGTCGCCACCGCCGCCCTGGCCGCTGCCGCCGCCTGGCCGCCTGCCGCCGCCGTGCCGTCGCACTGGCCGCCGTGCCGCCGCCGCCGTGCCGCTCGCCGCCACCGCCCGCCGCCGTGGCCGCCGTCCCACCGCTGCCCTGCTGGTCGCCGTTGCCGCCGCCCTGCCGTGTCGCCGCCGCCCGGCTGGTTGCCCCCGGCGCCCTCGTCACCGTGGGATGCGGTGTCGGCGAGATACGGCACGAGCGTGTTCGCGATCGGCGAGCCGAGTCCGGTGGCGAGGTCGTAGCCCGGCGCCGCCGTGAAGCCGGCGATCGGCGTTCCCAACGATGCGCCGAAGTACGGCGCGAGGTCGGGAACCGAGTTGTTCGAGCCGTCCGCGACGTCGTGGAAGAACGCGGAGGCGGCGCGCCCCCTCCCGGCCGCGTAGAGCGGACGCGTTGATCGCGCCGACTCGGCCGTGCGCGATCTGGTCGGCGATCGCCGCGAGCCCGGCCCACTGCGGCGAGCCCGCGCTCGTGCCGCCGAACAGGTAGCCGCCGCCGCTCCACACCACGATCACGCCGCCGTACACGGCCGCGTTGTACGAGACATCCGGCACGGTGCGCATGTCGCCCGCGACGACGCGGTTCTGGTAGTCGGGCTTCGGGTAGATGACGGACACGCCGCCGCCGCCCGCCGCCGGGTACTGCGGCCCGCGCGTCGGTCCGTCGATCGCGTTCAGGAGGTCGGTCTGGTTCCAGGTCGACTCGGACTGGTAGGCGCCGAACTGCCGTTCGCGACGAGGGTCGTGCCGCCGACGCCGGTGACGTACGGATCGCTTGCCGGCGTGCTCGCCGCCTTGAAGAATCCGGAGCCGTCACAGGTGAACTGGGCCGCCCCCACGTCGCCGGAGGAGGCGAACAGGGTGATCCCCTTCCGCGTCAGGCTGCGGAACAGGTCGTGCTGGCGCTGGAGCAGCGCCGGATCCATGCACTGCTCGGCCTCGCCGTAGCTCTGCGAGAGCACGTCGCCCGCGTTGTGGTCGAGAACCCACTGCGTCGCGTCCAGGATGTCGACGTCGCAGCTCGACTTGGCCACGACGAGCGTGATGTTCGCGCCGGGTGCGATCGCGTGCGCCCACTCGACGTCGAGCGAGGTCTCGCCGGCCCAGCCGGAGGCGACACCCGCATCGGCCGGGTCGACCCCGAACGGCGCGACGACCTGGAGGCTCGGCGGAGCGGGGAGGCCCCAGAGGGAGTCGAACGTCGCGAGGTCGGACTGGATCGTCGGGCTGCCGTAGGCCTCGACGATCGCGATCGTCCTGCCGCTCCCGTCGAAGCCCCGGTCGAGCAGCGGCTGGATGCCGTACGCGGCCCGGATCTGATCCGGGCCGTAGCAGACGACCGGGTCGCTGGTCTGGCAGCCGAAGAGCACGGCTCCGCTCACGCCGGCGAGCGGCTGCCCGATCGAGCGGTGGAGCCCCGGCGCCCCGATGCCGCTCGCCGGTGTCATCACGTGCCTCGCGACGGAAACCCGGCCGGCGGACGCGGCCAGCGCGGCGAAGGCGACGCCGAGGGCGGCCGCCGCGCACAGGATCGACCACCGCCTACGTGCGTGGTGCATGAAGACTGGGCTCCCCTTCTCTCCGGCACGGAGCGACAACGCGCCGCCCCAGAGCGTGAATCCACGCATCCTGCTCGCCCGCCGCTCCGCTCTTCAACCTCCGTTCGAGGGGGCGAGGTCTAGTGATGGAGGGGTCGTGGTCTAGGCGCGGCCCTGCCCACGGGATCTCGTCCGGGCGGCGGAGCCTTGCTCGCGCGACCGCGCACCGTGCCGGTCCGGCACGGTGCGCAGGTCTATCGCGGCGTGCTCGTGCTCTCGGCCTAGCCGTGCGGCTTGGCCATCGCGCGGTAGTCGAGCGCCGTGTCGAGAACCTCGTCCTCGACGCCCTTCTCCCGTGCCACCTCGCGCAACGACCGGCCCGACGCCGCGGCGTCCTTGACGATCTCCGAGGCCCGGTCGTACCCGATGTACGGGTTGAGCGCGGTCGCCGCGGAGAGGGTCAGCTCGGCGTAGTGCTCGCACGTGTCGCGGTTCGCGACGATCCCGTCCACGCACTTCTCGGCGAAGAGCCGGGACGCGCTCGAGCAATATAAG